>NZ_NKEZ01000002.1:0-204774 GCF_002223345.1 Burkholderia sp. AU16741
CATCCCGAACAGGACCGTGAAACGACTCTACGCCGATGATAGTGCGGATTCCCGTGTGAAAGTAGGTAATCGTCAGGCTCCCTAAGCCAAGAACCCCCGCCCGACCAGGCGGGGGTTTTTGCATTTCAGCGTCCTAAAAAGCGCGCAGCGAAGCGTTACCGAGGCTACGTCCGTCGGCCTGCCCCTGACGCAAGCCATCGCAACATCAAACTCCCTCCCTCGCTTCCATCTCCGGCGATTCCGACGATTACTGCTCGTATCCTCGGTCAAGACCGCTCTTGGCTCCTCGCTGCGTATCGTCAAGCGCGATCGTGCGACCCACCTTCCGCTTCCTGCAGTCCGCCATCTCGTCCTCTTGACTTTGATCAAAGCGACCCGACCAAGGGGCCGGCAGCGCCGTGTGTATAGCGGCTCGGACAAGACCAAAATCGGCGCGGATCCTTTCGACATCCGCTCGTCCACTGCCCTTTAACGCGTAAATTTCCTCGATGAGCGAACAGGCTGCACCGCCCACGCGGTTTTGCCATTCACCCATCGGCTTGAACTATGTGCTGTCTGCGCCGACGCCTGGAGGCGTTCGGCGCGTATCGTACTCGGGTCGCCGAATGGGGGGGGCTCCGACAGGTGAACGCGGGTGCGCCGTGTTTGGACCTTGATCCCGCATCAGCTCGAGCATTGCCGGACACGGACAGCGCACGTTGGATGTCGACGCTTTGACGCCACATATCGGTTTTGTAACGACTTCGGGCGCATGAGGTGCGGCGAGAGGTGCCTGCGTCGAATCCGGTGCGGATAGTCGCGTTCAGCTGGGCAAGGCGGGCGAGGCGCACGACCAGTTGCGATGTCGGCTGTACGCCGAGGATTTGCCGCGATAAGCCGGCGAGCGGCGTTAGGTGGCCTCAACGAAGGGGCGTAAGGCGTCGAGCGGAAGGATCATTTGGCGCGGCGGTAGCGACGTTATGGGGACTGCCGGACCTCGCGCACGTCGTTGCCGAGTAGCGGCTGCAAGCATCGCAAAGCCCGCAGAATTGCCGGATGTATCCTGCGGGACGTCGCCGGACCAGCGCGTGCTGATTCACCGGTTGTGCGCGCTGCACGACGACCGCCAACCCGTGTACCCGGCATCGAGTGCGGCCTTCAACTGTTGATGAACCCCAGGCGCCGGGCATACCTCTTGGTCCTCGTGGCGAAGCCGTTAGCCAGGGCCTGAAGTCGGATCGTCCCGGTCGGCCTCGTGCGGCACCGGGGTGCTTGCCGGCGCTCTGCTGCGTCCGGTTGCGACCGCGAAGAATGTCGTTTCAGAGCAAGCGGGCGCTCGGCGATTTGCACTAGCGTAGGAGAGTAATTCCGGACGGTATCGTGCGTTCCGATGAAGCCGCGAAGGAACGCAGCAGCGACCGAATTCGATGACGGAGCCGGCCCGCTGCAATCGCCGGAACGGTGAAGGTCTTGCCCATACGCGGGACCCGCAGCAATCGACGCCAGGCGATCCGCGGCTCCGCTGCAGGGCGCTTTATTCGGAGCCGGAAGCGTCCCGACCCTCCCGCAAACAACCGCCAGCCGGCTCATCAAAGCCGCCCGGCACGAAATTTGCCGAAATTTTGTGTCTACCCGCTTGGCATTGTGCGAAAGAGGCCGTATGATGGCGGTCTTTCGTTTTTAGCGCGGATGCAGATCGGCGTTGAAGGCGGAGTCTGACGAAGATGTGGCGCCGGTCGGCAACATCTCGCGCTTGCCTTAGCCGGGCGAGGGCGGGATCGGCGGGAAGCAGAAGTCGGGAAGAAAGTGAAAATAATCTTCCGGATGTGCTTGACAGGAGCGTGATGCACCCCCATAATCGTCAGTTCTCTACGGAGGGGTGCCCGAGTGGCTAAAGGGGGCAGACTGTAAATCTGTTGGCTTACGCCTACGTTGGTTCGAATCCAACCTCCTCCACCAAGATATCAGCGCAGTGAGCGGCAAGGAATCGTTAGTGGCCCGTGCGGGTGTAGCTCAATGGTAGAGCAGAAGCCTTCCAAGCTTACGACGAGGGTTCGATTCCCTTCACCCGCTCCAGACCGCTAAGTTGAAGCGTAGCGCCCATGTGGCTCAGTGGTAGAGCACTCCCTTGGTAAGGGAGAGGTCGGCAGTTCGATCCTGCCCATGGGCACCAGCAGTAAAAAGTCAGTGTCTTGTTTGCGCGCGGCGCAACCTGTGAAATTCCTTTTGGGAGTTGAAAATGGCCAAGGAAAAGTTTGAGCGGACCAAGCCGCACGTGAACGTTGGTACGATTGGTCACGTTGACCACGGCAAGACGACGCTGACGGCAGCGATCACGACGGTTCTGACGAAGAAGTTCGGCGGGGAAGCGAAGGCGTACGACCAGATCGACGCGGCACCGGAAGAAAAGGCGCGCGGCATCACGATCAACACGGCGCACGTCGAGTACGAAACGGCTAACCGCCACTACGCACACGTCGACTGCCCGGGCCACGCTGACTATGTGAAGAACATGATCACGGGCGCAGCGCAGATGGACGGCGCGATCCTGGTTTGCTCGGCAGCAGACGGCCCGATGCCGCAAACGCGTGAGCACATCCTGCTGGCGCGTCAGGTTGGCGTTCCGTACATCATCGTGTTCCTGAACAAGTGCGACATGGTGGACGACGCTGAACTGCTCGAGCTGGTCGAGATGGAAGTTCGCGAACTGCTGTCGAAGTACGACTTCCCGGGCGACGACACGCCGATCGTGAAGGGTTCGGCCAAGCTGGCGCTGGAAGGCGACACGGGCGAGCTGGGCGAAGTGGCGATCATGAGCCTGGCCGACGCGCTGGACACGTACATCCCGACGCCGGAGCTTGCGGTTGACGGTGCGTTCCTGATGCCGGTGGAAGACGTGTTCTCGATCTCGGGCCGCGGTACGGTGGTGACGGGTCGTGTCGAGCGCGGCATCGTGAAGGTCGGCGAGGAAATCGAAATCGTCGGTATCAAGCCGACGGTGAAGACGACCTGCACGGGCGTTGAAATGTTCCGCAAGCTGCTGGACCAAGGTCAAGCGGGCGACAACGTGGGTATCCTGCTGCGCGGCACGAAGCGTGAAGACGTGGAGCGTGGCCAGGTTCTGGCGAAGCCGGGTTCGATCACGCCGCACACGCACTTCACGGCTGAAGTGTACGTGCTGAGCAAGGACGAAGGCGGCCGTCACACGCCGTTCTTCAACAACTACCGTCCGCAGTTCTACTTCCGTACGACGGACGTGACGGGCTCGATCGAGCTGCCGAAGGACAAGGAAATGGTGATGCCGGGCGACAACGTGTCGATCACGGTGAAGCTGATCGCTCCGATCGCGATGGAAGAAGGTCTGCGCTTCGCGATCCGCGAAGGCGGCCGTACGGTCGGCGCCGGCGTCGTCGCCAAGATCATCGAGTAAGCCAGTTATTCGTTGATCGACAGTTTTGGGGCTGGCATCAGCCGGCCCCAGCATGGTTTAGGGGTATAGCTCAACTGGCAGAGCGTCGGTCTCCAAAACCGAAGGTTGGGGGTTCGATTCCCTCTGCCCCTGCCAAAAATCGCCACGTGTCCCACGTGGCATTTGTTTTAAGGTGTTATGGCGAATCCATCCGTCGAAACTGTAAATACCTCCGGCGATAAGCTGATGCTGGCCCTGGGCGTATTGCTGGTGTTGGCCGGATTCGTGGGCTTCTTCTGGCTGGCCAATCAGCAGTGGTATGTCCGCGGTGCCGCATTGGCGGTAGGTATCATCGCCGGCGTGGCCGTCGGGCTGATGTCCGCCCCTGGCAAGAGCCTCATCGCGTTTGCCAAGGATTCGTACAAGGAAGTCCGGAAGGTCGTATGGCCCACCCGCAAGGAAGCAACGCAAACCACACTCGTCGTGTTCGGTTTCGTGCTCGTGATGGCGATTTTCCTCTGGTTGAGTGACAAATCGATCGAATGGGTGATTTTCTCGGCGATTCTGGGTTGGAAATGATATGAGCGATACTCCGGCATCCCCGAGCGGAAAGCGTTGGTACGTCGTGCACGCCTACTCCGGTATGGAGAAGAGCGTGCAACGCGCGCTTCAAGAGCGCATCGAACGTGCTGGCATGCAAGACAAATTCGGTCAGATTCTAGTTCCGACCGAAGAAGTGGTCGAAGTCAAAGGTGGTCACAAGGCTGTGACCGAGCGTCGTTTCTTCCCCGGCTACGTGCTGGTGGAAATGGAAATGACGGACGAAACGTGGCACCTCGTGAAGAACACCGCGAAGGTCACCGGTTTCGTCGGCGGTGCGCGTAACCGCCCGACCCCGATTTCCCCGAAGGAAGTCGAGAAGATCATGTCGCAGATGCAGGAAGGCGTCGAAAAACCGCGCCCGAAGACCCTGTTCGAAGTCGGCGAGATGGTGCGTGTCAAGGAAGGCCCGTTCACGGACTTCAACGGCACCGTCGAAGAAGTCAACTACGAAAAATCGCGCGTGCGTGTGTCGGTCACCATTTTTGGCCGCTCTACCCCGGTCGAACTCGAGTTCGGCCAGGTCGAAAAAGTTTGATCCCGATTCGGTGGGCAGCCTCGGCTGCCCACCTTCGCGCTTACGGCCCGCGTCATGGCCGTTGAGGAGCGTCAGTAGCCAGCGGCGAAAGCGCGTTATCACTCACCGAACGCCTTCTCCGGCGTTCCAATGAGGTTTCAAATGGCAAAGAAGATTATCGGCTTTATCAAGCTGCAGATCCCTGCAGGTAAAGCCAACCCGTCGCCGCCGGTCGGTCCGGCACTGGGCCAGCGCGGCCTGAACATCATGGAGTTCTGCAAGGCGTTCAACGCGCAGACTCAAGGCATGGAGCCGGGTCTGCCGGTGCCGGTGGTCATCACGGCATTCGCTGACAAGAGCTTCACGTTCGTGATGAAGACGCCGCCGGCAACCGTCCTGATCAAGAAGGCGGCGAAGGTGGACAAGGGCTCGAGCAAGCCGCACACCGACAAGGTCGGTTCGATCACGCGCGCTCAAGCCGAAGAAATCGCGAAGACCAAGATGCCGGACCTTACGGCAGCTGATCTGGACGCAGCCGTTCGCACCATCGCTGGTAGCGCACGCTCGATGGGTATCACTGTGGAGGGCGTGTAAATGGCTAAGATCTCCAAGCGCCGTCAGGCATTTGCCGCCAAGGTCGACCGTCAGAAGCTGTACGCGATCGAAGACGCACTGAGCCTCGTGAAGGAATGCGCGAGCGCGAAGTTCGACGAGTCGATCGACGTCGCAGTCCAGCTCGGCATCGATGCGAAGAAGTCGGACCAGGTCGTTCGTGGTTCGGTCGTTCTGCCGGCAGGTACGGGCAAGTCGGTTCGCGTTGCCGTGTTCGCGCAAGGCGAAAAGGCCGAGCAGGCACGTGCGGCAGGCGCGGAAATCGTCGGTATGGAAGACCTGGCTGAGCAGATCAAGGCCGGCCAGATGGACTTCGACATCGTGATCGCTTCGCCGGACACGATGCGTATCGTCGGTACGCTCGGCCAGATCCTCGGCCCGCGCGGCCTGATGCCGAACCCGAAGGTCGGTACGGTCACGCCGGACGTCGCAACCGCCGTCAAGAACGCGAAGGCCGGTCAGGTGCAATTCCGTGTCGACAAGGCCGGTATCATCCACGCGACCATCGGCCGTGCATCGTTCGAGCCGACCGCGCTGCGTTCGAACCTGTCGGCGCTGATCGAAGCGCTGCAGAAGGCGAAGCCGGCAACGAGCAAGGGCGTGTACCTGCGCAAGATCGCACTGTCGAGCACGATGGGCGTCGGCGTGCGTGTCGACCAGGCTACGCTGGCAGCGCAGTAAGCAAGTATTCGGGCCGCTTCGTTCGCGAGGCGGCCTACATGGGCTTTGGGCGGTTGTTCGTGCAGTAGGGCGAACAACCGGTTATCAAAGACCGTTGGTGGGGCGCAGCAGGCAGGCGATCCCTTAATTCAAGCCAACGCAGATGGCGAACCCGAAAAAGTTTTGCAGTGGTGAAGCCGCATGCCGCGAAGCGATTCGCGGCATGAGGTGGAAATACTCCTAACGAGGTCGGACGCCGTTGTTGAACGAGGTACGTGAGGTTTCGGCCATACCGGCCGCGTCGAACGTATCGTTTCTGGAGGCTAACCGTGCCGCTTAATAGAGAAGACAAGCAAGCCGTCGTCGCTGAGGTTTCCGCGCAAGTCGCGAAGGCCCAGACCGTTGTGCTGGCTGAGTATCGTGGAATTGCGGTTGGCGATCTGACCAAGCTGCGCGCGAAAGCGCGTGAGCAACAGGTTTACCTGCGCGTGTTGAAGAACACGCTGGCGCGTCGCGCCGTCGAAGGTACGCCTTTTGCTCCGCTGGCAGAGCAGATGACTGGTCCCCTGATCTACGGCATCTCGGAAGATGCCATTGCTGCTGCCAAGGTCGTCAACGACTTCAGCAAGAGCAATGAAAAGTTGGTCATCAAGGCTGGTTCGTTCGATGGCAAGGTGATGGACAAGGCTGGCGTGCAAGCGCTGGCAAGCATCCCGAGCCGCGAAGAACTGCTCTCGAAGCTGCTGTTCGTTATGCAATCGCCTGTTTCGGGCTTCGCGCGTGCTCTCGCCGCGCTGGCCGAGAAGAAGCAAGCGGAAGCTGCGTAAGCGAACGTGCATCAGCGTTACTGATCGCTGGCTGTATCCGAATTCAATTTAGGAGTATTTCAAATGGCAATCGCAAAAGAAGACATCCTGGCAGCAGTCGAAGGGATGACCGTTCTGGAACTGAACGAACTGGTCAAGGCGTTCGAAGAGAAGTTTGGCGTGTCGGCAGCTGCAGTGGCAGTCGCTGGCCCGGCAGGCGGCGGCGCAGCTGCTGCAGCAGAAGAGAAGACCGAATTCACGGTCGTCCTGGCTGAAGCCGGCGCCAACAAGGTGTCGGTCATCAAGGCCGTTCGCGAACTGACGGGCCTGGGCCTGAAGGAAGCGAAGGACCTGGTTGACGGTGCACCGAAGCCCGTCAAGGAAGGCGTCGACAAGGCTGCTGCTGAAGAAGCCAAGAAGAAGCTGGAAGAAGCTGGCGCGAAGGTCGAAGTCAAGTAAGTTTCGGCGCGCTGTGCGAAGGCTGGCGGTATTTTCACCGCCGGCCTTTTTGTGCTTTGTGGGGACGTTATTCTGGCACTCATTCGGGAGCCCGAATAATCGGCCCCAGAAGCCAAAGAAAACCGCCTGGTCGTTGTGGTGAGTCACTCACGATTGGCGGTTCTCTTTGTCTTCTGAAGCGACTGCAGAAGGCAAGTTTGGTCGGGTAGCGGGCAACACAGGCATCCGCTGCCGTCAGCCAGCGGTTGGTAGCGGCCAACCACCAAGCTTCTCGGCTCGTTCAAGCCGTCGAACGGCCATCGGGTCTCAGTCGGTGAACACTCGGGTTTGAAACGTCCAGGTATTCCGCCTCGATAGCACCCGCCGTGATTCGGAGATCGTATGCAATATTCCTTCACCGAGAAGAAGCGCATTCGCAAGAGTTTCGCGAAGCGCCCCATCGTTCACCAAGTTCCGTTCTTGCTGGCTACCCAGCTTGAATCATTCAGCACGTTTCTGCAAGCCGATGTGCCCGCGACGCAACGTAAGCCTGAGGGTTTGCAGGCCGCGTTCACATCGGTATTTCCCATTGTTTCGCACAACGGTTTCGCGCGCCTCGAGTTCGTGAGCTATGCGCTGTCCTCGCCGGCATTCAACATCAAGGAATGCCAGCAGCGGGGCCTGACGTACTGCTCCGCGCTGCGCGCGAAGGTCCGCCTCGTCATCCTCGACAAGGAATCGCCGAACAAGCCGGTCGTCAAGGAAGTGAAGGAGCAGGAAGTGTACATGGGCGAAATTCCGCTCATGACGCCGACGGGCTCGTTCGTCATCAACGGCACCGAGCGTGTCATCGTCTCGCAGCTGCACCGTTCGCCGGGCGTGTTCTTCGAACACGACAAGGGCAAGACGCACAGCTCGGGCAAGTTGCTGTTCTCGGCACGGATCATTCCGTACCGCGGCTCGTGGCTCGACTTCGAATTCGATCCGAAGGACATTCTGTACTTCCGCGTCGACCGTCGCCGCAAGATGCCGGTCACGATCCTGCTGAAGGCCATCGGCCTGACGCCGGAACAGATCCTCGCGAACTTCTTCGTGTTCGACAACTTCACGCTGATGGACGAAGGCGCGCAACTCGAGTTCGTGCCCGAGCGTCTGCGTGGCGAAGTCGCGCGCTTCGACATCACGGATCGTGATGGCAAGGTCATCGTCCAGAAGGACAAGCGGATCAACGCGAAGCACATTCGCGACCTCGAAGCCGCGAAGACCAAGTTCATCTCGGTGCCGGAAGACTACCTGCTCGGCCGCGTGCTGGCGAAGAACGTCGTCGACGGCGACACCGGCGAAGTGATCGCGAGCGCGAACGACGAAGTCACGGAAAGCGTGCTCGAGAAGCTGCGCGAAGCGGGCATCAAGGACATCCAGACGCTCTACACGAACGATCTGGACCAGGGCCCGTACATCTCGTCGACGCTGCGTGTCGACGAAACGACCGACAAGACGGCCGCGCGCATCGCGATCTACCGCATGATGCGTCCGGGCGAGCCGCCGACCGAAGAAGCGGTCGAGGCGCTGTTCAACCGTCTGTTCTACAGCGAAGAAGCGTACGACCTGTCGAAGGTCGGCCGCATGAAGTTCAACCGCCGCGTCGGCCGCGACGAGATCGTCGGCCCGATGACGCTGCAGGACGACGACATCCTCGCGACGATCAAGATCCTCGTCGAGCTGCGCAACGGCAAGGGCGAAGTGGACGACATCGACCACCTCGGCAACCGTCGCGTGCGTTGCGTCGGCGAACTGGCGGAAAACCAGTTCCGCGCGGGTCTCGTGCGTGTCGAGCGCGCGGTCAAGGAACGCCTCGGCCAGGCCGAAAGCGAAAACCTGATGCCGCACGACCTGATCAACTCGAAGCCGATTTCGTCGGCGATCCGCGAGTTCTTCGGTTCGTCGCAGCTGTCGCAGTTCATGGACCAGACCAACCCGCTGTCGGAAATCACGCACAAGCGCCGTGTTTCCGCACTGGGCCCGGGCGGTCTGACGCGCGAGCGCGCAGGCTTCGAAGTTCGTGACGTGCACCCGACCCACTACGGTCGCGTGTGCCCGATCGAAACGCCGGAAGGTCCGAACATCGGCCTGATCAACTCGCTCGCGCTGTACGCGCACCTGAACGAGTACGGCTTCCTCGAGACGCCGTACCGCAAGGTCGTGGACAGCAAGGTGACCGACCAGATCGACTACCTGTCGGCGATCGAGGAAGGCCGCTACATGATCGCGCAGGCGAACGCCGCGATCGACGAGAACGGCCAGCTGATCGACGAACTCGTGTCGTCGCGCGAAGCCGGCGAAACGATGATGGTCACGCCGGATCGTATCCAGTACATGGACGTCGCGCCGTCGCAGATCGTGTCGGTGGCAGCCTCGCTGATTCCGTTCCTCGAGCACGATGACGCGAACCGTGCACTGATGGGTTCGAACATGCAGCGTCAGGCCGTGCCGTGTCTGCGTCCGGAAAAGCCGGTCGTCGGTACGGGCATCGAGCGCACCTGCGCGGTCGACTCGGGTACGACGGTCCAGGCGTTCCGCGGCGGTGTGGTCGACTACGTCGACGCAGGCCGTATCGTGATTCGCGTGAACGACGACGAAGCGGTCGCGGGTGAAGTCGGTGTCGACATCTACAACCTGATCAAGTACACGCGTTCGAACCAGAACACGAACATCAACCAGCGTCCGATCGTGAAGATGGGCGACAAGGTCTCGCGCGGCGACGTGCTGGCCGACGGCGCCTCGACGGACCTGGGCGAGCTCGCGCTCGGCCAGAACATGCTGATCGCGTTCATGCCGTGGAACGGCTACAACTTCGAGGATTCGATCCTGATCTCGGAGAAGGTGGTCGCGGACGATCGCTACACGTCGATTCACATCGAAGAGCTGAACGTCGTCGCACGCGACACGAAGCTCGGGCCGGAAGAAATCACGCGCGACATCTCGAACCTGGCGGAAGTCCAGCTCGGCCGTCTCGACGAATCGGGCATCGTGTACATCGGTGCTGAAGTCGAAGCAGGCGACGTGCTGGTCGGCAAGGTCACGCCGAAGGGCGAGACCCAGCTGACGCCGGAAGAGAAGCTGCTGCGCGCGATCTTCGGCGAGAAGGCTTCGGACGTGAAGGACACGTCGCTGCGCGTGCCGTCGGGCATGAGCGGCACCGTGATCGACGTCCAGGTGTTCACGCGTGAAGGCATCCAGCGCGACAAGCGTGCGCAACAGATCATCGACGACGAGCTGAAGCGCTACCGTCTCGACCTGAACGACCAGCTGCGCATCGTGGAAGGCGACGCGTTCCAGCGTCTCGCGCGCATGCTCGTGGGCAAGGTCGCGAACGGCGGTCCGAAGAAGCTCGCGAAGGGCACGAAGATCGACCAGGCTTACCTGGAAGACCTCGACCACTACCACTGGTTCGACATCCGCCTGGCGGACGACGAGGCAGCGGCGTCGCTCGAAGCGATCAAGAACTCGATCGAAGAGAAGCGTCACCAGTTCGACCTCGCGTTCGAAGAGAAGCGCAAGAAGCTCACGCAAGGCGACGAACTGCCGCCGGGCGTGCTGAAGATGGTCAAGGTGTACCTCGCGGTGAAGCGCCGTCTGCAGCCGGGCGACAAGATGGCAGGTCGTCACGGTAACAAGGGCGTCGTGTCGAAGATCGTCCCGATCGAAGACATGCCGTACATGGCCGACGGCCGTCCGGCAGACGTCGTGCTGAACCCGCTCGGCGTGCCGTCGCGGATGAACGTGGGTCAGGTTCTGGAAGTGCACCTCGGCTGGGCCGCGAAGGGCCTCGGCTGGCGTATCGGCGAAATGCTGCAGCGTCAGGCGAAGATCGAGGAACTGCGCACGTTCCTGACGAAGATCTACAACGAGTCGGGCCGCCAGGAAGATCTGGAAAGCTTCACCGACGACGAGATCCTCGAACTCGCGAAGAACCTGCGCGAAGGCGTGCCGTTCGCGACGCCGGTGTTCGACGGTGCGACCGAGGAAGAAATGGGCAAGATGCTCAACCTCGCGTTCCCGGACGACATCGCCGAACAGCTCGGCATGAACCCGTCGAAGAACCAGGTTCGCCTGTACGACGGCCGCACGGGTGAAATGTTCGAACGTCGCGTGACGCTCGGCTACATGCACTACCTGAAGCTGCACCACTTGGTCGACGACAAGATGCACGCACGTTCGACCGGCCCGTACTCGCTCGTCACGCAGCAGCCGCTGGGTGGTAAGGCGCAGTTCGGTGGCCAGCGTTTCGGTGAAATGGAAGTGTGGGCGCTCGAAGCGTACGGCGCGTCCTACGTGCTGCAGGAAATGCTGACGGTGAAGTCGGACGACGTGACCGGCCGGACGAAGGTGTACGAAAACCTCGTCAAGGGCGATCACGTGATCGATGCAGGCATGCCGGAATCCTTCAACGTGCTCGTGAAGGAAATCCGCTCGCTCGGTATCGATATCGATCTCGACCGCAATTAATCGGACTACGGAGAGAAAGCAATGAAAGCTCTGCTCGATCTATTCAAGCAAGTCCAACAGGAAGAAGTTTTCGACGCGATCAAGATCGGTCTGGCCTCGCCCGACAAGATCCGTTCGTGGTCGTTCGGCGAAGTGAAGAAGCCGGAGACCATCAACTACCGTACGTTCAAGCCGGAACGCGATGGTCTGTTCTGCGCGAAGATCTTCGGGCCGATCAAGGACTACGAGTGCCTGTGCGGCAAGTACAAGCGCCTGAAGCACCGCGGCGTGATCTGCGAGAAGTGCGGCGTCGAAGTGACGCTGGCGAAGGTGCGTCGCGAACGGATGGGCCACATCGAGCTGGCCTCGCCGGTCGCGCACATCTGGTTCCTGAAGTCGCTGCCGTCGCGTCTGGGCATGGTGCTCGACATGACGCTGCGCGACATCGAACGCGTGCTGTACTTCGAAGCGTACGTGGTGATCGAACCGGGCATGACGCCGCTGAAGGCGCGGCAGATCATGACCGAAGAGGATTACTACAACAAGGTCGAGGAATACGGCGACGAATTCCGTGCCGAGATGGGCGCGGAAGGCGTGCGTGAACTGCTGCGCGCGATCAACATCGACGAGCAGGTCGAGACGCTGCGCACCGAGCTGAAGAACACCGGCTCGGAAGCGAAGATCAAGAAGTACGCGAAGCGCCTGAAGGTCCTCGAGGCATTCCAGCGCTCGGGCATCAAGCCCGAGTGGATGATCCTCGAAGTGCTGCCGGTGCTGCCGCCGGAACTGCGTCCGCTCGTGCCGCTGGATGGCGGCCGTTTCGCGACGTCGGACCTGAACGACCTGTATCGCCGCGTGATCAACCGTAACAACCGGTTGAAGCGCCTGCTCGAGCTGAAGGCCCCTGAAATCATCGTCCGCAACGAAAAGCGGATGCTGCAGGAAGCCGTCGACTCGCTGCTCGACAACGGTCGTCGCGGCAAGGCGATGACGGGCGCGAACAAGCGTCCGCTGAAGTCGCTCGCCGACATGATCAAGGGCAAGGGCGGTCGTTTCCGTCAGAACCTGCTGGGCAAGCGCGTCGACTACTCGGGCCGTTCGGTCATCGTGGTCGGCCCGACGCTGAAGCTGCACCAGTGCGGCCTGCCGAAGCTGATGGCGCTCGAGCTGTTCAAGCCGTTCATCTTCAACAAGCTGGAAGTGATGGGCGTCGCTACGACCATCAAGGCTGCGAAGAAGGAAGTCGAGAACCAGACGCCGGTGGTGTGGGACATCCTCGAAGAGGTGATCCGCGAGCACCCGGTGATGCTGAACCGTGCGCCGACGCTGCACCGTCTCGGTATCCAGGCGTTCGAGCCGGTGCTGATCGAAGGCAAGGCGATCCAGCTGCACCCGCTCGTCTGCGCGGCGTTCAACGCCGACTTCGACGGTGACCAGATGGCCGTTCACGTGCCGCTGTCGCTCGAAGCGCAGATGGAAGCGCGCACGCTGATGCTCGCGTCGAACAACGTGCTGTTCCCGGCCAACGGCGATCCGTCGATCGTGCCGTCGCAGGATATCGTGCTGGGTCTGTACTACGCGACCCGCGAAGCGGTCAACGGCAAGGGCGAAGGCCTGTCGTTCACGGGCGTGTCGGAAGTCATCCGCGCGTACGAGAACAAGGAAGTCGAGCTGGCCTCGCGCGTCAACGTGCGGATCACCGAAATGGTCCACAACGAAGACAAGTCGGAAGGCGCGCCGCCGTTCGTGCCGAAGATCTCGCTGTACGCGACGACCGTCGGTCGCGCGATCCTGTCGGAGATCCTGCCGCACGGCCTGCCGTTCTCGGTGCTGAACAAGCCGCTGAAGAAGAAGGAAATCTCGCGCCTGATCAACACGGCGTTCCGCAAGTGCGGTCTGCGCGCGACGGTCGTGTTTGCCGACCAGCTGATGCAGTCGGGTTTCCGTCTCGCGACGCGTGCCGGCATTTCGATCTGCGTGGACGACATGCTCGTGCCGCCGCAGAAGGAAACGATCGTCGGCGACGCCGCGAAGAAGGTGAAGGAGTACGACCGCCAGTACATGTCGGGTCTCGTCACCGCGCAGGAACGCTACAACAACGTGGTCGACATCTGGTCGGCAACGTCGGAAGCGGTCGGCAAGGCGATGATGGAGCAGCTGTCGACGGAGCCGGTGACGGACCGCGACGGCAACGAGACGCGCCAGGAGTCGTTCAACTCGATCTACATGATGGCCGACTCGGGCGCCCGGGGTTCGGCGGTGCAGATTCGTCAGCTGGCCGGTATGCGCGGCCTGATGGCGAAGCCGGACGGCTCGATTATCGAGACGCCGATTACCGCGAACTTCCGCGAAGGTCTGAACGTGTTGCAGTACTTCATCTCGACCCACGGTGCACGTAAGGGTCTGGCTGATACGGCACTGAAGACCGCGAACTCGGGTTACCTGACGCGTCGTCTGGTCGACGTCACGCAGGATCTGGTCGTGGTGGAAGACGATTGCGGCACGTCGAACGGCGTGGCGATGAAGGCGCTGGTCGAAGGCGGTGAAGTCGTCGAAGCGCTGCGCGACCGTATCCTCGGCCGCGTCGCGGTCGCGGACGTCGTGAACCCGGAAACGCAGGAAACGCTGTACGAATCGGGCACGCTGCTCGACGAAACGGCGGTCGAGGAAATCGAACGCCTCGGCATCGACGAAGTGCGCGTGCGCACGCCGCTGACCTGCGAAACGCGTTACGGCCTGTGCGCGGCCTGCTACGGCCGCGACCTCGGCCGCGGCTCGCTCGTGAACGTCGGCGAAGCCGTCGGCGTGATCGCGGCGCAGTCGATCGGCGAACCGGGCACGCAGCTGACGATGCGTACGTTCCACATCGGTGGTGCGGCATCGCGTGCGGCAGTGGCCTCGTCGGTCGAGGCGAAGAGCAACGGTATCGTCCGCTTCACGGCGACGATGCGCTACGTCACGAACGCGAAGGGCGAGCAGATCGTCATTTCGCGTTCGGGCGAAGCGATGATCACCGACGACTTCGGTCGCGAGCGCGAGCGTCACAAAGTGCCGTACGGCGCGACGCTGCTGCAGCTCGACGGCGCGACGATCAAGGCCGGCACGCAGCTCGCCACGTGGGATCCGCTGACGCGCCCGATCATCACCGAGTACGGTGGTACGGTGAAGTTCGAGAACGTCGAGGAAGGCGTGACCGTCGCGAAGCAGATCGACGACGTGACCGGCCTGTCGACGCTGGTCGTGATCGACGTGAAGCGCCGCGGTTCGCAGGCTTCGAAGAGCGTGCGTCCGCAGGTGAAGCTGCTCGACGCGAACGGCGAGGAAGTGAAGATTCCGGGCACGGAACACGCGGTGCAGATCGGCTTCCAGGTCGGCGCGCTGATCACCGTGAAGGATGGCCAGCAGGTGCAGGTCGGTGAAGTGCTCGCACGTATCCCGACGGAAGCGCAGAAGACGCGTGACATTACCGGCGGTCTGCCGCGGGTGGCGGAACTGTTCGAAGCGCGTTCGCCGAAGGATGCCGGCATTCTCGCGGAAGTCACCGGTACGACGTCGTTCGGCAAGGACACGAAGGGCAAGCAGCGTCTCGTCATCACGGACCTCGAGGGCAACCAGCACGAGTTCCTGATCGCGAAGGAAAAGCAGGTTCTGGTTCACGATGCCCAGGTCGTCAACAAGGGCGAAATGATCGTGGACGGTCCGGCCGATCCGCACGACATCCTGCGTCTGCAGGGTATCGAGGCGCTGTCGCGCTACATCGTCGACGAAGTGCAGGACGTGTACCGTCTGCAGGGCGTGAAGATCAACGACAAGCACATCGAGGTGATCGTTCGCCAGATGCTGCGTCGTGTGCAGATCACCGACAACGGCGATACGCGCTTCATCCCGGGCGAACAGGTCGAGCGTTCCGACATGCTGGACGAGAACGATCGCATGATCGCCGAGGGCAAGCGTCCTGCTTCGTACGACAACGTGCTGCTCGGTATCACGAAGGCGTCGCTGTCGACCGACTCGTTCATCTCCGCGGCATCGTTCCAGGAAACGACCCGCGTGCTGACCGAAGCGGCGATCATGGGCAAGCGCGACGATCTGCGCGGCCTGAAGGAAAACGTGATCGTCGGCCGTCTGATTCCGGCCGGTACGGGTCTCGCGTTCCACAAGGCACGCAAGGCGAAGGAATCGTCGGATCGCGAGCGCTTCGACCAGATCGCAGCGGAAGAGGCATTCGACTTCGGCACGCCGAGCGCGCCGGCGGAAGAGCCGCAACACCCGGCAGCCGAGTAAGCGCGGCGCGGCGCAAGCCGCGTTGCCTTGCTATCATCGCTGCCACCGAAACCGCCCGGTTCTGCCGGGCGGTTTTTTTTCATCCTTCGTTCACGCGCATGACGTGCCTGTGCCGCGCCGGCGCATGCGCCGCGATCGCCTTCGGCATGACCGCGACAGGCCCGTGATGCACGCGAACGAACCCTGACCGAATGGCCAGCATCGTGCGATTCGCCACGCGTCGCGCGAGCGGGTTGTTAAAATTGCGGTCATCGTTTAGCCGTCCCTGGTCTCATTCATGTCCCGCGCCCTCGAAATACTCGACGAAGTCTTTGGTTACTCCGCCTTTCGCGGCCAGCAGGGCGAGATCGTCGAGCACGTCGCCGGCGGCGGCGATTGCCTCGTGCTGATGCCGACCGGCGGCGGCAAGTCGCTGTGCTACCAGATTCCCGCGCTGCTGCGCCGCGAGGCTGGCCAGGGCGCCGGCATCGTGGTGTCGCCGCTGATCGCGCTGATGCAGGACCAGGTCGCCGCGTTGAGCGAAGTCGGCGTGCGCGCGGCCTACCTGAATTCGACGCTGTCGGGCGCCGAGGCGGCGGCCACCGAGCGCGCGCTGCGCGAGGGCGAAATCGATCTGCTGTACGTCGCGCCGGAGCGCTTGATGACGGGGCGCTTCCTCGACCTGCTCGAGCGCGCGAAGATCGGCCTGTTCGCGATCGACGAAGCGCACTGCGTGTCGCAATGGGGGCACGATTTCCGCCCGGAATACATCCAGCTGTCGGTGCTGCACGAGCGCTTCCCGTCGGTGCCGCGCATCGCGCTGACCGCCACCGCCGATGCGATCACGCGCGACGAGATCATCCATCGTCTCGCGCTCGACGACGCGCGCGTGTTCGTGTCGAGCTTCGACCGCCCGAACATCCGCTACCGGATCGTCGAAAAGGACAATGCGCGCGCGCAACTGCTCGACTTCATCCGCGCCGAGCACACGAATGCAGACGGCACGACGGATGCCGGCGTCGTCTATTGCCTGTCGCGCCGCAAGGTCGAGGAAACGGCCGAATGGCTGAAGGCGCAGGGCGTGCGCGCGTTGCCGTATCACGCGGGCATGGAGTTCGAGGTGCGGCAGAAGCACCAGGAAATGTTCCAGCGCGAGGAAGGCATCGTGATGTGCGCGACGATCGCATTCGGCATGGGCATCGACAAGCCCGACGTGCGCTTCGTCGCGCACCTCGATTTGCCGAAGAGCGTCGAAGGCTACTACCAGGAAACCGGCCGGGCGGGCCGCGACGGGATGCCGGCGAACGCGTGGATGGCGTATGGCCTCGGCGACGTCGTCCAGCAGCGCAAGATGATCGACGAGTCGGACGCGGACGACGCGCACAAACGCGTGCAGACGTCGAAGCTCGACGCGCTGCTCGGGCTGTGCGAGACGATCTCGTGCCGCCGCGTACGGCTGCTGAACTACTTCGGCGAGGCGAGCCAGCCGTGCGGCAACTGCGACACGTGCCTCGAGCCGCCCGATTCATGGGACGCGACGCGCGAGGCGCAGATGGCGCTGTCGTGCGTGTTCCGCGCGCAGCGCGCGAGCGGCTTCAACTTCGGCGCGAGCCATCTGATCGAGATCCTGCGCGGCGGCCGCACCGAGAAGGTGCTGCAGCGCGGCCACGACCAGTTGAGCACGTTCGGTATCGGCGCGGCGCTGTCCGAGCCCGAGTGGCGCGCGATTTTCCGGCAGCTGGTCGCGTACGGCTACCTTGCCGTCGATCATGGCGGCTTCGGCGCGCTGGTGCTCACCGAGGCCGCGAAGCCGGTGCTGAAGAACGAGGAAAAGGTCACGCTGCGCCGCTACGTGAAGCCGCAGCGCACGCGCCAGTCGTCGAGCCGCAGCGGCACGCGTGTCGACCCGACGGCCGGCATGGGCGCCCGCGAGCGCGCACGGTGGGATGCGCTGCGCGCGTGGCGCGCGGAAACCGCGAAGACGGACGGCGTGCCGGCCTACGTGATCTTCCACGACGCGACGCTCGCCGAAATCGCGCGCAACGCGCCGGAGACGATCGACGACCTGCGCCACATCCCCGGCATGGGCGTGCGCAAGCTCGAGCGCTTCGGCGACGAGATCATCGACGTCGTCGAATCGGCCTGACACAGCGTTCCGACCCCTGCTGTAAACCACCCGGTCGCCCGGAAAATCACGCAAGCCGTTGACTTAGTTGGTATTTCCGGAATATCATGCCGGGTTCCGGTATTCGGTGGGCCGAGTCGCGTTCGACAGTTCGCACCCGATTCGCCGGTTCGGAAGTCAACTGTGCGTCGATTCTCGCTTTGCCCGAAATCGGCGTGCAGATTTTGTTCAATTTCAGGAATAAACAATGCCAACCATCAACCAACTGGTTCGCAAAGGCCGTCAGTCGGAAACGACGAAGAGCAAGAGCCCGGCCCTGCAGGACTGCCCCCAGCGTCGCGGCGTGTGCACCCGTGTGTACACGACGACGCCGAAGAAGCCGAACTCGGCACTCCGTAAGGTCGCCAAGGTTCGTCTGACGAACGGCTTCGAAGTGATTTCGTACATCGGCGGTGAAGGCCACAACCTGCAGGAACACTCGGTTGTGCTGATCCGCGGCGGCCGTGTGAAGGACTTGCCGGGTGTGCGTTACCACATGGTTCGCGGCTCGCTGGATACCCAGGGCGTCAAGGACCGTAAGCAAGCGCGTTCGAAGTACGGCGCGAAGCGTGCAAAGGCTGCCAAGTAAGCAGTTTTTGATCAGGGATCGCCGCAGGGCGGTCAAGGCGGGAGTGCCGGATTGCCGGTGCTGTCGAGTAAGTGGTCACCCGGCCAAGCTGGTTAGTCGTGAAGATGTGATCGGGTTTGTTGGTGGCCGCGGAGCTGAATTCAGCTCCAACTGAACAAGTAAAGGAAGAATCATGCCGCGTCGTCGCGAAGTCCCCAAGCGGGAAGTGTTGCCGGATCCGAAGTTCGGTAACGTTGATGTTGCCAAGTTCATGAACATGCTGATGCTGTCCGGCAAGAAGTCGGTCGCAGAGCGCATCGTTTATGGCGCATTCGAACAAATCCAGACCAAGGGTGGCAAGGACCCGCTGGAAGTGTTCACGGTTGCGCTCAACAACGTGAAGCCGGTGGTCGAAGTGAAGAGCCGTCGCGTTGGTGGTGCCAACTATCAAGTTCCGGTCGAAGTGCGCCCGTCGCGTCGTATGGCATTGGCGATGCGCTGGCTGCGCGAGGCTGCGAAGAAGCGCAGCGAGAAGTCGATGGCCCTGCGCCTGGCAGGTGAACTCTCCGAAGCGGCCGAAGGCCGTGGCGGCGCGATGAAGAAGCGCGACGAAGTTCACCGCATGGCAGAAGCCAACCGCGCGTTCTCGCATTTCCGTTTCTAAGCGCCTGGCTGGGCTGTTTGCGGAAATAAATTCCGGGCGGGTGCGCTTTTCAGGCGCCTCGCCCGTTTGTGTTGAGGCGTGATGCGGCAGGGCTGCATCACGTCATCCCAGTAGAGGATCAAAGTGGCTCGCAAGACTCCTATCGAGCGCTACCGCAATATCGGTATTAGCGCTCACATCGACGCCGGCAAGACGACGACGACCGAGCGCATTCTGTTTTACACCGGTGTGAACCACAAGATCGGTGAAGTCCACGACGGCGCAGCCACGATGGACTGGATGGAGCAGGAACAGGAACGTGGCATCACGATCACGTCCGCTGCTACCACGGCCTTCTGGAAGGGCATGGGCGGCAACTATCCGGAACACCGCATCAACATCATCGACACCCCGGGCCACGTCGACTTCACGATCGAAGTGGAGCGTTCGATGCGCGTGCTCGACGGCGCGTGCATGGTGTACTGCGCAGTGGGCGGCGTGCAGCCGCAGTCGGAAACGGTGTGGCGCCAGGCGAACAAGTACAAGGTGCCGCGTCTCGCGTTCGTCAACAAGATGGACCGTACCGGCGCGAACTTCTTCAAGGTCTACGACCAGCTCCGTCTGCGCCTGAAGGCGAACCCGGTTCCGGTCGTGGTGCCGATCGGCTCGGAAGAAAACTTCAAGGGCGTGGTCGACCTGATCAAGATGAAGGCGATCATTTGGGACGAAGCGTCGCAAGGCACGAAGTTCGACTACGTCGACATCCCGGCCGAGCTCGCGGAGACCTGCAAGGAATGGCGCGAAAAGATGGTCGAAGTGGCTGCCGAAGCCAGCGAAGACCTGATGAACAAGTACCTGGAAGAAGGCGATCTGCCGGAAGCCGACATCGTCAAGGCGCTGCGTGATCGTACGATCGCGTGCGAAATCCAGCCGATGCTGTGCGGTACCGCGTTCAAGAACAAGGGCGTGCAGCGTATGCTCGACGCCGTGATCGACTTCCTGCCGTCGCCGGTCGACATCCCGCCGGTCAAGGGCGAACTCGAAAACGGCGAAGAAGCAGAGCGCAAGGCGTCGGACGAAGAGAAGTTCTCGTCGCTCGCGTTCAAGATCATGACCGACCCGTTCGTCGGCCAGCTGATCTTCTTCCGTGTGTACTCGGGCGTCGTCAACTCGGGCGACACGCTGCTGAACTCGACCAAGGGCAAGAAGGAACGCCTCGGCCGGATTCTGCAGATGCACGCGAACCAGCGTGAAGAAATCAAGGAAGTCCGCGCAGGCGACATCGCCGCAGCGGTCGGCCTGAAGGAAGCGACCACGGGTGACACGCTGTGCGACCCGGCGAACCCGATCGTTCTCGAACGCATGGTGTTCCCGGAGCCGGTGATTTCGCAGGCAGTCGAGCCGAAGACCAAGGCTGACCAGGAAAAGATGGGCCTCGCACTGAACCGTCTGGCTCAGGAAGACCCGTCGTTCCGCGTGCAGACCGACGAAGAGTCGGGCCAGACCATCATTTCGGGCATGGGCGAGCTCCACCTCGAAATTCTGGTCGACCGGATGAAGCGTGAATTCGGCGTGGAAGCGACCGTCGGCAAGCCGCAGGTTGCGTACCGCGAAACGATCCGTTCGACGGCGAAGGATGTCGACGGCAAGTTCGTCAAGCAGTCGGGTGGTCGCGGCCAGTACGGTCACGCGGTCATCACGCTTGAGCCGAACGAACAAGGCAAGGGCTACGAGTTCTTCGACGAGATCAAGGGTGGTGTGATTCCGCGTGAATACATCCCGGCGGTCGACAAGGGTATCCAGGACACGCTGAAGTCGGGCGTGCTGGCTGGCTTCCCGGTCGTCGACGTGAAGGTTCACCTGACGTTCGGTTCGTACCACGACGTTGACTCGAACGAAAACGCGTTCCGCATGGCCGGTTCGATGGCGTTCAAGGAAGCGATGCGCAAGGCGAACCCGGTCGTCCTCGAGCCGATGATGGCTGTCGAAGTCGAGACGCCGGAAGACTACATGGGCAACGTGATGGGCGACCTGTCGGGCCGTCGCGGTATCGTCCAGGGCATGGAAGACATGGTTGGCGGCGGCAAGATCGTGCGCGCCGAAGTACCGCTGTCGGAAATGTTCGGCTACTCGACGTCGCTGCGCTCGCTGACGCAAGGTCGTGCAACGTACACGATGGAGTTCAAGCACTACGCTGAAGCTCCGCGCAACGTGGCCGAAGCGATCATCAGCGCGAAGTCGAAGTAAATCTGTAGCTACCAATCGATTATTTTTTGAAAGAAGAGAATCATGGCAAAAGGTAAATTTGAGCGGACCAAGCCGCACGTGAACGTTGGTACGATTGGTCACGTTGACCACGGCAAGACGACGCTGACGGCAGCGATCACGACGGTTCTGACGAAGAAGTTCGGCGGGGAAGCGAAGGCGTACGACCAGATCGACGCGGCACCGGAAGAAAAGGCGCGCGGCATCACGATCAACACGGCGCACGTCGAGTACGAAACGGCTAACCGCCACTACGCACACGTCGACTGCCCGGGCCACGCTGACTATGTGAAGAACATGATCACGGGCGCAGCGCAGATGGACGGCGCGATCCTGGTTTGCTCGGCAGCAGACGGCCCGATGCCGCAAACGCGTGAGCACATCCTGCTGGCGCGTCAGGTTGGCGTTCCGTACATCATCGTGTTCCTGAACAAGTGCGACATGGTGGACGACGCTGAACTGCTCGAGCTGGTCGAGATGGAAGTTCGCGAACTGCTGTCGAAGTACGACTTCCCGGGCGACGACACGCCGATCGTGAAGGGTTCGGCCAAGCTGGCGCTGGAAGGCGACACGGGCGAGCTGGGCGAAGTGGCGATCATGAGCCTGGCCGACGCGCTGGACACGTACATCCCGACGCCGGAGCGTGCGGTTGACGGTGCGTTCCTGATGCCGGTGGAAGACGTGTTCTCGATCTCGGGCCGCGGTACGGTGGTGACGGGTCGTGTCGAGCGCGGCATCGTGAAGGTCGGCGAGGAAATCGAAATCGTCGGTATCAAGCCGACGGTGAAGACGACCTGCACGGGCGTTGAAATGTTCCGCAAGCTGCTGGACCAAGGTCAAGCGGGCGACAACGTGGGTATCCTGCTGCGCGGCACGAAGCGTGAAGACGTGGAGCGTGGCCAGGTTCTGGCGAAGCCGGGTTCGATCACGCCGCACACGCACTTCACGGCTGAAGTGTACGTGCTGAGCAAGGACGAAGGCGGCCGTCACACGCCGTTCTTCAACAACTACCGTCCGCAGTTCTACTTCCGTACGACGGACGTGACGGGCTCGATCGAGCTGCCGAAGGACAAGGAAATGGTGATGCCGGGCGACAACGTGTCGATCACGGTGAAGCTGATCGCTCCGATCGCGATGGAAGAAGGTCTGCGCTTCGCGATCCGCGAAGGCGGCCGTACGGTCGGCGCCGGCGTCGTCGCCAAGATCATCGAGTAATATCGGCGATCCGCGGATCCCCTCGGGGTCCGCGATTCCGCGGTAAGCAGTTGTGTACCGTAGAAACCGGGTGTCCAGTTCGATCTGGCACCCGGTTTTTCTTTGTGGTGTGCGAATCGCTCTATTGACAAACGCCCACCACAGCGAATTTTCGTGTAGAATCGCGGGCTTAGCAGTGGAAGTACTGTCCGGAACCTGATGCTCGCTCCCCGCTGGTGTCATGTTTCACGTTCTTTTAGTGTCCGGCGATGCAACATCGCCTCGCTCTTTCCAAGGAATTGTCATGCAGCAACAAAAAATCCGCATTCGCCTGAAGGCATTCGACTATCGTCTGATCGATCAATCGGCTGCCGAAATCGTCGATACCGCGAAGCGGACTGGCGCAATCGTCCGTGGCCCGGTGCCGCTGCCGACGCGCATTCAGCGTTTTGACATCCTGCGTTCGCCGCACGTCAACAAGACGTCGCGCGATCAGCTTGAAATCCGCACCCACCAGCGCCTGATGGACATCGTCGATCCGACGGACAAGACCGTCGACGCGCTGATGAAGCTCGACCTGCCGGCTGGCGTCGACGTGGAAATCAAGCTGCAGTAAGGCTTCCAGCGCCGATCGGCATGCCGGGCGGCGCTAAGTCTTTGTATTGCTTGCGGAAATCGAGAAGTCGGGCTATACTGCTTGGCTTTTCGCGTATTCGCGTAAAAAAGTTGGGCCTTGCGTGCCCGGCATTTTGTAAATCAGCCCCGACCAATCGCAGTCGGGAATGGAGAAAATGATGAGCCTTGGACTCGTAGGTCGCAAGGTTGGCATGACCCGTATCTTCACGGCTGAAGGGGATTCGATTCCCGTCACCGTGCTGGACGTGTCGGACAACCGCGTGACGCAGATCAAGACTGTTGAAACCGACGGCTACACGGCCGTGCAGGTTGCATTCGGCTCCCGCCGCGCATCGCGCGTGACGAAGCCGCTGGCAGGTCATCTCGCCAAAGCCGGTGTCGAAGCCGGTGAAATCCTCAAGGAATTCCGCATTGACGCGGCCAAGGCAGCCGAGCTGTCGAATGGCGCCGTGGTCGGTGCAGATCTTTTCGAAGTGGGCCAGAAGGTCGACGTGCAAGGCGTGTCGATCGGTAAGGGCTACGCCGGTACGATCAAGCGTTACAACTTCTCCTCCGGCCGTGCCACGCACGGTAACTCGCGCTCGCACAACGTGCCGGGCTCGATCGGTATGGCGCAGGATCCGGGTCGTGTTTTCCCGGGTAAACGCATGACGGGTCACATGGGTGACGTGACGGTGACGGTGCAGAACCTCGAAATCGCTCGTATCGACGCAGAGCGCAAGCTGCTGCTCGTGAAGGGTGCGATTCCGGGCGCGAAGGGCGGCAAGGTCTTCGTGACGCCGGCCGTCAAGACCAAGGGGGCGAAATAATGGAACTCAAGCTCCTGAACGAAAATGGTCAGGAAGGTGCAGTGGTCAACGCATCGGACGTCGTGTTCGGTCGTGACTACAACGAAGCGCTGATCCACCAGGTCGTCGTCGCATACCAGGCGAATGCTCGCCAGGGTAACCGCGCACAGAAGGACCGTGAGCAAGTCAAGCACACGACCAAGAAGCCGTGGCGCCAGAAGGGTACGGGCCGCGCTCGTGCCGGTATGTCGTCGAGCCCGCTGTGGCGTGGCGGTGGTCGTATCTTCCCGAATTCGCCGGAAGAAAACTTCTCGCACAAGGTCAACAAGAAGATGCATCGCGCAGGTCTCTGCTCGATCTTCTCGCAGCTGGCCCGTGAAGGCCGTCTGTCGGTCGTCGAGGACATCATCCTCGAAGCGCCGAAGACCAAGCTGCTGGCCGACAAATTCAAGACCATGGGTCTCGATTCCGTTCTGATCATCACGGACACGGTCGACGAGAACCTGTACCTGGCTTCGCGCAACCTGCCGCACGTGGCGATTGTCGAGCCGCGCTACGCTGACCCGCTGTCGCTGATCTACTTCAAGAAAGTGCTGGTCACGAAGGCTGCGGTCGCCCAGATCGAGGAGTTGCTGTCATGAGCGAGATTCGCAAGAACGATCATCGTTTGATGCAGGTCCTGCTCGCACCGGTGATCTCGGAAAAGGCGACGCTGGTTGCCGACAAGAACGAGCAAGTCGTGTTCGAAGTCGCACCGGATGCCACGAAGCAGGAAGTGAAGGCGGCTGTCGAGCTGCTGTTCAAGGTTGAAGTTGATTCGGTCAACGTGCTGGTTCAGAAGGGCAAGCAAAAGCGCTTCGGCCGTTCGATGGGCCGCCGCAAGGACGTGAAGAAGGCGTACGTTTGCCTGAAGCCCGGCCAGGAAATCAACTTTGAAGCGGAGGCCAAGTAATCATGGCAATCGTTAAAGTTAAGCCGACATCGCCGGGTCGCCGCGCGATGGTCAAGGTGGTCAACAAGAACCTGCACCAGGGCAAGCCGTTCGCGGCACTGCTCGACTCGCAGAGCTCGACCGCCGGCCGTAACAACAACGGTCGTATCACCACGCGTCACAAGGGTGGTGGTCACAAGCAGCACTACCGTATCGTCGATTTCCGTCGCACGAAGGATGGCATCCCGGCAAAGGTCGAACGTCTCGAGTACGACCCGAACCGCAGCGCGAACATCGCGCTGGTGCTCTACGCAGACGGCGAACGTCGCTACATCATCGCCCCGAAGGGCCTGACCGTCGGCCAACAGCTGATGTCGGGTTCGGAAGCGCCGATCCGTGCAGGCAACACGCTGCCGATCCGCAACATTCCGGTCGGTACGACGATCCACTGCATCGAGATGCTGCCGGGCAAGGGCGCGCAAATGGCGCGTTCGGCTGGCACGTCGGCCATGCTGCTGGCACGTGAAGGCGTCTACGCGCAGGTTCGTCTGCGTTCGGGCGAAATCCGTCGCGTGCACATCGAGTGCCGTGCAACGATCGGTGAAGTCGGCAACGAAGAGCATAGCCTGCGCCAGATCGGCAAGGCTGGCGCGAACCGCTGGCGCGGTATCCGCCCGACGGTGCGTGGCGTTGCGATGAACCCGGTCGATCACCCGCACGGTGGTGGTGAGGGCAAGACGGCTGCAGGTCGCGACCCGGTGAGCCCGTGGGGTACGCCGGCTAAGGGTTACCGCACCCGCAGCAACAAGCGCACGACGACGATGATCGTCCAGCGCCGTCACAAGCGTTAAGGAGTAGGCAATGGCACGTTCTGTTAAAAAAGGTCCGTTCTGCGACGCCCATTTGCTGAAGAAAGTTGAGGCGGCTGCAGCTTCGCGCGACAAAAAGCCGATCAAGACCTGGTCGCGTCGCTCGACGATTCTGCCGGATTTCATCGGCCTGACGATCGCTGTTCACAACGGCCGTCAACACGTTCCGGTGTATATCTCGGAAAACATGGTCGGCCACAAGCTTGGCGAGTTCGCACTGACCCGTACGTTCAAGGGTCACGCAGCCGACAAGAAGGCCAAGAAATAAGGGGCAATCAAGATGGAAGTGAAAGCAATTCATCGCGGTGCCCGCATCTCGGCGCAGAAAACGCGCCTTGTGGCTGACCAGATCCGCGGTTTGCCGGTCGACAAGGCGCTGAACGTTCTGACGTTCTCGCCGAAGAAGGCGGCTGGCATCGTGAAGAAGGTTGTGCTGTCGGCAATCGCGAATGCGGAGCACAACGAAGGCGCTGATATCGACGAGCTCAAGATCAAGAGCATCTACGTCGACAAGGCTGCATCGCTCAAGCGTTTCACCGCGCGCGCAAAGGGCCGCGGTAACCGCATCGAGAAGCAATCCTGTCACATCACTGTGACGGTCGGGAATTAAGGAGCCATACGATGGGACAGAAAATTCATCCGACTGGCTTCCGCCTGGCTGTCAGCCGCAATTGGGCTTCGCGTTGGTACGCGAACAACAACAATTTCGCGGCGATGCTGCAGGAAGACATCGGTGTTCGTGAATACCTGAAGAAGAAGCTGAAGAACGCTTCGGTCGGTCGGGTGGTCATCGAGCGTCCGGCGAAGAACGCGCGCATCACGATTTACAGCTCGCGTCCGGGCGTGGTCATCGGCAAGAAGGGCGAGGATATCGAACAGCTGAAGACGGAACTGCAACGCCGCATGGGCGTGCCGGTTCACGTCAACATCGAAGAAATCCGCAAGCCGGAAACCGATGCTCAGCTGATCGCTGACTCGATCACGCAACAGCTCGAGCGCCGGATCATGTTCCGTCGCGCGATGAAGCGTGCGATGCAGAACGCGATGCGTCTGGGTGCCCAAGGCATCAAGATCATGAGCGCAGGCCGTCTGAACGGTATCGAAATCGCTCGTACGGAGTGGTATCGCGAAGGTCGCGTGCCGCTTCACACGCTGCGTGCCGATATCGACTACGCGACTTCGGAAGCGAAGACGACTTACGGGATCATCGGCGTCAAGGTGTGGGTCTACAAGGGCGATACGCTCGGCCGCAACGACGCACCGGTGGTGGAAGAAGTAGCCGAAGACAAGCGTCCGCGTCGCAATGCGCGTCCGGGCGACCGTCGTCCGCGCCGTGACGGCGAAGGCGGCGCTCCGGGTGCTCGTCGTGGCGCACCGCGCCGTGGCGCCGGCAAGCCCGAAGACGGCAAGACTGGAGAATAACGATGCTGCAACCGAAACGCAGAAAGTATCGTAAAGAGCAGAAGGGTCGTAACACCGGCAAGGCGACGCGCGGCAACGCAGTGTCGTTCGGTGAATTCGGCCTGAAGGCGATCGGTCGCGGTCGTTTGACCGCACGTCAGATTGAAGCGGCGCGTCGTGCAATGACGCGTCACATCAAGCGTGGCGGCCGCATCTGGATCCGGATCTTCCCGGACAAGCCGATTTCGCAGAAGCCGGCCGAAGTGCGTATGGGTAACGGTAAGGGTAACCCGGAGTACTACGTCGCCGAGATTCAGCCGGGCAAGATGCTCTATGAAATGGACGGCGTAACCGAAGAACTGGCACGCGAAGCGTTCCGTCTGGCCGCAGCCAAGCTGCCGCTGAAGACGGCATTCATCGTGCGCCAGCTCGGCGCCTAAGGAGAAAACATGAAGGCTTCCGAACTTCTCCAGAAAGACCAGGCCGCGCTCAACAAGGAGCTGGCGGACCTGCTGAAGGCGCAATTCGGCCTGCGCATGCAACTCGCGACCCAGCAGCTCACGAACACGAGCCAGCTGAAGAAGGTTCGTCGCGACATCGCACGTGTGCGGACCGTCATGACTCAGAAGGCGAACCAGAAATGAACGATAGCGTGAAAACCTCGCTGAAGCGGACGCTGGTCGGTCGGGTCGTCAGCAACAAGATGGACAAGACCGTCACCGTGCTGATCGAGCACCGCGTCAAGCATCCGATCTACGGCAAGTATGTCGTGCGCTCGAAGAAGTACCACGCGCACGATGAAGCGAACACCTACAACGAAGGCGATCTCGTCGAAATCCAGGAAACGCGTCCTGTTTCCAAGACGAAGGCCTGGACGGTGTCGCGCCTCGTCGAAGCTGCTCGCGTCATCTAAGCGGACAGCGCAGTAGGCAGTAACAGGCACTTCTCCACGAAGTGCTTGAAATCGCAAAGTTTTTGCTTGCGGGACCAGGATTATTTGTTATAATCCTGGTCTTCCCTCTTTATGGGAGCCCCGTCGCGGGCGAAGTTGGTGGGGGAAGCGGACTGGCGCCTGCCTGTCCGAAAGATTCACCGAATTGCGATGGCGGGTTTCGTTTGCCGTCGCTGCTGTTCCAACCCAAGCAGCCGATTGGCTGACGGGACCAAGACTGACCGAATGCATCATGGTGGTGCATCCGGATTAAGTTGGGAAAGACAAACCATGATCCAGACCGAATCTCGGCTCGAAGTAGCCGACAACACGGGTGCACGTGAAGTCCTGTGCATCAAGGTGCTCGGCGGCTCGAAGCGTCGTTATGCCGGCATTGGCGACATCATCAAGGTGAGCGTCAAAGAGGCAACGCCGCGCGGGCGCGTGAAGAAAGGCGAAATTTACAACGCCGTGGTGGTTCGCACCGCTAAGGGCGTGCGCCGTCAAGACGGCTCGCTGATCAAGTTCGACGGCAACGCCGCTGTGCTTTTGAATAACAAGCTCGAGCCGATCGGCACCCGTATCTTCGGGCCGGTGACGCGTGAGCTGCGTAGCGAACGATTCATGAAGATCGTTTCGCTGGCGCCGGAAGTGCTGTAAGGAGTCGCGATGAACAAGATTCGCAAAGGTGACGAAGTCATCGTCGTCACTGGCAAGGACAAGGGCAAGCGCGGCGTCGTGCTGGCTGTCGGTGCTGAACATGTGACGGTTGAAGGTATCAACCTCGTCAAGAAGCATGTGAAGCCGAACCCGATGAAGGGTACGACGGGCGGCGTGGAAGCGAAGACGATGCCCCTGCATATTTCGAACGTCGCACTGGTCGACGCGAATGGCAAGGCGTCGCGTGTTGGCATCAAGGTCGAGGAAGGCAAGAAGGTTCGCTTCCTGAAGACGACCGGTGCCGTACTGAGCGCCTGACGCAGCGGAGTAAAAAATGGCTCGTTTTCAAGAGTTTTACAAAGAAAAGGTTGTGCCCGGCCTGATCGAGAAGTTCGGTTACAAGTCGGTCATGGAAGTGCCGCGCATCACCAAGATCACGCTGAACATGGGTCTTGGCGAAGCGATCGCTGACAAGAAGATCATCGAGAACGCCGTTGGCGACCTCACGAAGATCGCCGGCCAGAAGCCGGTCGTCACGAAGGCTCGCAAGGCAATCGCAGGCTTCAAGATCCGCCAGGGTTACCCGATCGGCGCGATGGTGACGCTGCGTGGCCAGGCGATGTACGAATTCCTCGACCGTTTCGTGACGGTTGCCCTCCCCCGCGTGCGTGACTTCCGCGGTGTGTCGGGTCGTGCTTTCGATGGCCGTGGCAACTACAACATCGGTGTGAAAGAGCAGATCATTTTCCCCGAAATCGATTACGACAAGATCGACGCACTGCGTGGGCTGAACATCAGCATCACGACGACTGCGAAGACCGACGACGAAGCAAAGGCTCTGCTCGCCAGCTTCAAGTTCCCGTTCAGAAACTGAGGTTACCGTGGCTAAACTGGCACTGATCGAACGTGAAAAGAAGCGCGCCCGCCTGGTCGCGAAGTTCGCAGCAAAGCGCGAAGCGCTGAAGGCGATCGTCGAAGACCAAAGCAAGTCGGAAGAAGAGCGCTACGAAGCACGCCTGGAGCTGCAGCAACTGCCCCGCAACGCAAACCCGACCCGCCAGCGTAACCGCTGCGCGATCACGGGCCGTCCGCGTGGCACGTTCCGTAAATTCGGCCTCGCGCGTAACAAGATTCGTGAAATCGCATTCCGTGGCGAGATTCCTGGCCTGACCAAGGCGAGCTGGTAATAGGAGAAACGTAAATGAGCATGAGTGATCCTATCGCCGATATGCTGACTCGCATCCGCAACGCGCAGATGGTCGAGAAGGTATCGGTCGCGATGCCCTCGTCGAAGGTCAAGGTTGCAATCGCGCAAGTCCTGAAGGACGAAGGCTATATCGACGATTTCGCCGTGAAGGCGGAAGGTGCGAAGTCCGAACTGAATATCGCGCTGAAGTACTACGCAGGTCGCCCGGTCATCGAACGCCTCGAGCGCGTGTCGAAGCCTGGTCTGCGCGTGTACCGCGGCCGTAACGACATTCCGCAGGTCATGAATGGCCTCGGTGTGGCAATCGTGTCGACGCCGAAGGGCGTGATGACCGACCGCAAGGCGCGCGCTACCGGCGTCGGCGGCGAAGTCATCTGCTACGTCGCTTAAAGCCGAGGAGAGAGAAACATGTCTCGAGTAGGTAAAAGCCCGATCGCGCTGCAAGGCGCGGAAGTCAAGCTGGCCGACGGTGCAATCATCGTCAAGGGCCCGCTGGGCACCATCACGCAAGCGATCAATCCGCTCGTGAACGTGGCGAACAACGACGGCACGCTGAATCTGTCGCCGGTCGACGAAAGCCGCGAAGCAAATGCACTGTCGGGCACGATGCGCGCGATCATCGCGAATGCCGTGCACGGCGTGACCAAGGGTTTCGAGCGCAAGCTGACGCTGGTTGGCGTCGGTTACCGTGCGCAAGCGCAAGGCGACAAGCTGAACCTGTCGCTGGGTTTCTCGCACCCGGTGGTGCACCAGATGCCGGAAGGCGTCAAGGCTGAAACCCCGACGCAAACCGAAATCGTGATCAAGGGGATCAACAAGCAACAAGTCGGTCAAGTGGCTGCGGAAGTCCGCGGTTACCGTCCGCCGGAGCCCTACAAGGGCAAGGGCGTGCGCTATGCCGACGAGGTTGTGATCCTCAAAGAAACGAAGAAGAAGTAAGGGTGCGCAATCATGGATAAGACTCAATCTCGCCTGCGCCGCGCTCGCCAGACGCGTATCAAGATCGCTGAGCTGCAGGTCGCGCGTCTCGCCGTGCATCGCACGAACACGCACATCTACGCTCAAGTGTTCTCGCCCTGCGGCACCAAGGTGCTCGCCAGCGCGTCGACGCTCGAAGCGGAAGTGCGCGCAGAACTGGCCGACAAGTCGGGCAAGGGCGGCAACGTCAATGCCGCGACGCTGATCGGCAAGCGTATTGCCGAAAAGGCAAAGGCTGCCGGCATCGAATCCGTCGCCTTCGACCGCTCGGGCTTCCGCTACCACGGCCGCGTCAAGGCGCTGGCTGAGGCAGCTCGCGAAGCTGGGCTCAAGTTCTAAGGAAGGAATTCGTCATGGCAAAGATGCAAGCGAAAGTTCAGGCTGACGAGCGCGACGACGGCCTTCGCGAAAAGATGATTTCGGTCAATCGCGTGACCAAGGTCGTGAAGGGTGGCCGTATTCTCGGCTTCGCCGCACTGACCGTGGTTGGCGACGGTGATGGCCGCATCGGTATGGGCAAGGGCAAGGCGAAGGAAGTGCCGGTCGCTGTCCAGAAGGCAATGGAACAAGCTCGCCGCAACATGTTCAAGGTGCCGCTCAAGAACGGCACGCTGCAGCACGAAGTGCACGGCAAGCACGGCGCATCCGCGGTCCTCCTCGCTCCGGCGAAGGCAGGTACGGGCGTGATCGCCGGCGGCCCGATGCGCGCAGTGTTCGACGTGATGGGCGTTCAGAACGTCGTGGCGAAGAGCCACGGTTCGACGAACCCGTACAACCTCGTTCGCGCCACGCTGGACGGCCTGCGCAAGCAGTCGACCCCGGCAGACATCGCGGCGAAGCGCGGCAAGTCCGTCGAAGATATTTTGGGCTAAGCCCGGGTGGTCACCATGTCTGAAAAAACTGTCAAGGTTCAGCTCGTGAAGAGCCTGATCGGGACCCGCGAATCGCACCGCGCGACCGTGCGTGGCCTGGGCCTGCGCCGACTCAACTCGGTTAGCGAGCTGCAGGACACGCCGGCGGTCCGCGGCATGATCAACAAGGTCTCGTACCTCGTTAAGGTCATCGCGTAAGCGGCCCTACGGATCAAGGAGTTGATATGGAATTGAATAACCTGAAGCCGGCAGCTGGCGCCAAGCACGCCAAGCGTCGCGTCGGTCGTGGCATCGGTTCGGGCCTCGGCAAGACGGCTGGCCGTGGTCACAAGGGTCAGAAATCGCGTTCGGGCGGCTTCCACAAAGTCGGTTTCGAAGGCGGTCAGATGCCGCTGCAACGTCGTCTGCCGAAGCGCGGCTTCACGTCGCTGACGAAGGAATTCGTCGGTGAAGTGCGCCTGGGCGACCTCGAGAAGCTGCCGGTCGACGAGATCGATCTGCTCGCACTGAAGCAAGCCGGCCTGGTCGGCGAGCTGACGAAGAGCGCAAAGATCATCGCGACGGGCGAACTGAAGCGCAAGATCGTCGTGAAGGGTCTCGGTGCCACCAAGGGTGCGCGCGCTGCGATCGAAGCGGCTGGCGGTTCGTTCGCCGAGTGACACGCGTAGCGCGTCGTCACTTGCATTCATCGGAGAAGGTACTTGGCTAACAGCCCGAGTCTTGCAAAACCCGGTCGAAGCACGGCGAAATTCGGCGATCTGCGCCGGCGAGCGATGTTCCTGCTCCTGGCGCTGATCGTCTATCGCATCGGCGCGCACATTCCCGTGCCGGGCATCGATCCGGATCAACTGGCCAAGCTGTTCCAGAGCCAGGCGGGCGGCATCCTGGGCATGTTCAACATGTTCTCGGGTGGCGCACTTTCCCGCTTCACGATCTTTGCGCTGGGGATCATGCCGTACATTTCGGCGTCGATCATCATGCAGTTGCTGGCGATCGTTTCGCCGCAGCTCGAGGCGCTCAAGAAGGAAGGGCAGGCAGGGCAACGGAAGATCACGCAGTACACGCGGTATTTCACCGTGGTGCTCGCGACCTTCCAGGCATTCGGTATCGCGGCTGCGCTGGAAAACCAGCCAGGCCTCGTCACCGATCCCGGCACGCTGTTCCGTCTGACGACGGTCGTGACGCTGGTGACGGGCACGATGTTCCTGATGTGGCTCGGCGAGCAGATTACCGAGCGTGGTCTGGGCAACGGTATCTCGATCATCATCTTCGGCGGGATCGCAGCAGGGTTCCCGAATGCCGTCGGTGGGTTGTTCGAGCTGGTGCGTACGGGTTCGATGAGCATCATTTCGGCGATCATCATCGTCGTTCTGATTGCCGCGGTGACTTACCTGGTCGTGTTCATCGAACGCGGTCAGCGCAAGATCCTCGTGAACTACGCGAAGCGTCAGGTCGGCAACAAGATCTACGGTGGGCAGTCGTCGCATCTGCCGCTGAAGTTGAACATGTCGGGCGTGATTCCGCCGATCTTTGCATCGTCGATCATTCTGTTCCCGGCAACGATTCTCGGCTGGTTCAGTACCGGTCAGCCGACGGGAAGCTGGATTTCCAATACGTTGCATAACGTTGCGGAAGCGCTGAAGCCGGGCCAGCCGGTCTATGTGCTGCTGTACACGCTGGCAATCGTGTTTTTCTGCTTTTTCTACACCGCATTGGTGTTCAACAGCAGGGAGACCGCGGACAACCTGAAGAAGAGCGGCGCGTTTGTTCCGGGCATTCGTCCGGGCGATCAGACCGCACGATATATCGACCGCATCCTCACGCGTCTGACGCTGGCCGGTGCGATCTACATCGTCTTCGTGTGTCTGCTGCCGGAATTCCTGGTGCTGCGCTGGAACGTGCCGTTTTATTTTGGTGGAACGTCGCTGCTGATCATTGTCGTCGTCACGATGGACTTTATGGCGCAGGTGCAGTCGTACGTTATGTCGCAACAGTATGAGTCGCTGCTCAAGAAGGCAAACTTCAAGGGCGGCAATATCCCGACGCGTTGAAAGGACTATGGCCAAAGACGATGTAATCCAGATGCAGGGTGAGGTGATTGAAAACCTCCCGAATGCGACCTTCCGTGTGAAGCTGGAAAACGGCCATGTCGTGTTGGGGCATATTTCCGGAAAGATGCGGATGCACTACATCCGCATTCTGCCCGGCGACAAGGTGACGGTTGAGTTGACGCCTTACGATCTGTCTCGTGCGCGGATCGTGTTCCGGGCGAAGTGATTTGAAAAAAGGGTATTATCATGAAAGTGATGGCATCGGTTAAGCGCATTTGCCGCAATTGCAAGATCATCAAGCGCAAAGGCGTCGTTCGCGTGATCTGCAGCTCGGATCCGCGCCACAAGCAGCGCCAAGGCTGACCGCGCGTTTGTTTGCGCTTTTTGTTTGAGGAAAAACAATGGCTCGTATCGCAGGGGTTAACATCCCGAATCACCAGCACACCGAGATCGGCCTGACGGCTATCTTTGGTGTCGGCCGCACCCGTTCGCGCAGCATCTGCGTGGCAGCTGGCGTCGATTTTTCGAAGAAGGTCAAGGATCTGACCGACGCAGACCTGGAAAAGCTGCGTGAAGAAGTGGGCAAGTTTGTCGTCGAAGGCGATCTGCGCCGTGAAGTGACGATGAACATCAAGCGCCTGATGGACCTCGGTTGCTACCGTGGTGTTCGTCATCGCAAGGGCCTGCCGATGCGCGGTCAGCGTACGCGTACGAACGCACGTACCCGCAAGGGTCCGCGTCGTGCAGCGCAAGCGCTGAAGAAGTAAGCGGAACTGACAGTTACAGGAAAACGTAATGGCTAAGGCTTCGAACACCGCGGCGCAACGCGTTCGCAAGAAGGTTAAGAAGAACGTCGCTGAAGGCGTGGTTCACGTTCACGCGTCGTTCAACAACACGATCATCACGATCACCGATCGCCAAGGCAACGCTCTGGCATGGGCGACGTCGGGCGGTCAGGGCTTCAAGGGCTCGCGCAAATCGACGCCGTTCGCTGCTCAGGTCGCAGCCGAGTCGGCTGGCCGCGTCGCGATGGAATACGGCGTGAAGAATCTGGAAGTGCGGATCAAGGGCCCGGGCCCGGGTCGCGAGTCGGCAGTGCGCGCGCTGCACGGCCTCGGCATCAAGATCACCGCGATTTCGGACGTCACCCCGATTCCGCACAACGGCTGCCGTCCGCCGAAGCGTCGTCGTATCTGAGGATGTGCTGGCACGTTCGTGCTAGCACATTGCCTGTCGCCGCTCAGCGTCGACGGGCGTTGCTTTTTTGATTGACTAAGCCCACCGTTCGCCCCAAAGGGAGCGGACTAGCGCGGATTTCGATCCGCGTGACTGATTGATAAAGGAATGCAAAGTGGCACGTTATATCGGCCCCAAAGCCAAGCTGTCCCGCCGTGAAGGCACCGACCTGTTCCTGAAGAGCGCGCGCCGCTCGCTCGCCGACAAGTGCAAGCTCGACAGCAAGCCGGGCCAGCACGGCCGTACCTCGGGCGCGCGTACGTCCGACTACGGTACGCAGCTGCGCGAAAAGCAGAAGGTCAAGCGCATCTACGGCGTGCTGGAACGTCAGTTCCGCCGCTACTTCGCTGAAGCCGACCGCCGCAAGGGCAACACGGGTGAAAACCTGTTGCAACTGCTCGAGTCGCGCCTCGACAACGTCGTGTACCGCATGGGCTTCGGCTCGACCCGCGCTGAAGCGCGCCAGTTGGTGAGCCACAAGTCGATCACCGTGAACGGCGTCGTCGCAAACGTCCCGTCGCAGCAAGTGAAGGCGGGCGACGTCGTCGCGATCCGCGAAAAGGCGAAGAAGCAGGCGCGTATCGTCGAAGCGCTGTCGCTGGCCGAGCAAGGCGGCATGCCGAGCTGGGTTGCAGTCGATGCGAAGAAGTTCGAAGGCACGTTCAAGCAAATGCCGGAACGCGCTGAAATCGCAGGCGACATCAACGAAAGCCTGATCGTCGAATTGTATTCGCGTTAATCCGATTGACGGCCGAGGTACCCCGATTGCGTCGCGCAAGGAGGGGCCTCGGCTGTTTATTTTCTGGTTGTTACCGGTCAGCCTTATCGGTGTAACGAGCCGAGGGTATTGAAAAGGAAAGCCCATGCAAACCAGTTTGCTGAAACCCAAGATCATCGCCGTGGAATCGCTGGGCGAGAACCACGCGAGGGTGGTCATGGAACCGTTCGAACGCGGTTACGGCCACACCTTGGGCAATGCGCTTCGCCGCGTGCTGCTGTCGTCGATGGTAGGCTACGCGCCGACCGAAGTCACGATCGCGGGCGTGGTGCACGAGTACTCGACGCTGGATGGCGTGCAGGAAGACGTCGTCAACCTGCTGCTGAACCTGAAGGGCGTGGTGTTCAAGCTGCATAACCGTGACGAAGTGACGGTTACGCTGCGCAAGGAAGGCGAAGGCGTCGTGACGGCCGGCGATATCGAGCTGGCTCACGATTGCGAAGTCATCAACCCGAATCACGTGATCGCGCACCTGTCGAAGGGCGGCAAGCTCGACGTTCAGATCAAGATCGAAAAGGGTCGCGGCTACGTGCCCGGCAACGTCCGTCGCTACGGCGAAGACACGGCCAAGATCATCGGCCGCATCGTCCTCGACGCATCGTTCTCGCCGGTTCGCCGCGTGAGCTATGCGGTCGAAAGCGCACGGGTCGAGCAGCGTACCGACCTCGACAAGCTCGTGATGAACATCGAGACGAGCGGCGTGATCACGCCGGAAGAAGCGATCCGCCAGTCGGCCCGCATCCTGGTCGACCAGCTGTCCGTGTTCGCGGCGCTGGAAGGCACGGAAACGGCAGCCGAGGCACCGTCGCGCGCACCGCAGATCGATCCGATCCTGCTGCGTCCGGTGGACGATCTCGAACTGACGGTTCGTTCGGCGAACTGCCTGAAGGCCGAGAACATTTACTACATCGGCGATCTGATCCAGCGCACGGAAAACGAGCTGCTGAAGACGCCGAACCTCGGTCGCAAGTCGCTCAACGAGATCAAGGAAGTGCTCGCTTCGCGCGGTCTCACGCTGGGCATGAAGCTCGAGAACTGGCCGCCGGCTGGTCTCGACAAGTAAGCCCGGTTGTAGCCTGGCTATCGCTGTCGTTGGCAAAGATGCGGATTTTCCTTTAAAATCCGCATCTTGCTTTTTTTCGTTACCGGCCCGTGCGCCCTCCTAGGCGCGATAGAAGAGCTGGACCAAAACTTTGAATCAAGGAAACTGAAATGCGCCATCGTCATGGTCTGCGGAAACTGAACCGCACGAGCAGCCACCGTCTGGCTATGCTCCGTAACATGTCCAACTCGCTGATCGAGCACGAAGTCATCAAGACGACGCTGCCGAAGGCGAAGGAACTCCGTAAAGTCGTCGAGCCGCTGATCACGCTCGGCAAGAAGCCGTCGCTGGCAAACCGTCGCCTGGCGTTCAACCGCCTGCGCGATCGTGACTCGGTCGCGAAGCTGTTCGACGTGCTCGGTCCGCGTTTCGCGAACCGTCCGGGCGGCTACCTGCGCGTGCTGAAGTTCGGCTTCCGCGTGGGCGACAACGCACCGATGGCACTGGTCGAGCTGCTCGACCGTCCGGAAGTCGACGAAACGGAAAACGTGCAAGAAGCTGAGTAAGCTTCCGGTACGTAGCAGGATCTGAAAGGGGCCGAGCAATTGCTTGGCCCTTTTTGTTTTTGATGTGCCGGCTGCGGTCGATTGTCGCAGGGCGGGGCCGGCAGCGTCGCGCGGGCTGCGCTACGATACGGGCACCGATGCGGTCCCTGAACGGGTAATCGGCACTGGCAGGAGTCTGTAGACGAGCGAGGAGGACGGATGATAGTGGTGCTGATGCTGACGACGGTCCCCGATGCGGCGACGGCCGCGGCGCTCGCCGACGGCGCGCTCGGCGCGCGGCTCGCCGCGTGCGTGTCGGAGCTCGGCGCGATCAAGTCGCGCTATCACTGGCAGGGCAAGGTCGAAACGGCCGACGAGATCCAGTTGCTGTTCAAGACGAGCCCGGTTCGGGCACTCGAACTGGAGCGATTTATTCTCGCGCATCATCCTTACGAGACGCCCGAAATCGTCTCGTGGCAGACGACGGCATCGGCCGCGTATGGCCAGTGGGTGACCAGCGAAACTCAACGTCTATTTCATGTTTAACGGTATGGCGCTTTCGATGCGCGTGCGCGCGCTGCGGTTTCTTGCGGTCCTGTTGTCGTTCTTGCTCGTGCTGGGGGGCCTGTCCGGCGCGCGCGCGGCCGACGATTTCCTCGATCCGTCGGTTGCGTTCAAGTTCAGCGCGAGCGAATCACCGGGACAGGTGGACGTCCGCTTCAAGATCGCGAACGGCTACTACATGTACCGCGAGCGCTTCGCGTTCGCGGTGAAAAGCGGCCAGGCCACGCTCGGCGAGCCGCAATTCCCGGCCGGCCACGTGAAGTTCGACCAGACGTTCCAGAAGAACGTGGAGACCTATCGCGATGAGGTCGTCGTTCACGTGCCGGTGAAGCAGGCGGCCGGTCCGTTCGAGCTCGCGGTGACGTCGCAAGGATGCGCGGACGAAGGGATCTGTTATCCGCCGGCCGAGCACGTGATGAAGGTCGATGGCGCCGCGCTCGGCGCCGCCTCGCCGTCCGGCGACACGGCTGCCGCGGGCAGCTGGTTCGACAAGGTCACGAGCGCCGATTTCGCGCAGTCGCTGCTCGAAGGGCACGGCTTCTTCACGATCGTCGCGCTCTATTTCGTCGCGGGCGTCGTGCTGAGCCTGCTGCCCTGTTCATACCCGATGATTCCGATCGTGTCCGCGATCATCATCGGCCAGGGCACGCGGGCGACGCATGCACGCGGCTTCGCGCTGTCGCTGACCTACGTGGTCGGCATGGCGCTGGTCTACACGGTGCTCGGCATCGCCGCCGCGCTGGTTGGCCAGAGCCTTGGGGCCTGGCTGCAGAACCCATGGGTGCTCGGCGCGTTCGGCGTGCTGCTGAGCGCGTTCGCGGTGTCGCTGATTTCGGGCAAGGACATCGCGTTGCCGGCGCGCTGGCAAAACGGCGCGGCCGAGGCGTCGAGCGCGCGCCAGGGCGGCCACTTCGTCGCGGTCGCGGCGATGGGCGCGTTGTCGGCGCTGGTCGTCGGCGCGTGCATGACGGCGCCGCTGTTCGCGGTGCTCGCTTTCATCGCGCATACCGGCAATGCGTGGCTCGGCGGCGCGGCATTGTTCGCGATGGGGCTGGGGCTCGGCGTGCCGCTGCTGGTCGTGGGCATCGGAGCCGGGACGGTGCTGCCGCGTGCGGGCGCATGGATGGACGGCGTGAAGGTGTTCTTCGGCATCGTGCTGCTCGCGGCCGCGCTGTGGATCGTGTGGCCGGTGCTGGCCGGCGGGCTGAAGATGGTGCTCGCGGCGTTGTGGCTCTTGATCGCGGCCGCGGCGCTCGGGTTGTTCACGCCGAATGCCGGCGCCGCGTCGATCTGGCGCCGCCTGGGCCGCGGCGTGGGCGCCGCGCTCGCGATCTGGGCCGCGACGCTGCTCGTCGGCCTGGCTGCGGGTTCGACCGATCCCGTCAAGCCGCTGGCCGTGCTGGCGGCGCGTACCGTCGCGTCCGGCGGCGCGACGACGGCCGGCGCGGCTGCGGCGCAGGACGGCCCCGCGTTCGCGCCGGTGCGCTCCACCGGCGAACTCGACGCGCTGCTGAAGACGTCGGGTCAGCCCGTGATGCTCGACTTCTACGCCGACTGGTGCGTGAGCTGCAAGGAGATGGAGCATCTGACGTTTACCGACGCGCGCGTGCAGGCGCGGCTCGCTCAGCTTCACCTCGTGCGCGCGGACGTCACCGCGAACAACCCGGACGATCAGGCGCTGCTCAAGCGCTTCAACCTGTTCGGGCCGCCGGGCATCATCTTCTTCGATCGCAACGGCCACGAGATCGGCCGCGTGGTCGGCTATCAGGCGGCCGACACGTTCCTGCGCAGCCTCGATCGGGCGGCCGTTCCGACGGTATGACGATGGCCGGCTGCGGCGCGCCGGCGAACGGAAGATCCGGGGCCGGCCGACAGTCTCTCTCGACGGTAAACAAAAAACGGCGGAACACCGAGGTGTCCCGCCGTTTTTGCTGGTGCCTGCCGGCGCGCGATCAGCGCTGTGCTTTCAGCAGACGCGCGGCATCGAGCGCGAAGTACGTGAGCACACCGTCGGCACCCGCGCGCTTGAACGCGAGCAGCGATTCGAGCACCACCTTGTCGTGGTCGAGCCAGCCGTTCATCGCGGCCGCCTTCAGCATCGCGTATTCGCCGCTCACCTGGTACACGTAGGTCGGGAAGCGGAACTCGTCCTTCACGCGGCGCACGATGTCGAGATACGGCATGCCGGGCTTGACCATCACCATGTCGGCGCCTTCGTCGATGTCGAGGCGCACTTCGCGCAGCGCTTCGTCGCTGTTCGCCGGATCCATCTGGTAGGTCATTTTGTTGCCCTTGCCCAGGTTGGACGCCGAACCGACCGCATCGCGGAACGGGCCGTAGAACGCCGATGCGAACTTCGCCGAATAGGCCATGATCCGCGTATGGATATGGCCGTCGCTTTCCAGCATTTCGCGGATCGCGCCGATGCGGCCGTCCATCATGTCCGACGGCGCGACGATGTCGACGCCGGCTTCCGCCTGCGCACGCGCCTGGTCGACCAGGATCTCGATCGTGTCGTCGTTGATCACGTAGGCGTTTTCGTCGAGCACGCCGTCCTGGCCGTGGCTCGTGTACGGATCGAGCGCGACGTCGGTCAGCACGCCCAGTTCGGGGAAGTGCTTCTTCAGCTCGCGCACCGCGCGCGGGATCAGGCCTTCCGGATTGGCTGCCTCGCGGCCGTCAGGCGTCTTCAACGACGGCTCGATGGCCGGGAACAGCGACAGCACGGGCACGCCGAGTTCGACGCACTGCTCGGCGACGTGCATCAGCAGATCGACCGACACGCGCTCGACGCCGGGCATCGACGGGATGGGCTGGCGTTGGTTGGTGCCTTCGACGACGAACACCGGGTAGATCAGGTCGTCGGTGGTCAGGCGGTTTTCGCGCATCAGGCGGCGGGAGAAGTCGTCGCGGCGCATCCGGCGCGGACGATGAAGCGGATGGAAGCTCATGGCGATTTGGCAGAAATCAGGGCAAGAAGGACCTTACGGAACCCTTAGGTCATTTTCGAGATCGTTGGTATATGATAGCGATCGAGCGGCGCGCGTTGCGTGCAGCTCCCCGCTTCTCCTCCCTGAGCGGGTGCCTGTCGTTTTTCGATTAGGCTGTTTGACCCGCCGTTCAACGGCGGGTTTTTTTATGAGCCGGCCGAATCCGCAGGCGCCGTCAGGTGCGCATGGCCGATCCCGGCCGCGCGTTGCCCGCTCATTGTGCTACAGGCTCGCTTTTTTCGTCGGCGACGGACGGCCGCAGCCAGCTCTCGATCAGTTCATGAGCGTCGTCGAGCCCAGTGCGCTTCAGCGCCGAGAACAGCTGGACCGTCAGCTTGCCCTTCACGCCCTGGTCGCGATACGCGTCGAGCCCCTTCTGCGTGTTGCGCAACGCGTTGATGCTTTCCTGGCGCGTCAATTTGTCGCACTTCGTCAGCAGCGTGTGGATCGGCTTGCCGGTCGGCGCGAACCACTCGATCATGCGGCGATCGAGATCGGTCAGCGGACGCCGCGAATCCATCATCAGGATCAGGCCGCAAAGCTGCGAGCGCGTCGCGAGATAGGACGACAGCAGCATTTCCCAGTGCGCCTTCGCGGCGCCGGGCACTTCCGCATAACCGTAGCCGGGCAGGTCGACGAGATTCGCGACCGGTTCGGCGGCCGGGCCGACGGAGAAGTAGTTGATGTGCTGCGTGCGGCCGGGCGTCTTCGACGCGAAGGCCAGCCGCTTCTGGTTGCACAGCACGTTGATCGCCGTCGACTTGCCGGCATTCGAGCGGCCCGCGAACGCGATTTCCGGCTGGACCGTCGGCGGCAGGTCGCGCAGATGGTTGACGGTCGTGTAGAAGCGGGCTTGATGGAGCAGAAAGGCCATGGGAACCGGAAGGACGGGCGGCGCGAGCCGCTTGGTGGAGGCGGGGTAGCCCCGATAGGCGCGGGAGCTTTCAACACGATATTGTACAATACGGCGGTTTTGCCGAAGGCCACCGGGCGCCTGCCTCGCGCTTTTATGTGGCTTCTGCGGTAGACTGGACGCCGTCGTTTTTTGCAGAACCTCAAATTCCCACAAGACGAAACAGGGTGTGCGAATGAATCGACTGTGCAAGTCTCTGATGGTGCTTCAGGTTGCAGCAGGGTTCGTAGGTTTCGTAGCGGAGGCAAACGCGGTAGATGCGGCCAAGCCGGATCTCGACCGCGGCAAGGCGATTGCCGGGCAGGTGTGCGCGTCGTGTCACGGCGCCGACGGCAATAGCGCGTCGGGCAGTTTCCCGAAGCTCGCCGGCCAGCATCCCGAATATCTGGTCAAGCAGTTGAACGACTTCAAGACGCAGCCGGGCGCGAAGGGGCCGGTGCGTAACAACGCGGTGATGGTCGGATTCGCAAGCGCGTTGAGCGCGGACGACATGCGCAACGTCGCCGCGTACTACGGGTCGCAGACGACGAAGCTCGGCACCGCCCGCAATGCGGCGACCGTGCCGGTCGGCCAGAAGATCTATCGCGGCGGCATCGCGGAAAAGGGCGTACCCGCCTGCGCGAGCTGCCACGGGCCGACGGGCCAGGGGATCCCGGTCCAGTACCCGCGTCTGTCGGGGCAATGGGCCGATTACACGGTCGCGCAGTTGACCGCGTTCCAGCAGGGTGCCGGCGCGCGCAACAACAACGAGGCGATGCATCAGATCGCGTCGCGGCTGTCGGATACCGAGATCAAGGCCGTCGCGGATTACATCGCGGGCCTGCGTTGAGCGGTCGGCCGCGAACGGCATGACCGGGCGCCCGAAGGGCGGCCGGAGTCAGAACAAGAAAAGGGTGGGGCGCCGCGCCGTCGCGGTTGCCTCGCCCTTCTTTTTTGTCGGCACTCGCCGGGCCGAGCCGCGATGGCGCGGCTTGCAGGCGATGGGGAGCGGCGCTCCCCGAGCGAACATAGTGAGCGTGGGGGCTGTTTCCCCTTAGTCGGAGTTTGAATGAGCGTTACCACGTCGGGGTTGCAGTCGAAGTCGGGTCAGGGTGCGTCGAAACGTGCGGTCGAGCTGCTGAGCTCGATGCGTTTCGCGATCGCGCTGCTGGTGGTGCTGTCGATCGCGAGCATCATCGGCACGGTCCTGACCCAGGACGATCCGTATCCGAACTACGTGAACCAGTTCGGGCCGTTCTGGGCGGACATCTTCCGCTCGCTCGGCCTGTACAACGTGTACAGCGCGTGGTGGTTCATGCTGATCCTGATTTTCCTCGTCGTGTCGATCTCGCTGTGCGTGATCCGCAACGCGCCGAAGATGATCGCCGATGCGAAGAGCTGGAAGGACAAGGTCCGCGAAGGCAGCCTGCGCGCATTCCACCACAAGGCCGAATACACGGCGTCCGGCACGCGCGCGAGCGTCGCGGCGACGCTCGCCACGTTCGTCACGAAGGCCGGCTACAAGCACGTCGTGCGTGAAACCGGCGGCGCGACGCTGATCTCCGCGAAGCGCGGCGCGATGACCAAGTGGGGCTATATCTCCGCGCACCTCGCGATCGTCGTGATCTGCATCGGCGGCCTGCTCGACAGCAACCTGCCGATCAAATTCCAGATGTGGATGTTCGGCAAGAGCCCGGTCAACACGAGCGCGACGATCAGCGAGATTTCGCCCGACCATCGCCTGTCCGCGTCGAACCCGACGTTCCGCGGCTATGCGTGGGTGCCGGAGGGGCAGTTCGTGTCGACCGCGATCCTGAACCAGCCGAGCGGCTCGCTGATCCAGGATCTGCCGTTCTCGATCCAGTTGAACAAGTTCATCGTCGATTACTACACGACGGGCATGCCGAAGCTGTTCGCGAGCGACATCGTCGTGATCGATCGCGAGACCGGCCGGAAGATCCCGGCGCGGGTGGAGGTCAACAAGCCGTTCACCTACAAGGGCGTGTCGATCTACCAGTCGAGCTTCCAGGACGGCGGCTCGCAGATGCAGATGACGGCCTATCCGATGACGGGCAGCCACGCGACCACCGTCCCGGTGAAGGGTACGATCGGCAGCTCGGCGCCGCTGCAGGTCCCCGGCGCCGACGGCGACACGATCGAATTCTCCGATTTCCGCGCGATCAACGTCGAGAACATGGCCGACGCGAACGGCAAGCCGGACGTGCGCGGCGTCGCGACCACCAGCTCGCTGAAGGAAGTATTCGACGAGCGGCTCGGCTCGGGCGCGAAGACGTCGAAGCCGACGCAGCTCCACAACATCGGGCCGTCGGTGCAGTACAAGATTCGGGGCAAGGACGGCCAGGCGCGCGAATTCAACAACTACATGCTGCCCGTCGACATGAACGGCGAGCGCGTGTTCCTCGCCGGCGTGCGCGCGAGCCCGAACGATCCGTTCCGCTACATGCGGATTCCGGCCGACAGCCAGGATTCGATCGGCGAATGGATGCGCCTGCGCGCCGCGCTCGAGGATCCGGCCGTGCGCACCGAAGCCGCCGCGCGCTTCGCGCAGCGCTCGCTGCCGGGCGACGCGTCGCTGCGCGGGCGCCTGCAGGACAGCGCGTCGAAGGTGCTGACCCTGTTTGCGGCGAGCGACGACAGCGTCGGCCGCGGTGCGGACGGCCAGCCGGTCGGCGGCTTCCAGGCGGTCGCGACGTTCATCGACCGCTCGGTGCCGAAGGGCGAGCAGGAGAAGGCCGCGAGCCTGCTGCTGCGGATGCTCGAGGGCTCGATGTGGGAGGTCTGGCAGATCGCGCGCGAGCGTGCGGGCGAGCCGGCCGCGCAGCAGGGCACCGACACGATCCGCTTCGTGCAGAACGCGATCAATGCGCTATCCGACAGCTTTTTGTATGGATCGCCGGTCTATTTGCAGCTTGACTCCTTCAAGCAGGTGCAAGCTTCGGTATTTCAGCTGACGCGCGCACCCGGCAAGAATCTGGTGTATCTTGGCAGCCTGCTGCTGGTCGCCGGCATCTTCTCGATGTTCTACGTGCGCGAGCGGCGACTCTGGTTCTGGCTGAAGGACGCCGGTTCGGGCGTCGAGGTGGTGATGGCAATGTCCACGGCCCGCAAGACCTTCGATTTCGAGAAAGAATTCGTGCAGACGCGCGACGCGGCCGGCGCCGCCTTGCACGCCGCACCTCGCGACGCCGCGCCTGCCGGTGCGGCTTCGACGGCCCGTCCGCCTGCCGGCGGCGGTTCCGATTCCGAGAATTCCACCCGGTAACATCATGGATCTCACGCAAGTTTCCTCTTCCCGTCCGGCGTCGGCTCCGTCGCCGCTGTTCGACGACCGTCCGTTCCTCGCACGCCTGTCGCTGTTCGACTGGCTGTTCGCCCTGGCGCTGGTGGCGGGCGCGGGCTATGCGCTCATGCACTACAACGCGCACATGGATTACTACGACAAGGCGGTGATGATCGGCACCGTGCCGGCGCTCGTCGCGCTCGGCTGGCGCTGGAAGCCCGCGCGGCTGATGATGGCGTCGATCGCCGTGCTGTCGCTGCTGTCGATCCGGATCTACCAGGGCGATCTCGCCCGCGCCGATTCGGCGTTCTTCCTCAAGTACTTCCTGTCGAGCCAGTCGGCGATCCTGTGGATGAGCGCGCTGTTCGTGCTCGCGACGATCTTCTACTGGATCGGCCTGCTCGCGCGCTCGGAAACGGGCGCGGCGATCGGCCAGAAGCTCACGTGGGTCGCCGTGCTGATGGGCTTCACGGGGTTGATGGTGCGCTGGTACGAGTCCTACCTGATCGGGGCGGACGTCGGGCATATCCCCGTATCGAACCTCTATGAAGTGTTCGTCCTGTTCAGCCTGATCACCGCGCTGCTTTATCTGTATTACGAAGGCCACTACGGCACGCGTTCGCTCGGCGCGTTCGTGCTGCTGGTCATCAGCGCGGCGGTGGGTTTCCTGATGTGGTACTCGGTCGCGCGCGACGCGCAGCAGATCCAGCCGCTCGTGCCGGCACTGCAAAGCTGGTGGATGAAGATCCACGTGCCGGCGAACTTCATCGGCTACGGCAGCTTCGCGCTGTCGGCGATGGTGTCGATCGCGTACCTGATGAAGGAGCGCGGGATCCTCGCGGATCGCCTGCCGACGCTCGAAGTGCTCGACGACGTGATGTACAAGTCGATCGCGGTCGGTTTCGCGTTCTTCACGATCGCGACGATCCTCGGCGCGCTGTGGGCGGCCGAAGCGTGGGGCGGCTACTGGAGCTGGGACCCGAAGGAAACCTGGGCGCTGATCGTGTGGCTGAACTACGCGGCGTGGCTGCACATGCGGCTGATGAAGGGCCTGCGCGGCGCGGTGGCCGCATGGTGGGCGCTCACCGGCCTGCTGGTCACGACGTTCGCGTTCCTCGGCGTCAACATGTTCCTGTCCGGGCTGCACAGCTACGGCAAACTGTAAGATTTTCGCCGCTCGTCCGACTATCGAACCGCCGGTGCACTGCGTGCCCGGCGGTTTTCTTTTGTAACGGGCGGGCGAACCGGGCGTCGAACGGCGCGTGACGGGCCGGGTCGAACGCTGATGAAGCATGCGCGCCGCGTATGCGGGAGGAACTGCACGATGTGGATCAAACGCCCTTTGCGTAACGTACTGACCGGCGCGGATATCGCGCCGAGCGAGATCACCCCGCGCGCGGTATTCGAGAACCGGCGGCGCGTATTGCAGGCGGCCGGCCTCGCGGCCGCGGGCGGCCTGTTCGGCAGCAGCGGCGCGGCGCTCGCCGCGTATGCGTCGCCCGACCCGCGGGCGGCGAAGCTCGCGGCAAAAACGAACCCGAAGTTCGTCGCCATCGACAAGGTGACGCCGTTCAAGGACATCACGTCCTACAACAACTTCTACGAATTCGGCACCGACAAGAGCGACCCGGCGCAGAACGCCGGCACGCTGCGGCCGCGCCCGTGGCGGGTGAGTGTCGAGGGCGAGGTGCAGCACCCGAAGGTGTTCGATCTCGACGAGCTGCTCAAGCTCGCCCCGCTCGAGGAGCGTGTGTACCGGCTGCGCTGCGTCGAGGGCTGGTCGATGGTGATCCCGTGGATCGGCGTGCCGCTGTCCGAGCTGATCAAGCGCGTGCAGCCGACCGGCAATGCGAAATACGTGCAGTTCATCACGCTGGCCGATCCGTCGCAGATGCCGGGCCTGTCGACGCCCGTGCTCGACTGGCCGTATTCGGAAGGGTTGCGCATGGACGAGGCGATGAACCCGCTGACGCTGCTGACGATGGGCGTCTACGGGCAGGTGCTGCCGAACCAGAACGGCGCGCCGGTGCGGATCGTCGTACCGTGGAAGTACGGCTTCAAGAGCGCGAAGTCGCTCGTGAAGATCCGCTTCGTCGACAAGCAGCCGAAGACGAGCTGGAACACGTACGCCGCGAACGAGTACGGCTTTTATTCGAACGTGAACCCGAACGTCGATCATCCGCGCTGGAGCCAGGCGACCGAGCGGCGCATCGGCGAGGACGGCTTCTTCACGCCGAAGCGCAAGACGCTGATGTTCAACGGCTACGGCGATCTGGTCGCATCGATGTATCAGGGCATGGACCTGAAGAAGAATTTTTGAGCATGACGGTGAGAAACGACATGCCGCCTTCGACGCTCACGCCCGCGCGGGCCGAGCCGGCCGCCCGCACCGCGCGGGGCGGTGCCGTCCGTCCCGCCGCGCCGCGCTGGCTCGCACCGGCCAAGGTACTGGTGTTCGCGGCCGGCCTCTATCCGCTGGCGCGCCTCGTGCTGTTCGGGCTGACCGACCGGCTGGGCGCGAACCCGATCGAGTTCATCACGCGCTCGACGGGCTTGTGGACGCTCGTCCTGTTGTGCGTCACGCTGGCCGTCACGCCGCTCAGGCGCATGACGGGCTTCGCGCCGCTGCTGCGCTTTCGCCGGATGATTGGGCTGTTCGCGTTCTTTTACGCGACGCTGCATTTCACGACCTACCTGTGGTTCGACAAGTGGTTCGACGTGGTCGCGATCCTGAAGGACGTCGGCAAGCGCCCGTTCATCACGGTCGGCTTCGCGGCGTTCGTGCTGCTGATTCCGCTCGCCGCGACGTCGCCGCGCGCGATGGTGCGCCGGCTGGGGCGCCACTGGGCGACGCTGCACCGCGCGATCTACGCGATCGCGCTGTTCGGCGTGCTGCACTTCTGGTGGATGCGGGCCGGCAAGCACGATCTCGCGCAGCCGAAGCTTTACGCGGCGATCGTCGCCGCGCTGCTCGGCTGGCGGCTGGTGGCGTGGGGATGGCGGCGCGTGCGTGACGCGGCGGCCCGGAAAAACAAAAGGCGATGACCGGGAAGTCATCGCCTCGTTGCGAGCGCCGCGTGGGCGGCATCGCGCCGTTACTTCGTGGCGGCCGGGCCCGATGCGGGGGCGGGCATGGTCGACGCGCTGCTCGACAGCTCGGGCGACAGCGTGAGCGGCGAGCCGGACGTGTCGGGCGACTCGTCGGACGACGCGTTTTCGTCGGTCGGTTTCACGTCCGACGGCGGCGTGTTCTGCTGCTGGATCGGCTTGGGCATCGGAGGCACGGTGGGCAGATAGAGCGCGCCGCTTTGACCGCAGCCGGCAAGAATCGCCAAAGCCGCTACAATCGCGCTCATCCGGAAAACGACTCGCATGATCGTCCCTGAACAATTTAACCGATAGAGTTTAGCATGTCCGATATTGAATACCTGGCCCGTGCCGAGGCCGTGCTGGCGGCCGTCGAGCGTACCGTGGACGTCGCGAACGACGGCGATCACGACATCGATCTGGAGCGCAACGGCAGCGTGCTGACGCTGACGTTTGAGAACGGCTCGAAGATCATCGTCAACCTGCAGCCGCCGATGAAGGAAGTATGGATCGCGGCGAAGGCCGGCGGATTCCACTACCGGTTCGTCGACGGCGCGTGGCGCGATACGCGCACGGGCACCGAGTTCTTCTCCGCGCTCACCGAATACGCGACCCAGCAGGCCGGCCTGCCGATCACGTTCGGCGCGTGACGCGCCGGGGCATCGGCCCCGAACGTCGTGCCCAAAGAAGAAGCGCCCCGCGGGGCGCTTTTTTCATGGTCGGGCCGCGGGTCAGTGGCCCTGGAACAGGTTCATGATGTCCTGCTTTTCCTGCTCGTCGACGTGCGGCACGGCCTCGTCGACGTTCTGCGCGGCCGGCGCCTGCGGCACGCCGACCGTCGACACGAAGCCGTGCCCCGGCGTGAACTCGGTGAAATACAGTTCGCCGCCGAGCGATTCGACGCCGTCCGGCACCGTCGGCTTGAACTCCGGCACGCCCTTCAGCGCCGCACCCATGTAGTCGATCCACACCGGCAGCGACAGGCCGCCGCCGGTTTCGCGATCGCCGAGGCTGCGCGGATTGTCGTAGCCGATCCACGCGATCGCGGCGAGCGTGTGCTGGTAGCCGGCGAACCACGCGTCGTGCGAGTCGTTCGTCGTGCCGGTCTTGCCCGCGAGGTCGGTGCGCTTCAGCACGTTGGTCCGCGCGCCCGTGCCGCGCTGCGCGACGCTCTGCAGCAGGCTGTTCATCACGTAGGCGTTGCGTGCGTCGATCGCGCGCGGCGCGTTCTGTTCGGCGACGAGCGGCTGCGCGCGCGCGACGATCGCGCCGTTCGGATCGGTGACTTCGGCGATCAGATACGGATTGACGCGGTAGCCGCCGTTCGCGAAGACCGAGTACGCGCCGGCCATCTGCAGCGGCGTGACCTGACCGGCGCCGAGCGCCATCGGCAGATAGGCCGGGTGACGTTCGGCGTCGAAACCGAAGCGCGTGATGTATTGCTGCGCGTATTTCGTGCCGATGTGGTTCAGGATCCGGATCGACACGAGGTTGCGCGAGCGCTGCAGCGCGGTGCGCATCGACATCGGGCCCTCGAAGCCGCCGCCGTAGTTCTTCGGCTCCCACGGCTGGCCGCCCGTTTCCGCGGCGCTGAAATACAGCGGGCCGTCGTTGATCACGGTGGCCGGCCCGAGGCCCTTGTCGAGCGACGCCGAGTAGATGAACGGCTTGAACGACGAACCCGGTTGTCGCCACGCCTGCGTGACGTGGTTGAACTTGTTCTTGTTGTAGTCGAAGCCGCCGACGAGCGAGCGGATCGCGCCGTCCTGCGGGACGATCGACAGGAACGCGCCTTCCACCTGCGGCAACTGCGTGATCGACCACTTGCCGGCGTCGTTCCTCACCACGCGGACGATCGCGCCCGGGCGGATGCGGCGATTCGGCTGCGCGTTGGCCGACAGCGCGCTCGACGCGAAGCGCAGGTTGTCGCCCTCGATCGTCGCGGTGCTGCCGTCGATGAACGCCACCGTGATCTGGCGCGGGCTCGCGGCCGTCACGACCGCGGCGATCAGCTCGCCGTTGTCGGGGTGCTCGAGCAGCGCGTCGTCGATCGCCTGTTCGCGATCGTCGGCACCGGCCGGCAGCTCGATGAAGCCTTCCGGCCCGCGATAGCCGTGGCGGCGCTCGTAATCCATGATGCCCTTGCGCAGCGCGGTGTACGCGACCTGCTGGTCCGCGGAATCGATCGTCGTGACGACGTTGAAGCCGCGCGTGTAGGTTTCCTCGTGATACTGCGCGTACATCATCTGTCTGACCATTTCGGCGACGTACTCCGCGTGCACGCTGAAATCGCGGCCCGGCCCCTTGACGACGAGCGGCTGCGCGGAAGCTTCGTCGTACTGTTCGCGCGTGATGAAGTTCAGCTCGAGCATCCGCTGCAGGATGTATTCCTGACGCACCTTCGCGCGCTTCGGGTTCACGACCGGGTTATACGCGGACGGCGCCTTCGGCAGCCCCGCGAGCATCGCGGCTTCCGCGAGCGTGATGTCCTTCAGGTCCTTGCCGAAATAGACCCGCGCGGCGCTCGCGAAGCCGTACGCGCGCTGGCCGAGATAGATCTGATTCATGTAGACCTCGAGAATCTGATCCTTCGTCAGCGCACGCTCGATCCGGTACGCGAGCAGCATCTCGTAGATCTTGCGCGTGTAGGTCTTCTCGCTCGACAGGAAGAAGTTGCGCGCGACCTGCATCGTGATCGTGCTCGCGCCCTGCGACGCGTGTCCGTTGGTCAGCGCGACGAAGCCGGCGCGGATGATGCCGGTGAGGTCGACGCCGCCGTGATCGTAGAAGCGCGCATCCTCGATCGCGAGGATCGCCTTCTTCAGCGAGTCGGGTACGTCCTTGAAATGGACGACGTCGCGGCGCTCCTCGCCGAATTCGCCGATCAGCACGTGATCGGACGTGTAGATGCGCAGCGGCACCTTCGGCCGATAGTCGGTCAACGCGTCGAGCGACGGCATGTTCGGCCAGGCCACCACGAGCGCGTAGCCGAGCACGAGGCCGCCGGCCACGACGAGGGCCACGCACATCGCGGCGAAGCCGAGCAGGACTTTTTGCCACCAGGGCCGCTTCTTCGGCTCCGGAGCGGGAGGCGGGGACGTAGGAGTCGTGGATTGCATAGGCATACCGGAAAACAGTCCCGCGATTATAGCTGCCCGGTAAGACCGGTCCTGACGCGGGAGGCGCCCGTCGGACAGCCGCGGGTCGGCGTGCCGTCAGCATAGTCCGTGCACGGCCGCCGTGGGCCAATGCTGGCCGTTTGGCCGACTGTCGGCCGCGCGCGTCGCTTTGCAGAATCAGGGCTCGGAAACGCGGCGTGGGCCGCGACGATCTCGGGAGGCTGGGATGGCAGGACGATGGGTGGCGCGGTTTGCACAGGGCAGGCACCGGTCGACGGGAATCGACGTCGGCGCGCACGAAGTGAGGGTGGCCGTGCTGAGCCGGCGCGGCAGGGAAGCGACGGTGCGCGTCGAGGGGCTCGAGCGGGAACCGGTCGGGTTGGCGGGCGGGCCGGAAGACGCGCGTTGGGCGGCGGTCGCGCGGTCGCTGGCGGCGGCCGTGGCGCGGCTGTCGGCGTCCGACGTGCAGTGCGACGCGCGCGGCGTGATGGCGCTGCACGATGACGAGATGCGCACCGCGACGCTCGATCTGGCCGGGCGCGGCGACATTCCGGACGCCGCGCGGCAGGCCGCCGAACGCATCTCGGGGCTCGCGCCGGACAGTCTCGCGTTCGACTGGCGGCACTACGGCGGCGTGCAGTCCGGCGAGATCGCGGTGGCGGTGGCGCCGCTGGCGCTGCTCGAGCGGCGGATCGACGTGGCCGCGCAGGCCGGCATCGATCTGACGGTGATCGACGGCGAGTCGGCCGCCGTGCTGCGCGCGCTGCGCTATGCCGCGCAGTTCGAACTCGATGCGCAGGGCGCCTATGCCGTGCTGTGGTTCTGCGACGCGGGCGTGCGCGGCTGGCGGATCGAGGGACGATCGGCGATCCCCGTGCTCACCCTGTCCGGCACGTTGCCGGAGGCGCTTCCCGATGCGTTGCGTCGGCGCGTGCTGGGGGCAGTCGGTTGCGTGCTCGTCGCCGGGGACGAGCGATGTATCGCCCGCTTCGATACGTCGGTTGCCGAGATCGGCGATGTGCTCGGCACGGCGGTAATCCCGTTCGACTGCACGGGCTGGGACGGCCGGCCGTGCGCGCGCGCCGCCATGCCGGGCGGCCCGGCGTTTGCCGTCGCGTTCGGGCTGGCGTTGCGCGGGGTGTGGGAATGACGGCCGGTCACGTGGCGGCAAACGGCGGCGCCGCGGCTGCGGCCCAGCAAGCCGTGCAGGCGGTACTCGGCGACTTCAACCTGCTGCCGTACCGCGAGCGGCTGGCGCACGCGTTGCGGCGTCGGCGGGCTACGCAGTGCGGTGGGGCGATCCTGCTCGGCTTGCTCGGCGCCGGTGTGTGGACGGGGGCTGCCGTGTTGTCGCGGTGGCGGGTAGATGCCGAGCGCGCCGGCGTGGAGGCACGGCTGCGGCAGGTGCAGCCGCAGGTCGCTGCTGCGGCGAGCGCGGCCAATGCCGCCGCGGCCGTCGCGCGGCGCGACGCGCAGGCGGCTGCACTGGCCGCGCCGTACCGGCGCGTGGCAGGGTTGCTGGCGACCCTGAAGCGGGTGCGGGCCGATCAGATCCGGCTCGACGCGCTGCGGATGACGACGACCGGCGCCGTGCTCGAGGCGCGCGCCGCGAGTTACCGGGCGGCTGCGCGGTGGCTCGCCGCGATGGCGCGCGAGCAGCGCGGCTGGCGGATCGATATAGATACGTTGAAGCCCGCTTCGGATGCGGCGGCTTCGACGGCCGGGATGCCGTTCCGGTTCTCGGTGCAGTTGCGCTGGCACGATACGACGTCGTCGCGGACCGGGTCGGGAGGTGGCGCATGACGACGCTCGCACATCGGCCAGCGCTGCACGCGGGCGCCGGGGTGGGCCGCGTGCCGCGCGTGTCGCCGGCGGCTGCGCATGCGGCGGGTTGCGTGCTGGCGTTCGCGGCCGTGCTGGCAGGCGGCATTCATCTGGCAAATGCGGCCGACTGGAGCGGGCTGGCACATAGTCGCGCGTTGCTCGCCGCCGCCCAGGCACGCGCGGCCGACGCGCAGCGCGTGCTGGCTTCCGCCGGACAACGACGCGACGGGCATCCTGCGTCAACGCGCGACGGTCGCTTGCCGCCTACGCCGGAATGGGCCGCGCTGATGCTGGCGCTGGCCGATCTCGCCGCGTCGAGCGGGCTGCATGGCGTGTCGGTCGAACCGCAGCGTGCCGAGGGCGCGGCGCGGGACGGTCGACGTACCGTGCACCTCGCCGCGGATGGCGGTTTTCGCGCGCTGCTGCATATGGTCGACGGGCTGGCGCGCTTTCCGGTGCTGGCGGTACCGTCGGCGCTGCGTATCGAGCGCGGCATGTCGGCGGCGCGAGTAGATATATCCGTCGACGTATTTCCGGCGCTGCCGGCGACAACGGCTGCCGAGGGCAACGTGCCGGTTCGCGCCGCGGCGCCCGACACCGATCCGTTCGGCGACGTAGGCCCGGCCGAAGCGGCGGGGCGCGCAGCCCGCCTGGCCGGCACGATTCGCGACGCGCGTGCCGGCCTCGCGTTGTTCGACGACGGCGACGGCGCGTTCACGGCCGTCGCACCTGGCGAGGTGCTGGGGGCCGCGCGCGTGGTGCGTGTCGAGCGCGCGGCCGTGACGCTTGCGACGGCGGACGGACCGCAGCGGCTTGTTCTTGACGACGGAGGCCGGCCATGACGAAGCACGGCTATTGGGTGCTCGCCATCTGGGCCGGCCTGACGGCAGCCGGTGCAAGCGCGTCGTTGCCGCCGCTGCCGGCGGTCTGGCCGGCCGGGGCGACGGATGTGTCGGTGCCGGGCCTGCCGCAGCCGCTGCGCGTGGCCGACAGCATGGGCAGCGCGGTGGCGGAGGAGGCCGGCCCGCCGCCGTTCGATCAGGCGGCGCGCACGGCGCTGCAGACGGAAACCGCCGCACCGGTCCCCACGCTGGAGGGGCCGCCGATCCCGCTGGCGCCGCCGGCCCGGATGAGCGACGCCGCGGCACGGCAACCGGGCGACGCGGACGACGCACGGCGGATTTCGTTGAATCTGCAGGGTGTCGGGCTCGCGGCTGCGTTCGACGCGATCGCGCGATTCACGGGGCTCAATATCGTCGTCGGCGAGCAGGTGCGCGGCACGGTCACGTTACGTCTGAACAATGTCCGCTGGCGCGACGCATTCGACACACTGCTCGACACGCACGGGCTCGCGATGTCCCGGCGCGGCAATGTGGTCTGGGTCACGCCGGCGGCCGAGCTGGCGGCGCGCGAACGCGAGCGCTTCGACATGCATGCGCGGGCCGCCGATCTGGAGCCGCTCGCGAGCCGGACGTTCGCGCTGCACTATCCGCGCGCGCAGGACGTGCAGCGGCTGCTGGCCGGCGCGACCGGCCAGCGCCTGCTGTCGAAGCGCGGAGCCGCGGCGGCCGATCCGCGCACGAACCTGCTGTTCGTGACCGATCTCGCGCCGCGTATCGTGCAGATCGCCGGCCTGATCGACGCGATCGACCGGCCGTCGCGGCAGGTCCGGATCGAGGCGCGCATCGTCGAAGGCGAGCAGGGTTTCTCGCGCAACCTCGGCGCGCGTGTCGCGCTGCGTGCGCAGGGGCGGTCGTCTTTGGCCGAGGGTGCGTCCTTCACGGCGGATGCGCGCAACGCGCTGGATCTCGCCGCGCGGCCGCTCGGCGGCTTCGACGCGGCGACCGCCGGCTTCACGCTGTTCGCCGCGCCGCTCAGCCGCGTACTCGACATCGAGTTGAGCGCGCTGGAGGCACAGGGCCGGGGCCAGATCGTTTCGCGTCCGCGGGTGGTGACGGCCGACCGTGTCAAGGCCATCGTCGAGCAGGGCTCCGAGCTGCCGTACCAGGCGAAGGTGGGCAATGGCATGAGCGGCGTGCAGTTCCGCCGCGCGACGCTGAAGCTGGAGGTCGAGCCGCAGATCACGCCGGACGGGCGCGTGGTGCTCGATCTCGACGTGACGAAGGACAGCGTCGGCGAGCCGACCGCCGCGGGCCCCGCGATCCATACGAAGCACGTACAGACGCGCGTCGAGGTCGAGAATGGCGGGACGGTCGCGATCGGCGGCATCTATGAACAACTGAGCCGGAACGATGTGACGCGGGTGCCGCTCTTGGGCAAAATACCGTTTCTGGGCGCGCTTTTCCGGCACCGCGCGCAGCGCGACCAGCGCAACGAACTGGTCGTCTTCATCACGCCGACCGTCGTCGACGCGCGTTGCGGCGCACCCGGCGCGGGCGGCGCGGATGCCGAGGAAACGGGGCCGGAAGCCGCCGGCGCAGGCTCGACAAGGCAGCCGCTTTGCCAGTAAGCTGCGCCACACACCAGCAAGATTGAAGCAGAGGAAGCCGTTGCAAGCGCGGGACCCACATGCAAACGTATTTTTCGTCGGCCTTATGGGAGCGGGTAAGACCACCGTGGGCCGTGCGGTCGCGCGTCGTCTCGACAGGACGTTCTTCGACTCCGACCACGAAATCGAGGCCCGTACGGGCGCGCGCATTCCGGTGATCTTCGAGCTGGAGGGCGAGGCCGGGTTTCGCGATCGCGAAACGCAGGTGATCGCCGAGCTCGCGCAGCGCGAGAACATCGTGCTCGCGACGGGCGGTGGCGCGGTGCTGCGCGCGGAAAATCGCGACAGCCTGAAAAGCCACGGCATCGTCGTCTATCTGCGCGCCAACCCGCACGATCTGTGGCTGCGCACGCGCAAGGACAAGAACCGCCCGCTGTTGCAGACGGAAGATCCGAAGGGGCGTCTCGAATCCCTCTATGAAGTGCGCGACCCGCTGTACCGCGAATGCGCGGATTTCGTCATCGAGACCGGCCGTCCGTCGGTCAACGGTCTCGTCAACATGGTGCTGATGCAACTCGAACTGGCCGGCGTCATCGCCAAGCCGCTACAAGCATGATTACTGTCAACGTCGATCTGGGCGACCGCGCCTATCCGATTCATATTGGCGCCGGCCTGATCGGCCGCACCGAGCTGTTCTCGCCCCACATCAAGGGTTCGTCGGTCACGGTCGTCACGAACACGACGGTCGATCCGCTGTACGGCGACGCGCTGCGCGCGGCGCTCGCACCGCTCGGCAAGCGCGTGTCGACGGTCGTGCTGCCGGACGGCGAGGCGTGCAAGAACTGGGAAACGCTGAACCTGATCTTCGACGGCCTGCTGACGGATCACGCCGATCGCAAGACGACGCTCGTCGCGCTCGGCGGCGGCGTGGTCGGCGACATGACGGGCTTTGCCGCCGCGTGTTACATGCGCGGCGTGCCGTTCATCCAGGTGCCGACGACGCTGCTGTCGCAGGTCGATTCGTCGGTCGGCGGCAAGACGGGCATCAACCACCCGCTCGGCAAGAACATGATCGGTGCGTTCTACCAGCCGCAGGCCGTGATCGCGGACATCGGCGCGCTGACGACGCTGCCCGATCGCGAACTGGCGGCCGGCGTCGCCGAAGTCATCAAGACGGGCGCGATCGCCGACGCCGAGTTCTTCGACTGGATCGAGGCGAACGTCGATGCGCTGAACCGTCGCGAGCCCGCTGCACTGGCGCACGCGGTGAAGCGTTCGTGCGAGATCAAGGCGAGCGTCGTCGCGGCCGACGAGCGCGAAGGCGGCCTGCGCGCGATCCTGAACTTCGGCCACACGTTCGGCCATGCGATCGAGGCCGGGCTCGGCTACGGCGAATGGCTGCACGGCGAGGCGGTCGGCTGCGGGATGGTGATGGCCGGCGACCTGTCGGTGCGGCTCGGCCTCTTCGACGAAGCGTCGCGGCAGCGCCTCGATGCGGTGATCGCGGCCGCGCACCTGCCGACCCGCGGGCCCGCGCTCGGCGATGCGCGCTACATGGACCTGATGCGCGTCGACAAGAAGGCCGAGGCCGGCGCAATCAAGTTCATCCTGCTGAAGCGATTCGGCGATACGCTGATCACGCAGGCGCCGGACGAAGCGGTATTCGCTACACTGGCGCGGACGACCGGCTAACGGCGGCCCCGATCCGCCGGCGCCCCTGACATGGAGGAGACGTGAGCGAGACATCCAGCAGCACACTGCCCGAAGCCAGCCGCGCATCCACCGCGCCGGTGGCCGAGCCGCCGACGCTGGCGGCGCTGGAAGCCCATCTCGCTCCGTATGCCGCGCACGCGTCGCAGTCGCGCGGGCGCCGCCATCCGGAAACCCCGCCGGCGGCGCGCACCGAATTCCAGCGCGATCGCGACCGCATCGTCCATTCCACCGCGTTTCGCCGGCTCGAATACAAGACGCAGGTCTTCGTCAATCACGAAGGCGACCTGTTCCGCACGCGCCTCACGCACAGCCTCGAAGTCGCGCAGATCGCGCGCTCGGTCGCGCGCAACCTGCGACTGAACGAGGATCTCGTCGAAGCGATCTCGCTCGCGCACGATCTCGGCCACACGCCGTTCGGCCATGCCGGGCAGGACGCGCTGAATGCGTGCATGCGCGAGCACGGCGGTTTCGAGCACAACCTGCAGAGCCTCGCGGTGGTCGACGAGCTCGAGGAGCACTACGGCGCGTTCAACGGGCTGAACCTGTGCTTCGAGACGCGCGAAGGCATCCTGAAGCACTGCTCGCGCGAGAATGCGCGCAAGCTCGGCGCGCTCGGCGAGCGCTTCCTGCAGGGCCGGCAGCCGTCGCTCGAGGCGCAGCTCGCGAACATCGCCGACGAGATCGCCTACAACAACCACGACGTCGACGACGGCCTGCGCTCCGGCCTGATCACGATCGAGCAGCTCGCGGAAGTCGAGCTGTGGCAGCGTCACTACGAAGCGGCGCTCGCCGAATTCCCGCATCTCGAAGGCCGTCGTCTCGTGCACGAGACGGTGCGCCGCATCATCAACACGCTGATCGTCGACCTGATCGACGAAACGACGCGCAATCTCGTGCGCGCCGCACCCGCGTCGCTCGACGACGTGCGCGACGCGCCGCCGCTCGTGTCGCACAGCCCCGAGGTCGCCGCGCAGGCAGCGGCCCTCAAGCGCTTCCTCTTCAAGAACCTGTATCGCCACTACAAGGTGATGCGCATGGCGAGCAAGGCACAACGCGTCGTCACCGGGCTGTTCGACGCGTTCATCGACGATCCGCGCCTGCTGCCGCCGCCGTACCAGTCCGACGATACGGCGCAGCAGCCGCGTCTCGTCGCGCACTACATCGCCGGCATGACCGACCGCTTCGCGCTGAAGGAATATCAGCGCCTGTTCGTCGTCAACGACAACTGACTGTCATAAACGATCACTAGACTTCGCCGGTTCAATGGCGACGGAAATGTTGCACACGCTGTTGGTAACGTTTTCATAGGAGAGGTCGATGAAGAAGAAGCCTGCGGGGACACTGGTTCGTTCGATCGCGCTCGGTGGCGCGCTGATGTTCGGGGTGCAGCACGTGGCGCTCGCCGCGACGGAAATCCAGTTCTGGCATGCGATGGAGGCCGCGCTCGGCGAGCGGGTCAATGCGATCGCCGACCAGTTCAATGCGTCGCAAAGCGACTACAAGATCGTGCCGGTCTTCAAGGGCACCTACGACCAGGCGCTCGCGGCCGGCATCGCGGCGTATCGCAGCGGCAATGCGCCGGCGATCCTCCAGGTCTATGAAGTCGGCACGGCGACGATGATGCAGGCGAAGAAGGCGGTCGTGCCGGTCTACGACGTGTTCAAGCAGGCCGGCGTGACGCTCGACGAAAAGGCGTTCGTGCCGACCATCGCGAGCTACTACAGCGACGCGAAGACGGGCCACCTCGTGTCGATGCCGTTCAACAGTTCGACGCCGGTGCTGTACTACAACAAGGACGCGTTCAAGAAGGCCGGCCTCGATCCGAACCAGCCGCCGAAGACGTGGGCCGACGTGAAGGCCGATGCCGAGAAGCTGCGCAAGTCGGGGATGGCGTGCGGCTTCACGACCGGCTGGCAGGGCTGGATCCAGCTCGAGAACTACAGCGCATGGCACGGGCTGCCGTTCGCGAGCCGCAACAACGGCTTCGACGGCACCGACGCCGTGCTCGAGTTCAACAAGCCGCAGCAGATCGAACATATCGCCTTCCTCCAGCAGATGGCGAAGGACGGCACGTTCACGTACGCGGGCCGCAAGGATGAAGCGTCGGCGAAGTTCTACAGCGGCGACTGCGGGATCCTGACGACATCGTCGGGCGCGCTCGCGAACGTGCAGAAGTTCGCGAAATTCAGCTACGGCACGGGCATGATGCCGTACGACGCGAACGTGAAGGGCGCGCCGCAGAACGCGATCATCGGCGGCGCGAGCCTGTGGGTGCTGGCCGGCAAGGATCCGGCGACCTACAAGGGCGTCGCGAAATTCCTCGCGTACCTGGCTTCACCCGCCGTCGCCGCGAAGTGGCACCAGGACACGGGTTACCTGCCGGTCACGACCGCCGCGTACGACCTGACGCGCCAGCAGGGTTTCTACGCGAAGAACCCGAGCGCCGAAACCGCGATCAAGCAGATGCTGAACAAGCCGCCGCTGCCGTACACGAAGGGGCTGCGCCTGGGTAACATGCCGCAGATCCGCACGGTCGTCGACGAGGAGTTCGAACAGGTCTGGGCGCAGAAGAAGTCGCCGAAGGATGCGCTCGACTCGGCTGCGTCGCGCGGCGACGAACTGCTGCGCCGCTTCGAGAAGTCGGGCGGCTGAGCACGCATCGCTTCGTGCCGCCGGCGGCGCCGCGCGCGAGCGCGGGCCGTCCGGCGGCAGGGTTTCCTTTCCGTTTCGCCTGACCGGATATCCGCGATGCAATCCCGTTCCCGTTTCGGTACGAGCCCGGTGCCGTACCTGCTGATCGCGCCGCAGCTCGCGATTACCGCCGTGTTCTTCCTGTGGCCGGCCGGCGTCGCGCTGTGGCAGTCCACGCAGATGCAGGACGCGTTCGGCACGTCGAGCGAATTCGTCGGCTTCGCGAACTTCACGCACCTGTTCGCCGATCCGCTGTATCTCGATTCGTTCCGCACGACGCTCGTGTTCAGTTCGCTCGTCACGGTGAGCGGGCTCGTCGTGTCGCTGCTGCTCGCCGCGTGCGCCGACCGCGTGATCCGCGGCGCGCGCGTGTACCGCACGCTGCTGATCTGGCCGTACGCGGTCGCACCGACGATCGCGGCCGTGCTGTGGGCGTTCCTGTTCAACCCGAGCATCGGCCTGATCACGTATGCGCTCGCGAAGGGCGGCATCGTGTGGAACCATGCGCTCAACGGCGGGCAGGCGATGTTCCTCGTCGTGCTGGCGTCGGTGTGGAAGCAGGTGAGCTACAACTTCCTGTTCTTCTACGCGGGGCTGCAGGCGATTCCGCGCTCGCTGATCGAGGCGGCGGCGATCGACGGCGCCGGGCCGGTGCGGCGCTTCTTCAACATCGTGCTGCCGCTGCTGTCGCCGACGAGTTTCTTCCTGCTGGTCGTGAACCTCGTCTACGCGTTCTTCGACACCTTCCCGGTGATCGACGCGGCCACCGGCGGCGGCCCGGCGCAGAGCACCAAGACGCTGATCTACAAGATCTTCGCGGAGGGCTTCCAGGGGCTGGACATCGGCAGTTCGGGCGCGCAGTCGGTCGTGCTGATGATCGTCGTCGTCGGGCTCACGGTGATCCAGTTCCGCTTCGTCGAACGCAGGGTGCAATACGCATGATCGAGAATCGCAAGGGCTTCGACCTGTTCTGCCACGCGGTGCTGATCGCGGGCGTCGTGCTGATCGTGTTTCCCGTGTACGTCGCGTTCTGCGCGGCGACGATGAACGCGCAGGAAGTGTTCACGGTGCCGCTGTCGCTCGTGCCGAGCACGCACCTGTTCGAGAACGTCGCGTATATCTGGGGGCACGGCAGCGGCGGCACGACGGCGCCGTTCGGGCGCCTGCTCGTGAACAGCTTCGCGATGGCGCTCGGCATCGCGGTCGGCAAGATCGCGGTGTCGATCCTGTCCGCGTACGCGATCGTCTATTTCCGCTTCCCGTTCCGCAATACGGCGTTCTGGCTGATCTTCGTCACGCTGATGCTGCCGGTGGAAGTGCGGATCTTCCCGACCGTGCAGGTCGTGTCGACGCTGCATCTTACGAACACCTACGCGGGGCTCTCGCTGCCGCTGATCGCGTCGGCCACCGCGACGTTCCTGTTCCGCCAGTTCTTCATGACGCTGCCCGACGAACTGATGGACGCGGCGCGCATCGACGGCGCGGGGCCGCTGCGCTTTTTCTGGGACGTCGTGCTGCCGCTGTCGAAGACGAGCATCGCGGCGCTGTTCGTGATCACGTTCATCTACGGCTGGAACCAGTATCTGTGGCCGATCCTGATCACGACGGAGGCGTCGCTGTCGACGGCGGTGGTGGGCATCAAGACGATGATCGCGAGCGGCGACGCCGCGACCGAATGGCAATACGTGATGGCGGCGACGCTGCTGGCGATGATTCCGCCGCTCGTCGTCGTGCTGGCGATGCAGCGCTGGTTCGTGCGCGGCCTCGTCGATTCCGAAAAATAACCCCACGGCAACCGGGAGAAGGACCAGGTATGGCTGCGCTGAGCTTGAAGGGCGTCAGGAAATCCTACGACGGCAAGCAGCACGTGCTGCATGGCATCGACGTGGAGATCGCCGACGGCGAATTCATCGTGCTGGTCGGCCCGTCGGGCTGCGGCAAGTCGACGTTGCTGCGGATGATCGCGGGGCTCGAGACCGTGACGGACGGCGAGATCGCGATCGGCGACCGGGTCGTCAACACGCTGGAGCCGAAGGATCGCGACATCGCGATGGTGTTCCAGAACTATGCGCTGTACCCGCACATGACGGTCGCGCAGAACATGGGCTACGGGCTGAAGATCCGCGGGATCGAGCGCGCGACGATCGATTCGAGGGTGGCCGCGGCCGCGAAGATCCTCGAGCTCGAGCCGCTGCTCGCGCGGCGGCCGCGTGAGTTGTCGGGCGGCCAGCGGCAGCGCGTCGCGATGGGGCGCGCGATCGTGCGCGAGCCGTCGGTGTTCCTGTTCGACGAGCCGTTGTCGAACCTCGATGCGAAGCTGCGCGTGCAGATGCGGCTCGAGATCCAGCGGCTGCACGCGCGGCTCGCGACGACGAGCGTGTACGTGACGCACGATCAGATCGAGGCGATGACGCTCGCGCAGCGGGTGATCGTGATGAACCGCGGCTACGCGGAGCAGATCGGCGCGCCGGTCGACGTGTACGAGAAACCGGCGACGGTGTTCGTCGCGGGCTTCATCGGCTCGCCCGCGATGAACCTGATGCACGGCCGGCTGTCGGAGGACGGCGCGACCTTCACGGTCGCGGGCGGCGGCCCCGCGCTGCCGGTCGCCGGCGCGCCGGGTATCGGCCGCGAGATCGCCGCCGGGCGCGACTGGGTGCTCGGCGTGCGTCCCGAGCACATGACGCCGCAGCCGGGCGTCGCGCACGCGACGCTGCCGGTCGATTCGTGCGAGCTGCTCGGCGCGGACAATCTCGCGCACGGCCGCTGGGGCGATCACGACGTCGCGGTGCGCCTGCCGCACGCGGACCGCCCCGCGCGCGGCACGGCGCTGGCGGCCGCGCTGCCCGCGCACCGGCTGCATTTCTTCGATCCCGAAACCGGCAAGCGTGCCGGCTGAAACCGCTGCATTCGCCGAGAGACCGACGATGATCACCCGCCCCGACTGGCCCTATCCGCGCGTCGTCGCCCATCGCGGCGGCGGCACGCTCGCGCCGGAGAACACGCTTGCCGCGCTCGACGAGGGCGCGCGGCGCGGTCACCGGATGGTCGAGTTCGACGCGAAGCTGTCGGCCGACGACGTGACGTTCCTGCTGCACGACGACACGGTCGACCGGACGTCGAACGGCCACGGAGCGGCGGCGGACATGCGTTATGCGGCGCTGGCCGCGCTCGATGCCGGCGCGTGGCGCGATGCCCGCTTCGCGGGCGAGCGGATGCCGACGCTGGAGGCGGCCGCGGCACGCTGCCTCGTGCACGGGCTGGCGGCGAACGTCGAGATCAAGCCGTGCCGGGGGCGCGAGCGCGAAACGGGGCAGCGCGTGGCGGCCGACGCGGCCGCGTACTGGCGCGATGCCGCCGTGGCGCCGCTGCTGTCGTCGTTCTCGTTCGACGCATTGCAGCAGGCACGCGCGACCGTGCCGGGCCTGCCGCGCGGGATGCTCTACGAAGTCGTGCCGGACGACTGGCCTGCGCAGGTGATCGACGCGCTGGACTGCGTATCGTTGCATGCAGACCACAGCCGGCTCGACGAACCGCTCGTGCGTGCGATCAAGGCGGCCGGGCTGCGCATCCTGGTTTACACGGTGAACGACCTCGAACGGGCGCGCGAACTCGCGCGCTGGGGCGTCGATGCCGTGTGCACGGACCGCATCGACCTGATCGCGCCCGATGCACTGGACGACATCGACATCGTCTGATGGCCCCCGGCCACGGCCTCTGAGTAGCGGTGGCGTCCGGCAAAACCCGTGCACCGAACGTGCCTGACGCGAAAAAACGACGCCCCGACGGGATTCCCGCCGGGGCGTTTTGCATCGTGGAGACGTTACGCCAGGAAAATTCCGCTACAAATTGCAGCGGGATTAACCATTCCCCAAATATTCGACTACGCTTAGAAGCGATAGCCGACGTTCAGGTACGTGACGATCGGGTTCAGCGAGATGTGGGCCTTCGATGTTTCCGTCAGCGTCCCGACCGGCGTCCGGCGGGCCGTCGTGAAAGTCGCGGTCACGCTGACCGGGATGTACGAGAGCGACAGGCCCGCGAACCAGTGTTTCGTGAAGTTGTACGTGAAGCCGGCGTTGAAGACGGGCGCCCACTGGTTGCTGGTGGTCGCGCTGGTCGGGCCGCCGAGCACGCCGTTCTCGAAGCTGCCGTTCGTGATCTTCGCGCCGGTGAACCAGACATAAGTGGCGCCGATGCCGACATACGGACGGAATTTCGCGTTGGCGTCGTTGAAGTGGTAGCGAAGCAACACGGCCGGGCTCCACTGGTACGCACGGCCGAGTACGCCGAATCTTTCGAACTGACCCTTGCCGGTGATGTCGAACTTCGGCGGTATCCCCATGACGAGCTCGGTGGAGATATGGTCGGTGATGAAGTAACCCGTCGCGAGCCCCAGCGTATCGGCGTCGCTGATGCCGGCGCCCGTGTTGGGAATCGACTGGTTGATGGGCGTGCCGCCTACGCCGTAGACGAACAGCGGGTCGCTGCTGTCCTGGGGCGAAAGGTGGAACCAGCCGGTGCTGACGTAGAAATCACCTGCGGATTGTGCGTGTGCCGTACCGCCCGCGAACGCGAATGCGAGCGCTGCGGCCCCCGTAATGGCCAGTTTTCGTTTCATTGTGTCTCCTCCGATCAAAGGCGTGCTCATTATGACGACTGCGTTTAAAACCAAACAAGCTCGTAAGTTAGAGTTTTCTCCCTAGGATTCGCACGACCGTACGCATACGCGCGCCGCAGGGACAGGCATTCTACGCAGGTGCGCTATTTCGGACCTCCGGGTATTTCCTAACGCGTTCAAACGGACATTCAGCATGGCACGGTTAGCACGACTCTACGTTCCCGACCAGCCGCAGCACGTGATACTGCGCGGCCTGGATCAGCAACCCGCGTTCGTCGACGACCAGGACTACGAACTCTTCATCGATTGCCTGAAGGCCGCCGCACGCGATCACCACCTGTCGGTGCATGCCTACGTGCTGCTGCCGCGCCAGGTGCAACTGCTCGTGACGCCGAGCGACGAGGCCAGCCTGCCGAAGGCGATGCAGGCCGTCGGTCGTCGCTACGTCGCGCATTTCAACCGGCGCTATTCGCGGCGCGGCACGCTGTGGGAAGGCCGCTATCGCGCGACGGTGATCGAAGGCGAGCGTTATTTCCTGCTCGCGAGCCGCGTGGTCGAGATGAGCCCGGTGCGCTCGCAGCTCGTCGCGACGCCCGAGGCCTATCGCTGGTCGAGCTACCGGCATCACGTCGGGCTCACCGTCGACAGCCTGATCACCGACCATCCGCTCTACTGGGCGCTCGGCAACACGCCGTTCGACCGCCAGCGCGCGTACAAGGAGCTGTGCGAGCAGCCGCTCGACGAGCGGCAGGCCGACCAGCTGCAGCAGGCGACGCTGAAGGGCTGGGTGCTCGGAGGCGAAAATTACCGCGAGTGGGCGGCGCGCACCGCGAACCGGCGCGTGTCGCCGTTGCCGCGCGGACGCCCCAGAAAGGTGCGCGAGAACACGCCGCCGATCCAGCAGTAACGCCGGAAAGGCGGGCCAGAAGCGGCGCTCCGGGCGCCGTTTCTTTTTGCACCAAAATGATACACCCCCAATAAAAAGGCACTACATCAAGGCATTCGCTTAAATGGGGTTCGATCAAGCGGTTTTTGTTGCTATTCCCTTGATTCGTCGCGTATATTCCGAATTCCGGTGGCCCGGGCGAAGCTTGCCCAACCACGGTCGGCCGCGCCGTCTCCCGCCGGGAGCGGGATCGATGGCAACAAGAAAACGGTTCAACGGCCTCCAGGCCCCCTTTACGACGGTGTCCCCATGAACGACCACCAGCAGCCGCTCGCCGCGGTGCCCGCCGCACAAGGTCTGTACGACCCGCAAAACGAACACGACGCCTGCGGCGTCGGCTTCGTCGTTCACATCAAGGGCAAGAAGAGCCACGAGATCATCCAGCAGGGTCTGAAGATCCTCGAGAATCTCGATCACCGCGGCGCGGTGGGCGCCGATCCGCTGATGGGCGACGGCGCGGGCATCCTGATCCAGATTCCGGACGCGTTCTATCGCGAGGAAATGGCGAAGCAGGGCGTGGACCTGCCGCCGGCCGGCGAATACGGGGTGGGGATGATCTTCCTGCCGAAGGAGAACGCATCGCGTCTCGCGTGCGAGCAGGAGCTCGAGCGTACGGTGAAGGCCGAAGGCCAGGTCGTGCTCGGCTGGCGCGACGTGCCGGTCGACCATGCGATGCCGATCTCGCCGACGGTCAAGGCCAGCGAGCCGCTGATCCGCCAGATCTTCATCGGCCGCGGCAAGGACATCATGGTCACGGACGCGCTCGAGCGGAAGCTGTACGTGATCCGCAAGACCGCGAGCCACCGCATCCAGGCGCTGAAGCTCAAGCACGGCAAGGAATACTTCGTGCCGTCGATGTCGGCGCGCACGATCGTCTACAAGGGGCTGCTGCTCGCGGGCCAGGTCGGCGTGTACTACCGCGACCTGCAGGATCCGCGCGTCGTGTCGGCGCTCGCGCTCGTGCACCAGCGCTTCTCGACCAACACGTTCCCGGCGTGGGAACTGGCTCACCCGTACCGGATGATCGCGCACAACGGCGAGATCAACACCGTGAAGGGCAACGTGAACTGGCTGAACGCGCGTACCGGCGCGATCGCGTCGCACGTGCTCGCCGACGATCTGCCGAAGCTGTGGCCGCTGATCTATCCGGGCCAGTCGGATACCGCATCGTTCGACAACTGTCTCGAACTGCTGGTGATGGCCGGCTACCCGCTCGTGCACGCGGTGATGATGATGATCCCGGAAGCGTGGGAGCAGCACACGCTGATGGACGAGAACCGCCGCGCGTTCTACGAATATCACGCCGCGATGATGGAGCCGTGGGACGGCCCGGCCGCGATCGCGTTCACCGACGGCCGCCAGATCGGCGCGACGCTCGACCGTAACGGCCTGCGCCCGGCGCGCTACATCGTGACCGACGACGACCTCGTCATCATGGCGTCGGAAGCCGGCACGCTGCCGATTCCCGAATCGAAGATCGTCAAGAAGTGGCGCCTGCAGCCGGGCAAGATGTTCCTGATCGACATGGAACACGGCCGCATCATCGACGACAAGGAACTGAAGGACAACCTCGCGAACGCGAAGCCGTACAAGAGCTGGATCGACGCGGTGCGCATCAAGCTCGACGAGATCGAGCCGAAGGCCGAGGAAGTCGCGGCCGGCCGCACGCAGGGCGCCGCGCTGCTCGACCGCCAGCAGGCGTTCGGCTATACGCAGGAAGACCTGAAGTTCCTGATGGCGCCGATGGCGCAGCAGGGCGAGGAAGCCGTCGGCTCGATGGGCAACGACTCGCCGCTGGCGGTGATGTCGAACAAGAACAAGACGCTCTATCACTACTTCAAGCAGCTGTTCGCGCAGGTCACGAACCCGCCGATCGACCCGATCCGCGAGAACATGGTGATGTCGCTCGTGTCGTTCATCGGCCCGAAGCCGAACCTGCTCGACACGAACAACATCAACCCGCCGATGCGTCTCGAAGTGTCGCAGCCGGTGCTCGACTTCAAGGACATCGCGAAGATCCGCGCGATCGACCAGTACACGGGCGGCAAGTTCAGCGCATACGAGCTGAACATCTGCTATCCGGTCGCCTGGGGCAAGGAAGGCATCGAGGCGCGTCTCGCGTCGCTGTGCGCGGAAGCCGTCGACGCGGTGAAGTCGGGCTACAACATGCTGATCGTGTCGGATCGCAAGACGGACGCCGAGCACGTCGCGATTCCCGCGCTGCTCGCCACGTCGGCGATCCACACGCACCTCGTCCAGCAAGGGCTGCGCACGAGCACGGGCCTCGTCGTCGAGACGGGCTCCGCGCGTGAGACGCACCACTTCGCGCTGCTCGCGGGCTACGGCGCGGAAGCCGTGCACCCGTACCTCGCGATGGAAACGCTCGCGAAGATGGCCGAAGGCCTGCCGGGCGACCTGTCGCCGGAGAAGGCCATCTACAACTTCACGAAGGCGGTCGGCAAGGGCCTGCAGAAGGTGATGTCGAAGATGGGCATCTCGACGTACATGTCGTACACGGGCGCGCAGATCTTCGAAGCGCTCGGCCTGTCGAGCGACCTCGTCGAGAAGTACTTCAAGGGCACGGCGTCGAAGGTCGGCGGCATCGGCCTGTTCGAAGTCGCGGAAGAGGCGATTCGCCTGCACCGCGATGCGTTCGGCGACAGCCCGGTCCTGCGCGACATGCTCGACGCGGGCGGCGAGTACGCGTATCGCGTGCGCGGCGAGGACCACATGTGGACGCCGGATTCGATCGCGAAGCTGCAGCACGCGACGCGCAGCAACTCGTACCAGACGTACAAGGAATACGCGCACCTGATCAACGACCAGACCAAGCGTCACATGACGTTCCGCGGGCTGTTCGAGTTCAAGGTCGAGCCGACCAAGGCGATCCCGATCGACGACGTCGAGCCGGCGAAGGAGATCGTCAAGCGCTTCGCGACGGGCGCGATGTCGCTCGGCTCGATCAGCACCGAAGCGCACGCGACGCTCGCGGTCGCGATGAACCGGATCGGCGGCAAGTCGAACACCGGCGAAGGCGGCGAGGACCAGAAGCGTTACCGCAACGAGCTGCGCGGCATTCCGATCAAGTCGGGCGAGACGTTGAAGTCGGTGATCGGCGACGAGATCGTCAGCGACATTCCGCTGAAGGACGGCGATTCGCTGCGCTCGAAGATCAAGCAGGTCGCGTCGGGCCGCTTCGGCGTCACCGCCGAGTACCTGGCATCGGCCGACCAGATCCAGATCAAGATGGCGCAGGGCGCGAAGCCGGGCGAAGGCGGCCAGTTGCCGGGCCACAAGGTGTCGGAATACATCGGCAAGCTGCGTTACTCGGTGCCGGGCGTCGGCCTGATCTCGCCGCCGCCGCACCACGACATCTACTCGATCGAGGATCTGGCGCAACTGATCCACGACCTGAAGAACGTGAACCCGAGCGCGAGCATCTCCGTGAAGCTCGTGTCGGAAGTGGGCGTGGGCACGGTCGCGGCCGGGGTCGCGAAGGCGAAGGCCGATCACGTCGTGATCGCCGGCCATGACGGCGGTACGGGCGCGTCGCCGCTGTCGTCGGTCAAGCATGCGGGCACGCCGTGGGAGCTGGGCCTCGCCGAAACGCAGCAGACGCTGGTGCTGAACCGCCTGCGCGGCCGTATCCGCGTGCAGGCCGACGGCCAGATGAAAACGGGCCGCGACGTCGTGATCGGCGCGCTGCTCGGCGCGGACGAATTCGGCTTCGCGACGGCGCCGCTCGTCGTCGAAGGCTGCATCATGATGCGCAAGTGCCACCTGAACACGTGCCCGGTCGGCGTCGCGACGCAGGATCCGGTGCTGCGTGCGAAGTTCAAGGGCCAGCCCGAGCACGTCGTGAACTACTTCTTCTTCGTCGCCGAGGAAGTGCGGGAAATCATGGCGCAGCTCGGCATCGCGAAGTTCGACGACCTGATCGGCCGCGCCGACCTGCTCGACACGCGCAAGGGCATCGAGCACTGGAAGGCGAAGGGTCTCGACTTCTCGCGCGTGTTCTACCAGCCGGAAGAATGCGAGGACGTCGCGCCGCGTCACGTCGACGTGCAGGATCACGGCCTCGAGCGCGCGCTCGACCACGTGCTGATCGAGAAGGCGAAGGCCGCGATCGAGAACGGCGAGCATGTGTCGTTCATCCAGCCGGTGCGCAACGTGAACCGGACGGTCGGCGCGATGCTGTCGGGCGTGATCGCGAAGAAGCATGGCCACGACGGCCTGGCCGACGACGCGGTGCACATCCAGTTGAAGGGCACGGCCGGCCAGAGCTTCGGCGCGTTCCTCGCGAAGGGCGTGACGCTCGACCTCGTCGGCGACGGCAACGACTACGTCGGCAAGGGGCTGTCGGGCGGCCGGATCATCATCCGCCCGACCAACGACTTCCGCGGCAAGTCCGAGGAAAACATCATTTGCGGCAACACGGTGATGTACGGCGCGATCGAAGGCGAGGCCTTCTTCCGCGGCGTGGCCGGCGAGCGCTTCTGCGTGCGCAACTCGGGCGCGACGGCGGTCGTCGAAGGCACGGGCGACCACGGCTGCGAATACATGACGGGCGGCACGGTCGTCGTGCTCGGCGAGACCGGGCGCAACTTCGCGGCCGGCATGTCGGGCGGTCTCGCGTACATCTACGATCCGGAAGGCACGTTCGCGGCGAAGTGCAACAAGTCGATGGTCGCGCTCGAGCCGGTGCTGCAGCAGGCCGAGCAGGAGCGCACGGTCGACCGCGCGCTCTGGCACGAAGGCACGACGGACGAAGCGCTGCTCAAGGGGCTCGTCGAGCGTCATTTCCAGTTCACGGGTTCGCCGCGCGCGAAGTCGCTGCTGGAAAACTGGGACGCGGCGCGCCGCCAGTTCGTGAAGGTGTTCCCGCACGAATACAAGCGCGCGCTGGGCGAGATCGGTGCGAAGAAGGCGGCGAAGGAAGTGCTGGCCGCCTGAGCGACGAACGACATAGCGAATGCCGCGCGCGCCTGACGGCCGCGCGCGGCTCCCCCACCCGATACACCGAACAGAAGAGCACCTTATGGGCAAGGCAACCGGTTTTCTGGAGTTCGAACGCCGCCACGAGGCGTACGAAGCACCGCTCACGCGCGTGAAGCACTACAAGGAATTCGTCGCGGCACTGACCGACGCGGACGCGAAGATCCAGGGCGCGCGCTGCATGGATTGCGGCATCCCGTTCTGCAACAACGGCTGCCCGGTCAACAACATCATCCCGGACTTCAACGATCTCGTTTACCGCCAGGACTGGCAGCAGGCGATCGAAGTCCTGCATTCGACCAACAACTTCCCCGAGTTCACGGGCCGCATCTGCCCGGCGCCGTGCGAGGCAGCGTGCACGCTCGGGATCAACGACGACCCGGTCGGCATCAAGTCGATCGAGCACGCGATCATCGACAAGGCCTGGGCGGAAGGCTGGGTGAAGCCGCTGCCGGCCGAGCACAAGACCGGCAAGAAGGTCGCGGTCGTCGGTTCGGGCCCCGCGGGCCTTGCCGCCGCGCAGCAGCTCGCGCGTGCGGGCCACGACGTGACGGTGTTCGAGAAGAACGACCGCATCGGCGGCCTGCTGCGTTACGGGATTCCCGACTTCAAGCTCGAGAAGTGGCTGATCGATCGCCGCATGCGGCAGATGGAGGCGGAAGGCGTGACGTTCCGCACCAGCGTGTTCATCGGCAAGGATCCGCTGCCCGAGTCGATCGGCAGCCTCGCGAAGGAAACCATTTCGCCGGACACGCTGAAGGAAGAATTCGACGCGGTCGTGATCGCCGGCGGTTCGGAAACGCCGCGCGACCTGCCGGTGCCGGGCCGCGAGCTCGCGGGCGTTCATTTCGCGATGGACTTTCTGCCGCAGCAGAACCGCGTGAACGCGGGCGACAAGCTCGTCGACCAGCTGCTCGCGAAGGGCAAGCACGTGATCGTGATCGGCGGCGGCGATACGGGTTCGGACTGTGTCGGCACGTCGAACCGTCATGGCGCGAAGCAGGTTACGCAGTTCGAGCTGCTGCCGCAGCCGCCGGAAGAGGAAAACAAGCCGCTCGTGTGGCCGTACTGGCCGATCAAGCTGCGCACGTCGTCGTCGCACGACGAAGGCTGCGAGCGTGATTGGGCGGTCGCGACGAAGCGTCTCGAAGGCAAGAACGGCAAGGTCGAGAAGCTGATTGCGGTGCGCGTCGAGTGGAAGGACGGCAAGATGCAGGAAGTGCCGGGTTCCGAGTTCGAGATGAAGGTCGATCTCGTGCTGCTCGCGATGGGCTTCACGCAGCCGGCCGCGCCGGTGCTCGACGCGTTCGGCGTCGCGAAGGATGCGCGCGGCAATGCACGCGCGGCGACCGAAGGCGATCGTTCGTACTACACGTCGGTCGACAAGGTGTTCGCGGCAGGCGACATGCGTCGCGGCCAGTCGCTCGTGGTGTGGGCGATCCGCGAAGGCCGCCAGTGCGCGCGCTCGGTCGATGCGTACTTGATGGGGCATTCGGAACTGCCGCGCTGAGCTGAATCGCGAGCGGGTTTCGATGGAAGCCGGGCGTCCGAGAGGGCGCCCGGTTTTTTTGTGCCCGACGCGTCCGCCTGTTGCCGCAGACGCCTGCAATTCCGCCAAGCGTCGCCTAACCTGATCACATCGGGCACTGATTTTTCGTGATCCCGCAGCCTTTCATTTTGTAATAGTCCTTGAAAACTGTCATATCATGTCGCCCCTCGGGCCGCGTTCGCGGTCGTCGGACATGACTGACGCTATTGACAAGGACTCTGGATGGAAGCATTCGCGCATGGGCTGATCGACGCCGTCAACGGCGTATTGTGGAACTACGTGCTGATCGCGCTGCTGCTTGGCGCGGGTGCGTTGTTCACGTTGCGGTTCCGGATGATCCAGCTGAAGGCGCTGTTCCTCAGCATGAAGCTGGTGGGCAGCAAGGGTGAACCGGGCAGCATCTCGTCGTTCCAGGCGTTCGCGACCGGGCTCGCGAGCCGCGTCGGCACCGGCAACATCGCCGGTGTCGCGGTCGCGCTGACGGTCGGCGGCCCCGGCGCGATCTTCTGGATGTGGATGACCGCGCTCGTCGGGATGTCGTCCGCGTTCGTCGAGGCGACGCTCGCGCAGATCTTCAAGGTGTCGCACGCGGACGGCAGCTATCGCGGCGGCCCCGCGTACTACATCCAGACCGGCCTGCGCTCGCGCGGCTTCGGCGTGTTGTTCTCGCTGTCGCTGATCCTGGCGTTCGGCTTCGTGTTCAACGCGGTGCAGGCCAACGCGATCGCCGACGCGTTCCATACGTCGTTCGGCTGGCGCCGCGAGACGGTCGGTGTCGGTCTCGTGCTGCTCTCCGCGCCGATCATCTTCGGCGGCATCCGTCGCATCGCGACGGTCGCGCAGGTGATCGTGCCGCTGATGGCGATCGGCTACCTCGCGCTCGCCGTCTACGCGGTCGCGACGCACATCGCGCTGGTGCCCGGCGTGATCGCGTTGATCGTGAAGAGCGCGTTCGGTTTTGAGCAGGCGGCCGGCGACCTGACCGGCTATGCGGTCAGCCAGGCGATCGCGATCGGCGTGAAGCGCGGGCTGTTCTCGAACGAGGCGGGGATGGGCAGCGCGCCGAACGCGGCCGCGACCGCGAGTACGCGCCACCCCGTCACGCAGGGGCTGATCCAGATGCTTGGCGTGTTCGTCGATACGATCGTGATCTGCAGCGCGACCGCGTTCGTGATCCTGCTGTCGGGCGAGTACGCGCTCGGCACCGGGATGGAAGGCGCGGCCCTCACGCAACGCGCGATCTCGAGCCACGTCGGCGGCTGGGGCGGCATCTACATGGCCGTCGCGATCTTCTTCCTCGCGTTTTCGTCGGTGATCGGCAACTACGCGTATGCGGAAGGCAACGTCGAATTCATCACGAAGCGGCGCGGCGTGCTGCCGCTGTTCCGTATTGCCGTGCTCGGCATGGTGATGTTCGGCAGCGTCGGGCAGTTGCCGCTCGTGTGGGCGATGGCCGATACGAGCATGGGGCTGATGGCGATCCTCAACCTGATCGCGATTCTCGCGCTCGGCAAGTACGCGCACGCCGCGTGGGCCGACTATCGCCGCCAGCGCGCGGCGGGCGTCGCCGATCCGGTGTTCACGCGCAACACGATCCCCGAGCTCGCGCGCGTGCTGCCGGCCGACGTGTGGGGCGAGCACGGTCCGCTGCCGCAGCGTCAGGCGTCGGCCGATGCGGTGGCCGAAGTGCGCGTGACGGTGCGCGAGTCATGAACGGCGACCGGCTCCGTGCGTTCGTCGCGCTGATGCCCGATGCGGCGTCGCGCGACGCGCTGCACGCGTTGTGGGTCGCCCGTGGCGCACGGCGGTGCGCCGGGGCGGCCCGTCGAGCTGCGCATCGAAGCGCTGACGCTGTTCGAAAGCCGGCTGTCGCAGGCGGGCGTGTCGCATCGGCCGATCGTGTCGGCGCCGATCGCCGCGACCGAAGGCCGGCGAACGTCGCGGTAGCGACATGCGCCGACGGCCGCGCGCCATGTCGCCGGTCGCGACCGCGCATCGCATCGACGGTATGATCCGCCGGCTGCACTACCCGTCGTAGCGCGCGAGCGTCAGCCCCGCCAGATCGATCTCCGGCACGCGCCCGGTGACGAGATCCGCGACCACCTTTCCCGACCCCATCGACATCGCCCAGCCCGTCGAGCCGTGGCCGACGTTGAGCCACAAGCCATCGATCCCGCTCGCGCCGAGCAGCGGCGGCCCGTCGGGCGTCATCGGCCGGCGCCCGACCCAGAAGCGCGCGGACGCGCGGTCGGCCGCATGCGGGAACCAGTCGTCGAGCACCTTCATCAGCGTGTCGAGCGCCTGTTGCCGCAGCGTCGCGCGGCGGTTGCCGAGCTCCGCGGTGCCCGCGACGCGCAGCGTCGGGCCGAAGCGCGTGATCGCGGTCTTCAGCGATTCGTCCATCAGCGCGGCGCACGGCGCCTTTTCGTCGTCGACGACCGCGAGCGTGGCCGAGTAGCCCTTCACCGGATACAGCGGCACGTCGATGCCGTGCGGTCGGAGCAGGCCGGCGCTGTCGACGCCGAGCGCGACGACGATCGCGTCGGCGGCGAGCCGCGCATCGCGTTGAACGGCCGCGCCTGCGTCGAGCGAGTCGACCCGCACGCCGCGCACCTTGCCGCCCGCGACATCGAGCGCCCGAATCGCGGTGCGGAACCGGAACGTCACGCCGTTCGCTTCGCACAGCGCTCGCAACTCACGCGTGAAGCGCGCGCAGTCGCCGGCTTCGTCGTCGGGCAGGTAGATGCCGCCGACGGGGGCCTGCCTGGCCCAGCGCAGGCCCGGCTCGATCGCGGTGCAGCTGGCCGCGTCCAGTTCGCGAAACGCGATGCCGGCGTCGCGCAGCACCTTCAGCGCGGGTTGCGCCATCTCGACGTCGAACGCGCCGCGCAGCAGTTGCAGGTAGCCGCGGCTCGCGCCGTAGTCGAAGGGATAACGCTCGCGAAACGCATGCAGGCACGCGCGGCTGTAATACGCGATGCGCTGCATCCGCTGCTTGTTCACGCGGAACCGCTCGAATTCGCATTCGCGCAGCCAGCGCGCGATCCAGCGCCACTGCGCGGCATCGAGCGTCGGCCGGAAGATCAGCGGCGACGCGGGCTTGAACAGGTACTTGAGGATCTTGCCGGGCATCCCGGGCGCGGCCCACGGCGTCACGTAGCCGGGCGCGATCACGCCCGCGTTGCCGAGGCTCGTCGCTTGCGCGACGTCGGCCTCGCGTTCGATCACGGTGACGTCGCAGCCTGCTTCGCGCAGGTGCCAGGCGGTGGTGACGCCGATCACGCCGGCGCCGAGAACGATCACGTGCATGCGGAGTCCGGAACGAGGCGGTGGCTCACGACGCGACGGCCGGATCGTCGGCGAGCGACTTGCCGCGCGTTTCCGGCAGCACGAGCGCCGCGACGATCACGAGCAGGTAGCCGCCGCCCGCGACGAGGCCGATCGCCTTCACGAGCGACATCGATTGCGACAGCGCGCCGACGAGAATCGGGAAGAACGAGCCGAGCCCGCGGCCGAGGTTGTAGCAGAAGCCCTGGCCCGAGCCGCGGATCGCACCCGGATACAGCTCCGACAGATACGCGCCGACGCCCGCGAAGATCCCTTGCACGACGATGCCGAGCGGAAAGCCGAGCAGCAGCATCGCGGTATCGGTGATCGGCAGCATCGTGTACGCCATGCCGAGCGAGAACGAGCCGATCGCGAACAGGATGAAGGATGCGCGGCGGCCGAGCCGGTCGGACAGGATCGCGCCGACCACGTAGCCGACGAACGAACCGACGATCAGCACGACCAGATAACCGCTCGTGTTGAACACCGACAGGTGGCGCACGGTTTTGAGATAGGTGGGCAGCCACGTCGTGATCGCGTAGTAGCCGCCGAGCATGCCGGTGCACAGCGCGCTGCCGAACAGCGTCGCGCGCAGGTGCGGCGGCGAGAAGATTTCGAGGAAGTGGCCCGACAGGCGGCCTTCGTCGCGTGCGCGGCGCGTGGCCGTGTAGATGTCGGGATCGCTGACGTTGCGGCGGATGTAGAGGATCCACAGCGCGGGCACGATGCCGATCCAGAAGCATGCGCGCCACGCGGCCTGCTCGGGCAGCAGCGCGAAAAACGCCCAGTAGAGGATCGCGGCGGCGCCCCAGCCGAACGACCAACTGCTCTGCACGGTGCCGACGGCCTTCGCGCGATGCTCGGGCGAGCGGATCGTCTCGGCCATCATGATCGTCACGACCGACCATTCGCCGCCGAAGCCGAAACCCTGCAGCGTGCGCGTCGCCAGGAGTTGCCAGAACGAATGCGTGAAGCCGGACAGGCACGTGAACAGCGCGAACGTCGCGATCGTCCACTGCAGCACGCGCACGCGGCCGTAGCGGTCGGCGAGGATGCCGGCGACCCAGCCGCCGATCGCCGACGAGATCAGCGAACTGGTCGCGATCATCCCGGCCTCGCTCTTCGTCATGCCCCAGGTGGCGATCAGCGTCGGAATCAGGAACGAATAGATCATGAAGTCGAACGCATCGACCGCATAGCCGCCGAAGCCGGCGTACAGCGTCCGGCGCTCGCGCGTCGACAATTCGTTGAACCACTGGAATGCCTGCATGCTTGCCGCCCCCTCTCGTCTTGTCTCGTGCCGCGCTGCCGCGTCGCGGTTATTTTACGGGCGCGATCCGGCGCGCCAAAAAGGCGGAGGCAGGGTCGTGCGGGAAAGCAGGCAGGCGGAAAGACGCATCAGAGCGTCAGGCTGCCGTCGACGTGGATGACCTGGCCGGTGATCTGCCGCGCCGCGTCCGACAGCAGGAACGCGATCAGCGCGGCGACGTCGTCGGGTTCGGCGATCCGGCCGAGCGGCGTCGCCTGTTCGGCCTGCGCCCACGCGGCGGCATTGCCGGCGCTCGGCCCGTGGTCCTTGCGCGTGAAGCCCGGCGCGACCGCGTTGACGGTGATGCCGTGCGCGGCGAATTCGGCGGCCGCGCTACGCACGAGCGACTCGAGCGCGGCTTTCGCGGCGGCGGTCGCCGCGAACGGCGCATCGGCGCGATAACGGTGCGCGACGAACGAACTGACCGCGACGATCCGCGGTGCGGCCGATGCTTCGAGCAGCGGCCGCGCGCGGCCCGCGAGTGCGGAGAACGCACCGGGCATCGCCGCGAACGCGGATGCGAGCGCATCCGCGCAGAGGTCGGAAAAGGATTGCCGCGCGGCGAAGCCGGCGTTCGCGACGAGCTGGTCGAGCCCACCGAAGCGGGCGGCGGCGGCATCGACGATCTCGGCGGCAATACCCGGTTCGCCGAGATCGCCGGTCAGCGTCAGGCATTCCGCGTCGGCAGCCGTGCACGCTTGTGCGACGTCGGCGAGCCGCGCGCGTGCCGCGTCGTCCGCGCCGCGCGCATGCAGCGCCAGCGCGACGCCGGGCGCCGCGAGCCGCCGCGCGAGCGCCGCGCCGATCCCCGAACCGGCGCCGGTGATCAGCGCGATCCGCGCGACGTGCGCGGCGCGTGGGTTCACGCGGCGACCTTGTCGTCGTCGTTCACGCGTTCGACGTTGATCGTGCCGACGTGGAACGCGGCCAGCGATTCGCGGTGCGCGATGCTGACGATCGCGGCCTTCGGCAGCCGTTCGGCGAACAGGTGATAGAGGCGCCCTTCGTTGTCGGCGTCGAGCGCGCTGGTCGCTTCGTCGAGGAACAGGAAGTCCGGCTTGTGCAGCAGCACGCGCGCGCCGGCCAGACGCTGCTGCTCGCCCGGCGACAGCACGCGGGTCCAGTGGCCGGTCTCGTCGAGACGCCCGACGTAATCCTCGAGGCGGCACGCGCGCAGCGCGTCGCGGCACGCTTCGTCGCTGAACGCGTCGGGCGTCGCCGGATAGGTGAGCGCGGCCTTCAGCGTGCCGATCGGCAAATAGCTGGTTTGCGGCACGAACATCATGCGTGCACCGACCGGCGCGTCGATCGCGCCGTCGCCGAACGGCCACAGGCCCGCGAGCGCGCGCATGAACGTGCTCTTGCCGGAACCCGACTTGCCGATCACGAGCCAGCGCGAACCGGGCTCGATCGTGACGTCGCCGATGTTCGCGAGCGCGTTGCCGTTCGGCAGCGCGAGCTTGAGCGACGACGTGGACAGTTTCGCGGCGTCGACGTAGTGCAGGTTGATGCCGCCGTGCTCGGTCGCGGGCGACAGGCTTTCCTTCAGGTGCGACGTGCCCATCACGCGCTTGAATTCGCGCAGACGGTTGACGGTGGCGCGCCATTCGACGAGGGTCGAGTAGCTGTTGATGAACCACGAGAACGAATCGCTGACGGTGCCGAACGCGGACGAGATCTGCATCAGCACGCCGAACGAGAACGCGCCGGCAAAGTAGCGCGGCGCGGCCACGACGAGCGGGAAGATGATCGCGATCTGCCCGTAGAAGCTCAGCACGAACGTGAGCCGCTTCGTGTACTTCATCACGCGCCACCAGTTGTCGCGGATGCGCATGAAGAGAGTCTGCGCGTTGCCGGCCTCGGTTTTCTCGCCGTCGTAGAACGCGATCTGCTCGGCGTTCTCGCGCACGCGGATCAGCCCGAAGCGGAAATCGGCCTCGACGCGCTGCTGCTGGTAGTTGATCGATACGAGCGGATGGCCGACCTTCTGGATGATCAGCGAGCCGACCACCGCGTACAGCGCGGCGGCCCACACCATGTAGCCGGGAATCGCGATCGGCGTCGCGCCGAGCGTGAACGTCAGCGCGCCGGCGAGCGACCACAGGATCGTGATGAACGACACGAGCGTGACGACCGTCGACAGCAGGTCGAGCGACAGCGCGAGCGTCGTGGTCGCGAACGACTGGAGGTCGTCGGTGATCCGCTGGTCGGGGTTGTCGGCGAGACGGTCACGTTCGATCCGGTAGAACGCGCGATCGCCGAGCCACTGGCCGAGGAAGCGGTCGGTGAGCCACTGGCGCCAGCGGAAGCCGAGCATCTGCCGCAGGTAGCGGCCGTACACGGCGAGGATGATGAACGCGAAGGCGAGCGCGGAGAATTGCATCAGCAGGTTCGGGAAGTCGTGGACGTCCTTCGACTGCAGCGCGTTGTAGAACTGCGCGTTCCATTTGTTGAGCCGGACGTTGATCCAGACCACGCAGAGGTTGATCGCGATGATCGTGACCAGCAACCCCCACGCGATTTTCCATTCGGACGATACCCAGTAGGGCTTGATGAGGCTCCATGCGGATACCGGGCGCTCGTCCTGCGGCGCGTCGGAGGCGGAGCGGACGGGATCGATCGATTGGGTCATGTGCTTCCTGATGATGAGCCGGCGCGCGGGCCGGGCGAAACCGGGCGCGCGCCGCGATACGGCATGCCGGGGCGCGGCGCCGATTGACGGCGGGCGTCCGGATGGTCGCCCGTGCGTCTTAAACGGCACTTAAAAACCGGCGGTGACGCGGCAACCGGCCGCTCGCGCGGCCGGCCTGCGGGCATTGTGCCAGAGCGGTGCGGCAGCCCGGCGAATTTGCCGCAAGGGGGACAGTTTGCGGCGCTTTCCGCTTTTATGGTCTAATGGCCGACGACGAAACAGGGGTGCTTCGTGGCGCGGCCGGCGGATGTTCCGGGCAGCGCGGCGAGGCTGAGAAAGACCCTTCGCACCCGATCCGGGTAATACCGGCGAGGGAAGTTTCTGATCCCGCCGGGCCGCGCTGGCCGCCATCCCACATGGTCAGCGCCCGAGTCCCGCCCGGCCGGCCTTTGCTGCCGGTTTCGTCCTTTTGGGTACGCGCATTGCGCGTTACGGAAGGAATGATGGCCGCACAATCTTCAGTCTTTTGCAGGGCTCCCGCCCCGATGCCGCGTGCGTTCGCATGCGGCGGCGCGTGCGCGTCGGCGTTCGTCGCGCGTGACCGCGCGGAGGGCGCGCGATGAACGTCCGAGATGCACGACCCGATTTCGCGGTGCTCGGCGGCGGCCTCGTCGGCCGTCTGATCGCGTGGCGCCTCGCCGGCGACGGGCATCGCGTCGCGCTCTACGAGCGCGGCGGCCCGGACGGCGAGCAGTCGGCCGCGTGGATCGCGGCCGCGATGCTCGCGCCGCTCGCGGAAGCGGCGAGCGCGGAACTGCTGATCACCGAGCTCGGCGTCGCGTCGCTCGCGCGCTGGCCGCAGTGGCTCGCGGAATTGCCCGAACCCGTTTTTTTCCAGCAGCACGGCACGCTCGTCGTCTGGCATCACGCGGACCGCGCGGAGGCGCCGCTGTTCGAGCGGCGCGTGCGCGCGAATGCGCCGGCCGAGCTGTTCGACGGCGGCTTCGTGACGCTCGCCGGCGCGCAGGTCGATGCGGCCGAACCCGCGCTCGCGGGCCGCTTCGCGCGCGGGCTGATGCTGCCGCGCGAAGGGCAGCTCGACAATCGCCAGGCGCTGCGCGCGCTCGCGGCGGGCCTCGCCGAACGCGGTGTCGCGCTGCACTGGCACGCGCCGGTCGACGACGCGAACCTGCCCGCCGCGCATTTCACGATCGATTGCCGCGGGCTCGGCGCGAAACCCGCGCTGCCCGCGCTGCGCGGCATCCGCGGCGAAGTCGCGCGCGTGCACGCGCCCGGCATCGGGCTGACCCGGCCCGTGCGGCTGCTGCATCCGCGCTACCCGCTGTACGTCGCGCCGAAGCAGGACGATCTCTACGTGATCGGCGCGACCGAGGTGGAGGGCGAGGACATGTCGCCCGTCAGCGTGCGCTCCGCGCTCGAACTGCTGAGCGCGGCGTTCTCCGTGCATCCGGCGTTCGGCGAGGCGCGCATCCTCGAACTCAACGCGCAGTGCCGGCCGACCCTGCCCGATCATCGCCCGGCGGTGATCTGGGACGGCGCATCGACGCTCGCCGTCAACGGTTTGTACCGGCACGGCTTCATGATCGCGCCGGAAGTCGCGCACGCGGCCGTCGCGTTCGCGCAAGCCGCGCTCGGCGGCAAGCTCGGCGACGCCGACGCGTTCGCCGCGTGGCGCGACGCCGCCCGCTGGCCGACGCTGCTTCATCACCGCGACGACGCGCGCCAGCCGGCCTGACGCGCGCCGCCGACCGAATCCGACCCAGCCTCATGGATATCCAGATCAATCAACAGACCCTGACGTTGCCCGACGGCGCGACCGTGGCCGATGCGCTGGCCGCGTACGGCGCGCGCCCGCCGTACGCGGTGGCGCTGAACGGCAACTTCGTCGCGCGCACGCAGCATGCGGCGCGCGCGCTCGCGGCGGGCGACAAGCTCGACGTCGTGCATCCCGTCGCGGGCGGCTGAGCGCCGCCGGTTCGTCCCCGCTCTTCCAGGAAAACGACATGACGTCCCACTCCTCCGCCGACGCGCTGACGCTGTACGGCGTAACCTTCGCCAGCCGCGTGCTGCTCGGCACGTCGCGCTATCCGTCGCTGCAGTCGCTGTCCGATTCGATCGCGGCGTCGCGCCCCGGGATGGTGACGGTCGCGCTGCGCCGCCAGATGACGGGCGGCACGGCCGAAGCCGGCTTCTTCGACCTGCTCAAGCGCCACGCGGTGCCGCTGCTGCCGAACACCGCGGGCTGCCAGACCGTCGCCGAAGCCGTGACCACCGCGCACATGGCGCGCGAAGTATTCGACACCGACTGGATCAAGCTCGAACTGATCGGCGACGACTACACGCTGCAGCCCGATCCGGTCGGGCTGATCGAAGCCGCCGCGCAACTGGTCAAGGATGGCTTCAAGGTGCTGCCGTACTGCACCGAGGATCTCGTGATCGGCCGGCGCCTGCTCGACGTCGGCTGCGAGGCGCTGATGCCGTGGGGCGCCCCAATCGGCACCGGCAAGGGCGTCGTGAACCCGTACGGGCTGCGCGTGCTGCGCGAACGGCTGCCTGACGTGCCGCTGATCGTCGACGCGGGGCTCGGCGTGCCGTCGCACGCGTGCCAGGTGATGGAATGGGGTTTCGACGGCGTGTTGCTGAACACGGCCGTGTCGCAGGCCACGCACCCGGAAATCATGGCGCGCGCGTTCGCGCAGGGCGTCGAGGCCGGCCGAGCCGCGTATCTCGCCGGCCCGATGGATGCGCGCGAAACCGCGCACGCGAGCACGCCGGTCGTCGGGATGCCGTTCTGGCACCAGGACGGGGGCGGCGCATGAGCGCGCGCTTCGCCGACGCGTTCTGGCCGCCGGCCGACGAGCTGGCCGAAGCGGCCGAGCGGATTCGCGCGCGGCTCGGCGACTGGCCGGATGGCGCGGCGCCGTGGCGGCTCTGCGTGGCGGTGCCCGACGTGCCCGCCGACGGCGACGTGCTGATCGTATCGGCCGGCGATCGTGCCGCGCAGGCGCGCGCGTCGGCCGTGTCGCGGCCTGCGTCGCCGGACGCGGTGGCGATCGAATTCGACGAGCAGGGCGCCGTGCTGCATGCGGCCGGCGTGCGTTACGCACTGGACGCAGCGCATCCGCTCGCGGACGACTGGATCGCGGCGCTCGCCGCGTTCCTCGATTGCGGCTTCGCGCCGGTCGACGCGCTGGTGCTCGCGCTGGCGTGGCGCGACGGCGACGAGACGCGCGCCGCCGACGCATGGCCGGTCGATGCCGCGCGGTTCCCGCGCGTCGCCGGGCTGCCGCCCCCGCCGGAGCCCGCGTTCGCGCCGTGCCCCGCGCGGCTCGGCCTCTATCCGGTCGTGCCGAGCGCCGAATGGGTCGAGCGCGTGCTCGACGGCGGCGCGCGAACCGTGCAACTGCGCGTGAAGGATGCGGCGCCGGACGCGCTGCGCCACGAAATCGCGCGCGCGGTGGCCGCCGGGCGCCGCTATCCGGATGCGCGCGTGTTCATCAACGATCACTGGCAGATCGCTGCAGAAGAGGGCGCGTACGGCGTGCATCTCGGGCAGGAGGACCTCGAAACGGCCGATCTGGCCGCGATCGCGCGCGCGGGCCTGCGGCTCGGACTTTCGAGCCACGGTTATTACGAGATGGTGCGGGCGCTGCACGAGCGGCCCAGCTATCTCGCACTCGGCCCCGTGTACGCGACCGCCACCAAGGCCGTCGCCGCGCCGCCGCAGGGCCTCGCGCGGATGGCCCGCTACGCGCGCGTCGCCGGCGCGAGCGCGCCGCTCGTCGCGATCGGCGGGGTGGGGCTCGACACGCTGCCGGCCGTGCTGGCGACGGGCGTCGGCAGCGTCGCGGTGGTCAGCGCGGTCACCGGCGCGACCGACTATCGGACGGCGCTTGTTGCGCTGCAGCAGTGCTTTGCCGGACAATTTGACAATCATTGACCGCAGGGCCCGCAACGCCGTCACGACATCATTCCAATGCAGGCCCTATAATTCCGCGTTCTGCGTAAAAGGACTGTCAGCTCCGTGAGCCCCACTCCTACCGAGACCCTGCTGGAACTTCGCGACGTCGACTTTGGCTACGGCGACCGCCTCGTCCTGTCCAACCTGAACCTGCGCTTCGGGCGCGGGCAGGTCGTCGCGGTCATGGGCGGCTCGGGTTGCGGCAAGACCACCGTGCTGCGCCTGATCGGCGGCCTCGTGCGCGCGAATCGCGGCCAGGTGCTGTTCGACGGCGCCGACGTCGGCGCGCAAACGCGCGACGGCCTGTATGCGCTGCGCCGCAAGATGGGCATGCTGTTCCAGTTCGGCGCGTTGTTTACCGACATGTCGGTGTTCGAGAACGTCGCATTCGCGCTGCGCGAACATACCGACCTCCCCGACGACCTGGTCCGCGACCTGGTGCTGATGAAGCTGAACGCGGTCGGGCTGCGCGGTGCGCGCGACCTGATGCCGTCCGAGGTGTCGGGCGGGATGGCGCGCCGCATCGCGCTCGCCCGCGCGATCGCGCTCGATCCGCAGCTCATCATGTACGACGAGCCGTTCGCGGGCCTCGATCCGATCTCGCTCGGCATCACCGCGAACCTGATCCGCACGCTGAACGAGGCGCTCGGCGCGACGTCGATCCTCGTCACGCACGACGTGCCGGAATCGTTCGCGATCGCCGACTACGTGTATTTTCTGGCCAATGGCGGCGTGCTCGCGCAGGGCACGCCCGACGAGCTGCGCGCGTCGACCGATCCGAGCGTGCGGCAATTCATCGACGGCGCGCCGGACGGCCCGTTCAAATTTCATTACACGAGCCCGCCGCTCGCAGCGGATTTCGGGCTCGGCGGAGGGCGCGCATGATCAGCGCGATCGGACGTTACGTCATCGGCGGCCTCGAACGGGCGGGCTACGGCACGCGCCTGTTCGTGCGCCTCGTGCTGGAATTCTTCCCGCTGCTGCGCCGGCCGCGGCTGGTCACGAAGCAGATCCACTTCCTCGGCAACTATTCGTTCGTGATCATCGCCGTGTCGGGGCTGTTCGTCGGCTTCGTGCTCGGCCTGCAGGGGTACTACACGCTGAACCGCTACGGTTCCGAGCAGGCGCTCGGCCTGCTGGTCGCGCTGTCGCTCGTGCGCGAGCTCGGGCCGGTCGTCACCGCGCTGCTGTTCGCGGGCCGGGCGGGCACGTCGCTCACGGCCGAGATCGGCCTGATGAAGGCCGGCGAGCAGCTCACCGCGCTCGAGATGATGGCGGTCGACCCGATCAAGAACGTGATCGCGCCGCGCATGTGGGCGGGCATCATCGCGATGCCGCTCTTGGCCGCGATCTTCAACGCGGTCGGCGTGCTCGGCGGGTACTTCGTCGGCGTCGTGCTGATCGGCGTCGATCCGGGCGCGTTCTGGTCGCAGATGCAGGGCGGGGTCCAGGTCTGGGCCGACGTCGGCAACGGCGTGATCAAGAGCGTCGTGTTCGGGTTCGCCGTGACCTTCATTGCACTGTTTCAAGGGTATGAAGCGAAGCCCACGCCCGAAGGCGTGTCGCGCGCGACCACCAAGACGGTCGTGTTCGCGTCGCTCGCCGTACTCGGCCTCGATTTCCTGCTGACCGCGCTGATGTTCAGCTAAGCCTCAGCCAAGCCAAATTTTGGGATGACGATGAAAAAGACTGCTCTCGACTTCTGGGTCGGCCTGTTCGTGGTGGTGGGCTTCCTTGCGGTGCTGTTCCTGGCGCTGAAGGTCGGCAACATGAGTTCGCTGTCGTTTCAGCCGACCTACTCGGTGAGGATGAAATTCGACAATATCGGCGGGTTGAAGCCGCGCGCGGCCGTGAAGAGCGCGGGCGTCGTGGTCGGCCGCGTGAAGTCGATCGGCTTCGATACCAACACGTACCAGGCGCTCGTCACGATCGACGTCGACGGCCAATACCCGTTCCCGAAGGATTCGTCGGCGAAGATCCTGACGTCGGGCCTGCTCGGCGAGCAATATATCGGCCTCGAGCCGGGCGGCGACACCGAAATGCTGAAGTCGGGCGATACGATCACGATGACGCAATCGGCGATCGTGCTCGAGAACCTGATCGGCCAGTTCCTGTACAGCAAGGCCGCCGATGCGGGCGGTGCGAAGCCGGCGGCCGCATCGGCCGCCGCGCCCGCCGCACCGGCGCCGGTGGCGGTGCCGGCGTCGGCGGTGTCCGGTTCGGCCGGCCAATAACCACACGAGAGAAAATAAGAGGGAATGACCATGCACACGATCCGCATCAGGCACGCCGCGCTGGCGATGGCGGCGGTCGCCGCGTTGAGCGGCTGCGCGACCGTGCAGACGCCGACCAAGGGCGATCCGCTCGAAGGCTTCAACCGGACGATGTACAAGTTCAACGATACCGTCGACACGTACGCGCTGAAGCCGGTCGCGAAGGGCTACCAGTACGTGGTGCCGCAGCCGGTGCGCGACAGCGTGACGAACTTCTTCTCGAACATCGGCGACGTCTACATCGCGGCGAACAACATCGTGCAGCTGCGGATCGCGGACGGCGTCGGCGACATCATGCGCGTCGTGATCAACACGGTGTTCGGCGTCGGCGGCCTGTTCGACGTCGCGACGATCGCGAAGCTGCCGAAGCACACGGCCGACTTCGGGATCACGATGGGCCGCTATGGCATGCCGTCGGGCCCGTATCTCGTGCTGCCGCTGCTTGGCCCGAGCACGCTGCGCGACACGGCCGGCCTCGGCGTCGACTACGTCGGCAACCCGCTCACCTACGTGAAGCCGGACGGCCTGAGCTGGGGCCTGTTCGGCGTGAACCTGGTCAACACGCGTGCGAACCTGCTCGGCGCGGGCGACGTGCTCGATGCCGCGGCGCTCGACAAGTATTCGTTCGTGCGCAACGCGTACCTGCAGCGTCGCCAGATGCTGATCAGCAACGCGCGCGGCGAGGCTGCCGTGACGTCGAGCAACGACGCGCTGCCGAAGTACGACCTGCCGGAAGACGGCGCGGCACCGGCGGCAGCCGGCGCGGCCGGTACGGCGGGGGCGGCAGCGGTGGGCGGCGCGGCGCCGGCGCCGGCATCGGGCGCGGCGGTTGCTGCACCGGCCTCGGGTGCGGCCGAATCGCCGAATCCGGCCAGCGAGACGAACGTGCCGGCGATGCAGGTGGCGCCGCCGTCGCCGGGCGGGCTCCGGTTCCCGAGCATCCGGCTGCACTGACGGATTTACATTCGTTACAGCCGGAAACGATTCAGTCGGTAGCGTAGGCGAACTTGCGCGTAAGCTACCTGCTCCAACCTTCGCATCGACTCATTCATGCAGGCCACTATGATGAAAAAACTGTTCCTGATCCCCGTTTTCGCGGCGCTGTTCTCGTTCGGCGGCGCGGCTCACGCGCAAGTCGACCAGTCGAACCCGCAGGCGCTGATCAAGACGGCGACGCAGCAGGTGCTCGACGAAGTCAAGCAGCAGACGATCAAGCAGGGCGACACCAACCGCATCATCTCGATCGTCAACAAGGACATCCTGCCGTACACCGATTTCCGTCGCACCACGCAGCTCGCGATGGGCCGCAACTGGCGCACGGCGACGGCCGAGCAGCAACAGCAGGTTCAGGAGCAGTTCAAGCTGCTGCTGATCCGCACGTATTCGGGCGCACTCGCGCAGCTGAAGCCGGACCAGCAGATCCAGTACCCGCCGTTCCGCGCCGATCCGGCCGACACCGACGTCGTGGTCAAGACTGTCGCGATGAACAACGGCCAGCCGGTCCAGATCGATTACCGCCTGTACAAGACGGCGAACGGCTGGAAGGTGTATGACCTGAACGTGCTCGGCGCGTGGCTGATCCAGACGTACCAGCAGCAGTTCAACGAGAAGATCCAGCAAAGCGGCGTGGAAGGGCTGATCCAGTTCCTGACGCAGCGTAACCAGCAACTTGCCTCCGGCAAGCAAGCGTCGTGAGCGGCTTCGAAGCCGGCTCCTCGCTGACCGTCGCGAGCGCGAAGTCGGCGCTCGCTGACGGTCTTGCGCGCATCGGCGCGGGTGCGACCGCCGTCGATTGCGCGGCGCTCACGCAGTTCGACTCGTCCGCGCTCGCCGTGCTGCTCGCATGGCAACGCGCCGCCCAAGCGCGCGGCGCGGCCCTCGACATCCTCAATCTCCCTCCGAAGCTCGCCAGCCTCGCGCGCGCCTACGGCGTCGACGCGCTCATCGAAGGCACCGGCCGACATTGACCCTGTCCGATCGAAGTCTGCCGCGCCAGCCGGCGCGCGCACGCTTCGGGCCGCGCGCCGTCGGCGCCGGCTCCCCCTGCCGGTTTGCCCTATAATCAAGCGTTTTGCGGGGCAGCCAATCGGCGTCCGGCCCCCATTTTCTTTCGCAGCAAGCACAGAATAGGCGTCGCGGCCCTGGCGTCGCGCACAGTCATGTCAGCCATAGAAATCCGTCACGTCAAGAAGCGCTACAAGTCGCTTCAGGCGCTCAAGGGCGTCAGCCTGTCGGTCGAGGAAGGCGAGTTTTTCGGTCTGCTCGGCCCCAACGGCGCAGGCAAGACCACGCTCATCAGTATCCTCGCCGGGCTCGCCCGGGCCGACGAAGGCAGTATCTCGGTGCGCGGTCACGACGTCGTCCAGGACTTCCGCAACGCGCGGCGCGCGCTCGGCGTCGTGCCGCAGGAACTCGTTTTCGACCCGTTCTTCACCGTCCGCGAGACGCTGCGGATCCAGTCCGGCTATTTCGGGCTGCGCCGCAACGACGACTGGATCGACGAAGTGATGGCCAATCTCGATCTGACCGAGAAAGCCGACGCGAACATGCGCGCGCTGTCGGGCGGGATGAAGCGCCGCGTGCTCGTCGCGCAGGCGCTCGTGCACCGGCCGCCGGTGATCGTGCTCGACGAGCCGACCGCCGGCGTCGACGTCGAATTGCGTCAGACGCTGTGGAAGTTCATCTCGCGCCTGAACCGCGAGGGTCACACGATCGTGCTGACCACCCATTACCTCGAGGAAGCCGAGTCGCTGTGCGACCGCATCGCGATGCTGCGCCGCGGCGAAGTCGTCGCGCTCGACCGCACCGACGCGCTGCTGCGCCGCTTCGCGGGCCTGCAGCTGTACCTGCGGTTCGCGACCGGCGCGCTGCCGGCCGAGCTGCGCGGGCTGGAGACCGACCCGGCCGCGCGCGCGCCGGGCGAGCACCTGCTGCGCCTCGCGAGCTATGACGAAGTCGAACGCATCCTCGCGCAATGCCGCGCGGCCGGCTGCACGTTCGACGAGATCGAGGTCCGCAAGGCCGACCTCGAGGATGTGTTCGTCCAGATAATGAACGGGGCCGAGGTGATCGAGGGTCTGGCATGAATCAACACTCTCCACGCGAACTGCGTTCGCTGTCGCTCGAAGGGGCGGCCCGGCGCGTGCCGGGAAGCGGGTTTCGAACGCTGTTCTACAAGGAACTGCTGCGTTTCTGGAAGGTGTCGTTTCAGACGGTGCTCGCGCCGATCGTCACCGCGCTGCTCTATCTGACGATCTTCGGCCATGCGCTGTCGGGCCGCGTCGAGGTGTATCCGGGCGTCGAGTACGTGAGCTTTCTCGTGCCGGGCCTCGTGATGATGAGCGTGCTGCAGAACGCGTTCGCGAACAGCTCGTCGTCGCTGATCCAGTCGAAGATCACCGGCAACCTCGTGTTCATGCTGCTGCCGCCGCTGTCGTACCGCGACATCTTCGGCGCGTACGTGCTCGCGTCCGTCGTTCGCGGGCTCGCGGTCGGCACCGGCGTGTTCGTCGTGACGATCTGGTTTATCCCGATGCACTTCGCGGCGCCGTTGTTCATCATGGCGTTCGCGCTGCTCGGCTCGGCGATCCTCGGCACGCTCGGCCTGATCGCCGGGATCTGGGCCGAGAAGTTCGACCAGCTCGCCGCGTTCCAGAACTTCCTGATCATGCCGCTCACGTTCCTGTCCGGCGTGTTCTATTCGACGCACTCGCTGCCGCCCGTGTGGCGCGAAGTGTCGCGTCTCAACCCGTTTTTCTACATGATCGACGGCTTCCGTTTCGGGTTCTTCGGCGCGTCCGACATCAACCCGTTCGCGAGCCTCGCGATCGTCACCGGTTTCTTCGTGCTGCTCGCGCTGATCGCGATGCGGCTGCTCGCGACCGGCTACAAACTGCGTCATTGATATCGACAGGCCGCGGCCGCCCCCGGGCGGCGCGCGCCGACAGGAGCCTTACACCATGTTGCCGACTCCCGAACAGGTCAAGCAATACATCGCCGGCGGTCTCGCCTGCACGCATCTGGAAGTCGAAGGCGACGGCCAGCATTTCTTCGCGACGATCGTGTCGGCGGCCTTCGAAGGCAAGCGGCCGATCCAGCGGCACCAGCTCGTCTATGCGGCGCTCGGCGATCGCATGAAGCAGGAAATTCACGCGCTCAGCATGAAGACGCTGACGCCCGCCGAATGGCAGAACGCATAAACGGAAATCACTGAGTGCAAGTCACCGTCAACGAGCGCGACGCCGTCCAGAGCGTCGCCACGGCACACCCGGCCGCCAACGGGGAATCGCAGGGACAGGGGATGGACAAGCTCGTGATCGAAGGCGGCAAGCGCCTGTCGGGCGAGATCGTCGTGTCGGGCGCGAAGAACGCCGCGCTGCCGATCCTGTGCGCGGGGCTGCTCAGCGCCGAGCCGGTCGAGCTCGACAACGTGCCGAACCTGAAGGACGTGCGCACCACGCTGAAGGTGCTGAACCAGATGGGCGTGAAGAGCGAGACCGACGGCTGCCGCGTGCAGCTCGACGCGTCGCGCGTCGACAACCTCGTCGCGCCGTACGAGCTCGTGAAGACGATGCGCGCGTCGATCCTCGTGCTCGGGCCGCTGCTCGCGCGCTTCGGCGAGGCGAAGGTGTCGCTGCCGGGCGGCTGCGCGATCGGCGCGCGGCCGGTCGATCAGCACATCAAGGGCCTGCAGGCGATGGGCGCCGAGATCAGCATCGAGCACGGCTTCATCGAAGCGCGCGCGAAGCGCCTGAAGGGCGCGCGCATCGTGACCGACATGATCACGGTGACGGGCACCGAAAACCTGCTGATGGCCGCGACGCTCGCCGACGGCGAGACGGTGATCGAAAACGCCGCGCGCGAGCCGGAAGTGAGCGATCTCGCACACTTGCTGGTCGCGATGGGCGCGAAAATCGACGGCATCGGCACCGATCGCCTGGTGATCCAGGGCGTCGAGCGGCTGCACGGCGCGCGTCATTCGGTGATCCCCGACCGTATCGAGGCCGGCACGTTCCTGTGCGCGGTCGCGGCGGCCGGCGGCGACGTGATGCTGACGGGCGTGCGTCCGCACATCCTCGACGCGGTGATCGACAAGCTGCGCGAAGCCGGCGTGTCGATCGAGGAAGGCGACAGCTGGCTGCGCGTGAAGATGGACCGCCGCCCGTCGGCGGTGACGATCCGCACGTCGGAATACCCGGCGTTCCCGACCGACATGCAGGCGCAGTTCATGGCCCTCAATACGGTCGCGACGGGCACGGCGCAGGTCGTCGAAACCATTTTCGAGAATCGCTTCATGCATGTGCAGGAGTTGAACCGCCTCGGCGCGAACATCACGATCGACGGCAACACGGCGCTCGTGACCGGCGTCGACAAGCTGTCCGGCGCGAACGTGATGGCGACCGACCTGCGTGCGTCGGCGAGCCTCGTGATCGCCGGGCTGCGCGCGGACGGCGAAACGCTCGTCGATCGCATCTATCACCTGGACCGCGGTTACGACCGCATGGAAACCAAACTGACCGCCGTCGGCGCGAACGTGCGCCGCCTCTCCGGGAGCCAAGCATGACCGCGCCGCTGACCCTCGCCCTGTCGAAGGGCCGGATTTTCGAGGAAACCCTGCCGCTGCTGGCCGCCGCCGGCGTGCAGGTGGCCGAGGATCCGGAGACGTCGCGCAAGCTGATCCTGCCGACGACCGATCCGAACCTGCGCGTGATCATCGTGCGCGCGAGCGACGTGCCGACCTACGTCGAATACGGCGCGGCCGATTTCGGCGTGGCCGGCAAGGACGTGCTGGTCGAGCACGGCGGCTCGGGCCTGTACCAGCCGATCGATCTGAACATTGCGCGCTGCCGGATGTCGGTGGCCGTGTCCGCCGGTTTCGACTACGCGAACGCGGTGCGCCAGGGCGCGCGCCTGCGGGTCGCGACGAAATACGTCGAAACGGCGCGCGAACACTTTGCCGCGAAGGGCGTGCACGTCGACCTGATCAAGCTGTACGGCTCGATGGAGCTCGCGCCGCTGGTCGGGCTGGCCGACGCGATCGTCGACCTCGTCAGCTCGGGCGGCACGCTGAAGGCGAACAATCTGGTCGAGGTCGAGGAGATCATGGCGATCTCGTCGCGCCTCGTCGTGAACCAGGCCGCGCTCAAGCTGAAGCGCGCGGCGCTCAAGCCGATCCTCGACGCGTTCGAACGCGCGTCGCAGAATGGCGGTTGAGCGCATCACCGTAACGGAACTCCCATGGCCATCACCATCCGCAAGCTCGATTCGACGAACGAAGGCTTCGGCGCCGCGCTGCGCGCCGTGCTCGCGTTCGAGGCGAGCGAAGACGAAGCGATCGAGCAATCGGTCGCGAAGATCCTCGCCGACGTGAAGTCGCGCGGCGACGCCGCGGTGCTCGAGTACACGAACCGCTTCGACCGGCTGAGCGCGAACAGCGTCGCCGCGCTCGAACTGCCGCAGGACGCGCTGCAGACCGCGCTCGACGGCCTCGCGCCGAAGGCGCGCGCGGCGCTGGAAGCGGCCGCGGCGCGCGTGCGCGCATACCACGAGAAGCAGAAGATCGAGTGCGGCACGCATAGCTGGCAGTACACGGAAAGCGACGGCACGGTGCTCGGCCAGAAGGTCACGCCGCTCGATCGCGTCGGCCTGTACGTGCCGGGCGGCAAGGCCGCGTATCCGTCGTCGGTGCTGATGAACGCGATTCCCGCGCGCGTCGCGGGGGTCGGCGAGATCGTGATGGTCGTGCCGACGCCGGACGGTGTGAAGAACGACCTCGTGCTCGCCGCGGCGCTGCTCGGCGGCGTCGATCGCGTGTTCACGATCGGCGGTGCGCAGGCGGTCGGCGCGCTCGCGTACGGTACGGCCACGGTGCCGGCCGTCGACAAGATCTGCGGCCCCGGCAACGCGTACGTCGCGTCGGCGAAGCGCCGCGTGTTCGGCACGGTCGGCATCGACATGATCGCCGGGCCGTCGGAAATCCTCGTGCTGTGCGACGGCACGACCGATCCGAACTGGGTCGCGATGGACCTGTTCTCGCAGGCCGAGCACGACGAACTCGCGCAGTCGATCCTGCTGTGCCCGGACGGCGCGTTCCTCGATCGCGTCGAGAAGGCGATCGGCGAACTGCTGCCGACGATGCCGCGCCAGGACGTGATCCGCGCGTCGCTCGAAGGCCGCGGCGCGCTGATCAAGGTGCGCGACATGGCCGAGGCGTGCCGGATCGCGAACGACATCGCGCCGGAACACCTCGAAATCTCGGCGCTCGAGCCGCAGCAATGGGGCCAGCAGATCCGCCACGCGGGCGCGATCTTCCTCGGCCGCTACACGAGCGAGAGCCTCGGCGACTACTGCGCGGGCCCGAACCACGTGCTGCCGACGTCGCGCACCGCGCGCTTCTCGTCGCCGCTCGGCGTGTACGACTTCATCAAGCGCTCGAGTCTGATCGAGGTCAGCGCGGAAGGCGCGCAGACGCTCGGCGAGATCGCGTCCGAGCTCGCCTACGGCGAAGGGCTGCAGGCGCATGCAAGGAGCGCCGAGTTCCGGATGAAGGGCTGACCGCGCAGGGCGCGCGGGCCGGACGGGCGCCGAGGCGCCGGCGCCGGCCGCCCCGGATCGGGGCAGGGGGACGAGCGCAGGGCGGCAGCCGCCGCCTTGTCGACCATTTGACGCCGGCGCGACGCACGCCGGCTTGAGATCATGACGACGCCACAAGACATCATCCGCCGCGACGTGCTCGCGATGACGAGCTATCCGGTTCCCGACGCGAGCGGGTTCGTGAAGCTCGACGCGATGGAGAACCCGTATTCGCTGCCGGCGCCGCTCGCCGCGGCGCTCGGCGAGCGACTCGCGCAGGTCGCGCTGAACCGCTACCCGGCGCCGCGCCCGGCCGCGCTGCTCGACAAGCTGCGCCACGCGATGCGCGTGCCGGCCGGCTGCGACGTGCTGCTCGGCAACGGTTCCGACGAAATCATCAGCATGATCTCGGTCGCGTGCGCGAAGCCGGGCGCGAAAGTGCTCGCGCCGGTGCCGGGCTTCGTGATGTACGAGCTCTCGGCGAAGTTCGCGCAGCTCGAGTTCGTCGGCGTGCCGCTCAAGGCGGACCTGACGCTCGACGCCGACGCACTGCTCGCGGCGATCGCCGAGCACCAGCCGGCGATCGTCTATCTCGCGTATCCGAACAACCCGACCGGCACGCTGTACGACGACGCCGACGTCGAGCGCATCGTCGCGGCCGCGCGGCACAGCCTGATCGTGATCGACGAGGCGTACCAGCCGTTCGCCGAGCGTTCGTGGCTGCCGCGCGCCGGCGAGTTCGACAACGTCGTCGTGATGCGCACGGTGTCGAAGCTCGGCCTCGCGGGCATCCGCCTCGGCTATCTCGTCGGCACGCCCGCGTGGCTGAACGAATTCGACAAGGTGCGCCCGCCGTACAACATCAACGTGCTGACCCAGGCGACCGCCGATTTTCTGCTCGATCACCTCGACGTGCTCGATGCGCAGGCGGCCGAATTGCGTGCGGAACGCGCGCGCCTCGCGCAGGCGGTGGCCGCGCTGCCGGGCGCGACGGTGTTCCCGAGCGCCGGCAATTTCCTGCTGGTGCGCGTGCCGGACGCCGCCGCCGTGTTCGATGCGCTGCTCACCGAGCGGGTGCTGGTCAAAAACGTGAGTAAAATGCATCCGTTACTGGCCGAATGCGTGCGGCTGACCGTCGGTTCTCCCGACGAAAACGCCCGCCTGCTGGCCGCCTTGAAACTCGCGCTGCCCGGTTGAGCCCAGGGCGCGGCGGCGCGCGACGATCAATCCCCATTTACATCAGACTCAATCAAGGAATTGCCATGCGTGTGGCGGAAGTCGTTCGCAATACCAGCGAAACGCAGATCCGTGTGAAGCTCGATCTCGACGGCACCGGCCAGCAGAAGCTGGCCACCGGCGTGCCGTTTCTCGACCATATGCTCGACCAGATCGCGCGACACGGTCTGGTCGATCTCGAGGTCGAAGCGCACGGCGACACGCATATCGACGATCACCACACGGTCGAGGATGTCGGCATCACGCTCGGTCAGGCCGTCGCGAAGGCGATCGGCGACCGCAAGGGCATCCGCCGCTACGGCCATTCGTACGTGCCGCTCGACGAAGCGCTGTCGCGCGTCGTGATCGACTTCTCCGGCCGGCCGGGCCTCGAATTCCACGTGCCGTTCACGCGCGCGCGGATCGGCACGTTCGACGTGGACCTGTCGATCGAATTCTTCCGCGGGTTCGTGAACCACGCGGGCGTCACGCTGCACATCGACAACCTGCGCGGGATCAACGCGCACCATCAGCTCGAGACGGTGTTCAAGGCCTTCGGCCGCGCGCTGCGCGCGGCGGTGGAGCTCGACGAGCGCGCGGCGGGGCAGATTCCGTCGACGAAAGGCAGCCTCTAACTTCCGAACGGACGACGTCAAGGACAACCTCACGGCTTCGGCGCGCGGCGCCGGCTTGCGATGGATCTGCTCAAATCGTTCATTTCGCTGCTCGCGCTGATCAATCCGGTCGGCGCGGTGCCGTTCTTCCTGAGCCTGACGGCGCAGCAGACGGACGACGAGCGGCGGCGCACGATCCGGATCGCATCGGTGTCGGTGTTCTGCGTGATGACGGTGACCGCGCTGCTCGGGCAGCAGATCATCAACTTCTTCGGCATTTCGGTCGGGTCGCTCGAAGTGGGCGGCGGGATCATCATGCTGCTGATGGCGATCAACATGCTGAACGCGCAGATCGGCAACACGCGATCGACGCCGGAGGAGCGCCACGAAGCCGAGCTGAAGGACAACATCGCGGTCGTGCCGCTGGCGATTCCGCTGCTCACGGGCCCCGGCTCGATCAGCACGGTGATCATCTATGCGGCGAACGCGCATCACTGGTATGAATGGGCCGGGCTGGTCGCGATCGGCGCGGTCCTGGCTTTTCTGTGTTTCGTCGCGATGCGGCTCGCCGAGCCGATCGCGACCTGGATCGGCCGCACGGGCATCAACATCGCCACGCGGCTGATGGGTCTGATGCTGTCGGCGCTGGCGGTGGAATTCATCGTCAATGGACTGAGGGCGCTACTGCCTGCACTGAGATGAAAACTTCGATTGCGATTGTGGATTATGGGATGGGCAACCTGCGCTCGGTCGCGCAGGCGCTCAAGAAGGCCGAACCGGCCGCCGACGTGGCGATCATCGACACGCCGGCCGCGATTCGCGCGGCCGATCGCGTCGTGCTGCCCGGCCAGGGCGCGATGCCCGACTGCATGCGCTGCCTCGGCGAATCGGGCCTGCAGGAGGCCGTGATCGAGGCGTCGCGCACGAAGCCGCTGCTCGGCGTGTGCGTCGGCGAGCAGATGCTGTTCGACTGGAGCGCGGAAGGCGATACGAAGGGCCTCGGCCTGTTGCCTGGCAAGGTCGTGCGCTTCGAGCTCGACGGCCGCGTGCAGGACGACGGCTCGCGCTTCAAGGTGCCGCAGATGGGCTGGAACCGCGTACGCCAGGCGCGGCCGCACCCGCTGTGGGACGGCGTGCCCGACGACGCGTATTTCTACTTCGTGCACAGCTATTACGTGAGCCCGGACAACCCGGCGCACACGGTCGGCGAAACGGCTTACGGCGCGCCGTTTACGTCCGCGGTCGCGCGGGACAACATCTTCGCGACCCAATTCCATCCGGAGAAAAGCGCGGAGGTCGGGTTGCGTCTGTATCGCAACTTCGTACACTGGAAGCCGTAAAACGTGGTGCGCCAGCCACAGTCGACCTGGCCGAACGGCCTGTCACGCATGGCGCACAAGCTTAAGCACCGAAAGAGTTGTACTAAACTAGCGAGACGGCGCGGCACCGGTTTGGCCGGTACGCGCCTGATTCTTTTCATTTTCCACGACGACACCCGATTGCTATGTTGCTGATTCCGGCCATCGACCTCAAAGACGGTCAGTGTGTGCGCCTCAAACAGGGCGATATGGACCAGGCCACGATTTTCTCCGAGGACCCGGCGGCGATGGCCCGCAAATGGGTCGATCTCGGGGCCCGGCGGCTCCATCTCGTCGACCTGAACGGCGCATTCGCCGGCAAGCCGAAGAACCTCGAGGCGATCGAAGCGATCCTCGACGAAGTCGGCGACGAAATCCCCGTCCAGCTCGGCGGCGGCATCCGCAGCCTCGAGACGATCGAGAAGTATCTCGACGCTGGCCTGTCCTACGTGATCATCGGCACGGCGGCCGTGAAGAACCCGGGCTTCCTGCAGGACGCGTGCACCGCGTTTTCCGGCAGCATCATCGTCGGGCTGGACGCGAAGGACGGCAAGGTCGCGACCGACGGCTGGAGCAAGCTGACCGGCCACGAGGTGATCGATCTCGCGAAGAAGTTCGAGGACTACGGCGTCGAATCGATCGTCTATACGGACATCGGCCGCGACGGGATGCTGCAGGGCATCAACATCGACGCGACCGTGAAGCTCGCGCAGGCGGTCGGCATCCCGGTGATCGCGTCGGGCGGCCTGTCGAACCTCACGGACATCGAGAGCCTGTGCGAAGTGGAAGAGCACGGCGTCGAAGGCGTGATCTGCGGCCGGGCGATCTATTCCGGCGATCTCGATTTCGCGGCCGCGCAAAAGCGCGCGGACGAACTGAACGGCGAACTCGACAACGCGTAACCGCGATCGTCCCGTTCGCCGGGGCTGCCCGCGGGCGGCCCCGACCGGAAGCCTCGCGCGAGGCTTCCGCAACCGGCCGTCCCAGCGCGGCATTTGGCGCAACATCATGGCTCTAGCTAAACGCATCATCCCCTGCCTGGACGTGACCGCCGGGCGTGTCGTCAAGGGCGTCAATTTCGTCGAGCTGCGCGACGCCGGCGACCCGGTCGAAATCGCCCGCCGCTACGACGACCAGGGTGCCGACGAACTGACCTTCCTCGACATCACCGCGACGTCCGACCAGCGCGACCTGATCCTGCCGATCATCGAAGCCGTCGCGTCGCAGGTCTTCATTCCGCTGACCGTCGGCGGCGGCGTGCGCGCCGTCGAGGACGTGCGGCGCCTGCTGAACGCGGGCGCGGACAAGGTCAGCATGAATTCGTCGGCGGTCGCGAACCCGCAGCTCGTGCGCGACGCGGCCGACAAGTACGGCTCGCAGTGCATCGTCGTCGCGATCGACGCGAAGCGCGTGTCGGCCGACGGCGAGACGCCGCGCTGGGAAGTGTTCACGCACGGCGGCCGCAAGAACACGGGCCTCGACGCGATCGAATGGGCGCGCAAGATGGCCGAGCTCGGCGCGGGCGAGATCCTGCTCACGAGCATGGACCGCGACGGCACGAAATCGGGCTTCGACCTCGCGCTCACGCGCGGCGTGTCGGACGCGGTGCCGGTGCCGGTGATCGCATCGGGCGGCGTCGGCTGCTTGCAGGATCTCGCGGACGGCATCAAGGACGGCCGCGCCGACGCGGTGCTGGCCGCGAGCATCTTCCACTACGGCGAGCACACGGTCGGCGAGGCGAAGCGCTTCATGGCCGACCAGGGCATCGCGGTGAGGCTGTGATGAATACCGAAACGAAATCCGTGCCCGCGTGGCTCGACAAGGTCCGCTGGGACGACAACGGCCTCGTGCCGGTAATCGCGCAGGAAGCGTCGACGAACGACGTGCTGATGTTCGCGTGGATGAACCGCGAGGCGCTTGCCAAGACGATCGAGACGCAGCGCGCGGTCTACTATTCGCGTTCGCGCAAGCGCCTATGGTTCAAGGGCGAGGAGTCGGGCCACGTGCAGCACGTGCACGAGGTGCGGCTCGACTGCGACGAGGACGTCGTGCTGCTGAAGGTCGAGCAGGTGTCGGGCATCGCGTGCCACACCGGCCGGCATTCGTGCTTCTTCCAGAAATTCGAAGGTACGGTGGACAGCGGCGACTGGGTCGCGGTCGAGCCGGTGCTGAAAGACCCCGAACACATCTACAAATGACGCAATCGACCGAAGACACGCTGCTGCGCCTCGCGGCCGTGATCGACAGCCGCAAGGGCGGCGATCCTGATCAATCGTACGTATCGCGCCTGTTCCACAAGGGCGACGACGCGGTGCTGAAGAAGATCGGCGAAGAGGCGACGGAAGTCGTGCTGGCCGCGAAGGACGTGCGCCAGGGCGGCGCGCCGAGCGCGCTCGTCGGCGAGGTGGCCGACCTGTGGTTCCACTGCCTCGTGATGCTGTCGCATTTCGACCTGAGCCCGGCGGACGTGATCGCCGAACTCGAGCGCCGCGAAGGCTTGTCGGGCATCGAGGAAAAAGCGCTGCGCAAGCGCCGCGAGCGCGAGGAAAACGGCGGATGACGAACAGGCCCGCCGCGGTGGCAACAGTGCGGTAAGCTGTAAGAATTGTCATCTAACGGGGGTAGCATCATGAACGATACGTCGAATCAGTTTCCGACGCCGGCGGTGGCGGGGGCCGCGGATGCCGAACGCCTGAACGGTTTGCGCACGCTGACCCACGTGCTGTACGGCCTCTATGCGATTCACTGGCTGACGGGCGGCGTCACGGGCATCATCGCGATCATCATCAACTACGTGAAGCGCGGCGACGTGGCCGGCACGCCGTACGCCGATCACTTCGAGTGGCAGATCCGCACGTTCTGGCGCGCGCTGATCGCTTACGTGATCGGGTTCGCGCTGATGTTCGTGGTGGTGGGATTCGTGATCATGTTTGTCACGTGGATTTGGACGCTGTACCGTATCATCAAGGGTTGGCTGTACCTGAACGACAACAAGACGCTCGATCCGCAGGCGTGGTTCTGACCGGCGGCACGCGGGCGTTTGCAGGAGCAACATGAGTCACGATCCGAATTGCCTGTTCTGCAAGATCGCGGCAGGCGAGATCCCGAGCACGAAGGTGCACGAGGACGACGAATTCGTCGCGTTCCGCGACATCCGCCCGGCGGCCGACACGCACGTGCTCGTGATTCCGCGCCGGCACCTGCCGACGCTGTCCGCGGCGGTCGACGCCGATGCGCCGATGCTCGGCCGGCTGATGTTGCTCGTCGCGCGTCTGGCCGACCAGCTCGGCGTCGCGTATACGGGCGGCGAAACCGGTTTTCGCACGGTGATCAACACGGGCCCGGGCGGCGGGCAGGAGGTCTACCACCTGCACGCGCATATCCTGGCCGGCCCGCGCCCGTGGCAGCGGATGGGTTGACGCAGCGGGGCGTTTCCCCGCATCGATAGTCGAAGCCGGCGCGTCGCCGGCGATTTACGCCGCACCGCGGCGTGGTTGAGGAGAGGTTTCATCATGGGTGGATTGAGCATTTGGCACTGGCTGATCGTGCTGCTGATCGTCGCGCTGGTTTTCGGTACGAAGAAGCTGCGCAACATCGGCAACGACCTCGGCAGCGCCGTGAAGGGTTTCAAGGACGGCATGAAGGAAGGCGAGACGCCGGCCGATGCGCAGCAACTGCCGCGCTCGGGCGCGGTCGACGTCAACGCGAAGGAAACGACGCGTTCCGATTCGAACAAGGCGTAACGCCGGCACGCTGACAGGCATTCGCGATGCTGGATCTCGGTCTTTCGAAGATGGCGCTGATCGGCGTCGTCGCGCTCGTGGTGCTCGGCCCCGAGCGCCTGCCGCGCGTCGCGCGTACGGCGGGCGCGCTGTTCGGCCGCGCGCAGCGGTACATCAACGACGTGAAGGCCGAGGTCTCGCGCGAAATCGAACTCGACGCGCTGCGGACGATGAAGACCGATTTCGAATCGGCCGCGCGCAATGTCGAGACGACGATTCACGACAACCTGCGCGAGCACGAGAAGGCACTGAACGACACGTGGCATTCCGCGGTCGTCGGTGTCGACGAAGGCTCGGTCGATGCCGGCACGTACGGTAGCGACACGCCCGCGGCGCCGTCGTGGCGTGGCGGCAGCACGGCCGCGCTTGCGCCGAAGCGTCGCAACTGGCGCGTCAAGCAGGCGGCGACGCCTGTCTGGTACAAGCGCGCGACCACCCGCCGCACGCACGTGCAGTCGGGCGCCGCGCGTGTCGCGCGCCACCAGCCGGCCAGCCTGCGCCGGCCGACGCGCTTCTTCTGAGCCGAGCGCATGCTCGCTCGTCAATCCTACCGAGGGCCGGTGTGAGCGACCCCCAGCAGAACCCGGGCGACGCCCCGGAAGAAACCTTCATTTCCCATCTCGTCGAGCTTCGCGATCGCATCATTCGCGCGGGGCTGGCCGTGGTCGTCGTGTTCGTCGGGCTCGTCTACTGGGCGCCGGACATCTTCAGGCTGCTCGCGCGGCCGTTGATGGAGAACCTGCCGAAAGACGGCAAGATGATCGTCACCGACGTCACCGGGTCGTTCTTCGTGCCGATGAAGGTCACGATGCTCGTCGCGCTCGTGATCGCGCTGCCGGTCGTGCTGTACCAGATCTGGGCGTTCGTCGCGCCGGGGCTGTACCAGCACGAGAAGAAGCTCGTCACGCCGCTCGTCGGCAGCAGCTACGTGCTGTTCCTGTGCGGGATGGCGTTCGCGTACTTCCTCGTGTTCCCGACGATCTTCCGCGTGATGGCGCACTACAACGCGCCGCTCGGTGCCGAGATGACCACCGACATCGACAACTACCTGAGCTTCGTGCTGGGGATGTTCATCGCGTTCGGGGTCACGTTCGAGGTGCCGATCGTCGTCGTGCTGCTCGTCCGGATGGGCGTGCTGTCCCTGAAGAAGCTGAAGGAGATGCGGCCGTACGTGATCGTCGGCGCATTCGTGGTCGCGGCGGTCGTGACCCCGCCGGACGTGTTCTCGCAACTGATGCTCGCGCTGCCGCTGATCGTGCTGTTCGAGATCGGGCTCCTGGCCGCGCGGTTCTTCGTGCCGAAGAAGCCGGTAGAAGAGGGCGAGGCGGGCAACGGCGAAGCCGCGAGTTGACGGCGGGCGCGGCGCCGGGGCGGCTTTCCGGCCCGGCCGAAGGGCCCGGCACCGCGCTGGGCCGCCAGCCAGCGCATCGCGAAGCGACCTTCCGGCACCGGTCGTCGTTTGAAGCAAAGCAAAAGGGCAGCCCCGGCTGCCCTTTTCCGTTTCCGCGTCGCGTCATGACCGGCAGGCGGTGCGCCGCCCGCTGAACCTCATTCGCTATCGCCGTCCTGCTCGTCGAGCGTCTGTTTCGGCGGCGGCGGGCGCTTGCCGATCACGACGTTCAAGTCGAATTGCTTGCCCTTGCGTACGACGTGCACCTTGGTCGGCGTGCCCGGCTTGATCTGCGCGACGGTGTTCAGCAGCTTGGTCGTGTCGGTGATTTCGTCGCCGTTGACGCTCACCAGGATGTCGCCCGGCTTGATGCCGGCCTTGTCGGCCGGGCCGCCCTGCAGCACGCCCGCGACGATCGCGCCCGATTTCTGCTGGAGCCCGAACGACTCGGCGATCTCCGGCGTGACGTCCTGCGGCTCGACGCCGATCCAGCCGCGCGTGACCGACCCCGACGTGATGATGCTTTCGAGCACCGTGCGCGCGGTCGAGACCGGAATCGCGAAACCGATGCCGAGCGAGCCGCCCGAGCGCGAGTAAATCGCCGTGTTGATGCCGAGCAGGTTGCCGTTCACGTCGACCAGCGCGCCGCCGGAGTTGCCGGGGTTGATCGGCGCGTCGGTCTGGATGAAGTTCTCGAACGTGTTGATGCCGAGGTGGTTGCGGCCGAGCGCGCTGATGATCCCCATCGTGACCGTCTGGCCGACGCCGAACGGGTTGCCGATCGCGAGCACGACGTCGCCGACGCGCGACTGGTCGGAGCGGCCGAGCGTGATCGTCGGCAGGTTCGTCATGTTGATCTTCAGCACCGCGAGATCGGTTTCGGGATCGCTGCCGATCACTTTCGCGGTGCTCGTGCGGCCGTCGGCGAGCGCGACTTCGATCTGGTCGGCGCCGTCGACGACGTGCTGGTTCGTTAGAATGTAACCTTCAGGGCTCACGATAACGCCCGAGCCGAGGTTGGCGGCCGGCTCGTCCTGCTGCTTGCGGGCGTTGCGGTCGCCGAAGAAGTAACGGAACAGCGGATCCTTCGCGCGCGGGTCGGGCGGCAGCGAGCCGTCCTTGCTGGAGAACACGTTGACGACGGCCGGCATCGCCTTCTGCGCGGCTTCGGCATACGACGTGGTCGCCGGTGCGCCGCCGATACCGGGCGCGACTTCGCGCAGCGCGACGATCGGCGTGGCGAGCTGCTTGCCGAGCTGTCCTTGCCGTTGCAGCCATTGCGGCTTGAGCGTCACGACGATGAACATCAGCGCGAGCAGTACGGTCACCGCCTGCGCGAAGAACAGCCAGAAGCGTCTAAGCATCTGAATGGATTAGAGGTTTATATGGATCGGATCGAACTCGAATTGTACTTGAACAATACCCTTGAAACCGCGCGCTTCAAGGACTATTGCCCGAACGGCCTCCAGGTCGAAGGGCGCCGCAAGATCGAGAAGATCGCCACCGGCGTGACGGCGTCGGTCGCGTTCCTCGAAGCCGCGCTCGAATGGGGGGCGGATGCCGTGCTCGTCCATCACGGCTATTTCTGGCGCAACGAGGCGCCGCAGATCACCGGCCGCAAGTATCAGCGGCTGAAGCTGCTGCTCGCGAACGACCTGAACCTGTTCGCGTTTCACCTGCCGCTCGACGCGCATCCCCAGTTCGGCAACAACGCGCAGCTCGGCGAAAAGCTGGGCCTGATCGGCGAGCAGCGTTTCGGCGAAGGCGATCTCGGCTGGATGGCGACGCTGCCGATGCCCGTCACGCTCGAGCACTTCGTCGCGAAGGTCGAGCGCACGCTGGGCCGCACGCCGCTCGTGCTCGGCGATCCCGACACGCAGCTGCGCCGCATCGCGTGGTGCACGGGTGCCGCGCAGAGCTATTTCGACGCGGCGATCGATGCCGGCGCCGACGTGTTCCTGACCGGCGAGGTGTCCGAGTCGACCACGCACGCGGCGGCCGAGAGCGGTGTCGCCTTCGTTGCGGCGGGGCACCATGCGACCGAGCGCTACGGAATCCAGGCGCTGGGGCGCCACTTGTCCGAGGAATTCGATCTCGAACACCTTTTTATCGATATTCATAATCCGGTCTGAGCCACGGATTTGCGGCGGCGCATCGAAATTTCTCTATGTAGCATCCACTTAAAAGCGAAATGATTTAATCGCTCCGATAGTGGGGGATAACCCTTAACTATCAAACACTTCGAAGGGATTTTCATCTCCGGGCCTTGTAAATGGCGACTCCATTCGCGCAAACTAGCGGCGGAATGGAAAGTCGTGACGGAAAATCCAACTCAGAAGTGGGGCGTGTGATGCGAGACAAGGAAGAGAAACGCGTCGACAGCGGCCGCCGTACCTGGCTGATTGCGACATCCGTAGCAGGTGGCGTAGGAGGCGTCGCCACCGTCATACCTTTCGCGGCGTCGCTTGCGCCGTCCGCGAAAGCGAAAGCGGCCGGTGCACCGGTCGAGGTCGATATCAGCGGCCTGAAGCCCGGCGAAATGGTCACCGTGCCGTGGCGCGGCAAACCCGTCTGGATCCTGAATCGCACCGATGCGATGCTGTCCGACGTGGTCAAGGCCGACAAGGAAGTGGCCGATCCGACCACGAAATCCCCGTATTCGATGCCGTTGCCCGCGTATTGCGCGAACGAATATCGGTCGCGGGCCGATCGCAAGAACATTCTCGTCGTGATGGCCGTGTGTACGCATCTCGGCTGCACGCCCAGCCAACGCTTCACGCCGGGTCCGCAGCCGAACCTGCCGGACGACTGGCCGGGCGGTTTCCTGTGCCCATGCCACGGTTCGACCTACGACCTCGCCGGCCGCGTGTTCAAGAACAAGCCGGCGCCTCAGAATCTCGACATCCCGCCCTACATGTTCACGTCGGCGACGACCCTCGTGATCGGCAAGGACGAGAAAGGAGAAGCGTGATGGCCGCCGACAACAAGGAAGTCTCCACGACAGGTTTCACCGGCTGGATCGACCAGCGCTTCCCGCTCACCTCCACCTGGAAGAAGCACGTATCCGAGTACTACGCGCCGAAGAACTTCAACTTCTGGTACTTCTTCGGCTCCCTCGCGCTGCTGGTGCTCGTCAACCAGATCGTCACGGGCATCTTCCTGACGATGAACTACAAGCCCGACTCGACGCTCGCGTTCGCGTCGGTCGAGTACATCATGCGCGAGGTGCCGTGGGGCTGGCTGATCCGCTACATGCACTCGACCGGTGCATCGATGTTCTTCGTGGTCGTCTACCTGCATATGTTCCGCGGGCTGCTGTACGGGTCGTACCGCAAGCCGCGCGAGCTCGTCTGGATCTTCGGCTGCGCGATCTTCCTGTGCCTGATGGCCGAGGCGTTCTTCGGCTATCTGCTGCCATGGGGCCAGATGTCGTTCTGGGGCGCGCAGGTGATCGTGAACCTGTTCTCGGCGATCCCGTTCGTCGGCCCGGACCTGTCGCTGTGGATTCGCGGCGACTACGTCGTGTCCGACGTCACGCTGAACCGCTTCTTCGCCTTCCACGTGATCGCGATCCCGCTCGTGCTGGTCGGCCTCGTCGTCGCGCACCTGGTCGCGCTGCACGAAGTCGGGTCGAACAACCCGGACGGCATCGAAATCAAGGCGAAGAAGGACGAGAACGGCATCCCGCTCGACGGCATCCCGTTCCACCCGTACTACTCGGTGCACGATTTCCTCGGCGTGTGCGTGTTCCTGATGGTGTTCGCGCTGATCGTGTTCTTCTCGCCGGAGATGGGCGGCTACTTCCTCGAGGCGAACAACTTCGTCCCGGCGAACCCGCTGCAGACGCCGCCCGAGATCGCGCCGGTCTGGTACTTCACCGCGTTCTACGCGATGCTGCGCGCGACCACCGACCCGTTCAAGATCGTGCTGATGATCGTGATCGCGCTGCTCGGCGTGCTCGCGCTGATCCGCGCGCGCGGCAAGTGGAAGATCGGGCTGCCGGTGCTGGCCGCCGCGATCGTCGTGTTCATGTATCTGACGGAGTCGAAGTTCTGGGGCGTCGTCGTGATGGGCTCGGCGGTGATCACGCTGTTCTTTCTGCCCTGGCTCGACCGCAGCCCGGTGAAGTCGATCCGCTACCGGCCGCTGTTCCACAAGGTGTTCCTCGGGATCTTCGTCGCGGCGTTCCTGACCCTTGCGTTCCTCGGCACGCGGCCGCCCTCGCCGGCGGCGACGCTGATTGCGCAGTTCTGCGCGTTGATCTACTTCGCGTTCTTCCTCGGCATGCCCGTCTGGACGCCGCTTGGCACGTTCAAGCAGCCGCCGGAACGGGTGCGCTTCAAGCCCCATTAACGTGAGCGAGGAGAGAACGACATGAAGAAACTGCTTTCGACACTCGCGCTGATCGGGGCGACCGCCTGTGCGCTGCTGGCGGCGCCGGCCGTGCGGGCGGAAGGTAATTTTCCGCTCGACCGGGCGCCCGATAACACGGAAAATCTCGTTTCGCTTCAGCACGGCGCGCAATTGTTTGTAAACTATTGCCTGAACTGCCACAGCGCGAACCTGATGCGCTACAACCGTCTGACGGATCTGGGCATATCCCAGAAGGAGATCGAAACGAATCTCCTGTTCACGACCGACAAGGTCGGGAACACGATGTCCGTCGCGATGCGGCCCGACGACGCGAAGAACTGGCTCGGCACCACGCCGCCCGACCTGTCGGTCGAGGAGCGGGCGCGCGGCCGCGACTGGCTGTACACGTATCTGCGGAGCTTTTACCGCGACGATACGCGGCCGACCGGCTGGAACAACGCGGTGTTCGAGAACGTCGGCATGCCCCATGTGTTGTGGCAACTGCAGGGGCAGCGCGTTGCCAAATTCGAAGACAAGACGGACGAGGAGACGGGCGAGAAGGCTCACGTGCTCGTCGGCTTCCAGCAGGTCACGCCGGGCACGCTGTCGTCGCCCGACTACGATGCTGCGGTGGCCGACCTGGTGGCCTATATGACATGGATGTCCGAGCCGGCCCAGCAGACCCGCAAACGCCTCGGCGTGTGGGTGCTGATCTTTCTCGGTGTCCTGACTTTCCTGGCCTGGCGGCTGAATGCCGCGTACTGGAAAGATATCAAGTAAACACGCCTGACCGGCGTGGGGCCGGCGCAAGGCGGAACCCGTGAAAGGGGTTTCGCCGCGTGCCGGCCCTCGGCTTTTTTGAGGAAACGCAAATATGATGGTTCTGTATTCCGGCACAACTTGCCCGTTCTCCCAGCGTTGCCGGCTGGTGCTGTTCGAGAAGGGCATGGACTTCGAAATCCGCGACGTCGACCTGTTCAACAAGCCGGAAGACATTTCGGTGATGAACCCGTACGGTCAGGTGCCGATCCTGGTCGAGCGCGACCTGATCCTGTACGAATCGAACATCATCAACGAGTACATCGACGAGCGCTTCCCGCATCCGCAACTGATGCCGGCCGATCCGGTGCAGCGCGCCCGTGCGCGCCTGTTCCTGCTCAACTTCGAGAAGGAACTGTTCGTCCACGTCAGCACGCTCGAGAACGAGAAGGGCAAGGCGGCGGAGAAGAATCACGAGAAGGCCCGCCTCGCGATCCGCGATCGCCTGACGCAGCTCGCGCCGATCTTCGTGAAGAACAAGTACATGCTCGGCGAAGAGTTCTCGATGCTCGACGTCGCGATCGCACCGCTGCTGTGGCGCCTGGATCACTACGGCATCGAGCTGTCGAAGAACGCCGCGCCGCTGATGAAGTACGCCGAACGGATCTTCAGCCGTCCGGCCTACATCGAAGCACTGACGCCGTCCGAAAAGGTCATGCGTCGTTAATGTTGCAATGAAGGCATGACGGAGCGGGTGGCGGCGTGCCGCGCACCCGCTCCGGGTTCGAGGATTGTGATGCAAGAGATTTCAACGAAGCCTTATCTGCTGCGCGCGTTGTACGAGTGGTGCACCGATAACGGTTACACGCCGCATATCGCGGTGAGGGTCGACAACTCGACGCGCGTGCCGCGTCAGTTCGTGCGTGACGGCGAGATCGTGCTCAACATCAGCTTCGAGGCGACGAGCCAGTTGCAGATGGGTAACGAGTGGATCGAGTTCACGGCCCGGTTCTCCGGGAAGGCGCACAAGATCGAGATTCCGGTTGCCAACGTGCTCGCGATCTATGCGCGCGAGAACGGGCAGGGCATGGCGTTCCAGGTCGATGCGGTCGCAGGCGAGGGCGAGGATTCGGGCGCGTTCGACGATGATGCCGTGCAAGCTGATGACGCGCAGCGTGACGAGTCCGTATCGCCGTTGGCGCCCGTCGCCGACAGCGGCGCGAACGAGGAACCGTCCGAAGGCGCCGACGAACCGCCGAAAACCGACGGCGACGGCTCGAAAGGCAGCAGCAGACCTCGCCTCAAGATCGTGAAATGAGGTAGAATCTCGCGCTACGCCGGCTTAGCTCATCTGGTAGAGCAGTTGATTTGTAATCATCAGGTGGCGGGTTCGAGTCCTGCAGCCGGCACCAAACACTAGTTTCAAGTAGTACCCGGAAGTCCCAAAACCCGCGTCCAGCCTAGCGCTGACGCGGGTTTTTTGTTTCCGGAAGTCCCGAGTGAGACCGGGGCATCCCCGAAATTTGGGGGTAAGATTCGGGGTATGACTTCGGGGATTTGGGGGTATGCCGTACCCCCGACGAACAATGAAAAGCAAACCTCTTACCGACGCCAAGTGCCGCAACGCGAAATTCGATGAGGCCGGGGGAAACAAACTCTTCGACGGTGGCGGCCTGTTCCTTGATCTGCGCTCCAGCGGTTCGAAGAAGTGGCGGCTCAAATACCGGTTCAATGGCAAAGAAAACCTGCTGACGTTCGGCGACTATCCCGCGACGTCGCTCGCTGATGCGCGTTCGAGGCGTGACGAAGCGAAGCGGTTGTTAGCGGAAGGGAAGAACCCTGCGTTCGAGCGTGACGTCGAGAAGCAGACTCGCGCCATTGCCGCACAGAACACCTTCGAGGCCGTCGCGCTGGAGTGGTACGAGGCGCAGCAAGCGACATGGAGCGCTTCGCACGCGAACCGAGTCAAGAAACAGCTCGATCGCGAGGTGTTTCCCCTGATCGGCCAGCGTCCGATTTCTTCGATCGGCGCACCGGATTTGCTCGCGGTCATTCGACGAATCGAAGGTCGAGAGGCGTTCGAGACGGCGCGCAAGACGTTGCAGACATGCGGCCAAGTGTTTCGCTATGCCGTCGCGACGAGCCGCGCTGAGCGAGATCCGTCGCCGGACCTGCGAGGCGCATTGAAGGCGGTGCCAGTCAAGCATATGGCGCGAGTCGGCGAAAGCGAGCTACCGGAGCTGCTTCGCTCGATCGCGGCCTATGAGGGCGAGCCGGAGACTCGGCTCGCTCTGCGATTCCTGGCATTGACGTTCGTTCGCACTATCGAGTTGCGGCAGGCGGAGTGGACGGAGATCGCCTTGGAGCGCCGAGAGTGGCGCATTCCGGCCGAGAAGATGAAGATGCGCCGTGTGCATATCGTGCCGCTCGCAGAGCAGACGATCGCGCTGCTTTCCGAGCTGCGCGCGCTTACGGGCCACCGGCGCTGGCTGTTCCCGAACAGCCGCAGACCGTTGCAGCAGATGAGCGAAAACACGATTCTCTACGCTCTGTACCGTATGGGCTATCGCAGCCGCATGACCGGGCATGGGTTTCGTGGTCTCGCGTCAACGATCTTGAACGAGAAGGGATTCAATTCCGACTGGATCGAGCGCCAGCTCGCCCACTCAGAGCAGGACGGTGTGCGGGCGGCATACAACCATGCCGAGTATCTGTCTGAGCGACATCGCATGATGCAGTGGTGGGCCGACTATTTGGAACAGCAGGCCGGGGCAAAAGTTGTCGAGTTGCGCAATGTCCTTTTGACGCACTGAATCGAGTGCGAGGACTGCGGAATCCTGATGGTCGATGTACGGCCTTAGCTTTTGCCTAGTCTGCTGGCCGGCAATCCAAGACAAAAGACGGTGAATACATGGATGACATGCCCGACAAACTGCGCCGCAATGTTGTGGTGCTCTCTGCGGCGATTCTTGCGATCGCGTTTTTCCATCTGTCGTTCAAGCCCACCGGCACGCTACTAGGATTCGCCGAAGTCGGAAATGTAAGCCCTTTCAAGATTTGGGTCGCTCTTACAGCGACTCTCATCTATATGTTCCTACGCTATCGCTATGCTACAGAGACGGTGGACGAGATTTCCGCCGTTTCGGAGCTGTTCGTTGTGATTCGGGCGCAAGTAGTTGAGGAATATATCGGCGCTGCAGTAACGGGACATTTGAAGCGGCTTCGACCGGTTACGATTTTCAAAGACCTTGAGGACTTCATGGATGACACGCTCGAAGACCGCATGAAGCAGTTTGGGCGGGCGAGCAAAGTGGATGTCCAGGTTGCTCTGGAAAAACCTGATAGTTGGTGGTCTGGGAGGGCAAGCGTCGACTTGTACGCTGAATGGATATCGCGAGCCTCCTACGGGCGAAGCGGCGGCCGCATGCCCGAGTATCGGCTCAGTTGGAGACAGCGAGTTAGAGTAATCGCCTCAAGTCTGATTCGTGCAGCCGGAGCCTCACGTGCAGGGGTAGACGTTGCTGTTCCGTTCGGACTTTCAGCAGTTGCTATGCTGGTTTGCCTGTTCAAGCTGGCTTTCTACATTTCCACGTGACAGTGATGGGATGACGCTGCGACAAGCAGTTGTCCCGGACTATGAATATGACCCCCCTTGGGGTGTCGCGACTAGAGAAAACACGCGGGTGTGAGCCCCCGCGTCTTTGGCCTAGACGCAGGGTCCCCCGCTTTCCGGCCACCCCGACACTTGCCACGGGCGCAACAATGCCGGATCGGTGCGCGTCGCGGACACCCCCCTCGAAAATGTGCTTTCGACGCCCGTCGAATCCCGGAGAGCCGTGCCCCGTCTGGCTTTGTGGTCGATACCGGCGATCGACGCCTGTCCGCTCAGTGCAAAACGAGTTGGAGATTTGGAGATAAACGTCTGAATCGGCCTCAAAGCCTTATGGGGTAAGGCTTCGCGTGTCTCCAAACGATTTGGAGAACGCTGGAGATACTGGAGATAAACCGGGCTGGATTGTTACGGCTGAGGCAAGATTCGCAGCAAGCGCTCGCCCCGTTCCATCTGGAGCGGATCGCTCAAAGTAACTTTGACACGCGGGTGAAAAATGCCGCGCAAAGGAACGCCCGCCACCGCCCTCCCGGACGGCGGCGGTGCTTTTCACAGCTCAAGCGTGAAGATCGACGGCAGCACACGGTAGACCATGAACTTGCCGTGACCGGGGATGTATTCCTGCCGGTACGGATAGCCGTCGCTACGCGGCATCAGCACGCCTCGCTTCATCAGTGCCTTGGCGACGATCTTGTGATCGAAGCCGGCGCACACGTCCTTGCGGAATACGGCCGCTTCGATCAGGTATTCCGTTTCGACGCTTTCGGCATCGTCGGCGCTCATCTTGCCGCCGAACTCGGCGTAATACTCGCGATCGGATGCGATGGGCGTGCGCCGCTCGTCGCGTTTCACGTGCTGCTTGAAGCCCGCTCGATGCGGCACGTTCGGCCGATGGTCGTCCTGCGCCCGGTTCATCCACACGAAACGGTTGTCGCCGTGTGCGGCGAGGAAATGCTGTACCTGCCGCACGGCTTCCGCTTCGTCGGAGTTGCCCGTGCCGCCGCGTAGTTCGAGCCAGCCTTCGAAGCAGCGACGTGCTGCCTCGACCGCTTCGCCCTGCGGCCAGCCAGTCAGCCCGTGCGCCGTCGCCAGCTCGCCGGCCACCGCAACGAGACAGAACCGCTTGGCGACGCGCGCGACCTGTGAATGCGAGCCGTCCGGCACCCATTGCCCGACCAGCTCATCGACGCGCACACGCAGATGCTCGGCCAGCTCTCCGGCCTGCGACGACGCCCATTCGATGAACGCGGGGCCGGCCGTGCCGTAGTGCATGCCGGCGTGCCGCTCTAGATGCTCGATCAGCGCGGCCGGCGTCGGGAAGCCGTGCAGCTTCTCCACCACCCCCATTTCGCCGACCTCGGCCGGGATCGCCGGCAAGCGCACCTCGATACCGCCTTTCATGGGCTTGTTGCCCTCGGCCATCAACGCGGACACGCTCTTTTCGCCGTTCGACAGGAACAGCAGCCGCCACGTGAGCACGGGCTTGGCCGAGCCGCTACGCGACGCGCGGGCCTTGCCCGACTCGTTCGCGAGCATATAGATCACATCGCCGACCAAGCGCGGCTCGACCTGTCCAATTTCGTCGAGGATCAGCAGCGCGTCGCTATGCTGCGTCGCGACGGCTTCGAGCGCGTTGTCGGTCGCCTTCCAGCTCCGCACGTAGTCCGGCGAGCCGAACACGGACGCGGCGATGACGCCGCCCGTCGACTTGCCCTTGGACGTCGTGCCGAGCAGGTGAAAGCCGCCCGACTGAAGCCCGGAGAAGTGCAGCAGCGGACCAGCGAAGGCGGTTGCGACGCAGAACAGCAGCCGGCTATTGCCGACGCAGTAGGCTGCGACCTCGCGTTGCCAGTCGTCCAACGTCCCGCGCTCCTTAAACTGACTCTGGATCGGCGTATCGGCCTGATAGATCAGCGCCTCTTTGCCGGTGCCGATGACGCGATCGGGCAGCACGAACGCGCCGTGATGCCAGCCGACGCGCGGCACGCAGCGCACGCGCTCGTCCGGCTGCGCCATCTGGACATAGTTGGCGATCTGCGTGCGGGCGATCTGCGTCACGCCGAGCTTCACGCCCATGTCGAGCAGCATGCGGCGCAGCTCCGTGCCGTCGCCAGCAAAGAGGCCAGCCGGCACCGCCCATCGTTTCAGGATGCCGTCGCGGTCCGTGAATTCGAGCAGGTAGCCCCACTCGCTGTTCATCTCGTTTCGTGTCTCCGCGATCACGTCGATACGCGTGCTGACCCAATGCGGCGGGAGCGGGTCGCCCTGATTGTTGAAGCCGTGAAACCACACGCCCTTGTCGTCGACGACGAACCGCGACTTGCCGTCCTGCGCGCGGGCCGTTTTCGGGCGCTTGGCGGGCTTCGCGGCGGCTGGCGCGACCTTGGGCTTGCCCGCATCCGCCGCGCCGGCCGGCGCGAGCGCGGCGCGCACGGCGGCGGCCACCGCATCCGGGCCGAGGTGGACAGCCAGGTCGTTGAAGTCGGTGCCGGCCGCTGGGCGATTCGGACCGAAATCGGGCACGGCGACTATGCCCGCCACAGCCTCGGCCGCCGCGCGAGCCTTCGTCACGCCCGGATTGCCCTTCGTCGTGTGGTCGTCGTCCGCGCACACGACGATGCGGGCGTCCGGATACTGGCCGCGCAGCGCCGTCGCGACCGCGTGCAGGTTGCCGGCATCGAACGCAACGGCGGCCGGATAGCCCGTCGCGGCCGCGAGCGTCGCGCACGTGGCGTAGCCCTCGCCAATCAGCAGCGTGGACGGCGCGGAAGATAGCGGGCCGCCGATCAGCGAGAAGCAGCCCGCCTTGCGGCCGTTCGGCAGATAGCGTTTCTGGCCGTCCGTGAGGACGAACTCCAGCGTCCACAGCTTGCCGTCCGCGTCACGCGCCGGGATGACGAGGGCGCCGTCGCATGCGGCCGTGCCGATGCACAAGCCGCCGCGAAAGACACGCAGCGCGTCGACCGGGATGCGCTTGCGAACGAGGTACGGGTGATCGGCCGACGCAGGCTCGGCCGCCGACCAGAGCGATTCAGCGAGCGCAGACGCGGCTTGCTGCTTCTCGGTCAGCTCGGCCAGCTCGGCCGCTTCGCGGGCCGCGCGCTCGGCTTTCTGCCGCTCGCGCTCCGCTGGATCGACCGGCTTGGCCCGATGCGCGCGCGGATCGAAGCCGCCTTGCTTGGCGAGATGAAACAGCGTGTTGATGGTAATCTTGCCGCCCTTGAACGACTTCCACACATCGCGCGCGTCCTTGCCGTTGTAGTTCTGCGCGCCTTGGCTCCATTCGTTCCAGAGGGCGAAGCCCTCCTCGCCAAACTCGGCCTTGAGCGCCATCCCGACCTGATGCCACGTGTCGCGGTCGTCGGGTGCGATATATCCGAGCGCGACGCGGGCCCGCTCGAATTCGGATAGGAGTGCGTGACTCATAGGTTCCCACTGGACGCGCGTCGGCAGACTCCCGATTAGTAGTCCATATCGGGCAAGCAGCTACCCGACGCGCGAAGAATTGAATGATGCGGCGATGCCTAGCGGCGCAACGTCAGCCGGCCGCGCGAGGCACCGACAGAACGGCCCCGCCGGCCGTGACGTCGTTGCTGTAGACGTAGCGGCCGAGTCGCGACTCGCCAAGGGCGTCGTTGGCTGCCTCCAGCGCCGCGCCGATCGACGGCAGGGACGCGCGGAACAGGCTCAGCACAAGCCAGTAGTCGTCATCGGACATAGCCTTGTCGGCCGCCCAATGCAGGCTGTCCAGCAGCTCCATCGCATCGCTGATCCGCGTGCCGATGCGGTTGCCGTCCGGCCGGTTCACCTCGGCCACGAAGTGCGACGCGAGCGGTTGCACGGCATTCTTGTTCGTCTTTGCCATGACCGCCCCCTCAGTGCGTTGTATGCGGTTCGCGCGTGACGAGCCCGAGCGCCGCGAACAGGTGCTGTTGCACGCGCCCCATCAGACCGGCCGCGAACGCCTGACGGCTGATCGTCACACGGTGCGCGTCGACGTCGCCCGCGTCCTGCATGGCGGCTTCCATGCCGCGTGCGAACGCGGCGGCTTGATGCACCGCGTAGTCGTGCAGCCGCACGTCGCCTTTCAGGTCGAGCCATGCGTCGGCGCAGATCGCGCCAAGGTCGACGGCGAATTGCAGCTCGATCGGAGCGCCAGTATCGAGCGGCGGCGCATTGTCGAATCCGTCGACAACCGCGGTTCGGATGCGCTGGTCAGTCATGACACACCTCCGGCTGCGCAGTGCGGCGCATTTCAGCCGAATACCGGCTTGCAACGCTTTGCCCCATGTCGACGAGCGCGCGCTCGTAGGTACCCTCCGCAAGATGCGACCGGACAGCATCGAACAGCGCTTCGAGCTGGGCGAACTGATGGGCCGCACACATGGCGATCATCGTGACTTCGTTCGGCAGGCGGTATTTAGACATGGCGCACCTCCAGAATCGACGCGAGGAGTTGCCCGACGTCGATCGTGCAATCCAGCTCCGCTTTGCCGCGAATCGGCGTGAGGTTCCAGTCGTAGACGGCCGCATGCGCGAAATCGCCAGACCGGCGACCGCAGACGCTACGCCCCGAGACGGGGCCGCCCAAGATCCGCACGCGCCAATCGTGATCGGGCGTCGGGCGAGCCGATGCCACTTCAACCAGCATGCCGATGCGCGAGCGAGCGTCACACTTCGTGACGATCGCCAGATCGCCGATCTTGCAGCGCAGGTCAGCCATGGCGCACCTCCGCACGAACGAGCGCTGCGATTGCGGCCAGTGCCGCGCCGGTTGCGTCGAGCGCATCCTGATACGTGCTGGCGGTTGCCGCGTCGCGCAGTGCTGCGCGGACGATGGATCGAATGAGGTGGGATTGCTGCCCGGTATGGGCGTGCGTGGACTGGCGCAAGATGCGACCTCCGACGTTAGCGTTTCGGAAGCCCGCGCCCCACTGCAAATTGGGGTGGGCGGGCGAATAGCAGGGTTTGCAGACCGGAACGTCGGCACCGGCAGGCCGAAGCCTCCCCACCATCGCCCACCCATTGAAAAAGGCGTGCAAAGGCACACGGACGTAAAAAAGCCGCTCATTGGCGGCCGTCCGCCGACATTTTCCGGGCTGCAAATCCCGGGCCGCTGCTGTTTCAGCGACGCCCACAGGATACTGCGCACCGCTGCGATGTGCAAATCGATGAAGGGACGGAGCAGAAACGGCGGCGGACGATGCCACCGTCCCGCACCACTCGTCGCGGCAAAGTGACTTTGGTTGGACATCACGCCGGGGCCTTCGGATCGAGCATGAAAACCGCATGCTTCAGGAGTTCGACCGCGCGCTTAGCACGAGACGGAATACGCTCGGCGTCGCGCTCAAACACGGTCGCCGCCGTCGCGATCCAGCAAGCCGCTTCGCGCCGCACTTCGTCCGTGCAGCGCCCGCGCGCTTCGGACAAGCGCTCACGCTGGCGCTCCAGCTCACTTTCGTAAAATGCCGCGTCGGCTCTCTTTTTCTCTGCTCGTGCTGCTGCGCGCACGTTTAATGAGTCGGTCGTCATTGTGTCTGGCTCCGATTCGCACGTGCGGCGAGCCATGCCTCGACGTCCCGTTCGAGCCAGCCAACAGCCCGCACGCCAAGCGGAATGGGGCGAGGAAACGTCCCAGCCTGAATTTGCCGATAAATCTCGCTTTTGCTTAATCCGATGCGTTCGGTAAGTGGACGCAGGCGAACAACTCGATTTGCGGTGAGGGAAGGGTGCGGGTTTTGTACTTCCATTTGCGCTCCGGTGAAATGGAACCGCGCGGGACTGCACGGCACGAGAGTAGTGTCGTCATTTCCACGGCAGCGCAAACGTCAGGTTTAGGGCAGCTATATCTATAGGGTCGATGTTTCTACCTTGACACCGGGGCCCCTCTCATGATCGGCAACACTCGATAGTCGTGTTCTATATACCGACGAGCTGCATCGAGCGCGTTTCTTGCATCTTGAACATAGTCGATGTCATCGACGTCCATCTTTTCGCTCATGAACTGATCTGCCAATTCATTCAGTGCCAACGCTTCGGATAACCCAAGGTCTTTCATTGCACGAAACCCGTCGAATGCACGCAGATATCGAGGTAACAAACTCCATCGAGGTCTAGCAGCTTTCCGCGCAGCAGGGAGTTTAGATTGCTGGAATTCAAGCACGGATTTCACTTGCTCTAGCTGCCGAGAAATTGGCATAGAGGCATCAAAAATCACCCTGTACTCCGTATCGCGCAACGGTCGGTCAAAGTATCGTGACGAGTCTACAGGGCCACTAATGAACCCGCATGGCGCATCAAATTCCATGTTCACGAATTGTTGGGTTCCATCATCCAGAGTTAGCGGCCAGCCCCACACCCAAGACGGTGGGTACCAATAGTCAATACCCCAGTCCATGAGGAATTTCGAATGTGCTTCGAAGTCGGGGTGTGATGCAAGGCGCTGCTCGTGAGGAACGCGTGCTAAGCGGTTGCAGAAATCGGCCTGCTGCTTGATGAACTTTTCATTTCTGCGCAAAAATTCCCACGCCCATCTGTCACCGCTTACGGACGCTGGTGGGTATGCGGACGGGTTACGCCAATCTGGGATTTGAAACCAACTCCGAACGCGTCGCCGCGCTTGGACGGAACCAAGTCGTCTACCGTTAACGACAAACAATGAGAGGTCTCCCTACGCCCTTCAGAACCGGCGTCGAGCCGGCCGGAGAAGGCGTCCGGTTTTTGGGGGCCACCCTAGGCTCGGCGATCTGCATTTTCGCACGAGCAAGAGGGCATGGGCATCGCCAGGCAGCGATGCACGCAATTGAAAATTTGCGAGATGTTGAAGGACGATGAACGCGGAGGGGAATACTCCCTCCGCGTAGCCGGATAGCGCAAAACTACCTTGCGATATTGAGTCGTTGAGAGATCGGGTTTGCAGTCCAGTTCGATGTGGCAAGCGCTCGAATGCCGTCCGCATAAACAGGCAAACCGTCTTCGAGTGCGCGTAGCGTCACCAAAATGACGGCACGCTGCGGCTCGGGGGGGGATCAACTCACCGAAGCGTCGAGTTATGCTCGCTTGCAACGCCCAATTCGCGGCAGTAATACCGTTTCGGAAGCGCTCGCGATACACCTTAACCGGCGACCACTTATAGCCGTTTTCGATTCGAGCGGTTTCGTACAGATCGGCGAGGTTTTCGTCCTGTTCCAATGGAACAAGCCCTTTTATGCTTAGGCGGCCATCCACCACTGATGCGCGGCCAAAGCTAATGTCGACGTTTGCTCGCACGTATTCAGCCCCTTGACTTGCGTCGAGCGGAGGGCTGTATACGAGGGTGACGAATGCTTCTCCACGGAACTTGTCAGGTTCAGGGCGCAGGCATGCGGGTATCGGGTAGTTCAGTCTTGTCCATTTGCGTCGATCAGCAACATCGACTTCGAACAACAACGTAAATGAGTCATCGTCGCAAAAGAGCGTGTCCAGCAACGTGGACGGCACCCCTGCACCGTAAAATCTCCGTGCGCTTGCATCGCGCTCTGGTGAGCGTACTGCGGCGCTATGAATGAGCAGCGCCTTCACGAGGGCAGGATAGGCGGCGGTGCCGCGTTGCTCAAGTTCCTGCCAGAGCTGCGCCGCTTGTGCGGCGACCATCGGAGCTGAGAAGCTTGTCCCGAGGGTCATGCCTAGGCGATCGCCCGGTAATACCGTATGGACTCCAGCTCCGACAACCTGAGCCATTTGATTGCAATTGCCACCATAGTGAACAACGTCAGGTTTGGGCGTCCGTACCGGCCCCGGCCCGCGTCGACTGAACGGTGAAGGCTCTTCTTCGTGAACCAACGTATGAGGAGCATTCTCCCGGTGGGCGAGGGCGCCAACTGTCAGGCTTCTTACCGAATCGCCGGGGCTACTGATGCGATGGCGAGGATTGTCTGCACCGGGAGGCCAACCGCGTAGATTGGGCGGCCCTTCGTTGCCCGCGGACACGACAAACAAAACATTGAATTCGTCAGAGATTCTATCGAGTTGCTGTGCAAGCCACCCGAACTCATCTTCAGGAGCCGGATCTACGGTGCCGAGCGACAGGTTCCAAACTTTGACTGCCGGATGGGCTTGAACTGCGGCGCGGAGGCGCTCGATGATGTCATCAGCATTCGCATTGGCGACTTCCATTCCTGCGACATCGAGTATTCGAGCGCGAGCATCAGGCAAGCGAATGTCGTTACCGTTTAGGGGACGCGCCGCACAAACTATCGACGACACCATTGTGCCATGTACATAGTCTGTATCCGGAGGAAGGACATAAGTTTCACGTCCAGCTACCCACGGGCCCAGTGCGACAGAATTTGGAAACATGCCCGTGTCGAAGACTCCGACGATTGGCAAATTTTCAGCTTCGTTCGGAATGTCGACTAGAGCACCCGGGAGTGGGCCATGATCCTCTGCCATTGGAGCGACATCTAGGACAGGAGCAATCATTGGGGCCGCAAAAATGCGTCTGATTCCGCTGAACAAACTAAGAGCGTGCAAACTGTCGAGATTTGCATTCCGCACCCGATAGCTTCGCCCAACTAATCCGGGATGGCGCTCCGAAATATCTAACCCAAGTTGGTTTGATACTCTCTGGAACAATTCTTCCGCCACTTGCTGCAAGTGAGCGTTGGGCTGATGAAAAAGCTCGATGAGTATCGGTATATCGGCGTTTCGCCAAGCTTGTAGACGTTCAAGAGCGGCTGGGTTGCGAAGCTCTGCGTCTAGCACGCGATCGATACCCCACGCCTCAAATCCACTGATCGCCGAAAGATTCGCTTTGATTTGCCTCGTGGTGCGTGTGGCAATGACTCGGTCCATCGCATCGAAGCTACCGAGGCTAGTCGCCAACAATACTTCGCCAAGTGCGGCGTTTCCGATCGGTATGGTTTGTCCCTCTTGTGCGAGGGTGGCCGGGCGGTGGCTTTTTGCAATAGCGGTGTCCCGCAGATGCATCACCATAACGGCCGGCAGTTGAGGATATCGTCGGAGCGTCTCGCTGAGAGCCTGTCTCACTCCGGCGAGAGAGGCTCTTAATTCGTTACGCAACTGCGGAGTTATTGGCACAAGCTCCTTGGGCCCTCCTCCTCCGCCGCCCGCGTCGCGATAGTCATGCTCCGATAAATCGACCCGCAGTATCGGGTTCTCCATTTGCGCCATCAAACGCCCCCGTAATATTTCGAATTTGTCGTGTGGATACCTTGTACAGATTCGCTAGTGCCCGTTGCGAAAACAATGACGGCTGCCACTGACGCAGCCATCGAATTTCATCCTGTACATTTGATAAGGTAACACGTTGAGTAGCGGCTATGGTAAGTCCGAGACGACGCAGCAACTCTGCTTCAGTCACGAAATCCTCTCCACTGAGAACCGCATTGCGCATGGCATCTTGAGCCACAAAATCGATTGCTGCGCCCGACATCCCATCAGAGAGCGTTACCAACCGCGACCAATTTATGTCCTTCGGAGCAAACGTCTTGAGCCGGCGACGCCACAAACCTTCTCGCAAGGCGGCATCAGGTAGTTGAAAGTGAATGCGAAACGCGAAGCGCCGCCAGACCGCCGAGTCGAGAAGCTGGTCATGGTTGGTTGCGGCGATAACCACCGTGTTCGGCGGCAGAGAGTCGATATTCTGCAGTAGAGAAATTACAACTCGCTGTAGTTCGCCGATTTCCCGCTCGTCGGCACGCGATTTTGCGAGCGCATCAAACTCATCCAAAAACAGGACGCAGGGTTGAGTCTGAATGTGATCAAACACCCTTCTCAGGTTTTTGGATGTCTGCCCAAGAAGCGATGAAATCAGCGTGTCGCAACGGACGGTGAATAAGGGTAGCTCAAGGTTCGCGGCAATCCATTGCGCGGATAGTGTCTTTCCGCACCCGGGGGGGCCATGCAACAGTAGGCGCGTCGGTAATGCTACACCAGCGGCGGCTAGCTTCTCGAACGATCGGACCGACTGGATAAATTCTCTCAAGCGGCCTTCGACGGCGTCGGGAAGGACCAAATCCAGATCCTCGATGCGCGGATATAGAACATCGACAGTCGACAGGCGTGAGTCTTGATCAACCGGTAGCGTTCCAACCAATGCCCCCTGTGGCGTGACGAACTGCTGAGGGGCACGAGCCAATCGGTCACGAATTCGTCGAGCTTGGTCGCGCGATCCCTCATCTTCCAGTTTCTGCGCCAGCAGCCCGGCATAGTCCAGCGCCATCCGGACGTTCGCACGGAGCGCGCCGTCGAGAATCTTGAGGACCTCGGACATATGTTCCATCTGTACCCCTTTTTATGATGCGGCAATATGTATCTCTGATCCGAATGTGGGCGGAATTGATTCGCTTTTTCGGAAATTCGATCCGAATTTTAGCCTAGACGGTACGACCTTGGGTTGGGTGTACGAAACCGATCCCTTGCGGACATGGGGGTGTAGAGGTGTCCAAAAGTAAGGCTTTCATATTTTCGGACATGAGGTATGATTCGGACATCCTTTTCGAACATATTGAGAGAGCCGCATGCCCCGGACCTTCGCATACGCCCGCGTCAGTACGACCGACCAGACGGCAGCTAACCAACTCCGCGAGATCGAGGCGGCCGGCTTTGCGGTCGACAAGCGTCGGGTGGTTACGGAGAGCATTTCCGGTAGCGTCAGCGCGCAACAGCGCCCGGGGTTCGCCGAGTTGCTTCTCAAGATGGAAGAGGGGGATGTGCTGATCGTGACCAAGCTGGATCGACTCGGTCGGAACGCGATGGACGTGCGCGAGACGGTTGAGGTGTTGGCAGATCGCGGCATTCGGATTCACTGCCTTGCGCTCGGTGGCGTTGACCTGACAAGCGCGGCCGGCCGTATGACGATGCAGGTCTTAAACGCCGTTGCCGAGTTTGAACGCGATTTGTTGATTGAGCGAACGCAGGCCGGCATCGCACGGGCAAAGGCGGAAGGGAAAGCAATGGGCCGGCCGGCCGCACTGTCAGACGTGCAGCAAGAGGAGGTATTGAGGCGACTTGGTGAAGGCGAGAGTGTTTCTGCTCTAGCTCGGGAGTTCCGGACCAGTCGGCAGACGATAATGCGAGTGCGGCTACGCGCGTAACCCGCCCGAATCAAAGACACCTACTTGACGCCACGGACATGACGCTCTGCATTTACTGTCGAGAATTGAAGCCAGACGAGGAATTCACGCTGGAGCATGTTATCCCCCAGTTCCTTGGTGGGGCGTACGTTCCTGATGTCTTCAAGACCAGAAGGGTATGCAAAAGCTGCAACAGCAATTTGGGTCTTTTCGTCGACGCCAGTTTCGAAAAGCACTGGTTTGTCACTGAGAAGCTTCGCGAGATCAGCTTTTCGACCTTCGATCCCAATCAGGATGTTGGGTTGCCGCTTGTATGTATGGGGCATTCGGACCTGCGGCCGCCGATGATGGAGGAGGGCGAGACGTGCGAGGCGTGGCTCGGGCCGTTAGGCGAGCAAATCTACTGGGTGCGGAAAGACGACTCGAAGCTGTACTGGTACGCCGGTGGTAATCCGAGAACAGTCAAGACTGAGCGCAGTCGTGCCTATTACCTATTCAGTGAGCGATCACCCAAGGATCCCGACTTGTCGTTGCGAGCGTTTCGTGACTCTTTCGCAGGGCGACGCGTCAAGAAAGTAATGTGCACAACCGTCGATTTCGATCCGAAGGTCATCGGATTCTCCGACCCTGACGAACTCGATGAAGCTCGGATTGCCTACATTCTTCAGAACTGTCGATCGAAGCAACAGCGTCATAACCAACTGAGGATGTACACGCAATATGACCTTCGCTTCATGGCGAAATTAGCTATCGGGATGGCCTATTGCCTTTTCGGTGAACGTGTCCTCGATACGCGCTATGCCGACGAGTTGTACAAGGGGTTATGGCATCGCCCGGATGAAGAGCCGCCCGAGCTGAAGGGCACAACAGATTGGATGAAGCAGCAGGATCCGCACTTCACAAAGATCATGGGTGATCCCGATGCGATCACTATCGCGATCGTGCCTGTCACTGGTGCCGTCGCCATCAATTTGAACCTCGGCGAGTCTATGAATTGGACCGTCCAATGCGCTAGCGGTGAAAACCTGACTGGCGAGGACTTTGACAAGCTCGGGTTGGGGCGTGTCGTCGTTCTGTACCGACAACTTCAGCGATCCGTTGACTTGCCCATGAGCGACTACATCGCGCATAAGATTGGCATTCGGGCACATCCACAACTGACGGAAATCGGCTCGATGCTGAATCGCTACCGAGATTACCTCAAGAATCTTTGATCGAATGTGCGCCGTTAGGCGGCGGCGGGCCGGGGCGCTCTTTGCGCTGAAAGTTCCAGATCGGGGCGATTCGCCGGCTCTTCGCCGTGACGTGTCTCCAAAGCTATCTCCAAGTTTTGGTGTGTTTTGGAGATATGTTTGGAGATGGATTTCTTTTTTGCAAACATGCACTTATGTCACTTGTCTCCAAATCTCCAACTTGGACATCGTTTTCCGGCAGATACGTTGGACTCCGGCAAGTGATACGGGGCGCTCGTTTAGCGCTTGGGGGTATGTTTGGGGGTGTGGTGCTAAACGTGAGATTGATATGATTATAAAAATCAGTTACTTGATGCGCTTTTAGCGATCCTGCAGCCGCACCATATCTGACAAGGGGTTACGGAGTTTTCCGTAACCCCTTTTTCGTTCACGGGGTTGCGCGCCCCGATGTCGCGAGCGCTGTCGTTACCCCCTTTTTCTTGTCACGCCCGCGTCACGCCGCATCTCTAATGTTGCACCTTCTCGCCGCGGCAGCATTGTCGCGATCGGGGTGTGCGTGACCGCATCCGACGCCATGCCCGCGTCGCGCAGGATCCCGGGATCTCGCTCCCGGCAGCGCATCGGCTTCTGCCACCCATCCATTCCATTCGAAAACGCGACCGACGCTGATCGAACTGCATCGCGGACGATCAGGAGACATGGACCATGTTGAGTCCGCATGAATTCTCTATGCTGCTGCGCATTGCGCGCGCGCCCGACAGTGTCGACCTCGCGAACCCGGCCTTTGCCGTGCTCGTCGAAAAGCGGCTGGTCGACGACACGCAGGTACGCGTGAACGAGATAGCGGCGCGCCCGGCGCTGACGCCGATTGGCCAGATGCTGCTTGCCCGCTTCGACGAGGCGGCCTGACGAAAAAAGGAAAAAGGGGAAGCAGAGGGGAGACGGCTGCAGCCGCGCGTCACGCCTTCGCCGCAGTGAAAACGTGACGCAGCGAAAAACGTGACGCATTGAACGCGCACCGAACCGCTTACTGCGCGACTGGCACCGTCACGTCGCTGCCGAACCAGTGCATCGAGATCTTCTTCAACGTGCCGTCCTTGCGCAGCGAATCGAGCGCATCGTTGATCGCCTTCTCGAACTTCGGGTTCCCCTTGCGGAACGGGATCGCCATCTCCTGCTTGCCGCCGTTCAGCACGGCACCCGAGCGTAGCGGCAGGTTCGACGTCTTGATCATGTACGGCAGCATCAGCCGGTCGTCGAGCGTCGCCTCGATCCGCCCCGCGGCGAGGTCGCGCAGCTTCTCCGGCGCGCCGGGATACGTCTGCACCTCGATGCCCGGCACGCTGCGCGCCATCTGGTCGTAGTTGGTGCCGAGCGTCACGCCGAGCTTCTTGCCCTTGAAGTCCTCGAGCGACTTGAAGTTGCGCGTGTCGTCCTTGCGCTGGATCAGTTGCGCGGCCGAGTATGTGTACGGCTCGCTGAAGTCGAGCGCCTCCTTGCGCTGCGGCGTGATCGTGACCTGGTTGACGATCACGTCGAACTTGCCGGCTTGCAGCCCCGCGATGATGCCGCTCCATTCGGTCGGGACGAACTGCGTCTTCACGCCGAGTTTGCCCGCGACCGCGTTCGCGACGTCGACGTCGAAGCCCTCGAGCTGACCGGACGTGCCGCGCGAGTTGAACGGCGGATACGTGCCTTCGAGGCCGACGCGCAGCACGCCGGCCTTCTTCACGGAATCGAGCAGGTCCTCCGCGTGCGCGGCGACGGCCGTGAAGCCGAGGGCCGACGCGAGCAGCAGGCCGGACAGCAGGAACTTCGAACGTTTCATCGCAGATCTCCAGGATTCAGTGTCGTGGGGTGAGCGCCGGGTATCGGTCGGACCCGGGGGCGGCCGGAATGCGGGCACGTAGACACTACTCGCAACCGCGCCGCGCCGGAAGTCGAATTGGCCCTGATTGCAATCGATTTCACCGAAAACCGGTGACGCGTTCGCGCAGGCGGAATAATCTGACGAAAACCGTCCGCTGGAAGACGCCGACATCATCGGGCCAGGAGCAGATCGACATGGATTTCAGATTTTTCGCCGACGTCGCGACTTACACGTTCGAGGACGGCATTCACGTCGTCGGCTTCGCGGATCGTGACCCGCCGACGAACTACGTGATTCTGCAGCGTGGAACCGAGGACGACGAACAGGACGAGGCGCTCGGCCTCGACACGTACTACATGGAAGTGTGCGAGCGCGGCGTGGCCGGTTATGGCGGTGTCGAATCCGTCTCGCTGCGCGAAGACATGCTGAATATCGAACTGGCGCTGGATGCGCGATGGACGCAAGGGCTGGGCCTTGTCACGATCGCGTTGCGCGCGACGGGCGGGCTGGAACACGTGAAGCAGGGGTTGGCGGCGGTTTTTGCGGGAACCTCGGTCACGTTGCGCATCGACTGACGGGCGTTCGGCGGCGGGCGGGCGCGGAATTGGCATAATCACGGCCTGCCGCGGGTTGCGCGCGGCCGATGCAACGCAATCAATCCGGATACTACCGCAATACCCATGTCGCTCGATTCCACGACCGCAGTGTCGCTGCACCATATTCTCGAACGTCCCGGCGATTTCTCCGGGTGGCTTTACCTGCCGCCGATGCCGTGGACGCTCGACACCGAAGGAGCATTTTTCGAAGATGCCGATGACGCGGAAGCAGACGCCGCGCCTGTCGTTGCGGTGCAGTCCGGCTGGAAAGTCACGCTCGACAGCGCGACGATCGAGGACATCGTGATCAACGCACACGACCAGATCGACGAGCCGAGCGTCGCGCAATTGCTCGACGCGTTCGTCTTCTACGTCGAGAACGACGCGTTTATCCTGTTCTGAGGGCGAGCCGGCGGCACGGCGGCATGTTTTGGTATGGACGGTGCGAAATTGGCATCGGTTTCGAACGAATAGAGAACGCGTGATGTCGATCGGAGGCACGATGCGCGACCGGGATCTGAAGCCGTTCATCGTCGCGATTCGCGACATGGCCGAGCCGAATGCAGGTATCGACACATCGGTGTGCGGTCATGCGGTATCCGCCGAGGACATGCCCGTCGACGCTGCCATTACCGCGTGGTTCAACGCGCTCGATGGCGTCGATCTGTCGATTCCCTGGACCGCCGACGACCTGCTGCTGTACGGCAATGCGGCGAGCCTCGCGGGTGGCCAGGTCGGTTATCGCGTCGATGCGTGCGGCCGGCGCCTCGCCGGATGGCACGACGACTGGACCGTGCTGGGCCAACTGGGCGGCGATCCCGTGATCGTCGTACCGGCGGGTGACGTGCTGTTCGGCCGCCACGGCGCCGGCGCCTGGGCTCCGTCGCGCGTCGCGCCAACCGTCACGCATTTCGCTCACGCGTTGTGCATCTGGTGCGAGTTGTATATCGGAAAGCATTCGCGCGATATCGTCGACGACACGTATGAAATCCTGCCGGCATTCATCGCGGAGGTCCGCTCGGGGATCGGCGATGCGCTGCCCGATGCGGAAGCAGCGGTTTTCATGGAGATGGTCGGCGGTTGAGCGCACGCGGCCCCTGTCGGGCAACGTGCACGTCAGGGGCGCGGGTAACTCGGCAGCACGAATTCGAATGCGAACGACGAAAGTGATCGAGGAAACAATCATCGGCAACCGATCGCACGTGACGGAAGCGCCGTGCGACGACCCCGCGCAAGCGATCGCGGCCGTCGAACGGCTGAACGGCCGCGATCGCTCGACCGTCGCCTTGGACGCAAACGACGCAACGGTGATGACGATCGGCGGCGGCCACGACGGCCGATACGTCGTCTTCATCGCATCGGAAATCGACGCCGCGTTGCTGAACCTGACGACACCCGAAGCACCGGCGGACGACGTGATCGAACTCGTCACAGGCGGCCAACGAGGCAGCTATTCGGCGCGGCAGTGCGTCGATCGCGCGACGGCGACGCAGGCGGCAGCCTATTTCGTATCGACCGGCGGCGCCGATCCGCGGTTATGCTGGCAACCCGGCTGATTCGCCGCGGGACAGGAAGGAAATGAATAGGGCAGACGATCCGGCAGCATTGCGCGCGCAACAGGAAGCGATTTGCGCGCGCTACGGCCTGCACGCCGCCGAGCCCGAAGAGAGGGTTGCCGTCGCGATGTCGACGCTCGGGCGCATGCCTGTCTATGGCACGCGCATCGCGCTGTCCGAAGGCGACAACGTCGGCTGGTTCTTCCACTGCGGCGAATACTCGGACGCCGACGATTTCTATCAGCCGCTGCATGCCGCGCACCTGTCGACCTGCCTGCCCTCGGTTCTGCCCTATCTGCGGTTGCCGCCCGGCGCACGCTTCATCATCGACGATGCGGGCTATGAAGATGTCTGGACGGCGTGACGTATCGGTATGCGATCGATCTTTCCGTTGTCCGGAGGAAGCCGGTAAAAACGAAGAAGGACCGCCACGCGGTCCTTCTTCCATGAAGCGGCATTCGAAAAAACGCGCTCCTGTTACGGCAACGAAATCGTCAAATTAGCCGACTCCGGGCCCACCTTGATCACCTGCGAATAAGGCGCCAACGTCTGTAGCGTTTTGTCCTTCAGATACGTGTTGAGCCCGAGATACCCAAGCAGGGCCACCAGCGCAAACACCGCCCCGATCGCCCAGACCGGCACCTCCCGCTTCAACCGATGCGCGATCTGATCCGGCAGCGGCCAATGCGGAGCAAACGCAGCGCGCTTGCCCTTCATGTGCGCGATTTCGTCGCCGAGCCGCGCGGTGAGATAAGCGAGCTTCTCCGGCCCCTCGAGCAGATACTTGCCCTGGAACCCGAGCAGCAGGCACATGTGAAATACCTCGAGCGACTGCAGCCGCGCCGCACCCTGCGCGCGACCTTCCTCGAGATACTGGTAGAACTTTTCCCCCGCGAGCTGCTCGCCGAACAGCACGAGCTGCAGCGGCCGGCGTTCCCAGTCCGCGCGGATCTTGAACTGCGACGACAGCACCATCTCGTCGATCGCCGCGCAGAACGCGAACTTCGCGCTGTATACGTCCTCGGCGGCGATATTCAGCTTCTTCGCGCCGCGCTCGAAATCCGACAGGAACTCCTGGATTCGCGTGCTGAACTCGCTGGCGCTGTCCGGCTCCCGCTTGTTCTTGAGCAGGAACAGCATGAAGAACCCGTCGTACAGCAAATCGAGCAGCGAACGGGCCTGGAACGCGGAGTCCGTCGACGCCGGGCTATGCAGGGGCGGCGGCACGTTGTCGCCGAACAGGGAAGGCGCGTAGCTCATGATGTGACCGCGATCAGTTCGAATTTCAGGTCATTGATGCCAGTCGGCGCATAGATCATCGCGGACTGGGCCTGCAGCATGCGCTCGTACAGCGGGCTGCGCGAATCGAGCGCGAAGTAGCATGCGCCGGGGCGCACCGGAATCGCGGGCGGCACCTGCGGCGTATACGACAGCCGCACGCCGGGCATCGCCGACAGCACGAGCTTGTCGACGTCGTCGGGCGCGCCGACCTTGAAGCGGGCCGGCACCGCATCGACGAGCTCGACGCTCGGCATGTCCGCGGACACCGCGAGGTAGAACTCCGTCTTGTCGTCGATCTTGCCGGAATCGAGGCGGCCGAGGTGGAACGACGGGCGCACCTCGTCGAGCGTGATCGCGAAATAGCGCGTCGAGATCACGGTGTCGAGCAGTTCGCGCAGCATCAGGTCGAGACGCGCGAAGCTCGGGCCCGGATCGTCGTGGCGGTAGACGGGCAGGTCGGCGAGCGTATAGCCCTTCGAGAACGTCATCAGCTGGCCCGCGAGGCGCAGCAGTTCCTGGAACAGCCGTTCCGGATGCAGCGCCGCGTGCTGGTGCAGGTGCGCGAGCGTCGCGAATGCGGCGTTCGCCGTGTGCAGCAGCCAGAACGACGCGATGTCGCCCGAGCGGAATTCGATGATGTTCTTCGACGGCTCTCGGTGGAAGCCGTACAGCGCGTTCACCTTCGCCTGCAGCGCGTCGACCAGTTGGCGCAGCCGCTGGTGCAGGATCGGCGACGCGTCGATCGCGAGGCACGGCGGCACGAAGCTGTCGTCGATCTCGAAGCCGGACGTCGCGGTGCGGCGCACGCGCACGAGCGGCACCGACAGCAACTGGTCGCGTGGCTCGCTGTGCGCGATCAGCTTGACCTGCGTCTTCAGGAACGTGATGTCGGCTTCGGCGGCGTCGGTGAAGTTGTCGGCGACGCTCGTCTGCTCGCTGACGAACCGCGTCATGAAGCCGGCGGCCGGATCGTCGCTGTAGTTGGTGCCGTTCTCGCGCAGCGGATGCAGCGCGAGATAGAACACGAATTCGTTGATGCCGTCGGGCAACGTATCCAGCGCGATCGGCGGCGGCAGGTCGTCGGCCTGCGGCGCGGCATACAGCGCGCCGTCCGGGAACACGAGCGCGAGCTCGGCGACCCGCAGCACGTTGCTGCCCAGCGCGTCGCGATCGATGCGCACCGAACGCACGCCCCAGTTGTACGGCTGGATCGCCTGGATGGATTCGAACAGGCGCGCCTCGTGGTACGCGTCCTGCCGTTGAAAGTGTTGAGGCCGGAGGAACAGTCCTTCCCCCCACAGCACCTTGGCCGAATAACTCATGTCAAATCCGGTTAATGTGGCGTTGCGACGTAATCGATTTGTTCGTGCCCGAATTAAATCGCCAATTGTTAACTCTTGTTAATTGACATTCGTGCGTCATGTTTAACCGCAGGAGACCGAAGACAGCATATTCAGCGGTTGCGAAGGCGCACCCTGTTGCGGTGCGATGACCGTCCCGTCGGTGACCGTCATCGCGCAATTATGCAGGCCGATGATTATGCCGGATTTCTCCGACTTCGCCGGATCGAACGTCAGTTTCCAGCGTTGCAGTGCGGGATCGCGGAACAGCGCGACAATACCGAATGCCTGCGCCTCGCGCGACACTTTCTCGGTTGCCGTATAGCGCTGGCCCGGAATCAGTGTGATTTCGCGCACGTTCAGCAGATCGGCGCCGAGTGCGGCTTTTTCCTTGGTCGGATCGGTAAAGGCGTCGAACGGCGCCTGCTGGAACGAGGTCGGGTCCTTCAGCGCATAGAGCCGGACGACGAGCGCGAGCGGCTTGTGGTCGGTCGCGGCATTCAGGTTCGGCGCGGCGGCCAGCGTGAGCCCGATGTTGCGCGGCGGCTTCTGCGCGTCGGGCACCTCGGGCTTGCCGATGCCGGCCGCGGACATCACGGCGCTCGCGGCCGAGCCGAGCAGCGGGGCGGCCGCGCATCCGGCCAGAAGGGCGCACGCAAGCAGCGGCAGCGCGTAGCGAATCATGGACGATCTCATCGTTTTTCCGGCGTGCCGCCTTTATCCCTGTCAAAACTGCCGGGCATTGCCGCGTTCGCTGCGTATCCCCGACGTTGCATCGCTCAACTATCAAGCACGCCTGCGTCGTGGCAAGCGCCCGGAAATTTTTTCCGCCGCCCCGGCGGCGTGTCGTGGGACCAGTAAAACTTGCGCATTCCGGCCCGAGGGAAAACCGCTGCGAGCCCGCAACGATAGGCCATTCGAGGGGGTAGCGCCCGGTTTTAAAAGGAATTACTCTTCACACGACGATTGAATTATGAAAAATTGATCGGTACTATACCCGCGCGCTTCTTGCAAAGCAAAAGAACCAGATTCTCAACGATTTAAAACTCACGCGCCGGTGGATATAACGATGAAAGACCGTCTGTTCGCAAAACTGTCTGGGGTGGTGGTGGCTTGCGGCGTGATCGCCGGCTGTGCGAGCCAGCCGCCCGCGCCGCCGACTGCGGAAGTGTTCAACAAGTCGCTGGCCGATGCAGACGCCGTCGCGAAGGCAGGGGATCAGGACAAGGCGCTGGGCCTGTACCAGCAGCTCGCGAAGTCGGATCCGACGCGCGAGGAACCGTGGTCGCGCATCGCGCAAATCCAGTTCGCACAAAACCATTACGGGCAGGCGATCGTCGCCGCCCAGGAAGCGCTGCAGCGCGACGCGACCGATCGTCAGGCGAAGAGCGTGCTGGCCGTCGCCGGCCTGCGGATCGCGACGCAGTCGCTCGGCGAGCTGCGCCAGGATGCGTCGCTCGCGGGCGATGCGAAGTCCGACGCGCAGGCGCTCGCGAAGCAACTGCGCGACACGCTCGGCGAGTCGGCGCTGTTCCCGCCGGAGCAGAGGGTGCAGGCGAAGAAGTACACCGGCCGCCGTACGGTTCATCGTCCGAAGGCGGGGGCCGCACCGGCCGCGGACACGGCCGCGAGCGCCGCCCCGACGCCGACGCCGCCCGCCGCGCAAAAGGGCAGCGCGGATCCGTTCGGCGCACTGCGCAACTGAAACCGCAACTGACGCGATAACCACAACTAACCTGGGAGCCGTCGAGATGGCCAAGAAAGAAAGCATTCAGAAAAGCTTGCAGAAAATACGGCCGCCGCGCGTCCAGCTGACCTACGAGGTCGAGAAGGGCGATGCGATCGAGGTGAAGGAACTGCCGTTCGTCGTCGGGGTCGTCGGCGATCTGGCGGGCCAGTCCGAAATCGAGCAGCCGAAGCTGCGCGACCGCAAGTTCGTCAATATCGACCGCGACAATTTCGACGACGTGATGAAGGCGATCGAGCCGCGTGCCGCGTTCCAGGTGGAAAACCGCCTGAGCCCGGAAGGCGGCAAGTTCGCGGTCGACCTGAAGTTCCGCTCGCTGTCGGATTTCAGCCCGGACGAAGTCGTCGAACAGGTCGAGCCGCTGCGCCGCCTGCTCGAGGCGCGTTCGAAGCTCGCCGACCTGCGCAACAAGCTCGCCGGCAACGACAAGCTCGAGGATCTGCTGTCCGAGGTGCTGAAGAACACGCAGCAGCTGCAGGAGCTCGCGAAGGGCACCGGCGGCGACAAAGACGGCGAATGACGACGGAGTGTTGAGATGAACCAGCAAACGGCTGCGGCCCAAGCGAGCGGCGCGGAATACGCCGCCGGGACTTCGCTGCTCGACGACATCGTCGAGAAGAGCAAGGTCGCGAAATCCGATTCCGAGCATGCGCGTGCGAAGGACCTGATCGGCGAACTCGTGCACCAGGTGCTCGACGGCACGGTGATCGTGTCGGACAACCTGTCGGCCACGATCGATGCGCGCGTCGCGGAACTCGACCGCCTGATTTCCACGCAGCTTTCCGCCGTGATGCACGCGCCGGAATTCCAGCGCCTCGAAAGCACGTGGCGCGGGATGGACTATCTGGTCAAGGAAAGCAACACGGGCCAGACGATCAAGATCAAGGCGCTGCACGCGCCGAAGCGCGACCTCGTGCGCGACTTCAAGGGGGCGAGCGAGTTCGACCAGAGCGCGCTGTTCAAGAAGGTCTACGAAGAGGAATTCGGCACGTTCGGCGGCTCGCCGTTCGGTGCGCTGATCGGCGATTACGAGATCTCGCGCCAGCCGGAAGACATGTACTTCATCGAGCAGATGTCGCACGTCGCCGCGGCCGCGCATGCGCCGTTCATCGCGTCGGCGTCGCCGGAACTGCTCGGCCTCGAGTCGTTCTCCGACCTCGGCAAGCCGCGCGACCTCGGCAAGGTGTTCGACACCGTCGAATACGCGAAGTGGAAGTCGTTCCGCGACGCCGAGGATTCGCGCTACGTCGGCCTGACGCTGCCGCGCTTCCTCGGCCGCCTGCCGTTCAATCCGAAGGACGGCCAGACCGCGGAGAACTTCAACTTCGTCGAGGACGTCGACGGCACCGATCACGACAAGTACCTGTGGTGCAACGCGGCATGGGCCTTCGCGGCCCGCCTGACGGCCGCGTTCGACGACTTCGGCTGGTGCGCGGCGATTCGCGGCGTCGAAGGCGGCGGCCTCGTCGAGGATCTGCCGACCCACACGTTCAAGACCGACGACGGTGAAGTCGCGCTGAAGTGCCCGACCGAAATCGCGATCACCGATCGCCGCGAGAAGGAGCTGAGCGATCTCGGCTTCATCCCGCTCGTCCATTGCAAGAACTCAGATTACGCCGCGTTCTTCGCTGCGCAGTCGGTGCAGAAGCCGAAAAAATACAGCACCGACAGCGCGAATGCGAACGCCGTCCTGTCCGCCCAGCTTCAGTACATCTTCTCGGTATCGCGCGTCGCGCACTATCTGAAGGCGATGATGCGGGACAAGATCGGCAGCTTCGCATCGGCGCAGAACGTGGAGACTTTCCTCAACCGGTGGATTTCGCAGTACGTCCTGCTCGACGACAACGCCTCGCAGGAACAGAAAGCGCAATTTCCGCTGCGCGAGGCATCCATACAAGTGTCGGAGATTCCGGGCAAGCCGGGCTCGTATCGTTCGGTCGCGTTCCTGCGCCCGCACTTTCAGCTCGACGAACTCTCGATTTCTCTGCGACTTGTCGCTGATCTGCCCAAACCGGCAAATTCATAAGCGAGCAAATCGCCCGGGCGGGCCGCCTGGGTAGGACGTTAAAACCACCTCTTTGGGGAGTCGAAGGGCCATGTTACATATGCACTTGCAGTTTGGTAGTCCCGCGGTGAAGGGCGAATCCGCGGACAAGGACCACCAGGGCTGGATCGAACTGAAATCGTGGGATCACTCGATCGTTCAGCCGCGTTCGGCAACCGCATCGACCGCTGGCGGTCACACGATGACGCGTTGCGAGCACGGCGACATGATCTTCACGAAGGAAATCGATTCGTCGAGCCCGCTGCTGTACCAACACGCTTCGGGCGGCACCACGTTCGACGAAGTGACGGTCCATTTCTCGCGCGCGGACGGTGAAGGCAAGCGCGTGCAGTATCTGGAAGTCAAGCTCAAGTACGTGATCATCTCGAGCATCGCCCCGAGCGTTCGCGAGGAAGGTCTGCCCCTCGAGACGTTCTCGCTGAAGTACGCAGCCGTGCAGTGGAAGCAAACCCAGCAGAAGATCGGCGGCAACCAGGGCGGCAACACGCAAGGCGCCTGGAGCCTGACGAAGAACGACAAGACCTACGCGGTTTAAGGTCGGTTGCGGCAACGGGGCGCTTCGCGTCCCGTTGCCGTTTTCGCCGTCCACACCGGCCGATGAAACGATTCGAACCCAGTTTTCTCGACAAGCTGTTCGACGACGAACCGCACCTGCCGGCCTCGGCAGCGATGCGGCAATTGTCGCTGGACGAGCTCAAGACCACGGTCGCCCGCGACGTCGAGGCGATCCTCAACACCCGTATCGCCCACACCGAGAACGAGCTGGCCGCGCTGCCGGAATGCCAGAAGTCGGTGCTGACCTACGGGCTGAACGATTTCGCGGGGCTGAGCCTCGCGAGCCACTACGATCGCGCATTCATCTGCAAGTCGATCCAGCAGGCGATCGCGCGCCATGAGCCGCGCCTGCAGCAGGTGCAGGTGACGTTCGAGCTGAACGAGCAGGCCACCAACGCGCTCTACTTCGCGATCCAGGCACTGCTCGTCGTACACCCGGCCGAGGAGCCGGTGAGTTTCGACGCGATGCTGCAACCGTCGACGCTGCAGTACTCGGTCACGCGCGCACGCGCGGCCCGAATGCAGTAAATCAAGCCGCCGAGCGGGCCGGACCGCCCGGTGGTCAATCAGGTCCGGCAGGAAATATTGAGGTTCGGGGTCGTCGATGGAAGAATTGCTGCCGTATTACGAACGCGAATTATCGTTTTTGCGGCGCTATTCGCGCGATTTCGCCGAACGTTATCCGAAGATCGCCGCGCGTCTCGCGGTGTCGGGCGAGCACTGCGAGGATCCGCACGTCGAGCGGATGATCGAATCGTTCGCGCTGCTCGGCGCGCGCATCAACAAGAAGCTCGACGACGACTACCCGGAATTCACCGAAGCGCTGCTGGAAGTGCTGTATCCGCACTACCTGCGGCCGTTCCCGTCGTGCTCGATCGCGCAGTTCACGCCGGCTTCGCCCGGCCAGCAGACCGAGCCGGTCGTGATCGATCGCGGCACCGAGCTGAAGAGCCGCCCGATCCGCGGCGTGCAATGCCGGTTCCGCACCGCCTACGACGTGACGCTCGCGCCGATCCGCATCTCGGAGGCGCGCTATACGCCGGTCGCGCTCGCGCCGAGCGCGACGGTGCTGCCGTCGAACGCGACGGGCGTGATCTCGATCACGTTCGAATCGCTCGCCGCGCAACTCGATCTCGGCGCGCTGAAACTGTCGACGCTGCGCGCCCATCTGCACGGCGAGCAGTCGTTCGTCGCCGCGCTGACCGACTGCCTGTTCGTCAACGTGCTCGGCGCGTATGTCGAGCCCGAGCGCAACGGCCGCTGGACCGCGCTGCGCAAGCTGCCGATCGCGCAGGCCGGCTTCGCCGAGGACGACGCGCTGATCGACTACCCGGCCAAATCGCATCCCGCGTACCGGCTGCTCACCGAATACTTCGCGTTCCCCGACAAGTTCGATTTCGTCGACTTCGACCTCGCGGCGATCGCACGCGCATCGGGCCGCTGCCAGCGCGCGACGCTGCATCTCGTGCTGCAGGACGTGCGCAGCGATTCGCACGTCGCGCGGCTGCTGGAGCTGCTGACGGCGAGCCATTTCCGGCTGTTCTGCACGCCGATCGTCAATCTGTTCCGCCAGCACGGCGAGCCGATCCGCATCACGCACCGCGCGGTGTCGTATCCGGTGATCGCCGAGGCGCGGCGCGCGTTCGCGTACGAGGTGTACTCGATCGACTCGGTGAAGCTCGTCCGGCAGCAGGCGCACGAGGAATCGGTGATCGAGTTCCGGCCGTTCTATTCGCTGCATCACGGCGAATCGGCGCGGATCGGCCATTACTGGTTCGCGCGCCGCAACGACTGGGTCGCGCAGAAGAGCCCCGGCTACGAAACCGAGATCTCGATCGTCGACATCGACTTCGAGCCGACGTCGCCGCAAACCGACACGCTGAGCCTCGACCTGACCTGCACGAACCGCGACCTGCCGGCGATGCTGGCGTTCGGCCTCGAAGGCGGGGACCTGTTCCAGGAAGGCGGGGCGCAGACGAGCGGCATCTCGATGCTGCGCCGCCCGACGCAGAGCGTGCGCTTCGAGCGCGGCCGCGCCGCGCACTGGCGGCTCGTGTCGCACCTCGCGCTCAACCACGTGTCGCTCGTCGCGCACGGTCTCGCGCCGCTGAAGGAAATGCTCACGCTGTACGACCTGCGACGCACGGCCGTGTCGATGCGCCAGATCGACGGCTTGGCCGGCGTCGAGCAGCGCGGCGCGGTGCAGTGGTTGCCCGGCAAGCCGTTCGCGACTTTCGTGCGCGGTATCGAGATCCGGCTGACGATCGACGAGGAACACTTCGTCGGCGCGAGCCTCGCGTCGTTCGTGCGCGTGCTCGACAGCTTCTTCGGGCTGTACGTCCATCTCAACAGTTTCATTCAATTGGTCGTCGTGTCGAAGCGCACCGGCGAGGAGATCATTCGATGCAAGCCCCGAACCGGCGAATCGATCCTGGCGTAGTCGACGCGCTGCTCGACGAGCCGCACCGCTTCGAGTTCTTCCAGGCGGTGCGCGTGCTCGAAGGGCTGTTCGCGCGGCAGGCGTCGGACGCGCCCGGCGCGTGGCGGCAGGGCGACGTGGTCGCGCAGCGCATCGCATTCCGCAACACGCTGTCGCTTGGTTTCCCGCCGAGCGAAATCGAGGGCGCGCGCTCGTTCGACGGCGACGGCGCGCCACTGAACTCGGACGAACAGCGCGGCGCCGCGCTGGCTGCCGGCGAGCTCGGCCGCGTCGAGCTGACGCCCGCGTTCTTCGGGCTGCTCGGCGGCCAGGGTGCGCTGCCGCTGCACTACACCGAGCAGATCGTCGCGCGCGAGCATCTGAGGCGCGACCACGCGGCGCGCGCGTTCTTCGACGTGTTCTCGAACCGTGCGACCGCGCTGTTCTATGCGGCGTGGAAGAAATACCGGCTGCCGTTCCATTACGAACTCGACCGCGACGAGCGCTACCTGCCGCTGCTGCTCGCGATCGCGGGCGTGCCGAGCGACGAGGTGCGCGACAGTCTCGCGGCCGGCCCCGGCGGCGTGCTCGACGAAGCCGTGGCCGGCTACGCGCTCGCCGCGCGGCACCGGCCGATGTCGGCCGCCTACCTGCAGCGCACGCTGTCCGATTACTTCCGCGTGCCGGTGAAGATCGACCAGTTCGTCGGCAAGTGGTACGACGTGCCGCCCGACCAGTTGAGCATGCTCGGCGAAGTCAACGCGGTGCTCGGTGCGACGGCGCTCGTCGGTGAGCGCGTGTGGCAGCGCGACATGCGCGCGCGGATCGTCGTCGGCCCGCTGTCCAAGCGCGACTACGAAGCGTTCCTGCCCGGCGGCGCGCACGCCGTCGCGCTCGAGCGAATGCTGACGCTGCTCGCCGGCGTCACGCTCGAGTACGAGGTGAAGCTGGTGCTCAAGCGCACGGAAGTCGGCGCGAGCATGCTCGGCGCGGGTTCGCGGCTCGGCTGGGATGCGTTCCTGTGCACGCGCGACGCGGCCGAGGACCGCTCGGACGCCCGCTACGAGCTGCACGTGATTCACTGACCCTAACAACAACACGCAATCGAACCTGAGATCGACGCCATGAGCACGCCCCTGAAGACCCTGATCACGAAACTGAACCCGCTGTGCCGCCACGCAACCGAGCGGGCGGCGAGCGCGTGCCTGGCGCGCGGCCATTACGAGGTCGATCTGGAGCACCTGTTCCTCGCGTTGCTCGACGAAGCGACGGGCGACCTGCCGCTCGCGTTGCGCGCGAGCCGCGTCGATCCGCATGCGCTGCATGCCGATCTCGAGCGCGAACTCACGCGCCTGAAGACGGGCAACACGCGCACGCCGGTGTTCTCCGTGCATCTGATCGCGCTGTTCGAGCAGGCGTGGCTGATCGCGTCGCTCGATTCGCAGCTCGGCCGCATCCGTTCGGGGCACCTGCTGCTCGCGCTGCTGACCGCGCCGGATCTCGCGCAGTTCGCGCAACGGATGTCGTCGCGGTTCGCGGAAATGAACGTGACGGACCTGAAGCACAAGTTCGACGAAATCATGGCCGGCTCGAGCGAGGCCGAGCCGCGCCAGGCGGACGACGAGGGCAGCGACGCCGCGCCGGCCGCCGACGGCTTTGCATCCGCGGCCGGCCCGTCGAAGACGCCCGCGCTCGACACGTACACGACCAACCTCACGCAGCGCGCGCGCGACGGCAAGATCGATCCGGTGATCGGCCGCGAAGCGGAGATCCGCCAGGCGATCGACATCCTGATGCGCCGCCGCCAGAACAACCCGATCATGACCGGCGAGGCCGGCGTCGGCAAAACGGCGGTCGTCGAAGGGCTCGCGCTGCGGATCGCGGCCGACGACGTGCCGCCGCCGTTGCGCGGCGTGGCGTTGCACGTGCTCGACATGGGGCTGCTGCAGGCCGGCGCGAGCGTGAAGGGCGAATTCGAGAACCGGCTGAAGAGCGTGATCGACGAGGTGAAGAAGAGCGCGCACCCGATCATCCTGTTCATCGACGAGGCGCACACGATCATCGGCGCCGGCGGCCAGGCCGGCCAGAACGACGCGGCGAACCTGCTGAAGCCGGCGCTCGCGCGCGGCGAACTGCGCACGATCGCCGCGACGACGTGGAGCGAATACAAGAAGTACTTCGAGAAGGATGCGGCGCTCGCGCGGCGCTTCCAGGTCGTGAAGGTCGAGGAGCCGAGCGAGCCGCTGGCCGCCGCGATGCTGCGCGGGATGTCGGGCCTGATGGAGAAGCACTTCAACGTGCGGATTCTCGACGATGCGATCACCGAGGCCGTGCGCCTGTCGCACCGCTACATCAGCGGCCGCCAGTTGCCGGACAAGGCGATCAGCGTGCTCGACACCGCGTGCGCGAAGGTCGCGCTCGCGCACAGCGCGACGCCGGCGGCGATCGACGATACGAAGAAGCGCATCGAGCGCATCGATGCGGAAATCGCGTCGCTGGAGCGCGAGGCGGCGGGCGGCGCGGTGCACGACGAGCGGCTCGGCGAGCTGCGCGGCGCGCGCGACACGGCGCTCGAACAACTGGCGAAGGACGAAGCACGCTATGAAGCCGAGCGCGTGATCGTCGCCGAGATCACCGAACTGCGCGACGCGCTCGACCGCGCGCGCGGCCCGTCGGAGGACGGCCAGCCGGTCGACGTGCAGGCCACCCGCGACAAGCTCGCCGAACGCGTCGCCGCGCTGCACGCGCTGCAGGGCGGCGAGCCGATGGTGCCGCTGCAGGTCGACGGCCACGTCGTCGCCGAGATCGTCGCCGCGTGGACGGGCATTCCGCTCGGCCGGATGGTGAAGGACGAGATCGACACCGTGCTGAACCTGCAGCCGCTGCTGACCGCGCGCGTGATCGGCCAGGACCACGCGCTGGAGGCGATCGCGCAGCGCGTGCGCACCGCGACCGCGAACCTCGAGGATCCGAACAAGCCGCGCGGCGTGTTCATGTTCGTCGGGCCGTCGGGCGTCGGCAAGACCGAGACGGCGCTGGCGCTGGCCGACATCCTGTACGGCGGCGAGCGCAAGATGGTCACGATCAACATGAGCGAGTACCAGGAAGCGCACAGCGTGTCGGGCCTGAAGGGCTCGCCGCCGGGCTACGTCGGTTACGGCGAAGGCGGCGTGCTGACCGAGGCCGTGCGCCGCAACCCGTATTCCGTCGTGCTGCTCGACGAGGTCGAGAAGGCGCACCCGGACGTGCTCGAGATGTTCTTCCAGGTGTTCGACAAGGGCACGATGGACGATGCGGAAGGGCGCGAGATCGACTTCCGCAACACGCTGATCATCCTGACGTCGAACGTCGGCTCGGCCGCGGTGATGCAGGCGTGCCTGAACAAGCCGGCCGAGGAACTGCCCGATCCGGACGCGCTCGCCGAGACGCTGCGTCCGCAGCTGTACAAGACCTTCAAGCCGGCGTTCCTCGGCCGGATGAAGGTCGTGCCGTACTATCCGATTTCCGACGACGTGCTGGCCGAGATCATCGAGCTGAAGCTCGAGCGCATCCGCCGCCGGATCGACGCGAACCACAAGGCTGCGTTCGAGTGGGACGAGTCGCTCGTCGACGCGGTGCTCGCGCGCTGCACCGAGGTCGATTCGGGCGCCCGCAACGTCGACCACATCCTGAACGGCACGCTGCTGCCGGAGATCGCGGGCCACGTGCTCGGCCGGATCGCCGACGGCGCGGCGATCGCGCGCATCGCGGTGCGCGCGGACGAGGCCGGCGAATTCGCGTACACGGTCGAATGAGCGCGGCGCGCGACATCTCATGCATCAACGGATTCACTGAACCATGCCGATCAATCTCCCCGAGCTGCTGACGCCGATCAGCGACGCGTCGCCCAGCGGCGACGACCTGCTGTTTTCGAACGAATTCGACGCGATCCAGGACGCGCGGCGCTACGACGACCCGACGCTCGACCAGGGCGAATGGGTGACCGAGATCAAGGAGGCCGACTGGGGCTTCGTCGTCGACCATGCGGGCGAGCTGCTGCGCACGCGGACGAAGGACCTGCGGCTCGCCGTATGGCTGACCGAGGCGCTCGCGCTCGAGGACGGCATCACGGGCCTCACCGAAGGCTATGCGTTGCTCGAGGGGATGTGCCGCGACTTCTGGGACACCTTCCACCCGCTGCCCGAGGACGACGACGTCGAGCACCGGCTCGGCAACGTCGCGTGGCTGTCGGGCCGCACGGCCGAGCTGCTGCGCGCGGTGCCGCTGACGGACGGCGCATCGAATGCGTTCAGCACGCTCGACTGGGAAGTCGCGCAGCACGTCGCGCAGTCGATCAAGCGCGACCCCGAACACGCGGACGACATCGCGCGCGGCAAGCCGTCGATCGAGCAGATCGATGCGTCGCGGCGCGTGACGTCGATCGCGTTCTACACGGCGCTGCTGGCGAACCTGAAGGCGTTCGAATTCGCGCTCGATGCGTTCGAGGAGCGGCTCGTCGAGCGCGCGGGCGATTCGGCGCCGAGCTTCCGGCAGGCGCGCGACGCGTTCGAGACCGTCTATCGGCTCGCCGAGCGCTTTGCGCGCGAACAGGGCTATACCGGCAGCGCGCCGCACACGCAGGCGGCGCCGCAGGCCCAGCCAGAACGCATCGAGCCGGTGTTCGGCCAGCCGATCCAGACCGAGGAGACTCACGTGCAGCAGCAGACCGCTTCGCGTCCGCCGGTGACGCAGATGATCGCCGGCATCCAGAACCGCGCGCAGGCCGTCGACCAGTTGCGTGCCGTGGCGCGCTATTTCCGTCAGACCGAGCCGCACAGCCCGGTCGCGTACCTCGCCGACAAGGCGGCCGAATGGGCAGACATGCCGCTGCACAAGTGGCTCGAGAGCGTCGTGAAGGACGACGGCTCGCTGTCGCACATTCGCGAGCTGCTGGGCGTGCGGCCCGACGAGCAGGCGTAAACGCAAGACGGGCGGCGCATCGCTGCCGCCGCCCGTCGTGTACCGTGCCGCGCCGCGTCGCCGTTGAGCGAGCGGCCGGCCGATTTCCCATTACACCCGTTACACCCGTTACTGCCCCACCCGGAACTCGATCCGCCGGTTCCTCGCCCTGCCATCCGCCGTGTCGTTCGGCGCGATCGGCTGATCTGGCCCGACCCCCGTCGTCGTCATCTGCTGCGGCGGAATGTTCTTCGTGATCAGATAACCCTTCACCGCATCCGCGCGCGCCTGGCTCAGCGCGATGTTCGACGTCCGGTTCCCCGAGTTGTCGGTGTGGCCGATGATGTCGACCGTGCGGTTCTGCATCTTCGCGAGCGCGACCGCCATCTGGTCGAGGATCTGCTTGCCCTGCGGCGTCAGCGTCGCGCTGCCGGTCTCGAACTCGATCGTCCGGTTCGCGAGCGTCTGGTCGAGCACGCCCTGTTCGGACGCCGACACGCGCAGCCCGTTCTTGATCGTATACGTCGGGTTCAGCGTGTTCGCCATGTCGCTCGCGAGCTGCTGGCGCTGCGCCTCGTTGTGCACTTCGCCCTTCATCTCGATCTGCGTGCCGTTGATCTTCAACTGGCCCTTGCTGATCTGCTTGAGCTGCGCGCCGAGCAGCTTCTGCACGTTCGCGCTCCAGTTCGGCGGCGTCGCGACGTCGCCCACCTCGATCTGGTCGACGACGTTGGTCGCGCCGTAGGTGTCGCGCAGCTTCTGCAGCACCGCGGCCTTGGTCGCCTCGTCGGGCACCTTGCCGCCGACCACCACCTGGCCGGGCGTGGCGTTCGCGGGCGGCGGCGCGATCGTGCCGGCGGTGCCGTGCACCATCGTGCCCGACGCGCCGCCGGCGCTCGGGTTCGCCTGCGGCAGCGCGGTCGTCGCGACCGTACCGTTGCCGACCGGCGTGACGGTCGCGCCCGTGTTCTGCGCGAAGGCTGCGCCGCTCGCGACGAGGCCGGCTGCGAACAGCACGGCGAGGGCGGGCGAGACGGCGGACGACAAGCGCGTGCGCCGGACCTGAATCGTGCGATGCATGCCGTCAGCCTCCGATGAACGCTTCGCGGAACGCATCGATGGCGAAGCGCAGCGAGAGTTGCGGTTGGTCGAGGTAGCTGAGGAGCTTGCTGATCTGGTGATCGTTTTGCGCATGGGCGTCGATCCACTCGGGATCGTCGATGTCGATGTTGTGGGCGGCGTAAGTCTGCGGGTCGACGACGCTCAGCAGCGTCTTCGCCGACGCGCCGTTGAAGCCGATGACGAGCCGTTCGCGTTCGGCGATCGTGCCGATGAAGATCGCGAGCTCGAAGTCGGCCTGCGCGACGAACGGCGCGATCAGCTCGAGCCAGAACGCCGCGACGAGGCTGCGGTAGAACGGATCCACCGGCAGCGGCAGCGTGAGGCCGCGTTCGATGTGCGACGAGCCGCTCTGCATCACCGGCCGCAGCAGCGAGCCGAGCGCGAGCATCGCGCCGCGCAGCCGCACCGGATGACCGCTTTCGAGCAGCATCTCCTGCAGGCCGTGCAGCGACTGGTGTTCGACGAAATCGTTGAAGGTGCCGTCATGCGACGTGCCGGGGCCGCCGACGTCGATCGGCACCTGCGTGTCGCCGAGCGCCTGCAGCGCGCCGGGCGGCTCGTCCTTGCCGAGCAGCGGCGGGATCTGCGCGGCGACCCGCGACCACAGCCGCGCGAACGCGAGCGGGCTGCGCGCGAGGAAGGCGAGCGGCCGGTCGACTTCCAGCGCGGTGGCGCCGAGGAACGGGAAGCGGCGCATCGACACGTCGTGGCTCGCGACCATGTGGCCCGCGATCGCGAGCTTGCTGCGCGAACCGAGGAACGCGAAATGCATCGGCTTCGCGTCCTCGTAGACGATCTTCCAGCGCGGATCTTCCGCGAGCAGTTCGAGCGCCTGCGCGATCCAGCGATCGAGCGTCTGCAGCAGCTGCGGATTGTGCGCGCTTTTCACGAAGTCGCCGCGCGACGGAATCTTGCCGAAGTAGGCGATTTGCGCCTGTACGGTTTGCGTCATTGCGCCCTCTGTGCATTCGTTGCGTTGGCGGCCGCGACGGCCGGCGCGGCGCCCGGCGTGCCGGTGCCGGCTTGCGTCGCGTTCTGCGCGGCGCCCGCGCTCGCGTCGGCGACCGATGACGGCAGTTGCAGGCCGCGCAGGCTTTGCTGCTGCGGCTGGTCGCCGCCACCGGCCGACGGTTGCGACGTGCTGATGATGCGCATCGTCACCGACACGCTCACGCTGCCCTGTGCCCACGTCAGGTCGAAGGTGCCGTCCGGACGGCGCTTGCGCTGCGCCGAGTTGATCAACTTCTCGAGACCGTAGCGGCCCGGCTCGTTGACGAGCTGCACCGTGCGGCCGTCGAAGGTCGTCGCGGACAGCGTCGCGCCCGGCGAGCCCTGCGGGTTCGGCCACACGAAGTTGGTCCACTGCGGCGGCGTGTTGCGGTAGCGCAGTTGCTGGCCGTCGATCGCGATCGTGTATTCCGTCGTGCCCGTGCTCGGTTGCGGCAGGATCTGGAACACGGTCTGCGGCTCGGACGACGCGGCCGCGCTGCCGGCGGCGCCGCCCGCGAGCGGCGCGACCCAGCGTGCGAAGCCGTTCGTGAAGTCCGGCGTGAGCCCGATGCCCATGTCGCCCCACGTGCGGGCGGCGAGCGTGTCGCCGCGGCGCACCGCGAGCGGCCCGAGCGTCGTGCCGACGAACTTCGCGATCGAGCCGTCCGGGCCGAACACCTGCGCGATCTCGCCGGCGCCGGCCTCGACCTTCGCGTTCGCGGCGAACGGGTACTTGGTCGCGAGCGAGTTCTGGAACGGCTGGTAGACCTGCGCGTTCCACACCTTGTTGACTTCGGCGCTGGCCGGCTGGATCACGACCGCGAACGCCTGCATCAGCGGCCGCACCAGCAGCGGGCGCAGCGACTTGCGTTGCGAATCGGTCAGGCCCGTCAGCATCTGCTCGTCGACGAGCTTCAGCGAATCCGCGAGTTCCGAACCGTTGCCGTCGAGCGTCTGCTGCATCAGCTGGCGCGCGCCCGGCCCCGGGTCGCCCTGGTTCTTGATCACGTTGAAGCGCGTGCGGACCTTCGACAGCGATTCCATGTAGCTCTTCAGCATCGACGTGCCGTCATGCGTCGCGACGATCCGCGCGAGCCCGACGAACTCCTGGCCGATCGGACCCATCGGCACCTCGGCCGGATTGCCGTTGATGTCGATGTTGGCCGCCGCCATCTGGCCGGCCTGCGAGCGCGTGAACAGTTGCTTGACCCAGTTCACGACGCCCGTCTGCGCCTTCTTGATCGTCACGTTCGCGAGCGACGGGTTGTCCCACGACGTCTGGTCGTACGCGGTCTCGAGGATCTTGCGGATCGGCGAATCCTGCGGGTCGCCCAAGCGGTTCATCCCGTCGACGGCCTGGCCGAAGCTCGTGAAGCCTTGCACCGCGATGCCCTGCATGAACTTCTGCCAGTGCTGCGCGTACTCGGTCTTGTACATGCCGACGAGCGTCTTCTGGATCTGCTCGGGGCTGCCCTCGAGCGTCAGGTCGTCCTGCGTCGACGTGTTGAGCACCCAGTCCTTCGCCTGCAGCTCCTTGGTCGCCGCATCGCGGATCGCCGGCTGCACGTAGTCGAACCACGCTTCGCGCGTGAACGTGCCCGGAATCGCGTAGCTGCCTGCCACGAGCCCCTGGTTGCCGTCGCCGACGATGCGCGCGATGGTCATCGGCGCGAAGCGGGTCGACGCACGGGCCTTGATTTCCTCGTACACGCGCTGGCGGGCCGGCATGCCGCGCACCACGCGGCGCAGGTTCTCGCGGGTCTGGTCGACGAGCGCGAGGTTCGCGTCGATCATCGGCCAGTCGTCGTCGTTCACGCGCGACAGGTAGAACGAGATCATGCGCTCGGCGCTGCGGATCATCTCGTCGCGCGGCATGTTGCCGCGATTCGTCTCGAGCCAGCCGCGCCAGAAGCGGGCGAGCTGGTCGGTCAGGTGCGCCTGTTCGACGTGACGCTTGTCGGACAGCATCAGGTAGGTCTTCAGCGCGTTGTACGCGTCCTGCACGTTGGTCGGCGACGCGTCGCTGTAGAGGCCGCCCTGCGGCGCGGCGGGCTGCGGCGGGGCGGCGGCCGACGCGGCGCCCGACGCGGCCAGCGCGGCGCCGGCCTGCGGGGCAGCGCCCGCCGCGTTCGTCGACACCGGCAGCGTGCCGCCCTGCACGGCGCCCGATTCCGGCGGGCGCGTCATCGGCACCAGCTGCTCGGGGTGCGCGTTCACGTCCTTCATGAACGACGCGAGGTTCTGCGACACGGGGGCCAGCAGGATCTGGCGCACGCCGTTGTAGTACTCGGTCAGCAGGTGCTGCTCGAGACGGTCGCCCTGGTACAGGCCGAGCGATACCGACAGCGGCTTGTCGCGGCGGAACTGTTCGAGCTGCTCGATCCGGTCTTCCAGGATGTCCATCGCCTGCAGGCGCGACTGCAGGTCGTTGCGGCCCTGCTGCAGGCGCGTGACGTTGTCGAGGTCGGCCTGCACGTTCGACACGAGCTGCTGGTTGCCGATCGTCGACCAGGTCCAGCCGCCCAGCGCGAGCGCGAGCGCCGCGACGAAGCCGAAGAAGGTCGCGTAGCGCAGCCGCGTCTTGGTCGGGCTCGCGAACTGGCGCACCGTCTGGCGGTCGGCGAAGATCACCTTCGAGAACAGGTCGCGCAGGAAGAAGCCGTTCTTCGAGAACGCGCTGTGCGGTTTCGGCAGCGCGCTCCCGTCGAGGCCGAAGCGTTGCGCGATGCGCTGCGCGGCCGCGCTGTTGGTTTCGCCTTCCTGCAGCGCGCTGGTGAAGTAGAAGCCGCGGAAGATCGGCTTGTACTGGAACGGGTTGTTCTCGAACAGCGTCGCGAGGAACGCGCGCAGCGACGGCTTGATCGTCGAGAATTCGAGCGGGAAGCTGAGCTGGCCCGGCGACAGCTGATTGCCGCGCGACAGCGACAGCTGCGCGACGCTGATTTCCTTCAGCCCTTCGTAGAGTTCCTCGAAGTGCGTGTCGAACTGCGCGACCACGTCGCGCTTGTCGTCGGGCTCGTAGGGCAGGGTGGCGCCCCACACGCGGTCGTACTCGTGCTTGTCGCTGCTGCTGAAGAATTCGGTGAAGCCGGTGATCAGGTCGGCCTTGGTGAACATCACGTAGACCGGCGCGAACACTTCGAGCTTTTCCGTCAGCTCCTGAACGCGCTGACGGAGGTTCTTCGCGAGGTTGATCGCGAATTCGGGGCGGTTGCCGGTGAGTTCGGCGATGCTGGCCGTGACGATGATGCCGTTGATCGGCGCCTTCGGGCGGTAGCGCTTGAGCAGGCCGAGGAAGCCGAGCCACTCGCTGCGGTCTTCCTCGTGCACCGAATAGCGGCCGGCCGTGTCGAGCAGGATCCCTTCGGTCGTGAAGAACCAGTCGCAGTTACGCGTGCCGCCGATGCCGTGGATCACGGCGCTGTTCTTGTCCGCGAACGGGAATTGCAGGCCGGAATTGAGCACGGCGCTGCTCTTGCCCGCGGCCGGGTTGCCGATCACGATGTACCACGGCAGTTCGTACAGCGCGGAGCCGCCCGACACCTGGCCGATCTTCGACGTCTTGATCGTCTTCACCGCGTCCGACAGGCGCGTGCGCAGCACGTCGAGGTCGGCCGTCTTCGCGTCCGGCGCGAGCGCGGCGGCGGCCGGTGCGGCGATCTTGCCGGTTTCCGCCTGCTCTTCCAGCACCTGGCCGAGCTGCTGGTTCGCGCGCTTCACGCGCCAGCGGCGCCACAGCGCGACGACGAGCCATAGCGCGAGGACCGCCGCGAACGCGATGGCCGCCCACAGGAGCGGCAACTGCAGCATGTCGGCGACGATGAACAGAATGGCCGCTAGCGCGACGATCCCGACGATCGAGAGCGTACGCGGATGAGTCAGCACGTTGAGGATGCGTTGCATAGGACGTTCAGGTTCCGGTGCGATTCGATGAGGCGACGCAGGCGCGTCGAGCGGCAAGGGTGGCGCCGCGATGTGTCGCCATGCTGTCAAACGGGATGAAGGAGGCCGGCATCAACGCGCTCGCGGCATCGGAGAAGGCGCGCGCATTAACGAAAGGACGCTGTGAGATTTAAAACGGAAGCGGCGGCCGGAAAAAATCGCGCACCGGAATGCCCGATTGTTTGCGCCGCCCAAATCGTTTCCTGCCGGGTGATTAAAAAGCCCCATGCCGCCCTCATTATTTCTTGTCCGGCAGCCCTGACTAGCTGCCGCGTCCCAGTTTAAAACCGGGTTTATGGTATTCCACGTGCCCGAGATCCATCATTTTCCATCGGCCGCCCCAGGTCAGGCCGACTTGCTCGGCGACCTGGCCGTACAACTGGTAGCCGCGCATCGCCCACGGATCTTTCTCGGAAATGACCAGCTTGCCGTCGCGCAGGAACGCGTTGTCGGCCGCCAGCCCGAACTGGTGATAACTCTGGAAGGCCGCCGCATTGGTCACGTTCGTGCCCATCTGCGCGAGCCGGTTCTGTCGTTCCGGGCTCCGGTAGCCTTCCAGCAGCGCCATTTCATAACCATATTGTTCGTGCATGATCTTGTAGACCAGCAGCAAACGCGTCCGGAAATCCGGGTCCAGCAGGTTCCAGTCGCGGCTTGCGTCCTTCAGCGCCGGGCGGACCTGCTCGACTTCCTTCGTGGCAAAGACTTCCGGCGGCAACGGCGGCGGCGGTACGAGCTGTTCGCCCTGCAACAGCGCGGCGATCTTCTCGTCGGGCACGCGCGCCGTGTCGTCGTACTGAAATAATTGCCGACCGCGTAACGCAATGGCCACCAATGGCGGCGTCGCAAGAATACCTGCCGACACCATAATCATCAAGCGCCGCCGAACCAGTAAATTTTGCACGTCACTAAATGCGCCGCGCGTCACGCTTGCCGATTTAACAATCTGACTGCGCGCGCGGGCGGCGCGATCGTTCGCCCGGCGCGTCAGGCGGCCATGAAACTGGGCGACCGATTCGAAAACGGTCGCGCGGATACCCGGTAAAAGCAACAGTGCCGCGATGGCGACGGCAAGGGCGAAATAGGCGACGAGTGCGACGGCAATCAACGAAATCCCCGGAAATTGGAATTGATTGTGTTTTGCAATGCTTGCTCTTAGAATCAGGCTGCTTCGAGAAGCCGGGCTATATTATCGCGGTGAATTAAACCAGGATTCAATGAGACGCTGAATGAGTGCGCCGGAAAATTCAAATTCGAAAACTCCGCCCAGCCTGCTGTCAGATACTAAACCGGCAGGCGAGGGAGGACCACGGCAGTCGCGCATTCTCGCGGATCTGGAAGGGCGTGTCACGCCACCCGCCGAGCCGCCGCGCCGTTCGCTGAAGGCGCCGATCGCCGCCGTCGTGGCGTTGGTCGTGGCCGTCGGCGGCTGGGGCGCGTGGCGCATGCAACAGTCGTCGGGCGAGCAGCCTGCCGCGATCGCGGCCGCGACGGCACCAGCGGCCAAGGCCGCACCGGCCAGCGGCGCCGCCGAGCAGGTCGCGCAGAGCGGTGCGTCCGCCGCATCGGCCGTGCAACCGGCCACGATCGTGAATGACGATTCGGCGTCCCAGACCGTTGCATCCGCATCGGCGTCGGGCGCATCCGCTTCCGGCGCGGACAACAGCCGCCTGTCGCGCGCGCTCGCCAACGGCGCCGACGACGGTTCGGGCGCGGCGGCCACGGCCGGTGTCGCCGCAACGGCGGCTGCCGCGGCAGCGGCGACGACCAGGACGGCGAAGGCCGACGCGTCGAAGAGCACGAAGGTCGCGGCCCACGGCAAGACCGACACGAAAACCGAGGCGAAGGCCGACACGAAGGCCGAGGCCCGCAAGCATCGCAAGGAACAGCAGGCCGAACTCGCACAGGCGAAGAAGCGCCGCGAAGCGACGCCGACCCGAACCGCGAAGGCGGGTGAGAAGGACGATCCGGATGCCGATCTGCTTGCGGCGCTCGTCGCGCGCACGAAGCCGGCCGACAAGAAACTCGCCGCCCAGAAGGCGCAGGCGGTGCCGACCAAGACGGCGGCGACCGGCGGCTCGCTGGCGTCGCGCGTGAAGGCGTGTTCGGAGCGCGGTTTCTTCGAGGATCAGCTGTGCCGCTGGCGCGTGTGCGACGGCCACTGGGGCAAGGACCCCGCGTGCCCGAGCGCCGCGCAGTCGGAGACGCGGCAGTAACGCCTGTCGCGCACGCCACGAGGGTTTCCCTGTCCGCGCCGCCCATTGGGCGGCGCGTTGTTTTCGACGGCACGGAGAAGCTGCCGGTATGATGCCGCGTGACTCTGTCACGAACGCGTCACGCCCGTCGGGCATACGTTTCCTTTCTTTTCCCGGCGCGGGCCCGCGACCCGCGACGTGCGGCGCGCCGCGCGCCGCACCCCCTTCGACACGATGGACCTGATCGTACAGACTTACGGCGCCGATACGTCCGGCATGGTGTGCGGATTCCGCTTCGTTCCGGGCGGCGCCGGCGCGCTGCTCGATGCCGACGCGGCCGCCGCGTGGCTGCGCACGTGCCGCGAGCACGGCGCGGCCGCATCGGGCGATTTCGTGTGGCTGCATTTCAATCTCGCGCACGGCGCGAGCGAGCGCTGGATGCGCACGCATCTCGGCTTGCCCGACAGCTTCTTCGAATTCCTGCACGAAGGCTCGCGCTCGACGCGCATCGAGCAGGAGGACGGCGCGTTGCGCGCGGTCGTCAACGACGTGATGTTCAATCTCGAGCTCACGCCGTCGGAGATCGCGACGCTGTTCGTCCACGTCGAGCGGCGCATCATGGTGACCGCGCGGCTCAAGCCGTTGCGCTCGGTCGACACGCTGCGCGCATGCGTGCGCGACGGCGAGCCGTTCCGCTCGCCCGCGGAGCTGCTCGTGCATCTGCTGCGCGATCAGGCCGACCTGCTGATCCAGATCATGCGGCGCACGAGCATCGACGTCGACCGCATCGAGGATCGCTTCCTGTCGCAGCGGCTCACGTCGAGCCGGATCGAGCTCGGCGCGATGCGACGCACGCTGACGCGGCTGCAGCGCATGCTCGCGCCGGAGCCCGGCTCGATCTTCCGGCTGCTCGCGAAGCCGCCCGCGTGGCTGCATACGGAGGACGTGCAGGAACTGCGCGAGTCGACCGAGGAATTCTCGCTGGTGCTCGCCGATCTGGCGGGGCTCAACGAGCGGATCAAGCTGCTGCAGGAAGAGATCGGTTCGCGCCTCGACGAGCAGAACAACCGGACGCTGTTCACGCTGACGCTCGTCACCGTGATCGCGCTGCCGATCAACATCGTCGCGGGCTTCTTCGGGATGAACGTGGGCGGCGTGCCGTTCTCGGAGAACAAGCACGGCTTCTGGCTGATGGTGCTGCTCGTTGCCGGCTTCACCGCGCTGGCCGCGTGGTGGGCGTTCCGGCGCCGCGACGATCGCTAGCGCGGCATCGGGCGACGCATCAACGCATCAACGCAGCAGCGCGATCGCGCGTTCGCCGATCACCATCCCGAGCAGGCCGACGAGCGCGACGAGCGGCGGGGCCGGCGAACGCACGTGCAGCAGCGCGTACAACACGCCGACGCCGATGCCCACCGCGAGCGAGGTCACGTAATCCATCATGGCGGTCTCCCGTAGGTCCGGTGTCAGGGTTTGAGGATGACGCGCTCGCGCGCGCCGGCCAGCACCGCGCGATACGCGTCGTGCGCACGCTCGAGCGGGTACACGTAGTCGTCGCCGATCGGGAACGGGCGCAGCGTGCCGTTGCCGAAGCCGGGCGCGAGCGTGTCGAGGATCTGCGCGACCGCGGCCGCGCCGAGCTGCAGCGAATCGATGCCCACGAACGTATGCTGGCCGCGATAGAACGAGAAGATGTCGAACGGCACGCTGCGCTCGATCGTCGAGATGAAGATCTGCCGCGCGCCGATCGCCATCGACGCGTTCGCCGCTTCGAAATACGGGCTGCCGACCGTGTTGTAGACCACGTCCGCGCCGCGGCCGCCGGTCAACTCGCGCACCGCGTCGGCCACCGTGCGGCTCGACGCGTCGATCATATGGACGTCGCCCGACGCGTGGCCGCGATAGCCGCCGGGCCCGCGCTCGACGCCGATCACGGTCGCGCCGCGCGCGCTGGCGAGCTGGATCGCGGCCTGGCCGACCTTGCCGTTCGCGCCGAACACGAGCACGACGTCGTCGGCCGTCGGCATGCCGGCCCGGCGCAGGCCTTCGTACGCGGTGACGAACGGCACGCCCACGCCGGCCGCCTCGTCGAGCGTCAGCACGCCCGGCTTGCGGCGCACGTGCGCGGCGTCCAGCACGAGCCACTCCGCATGCGACCCGTCGCGCCCGACGCCGAGATCGCCGCCCGAGCCCCACACCGGCGCGCCAACCCAATTATCGGGGCCGCTGCGCACGATGCCGGCCCAGTCGCGCCCGGGCGTGCGCGGCCACACCGCATGCGGCATGCGGCCGAGCGCGGCCTTCACGTCGCTCGGGTTCACGCCGGCCGCGCGCACCTCGATCAGCATCTGGCCGTCGGCCGGTACGGGCGGGGCGATGTCCCGGACTAGCGCGTCGAGCGACTCGATGTCGGCGGCGGGGGTGTCGAAGCGGATGCTGCGCATGATGATCTCCGTGAAGATGGCGGCCGCCCGGCCCGGCGGGCCGGCGCGTGCGGCGGATGAAACCGGTGAATGCAGTCTAGCGGGCCCGATTTGACGCGGAAACGTGCAAAGGCGGATGATTGTTTTGCGTATTCCGCATAGCCAAATCCGCAGGCTCACGAATGGACGACTTCCTTTCCCCGCACCTCGCGCTGTTCGTCGACGTGGTCGACCAACAGAGCTTCTCGGCGGCCGCGCGCCGGCTCGGCGTCGCCGCGTCGTCGGTCACGCGGCGCATCGACCGGCTCGAGACGCAGCTCGGCATCCGCCTCCTGCATCGCACCACGCACGCGCTGCGGCCGACCGAGGCCGGGCAGCTGCTGTACGGGCGCGCGACACGCATGCTGGCCGAACTGCGCGGATTGCAGGAAGACCTGCACAGTCAGCACGACGAACCGGGCGGGCTGCTGCGCATCGACTGTCCGGCGCCTTTCGGCCGGCGGCACCTGATGGCCGCGCTGGCCGCGTTCATGCAGCGCCATCCGGCGCTGCAGGTCGACCTAGTGCTGACCGACAGCATGGTCGACCTGCAGGGTGCGCGGCTCGGCTCCGACGTCGATCTCGCGGTGCGCATCGGCCCGCTCGAGGACACGCGTTTGGTCGCGACGGTGCTGGCGCCGCAGCGGCGCGTGCTGTGCGCGAGCGCGGCCTACCTCGCCCGGCGCGGCGAACCCGCATCGCCCGACGCGCTCGCCGGCCATGACTGTCTCGCATGGCATGGCGCACCGCCGCCCGGCGCATGGCGCTTCGGCGAGCGCCGCCACGCGCCGGCGCAGCCGCGGTTTCGCAGTAATCATTCGGAAGCGTTGCTCGAGGCGGCGATCGACGGGCTCGGGCTCGCGCACCTGCCGACCTGGCTCGTGGCGGACGCGCTGCGCGACGGACGATTGCGCGCGCTGCTGCCGCAGTACGCGGCGGCGCCCGAGCCGGCGACGATTCACGTGCTGCGCCAGCAGCCGCGCGGCAGTGCGCGCACGTCGCGGCTCGTCGCGTTCCTCGCCACGTGGTTCGCGCAGCCGGCGTGGGATGCCGCGTGGGCGTGACGGCCGGCGAACGCCGCGCCGCATGAAAAAAGGGCCTCGCGTGCGAGGCCCGTCAACAGGTCGGAGAAACCGGTACGCCGGCCGGCACCGCGGGTCGCGCGGCGCCGGCCGGATCCGCACCGTTACTGCGTCAGTACCTTGCGCGGCTTGAAGAGGCCCTGGTATTGCCGTGCCGGGCGTTCCTTCGTCACCGGTTCGACGCCGCCGAAGGTCGGCGTCTGGCGCAGCTTCATCGCGGCCGGCGAAGCGACCGAGCCGATCGACGTCGAGCGCGAAGCCGGCGCGAGGTTGTTCGCGACCAGCAGCGCCGCTTCGCTCTTCAGGTTCGCCAGCAGCACCGGATCGGTCGAGCTGTTCACCTGCGTGAGCAGCCCGCTCCAGGCCGCGTCGCTGTAGTTCACGACGTAGTAGTCGAGACCGCTCGGGTCGGCGACCACGCCCGTGCAGCCGTCGATCCGCGTCTGCGCCTGCGTGTCCTTCAGCGCGAGCGTCGTGCGTTTCGCGAGACCCTGGCCGTACGCGAGCGTGATCGGCACCGTCCACTGCAGGCCCGGATACGCGTTCTGGTTCGGGAACGGCTGCTGTTTCAGCGTGACGACCGTCTGGTTCTTCGTCATGTCGCACTGCGTGTCGAGCGAGATCAGCGGTACGCCGGTCTGACGCACGTAGCTGTCGCCGATCGGGCCGACCGACTGGCCGCTTTCCTTCGACAGCGCATCCCACAGGCGCTTCGGCGTGCCGTTGCCGAACGAGTAGTCGACCAGGTACTGCTGCAGCCCCTTGCGCAAGGTCTGCTCGCCCAGATAGTTCTCGAGCGTCTTCAGCACGTGGCCGCCCTTGTCGTACGTGAACGCGCTCGCGCTCAGCACGAAGTCGTTCGACGCCCAGTCGTTGAAGTTCGGCGCGACCGGGAACGCGTTCGGGCCGATGTCGCGATTGATCACGCGATACTTGTTCTTCACCTGGTCGAGCCAGCTGAACTCGTCGGGGAAGAACTGGATCGTCGTCTTCGTCTCGAAGAACGTCGCGAACGATTCGTTGAGCCACACGTTGTCCCACCAGTCGGTCGTCACGAGATCGCCGAACCACTGGTGCGCGACTTCGTGCGTCAGCACTTCGTTGCCGTAGTGCGACATCGGCTGGCCCGGCTGCGGCAGGATGTCGTCGGCGAACTCGAGGATCGACCCCCAGTTCTCCATCCCGCCGAAGTTCAGGTCCTTCTGCTCCTTGAACGCGTCGTTCGCGGCCACCGTGTCGAACTTCGTCAGCGGCAGCGGGATGCCCGTGTAGCGGTAGTAGAAGTCGAGCGCCTGCTTGGTGCGGTCCATCGCCGGCTTCGCCCAGTCGCTCATGCCCGGCGGCGTGAACACGCGCAGGTGCAGGCCGCCCTTGCCGCCCGGCAGCGGGCTCGTGAAATCGTCCTCGTAGGTGTCGAACAGGCCGCCGCCGAAGAACAGCAGGTACGACGGCATCGGCGGGGTCTTCTCGAACTGCACCAGTTTGTAGCCGCCGCCGACGTTGGTCGACGGTTTCTCGGCCGCGTTCGACACGACGCGCCAGTTCTGCGGCACTTCGGCCGTCACTTCATAGGTCGGGCGGAACGCCGGCTCGTCCCAGCCCGGGAACCACTGGCGCGACAGGTTGGTTTCGCCCTGCGTCAGGATCGCGCCGCTCGTCTTGCCGTCGGTGCCCTTCAGGTCGACGCGGAACACGCCTTCGGCGGCCGAGCAGCCCGGATACGGATCGTCGCCGCAACTGCCGCCCGTCTGCGTGGCCGGATCGTCATACGACTTGAAGTTGATGATGCCCGACCACTCCATGTGCAGCGAATAATTGCCCGGTGCGATCGTGCCGGCGGTGGGGCGCAACTGATAGAAGTCGCCCTTGTCCTGCGGCGTCGCGATCAGCTGGATGTTGCCCGGCTGCAGCGTGATGCGGCCGTTGGTGAACTTGATCCGGTGGCCGGCGATCACGATGTTGTTGACCGGCTTCAGCACCTTGATTTCGACGTCGGCGCGGCCGTCGAACGCGTTCAGCGCGTCGTTCGGGCGGAACCACAGCCGGTAGTTCACGGGCACCACGGTGTCTGGCAATTCGACAGGCGAGACGCTCTTGTCGACGTTCGATGCGCTCGGCGGCGCGGTGACGGCGGGCGACGAGCTTGTATGCGGCGCGCCGGCCGAGCTGAGCGCGGAAGCGGAGCCCGCACCGCCGTCGTCGCCGCCGCATCCGGCGAGCGCCAGCGCGGCGACGAGCGGCAGATAACGCATCTTGCGAATATGAATCGACATGACTGAAACCTCGATTGTTGAAAGAATCGTTCAGTGCTGCGAAAACGCCGGCAAAAGCAATCCCCTCGCCGTTTAATCAACGGCGAAAAAATGGCAATGACGGATTATTCGAAAAAGACGGCGGCCGACTACGTGAAGGTAATCATGGTTTACTGCCCCCTCTGGATTTCCGGATGTCGTTTAACTGGCCGGTTCAAAATGGCCGGGCGCGTGTTGTACTGAATTGATTTCGCGCGCACGACACGGGGCCGCACGCCCGGCGCGGGCGCGCGATCCCTTTGAACCGACGACCTACGGGGCTGGCCGGGCCAGGCCGCAGGACGGATGGACAGCGTGTCGCCGTCCCGCAAATTCGCCGTCATGCGGCATCAAGGTTTGTCGGCTTGCTCCAAGGATGCGTAAATATACTTGATGGTTTTGGGTAAAGGAAACGAAAAATTTAGAAAGCGCATCTATTGAATTCCGGACGCTTCATTGAATGCTGAAAGTCATTAATGCGCTTTCCGTTTGGCCGGAAATTCCGTAGTTTTAATCTATTAACGATCTTGCGGAGCCGCCGAAACTACGAAATCCGGTGATGGGCGGCACGGCCGGTACAGGCACGGCCGGTACAATGCAGCGACGCGTCCCGTTCACCGATTGCCGCGAGGAGACCTTCCCATGCCGCGAGCCCTGTCCCGTCTCGCGCCGCTGCGCGCCGTGCTGCCGCTGGTCGCGACCGTGCTCCTGCTGGGCGGTTGCGCGGCGCTCACGCGCGAGCCGGTGCGCGTGTCGGTCGCCGGGCTCGACCCGCTCGTCGGGCAGGGCCTCGAGATGCGCTTCAGCCTGAAGTTGCGTGTGCAGAATCCGAACGATGCGCCGATCGACTACGACGGCATCTCGGTCGCGCTCGACCTGAACGGCACGCCGTTCGCGAGCGGCGTCAGCGACCGGGCGGGCACCGTGCCGCGGTTCGGCGAGGCCGTGCTCGACGTGCCGGTTTCGGTGTCGGCCTTCGCGGCCGCGCGGCAGGCGTGGAACCTGCCCGGCGCGGCCGCGAACGGCGAGCTGCCGTATGCGCTGCGCGGCCGGCTCGCCGGCAGCGGGCTGGGCGCCGTGCACTTCAAGGACGCGGGCACGCTTCGTCTGCCGGCCTTGCCGGGGTGGGGCGGGTAGCTCGCTCGGTTGGATTCAACGTCGGTCAAATGTTTCTAAAAATTCACCATTTGACAGTCTTCAACGCTTATCTCGGCGAAATATCGATTTTTGTCGTGGCGCCCCTACACTGGCCGATGTCCGGCGGTCGGACATTTTTCAGGGGCAATCCATGGCGGCAAAATTCGAGCTGATGAAGGCCACGAACGGCCAGTACTACTTCCACCTGAAGTCGGCGAACGGCGAGATCATCCTCGCGAGCGAGCGGTACGAGGAGAAAGGCGGCGCGCGAAACGGGATCGCGTCCGTGCGGGAAAACGCGCCGCTCGACGCGCGCTACGAGCGCAAGCTCGCCCACAACGGCGAGCCCATGTTCAATCTGAAGGCCGCCAACCACCAGATCATCGGCACGAGCGAGACGTACAAGAGCGTGCAAGGGCGCGAGAACGGCATCGCGGCCGTCAAGCGCGATGCGCCCGTTGCGGAAACCTTCGATCTCGGCTGATTGACGGTTGCGCCGCGACGCATGCTTTCGGGCGACCGTCGCGGCGCCTGTTTTGCCGGGTCGGGCAAAGCGCGGTATGGTGTGGTCCGCGCGGTGAATTCTCGCCGCCGTTGAAGCCAACCGTACCGAGTTCGCGTGACCGATTTCCCCCTTTTCCACTGGACCGACGCCGACGGCGTCGATCATGCCGTGCGCTGGCGCTCCGAAGCCGGCGTGCAACCGCCGAAGCGCGCGGTGCCCGCCGACGACCGCCTCGCCGCCGATGCGGCCTACCGCCTCGCGTGCGAGGGTACCGCGCTCGTCTGGCAGGGCGATTTCCAGAATGCGCGCCAGCTTCTGCAGGCGATGGCGCGCCGTGTCGAACGCAAGCCGAAGAAGGCGAAAGCCGCGGCCGGCGTCGAGGCGTTCAACCTGCATCGTCTCGCGCAATCGCAGCGCGCCCGCACGCTCGGCATGCTGCTGATCCCGCTCGACGCCGATTACACGATCCCGCTGCGCCGCGCGCCCGACGTGCGGGCCGCCTGCGAGGAAGCGTACGGCCCCGGCAGCGCGCCGTCGGTCGTGTCGCTGCGCGAATTGCTCGGTCTCGTCGGTGCGCACGAGTGGCGCAAGAAGGGGGTGCCGATCCCGGCGCTCGGCGGCGCGCCGATCCATCCGCACTACGGCGTGTTCTCGCCCGTGCGCGGCGAATACGTCGAGCTCGTCGCGCGTGCGTCGCTGCCGGCGACGTCGCTCGCATTCGATATCGGCACGGGCACCGGCGTGCTGGCGGCGGTGCTCGCGTCGCGCGGCGTCGAGCGCATCGTCGCGACCGACCAGGATCCGCGTGCGCTCGCCTGTGCGCGCGAGAACGTCGCGCGGCTCGGCCATGCGGGCCAGGTCGAGATCGTCGAGGCCGACCTGTTTCCCTCCGGCCGTGCGCCGCTCGTGGTCTGCAACCCGCCGTGGGTGCCGGCCCGGCCGAGCGCGCCGATCGAATACGCGGTCTACGACCCGGACAGCCGCATGCTGCGCGGTTTCCTCGCGGGGCTGGCCGCGCATCTGGAGCCGGGCGGCGAGGGCTGGCTGATCCTGTCGGATTTCGCCGAGCATCTCGGCCTGCGGCCGCGCGACACCTTGCTGCAGTGGATCGACGAAGCCGGCCTCGTCGTGCTCGGCCGCGACGACATCCGCCCCGCGCATCCGAAGTCGACGGATGCCGACGATCCGCTGCATGCGGCGCGCCGCGCCGAGGTCACGTCGCTGTGGCGGCTCGGCGCGCGGGCCTGACCGCGTATTTTCGGTAAACTACCGCCATTCCTCACGAATTCCCGCCGCCGGGCCGTGGTCGACCGACCGTGGCCCGGCGCCGCTTCACGATGTCGAACAAGACCCACGAAATCCGCCCGGAGCAGTCCGTCGAGCTGCTGAAGGAACTGCACATCCTCACCCGCGACGGGAAGCTGAACCAGGACAGCCGCCGCAAGCTGAAGCAGGTCTATCACCTGTTCCAGTTCATCGAGCCGCTGCTCGCCGGCGTGCAGGCCGACAGGGGCCACGTGACGCTCGTCGATCACGGCGCCGGCAAGTCGTATCTCGGCTTCATCCTGTACGACCTGTTCTTCAAGCAGCAGCCGGGGCACGGCACGCCGGCGTTCGCGTCGCACGTGTACGGCATCGAGACGCGCGAGGATCTCGTCACGCGCTCGACCGGGCTCGCCGCGCGGCTCGGGTTCGGCGGCATGTCGTTCCTGAACCTGTCGGTCGCCGATTCGATCACGTCGCCGCAACTGCCCGAAACGGTCGACGTCGTCACCGCGCTGCACGCATGCGACACGGCGACCGACGACGCGATCCGCTTCGCGCTCGCGAAGCGCGCGCAGCACATCGTGCTGGTGCCGTGCTGCCAGGCGGAAGTCGCGGGCGTGCTGCGCAGGAACAAGGGCAAGTCGCTCGCGAATGCGCTGACCGAGGTGTGGCGGCATCCGCTGCATACGCGCGAATTCGGCAGCCAGATCACCAACGTGCTGCGCTGCCTGCAGCTCGAGGCGCACGGCTACCAGGTCAGCGTGACCGAGCTGGTCGGCTGGGAGCATTCGATGAAGAACGAGCTGATCATCGCGCAGTACAAGAACCTGCCGCGCCGCAAGCCGGGCGAGCGGCTGAACGAGATCCTCGCGATGTTCGGGCTCGCCGAACTGAACGAGCGCTTCTTCGTCACGCAGGCCGCCGCGGCGGGCGACGCCGCCGTCGAGCCTGCCGAAGGCTGACGGGCGGCCGCGCGGGCATGGCGCCTGCGCAGCGCGTTGCACGTTGCCTCACACGTCGTCGCCCGGCCGGCGCATCCATTCGCGCCAGCCTTCGTGGCCGAGGCGGCGCAGCGTTTCCTGATTCTTTTCGTAGATCGCGGACGCGTTCGGGAACGCGTCGACCGCGCGCGCGATGCTGTCCTCGCGCAGCAGGTGCAGGATCGGGTACGGCGCGCGGTTCGTGTAGTTCTCGATGTCGTCGGGCTCGGTGCCGTCGAACTGGTATTGCGGATGGAAGCTCGCGATCTGCAGCACGCCGTCGAGCCGCAATTGCCGCACGAGCCGCTCGGCGAAGAACAGCGCATCGTTGTAGTCGACGAAATCGGCGAACACGTGCGGGTAGATCACGAGCGTCGTATCGAGCTGCTGCGGGTCCGCCGCGTCGAGCGCGCGCAGCTCGGTTTCGAGTTCGGCGAGCGCGTCTTCGAGTGTCGTCGCTTCGCTGATCGCGTAGCGCACCTGTTCCTTCACATAGACGCTTTTCGCGAACGGGCACAGGTTCAACCCGATTACCGCGCGCGCGAGCCAGTGCCGCGTGGCGGCGAGGATGTCGTCGGGCGAGTCGGGGCGGGTGTCGGTCATCGTGGTACCAGTCGGGCGGAAGGGCAAAAAGGGCAAAAAGGGCCGCATTGTAGCGGGCGCGCCGGGGAACAACGCGCGCGGGCCGTCACGCGCAGGCCGCTTCGATCAACTGCGTGACGAGCGCGGGCGCGGTGCCGATCGGCGTTTCGCCATGCCGGTAGGTCTGGCTCGCCGCATAGATGCCTTCGACCACCAGCGCGAGCGCATCGGCGAGCGCCTTCGGCTGTCGCGCGCCGGCGCCTTCGCACAGCGCGACGAGCCGTTTCATCAACTGCTCCTTGTTCTGCGCGACGCGTTCGCGCGCCGGGTGCGACGCATCCGGGAATTCGGCGGCGACGTTGACGAACGGGCAGCCGCGATAGTCCTTTTGCGTCGCGCGTTCGGCGAGATCGACGAAGTACTGGATCAACTGCGCCTTCGGCTGCCCCGGATGCTTCGCGGCGCTCGTGTCGAGCCGCTCGAAGAAGCACGCGTCCATCCGTTCCAGATACGCGAGGATCAGCTCGTCCTTCGACGAGAACTGGCGGTACAGGCTCATCTTGTTGACGCCTGCGCGCTCCACCACCGCCTCGACGCCGACCGTGCGCACCCCTTCCCTGTAAAACAGCTCCTCGGCGGCACGCAGCAGGTGCTCCTGCGCGGTGGCGCCGTCGATCGGCCGGCGTGTGCGCCGCGCCAGCGGTTTGGCGGCCTCGATGCCCGACATGATGACCCTCGACTACGTAATGGATTGCTTGACATGTTACCGACTGGTAACTACGATCGCAACACAGTTGTGACCGGTCGGTAACAATCGCGCCGGCTCGACAGACGAATGCCAAGCATCGGCCCGGGTCAGCCGATGTTGAAATGCGCGGCGGAGGTGGCTCGGTCGGGGCGGAGCACGCGCGATGGCGCCAAAACCGCCCACTGGAGAACGTGAAGATGAACTGGGCAGTGACACGAATCGGCGGGCGCTTCCATTACGGATGGCTCGCGGCGGCGGTGGTATTCCTGATCCTGCTGGCGGCGGCCGGCACGCGCGCGACGCCGAGCGTGCTGATGGTGCCGCTCGAACGCGAGCTCGGCTGGAGCCGCGCGACGATTTCGCTGGCGATTTCGGTCAACATCGCGCTGTACGGCCTGACGGGCCCGTTCGCGGCCGCCGCGATGCAGCGCTTCGGGCTGCGGCCGACCATCCTCACCGCGCTCGTGACGATGGGCGCGGGCGTCGCGCTGTCGTCGATGATGACGCAGAGCTGGCAGATGGTGGTGATCTGGGGGCTGATGGTCGGCTGCTCGACGGGTGTCGTCGCGCTGACGCTGTCCGCGACCTTCGTCACGCGCTGGTTCCATGCGCGGCGCGGCCTCGTGATGGGGATCCTGACCGCGAGCACGGCCACCGGCCAGCTCGTGTTCCTGCCGATGCTCGCGGCGATCGCGCAGCGTCACGGCTGGCGGCCGGTCGTGCTGGTCGTCGCGGTGGCGGCCGCGATCGTGATTCCGCTCGTCGCGTTGCTGCTGCCCGAGCGGCCGGCCGACGTGCAGCTGCGCCCGTACGGCGAGCCGGCCGATGCGCCGCCCGCGCCCGACGCGACGAAGGAGAATCCGCTCGCGGTCGCGTTCCGCACGCTGCTGACGGCGAGCCGCTCGCGCGACTTCTGGCTGCTGTTCTTCAGCTTCTTCATCTGCGGCGCGAGCACCAACGGCTATGTCGGCACGCACCTGATCGCGATGTGCAGCGACTATGGGATGACCGAAGTGCAGGGCGCGTCGCTGCTCGCGGCGATGGGCGTGTTCGACCTGTTCGGCACGACGCTGTCGGGATGGTTGTCGGACCGTTACGACAACCGCGTGCTGCTGTTCTGGTATTACGGGCTGCGCGGGCTGTCGCTGATCTACCTGCCGCATGCGTTCGGGATCGATTTCTTCGGGCTGCCGCTGTTCGCGATGTTCTACGGGCTCGACTGGATCGCGACCGTGCCGCCCACCGTACGGCTCGCGACCGATGTGTTCGGCAAGGCCGCGGCGCCGGTCGTGTTCGGCTGGATCGTCGCCGGCCACCAGCTCGGCGCGGCGTTCGCCGCGCTCGGCGCCGGGTTGCTGCGCGCGAGCCTCGGCACCTACACGATCGCGTCGATGATCTCGGGCGGGCTGTGCATCGTCGGCGCGCTGATCGTGCTGCGGATCAACCGCGGCCCGTCGCGCGCGGCCGCGCAGGCGGCCTGAGCGCGGCGGACCGGCCGGCCGCACGCGCTGCGGCCGGCCATTGCACGCACGGAGATTGGCATAGCGCGCCCGGATCGGGCGCGCAGTCGCTCAAGCGGGTATGCTTGCGGTTCGCGAAGGCGTTCGCGCCCCTTCATCGATGTCAGCGAGGAACCGCATGTCCGTCAAACCTGCTCCCACCACTGTTTCGATTCACGATCTGATCGCGGGCCGCTGGAGCCCGCGCGCGTATTCGGATGAGCCGATCAGCGCCGGCGATCTTCACGCGGTGCTCGAAGCGGCACGCTGGGCTCCGTCCGCGTACAACGCGCAACCGTGGCGTTTCATCGTATTCGATCGCACCCAGGACGAAGACGCGTTCAAGCGCGCGTTCGCGACGCTGGTGCCGTTCAACCAGGGCTGGAATGCACCGGCGCCGGTGCTGATCGCGGTCACCGCGCACACGCTGACGCCGAAGGGCGAGCCGGCGCCGACCGCGCTGTACGACGCCGGCGCCGCCGCGATGTCGCTGGTGCTGCAGGCGCATGCGCTCGGCCTCGCCGCGCACCAGATGAGCGGGTTCGACGCGAAGGCATTCCGCGACGCGTTCGCGATTCCGGCGGACGTCGCGATCGCGTCGATCATCTCGCTCGGCCACTACGGCAACGTCGACAAGCTCGATCCGGTGCTGCGCGATCGAGAGAAGGCGCCGCGCACGCGGCATGCGCTCGGCGAGGTCGTCTATGCCGGTGCGTGGAAGAAGCGCTTCGACGCGGCGGCCTGACCCCGCGGGCGGACAGGCTGCGTCACCCGTCCTGTTCGCGCCTGTTCCCGGCGCGCCACGCCGCGCGCCGTGGCCACCGGCCCCCGTTGCGCGGCACGGGCGGCCGGCCCCGGTTGTGATCCCGCGGGCTTCATGTTAAAAAGCCCGTCCTTTCCGTTTTCGCGCCGGCCCTGCTGCGGCAATTTCCCATGACTTACTGCGCGATCGATTTCGGCACGTCCAATTCCGCCGTGGCGCTGCCCGACGGCGATGGCATGCGCCTCGCGCCCGTCGAGGGCGACCACCTGACGCTGCCCACCGCGATCTTCTTCAACAACGACGAAGAGACGGTCGAATACGGCCGAGCGGCGCTGGCCTCCTATATCGACGGTTTCGACGGCCGGCTGATGCGCTCGATGAAGAGCATCCTCGGCTCGCCGCTCGCGGAAACGACGACCGACCTCGGCGACGGCAGCGCGATCGCGTACACCGAAATCATCGCGCGCTTCCTGACGCACCTGAAGCGCAAGGCCGAAGCGCGCGCGGGCGCGCCGATCGGCCGCGCGGTGCTCGGGCGGCCGGTGTTCTTCGTCGACGACGATCCGCGCGCCGACCGTCTCGCCCAGGATCAGCTCGAGGCGGCCGCGCAGTCGGTCGGGTTCGCGGACGTTCACTTCCAGTACGAACCGATCGCCGCCGCCTTCGACTACGAATCGCGCCAGTCGGCCGAGCGTCTCGTGCTGGTCGCCGACATCGGCGGCGGCACGTCCGACTTCTCGCTGGTGCGCGTCGGCCCGGCGCGGATGGCGCGGCTCGAGCGCAAGGACGACGTGCTCGCGCACCACGGCGTGCACGTCGCGGGCACCGACTACGACCGGCGGGTCGAACTGGCGGCGATCCTGCCCGCATTCGGCTACCGTTCGCTCGACCCGGAAGGGCGCGAGCTGCCGAACAAGATCTACTTCGATCTCGCGACCTGGCACCTGATCAACACCGTCTACACGCCGAAGCGGATCGGCGAGCTGAAGCTGATGAAGCACCTGTACCAGGACGTGCGACAGTACGAGCGCCTCACGAGCGTGGTCGAGCAGCGGCTCGGGCACGCGCTGATGGCGCGCGCGGAGGAAGCGAAGATCGGCGTCGCGGCGGGCGGAGAGACGATGATCGACCTGAACGACGTGGAAGAGGATCTGCAGATCGCATTCGACGCGAATCGCCTCGTCGATGCGAGCCGCGACGACACCGCACGCATCGTCGACGCCGCGCGCGAGACGGTGCGGCTCGCGGGCGTGGCGCCGCGCGATGTCGGCGCGCTGTATTTCACCGGCGGTTCGACGGGGCTCGCGTTCCTGTCGGGCGCGCTGGCCGGCGCGTTCCCGGACGCGCAGCCGGTGTTCGGCGATCGCCTGGCGAGTGTCGCGACGGGGCTCGGTATTCACGCGCAGCGCCTGTTCGGCTGAACGGCGGGCGGCTAAAAGGTCGCCATGCCGGACGGACAACCGGCGCCCAAAAACAAAAAGCCCCGCCGAAGCGGGGCTTTTTTACACGAATTATCGCGCCAAGCTTAGACCGGACGGATGTTCGCAGCTTGCAGACCCTTCGGGCCCGTCTTCACTTCGAATTCAACCTTCTGGTTTTCTTGCAGCGTCTTGAAGCCTTCGACGCGGATTTCCGAGAAGTGCGCGAACAGATCGTCGCCGCCGCCTTCCGGGGTGATGAAGCCGAAGCCCTTTGCGTCATTGAACCACTTGACGGTACCGGTTGCCATGTTACTTGTTCCTAAAAAGATAAAACGGGGCCGAAGCCCATGGGGTGCGGAAAATCAAGGAAGGGGTAATAGGACCAACCGGAGTACCGTTGATGGGCGAACTACGAAAGAACCAATTCACTCGCCACTTGAAATCCTGCGAAGTCCTTTATACGGCTAATCCGTCTGACGGTCAACCGTATTCCCGGGCATTCAGGGTTATTGCGGATATTCGGTTTACAAAGCTTGCAAGCGATGCGAATTTTTTGTAGGGGTCGATCGATTTTGGCGCCACGTTCGAGGTGCAACCGTTAAACTACGCGCCGCGTGGACGGGTTGCCCCGATCGGGTGACCCTCCTCCCAAGAATGCGTGCGCGGTGCGCTCCGAGCCGATCCCGGATCGCCGGCCGACCATGCTTTTTGAGACACAGGAGAGGATGTGAAGAGTTCTATTCAACGGAACATCGGCCCGTTTGCATTGATGCTGACGGGGCTGGGTTCGATTATCGGCTCGGGCTGGCTGTTCGGTGCGTGGAAGGCCGCCAAGATCGCCGGTCCGGCGGCGATCTGCGCATGGATCATCGGCGCCGTCGTGATTCTCGCGATCGCGCTGACGTATGCGGAACTGGGGGCGATGTTCCCCGAATCGGGCGGCATGGTGCGCTACGCGCGCTACTCGCACGGTTCGCTGGTGGGCTTCATCAGCGCATGGGCCAACTGGATCGCGATCGTATCCGTGATCCCGATCGAGGCCGAAGCGTCGATCCAGTACATGAGCACGTGGCCGTATCCGTGGGCTCATGCCTTGTTCGTGAACGGCGAGTTGCAGACATTGGGCCTGTTGCTGTCGGCCGTGCTGGTCGTCGTCTACTTCATGCTGAACTACTGGGGTGTGAAGGCTTTCGCGCGGGCGAACACCGCGATCACGATCTTCAAGTTCCTGATTCCCGGCCTCACGATCCTCGGCCTGATGCTCACGAGCTTCCATTCGGAGAACCTCGGCACCGCATCCAACGCGAGCTTCGCGCCGTACGGCTGGTCGGCCGTGCTGACCGCGGTCGCGACGAGCGGCATCGTGTTCGCGTTCAACGGCTTCCAGAGCCCGGTGAATCTCGCCGGTGAAGCGCGCAATCCGTCGCGCAGCGTGCCGTTCGCGGTGATCACGTCGATCCTGCTCGCGCTCGTGATCTACGTGCTCCTCCAAATGGCGTACATCGGTTCGGTGAACCCCGCCGACGTCGCGAAGGGCTGGGCGCACTTCAACTTCTCGTCGCCGTTCGCGGAACTCGCGATCGCGCTGAACCTGAACTGGCTCGCGATCCTGCTGTACGTCGACGCGTTCATCAGCCCGAGTGGCACCGGCACGACCTACATGGCGACGACCACCCGCATGATCTACGCGATGGAGCGCAACAACACGATGCCGAAGATGTTCGGCAACGTGCACCCGATCTACGGCGTGCCGCGCCAGGCGATGTGGTTCAACCTGCTCGTGTCGTTCATCTTCCTGTTCTTCTTCCGCGGCTGGAGCTCGCTCGCGGCGGTGATCTCGGTCGCGACGGTGATCTCGTACCTGACCGGTCCGATCAGCCTGATGGCGCTGCGCCGTTCGGCGACCGACATCGAGCGTCCGCTGTCGATTCCGCTGATGAAGCTGATCGCGCCGTTCGCGTTCGTGTGCGCGTCGCTGATCCTGTACTGGGCGAAGTGGCCGCTGACGGGCGAAATCATCCTGCTGATGATCGTCGCGTTGCCGGTGTATTTCTACTTCCAGGCGAAGTCGGGCTGGACCGGCTGGGGCGCCGACCTGAAGGCCGCGTGGTGGCTGGTCGCGTACCTGCCGACGATGGCCGTGCTGTCGCTGATCGGCAGCAAGGAATTCGGCGGTCACGGCTACCTGCCGTACGGCTGGGACATGCTGATCGTCGCGGCGATCTCGCTGGTGTTCTACTTCTGGGGCGTGAATACCGGCTACCGGACCCAGTATCTCGACGAGCGCGAGTCGCACGACGAGATCCTCGAGGGGGTCGGCGCCTGACGCCTGACCTGTCGCCGGATTCGGCGGCGGCAGGATGCAGCGAAAAAGCCCGCCCGAGCGATGCTCGGGCGGGCTTTTTGCTGACTGGCTCGGCGATGGCGCCGCCGTTCGGATTCAGGCGTCGGCGTTCGCGAACACGTAGTTCGTCATCGCGAGCACGCGCTGGTAGGTGCCGAGCGACTGGATGCCGAGCCGGTAGTCGTCGTCCGCCGCGCCGAGCGCGGTGAAGACCGGCAGCAGATGCTCGTCGGTCGGATGCATCAGCGCCGCGTGCGGCGCCTGCCGGCGATAGTCGAGCAGCGCATCGACGTCGCGCGCGGCAAGTTTGGCCTCGAACCAGTCGGTGAATTCCGCGACGCGCGGGTCCGCATCCTCGGGCGTCGCGCCGAAATCGGCGGCGCGCAGGTTGTGCGTGATCTGGCCCGAGCCGATCACCATCACGCCTTCGTCGCGCAGCGGCCGCAGCGCGCGGCCGAGCGCGAAGTGATGCGCGGCGTCCGCGCGCGGCTGGATCGACAGTTGCGCGACCGGCACGTCGGCTTCCGGAAACATCAGCAGCATCGGCACCCACGCGCCGTGATCGAGGCCGTGTTCGGTCGTCGCGGTCGCGATGCCGGCCGCGTTCAGCAGCGCGGCCGCGCGTGCGGCGACGTCGGGTGCGCCCGGCGCCGGATAGCGGATGTCGTACAGCGCCTGCGGGAAACCGTAGAAGTCGTGAATCGTGTCCGGATGCGCGGCGACGCTCGCGACCGGCTGTTGCGTGCCCCAGTGTGCGGAGAGCATCAGCACCGCGCGCGGGCGCGGCAGTTCGGCGCCGAGGTGCGTGAACGCGCCGGAGGGCAGCGCGGGGTCGATCGGCAGTGTCGGGGCGCCGTGAGACAGGTACAGCGAAGGCAAGCGGTTCATGGTGGTGACCTGCGAAAGGGTTTGCCTGTGACTATAGGCGCGCACCGGGCATTGATAAATCGGCAATCGGGAATTTGATTGACGCTTGTTCGTTGATAATCGTGGCGATGGCACGCGCACCAAGCCGATTCGCGTCTGAAGGCGTGAGATCGACGGAATTGCGGTGCGAATCGGTGGGGAATCCGCGCAGAAGGGGGTAATTTACTGCGTGTGCCGAATGCCGGCCCACGGCGTCGTGAGCGGGGCGCTGAGCGCGAACAGGTCGAGCACGCGCGTGACGGTCTGGTCGACGAGTTCCTCGATCGTCTTCGGCATTGCATAGAACGCCGGCAGCGGCGGGAAGACGATGCCGCCCATTTCGGTGACGGCGGTCATGTTGCGCAGATGCGCGAGGTTGAACGGCGTTTCGCGCACCATCAGCACGAGACGGCGGCGTTCCTTCAGCGTGACGTCGGCCGCGCGCGTGATCAGGTTGTCGGACAGCCCGTGCGCGACGCTCGCGAGCGTCTTCATCGAACAGGGCGCGATCACCATGCCGTCGGTCGCGAACGAGCCCGACGCGATCGTCGCGCCGACGTCGCGCACCGAATGCACGACGTCCGCACGGCTTTCGACGTCGGCCTTCGGCAGCTTCAGTTCATGCTGGATGTTGAGCCAGCCGGCGTTCGAAATCAGCAGGTGCGTTTCGACGCCGCCGGCGGCGCGCAGCAGGTCGAGCAGCCGCACACCGTAGATCGCGCCGGTGGCGCCGGTGATCGCGACGATCAGCCGGCGTGGCGGCGCGCTGGGAGATGCCATCGAAAAGGGGGCGGGTGCCGCGTATCAAGCGGCGGCGAACAGTTGCTGCAGTTCGCCCGACTGGTACATCTCCATCATGATGTCCGAGCCGCCGATGAATTCGCCCTTCACATAGAGCTGCGGGATGGTCGGCCAGTTCGAGAATGCCTTGATGCCCTGGCGGATTTCGTCGTCCTCGAGCACGTTGACCGTCTTGAACTGGTCGACGCCGCAGGCTTTCAGCACCTGCACGGCGCGGCCCGAGAAGCCGCACATCGGGAATTGCGCGTTGCCCTTCATGAAGAGCACGACCTGGTTTTCGTCGACGATTTGCTTGATACGTTGTTGGGTGTCCATGACTGACCTTGCGTTTGCGGGGCGTTAGATCGAAATGATAGCGGATTTCAACCGGGCGGGCCGGGCGTCAGCCCGGCAGGCGGCCGCCGGTCGTGCGTTCGATGGCGGCGAGATCGGCGAGCGATTCGACCGCGACGAAGCCGTGCGACGCCAGGATCGCGCGGACGGCTTCGGCCTGGTCATAGCCGTGCTCGATCCAGAGCGTGCCGCCCGGTTTCAGGTACGCGCCGGCGCCCGCGACGATCGTGCGGATCGCGCTGAGGCCGTCGGCATCGTCGGTGAGCGCGCCGCGCGGCTCGAAACGCAGGTCGCCTTGCGCGAGGTGCGGGTCGCCTTGCGCGATGTACGGCGGGTTGCTGACGATCGTATCGAACGCGAGCGCGGGATCGAGCGCCGCGTACCAGTCGCTCTGCAGCCAGCGCAGCGGGCCGCCGGGGCGCCGCGCGTCGAGCAGTTTGTCGGCGTTGCGTTGCGCGACCGCGAGCGCGGCCGGCGAACGGTCGAGCGCCCAGACGCGCGCATCGGGGCGCTCGGCCGCGATCGACACGGCGATCGCGCCGCTGCCGGTGCCGAGATCGAGCACGGCGGCGTGCGGCAGCCCGCTGATCGCATCGAGCGCGGCTTCGACGAGTAGCTCGGTTTCGGGGCGCGGGATCAGCACGTCGGGCGTCACGTCGAACGGGCGGCCGAAGAACTCGCGCATCCCCACCAGTTGCGCGACGGGCTCGCCGGCGACGCGGCGCGCTTCGAGCGCGCGGAAGCGTTCGACCACGGCGGCGTCGAGCGGCGCGTCGCCGCGCGTGATCAGTTGCGTGCGAGTCCAGCCCAGCGCATGCGCGAGCAGCACGCGTGCATCGACCGGGTCGAGCGGCGATGCGCGCAGCAACGCGTCGGCGGTGGTGTCGGGCATCGCGGCCTCAGTCGGCTTCGCCGAGCGACGCGAGCAACTCGGCCTGGTGCTCGGTGACGAGCGCGCCGATCAGTTCGTCGAGATCGCCGTCCATGATCGCCTCGAGCCGGTACAGCGTCAGGTTGATCCGGTGGTCGGTCATCCGGCCTTGCGGGAAGTTGTACGTGCGGATCCGCTCGGAGCGGTCGCCGGAGCCGATCAGGCTCTTGCGCGTCGCCGCTTCCTTCGCGTGCTGCTCGTGATACTGCTTGTCCTTGATGCGCGCGGCGAGCACCTTCAGCGCGCGATCCTTGTTCTTGTGCTGCGAGCGGTCGTCCTGGCATTCGACGACGATCCCGGTCGGGATGTGCGTGACGCGCACCGCCGAATCGGTCTTGTTGATGTGCTGGCCGCCCGCGCCGGACGCGCGGAACGTGTCGATGCGCAGGTCGGCCGGATTGATCTCGACCTCGCCGATTTCGTCGGCTTCCGGCATCACGGCGACCGTGCACGCGGACGTATGGATGCGCCCCTGCGTCTCGGTGGCCGGCACGCGTTGCACGCGATGGCCGCCCGATTCGAACTTCAGGCGCGAATACGCGCCCTGGCCCGCGATTCGCACGATCACTTCCTTGTAGCCGCCGAGATCCGACGCGCTCTCCGACATCATTTCGACCTGCCAGCGCTGGCGTTCCGCGAAGCGCAGGTACATACGCAGCAGGTCGCCCGCGAACAGCGCCGATTCGTCGCCGCCCGTGCCCGCGCGGATTTCGAGGAAGATGTTGCGGTCGTCGTTCGGGTCCTTCGGCAGCAGCATCTTCTGCAGTTCGGTCTCGAGCCGCGCCATGCCCTCGCGCGCGCTGCGGATTTCGTCTTCCGCGAAATCGCGCATCGACGGATCGGCGAGCAGCTCCTGCGCGGCCGTCTCGTCGCTGCGCGACTGGCGCCATAACGCGTATTGCTCGACGACCGGGCCGAGTTCCGCATGTTCGCGTGTCAGCTTGCGGTACTGGTCGAGGTCGGCCGTGACGTTTTCGCGGCTCAGCAGGTCGTTCAGTTCGGCCAGCCGTGTGGAAAGCTGGTCGAGCTTGCGTTGCATGCTCGTCTTCATGGTGTGGAGCGGCGCTCCCGGGCAAGGGGTATTCGGAAAGGATAGGCCGGCGGTGGGACAACGACCGGCCGGCGGCAGGGCGACCGGGCGGCGCTAGTGGCCGGATTGGTCGTTCGAGCGCGGCGCGTGCTGGTAGAAGCCGCGCATCAGGTCGATCAGCGAATCGCGATCGGCGCCGTTGACGCGGTTGAGCGCGCTCGTCGGGCCGTGGATCAGCTTGTTGGTCAGCGCCTGCGACAGCGCTTCGAGCACCGCAGCCGGATCGTCACCGCGCGCGAGCAGCTTCTGCGCCTTCTCGACTTCGGCCCGGCGCAGCGCGTCCGCCTGCGTATGCATGTGACGGATCACCGGCACGACGCTGCGCGTGTCGAGCCATTGCATGAAATTCTGCACGCGCGTCTCGATGATCGCTTCGGCCTGCGCGACCGCGACCTGGCGCGACGCGTTGCCTTCGCGCACGATCGCGCCGAGATCGTCGACGGTGTAAAGGAACACGTCCTTCAGCTTGCCGACTTCGGGCTCGATGTCGCGCGGCACCGCGAGGTCGACCATGAAGATCGGCCGGTGGCGGCGCGCCTTCACCGCGCGCTCGACCGCGCCGAGGCCGATGATCGGCAGCGTCGACGCGGTGCACGACACGATGATGTCGAACTCGTGCATGCGGGCGGGCAGGTCGGCCAGCGGCATCGCGCGGCCGTTGAAGCGCTCGGCGAGCCGCTGGCCGCGTTCGGCCGTGCGGTTCGCGACGACGAGTTCGCGCGGGCCTTGCGCGGCGAAGTGCGTCGCGCACAGCTCGATCATTTCGCCGGCGCCGATGAACAGCACACGCTGATCCGACACCTTTTCGAAGATCCGCTGCGCGAGGCGAACCGCGGCGGCGGCCATCGACACCGACTGCGTGCCGATTTCGGTCGTGCCGCGCACTTCCTTCGCCACCGCGAACGTGCGCTGGAACAGCTGGTTCAGGTAGGTGCCGAGCGCGCCCGCTTCCGTCGCGGTGCGAACGGCATCCTTCATCTGGCCCAGAATCTGGGTTTCACCGAGCACCATCGAATCGAGGCCGGATGCCACGCGAAACGCGTGCCGGACGGCTTCCGACTGCGGCAGCGCATAGACGTGCGGCGCGAGCTCGTCGACCGGAATCCGGTGATACTCCGACAGCCAGCGGAGCGCGCCTTCGCGGGCCGCGCGATCGTCGGTGGCGCAATACAGTTCGGTGCGGTTGCAGGTGGAGAGAATCGCCGCTTCCGGCGTATTGGGCGCCTGCGGGCCGAGAAACACGTTCTTGAACGTGACGAGAGCCGGCTTGATTTGCTCGAGCGGAAACGCCACGCGTTCGCGCAGGGCGACAGGCGCAGTGTGGTGGTTGATTCCGATCGTGAGGAGTTGCATATCGAGGGCTATCGTTTAGCCCCATATTATAGCGTTTCAGTAATTTCCTCACTCGCTGCGTACCGGGCATCGGCGTGGCGGGGGCGCGAATTTGGGGGCTCGATCGGCACGCGGTCGAGCTGATAGCCGAAGCCGTAGAGCGGCAACAGCCGGTAGCCGCGCTCCGGAAGCAGCTGCAATTTGCTGCGCAGCCGGGACGCGTGCGTGTCGAGCGTGCGCGACTTCATGTCGCGGCGGCGGCCCCATACCGTTTCGAGGATATGGGCGCGCGACACGGGCCGCGACACGTTCGTGAGCAGCAACTGCGCGAAACGGAACTCCTTCGGCGTGAGTGAAACGATTGCGTCGCCGAAACGCACGAGGCAATGGGTGGTGTCGAATGCGTATTCGCCGTACGTTTCGCGCGAGCGGGCGGGCGCTCGCCGCACGCCCGCGCGCCGGCTCAGTGCGTTGACGCGCGCGAGAAACTCCGGCCCGCTCACGGGGCGCACGAGGCAATCGTCGGCGCCCGCGTGCAGGCACGAGACGATTTCGCTTTCGCGCGCCGACTGCATCATGGCAATGGCCGGCAACCCGGGCAGAATCGCCTGCGCGCGCGGAATGACTTCCTGCGCTGGCCGGTCGCCGGCCCAGTGGCCGGTGACCAGCATGTCGCAGGTGTTGTCGGCGGCGAGCCACTCGAAGAATGCGGTGCTGGACGGAAACGCATGGCACACGTGACCGCCCGCGAAGAGCAGGCGGTTCAGGAGAGCGCTATGACGCGACTCCGGATCGATCAGAGCGATTCGCATGACGATTTCTTCAATACGGCAGCCGGTGTGCGCTTGCCATAACGTCGAGTCGGCCCCTACACTCGAACGTTCGCGGCGCCCGGCTGGTCTCGGGTTCGATGGATGAATCGATGCTAGCCGCTGGCAACGTTCACGCCTATGGGACGAATCTGAATTTATAGAAGGCGTTGAATGAACTGGTTTGGAATCCTTGTCCTGGGAGCGGCCGTCGGGCTGTTCGGTCGCTGGCTGCATCCGATGCGGCGCACGGGCCGGCCGGCATGGTGGATCGCGGTGCTCGTCGGCATCGCGGGCGCGGCCGCCGCCCGCATGGTCGGCAATCTCTCGGGACTGTTTTACGATGGCGAGACGCTCGAATGGCCGGTCTGCACCGGCGTCGCGTTCCTCGCCGTAGCCGTGACGGTCGCGCTGTCGGCCCGTCGCTGAATGCTCTCAGGTGAAATCATGAATGCCCGTCTCCCCGAAGTCTCGCCGGTGCCGGCCCGTCTCGCGCTGTTGCGCGGCGCCATGGCCCGCGAGAACCTGGCCGCCTATCTCGTGCCGTCCGCCGATCCCCATCTGTCCGAATACCTGCCGGAACGCTGGCAGGCGCGCCGCTGGCTGTCGGGCTTCACGGGCTCGGTCGGCACGCTGGTCGTGACCGCGGAGTTCGCGGGGTTGTGGGTCGACAGCCGCTACTGGGTGCAGGCCGACGCCGAGCTGGCGGGCACGGGCGTGCAGTTGATGAAGATGACGGGCGGGCAGCAGAGCGCACCGCACGTCGACTGGCTCGCGCAGAACGTGGCGGCCGGCGCGACGGTCGGCGTCGATGGCGCCGTGCTCGGCGTCGCGGCCGCGCGCGGGCTGAGCGCCGCCCTGAGCGCGCGCGGCATCGCGCTGCGCACCGACGTCGACCTGCTCGACGCGATCTGGCCGGAGCGGCCGGGGCTGCCCGGCGATGCGGTGTTCGAGCACGTGGCGCCGCAGGCCGACACGACCCGCGCGAGCAAGCTCGCCGAAGTGCGCCGCGCGATGCACGCGCAGGGCGCGCAATGGCACTTCGTGTCGACGCTCGACGATCTTGCGTGGCTGTTCAACCTGCGCGGCGCCGACGTCAATTTCAATCCGGTGTTCGTTGCGCACGCATTGATCGGCGCCGATCGCGCGACGCTGTTCGTCGCCGACGGCAAGGTGCCGCCGGCGCTGGCCGCGTCGCTCGCGCGGGATGGCGTCGACGTTCGCGCCTACGACGCCGCGCGTGCGTCGCTCGGGGCGTTGCCCGACGGCGCGACGCTGCTGATCGACCCGCGCCGCGTGACGTTCGGCACGCTCGAGGCCGTGCCGGCCGGCGTGAAGCTCGTCGAGGCCGTGAATCCGTCGACGTTCGCGAAGTCGCGCAAGACGTCCGCCGAGATCGAGCACGTGCGCGTGACGATGGAGCACGACGGCGCCGCGCTGGCCGAATTCTTCGCGTGGTTCGAACAGGCGGTGAATCGCGAGACGATCACCGAGCTGACGATCGAGGAGAAGCTCACGGCCGCGCGCGCCCGCCGCCCCGGCTACGTGTCGGCGAGCTTCGCGACGATCGCCGGCTTCAACGCGAACGGCGCGATGCCGCACTACCATGCGACGCGCGAGTCGCACGCGACGATCGCCGGCGACGGCCTGCTGCTGATCGATTCGGGCGGCCAGTACATGACGGGCACGACCGACATCACGCGCGTCGTGCCGGTCGGCACCGTCAGCGACCTGCAGCGGCGCGATTTCACGATCGTGCTGAAGTCGATGATGGCGCTATCGCGCGCCCGCTTCCCGCGCGGCATCCGCTCGCCGATGCTCGATGCGATCGCGCGTGCGCCGATGTGGGCGGCCGGGCTCGACTACGGCCACGGCACCGGGCATGGCGTCGGCTACTTCCTGAACGTGCACGAAGGCCCGCAGGTGATCTCGCACTACGCGCCGGCCGAGCCGTACACGGCGATGGAAGAGGGAATGATCACGTCGATCGAGCCGGGCGTGTACCGTCCGGGCCAGTGGGGCATCCGGATCGAGAACCTGGTCGTGAACCGCGCGGCCGGGAAGACGGAGTTCGGCGATTTCCTCGCATTCGAGACGCTGACGCTGTGCCCGATCGACACGCGCTGCGTGCTGATCGAGATGCTGCACGACGAAGAGCGCGCGTGGCTGAACACGTATCACGCGACGGTGCGCGAGCGCGTCGGCCGGCATCTGAGCGGCGACGCGAAGGCGTGGCTCGACTTGCGCACGCAGCCGATCTGACGCAACGCGCGGCAACGGCGGATGGCGAGTCGGTCACGATCGAACGACGGCCTGACAATAACAGCGAGGGCAAGCAATGGCGGACACTGCGGTGATCGTGGTCGACATGCAGCGTGGGCTGGTGCAGCGGGCGCAGCCCGCGTACCGGCTCGACGACGTGGTGTCGGGCATCAACCGGTTGACGGCAGCGGCGCATGCGGCGAACGCGCCGGTGTGCTTCGTGCAGCACGACGGCGACGCGGACGACGACATCGTGCCCGGCACGCCGGGCTGGGAACTGCACGCCGGGCTGGTCGTCGGTCGCGACGACTGGCGCGTGCGCAAGCAGGCGAGCGACGCGTTTCACGACACGCCGCTCGCGGCGCAGCTCGATCGCCATGGCATCCGTTCGGTGCTGATCTGCGGCTATGCGACCGAGTTCTGCGTCGATTCGGCCGCGCGCCGTGCCGCGCTGCTCGGCTACCGGACGACCGTCGTGTCCGACCTGCACACGACGAACGAGCGTGCCCACCTGTCGGCGGCGCAGATCGTCGCGCACCATCACTTCATCTGGCACAACAATTCGCTGTCGGGCAACGCGGTGACGCCGCGTCCGCTCGCGGACGTGCTCGCCGCGGAGTTCGCATGACGATCAAGGCAGTGGTGTTCGATTTCGGCGGCGTGCTGATCGACTGGAGTCCCGAGTACCTTTACCGCGAACTGATTCCCGACGCCGCCGAGCGCCGCTGGTTCCTCACGCACGTATGCGCGATGGACTGGGTGGTCCGCCAGGACGGCGGGCAGACGATCGAGGAGGGCACGGCCGAACTCGTCGCGAAGTTTCCGGAGCACGAGGCGCTGATCCGCGCGTTCTACGCGCGCTGGCACGAGATGATCGGCGGCGTGCTCGAAGAGGGCGCGGCGCTCGTCGAGCGGCTGGACGCGCAGGGGATGCCGTTGTTCGGGCTGACGAACTGGTCCGCGCAGACGTTTCCGTATGCATGGGACAACTTCCCGGTGCTGCGCCGCTTCAAGGACATCGTCGTGTCGGGCCGCGTGAAGCTCGTGAAACCCGAGCCGGCGATCTACCGCGAGAGGCATGCGCGGATCGAGCCGCACCTGCCTGGGGTCGCGCCGCACGAGCTCGTGTTCATCGACGACAACGCGCACAACGCGGCGGCCGCGACGGCGCTTGGTTGGCACGGCATTCATCACACGAGCGCGGCGGCGACCGAAGCACGCCTGCGTGAACTGGGCGCGCTGGTGTAGACGGCGCGGAAGTCGCGCGGGATAAAAAAAGCGAGCGCTGGGCTCGCTTTTTCGCTGTGCCGTTCCGGAAGCGGCCCCGTTCGGCACCGGCCCCGCGCGAGCGCGGCGCCGGGCGCCCGGGCCGCGCCGCTCAGCGGCTGATCGGCTTGTAGCGCAGACGCTTCGGCTTCGCGGCTTCCTCGCCGAGGCGCGCACGCTTGTCGGCTTCGTACTCCTGGTAGTTGCCGTCGAAGAACGTGACCTGCGAATCGCCTTCGAACGCGAGGATGTGCGTCGCGATCCGGTCAAGGAACCAGCGATCGTGCGAGATCACCATCACCGAGCCCGCGAATTCGAGCAGCGCGTCTTCCAGCGCGCGCAGCGTTTCGACGTCGAGGTCGTTCGACGGTTCGTCCAGCAGCAGCACGTTGCCGCCCGAGATCAGCGTCTTCGCGAGGTGCAGGCGGCCGCGTTCGCCGCCGGACAGGTTGCCGACGATCTTCTGCTGGTCGCCGCCCTTGAAGTTGAAGCGGCCGATGTACGCGCGCGACGGCGTTTCGTACTTGCCGACCGTCAGCACGTCGGCGCCGCCCGAGATTTCCTCGAACACCGTCTTCGAACCGTCGAGCGCGTCGCGGCTCTGGTCGACGTACGCGAGCTTCACCGTCGGGCCCATCACGACTTCGCCCGAATCCGGCTGTTCCTTGCCGGTCAGCATCTTGAACAGCGTCGACTTGCCGGCGCCGTTCGGGCCGATGATGCCGACGATCGCGCCGGCCGGGATCTTGAAGCTCAGGTTGTCGATCAGCAGGCGGTCGCCGAACGACTTGCTGACGTTCTTGAACTCGATCACTTCGTTGCCGAGGCGCTCGCCGGCCGGAATGAAGATTTCCTGCGTTTCGTTGCGCTTCTGGTATTCCTGGCTGCTCAGCTCCTCGAAGCGCGCGATACGCGCCTTCGACTTCGCCTGGCGGCCCTTCGGGTTCTGGCGCACCCACTCCAGTTCCTTCTTGATCGCCTTCTGACGCGCCGATTCCGACGCTTCTTCCTGCTTCAGGCGCTCTTCCTTCTGGTCGAGCCAGCTGCTGTAGTTGCCCTTCCACGGAATGCCGTGGCCGCGGTCGAGTTCGAGAATCCACTCGGCCGCGTTGTCGAGGAAGTAGCGATCGTGCGTGACCGCGACCACGGTGCCCGGGAAGCGCACCAGGAACTGCTCGAGCCAGTCGACCGATTCGGCGTCGAGGTGGTTGGTCGGTTCGTCGAGCAGCAGCATGTCGGGCTTTTCGAGCAGCAGCTTGCACAGCGCGACGCGGCGCTTCTCGCCGCCCGACAGGTGCTCGATCTTCGCGTCCCACGACGGCAGGCGCAGCGCGTCGGCGGCCACTTCGAGCTGCTGCTCGGGGCTGCCGCCGTCGCTCGACGCGAGGATCGCTTCGTATTTCGCCTGCTCGGCCGCGAGCGCGTCGAAGTCGGCGTCCGGTTCGGCGTAGGCCGCGTAGATTTCTTCCAGCTTCTTGTTCGCCTGGAACAGGTCGCCGAGGCCTTCCTCGACGGCTTCGCGCACGGTCTTCGTCGGGTCGAGCTGCGGTTCCTGCGGCAGGTAGCCGATGTTCAGGTTCGGCATCGGCGTGGCTTCGCCTTCGATGTCCTTGTCGACGCCCGCCATGATGCGGATCAGCGTCGACTTGCCCGAGCCGTTCAGGCCGAGCACGCCGATCTTCGCGCCGGGAAAGAACGACAGCGAGATGTCCTTCAGGATCTGGCGCTTGGGCGGCACGATCTTGCCGACCCGGTTCATCGTGAAAACGTATTGGGCCATTTCGGTGTGAAAGTCAGAAGTGGTTGAGACGGCCGCGCAGCGCGCGCGGGCGTGGCGGCGTCGGGTGATTCGGTACGGAGCGTGCCGCGCGGGGCGCGGCGGTGCGAGCGCGTATTGTACTTCGCCGCCGGTTGCCGCTGGCGCGGCGCAGGCCATTCGGCCGACCCGCGCTCACAGCCACGCGGCGACGCCGCCGTGCCCCGAGCACGTGCCGCGCCGGTGGCGGCTGAAGCTGTACGTGCCGTCGCGGCAACGCGCGCTCGCGCCGTCCGGCACGCGGCCCGATTTCGAATGCGCGGGCGCATGCACGGTTTCGCCGTCGCGGTTGCGATACGTGTCGTGACGGTCGAGGTCGGCTTCGTTGCCGTAGCCGGGCGGCGCGCGATAGGCGTGCGCGGCCGGCGGCAACGCGGCGCCCGCGACGAAGAGCGCGGCGGACAGGGTCGCGACCTGGGTCGCGCGGCGGAGCAGGGTGCGCATGGTCTCTCTCGTTTCGTTCGTTGTTGTCGATGTCGGGCCGGTTGCCCGCGCCGCATGTTAGCGGATCGGCGCCGGGTGCCGGCGTGACGCGACGCCGCGCCGGACATCGACGCCACGCCGTCGGGCTGCGCGGCATCGAAAATCCACCGGCGGAACGCGGCGAGCTTCGGCCGTTCCGCGTGATGCGGCGATAGTGGGCGCGTCGCGCGGTTTCCGGTAGGGTAGCCGGACCGTCAACCATCGACGCACGGTCGGGGAGGCATCGTGACATTCGACGAAGTCCGGCAGATCGCACTGGCGTGGCGCGGCGTCGAGGAAGGCACGTCGTACGGCACGCCCGCGCTCAAGGTGAAGGGCAAGCTGCTCGCGCGGCTGCGCGAGGACGGCGACACGCTCGTCGTGAAGGGCGTCGGCCCCGACGAGCGCGCGTGGCTGATCGAGTCGGCGCCCGACGTGTACTACGTGACCGATCACTACGTCGGCTGGCCGATCGTGCTGGTGCGCCTGTCGGCCGCGCACCCCGACGCCGTGAAAAACCTGCTCCTGCGGGAATGGCGCGCAATCGTGCCGGCGAGGTGGCGGGACGAAGCCGCCGGCGACACGAACTGAACGGCGCGCCCCCACGCGAGCCGCCGCCGAACCGGATCAAGCGTTGCATCGATTCGTATCGATGCAACGAGTGGTTCCATCGAAATTCTTCAATTGGTTCTTAGTGAAGAACCGTTTGATGCTTACACTCCTTCGCTTCGAAGGCGGCTGACGACAGCCGACGGAACGGGCGTACGCGATGCGCCGGCGCCCCGTGCGCCGCATCGCACCCGCAGCTTCGCAGACTGCGCGGACGACCCGACCGGCACGGCCCCTCCGGCCCATGCCCGCGTGCGACGCACGCGTGGCCGCGGCCGGATTCAAGAACGACAACTCCCGCGCCGCCTTCACGCGACACCGGTCGTACCGGAACCGTTTTTTGGAGAGAGACAGATGAGTGGAAGCAACACAGGCCTCGGCACCGGCCTGAAGCAGCGTCACGTAACGATGATGTCGATTGCCGGCGTCATCGGCGCGGGCTTGTTCGTCGGCTCCGGCCACGCGATCGCGGAAGCCGGGCCGGCGTCGATACTCGCGTATGCGATCGCGGGCGTGCTGGTCGTGCTGGTGATGCGCATGCTCGGCGAGATGGCCGTCGCGCATCCGGACAGCGGGTCGTTCTCGACCTATGCCGATCGTGCGATCGGCCACTGGGCCGGCTTCACGATCGGCTGGCTGTACTGGTGGTTCTGGGTGCTGGTGATCCCGATCGAGGCGACCGCCGCCGCGACCATCCTTAATGCGTGGTTCCCGGGCATCGCGACGTGGATCTTCGCGCTCGGCATCACGCTGCTGCTCACCGTCACCAATCTCTTTTCCGTCAAGAACTACGGCGAATTCGAATTCTGGTTCGCGCTGATCAAGGTCGTCGCGATCGTCGTGTTCCTGTGCATCGGCGGCGCGGCGATCGTCGGCATCATTCCCGCGCCGGCCGTGTCGGGCGTGTCGAACCTGTTCGTGCACGACGGCTTCATGCCGCACGGCGCGAGCGCGGTGCTCGCGGCGATGCTGACGACGATGTTCTCGTTCCTCGGCACCGAGATCGTGACGATCGCGGCCGCCGAATCGGACAACCCGCAACGCCAGATCGTGCGGGCGACGAACTCGGTCATCTGGCGTATCACGCTGTTCTATCTCGGCTCGATCCTCGTCGTCGCGGCCATCGTGCCGTGGAACGACCCGCTGCTGCCGAAGCACGGCTCGTATCAGCGCGCGATGGAACTGATCGGCGTCCCGAACGCGAAGGCGATCATCGACGTGATCGTGCTCGTGTCGGTCGCGAGCTGCCTGAATTCGGCGCTGTATACGGCATCGCGGATGCTGTTCTCGCTGTCCCGGCGCAAGGACGCGCCCGCCTTCCTGCATCGCACCGATTCGACCGGCACGCCGCGCGCGGCCGTGCTCGCGTCGACGGCGTTCGGTTTCCTGACCGTGATCGCGAACTACCTGATGCCGGAGCAGGTGTTCGGCTTCCTGCTCGCGACGTCGGGCGCGATCGCGCTGCTCGTGTATCTCGTGATCGCGATCTCGCAACTGCGGATGCGCAGGACGCTCGAAGCGGGCGGCGCGGACCTGACGCTGCGGATGTGGCTGTTCCCGTGGCTCACGTGGGCGGTGATCCTGTTCATCTGCGGCACGCTGACCGTGATGTTCGTCAGCGAGGAACACCGGATGGAAGTGGGTGCGACGGCCGTGCTGGCGTTGATCGTGCTGCTCGCGTCGTGGCTGAACAAGCGTGGGCGCGATGCGAAGGCGGGTGCGGGGCGGCGGGTGTCGGCGACGTGATCTGATCGAATGATGTGACGACGGGGCGCGAAGTCCCGGGCGTGAAAATGGCCTGATCGGCGGTTGCCGGTCGGGCCATTTGTCTTTTGGCGCCAGTACACGGATACACGGAACGTCACGCTGCCCGGTCTTCCGTGCCTCGCGATCGTTGAGGTACCCACGCGTCAAAATCGAACTCGTCTGATTTCATCGCGAACGGCAACGCCATACATTGATCGCTTCGAGAACCGAAGTGAATGATGAGGTCGACTTGCGTGAGCGGTCGCGTCGGGAGGGGTAAATGGCGAACGAAAGCCTGGGATTGAGTGACGCAGGGTGGGCGGAGCTGCGGAGGCGGGAAAGCGCGGTCATGGCTTACTACAACGATCAGGCGAACAACTGTACCTATGGCATCGGAACGCTGGCTCACACCGGGCCGTGCTCCCCGGAAGAATTGCGCACGCCGGTTACGGCGACGCAAGTGAATGCACAACTCGCGGTCCGGGTCCGTCGGGCATCGGCGCCGTTCCAGCCACGACAGAGGGCACGGTGAGAACGGCAATGATTGGTTTGCTCGTGCTGGCGTCGACGCGTGCATTTGCCGGCCCGGCGGTAGCGGACGAGATAGCGGCACGCAGCGGGTTGCCGGCAAGCGAGGTCAATGCGCTGCTCAGGGACTGTGACTCAAGCCAGACGAGTATGAATTTTTGCGCGTGGCGCGATCAGATCGTCGCCGAGCGGGAATTGCAGCGGATCGTCGACAAACAGGTGAGCGAGCAGCCACGGCGCAAGGCGGCGCTCGACGCACGGATGGCGAAGTGGAAGAAGGCGCGCGACACATCCTGCGAAAAATCGGCGCGTCACGCATGGGGCGAGGGTTCAATGCGACCTGCTGCACAGGCGATCTGTGCAACGGCGGCAACGAAGGAAATGGCGAAAAGGTTGTCCGCTAGCGCTTTCCGCAAATCCTCATGAACCGATCCGACATGACAAAAGGCCGCCACTTTCGCGATCTCGTAACAGCCGATGCGTATTCGCCATGTCACCGTGGTTCATGGCATTGAAACCCGGGCGATGACGATGCGACGGGTCTCCCGGACAAGACGATGTCGTTCGTCGGCACGGCCGGCCAGTTCAAGGGGGTGACGGATACGGTGCAGTACACGGCGCGCGAAATCCGTCCGCAGGTGTACATGGTGTACTGGCATGAGCCGTCCACAGGCTCGAACGTCGTGCGCGTCGAGGATTTCGAACGCGGCACGGTGGATACGAACATCGCGACGAAGGACGGGCAGTTCCTGCATATGTCCGGGGCGCTGACGATCGTCGATCGGCAATGAGCCGGTCTTCCGCCATCGAAAAGAAAAAGCCCGCAGTCAGCGGGCTTTCTCACGATCGATGCAGCAGCAACGCTTAAACGTTGAACAAGAAGTTCATCACATCCCCATCGTGCACGACATATTCCTTCCCTTCCGCGCGCATCTTGCCGGCTTCCTTCGCGCCTTGCTCGCCCTTGTACGTGACGAAGTCGTCGAACGCGATCGTCTGCGCGCGGATGAAGCCGCGCTCGAAGTCGGTGTGGATCACGCCGGCCGCCTGCGGAGCGGTATCGCCGATGTGGATCGTCCACGCGCGCACTTCCTTCACGCCCGCGGTGAAGTAGGTCTGCAGGCCGAGCAGCTTGAAGCCCGCGCGGATCACCCGGTCGAGGCCCGGCTCTTCCATGCCCATGTCGGCGAGGAACGCTTCCTTGTCCGCATCGTCGAGATCGGCGATTTCCGCCTCGATCGCCGCGCATACGGCGACCACCGGCGCGTTTTCGCTTTCCGCGTACTTGCGCACCGCCTCGAGGTGCGGGTTGTTCTCGAAGCCGTCGTCCTTCACGTTGGCGACGTACATCGCCGGCTTCGCGGTGATCAGGCAGAACGGCTTGATCAGCGCCTGTTCGTCGTCCGACAGCGCGAGGCCGCGCACGGCCTTGCCCTGGTCGAGCTGCGCGCGCACCTTTTCGAGCACCGCGACGAGCTTCGCCGCCTCCTTGTCGTTGCCCGACTTCGCCGCCTTCGAATAGCGCGTGAGCGCCTTCTCGATGGTGCCGAGATCGGCGAGCGCGAGTTCGGTGTTGATCACTTCGATGTCGTCGATCGGGCTGACCTTGCCGGCGACGTGAATGACGTTGTCGTCCTCGAAGCAGCGCACGACGTGCGTGATCGCGTCGGTTTCGCGGATGTTCGCGAGGAACTGGTTGCCGAGGCCTTCACCCTTGCTCGCGCCCGCGACGAGGCCGGCGATGTCGACGAATTCGACGACGGCCGGCACGACGCGCTCGGGCTTGACGATCTCGGAGAGCGCCTTCAGGCGCGTATCCGGCACTTCGACGATGCCGACGTTCGGCTCGATCGTGCAGAACGGGTAGTTCTCGGCGGCGATGCCGGCCTTGGTCAGCGCATTGAACAGGGTGGACTTGCCGACGTTGGGCAAGCCGACGATGCCGCATTTGAGACTCATGGAATCCTTCGGACGGGTGAGGCGGCGCGGCCGGACAGGCACGGCGGCGCGGGAAAAAAGGGCGGCCGGCGCGTGGAGCGCGGCGGGCCGACGGTCAAAGACGCTATTGTACCGTGCCGGCGCCCCGGATTCCGGGCCTGCCGCCGAACGGCCGATGCGGCGGGCCGCCGCGCGGGCGCACCGGCCTGCGATTCTGCTGATTTCCCGCAAAGTCCGGCCGCGTAAGGGTTTGGCCCCGCGGCTATAATGCCCGCCATGACTGCCCACCACTCCTTCGACGTCGCCGTGGTCGGCGGCGGGCTCGTCGGCAAGACGGCCGCGCTCGCGCTGACCCAGTCCGGCTACAAGACCGCCTTGCTCGCCCAGCCGGCCACGCCGCGCCCCGCGGATCTCGCGTTCGACACGCGTGTCTACGCGCTGTCGTCCAGTTCGCAGGCGTTGCTCGAGCGGCTGCGGGTCTGGCAGGCGCTCGACCACGGCCGGCTCGCGCCGGTCTACGACATGCGCGTGTATGGCGATGCGCATGCCGAACTGCATTTCTCCGCCTACCAGGCGTCCGTGCCGCAGCTCGCCTGGATCGCCGAATCGTCGCTGGTCGAGGCGTCGCTCGACGCCGCGCTGCGGTTCCAGCCGAACCTCACGTGGTTCGACGCGCGTGCGCAGGGCTTCGACGTGCGCGACGACGCGGCCGTGCTCACGCTGTCGTCGGGGCAGGTGCTCGAGGCCGATCTCGTCGTCGGCGCCGATGGCGCGCATTCGTGGGTGCGCTCCCAAATGGGGGCCAGGGTGGAGCGGCGCGACTACCGGCAGACCGGCGTCGTCGCGAACTTCAAGGCGTCGCTGCCGCACCGCGAGACGGCGTACCAGTGGTTCCACGAAGGCGAAATCGTCGCGCTGCTGCCGCTGCCGGACGGCCACGTGTCGCTGGTATGGTCCGCGCACACCGCGCATGCGGACGAGCTGCTCGCGCTCGATCCGGCGCAGCTCGCGGCCGAGGTCGAGCGCGTGTCGCACGGCCAGGTCGGCACGCTCGAATGCGTGACGCCGGCCGCCGGTTTCCCGCTGGCGCTGCAGACGGTCGACAAGCTGATCGCGCCGCGCGTCGCGCTCGTCGGCGATGCCGCGCACCTGATCCACCCGCTCGCCGGGCAGGGGATGAACCTCGGCCTGCGCGACGTCGCCGCGCTCGTCGACGCGATCGCGGGCAAGGAAAGCTTCCGCAATCTCGGCGATACGGTATTGCTGCGCCGCTACGAGCGTTCGCGCCGCGAGGACATCCGCGCGCTGATGGTCGCCACCGACGGCCTGCAGCGGCTGTTCGCGGTGCCGGGCTCGCTCGCGAAGGCGGTGCGCAATGCGGGCATGGCGTTCGTCGGCGCGCAGCCGCTCGTGAAGCGCTGGCTCGTGTCGGCCGCGCTCGGCTGATCGAACCTTCCGCCACCGCGCGGGTCGGAGACGGTTCCGTTACGGCGTACACTGTGGCGTGCACTCCGATTGAGCTGAAGGAAGATTTCGATGAAAAAAACGATCCGCATCGCGTCGCTGGCGCTCGCCGTCACGATGGCGACGCTTGGCTGCACCGCGCAGGCCGACCAGACCACCGACAAGCTGAAGGCCACGCTGCAAGCCCGTCTCGGCAGCGACGCGCCGATCAAGAGCGTGTCGAAATCGCCGGTTGCAGGTCTTTACGAAGTAAACCTCGGCACGCAGATCATCTATAGCGACGCGGCGGGCGACTACGTGCTGCTCGGCGATCTCGTCGACACCAAGACGCACAAGAACCTGACCGACGCCCGCCTGTCCGAAATCAACAAGATCGATTTCGCGAGCCTGCCGTTCGCCAATGCGATCAAGGTCGTCAAGGGCAACGGCGCCCGCAAGATCGCGGTGTTCTCCGATCCGAACTGCCCGTACTGCAAGAAGCTCGAGACGACGCTGCAGTCGATCGACAACGTGACCGTCTACACGTTCCTGTACCCGGTGCTGTCGCCGGATTCGAGCGTGAAGTCGAAGGCGATCTGGTGCGCGACCGACCGCGCGAAGACGTGGGAAAGCTGGATGCTCGACCACCGCGCGCCGTCCGGTGCCGGCACCTGCGACACCACCGCCCTCGACAAGAACCTCGCGCTCGGCCGCGGGATGAACGTCACCGGCACGCCGACGATCTTCTTGCCGGACGGCCGTCGCCTGCCGGGCGCGGTATCGGCCGACCAGCTCAACCAGGCGCTCGCCTCGAGCAAGTAACCGACTCACGCCGGGCGCATGGCCCGGCCAGCGAGGGGCGCCCGCATGATCTGCCGGCGCCTCTCTTCGTTTTCGCCGCCGTATTCGACCGACCGATTGCCACGATGACCCAGCCGATCCGCTATTCGATTGCCCCGAAAGATGTTGCCGCGCACCTGTTCGAAGTGACGGTGACGGTTGCCGATCCCGATCCCGAAGGCCAGCGTTTCTCGCTGCCGGTATGGATTCCGGGCAGCTATCTCGTGCGCGAGTTCGCGCGCAACATCGTGACGCTCCATGCGTTCAACGACGCGGGCCGCAAGGTGCGCATCGCGAAGACCGACAAGCACACGTGGCAGGCAGCGCCCGTCAGCGGCGCGCTGACGCTGCGCTACGACGTCTATGCGTGGGACCTGTCGGTGCGCTCCGCGTATCTCGACGATTCGGGCGGCTTCTTCAACGCGACGGCCGTGTTCCTGAGCGTCGCGGGCCGCGAGGCGGCACCGTGCGAAGTCGAGATCTCAAAGCCGGCCGGGCCCGCGTTTCGCAACTGGCGCGTCGGCACCTCGCTGCCCGAGGCGCGCGGCACCAAACGTTACGGCTTTGGCGCGTATCGTGCAGCGAACTACGACGAGCTGTCCGACCATCCGGTGACGATCGGCGAATTCGCGCTCGCGACGTTCGACGCGCACGGCGTGCCGCACGACATCGTGATCGCCGGGCGCGTGACGCAGCTCGACCTGGAGCGGCTGCGTACCGACCTGAAGCGGGTGTGCGAAGCGCAGATCGCGCTGTTCGAGCCGAAGTCGAGGAAGGCGCCGATGGATCGCTACGTGTTCATGACGCTCGCGGTCAGCGACGGCTACGGCGGCCTTGAGCATCGTGCGTCGACCGCGCTGATCTGCAACCGGACCGACCTGCCGGTGAAGGGGCGCCCGGAAACGACGGAAGGCTATCGCACGTATCTCGGCCTGTGCAGCCACGAGTATTTCCACACGTGGAACGTGAAGCGCATCAAGCCGGCGGCGTTCGTGCCGTACGACCTTGCGCGCGAGAACTACACGTCGCTGCTGTGGCTGTTCGAGGGCTTCACGTCGTATTACGACGACCTGATGCTGGTCCGCAGCGGGCTGATGTCGCAGGACGAATATTTCGCGGCGCTCGGCCGCACCATCGGCGGCGTGCTGCGCGGCACGGGCCGGCTCAAGCAGAGCGTCGCGGAAAGCTCGTTCGACGCGTGGATCAAGTACTACCGCCAGGACGAGAACGCGACCAACGCGATCGTCAGCTATTACACGAAGGGCTCGCTGGTCGCGCTCGCGTTCGATCTGGCGATCCGCGCGCAGACGCGCAACCGCAAGTCGCTCGACGACGTGATGCGGCTGCTGTGGCAACGCTACGGCCGCGATTTCTATCGGGGCGGCAAGCAGGCGGGCGTGGAGGAAAACGAGGTCGAGGCGCTGATCGAGGAGGCAACGGGCGTTGCGCTCGGCCGCCTGTTCGCCGACGCCGTGCACGGCACGCGCGACCTGCCGCTCACCGAACTGCTCGCGCCGTTCGGCGTGACGCTGGCCCCCGACGTCGCGATCGGCGCGGTCGCGAAGCCGACGATCGGCGCGCGCCTGCGCGGCGGCGCGGACTGCACGTTGGCGGCGGTCTACGAAGGCGGCGCCGCGCATCGCGCGGGGTTGTCGGCCGGCGACACGCTGATCGCGGTGGACGGGCTGCGCGTGACCGGCACGAACCTCGATGCGCTGCTCGCGCGCTACCGGCCGGGCGACAAGGTCGAGGTTCATGCGTTCCGCCGCGACGAGCTGCGCACCGCGAAACTGAAGCTGGACGGCCCGGACGTCACGCGCTACCGGCTGACGGCGGCCGCGAAGCCGGCCGCGGCCACGAAGGCCCGCGAAGCCTGGCTGAACGGGTAATCGTACGGAAGCGGGTATCGGGGCGCGATCAACAATTGTTCTGCTGCTGCAACAATCCGTCGCCCTGAACCCGCTTTTTCGCGGTCATGTGGCCACGCACAATGGCGTCACTCGCGCTACTGAAGCGCAACCCCACCCGGAGCCTGACATGACGACCATTCTGCAAATCAATTCCGCCGCGCGTTCGCAAGGTGCGCAATCCACGCTGCTGGCCAATGAACTGACGGCAAAGCTGCAACAATCGAACCCCGGCGCGAACGTCGTGGTTCGCGACCTGCTCGCCGAGGCGCTGCCGCACCTCGACGAATCGGTGCTCGGCGCGTTCTTCACGCCGGCCGACAAGCGCACCGCGGAACAGAATGCGATCGTCGCGAAGAGCGATGCGCTGATCGCCGAGCTGCAAGCCGCTGACATCATCGTGATCGGCGCGCCGATGTACAACTTCGGCGTCTCGTCGCAACTGAAGGCGTACTTCGACTGGATCGCGCGCGCAGGCGTCACGTTCCGCTACACCGAGAACGGTCCGGAAGGCCTGATCAAGGGCAAGAAGGTGTACGTCGTGACGGCCCGCGGCGGCAAGTACCTGGGTACGCCGAACGACAGCCAGACCCCGTACCTGCGCACGTTCCTCGGCTTCATCGGCCTGACCGACGTGAGCTTCATCCACGCGGAAGGCCTGAACCTCGGCCCGGACGCGCAGAGCGCCGCGCTCGCCGGCGCACGCGAAGCGATCGCCGCCGCGTAACGCGTCAGGTCGAGGCGGGGTGCGATGCACCCGCTGCGTCGCCCGATAAAAAACGCCGCGCCCCGACAGGGACGCGGCGTTTTTGCATTCGGCCGGCCGGCGAACCCGCCGCAACCGAGGCCGTTACGCGAGCGTTTCGGCCACGTCCGGCAGGCGCCAGTCGATCGGTTCGCGGCCGGCATCGACCAGATAATCGTTCGCGAGCGCGAAATGGCGGCAGCCCAGGAAGCCGCGGTGCGCGGACAGCGGCGACGGATGCGGCGCCTCGAGCACGCAATGCGCGTTCGCGTCGAACAGTGCGCGCTTGGCCTGCGCATGCGCGCCCCACAGCATGAATACGAGGCCGCGATGACGGCCGGCAAGCTCGCGGATCAGCGTGTCCGTGCACTGCTCCCAGCCGCGCCTCGCATGGCTCGCGGCCGCGCCGCGCTCGACCGTCAGCACGGTGTTGAGCAGCAGCACGCCCTGGCGCGCCCACGTGTCGAGGCAGCCGTGACGCGGCGTGTCGTGACCGAAGTTCGCGGCGATTTCCTTGAAGATGTTGCGCAGCGACGGCGGCGTGCGCACGGCCGGCGGCACCGAGAACGCGAGGCCGTGCGCCTGCGGCGTGCCGCGATCGTCGCCGTGGTACGGATCCTGGCCGAGGATCACGACCTTCACGTCGTCGGGATGCGTCAGGCGCAGCGCGCGGAACACGTCGGTCGGGTAGACCGTCTTGCCGGCGGCGCGCTCGTCGTCGACGAAGCGGCACAGCGGCGCGTACGCGTCGCTGTCGGTGAACGGTTTCAGCACATCGCGCCAGACGGCCGGCAGCGCGTCGAATTGCGCGGCGAGATGCGGTACGTCGGCGGCAACGGGTTGCGCTGCCGCGGCGGCCGGGGCCGGCTCGGGCACGGGCTCGCGCGCCGGTGCGGCGGTTTTCTTCGCGGGTTTGCGCCGGGCCGCCGGCGGCTCGGAAGCCGGGGACGGAATATCGGCCGGTGCCGTTTCCGGCACGGGATCGTCGAACAGCGACGCCTGTTGCGGCGCGCGGGAAGTCTTGCGGGTTGCCATGCGTGATGCGTGTTTATTGCGCGCGCAGCCGGTAGCCGCGCTGCGCCTTGCTGATGTTTTCGGGAACGAGGCCCGGCAGCGCCTGCTGCAGTTCGGCGGCGAGCGTCGCGAGCGCCGTTTCCGGGCCGTCGATCAGTTCGAGTTCGATTTCGCTGATCGGTTCGCGGCGCGTCTCGTGTTCCGCCTGGACGACGATCTCGCCGAGATCCACCGCGGCCTCGACGGTTGCGCCGCCGATTGCGACGCGCCAGAGCGTACGCGAAAAGTCCGTGCGGAACAGCGCATGCAGCGCGCCGGCCGCGTCATTGAGCGCGGCCGCGGCTTCCGGCACGTCGCAGGCCGCGACGAGCGCGTCGATTTCGAGCGCGTCGCCCGCGACCGGCAGTTCCCATTCGTGGCGGCTATGCAGTCCGCCTTCCGCGCTGCCGACCGTCTTGAACGTCTGCAGCCAGCCGTCCGGCGTGCGGCGCACGCGCACCGCGCTCTTCGAACGCGCGAGCGCGAGATCGGGCGTGTCGTAATAGACGTTCGCGAGCGTGATCGCGTGACCGGGTTCGCCGGTCAGCGTCTCGAAGAAGCGGCGCGCCGCGTCGGCCTGGCCGGCCGGCAGCGCGAGCTTGATTTCCTGTTCGATCGCCATCAGAAGAACATCCGTGCGAGTTCCTCGCCCGGCTGGTCGGCGCGCATGAACGCCTCGCCGACGAGGAACGTGTTCACGTTCGCCGCGCGCATCGTGTCGACGTCGGTGCGCGACAGGATGCCCGATTCCGTCACGACGATGCGGTCCGCCGGAATCATGTCGAGCATGTCGAGCGTGGTCTGGATCGACGTCTCGAACGTGCGCAGGTTGCGGTTGTTGATGCCGAGCAGCGGCGTCTTCAGCGTCAGCGCCTGTTCCAGCTCGTGGCGGTCGTGCACTTCGACCAGCACCGCGAGGCCGAGCGAGTGCGCATAGGCTTCGAGATCCTGCATCAGCGGCGTGTCGAGCGCGGCCGCGATCAGCAGGATCGCGTCGGCGCCCATCGCGCGGGCTTCGACGATCTGGTACGCATCGACGATGAAGTCCTTGCGCAGCACCGGCAGCGTGCAGGCCGCGCGCGCTTCCTCGAGGTAGCGGACGCCGCCCTGGAAGAACTGCTCGTCGGTCAGCACCGACAGGCACGCGGCGCCGTGCGCCGCATACGAGCGCGCGATGTCGGCCGGCACGAAATGCTCGCGCAGCACGCCTTTCGACGGGCTTGCTTTCTTGATTTCGGCGATGACCGCGGCGTTGCCGGCCGCATGCTTCGCCCGCAGCGCGCCGACGAAGTCGCGCAGGTCGCGCGCGGAGGCCTCGAGTTTCAGTGCCTCGAGCGGCGTGCTGCGCAGGGCCGCCGCGATTTCTTCGCGCTTGACGGCGATGATTCGGTCGAGAATGTCGCTCATAGGGGTTCCTGCTGGATTCGTGAGAGGGTCAGCGCTTGAACTGCTGCGTGAAGCGCACGAGTTCGTCGACTTTCGCGCGGGCCTTGCCGCTCGCGATCGCTTCGCGGGCGAGCTGGATGCCGTCCGCGATCGACTCGGCGATATTGGCCGCGTAGAGCGCGGTGCCCGCGTTCAGCGTGACGATCTCGCGCGCGACGCCCGGTTGGTTGTCCAGCGCGCCGAGCAGCATCGTGCGCGATTCGTCCGCATTTTCCACCTTCAGCGTGCGGTTCGACACCATCTGCAGGCCGAAGTCCTCCGGATGGATTTCGTATTCGTGCACCTTCCCGTCGCGCAATTCGCCGACGAGCGTCGCGGCGCCGAGCGACACCTCGTCCATCCCGTCCTTGCCGTACACGACGAGCACGTGCTGCGCGCCAAGACGCTGCATCACGCGCACCTGGATGCCGACGAGGTCGGGGTGGAACACGCCCATCAGCTGGTTCGGCGCGCCGGCCGGATTGGTCAGCGGGCCGAGGATGTTGAAGATCGTGCGCACGCCGAGCTCGCGGCGCACGGCCGCGATGTTCTTCATCGCCGGGTGATGGTTCGGCGCGAACATGAAGCCCATGCCCGTCTCGGCGATCGACGCGGCGACCTGGTCCGACTGCAGGTCGATGTTCACGCCGAGCGCCTCGAGCACGTCGGCGCTGCCGGACTTGCTCGATACGCCGCGGTTGCCGTGCTTCGCGACCTTCGCGCCCGCGGCCGCCGTGACGAACATCGATGCGGTCGAGATGTTGAACGTGTGCGAGCCGTCGCCGCCGGTGCCGACGATGTCGACGAAATTCGAGTTGTCCTGCACCTCGACGTGGTTCGCGAATTCGCGCATCACGGTCGCGGCGGCGGCGATCTCGCCGATCGTCTCCTTCTTCACGCGCAGCCCGGTGATGATCGCGGCCGCCATCACGGGCGACATGTCGCCGCGCATGATCAGCCGCATCAGGTGCAGCATTTCGTCGTGGAAGATCTCGCGGTGCTCGATCGTGCGTTGCAGCGCTTCCTGAGGGGTAATCGTCATCGTGCGTCTCCCGTCACGCAGCCGGTGCGGCGGCATGGGCCGCTGCGCGATGCTGGTTCAGGAAATTCTCGAGCAGCGCATGGCCGTGCTCGGACAGGATCGATTCCGGGTGGAACTGCACGCCTTCGACCGGCAGCGTCTTGTGACGCACGCCCATGATCTCGCCGTCGTCGGTCCACGCGGACACCTCGAGGCAGTCGGGCAGCGATTCGCGCTCGATCGCGAGCGAGTGGTAGCGCGTCACGTCGAAATGCTTCGGCAGATCGGCGAACACGCCGCGGCAGTCGGTTTCGATCCGGCTCACCTTGCCGTGCATGATGGTCTTCGCGCGCACGACGCGGCCGCCGAACGCTTCGCCGATCGCCTGGTGGCCGAGGCAGACGCCGAGGATCGGTTTCCTGCCCGCGAATTCGCGCAGCACGTCGAGCGTGATGCCCGCGTGTTGCGGATTGCTTGGGCCGGGCGACAGGCAGATCGTGTCGGGGTTCAGGCGCGCGATGTCGTCGAGCGTGATTTCGTCGTTGCGGTAGGTGCGCACGTCCTCGCCGAGTTCGCCGAAGTACTGGACCAGGTTGTAGGTAAACGAGTCGTAGTTGTCGATCATGAGCAGCATGGTCAGTCTCCGGTCAGAAGTCGCTATCGAGGCCGTCCTGGACCTGTTCGGCCGCACGCAGCACCGCGCGCGCCTTGTTCTCGGTCTCTTGCCATTCGGATTCGGGCACCGAATCCGCGACGACGCCGGCCGCCGCTTGCACGTACAGGTTGCCGTTGTGGATCAGGCCCGTGCGGATCGCGATCGCGAGATCCATCTCGCCCGAGAACGACAGGTAGCCGACCGCACCGCCGTACAGCCCGCGCTTGACCGGCTCGAGCTCGTCGATCAGTTCCATCGCGCGCACCTTCGGCGCGCCGGACAGCGTGCCGGCCGGGAACGTCGCGCGCAGCACGTCGTAGTTCGTCATGCCGGGCTTCAGCTTGCCTTCGACCGAGCTGACGATGTGCTGCACGTGCGAGTACTTCTCGATCACCATCTTGTCGGTCACCTGCACCGAGCCGATTTCCGCGATGCGGCCGACGTCGTTGCGCGCGAGATCGATCAGCATCACGTGCTCGGCGATTTCCTTCGGATCGTTCAGCAGCTCGGTCGCGAGTTCCGCGTCACGCTCGGGCGTGTTGCCGCGCGGGCGCGTGCCGGCGAGCGGGCGGATCGTGACGATCTGGTCTTCACCGCGCTTTTCCTGGCGCACCAGGATTTCCGGCGAGGCGCCGACCACGTGGAAATCGCCGAAGTTGTAGTAATACATGTACGGCGACGGGTTCAGCGAACGCAGCGCGCGGTACAGCGACAGCGGATTGTCGCGGTACGGCTTCGTCAGCCGCTGGCCGACCTGGATCTGCATCAGCTCGCCGGCGGCGATGTATTCCTTCGCCTGGCGCACGGCGGCCAGATAGTCGTCCTTCTTGAATTCGCGGAACGTCTCGGTGCGCACGCTTGCCGACGTGACGGGCGGCTGCACGGTCGTACGCAGGCGCTGCTTCAGTTCGCGCAGGCGGTGTTTCGCCTTCGCATACGCTTCGGGCTGGCCCGGGTCCGCGTAGATGATCAGGTAGAGCTTGCCGGCGAGGTTGTCGATCACCGCGACTTCCTCGGTCAGCAGCAACTGGATGTCGGGCAGGCCGAGATCGTCGCGCGGCGCGGTGTTCGCGAGCTTCTTCTCGATGTAGCGCACCGCGTCGTAGCCGAAGTAGCCGGCGAGGCCGCCGCAGAAACGCGGCAGGCCCGGGCGCTGCGCGACCTTGAAACGGGCCTGGAACGATTCGATGAACTGGAACGGGTCGCCGTCGTGCGTCTCGACGACCTCGCCGTCGCGCACCACTTCCGACACGCCGTTGCGGGTGCGTACGAGCGTACGGGCGGGCAGGCCGATGAACGAATAGCGGCCGAAACGTTCGCCGCCGACCACCGATTCGAGCAGGAACGAGTTGGCGCCCGCGCGTTCGGGCTGGGCCAGCTTCAGGTAGAGGGACAGCGGCGTTTCGAGATCGGCGAGGGCTTCCGCGATCAGCGGGATGCGGTTGTAGCCTTCGTTCGCGAGCGATTGGAATTCGAGTTCGGTCATGTTCCGGTCCTGTTCGGGACGAGCGGCGCGTGCGCCAGGGATCATTTGACGCTGCGCGGGTGGCCGTCGGCGAAAGGGCGGTCGATCGAGAAGTGCCTGTTGCCGGCCGGCACTCCGGGCGTGAACGTCGCGAGCCTGCGGCCGAACCTGAACGCAAGCGTTCGGACGCGGTGGAACTCGGGGTGGTGCGACGATCGGCGCGCGGATGCGCAGCGAGATAAAAAACGGCGCTGAAGACGTGCTTCAGCGTACCTCATCGAAGAGGTTAGCGCGACCAGCGACGCCAGGGCCAGGCTCCCCGGTCGATGCTGCTCAGACTCCGTTTTTTATTCAGAAACATGCGGATGGAAGAAATAATCAGACGGTTGGCCGGCCGGCGTTGTGCGCGGAAATTGCGCGAGCCGCGACCAGCAACGAATCGACTATACCATCCGAATTTATCGTTTGTATAGCTTTGCCGTGGTTGTAGCCGTACGGCACCGTCAGCGTCGCCATCCCGGCCGCGCGGCCTGCCAGCGCGTCGTTTTCCGAATCGCCGATCGCGACCGCGGCGTCCGGCGCGACGCCGAGCGCGTCGCAGGCCGTCAGCATCGGCAGCGGATCGGGCTTCTTGCGCGCGACGCTGTCGCCGCCCAGCACGATGCCGAAGCAGCCGGCCAGCCCGTATTGTTCGAGCAGCTCGACCGCGAAGCGGTGCGGCTTGTTCGTCACGCACGCGAGCCGGATGCCGGCCGCGCGCAGTGCGTCGAGCCCGGCCGCCACGTCCGGATAGAGACGTGTGTGGCGACCGTTGATCTTCGCGTATTCGGCCTGGTAGATCGCCAGTGCGTCGTCGAAGCGCGCGCGCGCCTCGTCGGCCGGGAAGCGCGGCTTCAGCACGCTCTGGATCAGGTGTTCGGAACCCTTGCCGACGTAGCCGATCACCTCGTCGCGCGACGTGGCCGGCGCGCCGAGCCGCGCGAGCATCCCGTTCAGGCCGGCCGTGAAATCGTCGGCCGTGTCGACCATCGTGCCGTCGAGATCGATCAGCGCGGCTTCGATGCGCGGCGCGCCGAAGCGGATCGGGGCCGCGTGTGCAGCGTCCGCGGCGGCCCCGGCCGGCGCGTGGCCGGCGAACGACGAGTCGGCCACGGCGTCAGCTCCGCTCGACGGTCGCAAGGGCCGCGCGCATCTCGTCGATCACCTTGCGGTAGTCGGGCTTGCCGAAGATCGCCGAACCCGCGACGAACGTGTCGGCGCCGGCCGCCGCGATTTCCGCGATGTTGTCGGTCTTCACGCCGCCGTCGACTTCGAGCAGGATCTCGCGGCCCGTGCGCTCGGTGTACGCGTCGATGCGGGCGCGCGCCTCGCGCAGCTTGTTCAGCGTTTCCGGGATGAACGACTGGCCGCCGAAGCCGGGGTTGACCGACATCAGCAGCACGAAGTCGAGGCGATCCATCACGTGGTCGAGATAGTTCAGCGGCGTGGCCGGGTTGAACACGAGACCGGCCTTGCAGCCGTGGTCGCGGATCAGCGACAGCGTGCGATCGATGTGATCCGAGCCTTCCGGGTGGAAGCTGATCAGGTTCGCGCCGGCCTTCGCGAAATCGGGCACGATCCGGTCGACCGGGCGCACCATCAGGTGCACGTCGATCGGCACCTGCACGTGCGGGCGGATCGCCTCGCAGACGAGCGGGCCGATCGTCAGGTTCGGCACATAATGGTTGTCCATCACGTCGAAGTGAATCCAGTCGGCGCCGGCGGCGACCACGTTGCGGACTTCTTCGCCGAGCCGTGCGAAGTCGGCCGACAGGATGCTGGGAGCGATGCGGAATTGAGTCATGACAGGGAGCGGGGGACGTTGCGGCGCAAAACCGTCATTCTACCGTCCGGCGACCGGGCGCGCGGCGGCAGGCCGTGCGGTTGCGGCCCGATTGCGCATAGAATGCCGAACCAATGCGGCGCGCCCGCGGCCCGGCCGCTCGAGTCGGCGCGCGCGGTTACCTACAGCGGACATACCATGAGTCAGTATCAGTTCACCGTTTCGGTGAAAACCAGCTACTTGCCGGAACAATCCGACCCCGATCACCGTCAATACGCATTCGCGTACACGCTGACGATCCGCAACACCGGGCAAGTCGCGGCGCAGCTGATCGCCCGTCACTGGATCATCACGGACAGCGAGAGCCACGTGCAGGAAGTGAAGGGGCTCGGCGTCGTCGGGCACCAGCCGCTGCTGCAGCCGGGCGAGCATTTCGAATACACGAGCTGGGCCGTGATCGCGACGCCGGTTGGCACGATGCGCGGTGCGTACTTCTGCGTGGCGGAGGACGGCGAGCGTTTCGAGGCGCCGGTCGAGGAGTTCGCCCTGCACATGCCGCGCACGCTGCATTGAGCGTGCGGTGTGCGACGTGCGTCAGCGCGGCTGGCGGTCGTCGCGGCGGGCCTGCTTCTTTCTGCCCGACGACGTCCACACGACGATGAAGATCAGCAGGGCAAGCGCGACGAAGGCTTCGAGCGCGAAGATGAGCATCGGATATTGGTCGAGAAAATCTGACATGGCGGTTTCCATCAAGAACGGACATTGTATGTGGTTTGGGCCCCGGCTGGCCGGGTGGATGGCCGCGGCCGCAGCGGCGGCGCTGCTCGCGGCGTGCGGCGGCGCGCCGACGCGGACCTCCGCGCTGAAGCCGCCGACCGGAGCGGCGATCGTGCCGGGGCAGGTCGCCGCGAAGCGGCTCACGCCGGTCGCGTGGCAGCAGGTGCCGGGCTGGCAGGACGATTCGCTGATCGGCGCGACGGCCGCGCTGCGGCAGAACTGCGCGCGGCTCGCGCGCCAGCCGGCCTGGGCGCGCGCTTGCGCGGCCGCCGACCGGCTCGACGAGCTCGACGTCAGCAGCGCCCGCAGCTTCTTCGAAACGTATTTCACGCCGTTCCAGTTCGCGAACACCGACGGTACGCTCGACGGGCTCGTGACCGGCTATTACGAGCCGCTGCTGCACGGTTCGCGCGTACGCCGTGGCCCGTATCAGTACGCGCTCTATCGCTGGCCGGCCGGCTATCGCGCGGGCGCCGCGCTGCCGGCACGTGCGCAGCTCGAGCGCGCCGGCATCCTGAACGGCAACGAGCTCGTGTGGGTCGACGATCCGATCGAGGCATTCTTTCTGCAGGTGCAGGGCTCGGGTCGCGTGCTGCTCGACGACGGCTCGGTGATGCGCGTCGGCTTCGGCGGCACCAACAACCAGCCGTACCGTTCGATCGGCAAGTGGCTGCTTGATCGCGGCGAGCTGACGCCCGCGCAGGCGACGATGCAGGGCATCAAGGCGTGGGCGAAGGCGAACCCGACGCGCGTGGACGCGCTGCTCGACACGAATCCGCGCTTCGTGTTCTTCCGCGACATGCCAACCAAGGAGGATGCGCCGCACGGCGGCGCGGAGGGTCCGATCGGCGCGCTCGGCGTGCCGCTGACGCCGGAGCGCTCGATCGCGGTCGATCCGTCGTCGATCCCGCTGGGCACGCCGGTGTTCCTGCAGACCACGCGTCCGCTGACGAATACGCCGATGAACCGGCTCGTGTTCGCGCAGGATACGGGCTCGGCGATCAAGGGCGGCGTGCGGGCGGACTATTTCTGGGGGCTCGGCGACGACGCGGGCGACCAGGCCGGCCGGATGAAGCAGGTCGGCCGGATGTGGCTGCTGTTCCCGAATTCGTGATTGCGCGCGGGTCGCCCGGAGGGGGCTCGTGAACGAGACGCGGCCTGGATCGCGTCTCACGCGCGTGAGGGGGGCCGGACTGATCGCCGGTGTGCTCGTGTGATTTCAGTTCGCGTGATGCTTTGCGTGTCACGTCGAACGGCGCTTCGGCGTAAAACAGCCCGATCGGCATTGGCCGATCGGGCTGTTTCGTTTGCAGGCGCGGATTCGCCGCTGCACGATGCACGCGCGGCGAGCGACCTCAGCCCTTGCGTTTGTCGACGACGCGGCGCGCCTTGCCGACCGAGCGCTCGATGCCGTTCACCGGCAGCACATTGATCACGGCCGTCACGCCGATCAGCGACTTGATGTCGTACGCGAGCGCCTGTTTGGCCGCCTGGATCGCCGCGGTATCGGGCGCCGTCTCCGGGCATGGCTCGACATTGAGCGTCAGCACGTCGAGCGGGCCTTCCTTGGTCAGCACGATCTGATAGTGCGGCGCGAGCGCGCGCTGCTTGAGCAACTGCTCCTCGATTTGCGTCGGGAACACGTTGACGCCGCGCACGATCATCATGTCGTCCGAACGGCCGGTGATCTTCTCCATCCGCCGCATCGTCCGGGCGGTGCCCGGCAACAGGCGCGTGAGGTCACGGGTGCGGTAGCGGATGATCGGCAGCGCTTCCTTCGTCAGCGACGTGAACACGAGCTCGCCGAGTTCGCCGTCCGGCAGCACTTCGCCGGTTTCGGGGTCGATGATTTCCGGATAGAAATGGTCTTCCCAGATGGTCGGGCCGTCCTTGGTCTCGACGCATTCGGACGCGACGCCGGGGCCCATGACTTCGGACAGCCCGTAGATGTCGACGGCGTCGATGCCCATCCGCTGTTCGATCGCGACGCGCATGTCGTTGGTCCACGGCTCCGCGCCGAAGATGCCGATGCGCAGCGAACTCTGCACGGGATCGAGGCCCTGGCGCTCGATCTCGTCGGCGATCGACAGCATGTAGCTTGGCGTGACCATGATGATGTCGGGCCGAAAATCCTGGATCAGCTGTACCTGCTTTTCGGTTTGCCCGCCGCCGAACGGGATCACGGTCAGCCCTGCGCGTTCGGCGCCATAGTGCGCGCCGAGCCCGCCCGTGAAGAGGCCATAGCCGTAGCTGACATGCACCTTGTCGCCGCGGCGCGCACCGGCCGCGCGGATCGAACGTGCGACGAGATTCGCCCATGTGTCGATGTCGGCGGCCGTATAGCCGACGACCGTCGGCTTGCCGGTCGTGCCCGACGATGCGTGGATGCGCGAGATCTGGTCCTGCGGCACCGCGAACATCCCGAACGGATAGCTATCGCGCAGGTCGCCCTTGGTCGTGAACGGGAAGCGCGACAGGTCGGCGAGCGTCTTCAGGTCGTCCGGATGCACGCCCGCTTCGTCGAACTTGCGGCGATAGACGGGCGAGTGGTCATACGCGTGCCGAAGCGACCATTTGAGGCGTTCGAGCTGCAGCGCGGTCAGTTCGTCCCGTGAGGCGGTCTCGATCGGCTCGAGCGGTAGCGGGGTAGTCATGCATGTCTCCAGTGTTTGTTATGGGCGAGCCGTCGCCGTCAGCGGTCTTCCGGGATGACCGTGCCCTTGATCTGGGCGGATTTGCCGCGAAACATCGCGACCGTGTCGCCTGTCTGGTTCGTGACGCGGATGTCGTAGATGCCGTGGCGACCGGCACGCGCCTGTTCGATCGCCTCGGCCGTCAGCATGTCGCCGCCGTGCACGGGGCGCAGGAATTCGATCGAGCAGCCGGCCGCGACCGCATTCACGTTGTACGAATTGCATGCGAACGCGAACGTCGAATCGGCGAGCGTGAAGATGATCCCGCCGTGACAGGTCTGGTGCCCGTTCAGGAATTCGGGCCGCACGCGCATCTGCAGGCGGGCATAGCCGGCGCGGACTTCGGCGATTTCCATGCCGAATGCGCGGCTGCAGGCATCGGCGTCGTACATGGCTTGCGCGGTGGCGCGGGCGAGCGAGTCGGGGTCGAGCGTGGCGGTGGCGTTCGTCATGTCAACGCCCCTCGAAGCGCGGCGCGCGCTTTTCGATGAAGGCCTGCACACCTTCCGCATAGTCGTGCGACTGGCCGAGCTTGCGTTGCAGGTCGCGTTCCACGTCGAGCTGCTGATCGAGCGTGTTCGTGACGCTGTCTCGCATCGACTGCTTGATCGACGCGATCGCGAGCGTCGGCTGCTGCGCGAGCTGGGCGGCGATCTGGCGGGCCGTCGCAAGGAGCGCGTCGTCGTCGACCGCACGCCAGATCAGGCCCCACTGTTCGGCCTGCTCGGCGCCAAGCTTGTCGCCGGTCAGCGCGAGCCCCAGCGCGCGCGCCATGCCGATGCGTTGCGGCAGGAACCACGTGCCGCCTGAATCGGGTACCAGCCCGATCTTCACGAAGGCCTGGATGAAACTGCTCGAGCGGGCGGCGAACACGAGATCGCACGCGAGTGCGAGATTCGCGCCGGCGCCGGCCGCCGTGCCGTTGACGGCGGCGATCACCGGAATCGGCAGACGCTGCAGGCGGCGGATCAGCGGATTGAAATGCTCGTCGATCAGTGTGCCGAGGTCGGTGGACGCGCCCGGCGTGAAATCGAGGTCGGCCAGATCCTGGCCCGCGCAGAAGCCGCGCCCCGCACCCGTCAGAATCAGCGCGCGTGCACCGGCCGCCTCGACTTCATCGAGCGCAGACTGCAGTTCGCGATGCATCGCCCGCGTGAAGCTGTTCAGCTTGTCGGGGCGGTTGAGCGTGATCGTGGCCACGCGCGCGGCCTGATCGATATCCAGCTGGATCGCCTGATAGGACATGCAGTATCTCCGTCATGACTTCGTTATAGGCGCGCGGCGTGTTGGTTACACGCGTTCGATCGCGAGTGCGATGCCCTGGCCGACGCCGATACACATCGTACAGAGCGCGAAGCGGCCGCCGATACGCTCGAGTTGATGGAGCGCCGTGGTGACGAGCCGCGCGCCCGATGCGCCGAGCGGGTGGCCGAGCGCGATCGCACCGCCGTTCGGGTTCACGCGCGGATCGTCGTCGGCGACGCCGAGCATGCGCAGCACGGCGAGACCTTGCGATGCGAACGCTTCGTTCAGTTCGATCACGTCGAACTGGTCGATCGTCATGCCAAGCTGGGCCAACAGTTTCTGCGTGGCCGGCGCAGGACCGATGCCCATTACGCGTGGCTCGACGCCGGCGGTTGCCATGCCGATGATACGCGCGCGGCGGCGCAGGCCATACTGGTCGGCTGCCTGCGCATTCGCGAGCAGCAGCGCGCAGGCGCCGTCGTTCACGCCCGACGCGTTGCCGGCCGTCACGGAGCCGTCCGGGCGCACGACACCCTTCAGCTTCGCAAGCGCCTCGAGCGACGTTTCGCGCGGGTGTTCGTCGCGCGACACGACGATCGCATCGCCTTTCTTCTGCGCAATCTTGACCGCGACGATTTCTTCAGCCAGCGTGCCCTCTTGCTGCGCCCGTGCGGCTTTCTGCTGGCTGCGCAGCGCGAACAAATCCTGATCCGCGCGGCTGATGTGGTAGTCGACCGCGACGTTCTCGGCGGTTTCCGGCATCGAATCGACGCCGTACAGCTGCTTCATCAGCGGATTGACGAAACGCCAGCCGATCGTCGTATCGAAGATGTCGGCCTGGCGCGCGAACGCGCTCGCGGCCTTGCCCATCACGAACGGCGCGCGCGTCATGCTCTCGACGCCGCCTGCGATCATCAGGCGCGCTTCACCCGCCTTGATAGCGCGCGCGGCCGTGCCGACCGCGTCCATCCCGGAGCCGCACAACCGGTTCAGCGTCGTGCCCGGGACGGCAGTGGGCAGGCCAGCCAGGAGCGCCGACATGCGCGCGACGTTACGGTTGTCCTCGCCGGCCTGGTTCGCGCAGCCGTAGATCACGTCGTCGATCGCCGCCCAGTCGACGTTACGGTTGCGCTCGATCAGCGCCTTGAGCGGCACCGCGCCGAGGTCGTCGGCGCGGACATCTTTCAGGGCGCCGCCGTAGCGGCCGATGGGGGTGCGAATCGCGTCGCAGATGTAGGCGTCTGTCATGAGCGTATCGGTGAGTGACGAACCCGCCGGGTGGCGGATTCGTTCATGGTAGAGAACATGGCGGCGTTTGCACGTCGGCCAATCGGGTTATGCCGTCTGGCCAGCTTCCGCAGGTGCCGCCTTCGGGGCAACATGGACGCGACTTTGCACCACGCGAAACCGGTTGGCGACGAACGCCGGGTCGGCCAGCGCGGCGTTGGCTGCCGGGTTCGCGCCCGTGCCGTGGAAGTCGGAGAACGCGGCCGACTGGTTGACGAATACGCCGCTCGTCAGGTTGATCGACAGCGCGACGCCGCCACGCACCGCCGCGTCGTGCGCGGTATCGATGATCGCGTCGTCGGTGCTGTAGACGGAGAGGGTCAGCGCGCCATGCTCTGCGGCGATTTCACCGGCCAGATCGAGGGATTGTGCGGTCGAGTCGGTCGCGATCACGAACGAAATCGGACCGAACCACTCCTGCGTGAATTTCTCGCGGTCGGCCACGTCGAGCTGCAGTACGAGCGGCGTGCGCACGCGCGCGTCGGGGAAGGCGGGATGCTGGAGCGTCACGCTGTCGGCGAGCACGCGACCGAGCTTGCGCGCGTCGTCGATGCGTGCGGTCACGCCGTCGTTCTGGATCGCGCCGATCAATTCGACCGAGCGTGCCGGGTCACCGGTGAGCTTTTGCACGGCAATCGCGATCGCTTGCGCGACTTCGTCGAAGCTCGCATGACCGTCGGCCGTCCGGATACCGTCGCGCGGCACGTAGATGTTCTGCGGCGCCGTGCACATCTGGCCGGAGTACAGCGCCAGCGAGAACGCGATGTTCTTGGCGGCGGCCTTCAGGTCGTCGGTCGAGTCGATCACGATCTGGTTGACGCCGGCTTTCTCGGTGTACACCTGCGCCTGGTGGGCATGGCGTTCGAGCCACGTGCCGTTCTGCGTGCTGCCAGTGAAATCGATCAGCTTGATCTCGGGGCGCAGCGCGAGATCCTGGACGAGCGCGCCGTCGTTCGGTTCGGTCGCGAGGAGGGTGACCACGTTCGGATCGAACCCGGCTTCGCGCAGCACCTCGCGGGCGATCCGCACCGTGATCGCGAGCGGCAGGATGGCGCCCGGGTGCGGTTTGACGATCACGGTATTACCGGTCGCCAGATCGGCGAACAGGCCGGGGTAGCCGTTCCAGGTCGGGAACGTGCAGCAGCCGAGCACGAGGCCCGTGCCGCGCGGCACGATCGTGTAGCGCTTGTGCATCGCGAGAGGCGGGTTCTTGCCTTGCGGCTTTTCCCAGTGCGCATCGGCCGGGATACGGTGCAGTTCGTTCCACGCATAGGCGACCGCCTCGAGGGCGCGGTCCTGCGCGTGCGGGCCGCCGGCCTGGAACGCCATCATGAAGGCTTGCCCGGTCGTGTGCATCACGCTGTAGGCGATTTCGAAGCTTGCACGATTCAGGCGCGCAAGGATTTCGAGGCTGACGCCGACCCATGCGCTGGGGCCGGCTTCGCGCCATGTGCGTTGTGCGGCGCGTGAGGCAGCGATCAGAGCGTCGGGCGTCGATTTCGGATACCGGATGCCCAGTGCGATGCCGTACGGCGAACGCTCGGCGCCGACCGTTTCGTCGGACGCCGGCTGGTCGAGCACGAAGGTCTTGTCGAGGTGCGACTTGAACGCGGCCTCGCCGTCCGCGCTTGCGCTTTCCCCGTACACTTTGGGGCTCGGCATTTCGGCGAACGGGCTCCAGTACCCGCGGCTCTCGATGGCGGCGAGTGCGTGTTTCAGCGTGTCTTCGTGCTTCGTGAACAGGGCATGGGTCATGGCGGCGGCTTGATGAACGTTGAGAGGGATCGGATCGATTAATTAACCGACCGGTTGGTCGGAGAATGGTAGCATCAAACTATTCGCATGTGCGAGGCGTTTCTCATTTCATTGATCGAGGAGAAATAGATGGCTTACGAGAACATCCTGGTGGAGACCCGGGGGCGTGTCGGTCTGGTGACGCTGAACCGTCCGAAGGCGCTGAATGCGCTGAACGATGCGCTGATGGATGAGCTGGGCGCTGCGCTGAAGGCGTTCGACGCGGACGACGATATCGGCGCAATCGTCGTGACCGGCAGCGAGAAGGCGTTCGCAGCCGGCGCGGACATCGGCATGATGGCGACCTACTCCTATATGGATGCTTATCGGGGCGACTACATCACGCGCAACTGGGAGACGGTCCGCGAGATTCGCAAACCAATCATTGCCGCGGTTTCGGGCTTTGCGTTGGGCGGTGGCTGCGAACTCGCGATGATGTGCGACATCATCTTCGCGGCGGACACGGCCAAATTCGGCCAGCCGGAAATCAAGTTGGGCGTCATGCCGGGGGCCGGCGGCACGCAACGTCTGCCGCGTGCGGTATCGAAGGCGAAGGCAATGGACATGTGTCTGACCGCGCGCTTCATGGATGCCGTTGAGGCCGAACGTGCCGGGCTCGTATCGCGCGTGTTGCCGGCCGACAAACTGCTCGACGAAGCGATTGCCGCGGCGACGACGATCGCCGAGTTTTCGCTGCCGGCGGTCATGATGGTCAAGGAGTCGGTGAACCGTGCGTACGAGACGACGCTGGCTGAAGGCGTCCACTTCGAGCGCCGGTTGTTCCATTCGTTGTTCGCAACCGAAGACCAGAAGGAAGGGATGGCGGCGTTCGTCGAGAAGCGGAAGCCGGTGTTCAAGCACCGCTGATCGGCCGGCGCCTCGGTGGGTATCCGGTACTGATCTGTATCCGTCGCCGGCGCGATTGCTTTGCCCGATGCGTCAAAGCCCCCGTGCGCGTGAGCGCACGGGGGCTTTTTCAAGCTTTCTTCACAAAGGGCTTGCGCGGATGGGGGCGGGTGCTTAGAATCACGCCTCTTTCGCGCTAACGCAAACGCGGCGCGAGAGGAAGGGAAGCGGTGCTGTCGGGGTTCGGAGGTACGAGCCTGGGCGGCGCAGGAAGTTGAGCCCCGCAGTCGCAACGAAGTCGTGTAGAAAGTTGTTGACGAGCTGCGAAACACGGTTCATAATCTCGCTTCTCTGCTGCTGAAAACGCAGCGCTGCTGAGAAACGCTAGGTTCCTCGCAGAAATGCTCTTTAAAAATTAACAGCCGATAAGTGTGGGCGCTTGATGGCAGCGAGCTGATCCTCGGATCAGATAGCGAAAGTATCAAGAGTCTCACACTAAAGTAAGTCAGGTTTAT
>NZ_NKEZ01000011.1:0-930586 GCF_002223345.1 Burkholderia sp. AU16741
CCCCCTTTGCCTGATGACCATAGCGAGTCGGTCCCACCCCTTCCCATCCCGAACAGGACCGTGAAACGACTCTACGCCGATGATAGTGCGGATTCCCGTGTGAAAGTAGGTAATCGTCAGGCTCCCTTAGCCAAAAACCCCCGCCCGACAAGGCGGGGGTTTTTGCATTTCAGCGTCGAAAAACATGTCGGATGGCATGCGAGGCAAGGCGTAACAAGCGCTATCAGGCCGCTCCTGCTGGGCTGCTCGAACCCAGGCATTTCTCCGCCGTAACCTCACTTGTAACCGCCGACAGCTCAATCTCCCAGGCCATACGCACCGCGGGCCATCTTGCTGCTTTCACCACCCATCAGACCGTGATCCGCAAGATCGGAAAAAACCTGCCCGGCACAACGCTCGATTCCTTCTCGCCGACCTTTTCAGCTCCGAGCGTCAGATAGAACGGCGCAGCATTCGGATCCGCTTCGATCACAAAGCTTTTGATGCCTCTCGCAGCGGCCTCAGTCCGAACTGCTTCCCACAGCGCACGGGCGATACCCCGGCCCATGTGATCGGGATGAACGAACAGCCATCCGGGCGTCGGTCGATCCGAATCCACTGATGCTCGGACCCAGAATCCGATGATCGACTCGGCCGATTCCGCGACGTAACCGATCGCCCCTTCGATCGTTTCCGGCAAAATCGTGAGATCGCTTTGCCACAGCTCGAGCCATTCCTTCGGATAGCCCCAGTGCGCCTTCGAAAGGCGCGCCAGTCGACTGAGTTCGTCCGCATCCACGACACGCGCGGCGCGCACGGTAAATCGCTTGTCCATTTTGGCGCTCATCAGGGCCCCCGTCTCGGTGTTTTCGTCAGTGCATCACCCGCGTCGCCCGGTCTCGCCGCCGATCGACAGCCGGCCCGTTCGCCGCAGCATTGCCTGACGCGATTCAACCGCACACGCGGCGCAGCTACACGACCTGCGATGCATGTCCGGCGACGACGCGCCAGTGGGCGCCCGAGCGACGCCAGAGCCGCGTATAGGCAAACGTACCGGTGAAGGCCGTGCCATCGAAATGGCCCGCTAGGGTCGCTTGCGTCGTGGTGAGGATCATTTCGTCGATCGCGGATGCACGCATTTCGTGGACGTCGAGCGCGTCGAGACGCAAAAGCTTCGCGCGATGCGCGGCCAGGTCGTCCTCTTTCGAGACGATCTGGCCGGTCGGAATTGTGAACACCAGATCGTCGTCCAGCAGCGCGTCGAGCGCTTCGACGTCGTTGGCGAGCATCGCTGCGCGAAGTGCGGTTTCGCAGGGTTCGATGACGGTACGGATTGCATTCATGTCAGACCTCGCATCATTTCGGAGGGGAGGTGGCAGGCGGCGACAAACGCAGCCTACCGCGCATTCGGCAACGACTGACGCCGGACCAGCATCATCAGGCAGATGCCGATCGACGCGATGAGGTTGACGGCCGGATAGAACGCGACCGCGATACTCCACGTGCTCAGCGCCAGCAACGCCAGCGCGTACTTGAGCACGCACAGCGCGAAATACGCGAGGCTCTCGCTCCACGGATCGCGGATCGTCTTGCGCACGGTCGGGCCGAGGCCGGCAAGCTCGATCAGCGTAACCAGGCAGATCGACACCGTCGGATCGTCGGTCAGCATCCACAGCGGAATGGCCGACAGTGCCGCGCACAGGAACAGCCAGTCGAGGTCCGTCCAGCCGCGCTCGCCGCGAAACAGGCTGGCGATCAGCGTCAGAAAGCACGTGACCGCAATCGCCGCCGTGCACCACGCGGACGGCCCCGCGCCCGCGGCGAACTGGCCGGCGGCCGCGATCGCGGTGACGACCGACCACACGAGCCACGTGAACAGATGCGGGCGAACGGTGCGCCGGTAGATCGCGAGCGCGTAAGGGATCGCCGCCAGCAACGACACGGCCGTCCCGATTGCGCCGAAGATCGAAGCGGCGCTCCCATCGACATTCACCATCGACGCCACCTCGCTCAGGCTGGCCGACCAGTATGTGGTCTGACGGAACGGGGCGCAACGTCACGCGCGGCGGTGCGTTCGGTACCATGCAGATTCGCACCGGAACGCGGAAGAGACCCGATCCAAACAAACGGCGTCCGGACCGCGATACTGCAGGAAAACCCACGGCGCGTCGGCGCCTGCGTGACGTCAGTAACAGAACGTCCGCAGACGCCCGGCGTGCGCTTCGAGCCCGTCGAGCCCGAGATAGTGGCTGAGCTTGCCGGCGCGAACCTTGTGGATGTCGGCCTTCAACTGATCCAGCAGTTTCTCGCTCGCGGTGCGGTAGGCTGCTGCCGCGTCGACGCCACGGGCCGACAGCGCTGCGCCGATCAGCCGTGCGCTATCGGTGCCGCCGTCCGCGACGCAACGCGCCATTGCGTCGGCATCCGGCTGGACGCCGGCGTCAAGCAGCATGCGCATGAGCTCGAGCGGTACGGCGCCGGACACGGATGCCAGCGCATCGGACACGACCGGTGCGCCCGATGCGAGCAACGCGGCGGCGGCGGAAAACTTCCGGCGCCGCAGCGCATAATCCGTCGGGATCGAACTGCCGGCGAGCGCCACGCCGAGATCGGCGACGAGCGGCGCCAGCCGCGAGATCAGTGCCGCATCGTCTTGCTCGATCGCATGGCGTAATGCGTGACGTGCGAGCACCGGCTGCGCGCCGAGGGTGCCGTCGGCGAGCGGCGTGCGCCAGTCGATCACAGCTTGTCGATAGAATGCGATCAGCTTGTCGGCCAACGATGGCGACAGGCCATGATCGTCGCGGCGTTCATCGACGTATTCGAGCAGCGTGACACCGGTGCCCGGTTCGACGCCGGGCTCCAGCGGATCGACATGAAGCTGCAGCGCGCCGAATGCCGCGTACAGATCGGGGGCGATCGTCGCGAGACCGTCCTCGTGCATCGCGCCGCGCCACGCGGGCGGCAACCCCTGTTTCCATGCAAGCACATGGCCATAGTCGGCCGCGCCGGGCTCCGTCACGACGTAGATGCGGTCGCAATATTCGAAGCCGCCGAACGGCAGCGCATCGATTTTGCCGTTCCACGTGCGCGCGTTCTCTTGCGCGGCTTCTTCGGCCAGTTCGAGCTCGTGGTCGATCCAGCCCTGCAGGTCGCGATAACCGTTGCTGCCGTTGTAGAACAGCTCGCTCCAGCTGATGGCTTCGACATTGCCGTTCATCTCCAGCGTCAGGTCGTAGTCGAGGCTGCCGCCGGCCGTGACGCGCCACAGCTCGAGCAACGGGAGCGGAATGTCGCCGTGGCAGCAGGCCTGCACGGCCGCGATTTGGTCGGTCGCCATCGGCGGCTGTGCGTCGAATATCACGCGGCCGGCAAACAGCACGATACCGTGTGCGCGCAGATCGGCCAGTTCGGTGTCGGAAAAGACGGATGTTTGCATCGGAGCGGGAGCGGTAAGGGTTGATCGGTGTTTGCCGCGGATCAGGAACGGCAGGCGGCAGCCGGATGTCCGCATCGTATCAGCCGCGCGTGACCAGACGTGGCGTATCCGCACACCATTCAAGACTCCGCGTTCGCTGCATGCACGTCGCGCCGAAATGCCCCCGGGCTCGTGCCCGTCCATTTCCGGAACGCGCGATGAAACGCGCTCGGCTCGGTGAAGCCGAGCTCGGCCGCGATTTCCGCGACGCTGAGCGCGCGACCGCGCAGCAGCGACTGAGCCAGCGCACCGCGCAACTCGTCCTTGATCGCCGCGAAGCTTTGCCCTTCGCTGCGCAAACGCCGCCGCAGCGTCGCGGGCGTCGTGTCGAGGCGCGCGGCCAGCGCGTCGAAGTCGGGCCACTCGGCGGCCGGCCGCGCCTTCAGATATGCGCGCGTCTTCGCGACCCAGCCCGTGTCGTGCCGATAGCGCACAAGGAGATTGCCGGGTGCGCCGCGCAGGAAAGTCTTCAGCGCCTGCTCCGAACGGATCGTCGGCAGCGCGAGATAGGCTGCGTTGAATGCGAGCCGGCTGTCGGGCCGGTCGAAATGCACGGGGACGCCGAAGAACTGGTGATAGTCGCTGCGCTGGCCGGGGCTCGGGCACGCGAAATCGATGCGTTGCAGCGGGATACGCCGGCCGATCAGCCAGCACGCGACGCCGAGCAGGATCAGCCAGAACGTCCGGTACGCGAACGCCGGGTACGGCGTGCCCGATTGCGCCAGCACGATCTGCGCGTGTCCGTCGGCCACGACGAGTTCGCCGTGCGGCTCGTCGAGCACGACCCGGAGGAACTGCAGCGCGCGCCGCAGCGCCTTGTCGAGCGTGCCGGCATGCAGCACCGCGTGGCACAGCAGCGTGAAGCTGCCGCGGCGCATCGGGCGCGCGGCGAGCCCGAAGAATTCGTCGTCCAGGGTGCCCGCGATCGCGAGCCACAGGCGGCCGTACTGCTGCGGCGTGACGGGCTCGTGCACGACGGCCGGCAGCCCGGCGGTGCGCAGCACGGGCGCCGTCGGCAGGTCGTGCCGGCGCAGGCACGCGAGCGCATCGTCGACGAAATCCGGCGAAATCATCTGCGGCCCCATTTTCCTGCGTCCTCCGACATGGCAAAAGCGATCATGATTCTAGATTCCGTTTGTCATTGATTGCAATGTATGGGCTGTCTACTATCGATGTATCCCCGTCGCGCCCCGGCTCGACGGCGGCCATAACGAACAGGAGACACGCATGCCTGAAGGAGCTACCGCCCGGCCGGTGCCGGCTTATGCCGACACCGTGGCCCGATTCAGTATCGAGACCGCCGCCGCGCAACTGAGCGGCGACCTGGAGCGCGGCTTGAACGCGTGCGTCGAATGCTGCGACCGGCACGCGAAGTCGGACGCGATCGCACTCGACTGGATCGACGCCGGCGGGCAGCACCGCCGCTTCACGTTCGCGCAGATGCAGGCGTTGTCGGCCCGGGTCGCGAACCTGCTCGTCGCGCAGGGCGTGAAGCCGGGCGACGTGGTGGCCGGGCTGCTGCCGCGCACGCCGGAACTCGTCGCGACGATCCTCGGCACGTGGCGCGCGGGCGCCGTGTATCAGCCGTTGTTCACCGCATTCGGCCCGAAGGCGATCGAGCACCGGTTGCGCATGAGCGACGCGCGGCTCGTCGTGACCAACGTCGCGAATCGCGCGAAGCTCGACGAAATTGCCGATTGCCCGCCGGTGGCCACGGTGCGCGAAGCAGGCGAGACGCTGTCGGCGCACGACATCGATTTCCGCGCGGCGCTCGATGCGCAGCCCGATACGTTCGAGCCCGTGCTGCGCAAGGGGTCGGATCTGTTCATGATGATGTCGACGTCCGGCACGACGGGCTTGCCGAAGGGTGTGCCGGTGCCGCTGTACGCGTTGCTCGCGTTCGGTGCGTACATGCGCGAAGCAGTCGATCTGCGCGCGGGCGACCGGTTCTGGAACATCGCCGACCCGGGCTGGGCGTACGGCCTCTATTACGCGATCACGGGCCCGCTCCTGCTCGGCCATGCGACGACGCTCTACGAGGGCGGCTTCACGGTCGACAGCACGTACGACGTGATCGAGCGGCTCGGCATCACGAGCCTCGCCGGTTCGCCGACCGCGTTCCGGATGCTGATGGCGGCCGGCCCCGAGGTGGCCGCGCGCGTGAAGGGCAAGCTGCGGGTGGTGAGCAGCGCGGGCGAACCGCTGAACCCGGAAGTCGTGCGCTGGTTCGACGCGGCGCTCGGCGCGCCGATCCACGATCACTACGGCCAGACCGAACTCGGGATGGTGGTGAACAACCATCACGGCCTCGCGCACGTGGTGCACGTCGGCTCGGCCGGCTTCGCGATGCCCGGCTACCGGGTCGCGGTGCTCGACGAAGCGGGCCGCGAGCTCGGCCCCGGCGAGCCCGGCAACCTCGCGATCGACATCGCGCGCTCGCCGCTGCTGTGGTTCCGCGGCTACTGGCAGCAGGACACGCCGGCGATCGCGGGCGGCTACTACCGGACCGGCGACAACGTCGAGCTGGAGCCGGACGGCGCCGTGAGCTTCATCGGCCGCGCGGACGACGTGATCACGTCGTCCGGTTACCGGATCGGCCCCTTCGACGTGGAGAGCGCGCTGATCGAGCATCCGGCCGTCAGCGAGGCCGCCGTGATCGGCGTGCCCGACCCGGAACGCACGGAAATCGTGAAGGCGTTCGTCGTCCTGTCGAAAGGGTTCGACGGCACGCGCGATCTGGTCGAGGAATTGAGTCTGCACGTGAAGCGGCGGCTGTCCGCTCACGCCTATCCGCGCGCGATCGACTTCGTCGACGCGCTGCCGAAAACCCCGAGCGGCAAGATCCAGCGCTTCGTGTTGCGCAAGATGGAAGCCGAGAAGGTCGCTCAACCATGAATACGGACTGCGAATGAATATCAAGGATCGCGTTTTTCTAATTACGGGCGCCGGTTCCGGCCTCGGCGCCGCGGTGGCGCGCATGGTCGTCGCGCAAGGCGGCAAGGCCGTGCTGCTGGACGTCAACGACGAGGCGGGCGCGGGTCTCGCCAACGAGCTCGGTGCGGCCGCGCGCTTCGTGAAGACCGACGTGACAAGCGAAGCCGACGGCCAGGCGGCCGTCGCGGCCGCGCGCGACACGTTCGGCCGCGTCGATGCGCTCGTCAACTGCGCGGGCGTCGCACCGGGCGAGAAGGTCGTCGGCCGCGACGGCCCGCATTCGCTCGACCGCTTCGCGCGGGCGGTGTCGATCAACCTCGTCGGCACGTTCAACATGATCCGGCTGGCCGCCGAAGCGATGTCGAAGCAGGACGCCGACGCGGAAGGCGAGCGCGGCGTGATCGTCAACACCGCGTCGGTGGCGGCGTTCGACGGGCAGATCGGACAGGCCGCGTATGCGGCGTCGAAGAGCGGCGTGGTGGGCATGACGCTGCCGATCGCACGCGAGCTCGCGCGCTTCGGCATTCGCGTCGTGACGGTCGCGCCCGGCATTTTCGCGACGCCGATGATGGCCGGCATGCCGCAGGACGTGCAGGACGCGCTCGGCAAGAGCGTGCCGTTTCCGCCGCGGCTCGGCCGCCCGGAAGAATTTGCGGCGCTGGTGCGCCACATCGCCGAGAACACGATGCTGAACGGCGAAGTCATCCGTCTCGATGGCGCGTTGCGCATGGCACCGCGCTGACACTGGAGGAAGCGAATCATGACGACTCAGGATCCGATCGTAATCGTGGGCGCGGCGCGCACGCCGATGGGTGGTTTTCAGGGCGACCTGGCGGCAGCCAGCGCCAGCGACCTCGGCGCGGTGGCGATTCGCGCGGCGCTCGAGCGCGCGAACGTGCCGGCCGAACGCATCGACGAAATCGTGTTCGGCTGCGTGCTGCCGGCCGGCCAGGGCCAGGCGCCGGCGCGCCAGGCCGCGCTGAAGGCCGGGCTGCCGCTCGCGGCGGGTGCGACCACGGTCAACAAGATGTGCGGTTCCGGGATGAAGGCGGCGATGTTCGCGCACGACCTGCTGCTGGCGGGTTCGGCGGGCGTGGCGGTGGCAGGCGGGATGGAGAGCATGACGAATGCGCCGTACCTGCTGCCGAAGGCGCGCGCGGGCATGCGCATGGGGCACGGGCAGGTGCTCGATCACATGTTCCTCGACGGGCTCGAGGACGCGTATGAAAAAGGCCGCCTGATGGGCACCTTCGCCGAGGATTGCGCGCAGGCCTACCAGTTCACGCGCGAAGCGCAGGATGCGTTCGCGATTGCGTCGCTGACGCGGGCGCAGCGCGCGATCGCGGAAGGGCGTTTCGTGTCGGAGATCGCGCCGGTGACCGTGAAGGCCGGCAAGACGGAAAGCGTCGTGTCGATCGACGAGCAGCCGGGCAAGGCGAAACTCGACAAGATCCCGACACTGAAGCCGGCGTTCCGCGACGGCGGCACGGTGACGGCCGCGAATGCCTCGTCGATCTCGGACGGCGCGGCCGCGCTCGTGATGATGCGCCGCTCGGAAGCCGAGCGCCTCGGCCTCACGCCGAAGGCCGTGATCGTCGGGCATTCGACTCATGCGGACAAGCCCGGCCTGTTCGCGACCGCGCCGATCGGCGCGCTGCGCAAGCTGTCGGAGAAAACCGGCTGGAACCTGCGCGACGTCGACCTGTTCGAGATCAACGAAGCGTTCGCGGTGGTGCCGATGGCCGCGATGCGCGACCTCGATCTGCCGCACGAGAAGGTGAACGTGCACGGCGGCGCATGCGCGCTCGGGCATCCGATCGGCGCGTCGGGTGCGCGCGTGATGGTGACGCTGCTGGCCGCGCTCGAAACGTATGGCCTGACGCGCGGCATCGCATCGCTGTGCATCGGCGGCGGTGAAGCGACGGCCATTGCGATCGAACGCATCGCGTAATACGTCGTGCATCGCATCGCATCGCACGCGCGAGCGTGGTGTCACGGATCACGGGCGGCGCGTATCGCACGGGACCCCCGTGCGATACGCGCCGCCCGTTTTTATTCGATGGAAGCGTCGTGTCGCGCTACGGCTTCGCGTTCGGCGACACCGCGCCGCACGCACGAATCACGAGCTGCACGACCTGCTCGGTTTTTTCGTCGAACGCCTTCTTCGTGAACGCGCGCTTGCCGCTCAGCGCGCGAATCTGCGCATCGAAATCCGCATAGTGCTGCGTGGTCGCCCAGATCAGGTACATCAGCGCATGCGGATCGATCGGCGCGAGCAACCCGCGCGCGATCCAGCCTTCGATCACCTTCACGCGGGTGTCGAACCACGGCTTCACGCGTTGCGACAGGATGTCCTGCATGTGCTCCGCGCCGTGGATGATCTCGTTGGCCCACACCTTCGAGCCGAGCGGGCGCCGCTGCGACAGCGCCATCTTCGCGCGCACGTAGCCGCCGATCGCCTCCACCGGATCGTCGCCGGCCTCGAACGAGCCGGCCGCGTGGTGCCAGTCCTCGAACAGATCTTCGAGCACGCGGCGGTACAGCGCGAGCTTGGTCGGGAAGTAGTAGTGCACGTTCGCCTTCGGCAGGCCCGCGCGTTCCGCGATCATCGCGGTGCTGGCGCCGGCGAGCCCGCGCTCGGCGAATACGGCCTCCGCGCATGCGAGCAGATGCGCTTCGTTGGACTCGCGAATGTGCGCCTTGCGTCGCCGCAAAGGCGCCGCCGTTTCATCCCGGTCGGTGGCTTCGATCGTCGCCTCGTCATGTCTCATCGTTACCCTCGCGCGGCGGCCATGCCGCGTTGGGCTTCATTCTAGCCGCTGATTCGCGTCGCGCGCACGCATCCGGATGCCGCCATGCCGCCGCGATGCTGCGTTGCGATGGCACGTTTCTCGCTCCGGTGCGTCGCGCAAGAAAGACGTTGCGCTGCTCATTTTGATCGTCTAAAACCTGTCCAATCGGACAGGATTTGACGCGTTTCACGCACCCGACCGAGCATGCACCGCATCCGGGCGGCGTGCCCCGAAACAGGCCTCGCATGCACCGGCACAGACCGGGCTGACGACATCACCGACCCCACAGGAGCGATACGAATGAACGCGGTATCGGAAACAGTGAAGCGGGCAGCTTTCGACACGTCGATCAAGATCGACGGCAGGCGGTTGTGGGACAGCCTGATGGAAGTCGCGAAAATCGGCGCGACGCCGAAGGGTGGCGTGTGCCGTCTCGCCCTCACCGATCTCGACAAGGCCGGCCGCGACCTGATCGTCGGCTGGGCGAAGGCTGCGGGCTGCACGGTGACGGTCGATACGATGGGCAACGTGTTCATGCGCCGCGCGGGCCGCGTGGCCGACGCGGCGCCGGTCGTCACGGGCTCGCACGCGGATTCGCAGCCCACCGGCGGGCGCTTCGACGGCATCTACGGCGTGCTGGGCGGCCTCGAGGTGATTCGCAGTCTGAACGATCACGGCATCGAGACCGAGCATCCGGTCGAGGTCGTGATCTGGACCAACGAGGAGGGTTCGCGCTTCGCGCCGGCGATGGTCGCATCGGGCGTGTTCGCGGGCGTATTCACGCTCGACTACGGGTTGTCGCGCAAGGACGTCGACGGCAAGACGATCGGCGAGGAACTCGCGCGCATCGGCTACGCGGGCGACGTGCCGTGCGGCGGGCGCAAGCTGCACGCGGCGTTCGAACTGCATATCGAACAGGGGCCCATTCTCGAAGCGGAATGCAAGACGATCGGCGTCGTGACCGACGCGCAGGGGCAGCGCTGGTACGAGATCACGTTCACCGGCCAGGAGGCGCACGCGGGGCCGACGCCGATGCCGCGCCGCCGCGACGCATTGCTCGGCGCGTCGCGCGTGGTCGATCTCGTCAACCGGATCGGCCTCGATCATGCGCCATTCGGCTGCGCGACGGTCGGCATGATGCAGGTCCACCCGAACTCGCGCAACGTGATTCCGGGCCGCGTGTTCTTCACCGTCGATTTCCGCCATCCGGACGACGCCGTGCTCGCGAAGATGGACGCGGCGCTGCGCGACGGCGTTGCGCGCATCGCGGGCGACATTGGGCTCGACACCGAACTCGAGCAGATTTTCTACTACAAGCCGGTCGCGTTCGACCCCGCCTGCGTGGCAGCCGTACGCGACGCGGCCGATCGCTTCGGCTACTCGCATCGCGACATCGTGTCGGGGGCCGGCCACGACGCGTGCTATCTGGCGCAGGTCGCGCCGACGTCGATGGTGTTCGTGCCATGTATCGACGGCATCAGTCACAACGAGATCGAGGACGCGACGCCCGCATGGATCGAGGCCGGCGCGAACGTGCTGCTGCACGCGATGCTGTCGCGTGCGTGCGAGCCGGCTTCATGACGGATCGGGTATAGCGCGGCCGGTAGACCGCGCATAGTTCGACCGTAGCAATCCTAAGCACGACCGCCCCGACTGTGCATCCGCAGCCGGCGGGGACGGCTTTGTCTCCACCCAGTCGAAGGAATGCGTATGACCACCCAGCCAACCGGCGATATCGCCGCGCATCGCCTGTCGTCCACGCAACTCTCGTGCGAATTCGCCGATATCGCGCCGCTGCTCGATTCGACCGCCGCGGCGGCGGCGGCCAGCCGCTGCCACTACTGCTACGACGCGCCGTGCGTGCACGCGTGCCCGACGCAGATCGACATCCCGAGCTTCATCCGCAAGATCGGCAACGGCAACCTGAAAGGCGCGGCGATGGACATCCTGTCCGCGAATCCGATCGGCGGGATGTGCGCCCGCGTGTGCCCGACCGAGATCCTGTGCGAAGGCGCATGCGTGCGCAACCATCAGGATGCGCAGCCGGTCGCGATCGGCGCGTTGCAGCGGCACGCGACCGACTGGGCGATGGAGACTGGCGCGGTGCAGTTCCGGCGCGCGCCCGAGACGGGCCGCCATGTGGCGGTGGTCGGCGCGGGGCCGGCCGGGCTCGCGTGTGCGCACCGGCTCGCGCTCGCCGGGCACCGCGTCACGCTGTTCGATGCACGGCCGAAGGCCGGCGGCCTCAACGAATACGGGATCGCCGCGTACAAGACCGTCGACGATTTCGCGCAGCGTGAAGTCGAGTGGCTGCTGTCGGTGGGGGGCATCACGCTGGAAACGGGTATCGCGCTCGGTCGCGACGTCACGCTCGACGCATTGCGCGAACGGCATGACGCGGTATTCCTCGCGATGGGCCTCGGCGGCGTGCGTGCGCTCGCGATCGACGGCGAGCAATTGGGCGGCGTGATGAACGCGGTCGATTTCATCGAGCAGGTGCGGCAGGCCGACGGGCTGGAGAAGGTGGCGGTCGGGCGGCGCGTTGTCGTGATCGGCGGCGGCAATACGGCGATCGATGCGGCCGTGCAGAGCCGCAAGCTCGGCGCCGAGCGTGTGACGATGGTGTACCGGCGCGGGGTGGACGCGATGAGCGCGACGTGGGCCGAGCGCGAATTCGCGCAGAAGTGCGGCGTCACGCTCGTCACGCACGCGAAGCCGGTGCGCATCGCAGGCACGGACGGGCAGGTGACGGGCGTCGAATTCGAGGCCGCGTCGGGCGAGCGTTTCACCGTCGATGCGGACATGGTGCTGAAGGCGATCGGCCAGACGCTCGTGCCGGACGGTATCGAAGCCGCGCTGCTGACCGCGGACCGCACGCGTATCGCGGTGGATGCGGACGGGCGCACGGCGCTGCCGGACGTATGGGCCGGCGGCGACTGCGCGGCAACCGACGGCATCGACCTGACGGTGCAGGCCGTGCAGGACGGCAAGCGCGCGGCCGCGTCGATCGACGCGACGCTCGCCGCGCGTGACGCGAAGGCGGCCTGAACGCGCGACGCACCGCACGCACACCGACGAACACGACCCCTTCTCACGGAGCCGAACATGGCCGATCTCCGCTGCACCATCGCAGGCATCACTTCGCCGAACCCCTTCTGGCTCGCGTCCGCGCCGCCCACCGACAAGGCCTACAACGTCAACCGCGCGTTCGAGGCGGGCTGGGGCGGCGTCGTGTGGAAGACGCTCGGGCTCGATCCGCACGTCGTCAACGTCAGTTCGCGCTACGGCGCGGTGCAGTGGAACGGCCAGCGCATCGCGGGGCTGAACAACATCGAGCTGATCACCGACCGTCCGCTCGACGTGAACCTGAGAGAGATCGCGCAGGTGAAGCGCGACTGGCCGGACCGCGCGCTGATCGTGTCGCTGATGGTGCCGTGCAACGAGCGCGACTGGAAATGGATCCTGCCGCTGGTCGAGGATACCGGCGCCGATGCGGTCGAGCTCAACTTCGGCTGCCCGCACGGGATGAGCGAGCGCGGGATGGGCGCGGCGGTCGGGCAGGTGCCCGAATACGTCGAGATGGTCACGCGCTGGGTGAAGGAAGGCACGAGGCTGCCGTGCCTCGTGAAGCTCACGCCGAACATCAGCGACATCCGGATGGGCTCGCGCGCCGCATACAAGGGCGGCGCGGACGGCGTGTCGCTGATCAACACGATCAACTCGATCGTCGCGGTCGATCTCGACCAGATGGCGCCGATGCCGACCGTCGACGGCAAGGGCACGCACGGCGGCTATTGCGGCCCGGCGGTCAAGCCGATCGCGTTGAACATGGTCGCGGAGATCGCCCGCGATCCGGAAACGCCGAACCTGCCGATCTCGGGCATCGGCGGCATCTCGTCGTGGCGCGACGCGGCCGAGTTCATGGTGCTCGGCGCCGGCAGCGTGCAGGTGTGCACCGCCGCGATGCATTACGGATTCCGGATCGTGTCGGATCTCGCCGACGGCCTGTCGAACTGGATGGACGAGAAGGGCTACGCGACGCTCGACGACATTCGCGGCCGCGCGGTGCCGAACGTGACCGACTGGAAATACCTGAACCTGAAATACGACATCAAGGCGCGCATCGACCAGGACCGCTGCATCCAGTGCGGGCTGTGCCATATCGCGTGCGAGGACACGTCGCACCAGGCGATCACGGCGACGAAGGACGGCGTGCGGCACTTCGAAGTGGTCGATTCGGAATGTGTCGGGTGCAATCTTTGCATGCATGTGTGTCCGGTCGAGCAATGCATCACGATGGAGCGCGTCGATTCGGGCGACTACGCGAACTGGACCACGCATCCGAACAATCCGGCGAGCGCGGATGCCGGCGCGAGCGGCGGCCCGGCGGCCGCGCCCGAGAAGCACGCGAAGGCGGCCTGACCGGCGTCCGGCGGCACAGGAGAGCTTGCGCCGCCGCTTTTCGTTTCCCCGGGCCGGCATCGTGCGATGCCGGCGCCGACGTTTTCGTGGAGCGCGTTCAATGAAACCAGCAGCGATTCCCGCCGATCCCGACAGCGCCGCGGCGCACGGCGGCAGCCTGTACAACGACGACCTCGCGCCGACGACGCCGGCGCAGCGCACGTGGAAGTGGTACCACTTCGCGGCGCTGTGGGTCGGGATGGTGATGAACATCGCGTCGTACATGCTCGCGGCCGGGCTGATCCAGGAAGGCATGTCGCCGTGGCAGGCGGTGATGACGGTGCTGCTCGGCAACCTGATCGTGCTCGTGCCGATGCTGCTGATCGGCCATGCCGGCGCGAAGCACGGGATTCCGTATGCGGTGCTCGTGCGTGCGTCGTTCGGCACGCAGGGCGCGAAGCTGCCGGCGCTGCTGCGCGCGATCGTCGCCTGCGGCTGGTACGGCATCCAGACCTGGCTCGGCGGCAGCGCGATCTACACGCTGCTGAACATTCTGACCGGCAATGCGCTGCACGGCGCGGCGCTGCCGCTCGTCGGCATTTCGTTCGGACAGCTCGCGTGCTTCCTCGTGTTCTGGGCGCTGCAGCTGTACTTCATCCTGCACGGCACCGATTCGATCCGCTGGCTCGAAAGCTGGTCCGCGCCGATCAAGGTCGTGATGTGCGTGGCGCTCGTCTGGTGGGCGACGTCGAAGGCGGGCGGGTTCGGCTCGATGCTGTCGGCGCCGTCGCAGTTCGCGGCGGGCGGCAAGAAGGCGGGACTCTTCTGGGCGACCTTCTGGCCGGGCCTGACCGCGATGGTCGGCTTCTGGGCGACGCTCGCGCTGAACATTCCCGATTTCACGCGCTTCGCGCATTCGCAGCGCGACCAGATGATCGGCCAGTCGATCGGGCTGCCGCTGCCGATGGCGCTGCTGTCGGTGGTGTCGGTCGTCGTCACGTCGGCGACCGTCGTGATCTACGGCAACGCGATCTGGGATCCGATCGACCTGACGAGCCGGATGACCGGCATCGGCGTGGGCATCGCGCTCGTGATCCTCACGCTCGACACGATGTGCTGCAATCTTGCCGCGAATCTCGTCGGGCCTGCCTACGATTTTTCGAGCCTGTGGCCGAAGGCGATTTCGTACCGCGCGGGCGGGATGATCACCGCGACGATCGCGATCGTGATGATGCCGTGGAAAATCCTCGCGACGACGGACGGCTATATCTTCACCTGGCTCGTCGGCTATTCGGCGCTGCTCGGGCCGGTCGCGGGCATCCTGATGGTCGACTATTTCCTGATTCGCGGCACGCAGCTCGACACGCGCGCGCTGTTCGACGAGCGCGGCGATTTCAGCTACGCGCGCGGCTGGAACCCGGCCGCGCTGGTCGCGCTCGCCGTCGGCGTGCTGCCGAACCTGCCGGGCTTCCTGCATACGGCGTTTCCGGCGTCGTTTCCGAACGTGCCGGCGTTCTTCAACACGCTTTACACGTATGCGTGGTTCGTCGGCCTCGTGCTGGCGTCCGGCGTATACGGCACCTGGATGAAGTGGCGCGCCGGACCGCGCGCGCGGATTGTAAGCGCATGACGCGCGAGCCGGCGGCGACTCGCGCGCGGCATGCGGCACCCGACAGTCAACGAGGAGGCAACGAAATGGCAATCCTGATTCGCGGCGGCACCGTGGTCGATGCGGACCGCTCCTATCGCGCGGACGTGCTCTGCGCCGATCCGCAGGACGGCGGCACGATCCTGCAGATCGCGGAGCAGATCGACGCGCCGGCCGGCGCAACCGTCGTCGACGCGCACGATCAGTACGTGATGCCGGGCGGCATCGATCCGCATACGCACATGGAACTGCCGTTCATGGGCACGACCGCGAGCGACGATTTCTATTCGGGCACCGCTGCCGGGCTGTCGGGCGGCACGACGAGCATCATCGATTTCGTGATTCCGAGCCCGAAGCAGCCGCTGATGGAGGCGTTCCACGAATGGCGCGGCTGGGCCGAGAAGGCGGCTTCCGATTACGGTTTCCACGTGGCCGTGACGTGGTGGGATGAGAGCGTGCACCGCGACATGGGCACGCTCGTGCGCGAGCATGGCGTCTCGAGCTTCAAGCACTTCATGGCGTACAAGAACGCGATCATGGCCGACGACGAAGTCCTCGTGAACAGCTTCACGCGTTCGCTCGAACTCGGCGCGCTGCCGACCGTGCACGCGGAGAACGGCGAGCTCGTGTTCCAGTTGCAAAAGGCGCTGCTCGCGCGCGGGATCACGGGGCCGGAGGCGCACCCGCTGTCGCGGCCGCCGGAGGTGGAGGGCGAAGCCGCGAACCGCGCGATCCGCATCGCGCAGGTGCTCGGCGTGCCCGTGTATATCGTGCACGTGTCGGCGAAGGACGCGGTGGACGTGATCACGCGCGCGCGCAGCGAAGGGCTGCGCGTATTCGGCGAAGTGCTGCCGGGGCACCTGGTGATCGACGAGGCCGTCTATCGCGACCCGGACTGGACGCGCGCGGCGGCCCACGTGATGAGCCCGCCGTTCCGCTCGGCCGAGCATCGCGAGGCGCTGTGGCGCGGGCTGCAGTCGGGGCAGCTGCATACGACGGCGACCGATCACTGCGTGTTCTGCGCATCGCAGAAGGCGATGGGCCGCGAGGATTTCACGAAGATCCCGAACGGCTGCGGCGGCGTCGAGGATCGCATGTCGGTGCTGTGGCATCACGGCGTGAACCACGGCCGCATCACGCCGAACGAGTTCGTGCGGATCACGTCGACCAATGCCGCGCAGATCTTCAACCTGTATCCGCGCAAGGGCGCGGTGCAGGTCGGCGCCGATGCCGACCTCGTCGTGTGGGATCCGGCCGCGACGAAGACGATCTCGGTGAAGACCCATCATCAGCAGGTCGACTTCAACGTGTTCGAGGGGATGACGGTGCAGGGCGGCGCGACGCACACGCTCACGCGCGGCGCGCTCGCGTGGGCCGACGGCGATTTGCGCGCGGTGCGCGGCGCGGGCCGCTACCTGAAGCGTCCGCCGGCGGCCGGCTACTACGAGGCCGCACGGATCGCGAACCGGCTGCGCGAGCCGCATCCGGTCGAGCGCGCGGGTTGAACGATGCGCGTCGCGCGGGGCGTGTCCGTTCCGACGGCACGCCCCGCGCCTGTTTTAGCTGCGTAGATAGAACACCTGATCAAATTGTCGAAGACGAAAACGGAAACGATCGATGCCATTGATCGCGGCGATTTTGGCGACGTTGCCGGCGTGCATATCGAGCGAGTAACATCCACCCACCCCATCACGTGGGCCGCGGGCACGGGCCGTCCGCCGGACAGTTCAAATAGTGAGAAAGGAGCACAAAGGTGGATATTCTGCGCAGTCTCCTCGGTATGCTGTTTCTGTTGCTGGTCGCGTATCTGTTGTCGAACAACCGCCGCGCGGTCAGCGCGCGGACCATGATCGCCGCGCTGCTCACGCAGTTCGCGATCGGCGCGCTGGTGCTGTTCGTGCCGTCCGGCCGCGCGGCGCTCGCCGGGGCCGCGAACGGCGTCAATCGCGTGCTCGACATGGGCAATCACGGCATCGCGTTCGTATTCGGCGGGCTCGTCGACGCGCGCATGTTCCAGTTGTTCGGCGACGGCGGGTTCGTGTTCGGCCTGCGCGTACTGCCGATGATCATCTTCGTCACCGCGCTGATCTCGGTGCTGTACTACATCGGCGTGATGAAGTGGATCGTCGCGATCCTCGGCGCGGGGTTGGCGAAGGTGCTCGGCGTGAGCCGCATCGAGGCGTGCTCGGCCGTCGCGACGATCTTCCTCGGGCAGAGCGAGATGCCCGCGCTCGTGAAGCCGTTCGTGCGCAACATGACGAGCGCCGAAATCTTCACGGTGATGGCGAGCGGGATGGCGTCGGTCGCCGGCTCGGTGCTGGTCGGCTACGCCGGCCTCGGCGTGAAGATGGAGTACCTGCTCGCCGCGTCGTTCATGGCGGTGCCGGGCGGGCTGCTGTTCGGCAAGCTGCTGTTTCCGACCGTCGAGCCGAGCCGCGTGGTGGTCGACGGCCTCGATTTCGACGACAAGCGCGCCGCCAACGTGATCGAGGCGGCCGCATCCGGCGCGTCGGTCGGCCTGCGCATCGCGATCAACGTCGGCGCGATGCTGATCGCGTTCGTCGGGCTCATCGCGCTGATGAACCTGATCGTCGGCGGCGCGGCTGCGTTCGCGGGCTTTCCGCAGGTCACGCTGGTCGGCATCATCGGCCACCTGTTCGCGCCGCTCGCGTGGATCATCGGCGTGCCGTGGCACGATGCGACGCTGGCCGGCAACTTCATCGGCGAGAAGCTGATCTTCAACGAATTCGTCGCGTACGGCGACCTGTCGCCGTACCTGAAGGGCGGCGCGCACGCGGCGGCGGCCGGCCTGCAGGTGCTCGACCCGAAGACGCTCGCGATCGTGTCGTTCGCGCTGTGCGGCTTCGCGAACTTCTCGTCGATCGCGATTCTCGCGGGCGGGTTCAGCGCGGTCGCGCCCGAGCGCCGCTCGGACGTCGCGCGGCTCGGCTTGCGCGCGCTGACGGCCGCGACGCTGTCGAACCTGATGAGCGCGGCGATTGCCGGGCTGTTTTTCTCGCTGCATTGAACCGTGCAGCAGACTCCGACCGTTTGACGCGAGGCAACGATGTTTCTACCGCAGGAATTCATTCGCAGGAAGCGCGACGGGCAGCCGCTCGATCGCGACGGGATGGCCGCGTTCGTGCGCGGCGTGACCGACGGCAGCGTGACCGAGGGCCAGGTGGCCGCGTTCGCGATGGCCGTGTATTTCAACGACCTGAGCACGGACGAGCGCGTCGCGCTGACGCTCGCGCAGCGCGATTCCGGCGACGTGCTCGACTGGCGCGCGCTCGATCTCGGCGGGCCGGTGATCGACAAGCATTCGACGGGCGGCGTCGGCGATGTCGTGTCGCTGATGCTCGGGCCGATGGTGGCCGCGTGCGGCGGCTACGTGCCGATGATCTCGGGGCGCGGGCTCGGCCATACCGGCGGCACGCTCGACAAGCTCAGCGCGATTCCCGGTTACGACGTGATGCCCGAGACGGACGCGTTTCGCCGCACGGTGCGCGAGGTAGGCGTTGCGATCATCGGGCAGACCGCGCGGCTCGCACCCGCCGACAAGCGCATCTATGCGATCCGCGACGTGACGGCGACCGTCGAATCGGTCGCGATGATCACCGCGTCGATCCTGTCGAAGAAACTCGCGGCGGGGCTCGACGGGCTCGTGATGGACGTCAAGGTGGGTTCCGGCGCGTTCATGCCGACGGCGGAGAAATCGGCGGAACTGGCCCGCAGCATCGTCGACGTCGGCAACGGCGCCGGCATGAAGACGACCGCGATCCTCACCGACATGAACCAGTCGCTCGCGCCGTGCGCGGGCAATGCGCTCGAAGTGGCGTGCGCGATCGACTACCTGACGGGCAAGTCGCGTCCCGCGCGTCTGCACGACGTGACGATGGCGCTGTCGGCCGAATTGCTCGTGACCGGCAGGCTTGTGCCCGATGTCGCCCACGCACGCGAGAAGCTGCAGCAGGCGCTCGATTCCGGCGCGGCGGCCGAGCGTTTCGCGCGCATGGTCGTCGCGCTCGGCGGCCCGGCCGACCTGATCGACGCGCCTGCACGGCATCTGGCGCGCGCGGCGGTGATCGTGCCGGTTGCGGCGCCGGCGAGCGGCGTGGTGCAGCGCGTCGATTGCCGCGCGCTCGGGCTGGCGGTGGTCGCGCTCGGCGGCGGCCGCACGCGCGCGGAGGATGCGATCGACGTCAGCGTCGGCCTGACGGCGCTCGCCGAGATCGGGCAGCGCATCGAGGCCGGCGAGCCGCTCGGCTTCGTGCACGCCCGCGACGAAGCTGCCGCGGCTCACGCGGCGGACGCGGTGCGCCGCAGCTACGTGCTCGGGGAGACCGGCGAAGCGCCGCCGACCCTTTACCAGCAGATCGGCTGACCCTGCCCCCGGAGGCCTCACCACGATGGAACGAGACGAACTGATCGAACAGGCGAAGGCGGCGCGCGAGCGCGCGTATGCGCCGTATTCGCGCTTCAAGGTCGGCGCGGCGCTGCTGGCGCGCGACGGCGCGGTTTTCCACGGCTGCAACGTCGAGAACGCGTCGTACGGGCTGTGCAATTGCGCGGAACGCACGGCGATGTTCGCGGCGATCGCCGCCGGCTATCGGCCGGGGGATTTCGCGCGGCTCGCGGTCGTCGGCGACACGGACGGCCCGATCGCGCCGTGCGGCGCGTGTCGTCAGGTGATCATCGAGATCGGCACGCCCGACATCGAGGTGATCCTCGCCAACCTGAAAGGGGCCGTCGAGATCACGACGGCCCGCGCCTTGCTGCCGGGCGCGTTCACGCTGTAACGGCGCGCCGCGGCGAGCCGCATGCGTCACGTCATGCGCTGTCGCGTGCGTCGCGGATCGGGATCACGGTGCGCGCGCCGCACTGGCGCAGCAGGTCGCGCAGCTCGTTGATGACCGGAAACACTTCGTGGTTCCAGTCGGCGCCCTGGCGATCGTGCGCTTCCTGCTCGCGCTCGACGATCCAGCGATCCTCGCGGAAGATGCGCTCGGTGAACCACACGAGCAGCGGCCACGCGAGATCGAGCGCGAACGGGATGCCGGGCTTGTGGATCGACAGCAGCCCGAACGTGCGGTTGGTGCGCTGCTCGGCGTCGAGCGGCACGTAGACGATCCACAGATCCATCACAAGCGTGCCTTCGCTCGAGCGGATCTGCAGCGTCTGGTACGGGTAGCCGGTGCGCACCGTCATCACGCTCTTGTCGGACTGGTCGGCCGGCTTCTTGCTCGCGCCGAACACGAGCGCCTCGCCGACCGGCTGCTTGCCTTCCATCCGCGCGAACGTGTAGTCGACCTCGACCCAGTCGTCGCCGCGGCGGCGGCCCACGGAGCGCGCGCGCATCTGCCCCATCTGCTTGCGATGCAGGAACTGATGGTTCATGTCCATCAGGTTCTCGTGCATGAACGAGTAGTGGCACTTGACCTCGCGGCCGAAGCGGCGCGTCTTGTACGCGGGGTTGTCCGCCGATTCGAGCGCGGGGAACGGCCGTTCGTCGGCGAGCGTGGCATCGCCCGGAAACACGAAGATCAGCCCGTGCGCCTCGCGGCACGGATACGCGCGCACGCCGTTGGGCAGGCGCTCGCGGCCGAGGTAGGGCACGTCGACGCAGCGGCCGCTGTCGCACGCGTAGGTCCAGCCGTGGTAGCAGCAGCGCAGCGTTTCGCCGCTCACGACGCCCGCGTGCAGCGGCACCTGGCGGTGCGCGCAACGATCCTCGAGCGCATACACGGCGCCCGATTCGGTACGCACGAGCACGATCGGATCGCCGGCGAAGCGCACGCCGAGCGTCTTGCCGCGCTTGAGCTCGCGCGACCACGCGAGCGGGTACCAGTGATCCGGGTGAATGGGCACGCGGCGCAGGTCGCGGACGGCCGCGCCGGTGGACGGTTCTTCGAGGGTGTTGCTGTCAGGCAAAGGCACTGCGCGCATGCGTGACGCCTCCTGGCTGGACTGAATGTCGAGCGCCGCAAGAAGCGGCGGGAATCAGGAGAGTCTACGCGAAGTTGCCGGTCGCGGCGGAGGCGATGCGGGTTTGCCCCGGCATCGCATCCGCTGGTTCGTTGATCCGGCGCAAACGGGACGCCGCTGGGGCGTGGTGTCTGCGGCTCTGCTGGGCGGTGGGCGGCAGCCCCGTCATGCAGCGAGCAGACGGTCGCAAGCGGCTCACGAGCGGGCTTCGCGCCACAGCACCGGGTCGGCACGGTACAGCGCCGGGAAGCGCTGTTTCAGCCCGGCGACCTTCGGCAGGTCGTTGAACGCGATATACGGCGCGTCGGGGTGCAGTTCGAGGTAATTCTGATGATAGGCCTCGGCCGGATAGAAGCCCTGGTAGGCTTCGACGCGCGTGACCACGGGCGCCGGAAACACATGCGCGCCGCCGAGCTGCGCGATGTACGCGGTCGCGACCGCGCGTTGCTGCGCGGTGGTCGGGAAGATCGCGGAGCGGTACTGCGAGCCTTCGTCGGGGCCCTGCCGGTTCAGTTCGGTCGGGTCGTGCGCGACCGAGAAGAACACCTGCAGCAGCCGGCCGTACGTGACCTGGGTCGGATCGTAGACGATGCGCACCGATTCCGCGTGCCCCGTCAGCCCCGAGCCGACGAGCGCATAGTGCGCGGTTTCGGACGCGCCGCCCGCGTAGCCTGCGGTCACCTGCTTCACGCCCTTCACGTGCTCGAACACGCCCTGCACGCCCCAGAAGCAGCCGCCGGCGAGCACGGCCGTCTCGTCGTGCGATGCGCCGGGCGTTTCGTCGAGCGTCGGCGCGGGCACGGTACGCATCGGCTCGGCGGAATGGACGATGCGCTGGTAGCCGAATACGGCGGCCGCCGCGACGGCGATCGCGCCGATGCGGCGCAGCACGGCGGCGCGCCGACGGGCGGCGGCATCGCGGGTAGGGATCGGATTCATGTTTTGCTCCTTCGGAATGCATGGGGAAAAGCGGCGCCCGGATGGCGGCGGCGCGCGCGATCAGCCGAAAGTGAATGCGTACGCATCGACACCCGGATCGAGGAACTCGATCGCGAACGTGCGATCGGCGATCGCACCGGGCTGGCGGACGAGCTGGTACAGGCGCTGGCCGGTGACGGTGCCGTAGCCCTGCGCGTCCACGTCGTCGCCATGCGCGACGCCGGGCGCCGCGCCGTCGAGCGTCACGCGAAAGCGCACGGGCCGCCCGCCCGCGCCGGGGCCGAGCACGAGGTGCAGGTCGCGTGCATGGAAGCGGTAGACGATCCGGCCATCCGGGGCGGCGAGCGCCGCGCGCTCGGCGCCGACGTTCCACGTGCCGGCAAGGCCCCAGTCGTTGAGGTCCGGGCGGGCCGGCGCGTCGTAGCGGTGCGCGGCATCGCGCACGACGCCGCCCGCGGACGCAAAGCTTTCCGCGCGTGCATAGCCGACATACGTTTCGGGCGAACGGACGTCCGCGCTGTCGGCCGCCGCGAGCGCACCCTTCGCGGGCGCGCCGGCGAGCCCGAGCGGCACGTTCAGCGCGTCCGGATGGCCGGCTTCGGCGAGCAGCGACTGGATCGCGCGTTCCGACTGCGCGTATTCGCCTTCGCCGAAGTGGTGATGGCGGATCCGCCCTTGCGCGTCGACGAAGTAGTGCGCGGGCCAGTATTCGTTGTTGAACGCGCGCCAGATCGAATAGCCGTTGTCGATCGCGACCGGGTAGTCGATGCCGAGGTCGTGCACGGCCTTCTTCACGTTGCCGATATCGCGCTCGAACGCGAACTCCGGTGCGTGCACGCCGATCACGACGAGCCCGTACGGCGCGTACTTGCGTGCCCAGGCAGTCGTGTACGGCAGCGTGCGCAGGCAGTTGATGCACGAATACGTCCAGAAATCGACCAGCACGACCTTGCCGCGCAGCCCGGCCGCTGTCAGCGGCGGCGAGTTCAGCCACTGCACCGCGCCGTCGAGCGACGGCAGCGTGCCTTCGACCGGCAGCGCGGCCGCGGTGGCGTCGGCCACGCGCATCATCGCGCCGCCGCCGGCCTGGGCGCCATCGGCTGCGGCGGCCATCATCGCGCCGCCCGGCGCGTTGTCGGTGGCGCCGGTCGCGGCCGGGGCCGCCGGCGCACCGTTCGAGCGTCCGCCGAGACGGTCGACGAGCTTCGTTTCGAGCCCGCCCGTGGTGACCGTCGACAGTTGCGCGAGGGCGCCCGTATCGAGGCCGAGCGCGATCGCGCCGACACCGGCCAGGAGCGCCGCGCCGATCCCGCGGCGAATCCATTCGCCGGCGCCGAGCGAGCGCTTCATCGCGGCGAACACCTTGCCGCCGATCACGAGCGCGACGCCGAGCGACGTCGCCGCGCCGGCCGCATACGCGACGAGCAGCAGCGTCGTGCCGACACTCGCGCCACGCAGTGCGGCGCCGGTCAGCACGAGACCGAGGATCGGGCCCGCGCACGGCGCCCACAGCAGGCCCGTCGCGACGCCGAGCAGCAGCGACGACGCCGGGCCGGCCGGGCGGCCGTCGCGTTGCGCGAGCCCGGTGAGCCGGTTGCCGGCGGCGACGAGCGGGCGCGTCAGGTGTTCCGCGAAGCGCGGCATCAGCAGCGTCAGGCCGAACACGGCGAGCAGCACGATCGCGATCCAGCGGCCGGCCTGGTTGGCCTGCGCGACCCAGCCGCCGCCGACGGCGGCGAGCGTCGCGACGACGGCGAACGTGAGCGCCATGCCCGCGAGCAGCGGCAGGCCGGTGCGCACGAACGGCTGGTCGGCGCGCGCGAACACGAACGGCAGCACGGGCAGGATGCACGGGCTCAGGATCGTGAGCACGCCGCCGAGATAGGCAAGGACGATGAGCAGCATGATGCGTTCTCCAGTCGAATGGGCGTGGGGCCGGATCAGGCGGCGGCTGGGTGGAACGCGAGCGCGAGGCCGTTCATGCAGTAGCGCAGGCCGGTCGGCGCGGGGCCGTCGTCGAACACGTGGCCGAGATGGCCGCCGCAGCGGCGGCAGTGCACTTCGGTGCGGACCATCCCGAACGACGCGTCGGCGTCGGTGCCGACCGCGTGGTCGAGCGGTTTCCAGAAGCTCGGCCAGCCCGTATGGCTGTCGAACTTGGTGGCCGACGAGAACAGCGCGAGGTCGCAGCCGGCGCACGCGAACGTGCCGTGCCGGTGCTCGTCGTTCAGCGGGCTGCTGAACGGCCGCTCGGTGCCGGCTTCGCGCAGGACCGTGTATTGGGCGGGCGTGAGCCGGCGATGCCATTCGGCGTCGCTGAGCGTGATCTCGAACGGGGCGCCCTTCGGCGAGCCGGCCGGCGGCGCGGCGAAGGCGCGGGCGACCAGCGCGCGGCGGCCGGCGGACGACAGCGCCGCGAGCGCGGCGAGGCCGGTGGCGCCGGCGAACAGCAGATGTCTGCGGGTGGGCATGACGGGCTCCTGGAAGCAGGTGCTGAAAACATGCGCCCATCGTAGGCGGCGGCCGGTGTCGAAGTCCTCACGGAAAGTTAAATGAATCGTGATGATTGGAATGTTCCGTCGCCGTGCTATGAAATGCCCCTAGCCCACAAAACTGTCCCATTTGTGCACTGCGGGTATCGGCGCGTTCACGTGGTCCTGCGACGGGAAGGCTGGCGAGACAATGCAAGCGCGTCTACAGGTTGTATCGTGCGGAGGGCCTGTCACCGCGGCACAAGCGGCCGGGACGTAACAAATCGGCTCGGCTGCGACAGCCAGGCACATCGTGACCGCAATCAACGAAATCTGGAGCGAGCCGCGGACAATCGCCCGCCGTACAGGGTCAGTAGCGGAACAGCTCGCGTGCTGAATCGACCAGGATGGTGCGCCGCTGCGCCTCGTCGGGCACCCATTGCCGCAACGCGTGCGCCGTCGACGCGTAGTCGACGAGGTGACGATGCTCCGTATGCGGCCAGTCGCTGCCCCAGACCAGACGCTGGGGGCTAAACGCCTCCAGCAGCTGGGCGGCCAGCATCGTGCCCAATGCCATACCGTCGCCGCCCACCCCACCCGCATCGGCATTCGCGTTCGCATCGACGCTCCGATAGGCCGCCGACAGCTTGACCCAGATGCGGCCGCTGTCGGCGCGTCGGAGAAGCGCGCGAAAGCCCGGATCACGCAGGCCGGCCGCCGGATCGGGCCGCCCGAAATGATCCACCACCACGGTACAGCGTTGCGCCAGCAACGCGTCAAGCAGCACCGGCAGGTCGGCCGCGTCGCGATGGATCTCGACATGCCAGCCCAGCGCGTTCAGGCGCGCAAGAAAACGCGGCCAGGGGCCCTGGTTCAGGTTGGGCAGCGGCAGCCCGATCAGGTTCAGACGCGCGCCGACGATGCCGCTGGCGGCGAGCACGGCCAGCTGCGTCTCGTCGATCTCCGGCTCGACCACGGCCACGCCGCGAAAGCGCTGCGGATAACGACGCGCGACAGCGGCCAGCCAGCCGTTGTCGGTACCGAGGAAGCTCGGCTGCACCAGTACGCCTTGAGAGAACCCATGCGTCGACAGATGCGCAACATACGCATCGAGCGTGGCGTCGTAGTCAGGCGCGTGGCGATGGTGTGCGGCCAGCGGCAGGCCGCGCACGAACAGGTGGGCATGGCTGTCGATGCCGGCGGGCGCTGGCGCCGCGGCCGCGAGCCATGCCGCGCCGCCGGGGCTCAGGCCCGACTCGGCCTGCATCGCGCAATCGTCAGGCGTGGTGCTCATGGTGGAGAGAGACGAAGACATCAAGGAAAAGGAAACCGGCAGCGCACTTCAACTTCAAGCAAGGGCTTCAACCTCGCGATCCGCTCGGCGCGCGGCCGTCGTCGTCCCGGGCCGGTTCGCCGACGGCGAGCGGCGCCGCGATCCGGCGGCCGCGCGTCTCGGGCAGCATCAGCGCGGCGATCACCACCAGCCCGTAAGCGATGCCGGCATCGATGCCGAGCGCCGTGCCCAGCGACATCGAGCTGCTCATATGGCCGATCAGCACCGGGAAGCCGGCCGACACGATGCGTCCGAAGTTGTAGCAGAAGCCCACCCCGGTGCCGCGCACCCCCTGCGGATAGAGCTCGTTGAACAGCGCGCCGAGTGTGGCCGGGATGCCGGCCGAGACCAGGCCGAGCGGGAAGCTAAGGACCAGCATGGTGGTGTCGCCGATCGGCAGGAAGGTATAGAGGTTGACCATTACCGCGCAGCCGATGGCGAACACGATCACGTTCAAGCGCCGGCCGATGCGATCCTGCAGCCAGGCACTGACAAAGCAACCGACGATGAAGGCGACGATCACCACGGCCAGATAGCCGCCGGTGCCGAGCACCGATAGGTGGCGCTCGGTCTTCAGGTAGGTGGGCAACCACGTGTTGATCGCGTAGTAGCCGCCGTGTGCGCCTAGTCCGATCAGGCCGCCGACCGCCGTGGTGCGTAGCACCGAAGGCGCGAAGATGCCGGCCGCCGTCGCCAGCGCGCCAGGGCGTTCGCCGTTCGCGTCGACCGACAGCGGCTCGCGCGGCGGCTCGACCACGTTGCGGCGCAGGTAGAGCACCAGCAGTGCCGGCAGCAGGCCGACCGCGAACAGCAGCCGCCAGGCCCAGTCTTGCGACACCAGCGAGAAGATCGCCGTGTAGACCAGCACCGCGCCGCCCCACCCGAAGCCCCAGGCGCTCTGCACGATGCCCATCGCCTTGCCGCGATGCTTCGCGCTGACGATCTCGCTGAGCAGCACCGCCCCGGCCGTCCATTCGCCGCCAAAGCCGATGCCCTGCAGCGCCTTAAGCGCCAGCAACTGGTCGAAGTTCTGCGCGAAGGCGCTCAGGAATGTGAACAGCGAGAACCAGATCACGGTGATCTGCAGCGCGCGCACGCGACCGATGCGATCCGACAGTACACCGGCCAGCAGCCCGCCGAGGGCGCCCGCCACCAGCGTGGCGCCGCCGATCAGGCCGGCCTGCGCCTTGGAGATGCCCCATACCGTCAGCAGCGTCGGGATCACGAGCGAGAATATTTGCGTGTCGGCGGCGTCGATCGCCCAGCCTGCAAAGCAGCCCCATAGGGTTCGTTTCTCGATGGGGGTAATGTCCCGGTACCAGCGCATGATCGTCTCCCTTTGCGCGCAGCTTGGCTGCGGCGCGCCGGCTGATGCGCCGGCGGCGATTGATTGATACATGCATTCTGGCGGGATGAGGCTGGCTCGCATACTATGGAAACGTTGATCTTTCATTGCATTGCGTTATGGAATCCGCCCGTATCCTCAAATACTTCGTGGCCGTAGCCGACGCCGGCAGCGTGACTGGTGCGGCCGACCTGCTCGGCTTGGCGCAACCGGCGCTAAGCCAGGCCATCACGCGGCTCGAGCGCGAACTCGGCGTCAAGCTGTTCTCGCGCACGCGGCGCGGGGCGGCGCTAACCGCAGCCGGCGAGGCGATCATCGACGACATCCGCCTAAGCGTGGCGCGCATTGAGGCCGCCGAGACGCGCGCGCGCGATATCGGCGCGCAGCGCGGCGGGCGGTTCACGATCGGCTTCGTCTCGGCGGCGCTGTTTGAAGTGCTGCCGCGCGCGATCGCGGCGCTACGCGCCGAAGTACCGAACGTGGAGCTGGCGCTGCGCGAGATGAGCAATGCCGAGCAGGCCGCCGCGCTGGAGTCGGGCGAGATCGACATCGGCCTGCTGCATACGCCGGTGGTGGTACGCGGGCGCATGCACGAGAAGCTGATCGCGCGCGAGCGGCTGCACGCGGTGGTGCACGACACGCATGTGCTCGACGCCGACGGCCGGCTCGCGCTGGCCGACCTGGCACGCATCGGTCTGGTGTGGTTCCCACAGGGGCAATTGCCGGTGGTGCGCGCCGGTATCCTCAGCGCGTTCCGCAAGGCCGGCTGCGAGGCCAACATCGTGCAGGACGCGAACCGCTCGCTGACGGTGCTCGCCTGCGTCGCGGCCGGCTGTGGCGCCTCCTTGCTGCCGGCTTCGGTGCAGGCCCTGCACTTCTCGGGCGTGCGCGTCTGCGAGGTGCGCGACGGAGATGCGCTGCCCTTCTTCGAACTGAGTGCGGTCTGGCCCAATCGCTCGCGACCGACGCTGGCCGATCGGTTCGCGGCGGTACTCGATCGCGTTGCCGAAAAGGCGGACGCGGGCGGCAAGGCGCAGCGTGCGCGGCGTCGTGCACGCTGATGTCGATGTCACGCAGGTCGACCGGCCTCGGCTGTGAGTTTGGGCGTTTGATCGGACGTGCCAGCGGGCATCGCTGTAGATCTCCATGATCTATGTAACCGCGCAATAGCGGCGCACCCGTCCCCCCGAAAACAGCGCGAGCGTTGAGAAGTCGGTCATGGGCCTTCTTCCTGGCTGGTTCGGCGCAAAAGGAAGAGCAGCGCAGGAACGCGCGCGATGCGGGCCGACCGCGATCGCGCGTGGTCGATGCGACGCCGCGCTACGCCCGGTCGAGCAGGTCGACGAGCAGCCTGGCCCCGTCGGCCCCCTTCGTGGAATCGGCCCACAGCCGGTCGATCATCTTCCGGTACATCGCGACGGCATCCGCCGACGTGGTGATCGTCGCGATCCCGGTACGAATGTTCGGCAGCTCGCCGAGCCGGAACGGCGATACCGCGATATGCGCGCTGTCGTCGTCCTCGAAGATCTGGAAGGTCTCGTTCGGCAGATTGTCGCTGACGATACCGATACGCACGCCTTTCGCATCGTCCTCGAGCATCCCGACGATGCGCATCACTTCGCGGCGCGCGGCGAGTTTGCGCTCGAGCTGCACGCCCGGCGGCAGCCCGAGGCGGCCGACCAGCCCGTGGTGCAGGAACTGCTCGATCTGGCGCAGCCCGATCAGGCTCGTCACGTTCAGCGGGGCGCGCCGGAACGCGGCTTTCCGGTCCGCGAGGATCGCCATCACTTTCGACAGCGTCTGCCGCCACGCGGCATCGGTCAGCGACGGCGGGATGCTTTCCTCGAGCATCTGGCGCAGCCAGTCTTCGTAATCGTCGGACGTCAGCAGGAACGAGAACGGATCGAAGTGCGCGAAGATCCGCTGCGAGCGGCTCTCGATCTGCCGCATGCGCTCGAAATAACTGATCGCCGAATCGTGATACTCGACCTCGACGCCCATCAGGTTCGCGAGCGACACGCCGAACAGCGCGGCGAGCCGCTCGAGCGTATCGATCTTCACAATCTCGCCACGTTCGAGCTTGTAGACCGCCGCGCGCGAGATGTTCAGGCGCTCGGCGACATCCTCGCTGCGCAACTCGGCAGCCATCCGGTACGCGCGCAAGCGCTCGCCAATGCTGTCGAAGTCGAAGCGCGCGCCGCGCAGACGCGTTTTTCGGGAACCGGCGGTGGACATGAAGTACCTCTAGGTGACGGGTGAAAAATCGACAGACACCGGTTTGCGCGACCGCGCCGCGCCGTCATCCTGCCCGGGGGGCATCGCGAAGATCGATGTTTGTCTATTTTTTTGTATCGGGTATTTTAACGTAGCCGACAACGGATGGTCGCACGCCCGTGGCTTGCGCTCGTCTTGTGCGCGGTCACGGCCAGCGACCGGATCGTGTCCGTGCGCGTGCACGTCGTCTAAATATTTGGACGAACGGCGCGCGCGGACGCCGTCGGCGATAGAGGCATCGCACCTTCCAGACATTCCCACGTGCCGGCCCATTGCGCCGGGAGGAGAAAAGCATGACGTCGCGCACCCCGTGCGCCCGATTTCGGGCAGGATTCCTGATGGCTGGCGCGGCAGGCGCCATTGGCATCGCGCCGCTCGCGCACGCGCAGTCGAGCGTGACGCTGTACGGCGTCGCCGACGCTTTCGTCGGTTCGGTGAAGCAACCCGGCGGGCGCACGGCGCTCGTGCAGTCGGGCGGCGGGATGACGACGTCGTTCTGGGGGCTCGGCGGCAGCGAGGATCTCGGCAACGGCAACAAGGCGTTCTTCGTGCTCGAAAGCTACTTTCAACCGCAAAGCGGCGCGTACGGCCGCTACGCCGGGGACAGCCTGTTTTCGCGCAATGCGTACGCGGGATTGCAGACGCGGTTCGGCCAGCTTCGTCTTGGCCGGATCACGACGCCGCTGTATCTCGCGACGATCCAGTTCAACCCGCTGTTCAATTCGTACACGTTCTCGCCGATGATCTTCCACACGTTCAAGGGCGTGGGCGCCGAGGGCGTGGTCGGCGATTCGGCCTGGAACAACGCGCTCGCCTATACGAGCCCGACGTTCGGCGGATTCAATGCGGGGCTGCTGTATGCACTCGGCAATACGGCCGGCCGGAACGGCGCGAAGAAATGGAGCGTCAACGCGAACTACGCGCGCGGCGCGTTCGCGGCCGCCGTGGTCTTCCAGTACGTGAACTTCAGCGCGACGCCCGGCGATCTCGGCGGCGCGCTCGCCGCGGCGCCGGGCCTGTCGAGCCAGCGCACGGTGCAGGTCGGCGCGTGGTACGACTGGCGTGTCGTGAAGCTGTTCGCGCAGTACATGAACGTCGCGAACCGCGCGCAGCGCGGCAACTTCCACGGCGATACGCTGCAGGCCGGCGTCAGCGTGCCGATCGGCGTGGGTTCGCTGCTGGCGAGCTACGCATATACGCATTCGAGCGGGGCGCTCGCCGACGGCGCGCATCGCAACACCGGCGCGCTCGGCTACGACTATCTGCTGTCGAAGCGCACCGACCTCTATTCGGCGATCAAGGTCGATCACGTCGGCGGGCTGTCGACCGGCATCACGTACGGCGCGGGCCTGCGCACGCGTTTCTGACGCAGGCGTCGCGATGCGAGGCTTCGCGGTTTACCCCGATACATCGGACGCTTGCATTCCGTTTTTGATGCGGGTAGTCTAAATATTTAGACGAGGAGGAAAGCATGAACCTTATGGACGCCACGCAGTGGCTGGCACAGGACGTCGTCGGCTTTTCCGACATTCACCGGTTCGCGACGCGCTGCCGGGACGCGGCGGCGCCGCACGGGCGGGAATCGGCGGCGCTGGTGCTGCTCGCACAGGCGGCCGCGACGTTCGCCGAACGGCAGGAGGGCGTGGCGGTCTGCGCGGAGACGGTGCAGGCATTTCTCGCCGAGCTGCGCGAGCACGCGCGGCGGCTGAGCGATGCGAGCCGCGGCTCGGACGACGCGCTGCTCGCGGCGCTCAACGGCGTCGCCGCGCGGGTGTCGAAGGAACTGGTCGTCTGATGCGCGGCGCCGGCGCGAATCTGCGCGGGCCACGCCCTTAAGTTACGCGATGCCGACGATCGGGTTGCGGTCAGTCTGTCCAAAAAAAACGACAAACGACCGCGAGGCGGACCACCGGCATCGATATTCCCTCCTCACGATACGGACAATCATGGAAGCGAACCTTCGACCCTCGGCGGCCGCGCCCGCCGGCGCACCGCCCGAACGGGTGTCGCGCTACGCGTGGAAAGTGCTGGCCGGCTCGGCCATCGGCTATGCGATGGACGGCTTCGACCTGCTGATCCTCGGCTTCATGCTGCCGGCAATTTCGGCGTCGCTGCAGCTCGGCGCGCAGCAGGCGGGGGCGCTCGTCACGTGGACGCTGGTCGGCGCGGTCGCGGGCGGCGTGATTTTCGGCGCGCTCAGCGATTGCTACGGCCGCGTGCGCGTGCTGACCTGGACGATCCTGCTTTTCGCGGTGTTCACCGGGCTGTGTGCGTTCGCACAGGGCTTCTGGGATCTGCTCGCGTACCGGACCATCGCCGGCATCGGCCTCGGCGGGGAATTCGGCATCGGCATGGCGCTCGCGGCCGAAGCGTGGCCTGCAGCCAAGCGCGCCCGCGTGTCGTCGTACGTGGCGCTCGGCTGGCAGAGCGGCGTGCTCGCGGCGTCGCTGCTGACGCCGCTGCTGCTGCAGAGCGTCGGCTGGCGCGGCATGTTCGCGATCGGCGTGCTGCCCGCGATCGTCGCCTGGGTGCTGCGCAACAAGCTGCACGAGCCGGAAGTGTTCGTCCGGAGCCGGCAGCCGGCGCGCACGGGCGCGCGTTTCCGGCTGCTGTTCGCCGATGCGCGCACGACCCGCACGAGCATCGGCATCGTCGTGCTGTGCGCGGTGCAGAACTTCGGCTACTACGGGATCATGATCTGGATGCCGACGTTCCTGTCGAAGCAGCTCGGCTTCTCGCTGACGAAATCCGGATTGTGGACCGCCGTGACCGTGCTCGGGATGATGGTCGGCGTCTGGCTGTTCGGACACCTGGCCGACCGGATCGGCCGCAAGCCGACGTTCCTGCTGTACCAGCTCGGCGCGGTGGCGATGGTGTTCGCGTATTCGCGGCTGACGGACCCGGCCACGATGCTGTGGGCCGGCGCGCTGATGGGGATGTTCGTGAACGGGATGGTCGGCGGCTACGGCACGCTGATGTCCGAAGCGTACCCGACCGCGGTGCGGGCGACCGCGCAGAACGTGCTGTGGAACGTCGGCCGTGCGATCGGCGGCCTCGGGCCGCTCGTCGTCGGCGCGCTCGCCGCGCGCTATTCGTTTCAGATCGCGATCGCGATGCTGGCCGCGCTGTACGTGCTCGACATGATCGTCACGGTCACGCTGATTCCGGAACTGAAGGACCGCGCGCTCGACTGACGCGCGTGCCTCCCGCCCAACCGTAACGAGGAGAGAACGATGGACGTGATCGACGGGGCGCGCGCCTGCGCGCAGCCGTGGGCGGCCACGGTCGCCGCGCATGCGTGCGACGTGGTCGCGCATCGCGCGGTGAACCGGCGCTATCGCTATCTGCGCGTGCGCGCCGATGCGCCGCTCGCGAGCGTCACGCAGGCCGGCCAGTTCTATCAGCTCGTCTGTCCCGTCAGCGATCTGCACCGGCCATTCCTGCCGCGCCCGATGAGCGTGTACGGCGTCGGCCCCGGCGCCGGCGAGATCGAGTTCCTGTACAACGTGACCGGCGAAGGCACGCGTGCGCTCGCGCAGCTCGACGTCGGCGCGCGGCTGTCGATCGTCGGGCCGCTCGGCCGCCCGTTCACGCTCGACGCCGGTGCGCGACGGCTGCTGCTCGTCGCGCGCGGCGTCGGTCTCGCGACGATGGCGCCGCTCGTGCAGCGCGCGGCGGGGGCGGGCATCGCGCTGACGGTCGTGATGTCGGCGCGCACGCCGGACGACCTGATGACCGCGGAATTCCTGCGCGGCGCGCCGGCCGACGTGCATGCGGTGTTCGACAGCGACGGCTCGTCGGCGGTCGCGAACGTGGACGCGCTGCTGCGCGCGACAATCGCGCGCGACCGGCCGGACGCGGTCTACACGTGCGGCTCGCAACGGCTGCTCGCGCTGCTGCAGCACGTGCTCGCCGACCATCCGTCGATGCGCGGCGAGGTCGCGCTCGAGCAGCGGATGGCATGCGGGATGGGCGTCTGCCTGTCGTGCGTGCGGATGTTCGACGACGGCGCGACCCGCGCATTCCGGCGCGTGTGCCGCGAGGGCCCGGTGTTCGCGATTCGCGACGTGGTGACGGAGGTGGAGGTGGGAGTTGGCTGACCTGAGCGTACGCGTGGGCGAGTTGCGCCTGCGCAATCCCGTGATGCCGGCATCCGGCTGTTTCGCGATCGAGTATCGCGATGCGCTCGACCTGACCGGGCTCGGCGCGCTCGTGATCAAGAGCGTGTCGCCCGCCAGCCGCCCGGGCAACCCGACGCCGCGCGTCGCCGACGCGGGTGACGGCATGCTGAATTCGATCGGCATTCCGAGCCGCGGCATCGACGACTATCTCGAACACGTGTTGCCCGCGTACACGGGCCACGGCACGCCGGTCGTCGCGTCGGTGTCCGCCGATACGGCGGACGCGTTCGCGCGCGCGTGCGAGGCGCTGTCGCGGCCGGACGTCGCGGCGATCGAGGCGAACATCTCGTGCCCGAATCTCGAGGCGGACGGCATGGCGTTCGGAATGGACGCGGGTATGACCCGGCAGGTCGTCGACGCGATTCGCACGCGTACCGGGCATCCGTTGTGGGTGAAGCTGACGCCGAACGCGGGCAACATCGCGAAGATCGCGCAAGCGGCGCAGGCCGCGGGCGCCGATGCGATCGTGATGGGCAACACGGTGCTCGGCATGTCGATCGACGTGCGCACGCGCCGGCCGTCGCTCGGCAACGTGATGGGCGGCCTGTCCGGGCCGTCGATCAAGCCGATCGCGCTGCGGCTCGTCCACCAGTGCTACCGCGCCGTGTCGATTCCGGTGATCGGCTGCGGCGGCATCCGGAGCGCCGCCGACGCCATCGAGTTCCTGCTCGCCGGCGCGAGCGCGGTGCAGGTGGGCACGGCGTCGTTCCGCGATCCGGGCGTGATGCGCACGATCGTCGACGGGCTCGAGCAGTTTTGCGCGGACGAGGGCATCGGCGCGATCGCGTCGCTGACCGGGCAGGTCAGGCTCGACGCGGAGCTGAGCGAGCGCTGGCGGCGCTTTTGCGCGGCGCCGGCGCGCGCGGGCGGCACGACGGCGGGGGCGTGATGAACGCGCATACCGACACGCCGGACGCGCAGGCGGACATCGAAGCGCACGATGCGGCGGCGCTGCCGCTTGCCGAACTGACGGCGCTCGCCGAGCAGTGGTTCGACGAGATCCGCGTGCTGTCGGCCGACGGCGTGGGCGTCACGCGCGAGAGCTACGGCGACAGCGAAACGGCGGCCGCGCAGCGGCTGGCGGCGCACGCCGAACGCGAGGGCATCGCGGTGCGCGCCGATCGCGCGGCCAACCTGGTCTTCAGCCTGCCCGACGCGGACCCGCATGCGCGTGCGATCTGGGTCGGCTCGCATCTCGACTCGGTGCCGCATGGCGGCAACTACGACGGGCTCGCGGGCATCGTCGCGGGGCTGCTGTGCCTCGTCGCGCAACGGCGCAGCGGCTCGGCGTCGCCGCGCCCGTTGAACGTGATCGCGCTGCGCGGCGAAGAAAGCGCCTGGTTCGGCAAGGCCTACATGGGATCGAGCGCGCTGTTCGGCCGGCTGACGCCGGACGATCTCGCGATGAAGCATCGCAGCACCGGCCGGCCGCTGGCCGACTGCATGGTGGCGGCGGGCGTCGACATCGACGCGGTGCGGGCGCGCAAACCGCTGTTCGACGTGCGGGGCGCGCATGCATATCTGGAGCTCCACATCGAGCAGGGGCCCGTGATGGTCGCGCGCGGGCTGCCGGTCGCGGTCGTGTCCGGCATTCGCGGCAACGTGCGGCACAACTCCATCAGTTGCATCGGCGAGGCCGGCCACTCCGGCGCGGTGCCGCGCGACCTGCGGCACGACGCGATCTTCGCGGTCGCCGAGCTGATCACGCGGCTCGACGAGCACTGGCGCCGGCTGCTCGAACGCAACATCGATCTCGTCGTGACGACCGGCATCGTGTCGACCGATCAGGACGAGCATTCGATTTCGCGGATTCCCGGCCAGGTGCATTTCAGCTTCGAGGCGCGCAGCGAGAGCACGGAGACGCTCGACGTCTTCCATGAGCTGCTGATCGCCGAATGCAATTCGATCGCGCGCGAGCGTGGCGTGCGATTCGATTTCGACCGGCGGTTGGCAAGCGCGCCGGCGCGGATGGACGCCACCCTGCGCGCCGCGCTTACCGACGCGTGCACGCGGCTCGACGTGCCGTATGCGACGCTGCCGAGCGGCGCGGGCCACGACGCGGCGCTGTTCGCGAACGCGGGCGTGCCAAGCGGGATGCTGTTCGTGCGCAACGATTACGGGTCGCACAACCCGCGCGAGGCGATGTCGATCGATGATTTCATGCTGGGCGTGCGCGTGCTCGCGGACACGATCGCGCGGCTGTGACCGGCGACACGGGAAACGATGGCGGCCGACGCGCCGGGGATCCGGAGGGCGCGCGGTTCACGCCGACGGAACGGGCGCGCCCGCGCCGCCTTGCGCGCGGTTCACCTGCGCGAGCACGAAGGCATAGACGTCATCGAGCGCCGACACGATGCGCGTGCCGGCCGCGACGCCATCGAACGCGCTCGCGGGCCCGGTGCAGATCAACGGTTTCGCGAAGCGCGTCGCGAGGCGGATCTCCTCGAGCGTGCCCTTGCTCCCCGGCAGCGCGACGACGACGTCGCTCGTCAGCACGTTCACGTAGTTGCGGCTCAATGCGTCGTCCGGCGCGTCCGCTTCCTTGCGCGGCAGTGGCGTGACGATAGGCAGGTCGATGAACGGATTCGGATAGCCGGCGATCGGCACGAAGCCGAACAGCGGGTGCGCTTCGCTCGGCACGATGCCGATCGAGCGGCCGCGGCGCCCCGGCGTCGTCGCGTAGGCGCGCGCGACCGACAGCATCACGCCGCGGCCGGCGCCGGTCAGCAGGTCGAATCCTTGCGCGGCGATCCACGTTCCGAGCGGCGTCGCCCACTCCGGCCATTCGTTCTTGCCCGAGCCCATCACGCCAATGATCGCCATCTTGTCCTCCTGGTTGGCCGACGCGCGGCGCGTCGATCTCGGCGATCGCGCGTACCGGTCGTCTTTTTAATTATACACATCGATCGATTTATGGCGATGCGGCGGCGATGACGGGCTGAAAATTGTGGATTTTCCCGCCTTGCATTTTTCCGTCACTTTATTTAGTCTAAAAAAATAGATTTATCGACGGGCGTATCGCGACTCGATGGTTCGCCGGTACGCAGACGTCTCCGGGGCGATACAGCCCGCTACAACCTGAGAGAGAGGTGTATTCATGCTTGACCACGCCACCAACGAATTGCTGACCCGCGTGGGGCCTGGCACGCCGTGCGGCGAATTGCTGCGTCGCTACTGGCATCCGGTCGGTTATTCGTCGGAGCTGGCCGAAGCCGGCCAGACGAAACGCGTGCGGATTCTCGGCGAGGATCTGGTGCTCGCGCGCACCGGCAACGGCGGCGTGCTGCTCGTGCAGGAGCGTTGCCCGCATCGCGGCGCATCGCTGCTGTACGGCTTCGTCGAGGAAGCCACGATCCGCTGCGCGTATCACGGCTGGCAGTACAACGCGGCCGGCGAATGCGTGGAGCGGCCGTTCGAATCGACGAAGGCGAGCCGCGTGTGCAAGAAGCTGATCGACAGCTATGCGACGCACGAATGCGGCGGGCTGATCTTCGCCTACATGGGGCCGGCGGAGCAGAAGCCCGCGTTTCCGAACTGGGACATCCTCGTGCGCAACGACGGCGTCCGCCATTTCGAGGTGCAGGACGATCTCGCGTGCAACTGGTTCCAGGTGCAGGAAAACGCGGTCGACGTCACGCACACCTTCTATACGCACTCGAAATACTTCGAGCACCTCGGCATGCGCGACGCGTCCGGGTTCGGCAAGCCGTTCAAGCGGTTCGGCTTCCAGCGCTTCGACTGGGGCATCGTGAAGAGCTGGGAATACGAAGGCGAGGGCCGTGGCTGGGGCAACCTGATGGTGTTCCCGAACATGCTGCGGATCATGACCGAGATGCACTGGCGCGTGCCGGTCGACGATACGACGACGCGGATCGTCTGGGTGTCGTTCACGCCGAACGCGGACGGCGCGCGGCCGCCCGCGGACGAGGCGCCGAAGATCGTCCGGCAGCCGGCGCGCACCGACGCGGCGGGCCGCTACCTGATGAACACGTTCATGAGCCAGGATGCGATGGCGGTGGAGACGCAGGGCCCGATCTTCGATCGTTCGCGCGAGAACCTCGGCGCGTCCGATCGCGGCATCGTGATGTTCCGCCAGATGCTGCAGGAGCAGATCGACGCGGTCGCGCGCGGCGAGCGGCCGGTCGCGAACGTGTACGGCGGCGCGCCGGACGTGACCGACCTGCGCGCATGGATGGGCGGTTATCTGCCGATGAGCTGCGCGCCGGACCCGACGTTCCGCCAGCAGCGCGAATTCGGCGACATCTTCGACGAGTCGCACGTCGAATACGAGATCCCGGCGAACTCGCCGGTGATGCGCGCTTGAGCGGCGGTGCGCTCGGCGGGCCGGACCGCGGCGCCGGCATGCTGACGGCCGGCCGCGTCACGGCCGCGCTGCTCGCGGCGGGGCTCGCGAGTGTCGCCGCGCTCGGCGCGCGCGGCGCGCTGTCGGCCGGCGACGCACGCATCGTCGCGATCGTGTTCACCTGCATCGTGCTGTGGGCGACCGGCGCGGTCGCGAGCCTGTGGGTGTCGCTGCTGTTTTTCTTCCTCGCGGCGACCTGCACGACGGTGCCCACCGCCGAGATCTTCTCCGGCTTCGGGTCGAGCGCTTTCTGGCTCGTGTTCAGCGGCGCGGCGATCGGCTTCGCGCTGAAGGAGAGCGGCCTGAGCGAACGGATCGGCATCGCGCTCGCGCGCCGGATCGGCGGCTCGTACCTGAAGGCGTTGCTCGCATTCGCGATCCTGAGCTTCCTGCTGTCGCTCGTGATGCCGTCGACGTTCGGGCGGATCGCGATCCTGATTCCGATCGCGATCGGCTACTGCGACGTCGTGAAGCTCGGCGCGCACGCGAACGGGCGGCGCGGCATCCTGCTGCTCGTGATCGTCGGCTCGTACGAGCTGGCGGCCGCGGTGCTGCCCGCGAACCTGCCGAACGTGATCATGGCGGGGATTCTCGAGCAGTCGCACGGGATGCATCTGCGCTTCTCCGAGTATCTGCTGCTGTTCTTTCCGGCCGGCGTGATCGTGCGCGGCGCGGTGCTGGTGCTCGCGTCCTGGTGGCTGTTCGCGGATACGGTGGGCGAAGTCGAGATACCGGCGGTGCGCGGCGCGCTCGGCCGGCGCGAATGGCACGCGATCGTGCTGCTGGCGATCACGCTCGCGTTCTGGTTCACCGACGCCGTGCATCGCATCGCGCCAGGCTGGGTCGGGCTCGGCTTCGCGCTCGTCTACTTCGGCACGTCGCCGCCCGCGCAGCTCGAGCGCTTCACCGCGACGCTGAAGATGGACCTGCTGTGGTTCATCGCGGCGATCATCGGGCTGACCGCGCTCGTCAACCATCTCGACATGCGCGTGCCGGACACGCTCGCGCTCGACGCGCTGCGCGACAGCCCGATGCTCATGTACTTCGCGCTGACCGCGCTGTCGATCGTCGTCTGCTTCGCGGTCACGTCGAATGCGGAACCGGCGCTATACGTGCCGATCGTGTCGCGACTGCTCGCGCAGGGGCTGCACCTGAAGGCCGGCCTGCTCGCGCAGGTGATGGGCTATGCGACCACGGTCCTGCCGTACCAGTCGCCGCCGATCGTGTTCGGCAACGCGCTCGCGCAGCTGGACCGGCGTGCGGTGCTGCGGTACTGCATCGCGACGGCGCTGCTGGGCGTGGTGTTCGTGATCCCGATCAATGCGTTGTGGTGGCGGCTGATCGGGCTGTTGTGAGTTTTCCTGAATGGTGAATCCAATGATCGAAAACGATCTGCTTGCCGCGCGCGTGATTGCGCGCGAGCGCGTCGCGTGCGACGTGATTTCGCTGCGGCTCGTCAGCGCCGCGCCGAGTCTCTGCCTGCCGGCGTTCGAAGCCGGCGCGCATATCGACCTGCATCTGCGCGACGGGCTCAAGCGCAAGTATTCGCTGTGCAACGATCCGGTCGAGCACGGCGTGTACGAGATCGCGATCAAGCGCGAGCCGGCGTCGAGCGGTGGCTCCGCGTACGTGCACGATGCGATCCGGGTCGGCGACGTGCTGCGGATCGGCGCGCCGCTGAATTACTTCCCGCTCGCGCCGGACGACAGCCCGGCCGTGCTGCTCGCCGCCGGGATCGGCGTGACGCCGCTGCTCGCGATGGCGCATAGCCTGGTGCGCGCGGGCCGGCCGCTCGCGTTCCACTACTTCGTGCGTTCGGCCGACGCGGCCGCGTACGGGGCGACGCTCGCGTCGCGGCTCGCGGACGTCGCGACGGTGCACACGGGGCTGACGCCCGACGCGACCCGCGACGCGATCGCGACGATCGTCGGCGCGATGGAGCCGCGCTCGCATCTGTATTTCTGCGGACCGGCGCCGTTCATGGCGGCCGTCGACACGATCGCGCGGCCGGCGCTCGGCGATGCGCGGCTTCATCACGAGTATTTTTCCGCGCCGGCCGCGGAGCCCGCCGACGTCGAGGCCGACGCGTTCCGGATCGAGCTCGCGCGCTCGCGGCGCGCGTTGCTCGTGCCGCCGGGGCAGTCGATCACCGATGTGCTGTACGAGCACGGCATCGCGGTCGCCACGTCGTGCGAGGCGGGGGTGTGCGGCGCATGCCGGACGACCGTGCTCGAGGGCACGCCCGATCATCGGGACGCGTTCCTGAGTGCGGCGGAAAAGGCCCGCAACGATTGCATGATGCCGTGCGTGTCGCGATGCCGCGGCGAACGGCTGGTGCTGGATCTCTGAGCCGTCACGGGGGGGCCGGGGAAGTGTGTCGGTAGCCACGGATGTGGCGCGTGGGGGCGCGCATGCCGGCGCGCCTTCGATCCTGTCCTGCGCGATGAGGCAGGCCGCAAGGGGCCCGTATGTCGCCGGCTGGCAGGCTCCGTGTCGGCGGCGCGTTTTCGCGGCCCCTGCGTACGTCGGGCAGACCATGTGCACGTCGGTCGCCGAGTCGGCGACCGAGCCGCGTCATCCCGCCTCGTCCGATAGCGCGACGCTCGCTTCGCCTTGACCGCCGCGCTTCGCTGTCGCCCCGTGGCTCCCGCGGGAAGCGATATCGGCCCCGAGCGCATGGAGAATCGATCGACCCTTCTTCGTCAGATACGCGCGTCGGCGGCCGGGCGCGCGATGTTCGAGCATGACGAGCTGTCGTTCGAGCAACGCATCGAGTTCGGCGCGATTCATGTCGAGCTGATCCGGTGCCTGGCACACCAGCATCAGCGTTGCGAATTCGTGCGGGCTCAGCATGGCTGCCCCCCGTCGCGCACGGTACCGCCGCCCTTAGGCGCGGCCCAGAAAAACGAAATAGGGTGCAGCGCCCACCCACGCGCGGCGACCCGACGGCGCGGCAGCTTCGGTCGGCCGATCGCGGCCGGTCGGGCCGCGCCGCGCAACGCGAACGGCTTGCGGGCAGCACGTACCCGAGCGCCGATCGGCGCCGCGCGGCCCGTACCGTTGCGCGCCATCCGCAGGCCGGCCGGCAGACCCTTGAAGGCGCGGGCGGCGCGTCGTGGTCGGCGGCCGACCTCCGGCAGCCGATCGAAGACAAGGAAAGGATCGTTCATGATTCGCTCCCGATTGGGCCTCGCACGGGGACGAACCGGACCACGCGCTCCAGTTCGTCGATCCACGAGAGGCCTCGTTGACAAACAAATCGAAACACGCAGCGCATAAGCCGCGGCTGCTTGAGCGATACCCAAAATAGGATGGGAAGCGCGGATTTCAAGCACCGCTCCGCGACGGTTCGCATGTCCCGGTGCGGCGGCCGGCGACGCCTTCTTGCCGCGCGTCGCGGGGCGTCGCGAGACAACCGACGATCATCAAAAAGGCGCGTCCTTGATGAAACATTTTGTTACAAACAGGCTTTTTTCGGCCTCTTGAAGCACGCGTCCCGCGCCACTATTTCGCTTTTCGCCAATCGACGGCACGCCGGCGCATCGCAGCTTTTGCGCGTGCGGGCGCCAGCGGATTCCCTTTTCCAGGTGATCTCATCGCTCAGGAGATGAAAATGCAGATTCGTCCCCTCTACGACCGGGTTATCGTCAAGCGAATCGAACAGCAGCGGACGACGGCCTCCGGCATCGTGATTCCCGATTCGGCCGCCGAACGGCCCGAGCAGGGTGAAGTGATTGCGGTCGGCAGCGGCCGGCTACTCCAGGACGGCTCGCAGCGTCCGCTGCAGCTCCAGGTCGGCGACCAGGTTCTCTTCGGCAAATATGCAGGCCAGACCGTGAAGGTGAACGGCGAGGAACTGCTCGTCATGCGCGAAGAGGACGTCATGGGCGTACTCGAACCCGAATCGCCGGCCGCCAGGAAAGCGGCCTGAATGCCGATTCGACCGCGTCGCACGGGCGGCTGCCCGATGCGCGCGGCATCCCGTTCAACGACTGTATCCGGAGCAGGAAAATGACTGCAAAAGACGTGAAATTCCGCGACGGCGCGCGCCAGCAGATCGTCAAGGGCGTGAACGTGCTGGCCGACGCGGTGAAGGTGACGCTCGGCCCGAAGGGCCGCAACGTCGTGATCGAACGCGGCTTCGGCGCGCCCGTGATCACGAAGGACGGCGTGTCGGTCGCGAAGGAAATCGAGCTGAAGGACCGCTTCGAGAACATGGGCGCGCAAATCGTCAAGCAGGTCGCGTCCAAAACGGCCGACGTGGCCGGCGACGGGACGACCACCGCCACCGTGCTCGCGCAGGCGATCGTGCAGGAAGGCATGAAGCACGTCGCGGCCGGGATGAACCCGATGGATCTGAAGCGCGGCATCGACAAGGCCGTCGGCGCGGTGCTCGACGAGCTGCGCACGCTGTCCCGGCCGATTTCGACCCACAAGGAAATCGCGCAGGTCGGTGCGATTTCCGCGAACTCGGACGAAGCGATCGGCAAGATCATCGCCGATGCGATGGAGAAAGTGGGCAAGGACGGCGTGATCACCGTCGAGGACGGCAAGTCGCTGGAGAACGAGCTCGACGTGGTCGAAGGCATGCAGTTCGATCGCGGTTACGTGAGCCCGTATTTCATCAACGATCCGGCGAAGCAGGCGGCCTATCTCGACGATGCGCTGATTCTGCTGCACGACAAGAAGATCTCCAGTGTCCGTGATCTGCTGCCGATCCTCGAAGCGGCGTCCAAGGCCGGCAAGCCGTTGCTGATCGTCGCCGAGGATGTCGAAGGCGAAGCGCTCGCGACACTCGTCGTGAATTCGATGCGCGGCATCCTGAAGGTCGCCGCCGTCAAGGCGCCGGGTTTCGGCGACCGACGCAAGGCCATGCTGGAGGATCTCGCGATCCTGACCGGCGCGACGGTCATCTCGGAGGAAACCGGCAAGCAGCTCGACAAGGCCACGCTCGAGGATCTTGGTCGTGCGAAGCGTGTCGAGGTGCGCAAGGACGATACGATCATCATCGACGGCGCGGGCGATGCGGCGCGCATCGACGCGCGCGTGAAGTCGATTCGCGTGCAGATCGACGAAGCGACGAGCGACTACGATCGCGAGAAGCTGCAGGAGCGCGTCGCGAAACTCGCGGGCGGCGTGGCGGTGATCAAGGTCGGCGCGGTCACCGAGGTCGAAATGAAGGAGAAGAAGGATCGTGTCGACGATGCGCTGCACGCCACGCGCGCCGCGGTCGAGGAAGGCATCGTGCCGGGCGGCGGCGTCGCGCTATTGCGTGCGCGCGCGGCGCTGTCGGACATCCGGGGCGCGAATGCGGACCAGGACGCCGGCATCCGGATCGTGCTGCGCGCGCTGGAGGCGCCGCTGCGCGTCATCGCGGCCAATGCGGGCGACGAACCGTCGGTCGTGATCTCGAAGGTGCTCGAAGGCACCGGGAACTTCGGCTACAACGCGGCGACCGGCGAGTACGGCGATCTGGTGGATGCGGGCGTGGTCGACCCGACCAAGGTCACGCGTACCGCGCTGCAGAACGCCGCGTCGATCGCGAGCCTGGTGTTGACGACCGATGCGACCGTCGCGCAAGCGCCGAAAGAGGACAGCGCCGAGCCGGCTCCCGCCCCCGAACTCGGCTACTGACCGGTGTCGCAGGTTCGCCTGCGATCGTCGAACAGCCGCTGGCCGGAGCGGCTTTTCCCGGCGCGCGCGACAGCGGGGGGGCGCGCCGCGCCGTTTTTTCATGTTTGCGAGACCGACCATGAAGCTCGAACTCTCGATCGATTCCAGGCCGCTGCACGTCGAACTCGACGACGTCATCGCGGGCCTGCTCGCGGCACGGCTCGGCCTGCCTCCGGATGGCGACCATCGCGTCGCGCTCGCCCGCTACCTTGGCGACGCGGCGGGGCCGTGGACGCTGGACGACGCCCATATGCGCAAGCGTGTGATGCGCCGCCTGATTCTCGACATCGCCGATCCGACACTGGTCATCCAGTACCTGATGGCCGACCAGACCGACCAGACCGGGTCCGGCGAAGCCGGCGCGTGACGCGCGCCGAGCGTTCCATGGCGAGTGCGTGCACAGAGTGTGCGTCGCGCAGCCGGCTCATCGAACGTTCGCCGCCTGCAGTGTCAGGCTATTGTCATTTCATCATCCATCGCATGACGAAGCGGCACTCGCGCCGACGCCCGAGCGCCCGTCTTCGCGCTTCCGGTCAGGCTCCGCCGTCCGGCTTGCCGGGCGCGCGGCCCTGCGGGACCGGCTGGCCTGCACCCAGCTCCGCACCGGTCACCGGGTCGCTGTCCGGATCGGACGCGAGCCGCTGCGCCATCGCGTCGATCGCGTCCATCTGCTGCGGCTCGAGCATTCCTTCGGCAATACCGGTGCCGCCGTCGACGGCCGGCTGGGCGTCGCGGATTTCGAGGCCCTCCCCATGGTTCCAGGGGCCGACCAGCGGCGCCGCGTCCGGCTGCATCCGGAAGTACACGCTGTCGTACGGCGCCTTCGGCGGCAGCTTGCCCGGCGGGAAATTCGCGGTGATCGCATACAGCGCCTTCTCGAACGACTTCAGGTGCGAGACCTCGCGCGTCATCAGGAAGCCGAGTGCGTCGCGAATGCCGGGATCGTCGGTCACGTTGATGAGCCGTTCGTAGATGATCTTCGCGCGCGCTTCGGCCGCGATGTTCGAACGCAGGTCGGCGGTCGGTTCGCCGATCGTGTCGATGTACGCGGCCGACCACGGCACGCCGCCCGAATTCGTCAATGGCGCGCCGGCGCCGTACAGCACCTGCGTCACGTGGCTGTCGTTGCCCGCGCCGTGCAGCTTGCGGTACAGCTCGGCCTGTTCGTCGACCGCTTCGGCGAGTTCGCCCTTGGCGCCGCGGTTGAGCATCGCGGCCATCGAGCCGATCACCTCGAGATGGCTCAGCTCCTCGGTGGCGATGTCGAGCAGCATGTCCTTGCGGCCGGGATCCTCCTCGGTGATCGCCTGAGTGAAATAGCGCATCGCGGCGGCGAGTTCGCCTTGCGGGCCGCCGAACTGCTCGAGCAGCAGATTGGCGAGGCCGGGATTCGGCGCGCCGACGCGCACCGTGTACTGAAGCCGTGTGTTGTGGATGAACATGGCATCTCCGTGGAAAGGGTTGCGCGACATTCGCGGTGGCGACCCAGCACGAATCGATCCCGTGGCCGGCCGACGATCCCGGGTACGCGGCGCGATTCCGGTCGGCGTGCGCAGTGTCGTGGAGCGGTTTTCGGCGGACGCTGGCGGCGTTCGCACGCGTGCGACGCAACGCATCGCGACGCCGGCAGACGAGGGCCGGTCGGGCGCGAGCCGGCGCCGGATGACGAAGGCGCGATCGGTTCGCGAGGCGTCGTTTCTCGCGTATGGAGCGGACCGTTGCCGATGCAAGGGCGCGGCACGCGGGAAGGGCAGCGTCGGCGGCAATACGAGCGCGTCGCGTGATCTGCAACCCTCGTTGCCGGATTTTCAAGCGGTTGTCATTTCGGCAGCATGAGCCGTGTCACGCCGGCGCGTGACGCGCGTTTCGTGAAGATGGCGATGCGCGGCGACGGACGTGCCGCGTTGCTGGCGGGGCCGATCGGCGCGATGACGTTTCGGTTGGACGGCAACCGAACGGCCGGTGCGTCAGCATCCGGACGATCGTGGCTGCTCCTGTTCCCCGCGGTGCCCCGCGAACCGGATGACGCCAGGCGCGCGGGCCGGCCGGTTCATCGCGCTTTCAGCATTTCGTCGGCGAGCCGATAGGCGCTGATCGCGCGCTTCGATTCGTAGTCGGCGATCGTCGACACGTTGCGCCCGGCATCGCGCGACAGCAAGCCCTGCAGCGCGGCGGCGGCGAAGAAATCGCGCAGCTCCGGCGTCGCGGATTTCGGCTCGGGCGGAGGGGCTTCGACGATCGGCCCCGCTTTCCAGAAAACGGGCGACGGCGTGGCGGCCTTGGAGACGGCGGCGGTTTGTTTGATGCTCACATCCTGGGAAAACGGCGTCATTTCTTCCCCTTCGATCAGGTATCTGTTGGCGAAGCAGTGTAACGTCCCCGACTGCGTGGGCGAGCATCGTTTCATGTTGTTCTTGAGCGGTACTAACCGCTTGATCGACGCGAATATTCGCCGGTAATACGGCATCCGTCAAAGGAAATAAATTGAATCCGACGGGCCGACGCACGAGCACGATTCGTTCCCGCTGGCGATCGACCCGACGCATCGCGTTTCGCCAACCAAGGGGAATGGTATGTCGGCACGAATGACGTCCGGGTGACGCACCGGCGTGCGGCCGTGGCGCTCCGCCGCACGCCGGTTGCAAGCCTTTCGTCAGGCGCCCGGTCTCGCTTGGCGGTGTCTTACAATGCGCATGGACGCCCGGCGGGAAGTATCGCCGGCGGGATCGCGGGACGGCGGGGCGAGGACGATGCGACCCGGTATCGATCGGCGCCCGGCACAGGATGTTCGGCAACACCATCAGGAGAATTCAATGGCACGGCAAGCGCCTACGCACAAGGAGCAGCCTCCATCGCCCGCGACGTTGAAAAGCGATCTGTCGTTTCCGGTCGTGGGCATCGGTGCGTCGGCAGGCGGCACGACGGCCTTGCAGACCTTTTTCGAGAATGCGCCGACGGGCATGGACATGGCGTTCGTCGTCGTCGTCCATCTCGCGCCGGAACAGGCCAGTCATATGGACGCCGTCCTGCAGCGCACGACGGGCATGCCGGTGCATCAGGTGACGTCCACGGTACCGATCGAGAAAAACCATATCTACGTGATCGCACCGGGCATGCACCTCGAGATGTCGGACGGTTGCCTTCGTTGCCACGGCCGGGATCCATCCGATGGGGTTCCGTTCACGATCGACCACTTCTTTCGGACGCTGGCGGACGCGCACGACTGGCGCGCGGTCGGCATCGTGATGTCCGGCACCGGCTCCGACGGCGCGGCGGGCTTGAGCCGCATCAAGGAGGCGGGCGGCATTACGCTCGCACAATCGCCGGACGACGCCGAGCACGCAGGGATGCCGCAGCATGCGATTGCGATGGCGCGCGTCGATATCGTGCTGCCGGTGGCCGACATGCCGCAACGGTTGCTCGAACTCTGGTCGAATGCGCGCCGTATCGAACAGCAAAGCCTCCAATTCGCGCAATCGCTGCACAACGTCGAGCGGCCGACGATCAACGATCCCGAACGGGCGCTCTCCGACATTCTGATGCACCTGAGGGTACGCACCGGCCACGACTTCCGGCTGTACAAGCGGGCGACCGTGCTGCGGCGTATCGAGCGGCGCATGCAGGTCAACGGCCAGCGTGATCTCCTCGCGTACCGGGATTTCCTGCGGGCCACGCCGGAAGAAGCGAACGCGCTGCTGGCGGACATGCTGATCGGCGTGACCCAGTTCTTCCGCGATCGCGAAGCCTTCGATTTCCTCGAACGGGAAGTGATCGGCTCGTTGTTCGCGTCGGAGTCCGGCGAGGAGCAGGTCCGTGTGTGGGTGGCCGGATGCGCGACGGGCGAAGAGGCGTACTCGATCTCGCTGCTGCTGGCGCGGGCGCGCGAGGCCGCGATGTCGAGCCAGGCCATCCAGGTCTTCGCGACCGATATCGACGAAGCGGCGATCGTCCGCGCGCGGACCGGTTCCTACCCGCTGTCGATCGCGAGCGACGTGCCCGCCCCGCTGCTGCAGCGGTATTTCACGCGGGATGGCGCACACTACGTGATCGCGAAGGCGGTGCGCGAGCGCATCCTGTTCGCGGCGCACAGCCTGCTGCGCGACCCGCCGTTCTCGCACCTCGACCTGATTTCGTGCCGCAACGTGCTGATCTATCTCGAGCGCGCGGTGCAGCGGCAAATCCTCGAGCTGTTCCATTTCGCGTTGCGCCCCAACGGTTACCTGTTCCTCGGCACCGCGGAGTCGGCCGACGCGGCGGACGATCTGTTTGCCGTCGTGGACAAGAAACGCCGGATTTACCGTGCACGCGTCGTCACGCATCGCGCGAAGCCGGCCACGGGCTTTCCGCCGCTGTTCCAGGTCGAATCCGGCGCATCCGACGAGCGGGCCGCGCCGCAGCCGCCGTTGCGCGTGCCGGCCAGCCCGGCCCAACGCAACTTCTCCTATTCGGAGCTCCATCAGCGCGCGCTCGAAACGTATTCGCCGCCGAGCGTCATCATCGACAAGGAATCGAACGTCGTTCATCTGTCGGATAACGCCGGCCGGTTCCTGCGGCACGTCGGCGGCGAGCTGTCGAGCAACATCATGACGCTGGTGCTGCCGGATCTGCGGCTCGATCTGCGCACCGCGATTTTCCGTGCGCTGCAAACGGGCACGAGCGTGGAGGCGCGCCGGGTGAAATGGGCACACGATGGCCGCGTGTCGTGGATCAACATGACGGTCAGGCCGTTTCACGACAAGGTCGCGAATGCGGAATTCCTGCTCATCGTGTTCGACGAGGTGGCGGGCCGCATGACGGAGGAGGACCAGGTCGAGACGAGCGGGCAGGATCCGGTTCTGGCCCAGCTCGAACAGGAGCTGCAGCACAGCCGCGAGCAACTCGCGACGATCATCGAGCAGTACGAAACGTCCGTCGAGGAATTGAAGGCGTCGAACGAGGAGCTGCAGGCGATCAACGAAGAGTTGCGTTCCACGAGCGAGGAACTGGAAAGCAGCAAGGAGGAACTGCAATCGGTCAACGAGGAGTTGACGACGGCCAACGCCGAAATGCAGGCAAGGATCGAAGACACCGCGAAAGCGAACGACGATCTGCACAACATCATCGCGTCGAGCGAGATCGCGACCGTGTTCGTCGACAAGGAAATCCGGGTCAAGCGGTTTACGCCCAACGCCACCGCGATTTTCAACCTGATCGATTCGGACCTGGGCCGGTCGCTGTTCCATATCACCCATGCCCTGCGGTATCCGACGCTGGCCGACGATGTCCGGCAGTCGTTTCAGTCGCTGCGGCTGATCGAGCGCGAGATCGAGAGCGAGGCTGGCCGGTGGTATCTGATGCGGTTGCTGCCCTATCGGACGGCGGACGATCACATCGACGGCGCGGTGATCACGCTGATCGACATCACCGACCGGCATCACGCGGAAGAGGCGGCGCGGGCCGGCGAGCAGCGCCTGCGTCTGGTCGCGCAATCGACCAAGGACTACGCGATCATCATCCAGGACGGCAACGGGTCCATCGTGAGCTGGAACGCCGGCGCGGAACGCATATTCGGCTATACGGAAGAAGAGATGATCGGCCAGGACGTGGATCTGATCTACGAGCCGAGCGACCGACAGGCGCTCGTACCGACGCGCGAGCGCGACATCGCGACCCGCGAAGGGCGCGCGGACGACGAACGCTGGCACCGGACCAAGGACGGGCGGCGGATTTTCTGTAGCGGCGTCGTCACGCCGATTTCCGATACGTCGTTCAACGGCTTCGCGAAGATCGTGCGCGACATGACGCTGCGCAAGCAGAGCGACGACGCGAACCGTGAAGCGCTCGCGCGGGAACAGGCGGCCCGCGAGCAGGCGCTCAGTTCGAGTCAGCTGAAGGACGAGTTCATTGCCGTGCTGTCACACGAGCTGCGGCATCCGCTCAACCTGATCGGCGTCAAGGCGGAAATGCTGCCGCGCCTGCCGGAGACGCGCGACATTGCCGCCGTGCGCGAAGCCGCGGATTCGATTCGGCAGGCCGTGCGCGCCCAGGCGCAGATCATCGACGATCTGCTCGATCTGTCGCGCATCCAGACCGGCAAGCTCGCGCTCGAGCTGGGCCGGGTCGATCTGACGGCGATGTTGCGCGGCATCACGGATACCTGCGAGCTCGACGTGCACGCGCGCGGCCTGGTCCTGCAAACGGAGTTGCCGACGGAGCCGGCCATCGCGCTCGCCGATCCGGTGCGATGCGAGCAGATCTTCTGGAACCTGATGTCCAACGCGCTCAAGTACACGCAACCGCACGGCCGGATCGTCGTGCGTCTCGCGCACGAGGGCAAGATGCTGCGCGTCGACGTGATCGACGACGGGCAGGGGATCGACGGCGATACGCTTCCGCATGTCTTCGACATGTTCCGGCAGGCGCCGCGCGACAGGACGCGCGGCGGTCTCGGCATCGGGCTGGCGCTCGTTCGGCAACTCGTCGAAATGCATGGCGGCCGGATCGCCGCCGCGTCCGATGGCCCGGGCTCCGGCACCACGATGACGGTATGGCTGCCGGCCGCATCGACCGAGCGCGCCGTGCCTGCGGGCAGCGGCGTGCCGGAGGGGAATATCGCCGGCCTGCGCGTGCTGCTGGTCGAGGACGATCAGGAGACGGCGACGTCGCTCACCGCGCTGCTGGAACTGGCGGGGGCGGTGGTCCAGAGCGCGAAAAGCGGCGCCGCGGCGTTGACGATGCTGCAGGAGGCAACCGTGGACGCGATCGTGTCCGACATCGGGCTTCCCGACATGGATGGCTACGCGTTGCTTCGACGGATCAAGACCGATCCCCGCTGGGCCACGCTCCGGACCGTCGCGCTGACCGGCCGCAATCGCCAGGACGACGTCCGGGCTGCGACGAAGGCCGGCTTCGACAGCCATCTGTCGAAACCGCTCGATTTCGGGATGTTGCTCGCGGTGCTCGGCGACGCGCATCACGACACTCCATGACGGCCGACGGCCCGCGCGTGCATCGCGGGTCGGTCGGGCGCGGCTCGCCGCGGCGGCGTTTGCGCCAGCGCCATTCGACTCGCGTTGCGTCGTCTGCGCCCGCCGGTGACGGAATGCCGGTTCAGGAACCCGATTTGCGGCTATATCCGGAAAGGGGGGGCTATGGATCGTCGAGATATCGTCGTAATCGCATCGTCCCGGGGTGGTCTCCCGGTCCTCCGGACCCTCGTGGCGGGCATCGCCGCGGATTTTCCGGTGCCGATTTGCATCGTTCAGCACATTGGTCGACATCGGACGATTCTGCCCGATCTGTTGTCGCGATGGGGCACGCTGGAGGCAAGCGAGGCGCGACACGGGCAATCGCCTCAGGCCGGCAGAATTTACGTGGCGCCGTCCGACCGGCACATGATCGTGCGCGATGGCGATCTCTGGCTGCTCGATACGGCCGCCGAGAACTTCACCCGGCCGGCTGCCGATCCGCTGTTCCGGTCTGCCGCCCGCGAATACGGTGCCGGTGCGATCGGCGTGGTCCTCAGCGGCGACCTCGATGACGGCGCGGCTGGCCTCGCGGCGATTCGCGCCCGGGGCGGCTACGGTATCGTTCAGGACCCCGACGAATGCGAAGCGCCGTCGATGCCGCGCAGCGCACTGGCCGCGGCGGGCGCCGATGTGGTCGCAAGGGCTGGAGAGCTGCCGCAGGCCATTCGTGCGGCGGTCTACGGCGCACGTGTGACGGAGCGGCGAAAGGCGGCGGACTTGCGCGACCTGGACCACGAGAGCGGGATTGCGGAGGAGGGCCTCGTCGATCCCGGGCTGCTTGACGCGATCGGCACGCGTTCCGCCCTCACGTGCCCCAGTTGTCACGGCGTGCTCTGGCGCATGCGCGACGATCGTCCGTTGCGATACCGATGCCATACCGGGCATGCATTCTCCGCGCTTTCTCTCGACGACGTGGAAGCCCAGAAAGCGGAGGATGCGATATGGGGGGCGATCCGCGCGGTTCACGAGCGCATGATTTTTGCGCGCGAGCGCCAGGAATGGGCGCGCCGAACCGGCAACGCCGAGGGCGTCGCGATCGAACAGGCTCGCATCGACGAGAACCAGCGACTCGCGGACGTGCTGCGCGATGCGGTCGGCGCGGCGCTGGGCGGGGACGAACCGGGCTGAGCGCAGCGGCGCGCGGCATCCGCGCCACGGATTTTATCCGGGCACGAACACGCCTAGCGCCGCGATCGCCATCGCGAGCGTCGCGACCCATCCACCCCACGCGAGCGTGCCTCTGACGGCGAACTCGCCCATGACTCGTCTGCTTCTCGCCATCAGCATCATCACGACCATGATCGGCACGGCGCTTACGCCGTTGATGACGGCGCTCCAGTAAAGCGCGCGGATCGGGTCGAAATGCGTGAACGTGAACGCGATTCCGCCGACGATCGCCAATACGATCACTGCATAGAATTCGGGCGCGACGCCCCACTGCAACGCGAGACTGTTGCGCCAGCGGAACGTGCCGGCCGCCGCATAGGCGGCCGATCCCGCGAGCACCGGCAGCGCCAGCAGGCCGGTACCGACGATGCCGAGCGCGAACAGCACGTATGCGAAGTGACCGGCCACCGGCTCGAGCGCCCGCGCGGCGTCCGCCGACGTCTTGACGTCGATGTGATGGGTGTGGAGCGTGGCCGCTGCCGTCAGCACGATGAAGAACCCGATCACGTTCGAGACGCCCATGCCGAACCACGTATCGAAGCTGATCCGGCGCAATTGCGCGGGCGCCTCGCGCGGCATGCGCCGCAGCGGCCGCTGGTCCGGCGCGGCGCGCAACTCCTCGACTTCCTGGGATGCCTGCCAGAAAAACAGATACGGGCTGATGGTCGTGCCGAGCACGGCGACGACCGTGGTCAGATAAGCGGCGGTCGGTTGCGCATGGGGCCGCACGATCGCGCGACCGACCTCGGCCCAGTTGACGGGCACGATGAGGGCGACCGCGACATACGCGAGCAGCGTCAGCGCGGTCCATTTGAGGAGTCGCGCGTAGCGGTCGTACGGAACGAACACCTGCAGCACGACCGACACGCCGCCGAGGCACACGATGTAGAGCTGTTGCGGGCCGGGCAGCAACAAACTGACGGCCGCGCCCATGGCCGACAGGTCGGCCGCGATATTGATCACGTTGGCCGTGATCAGCAGCACGACCGTTCCGTACAGCAGCCATCGCGGGTAGTGGGTGCGCATGTTGGACGCGAGTCCTTTGCCCGTCACGCGGCCGATTCTCGCGCTGACCAGCTGGATGGCCGTCATCAGCGGGTACGTCAACAGCAAGGCCCACAGCAGTTCGAAGCCGAATTGCGCCCCCGCCTGCGAGTACGTGCCGATGCCGGACGGGTCGTCGTCGGCGGCGCCGGTGATCAGGCCGGGGCCGAGACGCCGGACCCACGAGGTCTCATTCGGGGATGGTTTCGTCGGCTCGGGCTGGAGCAAGTCGTTGTCGTTCATGATCGCGGGCCTCCCGGGAGTGCTGCAGGCGCAATCGCCATGCCTGCTCGACGGGCGTCTCGCGCGGGCGGCCCCACGCGACCGTGGAGCGGAAGGAACGAGGATGAAGGGAAGTCCGAGGCGAGGATCAGGCAGCGGCTGCGGATGTCCAGCCGCCGCGCGGAAAACGGGGAGTCGTCGAGGTCGGTTGCATCGACATCGAATCGCTTCTGGACGATGACCGGCGTGACGGCGTATCCGAGGCAGACGTGGTCGGCTCAGAGGGTCTCCGCACCGTCGGCGGGCGAAACCGTCGCATGCATCGCCTGTTCGAGCAGGACCTGCGCGGCTTGCCACGCGTGCGCGGCAGCGTCGCAATCGTTGAACGCCCGTGCCTCGGCCGTGGCGCCGTCCAGCAGCATCATGAAGACCGTTGCCAGCCGGTGGGCGGTTTCGGGCGGCACGAGGGCCTCGATCAGTTCTGCGATCCATTCGACCATGGTGCGGCGATAGCGGATCGCGACGTCCGAGATCGGCGCATAGGCGGTGCCGAACTCGGCCAGCGCCCGCTCGAACAGGCAGCCGGCGAATTCGGGCGTCTTGAACCACGCCGCGTACCAGTCGAAGAGGGTCTTGACGCGCTCGACCGGATCGGCCGCATGCTGCAACTGCGCGGCGATGCTGCCGACGATCAGGTCGTAGCGCTGGACCAGCACCTCGCGGATCAGTTCGTCCTTGCTCGCAAAATGCCGGTACAGCGTCATGCGGGCGACACCGGAATCGTCGATGATCCAGTCGACGCCCACCGGGTGGAATCCGTGCCTGGAGAACAGTTCGGTCGCTTTGTCTACCACCAGCTGGCGTTTGTTGGCTCGCACGAACGGCTTCCTCCTCGGTATTTCACCAACATAGACCGATTATTCTAGCATCACGGGGCTCGACGAAATCGGCCTCCGGCCGTGGTCCGAGGGCGTTGCGGCCTGACACACTTCGACTATGGCGCCGGTCGTCAAGTCACCTGACTGTTGGGTAGACCGATATATATCGTTTGAAGACAGTAGGCAACACTCGCACCGGGGCTGCTGTTGCTGTCGGCCGCGTGCGCGCAGGATCCGCCGGTTACCGCCAGCACGGTGCGGATTCGCGACGACACAGGTTGTTCCGATCGCCCTGAAGATCAGGTTTCCTATTGAAAGAGGGGCAAGGCGGAGGAGCGGGACGATCCGCGCATCGCCGCGCTCAAGCCGTGCCCTTCAGATGGAGCGCAGGAACGCGGCGGACACGCCCAACCGAAGGTCCGACGAGAGATTGCGCGACCGTGCGATTTCCCTCGTGAGCTGCATGACCGTGCGGCAAGCCAGCGTCAGTTCTCCGTGCGGCGACATGGCGAGCGCAATGAAGCGCGGCACGGACGGATCGACGACCATCGACGCTTGCAATCGGCATTCCCGTTCCAGATTGGCGATCGCATAAGGGCCCAGCAACGCATGGATGCCGCCGTCGGCGACGATATGCCCCTGCAGGCTCAGGGAATCGGCTTCCGCCGCGAAATTCAGCGATATCTGGTGTTCGCCCGCGATTTGTTCGAGCCGCTCGCGCCAGCTATTGGGGCGGCAGAAAGAGACCAGCGGAATGCCATCGAGCCTGGAAAACGCGATCGTCGGCTGACGGGTCAACAGATCGCCTTCCGCCCCAACGAGGTAAGTCGCGGCCTCGACCAGATATTCGTCACCGTTTCTCGGCGTCGGACTATTTCGAAACAGGATGGCGAGATCGACGCTGCCGTTCTCCAGCCAGGTTTCCAGCAACGCCCCTTGACCCTCGCGGACCTGTAACTGCACCAGTGGGTAACGCTCGCGAAGCCGATGGTAAACGGTGCTGACAAGCGGATGGGCGGTGGAGGGCAGGATTCCGAGCCTGACTACGCCGATCGGCTCGCCCGCCGTGCTGCGGATGTCGTTGGACAACTGCTCCGTGCTGGCGAGCCACGTCCTCACGCGTGGCGCGATACGCGCGCCCAGCTCGGTCAATACCACGCCGCGCCCTGTCCGTTGAAACAGGCGGCCGCCGCAGTACTGCTCGAGTTCGACGATTTGCCGGCTGATGTGAGGCTGACTGGTGCCGTAAGCAACGGCCGTCTTGCTCAGGCTTCCGAGTTCCGCCGCGTCGATGAATAGCTTCCAGGCCGCATAGTCCATCGCGAAGCCTCTCAGGGGATATGTCGAATCAGTATATCTGAAATGCGAGATTTGGCCGTTCTCGCATGGGTCGTGCGTCCTTACACTGCATCGCATGCACCGTTGTTCCGGTTCGATGCGAAACGGGCAGCGGGCTCTCCTCCCCCCAAGAGGAGTTGAAAAGCTCACATCTGGAGACGTCATGAAAGCGATCGATCTGCGGGGTTTGGTCCCGGCACCCGTTACCCCTTTCACCCGCGAGGGCGCGGTGGACCATGCGGCAATTCAACGGCTGGGCGCGTGGCTCGGCGGCATCGAAGGCGTCAAAGGTCTGACGGTTCTCGGACACGCAGGCGAAGGCACGTTCCTCTCACAGAAAGAGCAGGCTCAAGTCATCGAAAGCTTCGTGAAGTCCGTCGACGGCAAGATTCCGGTCATCGCCGGCATTACGCTCGAAGGCACGGAAGTGGCGGTGGAAGAGGCGAAGCGCGCGGTCGACGCCGGCGCGTCGGCCGGCCTGGTGTATCCATCGCACGGCTGGCTGCGCTTCGGTTACCAGAAAGGCGCGCCGCAAGATCGCTACCGCGCCATCCACGAGGGCAGTGGCTTGCCGCTCATCCTGTTCCAGTACCCGGACGCCACGAAGGCGACCTACAACCTCGAAACGCAGCTGGAAATCGCCGCGCAACCGGGCGTCTTCGCGATGAAAAACGGCGTGCGCAACATGCGTCGCTGGGACGTGGAGATTCCGATCATTCGACGCGAGCGTCCGGAACTGCAAATCCTGACCTGCCACGACGAGTATCTGCTCCACACGATGTTCGACGTGGACGGCGCGCTCGTCGGCTACGGCGGACTGGCTCCGGAGCCGCTCATCGAACTGATCAAGGCAGGCAAGGCGAAAGACTACCCGGCCGCTCGCGCGATTCACGATCGCCTGCTGCCGGTGACGCGCAACGTGTATCACCGCGGGTCGCACATGGAAGGCACCGTCGCGCTCAAGCATGGCCTGGTGGCTCGCGGCATCCTCGAGCACGCCGCAGTGCGCTCCCCGTTGCTGCCGCTGGCGCAAGGCGCGGACGTCGAAATTGCGCACGCGCTTCGTTCGGCCGGGCTCGTCGACTGACACCGGCGCGGCACGTCCATAGCCGGATGACGACGGCGAAGCGCTGCCCGCTTCGCCGCCGACAGGCTCGGCAAACGATAAAAACGCGCCGATGTCGCGGAAAACCATAAGAAAACGCGACCGGCGCTGTAAAACGAGAAGCAAGCCGAAGGTCCATAAAATGCAGCTTTTCAGGAGACAGCATGAACACCCCTTCGACCGCCTGCGGCGTCGACCTTGATCGGTCCGCGAGCGAAACGCGTCCCATGAGCGAGCAATTGCGGGCGGCGAACCTGCTGTTCCGCATCGAGAACGTGCCGTTTTGCAAGTGGCACACCCGGGCACGAATCGTCATGGGCAGCGCGACCCTCTTCGATGCATTCGACGCACTTTCGCTGGCTTTCGTACTGCCCGTACTGGTGGGGCTCTGGCATCTTTCTCCCGGTCGGATCGGCGTGCTGATCGCCGCCGGCTATCTTGGCCAGGTCGTCGGCGCGTTGGTCTTCGGCTGGCTGGCCGAGCGCCTGGGGCGGGTGCCGAGCGCCACCGTCGCGGTGGGCGTCATGTCGGCCATGAGCGTCGTATGCGCGTTCACCGGCAGCTTCCACATGCTGTTTCTGATGCGCTTCCTGCAAGGCATCGGTGTGGGCGGAGAAGTGCCCGTGGCCGCCACGTACATCAACGAGCTGTCCCAAGCACACGGCCGCGGACGCTTCTTCATCCTGTACGAACTCATTTTCCCGTTGGGCCTGCTCGCGGCCGCGCAGCTCGGTGCGTTCGTCGTCCCGCGCTTCGGCTGGGAATATATGTTCCTGATCGGCGGGATTCCGGGCATCGTCGTCGCGATCCTGATCGCACGTCTTCCGGAATCGCCGCGCTGGCTCGTTTCACGGGGGCGTTTCGATAAGGCCGAACGCATCATCGAGCGGCTGGAAGCCAGCACGACGAAGCGCAACCTCGACACGCAGACCCAAAAGGCCGAGGTGGATGCGCGCGTGTCGGGTCTTCTGCTCGGCCGACAGTCGAAGCAGAAGGGAACGTGGAAGGAACTCTTCTCGCCGTTCTACCGAGGCCGCACCGTTGTCGTGTGGCTGCTTTGGGCGAGCGCTTATTTCGTGGCCAATGGCATCAACAACTGGCTGCCGAGCCTCTACAGGACGGTCTACCATCTGCCGCTGCAAACGTCGCTTCAGATGGCGTCCATTTCGAACATCCTGAGTACGTGCGGTGTGCTTGCCTGTGCGCTGCTGATCGATCGGGTCGGGCGCCGCCGGTGGGCAATGGCCTGCTTCATCATCAGCGCGGCCCTGCTCGCCGTACTCGGCATTCACGGCGCCGGCAGCGCGTGGTCCGTGATGTTCCTCGGATCGTCGGCTTACGCGGTGATGGCGACGACCACGGTCCTTCTGTACCTGTACACCCCGGAGATCTACCCCACCCGGATGCGCGCGATCGGTACCGGTCTCGCGACTTCCTGGCTGCGGGCGGCGTCTGCGGCCGCGCCGGCGATCGTCGGCGTCGTATTGACCGGGAGAGGCATCGCCGCGGTATTCGTCATGTTCGCGGTAGTCAGTGCCGTGGGCTTCTTCGTCGCCACGCGAATGGTGGAGACGACCAATCGTTCGCTCGAAGAGATTTCCCCGTAGTCGCTCGCATGCCTGACGGCGCCTTCCCCTGATAAGCCTCGAGGGAAGGCGTTTCCTCGTCCGTCACGCCAGTGACTTCAGCGACATGCTCGCAACACGCGCCGCCGTGGCAGGTAATCCATCAGTACTGCAGAGTGGATTGTCGCGAAAAAGGCTGCTCAAAAAAATATGAATGGAGACAACCGAAATGAAAAAGACACGACAGGCCGTGGTGCGCGTTGCCGCCCGGCGCGTTGTCGGTACGCTCGGAATGACGGCGATATTCAACGCGGCTCTGGCATCGATTTCCGTCGACGCATACGCGGATAGCGGCTCCCAGGTCCAGCTTTATGGCCTCATCGGCACCTACGTCGGGAGCATCAAGCGCAGCGACACGCCGCAGTCCGCGGTTCAGATGGGCAGCGGCGGGCTGACCACATCGTTCTGGGGAATCCGCGGCAAGGAAGACCTTGGCGGCGGCGTCGGCGCCATCTTCGTCCTCGAAAGCTTCTTTCGATCCGCGAACGGCGCGCTCGGGCGCAGCGCGGCGGACCCGTTCTGGTCACGCAATGCGTACGTGGGCTTTCAAGGCGACTTCGGCCAGTTGACCTTCGGGCGGCAAAGAAATCCGGCCTATACGGCCGAATCCCTTATCAATCCGTTCGGATCCTCGACCGTCTTCTCTCCGCTCGTCCTGCAGACGTTCGTGACCAACTATGGCGGGACGATCATCGGCGATACGGTGTGGAACAACACCGTCAAGTACACGACTCCGGACTTCAAGGGTTTCGGCGCCACCGTCATCTATGGTCTTGGCGGCGTTGCGGGTTCGCCCGGCGTCGGTAACCTCGGCATTCACTTGAACTATCGTGGGCATGGCCTCACGGCCGTGCTGTCCGGCCAGCGCGTGCGGTATACCGCGGCAGGGCCGGTCGGCGCGCAGTACGCCTATCTGGCCGGCGCGGCATACGACTTCAAGCTCGTCACGCTCTACGGCGCCTGGGCGATGACGAGCGACACGAGTACGCCGACCGGCAGCCACACCTACGAAGCGGGTGTGTCGATCCCGTTGTCGCCGGCCGACTTCCTGCTGGCGGAGTGGGCGCGCACGAAGCGGTCCGGCGCTACCCGAGCGGCCGGCAGCCTGCGGAACACCGCGTCCGTCGGCTACAACCACCTTCTGTCGAAACGGACGGATGTCTACGCGATTTACTCCTACGACAAGCTGAGCGCTCACCCCACCGGCAACACGTTTGCGGTGGGCGTTCGTCACACGTTCTGATTCCGCCCGCGCGCCCTCCAACGCCCCCGCAGCCGTCAATCCTTTCCTGAACGCGAGGTCGCGTTTATGATCCGCCTTGCAAGCGGTGGCCGCTGGAATCGTCTGATCGGTCGTACGACCGGTCCGTTCCTTCGGCACCGCTTTCCTTTTGCGCCCAACCCTCACACGAATTCACGAGGCCCCCCGGCAACTCGGGGTCTCGTCGTCGCCGAATCGAAAGCGATCTGTAAATAACAATGCTGCCGACCAGTTACAACGCGTTGCTCGTTCTTCTTTCGCTCCTGATCGCCATATTGGCGTCCTACACCGTGCTGGACATGGCCGGGCGTATCAAGACGGCCGACGGGCGCGCCGCGCACTGGTGGCTGGTCGGCGCGGCCAGCGTGATGGGCGCGGGCATCTGGTCGATGCATTTCGTCGGCATGCTCGCCTTCGCGTTGCCGATTCCGCTGGGATACGATCCGGCCATTACGGTGCTGTCGTTGCTGATCGCCATTGCCTGCTCGACGGTTGCGCTGTGGCTCGTCTGTCGGGGCACGCTCGAGTGGCATCGGCTTGGCGGCGGAGCGATGTTGATGGGGGCTGGCGTAGCGGGAATGCATTACACGGGCATGGCTTCGATGCGCATGTCGCCGGGCATCCAGTACGACCCGTTGCTCGTCTGCCTGTCGGTCGCGATTGCCGTCGTCGCATCCGGCGCCGTGCTGTGGATCGTATTCATTCGGCGAACCGGTTCGTCGCGCGTGCGCCTGCTCAATCTGGGGGCAGCGGTCCTGATGGGGGCCGCCATCGCCGGCATGCACTATACGGGGATGGCGGCCGCCCGGTTCCCGCTGGGCAGCCTCTGCGGGGCCGCGCGCGCCAGCATGGATCCCGGCTGGCTTGCGCTCGTCATCGTCGTGGCCACGTTGGCGATACTCGCCATCGCGCTGATCGTTTCCATCCTCGACCTGCGTCTGGAATCCCGCACGGCGGTACTCGCGACGTCGCTGGCCGAAGCGAACCAGGAGCTGACGTATCTGGCGCTGCACGACACCCTCACCAAGCTCCCCAACCGCGTGCTGCTCGAAGACCGGATCGACCAGGCGATCCAGAGCACCGACCGCGAGCACGGGTGTTTCGCGCTGATGTTCATGGACCTCGACGGATTCAAGGCCGTCAACGATGCCTATGGTCATCACGTCGGCGACCTGTTGCTGGTCGACGTGGCCCGGCGCATCGGCGCGAACCTGCGCTCGCAGGACACGATTGCCCGTCTGGGCGGCGACGAGTTCGTGCTGGTCGTGGCCGTGAACGAGCCCGCGGACGCGGCCGACGTGGCGGACAAGGTATTGGCGGTGATCCGGAAACCGTTCCGCGTGTCCGAACACGAATTGCGTGTGTCGGCCAGCATCGGCATTGCGCTCTATCCCGGCAACGGCAGCGATTTCCGCGAGCTGATGACCAATGCCGATGCAGCGATGTATCACGCCAAGGCGCTCGGCCGAAACGCGTACTGCTTCTTCGAGGCATCGATGAACGCGAATGTCCGCGAGCACTTGAAACTCGTGCAGGAACTCCGTCTGGCGCTGGAGCGGCATGAACTGGTCCTGCATTACCAGCCGAAGTTCGAAGTTCCCGACGGACCGATCATGGGCGTCGAGGCGCTGTTGCGATGGAACCATCCGACGCGCGGCCTCATTTCGCCCGATCGGTTCATCTCGATTGCGGAAAAGACCGGATTGATCGTGCCGATCGGCGAATGGGTGCTGGACGAGGCCTGCCGGCAGATACGCGCGTGGCGGGATGGAGGTCGAACCGACTGGACGATGGCAGTGAACCTTTCGCCGTTGCAGTTCGGTCACGCGAGCCTGATCCGGGTCGTGGAGGCCGCATTGCAGCGGCACGCGCTGGCGCCGCACTGCCTGACGCTGGAGATCACCGAATCGACCGCGATGCGCGATGCCGACGCCAGCTTGAGAATCCTGCAGCAGCTTCACGACATGGGGGTGCGCATTTCGATCGACGACTTCGGAACGGGTTATTCGAGCTTGCTGTATCTCAAGCGCCTGCCGGCCAGCGAGCTCAAGATCGATCGGGGATTCATCCGGGATCTCGAGCACGATACCGAAGATGCCGCGATCATCTCCGCGATCGTCGCGCTCGGCCGGGCACTCGACCTGAAGATCGTCGCGGAGGGCGTGGAAACGACCGCGCAGCAGCAGTTCCTGACCCGGCTCGGCTGCAATTCGCTGCAGGGCTTCTTGCTCGGTCGTCCGATGCCGGCGGATCACTTCGTCGACGTGATCGCGCAAGGCACGGCGATCAAGAGCATGTGATCCCGATTCGGAACGTGTCGTGGTCGCCCGGCGCATCTGTGCAACGGTCGAACACGGCAAGCGGGGGCGCCCATGTTATCGGCTACGGTATCGCGCAATCATCGGTGTCGCGCTGCCCCGCCTGCGCCAACGCCTGGCCGATTGCGTGCTGAACCGCGGCCGGATGGTCCAAAAGAAAGAAGTGCCCGCCATCGAACGCGCGGAAATCGACCGGATGGTGCGACGCACGCAACCAGTCACGTTGCCCGGCCGGGCTCAGCAATGTGTCGTCGCGGCCGGAGAAGACCGTGACGGGGCAGGGTAGCGCGGTCGCGGACGGCAGCGGGAAGAACCGCTCGACGACGCGGAAATCCGCCTTGGCGAGCTTCAGCAGCATGGCCCGTAGCGCGTCGTGTTCCACCACTTCGCGTGGCGTCCCGCCGAGCGACACGACGTAGTCGACGATCTGGGCGTCGGTGCGCAAATGAACCGGCATGCCATCGCGGTGCGCGTGGCGATGCGCGTAGAACGGCGCATCGGCGCCGGAGGCGCCGAGCCAGACGGGCGGACGCCCCTGTTGCGCCATGTCGCACGCGAAACAATACGCGATCAACGCCCCCATGCTGTGGCCGAACACCGAATAGGTGGGCGGCAACAGCGGACGCAGCGCGCGCAGGAAGTCGATCAGTTCGGGCAACGTATCGATCGCGCGAGCGCCCAGACTCCGGCCGCGGCCGGGCAGTTCGATCAGCCACACCTCGATGTCGTCCGGGAACGACGCCCCCCATCGATAGTAATTGGCCGCCGCGCCGCACGCGTGATGGAACACCAGCAGCCGATGCCGCGCCGTCGGGCGCTCGAGCGGAATGGTGACAGTACTGGCCAGCAAGACCATGCTTGTGAACTCCAATTAAAAACGAACCGGACAAAATACAAAACAATTGGGCTGATTATGGATTTATTTGAAAAGGAATATTTCGCATATCTGTTCACATATTTATGAAACAATTGGCTCGATTATTGGTTGTCGGGGAATATGATTTATCCCGGTTTCATGCAATAGAAATGTAATTGATTTAAGGTGAATTATGGTAAAGTCGGTTCGCTTCGATTTTTAGCGTGCTTGCATCGTCACTCGATGCTATCGGGCGTGCTGTTCTTATCGAAATATCGAATTATGTGATGCGTGTGACACGCGTGATCGATTATTGAAACGAGAGAGACATGGAAGCCGAAACGCCGCAAGACGATACCGTTTTCAAAGTAGTCGTCAATCACGAGGAGCAATATGCGATCTGGCCGGACGACAAGCATGTGCCGGAAGGCTGGCGGGCGGCGGGCCCGTCGGGAAACCGGGAGGCCTGTCTCGAATGGATCGGCGCCAATTGGACCGACATGCGCCCATTGAGCGTGCGGGCTGCGCTGTCGAGATAATTATCGACGCTTCGCGCCACGAGCGCGCAATAAAAGATAAAGGAACGATGCGGCATTTCGCGGCCCGGTGACGGCGCGCGGGAGGACGTTTGCGTTTCGCCGAGAGAATCCGAGGGTAAAACACACCATGTCAGTCGATGATCGCCTGGGGGTCTTCCTCAATACAGGCATTCTGGCTTCACGCGCGCATGATCTGGGCTCGTTGATCGAGCGTCAGGACGCGCTCATGCAGCAATTCATGGAAGCGAAATTCGAACCGGCCGCCTGCGCCGCGCTGTTGCGCGATGCGATTGCGCGTTATCCGTTTCTCGCCGAACTGTTCGATCCGGATTCGGTGGCGGCCGGCGGCTGCATCGCGAGCCGTGCGTTGCTCTACGATCTGCATCAGCGCCGCGACCGCTGGACGCTCGCGCTGGCGCCGCGGAGCGGCGAGCCGATCGTGCTCGATACGGCCGCCGGCGACGTGCCGCAGCTCGCGCATGCGCTGCGCGACGCGCTTCAGCGCAACCGCTGGCAGCCGCTGTCCGAGCTGTACGCGGAGCCCCGCCTGCTCGGCTGTGAACGGCCGCAGGGCGACGCGGCGCTGGCGTGGCCGGCGTTCGACGGCCCCGGCATCCAGCGGCTCGAACACGCGTCGCTGCTGATCGCATCCGAAACCACCCGCCTGCTGACCGACCCGATCAGCCTCGCGATCGGCGGCAACGTCGGGCTGCCCGATCTCGATCGCGCGCCGTCCAACTTGGGGCGGCAGATCGACGGCATGCTCGTGACGCACGGGCATCTCGATCATTGGCACATCCCGACCATCCTGCGGCACGGCGGCGACGGATCGGTGCCGGTCATCGTGCCGCACGTTCCGGTCGCATCGCTGCTGGCGCAGGACGACATGCAGCAATCGTTGCGCGACGTCGGGCAGACGGTGCTCGCGCCCGGCTGGGGCGAGACGGTGCGGATCGGAGACATCGAGATCGACATCCTGCCGTTCTACGGCGAGCAGCCGACCATCGGCGCGGCCGTGCCGCCGCCCGACGTGCGCAACTGGGGCAATTGCTACCGGGTCACGACGCCGCAGTTCTCGGTGATTCTGCTCGTCGACAGCGGCGAGGACGCGAAGGGCTCGGTGATGGACGTGATCGATCGGTCCGTCGCCCGGCGCGGCCGGCCCGACCTGGTCCTGAGCTGCTGCCGCGAGATGCGCAAGGCGCCGTTCTGGCAGGGCCTGTTTACGTTCTGGATGGTGCTGCCGATGACCGACCTGCAGCGCCTGCCGCACATCGCGGAAGCGGGCGACGGCCCGTCCATCACGCTCGGCCCGTCCGGCATCGGCGAGCTCTGCGCGCGCGCCGGCGCCCATGCGTTCGCGCCGTATGCGAACGGGTTCCGCGGCATCGCCACCGAGATCGACGACATCGGCTGGATCAACGGCGAGCCCGCGGAAGCCGACACCCTCGACCAGATCGACGCGCGCCTCGACACGCTCGGCGCCACCACCCGCGTGATCCGCTGGCTGCCGGGCGACGTGCTTCGGCATGACGGCGATTGGCAGGTGTCCTGATTTTCCTGTCGACAGGAGCCCCACGATGACTGGCAGCAAGATTGTGCCGATGCCGCGGATTCGCTACGACGGCAGCCGGAGCATGCGCGACGTTCTGGCCGGACTGAAGCATCCGGCCGTGCTGGAAGGATTCATCGACGCCTGGCCCGCGCGCACGCGCTGGACGCCGGATTTCTTCGTCGAGCGCTACGGCGAACACGAGATCACGGTGGAGACGTCGCAGCTGTCGCCGACGCCGACCCGGCCGGACCTCTACCTGGGCGCGCGCCGCTACGAAACCGCGCGCCTCGGCGCGACGATCCGCGCGATGCAGGCGCAGGGCAGCGCCCGCACCGCGTACATCACCTACGCGGCGATCTATTCGACGGCGCCGGAGCTGAAGGACGACATCGTGCCGCTGCACGAGCAGCACGGCTTTCCCGGCTGGATGCCGCACTGGCTGAGGCGCCGGCTGGTGTTGCGGCCGGGCTTCTGGCTCGGCCCCGAAGGGATTTCGTCGCCGATGCATTTCGACCGGCACGAGAACCTGAACGTGCAGGTGTACGGCCGCAAGCGCTGGGTGCTGTTCGCGCCCGAGCAGTCCGCCAACGTGTATTACCGGCGCCGCCGCGACCTGCCGGTGATCTTCAGCCCGGTGGACATGAGCGATCCTGACCCGGTGCTGTTTCCGCGCGTGCAGTCGGCGCCGCGCCACGACTTCGTGCTGGAGGCGGGTGAGGTGCTGTACCTGCCGCCCGGCTGGTGGCACTACGTGGAATCGCTGAGCGATTCAATCAACGTGAACTACTGGTGGTGGTCGCCCCGCGCCGTGCGGACCTTCTGTCGGGTCGAGCTGGCGAGCCTGTGGCACGCGCTCGCGCGCCGGTGGCGCCGCGCGGCCGACACGGCCGGCAAGCCGATGTCGATGCCGCGCTGACGCGCCGTCCCCACGCCGTTCGTTCTATCGGCCCGCCGTGCCGGCGGCCGTGTCTCTTCAGGAAGCCATGATGCAGAACGAGTTCGATTTCACCGTCATCGATGCGCTGTACGCGACCGGCTATCACGGGCCGCGCGCGCTCGACAAACCGGAGTTCTACTGGCGCTCGATGCTGGGCTCGATGGTCGCCTATCGCGACAGCTTCTTTCGCCCGCTCGGCGAGGAGATCGCGCCGGCCGAATCGCGCGACGGCATCGAGATCGAGGCCGCGCGCTGCGAGTACGAGGGCAGCCGGTTTCATCACGCGCTGCCGATGAACATCTCGTCGCTGCGGCAGTTCGGAAACCACTGGCATCTGGTGCTGCCGACCATCTCGACGCTGCGCGACGGGTATTGCCGGCTGCGCGGCCACGACGGCGCGGTGTCGATGCTCGACCTGTGGTTCATCAGCAAGCTGTGCCAATTGCTGCCCGCCTACCTGATTCGTCGGCGCGAGCAGCCGGCCGACCCGGACAGCATTCCCGTCGTGCCGTCGATCATCTACCGGATCTCGCTCGGCATGCACCGGATCGTGCATATCTCGCTGATCAAGCGGATGGCCTCGGGCGGCGATCCGGCCGCGCCGTGCCTCGCCAGCGACGCGTATTACCTGATCGCCGAGGCGGCGGGCCTGCTCGTCGGCCGCAACTCGGTGTGCGCGGGGCCGCAGACGATGGTCGAGCAGGCCTACCGCGCGATGATCGAGCCGGCATCGCTCGCGGGCGCCGACGCGAGCGCGGCCGAGCCCGGCTTCTACCGCTACGCGGCGGCGTTCCTGAAGCTCGAAGCGGAAAAATATCTGTTCGCGGTGCGTGCGGCGCGGCAGTTGCGCGCGCTGATCGTCGCGCTCGACGCGGTGCCCGGCCAGGCGCGCACGCAAGCATTCCGCGACGCGCTGGCGCGGTTCGAGGATTGGTCCACCGAACACACGAGCCCGCTCGCGCACGAGATCGCGCGCGAGGATCTCGCGATGCTGCTGCAGGGGGACGAGGCCGAGATCGCGCGGGCGCGGCAATGGCCGGCGGGCACGGTGCTGCGCCAGATGACGGCCGGGCTGAATCAGCTCGTCGCCGCGGCGGACCGGATGTGCGTGGCCACGCTCGGCGCCGACGGGCCCGCCCTGCTGGCCGAAGTCGACGCGATGCGCGACGCACCGCGCGAGGCGGACGAATGGTCGGCCGACGCGTTCGCGGCGCACGGGCTCGACGCGGCGGCGGCGCAGGCGACGGCGGCCGCGCTCAATACGTACCTGCACGACGAGCGCGCCGCGCGGCGAATCTTCACGCGACTCCAGCAGGAGGTGGACCGCGCGCTCGGCATCGACGACGTCGTGGCGCCGTACTCGGCCGACGACATCGCCGCCGTGTTCGGTCCGCGGCTGCGCCACTGCATCGCCGAACACTTCGCGGACACGGCCGTCGCGGACCACGCGGCGCGTTGACGCGCGGTGCGCCGGGATCGACTCGCCGCGCCGTCCTTCACGTCCTTCACGTATCCAGACAGGGGCTACCATGCGTACCACTTCGCTTTCAGCCTATCAGTACCGCTTCTGGCTCGAGTGGCAGCTCAATCCGCACTCGTCGGCCTACACGACCGCACTCGTCTATCGCCTGTCGGGGCCGCTGGATCGCGATGCGCTGCGGCGCGCACTGGACGCGTTCGTCCATGAGCACGACGAAGGATGCCGCAGCACGTTCCGGATGGACGGCGCCCGCGTGGTGCGGGACGTGCACGATCGCGTGACGGTCGCGCTCGACTACCGCGACGCGCGCGCGGCGCCGTCTCTCGACGCCGCCGAAGCCGACGCATGGATCGCCGCGCGCGCGGCGCACGTGTTCGCGCTCGACGACGCGCCGCTGTTCCGCTTCGCGCTGCTGCGCGAGGAGGCCGATGCGCACCGGCTCGTGCTCAGCTTTCCGCACATCCTCTCCGATGCGTTTTCGGCGGTGTACATCAACCAGCGGCTGACGGCGCTGTACAACCACGCGCTCGGCGCGGGGCCGGCGCCCGCGTGCACGTTGCGGGATCTCGGCGAGCAGCTCGCGATCGAAGCCGCGTACCGCGCGTCGCCGCGCTACGACGAAGATCTGGCCTATTGGCTCGGCGCGCTCGCGCATGCGCCGCTCGGGGTCGAGTTCGACGCGGCGGCGTCGGCGGGGCCGCGCGAGGGGCGCATCCACCGGATGCGTTTCGACGCGGACACGACCCGCCGGCTGCGCGCCCGCGCCCGCGCGAGCTGCTCGACGCCGTTTCTCGTGCTGTCGAGCCTGTTCGCGATCGCGCTGGCCCGCTGGCAGGACCTGCGCGAGCTGGTCGTGACCTATCCCGTCAACATGCGCGCGCCGGCGTTTCACGACGCCAGCGGATGCTTCGTCAACAACCTGCCGATGCACTTTTCGCTGCGGCCGGGCGACACGTTCCGCGACATCGTCGCGCGTACCACGGCCCGGCGTGCGCAAGGCAAGCGCCATCAGCAGTTGTCGCTGACCGAGCTCGTGACGGCGCTGCGGCGCTCGCGTTCGCTGGCCGACACGCCCGTCTTCAACGTCGGTGTGACGGAAGCGTTCTTCGTGCAGGATGCGCCGCTCGCGTTCCACGGCGTGCAGGCGGAATTGCTGCCGGTGGTCGCCGCTGAGCGGCCGTTCGACCTGAACTTCGCGTATCAGCTGACGCACGACGGCCTGCACGTGAATCTCGAATACGACACCGGCTGCCTGCCACCGGCGCGGGTCGGCGAATTCGCCGCGCGTTTCGGCCGACTGCTGCGCGCGTACCTGGACGACGATGCGCAGCCGGCGCTCGCGGTCGATCTGCTGGCGCCCGAGCAGCGCGCGCGGCTCGCGCAATACTGGCACGGGCCCACGCGCCCGATCGACGCGACGGACTGGCCGGCCCGCTTCGCCGCGCAGTGCGCGGCGACGCCGGATGCGCCGGCCGTCCGGTTCGGCGCGGAGCAACTGACCTATCGCGAACTCGATGCGCTGTCGGCCCGGCTCGCGGGCTTTCTCGCGGCGCGCGGCGTGACGCCTGGGGTGCTCGTCGGGCTGTGCTGCGAGCGCTCGACGGAGATGGTGCTGGCGATCGTCGCGGTGATGCGCGCGGGCGCGGCCTACGTGCCGCTCGATCCCGCTGCGCCGCCGGACCGGTTGCGGCGCATCGTCGACGATGCGGGGCTCGCGCTGTTGCTCACGCAGCGGCACCTGCTGGCGAACCTGCCCGCCGGGCCGGTCGCCCGGCATGCGCTCGACGAGCGCGCGATCTGGCTCGCCGCCGAACCGCTGCCGCCGCAACGCATTCACCCGGACGGGATCGCGTACGTGATCTACACGTCCGGCTCCACCGGCACGCCGAAGGGCGTCGCCAACACCCATCGCGCGCTGGTCAACCGGCTCGACTGGCACGGTTCGCTGCTGCCCGATAGCGCGCCGGTGCGCGTGCTGCAGAAGACGCCGTACTTTTTCGACGTGTCGGTCTGGGAATTCCTGTGGACGTTGCAGAGCGGCCATGCGCTGGTGATCGCGCCGCCCGGGCTGCACAAGGACCCGGCCGGGCTCGCGGTGCTGCTGCGCGATGCGCGCATCGCGGTCGCGCACTTCGTGCCGTCGATGCTGAATGCATTTCTGGATGCGACGCCCGGGCAGGTCTTCCCGGATCTCGCATTGGTCGTCTGCAGCGGCGAGGCGCTGCTGGCCGAGCAGGCCGAGCGCTTCCACCGGCTGCTGCCGGGGGTACGGCTCGCCAACCTGTACGGGCCGACCGAGGCCGCGATCGACGTGAGCGTGTGGCATTGCATGCCGGACGACGCTCATGTGCGCGCCGGCGTGCCGATCGGCCGGCCGATCGACAACGTGTCGCTGTACGTGCTGGATGCGGGCCTCGAGCCGTGCGCGCCCGGCAGCGCGGGCGAGTTGTACATCGGCGGCGCGGGCCTCGCGCAAGGGTACGTCGGCCGCCCGGATCTGACCGCGGCGAGCTTCGTGCCCGATCCGTACGCGGGCCGCCCGGGCGCGCGCATGTACCGCACCGGCGACGTCGCGATGTTCGGCGAGCACGGCGAGCTGCATTACCTCGGCCGGCGCGACGAGCAGGTCAAGCTCAACGGTAACCGGATCGAGTTGCGCGAGATCGAGGCGTGCCTGCTGGCGCTGCCGGGCATCGCGCAGTGCGCGGTGGTGCCGGTGCGGGTGCAGGGCCGCGTGCGGCTGCTGCACGCATTCGTCGAGCCGGCCGCGGGGTGGGACGCCTGGCCGGTCGACGCGCTGCACGCGGAGCTGGCCGCGCGGCTGCCCGACGCGATGCGCCCGGCGCGCATCGACGTGGTGGAGCGCATCGCGCTGCTGCCGGCCGGCAAAATCGACCGCAAGCGCCTGGCCCAGCTTGCCGAGGCGGCGCTCGAGGCGCGCGCGCACGGCGCCGACGTGCGCGCGAAGACGCCGTTCCAGGCCGAGGTCGCCGCCGAGTGGTCGGCCGTGCTGGACGTCGCCGATATCGGGCCGGACGACCATTTCTTCATGCTCGGCGGCAGTTCCGTGCAAGCGATCCAGTTGATCGGGCGCCTCAATGGCCGCTACGGGCTGCTGCTGTCGCCGCCGCTGCTGTTCGGCGCACCGCAGCTCGACCGGTTCAGCGCGCAAGTGCTGGTGGCGCTCGGCCAGAAGGCCCGGCAGGAGGACCGCCTGGACGCGCTGCTCGATCGTCTCGCGCCGGACGACATGGACGAACTACTCACAGTGTTTTCATCGTCGGGAGAGCTGGTTTGATGTCGCATAACGATTCCACCGAAAACAAGCGTCGCCAATTGCTCGAAGCGTTCGGCAGGCAGCGTGGCGCGGGCAGCCGCGACGCGATCATTCGCCACGCGCGGCCGGCGGACCTGCCCGCGTCGGCGGAGCAGTTGCGGATGTGGGTGCAGATGGCGATCAGCGGCGGCGCCGGCCATTTCCACGTGCCGCACGTGCTGGAGATCCCGGGCGCGCTCGACGAAGCCGCGTTGCAGGCGGCGCTGCGCGACGTGATGGCGCGGCACGAGGCGCTGCGTACGACGTTCGACGAACGCGAAGGCCGCCTGTACCAGCGCGTGCATCCCGAGCTGGCCCCGTCGCTGCCGGTGCATCGGCACGCGGCCGATGTGTCCGACGCGGAGATCGCCCGCGCGATCACGGCCGAAATCGCGCAGCCGTTCGACCTCGCGCACGGGCCGCTGCTGCGCGTGTCGCTGCATCGTCTCGGCGACGCGCGGCAGATTCTCGTGCTGACCGCTCATCACCTGATCGTCGACGGATGGTCGCTGGAACTGATGCTGGCCGACTGGTGGTCGGCCTATTCGGCGCGGCTGGCGGGCCGCGCGCCCGAGCCGCCCGCCAGCGACGCGCCGCAGTATGCGGACTATGCGCTGTGGCAGCAGGCGCGCAGCGCCGCGGACAGCGCGCCGAGCCTCGCCTACTGGCAGGGCCGGCTGACGGGCGCGACGACGCTCGAATTGCCGTTCGCGCTGCCGCGCCCGGCACGGCGCGCGCACGACGGCGAACTGGTGTTCTTCGCGATTCCCGCCGCCGTGCGCGCGCGGGCCGAGGCGCTGGCGCGGCGGCAGGGCGGCACGCTGTTCACGGTGATGCTGGCCGCGTGGCGCTGCCTGCTCGGCGACTACGCCGGCCAGGACGACTTCTGCATCGGCACGACCGCGTCGAACCGCGTGCATCCGGGCAGCGAGCGCATCGTCGGCTTCTTCGCGAACCTGCTCGCGTTGCGCACCGCGCGGCAAGGGTGCGCGACGTTCGCCGCGCTGGTCGAGCGCGAGCGCGACACCGTCGCCGACGCGTTGCGGCATCAGGCGGTGTCGTTCGACCAGGTGGTCGAGCAGGTCGGCGTCGCGCGCGATGCCGCGCGCAGCCCGCTGTTCCAGGTCAACTTCGTGCTGCAGGACACGAAAGGCGCGGTGCCCGGCGCCGCCGAGCCGGCGACGGCGGCCGGGATGCCGGCGATGACGGTGCGCGACGACCTGTACCGCTACGCGCAGTTCGACCTGACGCTGTTCGCCGAGCTGACGTCCGACGGCGTGCGCTGCTGCACGGTGTTCCGCACCGACCTGTTCGAGGCCGCCGATATCGAGCGGCTGTCGCGCACCTATGTGCAGTACCTCGACGTGCTGACCGCGCAGCCGGACGCGCCGTTCGGCACGCTCGCGCGCGGCGACGCGGCGACGCTCGACGCGCTGCGCGGCTGGCAGCGCCGGCCGCTCGCGCAGCCGCTGCCCGACTCGATCGGCGCGGTGATCGACGCGCTGGCGCGGCAGCATCCGGATCGCCCGGCGATCCGCCACGGCGACGCGACGCTCGACTACCACGCGCTGAACGCCCGCGCGAACCGGCTGGCCGGTCACTTGCGCGATCTCGGCGTGTCGCCGGGCTCGACCGTCGGCCTGTGTCTGGAGCCGGGCGCGGAGCTGATCGTCGCGATGCTGGCGGTGCTCAACGCGGGCTGCGCGTATGTGCCGCTCGACAGCCGCTATCCGGCGGACCGGCTGCGATTCCTGCTCGACGACAGCCAGGCGAGCGTGATCGTCACGCGCGAGGACGTGGTCGCGCGCACCGATGCGCTGCGTGACGGCTATCTGAACCTGATCGTCCTCGAGGACCACGACGACGAGATCGCCGCGCGCGACGGCGCGTTCGTCGCGAGCGGGCTGCCCGCGCAGATGCCGGCGTACCTGATGTACACGTCGGGCACCACCGATCGCCCGAAGGGCGTGATCGTGCCGCAACAGGCGATCCTGCGGCTCGCGTACCGCCCGACCTATCTCGACGTGACGCCGGACGACGTGTTCCTGCAGTTCGCGCCGACCGCGTTCGACGCGTCGACCTTCGAGATCTGGACCGCGCTGCTGAACGGTGCGTCGCTCGTGGTGCCGGCCGGACGCGATGCGTCGCTCGACCAGCTCGGGCCGTTGCTGATCGATGCGCGCGTGACGATTCTGTGGCTGACGAGCGGCCTGTTCGCGGCGATGGTCGATCACGCGCCGGACGCGCTGCGGCGGCTGCGCTACCTCGTCTGCGGCGGCGACGTGCTGTCGCTGCCGCACGTGGAGCGCGCCCGCGCGCTGCTGGAACACGGGCAGGTGGTCAACGGCTACGGGCCGACCGAGACCACGACGTTCGCGACGGCATACCCGGTGCGTGGCGCGCCGGCGGCGGGGCGCGCGGTGCCGATCGGCATGCCGATCCAGGGCACGTCGGTGTACGTGCTCGACGACGCGCTGAATCCGCTGCCCCCCGGTGCGGCGGGCGACATCTACATCGCGGGGCTCGGCGTCGCGCACGGCTACGCGAACCGGCCGGACCTGACCGCCGCCGCGTTCGTGCCCGATCCTTACGGCGGCGAGCCGGGCGCCCGCATGTACCGCAGCGGCGACGTCGGCTACTGGGCGCATGACGGCGCGTTGCATTACCTCGGCCGGCGCGATCGCCAGGTGAAGCTGCGCGGCTACCGGATCGAGCCGGCGGAAATCGAGGCGGCGCTGGCCGCATGCCGCGGCGTGCAGGCCGCCGTCGTGACGGTCGACGCGACGCCGCAGGGCGACAAGCAGCTCGTCGCGTACTGGACCGCCAGCCCGGGCGCGGGCGCGGACGTGCCGGACGAAGCCGGCCTGCGCGCGCAGTTGCGGGCGTCGCTGCCGGATCACCTGGTGCCGGCGCGTTTCCACGCGGTGCCGCACATTCCGCTGACGGCCAACGGCAAGGTGGACCGGGCCGCGCTCGCGCGGCTCGCGCCTGCGCAGGCGGCCGCGGCAACGGCGCCCGAGACGCTGACCGACACGCAGCGCATCCTGCGCGCGTTGTGGGAAGACGTGCTGGGCCGCGGCGGCTTCGGCCTCGACGACGGTTTCTTCGATCTCGGCGGCGATTCGCTGCTGGCGATCCGGCTGAAGGCGCAGGCGCAGCGCCACGGGCTCGAATTCGAGATCCAGGACCTGTTCGTCCACCAGAGCGTGCGTACGCTGGGCGAGCACATCGAACGGCAGCGCGGCGCCGGCGCCGGCATCGGCGCAGGTGCGGAGGCGAGCGCGCCGGCCGAGGCCGCCGCACCGCGGGCGCCGCTGACGAGCGACGCGGACCGCGCGCGGCTGCCGGCCGGCGTCGTCGACGCGTATCCGCTCAGCCGCCTGCAACTGGGGATGCTTTATCACAGCCTCCGGCACGAGCGCTCGAGCCTGTACCACGACGTGATCGGCTACGAGGTCGCGTATGCGTACGACGAAGCCTGCCTCGCGCATGCGCTCGACCGGCTGTCGGCGCGTCATCCGGCGCTGCGCACCGCGCTGCGGATGGAAGGGTTCAGCGTGCCGCTGCAGCTCGTGTTCGACACGGCGCGCATTCCGCTGGCGGTCACCGACCTGACCGAACTCGATGCGGCGGCGCAGGCCGCCCGGATCGCCGCGTTCATGGACGGCGAGCGGTTCGCCGCGTTCGACGTCGCCGCCGCGCCGCTATTCCGCTGCTTCGTGTTCAAGCTGGCCGCGCAGCGCTTCAAGCTGGTCTGGAGTTTTCATCACGCGATACTCGACGGCTGGAGCGAGGCCGCGCTGACCGCCGAATTCATCCGGCTCTACACGGCGGGTCTGGCGGGCGCGCAACACGGGCAGGGCGGGCAGGAGGGGCAGAACGACGAACCGGTGCAGGCCGGTTACCGCGATTTCATCGAGCGCGAACAGGCCGCGCTCGCCGATCCGGCCCAGCGCGATTTCTGGCGCGGCCAGCTCGACGGCGCACAGGCGCTGTCGCTGCGCCGCGCGCCGCTGACGGACGACGCGGCAGACGAGCGCGTGGATTATCTGGAGGTCGAGATCCCTGCCGAACTGGAGGCGGCGCTGCGTGCGCTCGCGCGCGACGCGAACGTGCCGCTCAAGAGCGTGCTGCTCGCCGCCCACCTGCGCGCGCTGCAGGCGCTGAGCGGGCGGCGCGACGTGCTGACGTCGATGGTGACGCACGTGCGGCCCGAGACCGAGGATGCGGAGCGCGCGGTCGGGTTGTTCCTGAACTCGGTGCCGGTGCGCGCGGCGCTCGACGGCGACGCGTCGCCGGTCGCGCAGGTGCGGCAGGTGTTCGAAATCGAGTCGGGCATTTTCCGGCACCGTTTTTATCCGTCGCAGCAGATCCGGCAGGACAACGGCGGGATCGAGCTCGGCGAGGTGCTGTTCAATTTCACGAGCTTTCACGTGCTGCGCGAGCTGGACGACGCGGACGTGCGGATGCTGGCGGGCCGCGACGGCCACGCGGTCAACAGTTTTCCGGTGCAGGTCGATTTCTCCGTTTCCGCGAGCGACCAGCGGCTGCGCTGCATCGTCGGCTACCGGGCCGACAGCCTGCGGCGTGACGACGCGCAAGACATCGTGCACGCCGAGCACGAAGCGCTGCGGCGGCTCGCCGGTGCGCCCGCGGCGACGTGGCTGCTGCCGGCCACGCTCGCGCGGCTCGACGACTGGGCGACGCCGAAGCCCGGGCTGCCGGTGAGCGCGAGCGTCGGCGAGCGCCTCGCCGCGTGCGCGGCCGCCGCGCCGGACGCCGTCGCGCTGATCGACGACGCGGGCGAGACGACCTATGCGGCGCTGCTCGAGCAGTGCGACCGGCGCGCGGCGGCGCTCGCCGCGCTGGGCGTGCGGCAGGGCGACGTCGTGGCGGTATGCGCGGGCCGCTCGGCGGCGACGCTGCAGACGGTGCTCGCGCTGTTCCGGATCGGCGCCGTGTATCTGCCGCTCGATCCCGCGTTGCCGGAAGCGCGCCATCGCTTCATGGTGGACGACGCGCGCCCGGCGGCGATCGTCGGCGATGCCGCCGCGCCCGCCTGCCTGCGTGCGTGCGGCGTGCGTTTCGTCGAGCTGGCGGCGCTGGCGGAAACGGCCCACGCCACCTTGGCCGCCGCGCCGCGCGTCAGCCCCGAAGCGCCCGCCTACATCCTCTATACGTCCGGCTCGACCGGCACGCCGAAGGGCGTGCCGTGCCGCCAGGAAGGCATCCTCGCGTTGTTCGACGCGCTTGCCGACACCTATCCGCTCGCCGCGGGCGACCGCGTGCTGTGGAAGACCGCGCAATCGTTCGACGTGTCGCTCACCGAAATGCTGTGGCCGTTGATGAAGGGCGCCGCGATCGTGATCGCGCGGCCGGACGGCCAGTACGATCCGCGCTACCTGCAGCGCGCGATCGAGCAGCATCGCGTGACGGTGGTCAATTTCGTGCCGTCGATGCTGCACCTGTTCCTGCAATCGCTCGACGCCGGCGCGGCGAGCCCGCTGCGCGCGGTGTTCGCCGCCGGCGAGCCGCTGCTGCCCGCGACCGTCGAGCTGGCGGCGCGCGTGCTGCCGCATGCGCCGTTGTTCAACGCATACGGCCCGACCGAGGCCAGCATCTACGCCACCGTGTGGCGCTGCGCGAGCGGCCCGGTGCTGATCGGCCGCGCGGTGGGCGACGTCGGCACGCATATCCTGTCGCCCGAACTCGCCCGGCTGCCGATCGGCGTGACGGGCGAGCTGTACCTCTGCGGGCGCGCGCTGGCGTCGGGCTACCTGAACCGGCCCGAACTGAGCGCGGAGCGCTTCGTGCCGAACCCGTATGCGACGGGCGACGCGGATCGCGTGCTGTATCGCACCGGCGACCTGGCCCGCTTCGATCGGCACGGCGACATCGAATTCGTGGGCCGCGACGACCAGCAGGTCAAGGTGCGCGGCTTCCGCATCGAGACGGGCGAAGTCGAATCGGTGCTGGGCCGCCATCCGGGCGTCGCCAAGGTCGCGGTGCTGGCGCGTTCGGGTAACGCAGGCGCCGTGCTCTGCGCGTTCGTGCAGGCGGCGGGCACGCTGCCGGACGGCGCGCTGAAGGCGCATGCGCAACAGGCGCTGCCGCCGTACATGGTGCCCGACCGGATCGTCGTGCTCGACGCGATGCCGATGACCGGCAGCGGCAAGATCGATCGCCTCCGGCTGGCCGACTGGCCGCTCGAGGCGGCGAGCGTTGTCGCCGAGCGCGCCGTCTCCGCCGCCCCCGCCAACGCCGCGCGCCGCGCGCCCGGCGATGCGCAGGCCGCGGTCGCGGCGATCTGGCGCGACGTGCTCGGCCTCGCCGAGATCGATCCGGACACCAACTTCTTCGACGCCGGCGGGCATTCGCTCGCGCTGATCCAGTGCCAGGCGCGGCTGCGCGGCGAATTCGGTCGCGACGTCGACATCGATCACCTGTTCCGCTACACGACGATTCGCACGCTGGCCGACTGGCTGTCCGCGTCCGGCGAACGGGCGGCCGAAGCCGGCGGCATGGCCGAGGCCGCGCGCGCGTCGGAGGTCGGCAGTCGCGACGTCGCGATCATCGGGATGAGCGCGGCCGTCTCGGGCGCGGACGACGTCGAGCAGTTCTGGCGCATGCTGCTCGCGGGCGAGGACGGCATCACCCGGCTCGACGACGCGCGGCTGCGCGCGCTCGGCGTGCCGGACGCGCTGCTCGGCAATCCGCGCTTCGTCGCCGCGCGCGGGTTGATTCGCGATCCGGACTGTTTCGATGCCGCCTTCTTCGGCTATACGCCGCGCGACGCCGAGATCATGGATCCGCAGCAGCGCAAGCTGATCGAGGAAAGCTATCGCGCGCTCGAGGACGCCGGTTACGCCGGGCCCGGGCCCGCGCGCGACGTGGGCGTCTACGTCGGCGTCGGCGCGAGCCAGTACCTCGCGAACCACGTGCTCGGCAACCGCGACGCGGTCGACGCGCTCGGGCTGTACCAGATCAACGTGCTGAACCAGCCCGCGACGCAGATCGCCTACCGGCTGAATCTCACCGGCCCCGCGGTCACGCTGAGCACCGCGTGCTCGACGTCGCTGGTCGCGCTGCACATGGCCGCGCGCGCGGTCGCGCAGGGCGACTGCGAACTCGCGCTCGCGGGCGCGGCGTCGATCGGCGTCGACGGCGTGCCGGGCTATCTGCACCGTACCGGCGGGATCTTTTCCGCGGACGGCTATTGCCGCGCGTTCGACGCGGCCGCGAGCGGCACCGTGGAGGGCAGCGGCGCGGGTGCGGTCGTGCTGAAGCGGCTCGACCTCGCGCGCCGCGACGGCGATCACGTGTATGCGATCGTCAAGGGCTCCGCGATCAACAACGACGGTCACGACAAGGCCGGCTACACCGCGCCGAGCCCCGCCGGCCAGGCGCGGGTGATTCGCGCCGCGCTGGCGGACGCGGGCGTGGACGCCGCGTCGGTCGGCTATGTCGAGACGCACGGCACCGGCACGCTGCTCGGCGACCCGATCGAAATGGCCGCGCTGAAGGCGACCTACGGCCAGCATCCGGCCCATGCGCCGCGCCTGCTCGGCGCGGTCAAGACGAGCGTCGGGCACCTGGACAGCGCGGCCGGGCTCGCGGGCGTGATCAAGGCGGCGCTCGCGCTCGAGCGCGGCAAGGTGCCGGGCACGCTGCACTTCGACACGCCCAACCCGCTGCTCGAACTCGACGACGCGGCCTTCCGCATCACCGCGCAAGCGACCGACTGGCCGGACGGCGGCGCGCCGCGCCGCGCGGCCGTCAGTTCGTTCGGCATCGGCGGGACCAACGCGCACGTGATCCTGGAAGCCGCGCCGCCCGAGGCGGACGCGCCGACGGCCGCCGCCGCGCATTGCCTGCGGCTGTCGGCCGCCACGCCCGACGGGCTGCGGCGTGCGGCGGACGGCCTCGCCGCCGCGCTGCGCCGCCACCCGGAATGGGCGCTGGCCGACGTCGCGTACACGCTGCAGGCCGCCCGGCAGGACCATGCGTGCCGCGCGTTCGTGGTCGCCGAGTCGCGCGATACGGCGCTCGACGCGCTGGCCGCGGGCGTGTCGCCGCTCGCCGACGACGCGCCGCCCGCGCGTCCGGTGGTTTTCCTGTTCACCGGGCAGGGCGCGCAGGCCGCCGGGATGGCGCGCGACCTGCATCGCGAGAATCCGGTGTTCCGCGCGGCGCTCGACCAGGTGTGCGCGCGGTTCGCGAGCACGGCCGGGCTCGCGCTCGAGCCTTACCTGCTGGGCGACGCGAGCACCACCGACACCGCGCTGGTGCAGCCGCTGCTGTTCGCGTACGAGTACGCGCTGTATCAGGCGTGGGCCGCGCTGGGCGTGACGCCGGACTACCTGATCGGCCACAGCCTCGGCGAATTGGTCGCCGCGTGCTGCGCGGGCGTGTTCTCGCTCGACGACGCGGTCGCCCTGGTGGCGGCGCGCGCGGCGGCGATGCAGGCGCAGCCGCCCGGCGCGATGCTGTCGATATCGATCGCGGAAGACGAACTGGCCGCGCAACTGCCGCCGACGCTCGCCCTCGCGGCGGTCAACGGGCCGCTGCAATGCGTGGTGTCCGGCCCGGTGGACGCGGTCGACGCGTTCGCGGCGCGGTTGCGCGACGGGGGTGTCGCGCATGCGCGGCTCGCGTCGTCGCATGCGTTCCACTCGCCGATGATGACGGACGCGGCGGCACGTGTGCACGCGCATGCCGCGACGATGGCGCTGCATGCGCCGCGCATCCCGTTGATCTCCAACCTCGACGGCACGCTGCTGGACGCGCCGCGCGCCACCGATCCGGCGTACTGGGCCGCGCACGTGCTCGGCACGGTGCGCTTCTCGGCGGGCGTGCGAACGCTGGCGGCACTGGGCGACGCGCTGTGGGTCGAGATCGGCCCGCGCGACGTGCTGGCGGCGCTGGTGCGCGCGCATCGCTGCGCGCCGGCCGACGCGGTGCTGGCGAGCTTCACGGAGCGTACGCCGCGCACGATGGCGACGCTGCTCGCCGGCTACGGGCGGCTATGGGCGAAGGGCGCGCGACTGACACGGCGCGACGCCTACGCGGGCGAGCGCCGCAAGCGCCTGCCGTTGCCGGGCTATCCGTTCGAGCGGACGCGTCACTGGCTGCCCGCCCAGCCCGTCGCGCGCGTGCAGCCGGAGGCACTGGCGCCGTCGATTGCCGCGGTTGCCGCGCCGGTCGCGGTCGAGACTCCGCTCGTCGCCTCGGCGGAAATCGACGACGTGCGGCATGCATTGACGCGTATCTGGACCGAGTGCCTTGGCCATGAGCGGATCGCGCCGACCGACGATTTCTTCGAGCTGGGCGGCGATTCGCTGCTCGCCGGGCGCGTGCTCACGAGAATTCACGAGCGGCTGAACGTGGAGCTGACGCTCGCGGCGTTCTTCGGCGCGCCGACGATCGACGGGCTCGCCAGCGCGATTCGCGCGCAGTCCGAACCGACGCCGCCTGCCATGCCGGCGGCGACGATACCGGCCGGCCTGCCGGCCGCCGGGCCGCGCCGCGCGCCGATGTCGTTCCAGCAGCGCCGGTTGTGGACGCTCGAACGGCTCGGCATGGGCGGTTCGGTCTTCCACCTGCCGCAATGCCTGCATCTGCACGGCGACCTCGACCGCGCCGCGCTGCACGCGGCGCTCGCGGGGCTGGTCGCGCGCCATCCGGTGCTGCGCACGTCGTTCCACGAAGGACCGGACGGCGGCGGCGAGCAGCACGTGCATGCCGACGCGACGATCGCGCTGTCGATCCACGCATACGCAGGCGGCACGGACGACGCCCTGCACGCGTTCATCGCGCGGCATCGCGATGCGCTGCGGGCGGAGCCGTTCGATCTCGCGCGGCCGCCGCTGTTTCGCGCGCGACTGCTGGAACTCGGGCCGCGCCGCGCGTGCCTGCTGATGTCGTTCCATCACATCGTCGTCGACGGTTGGTCGTTCCGGCTGATCGCGCAGGATCTCGCGTCGCTGTACGGCGCGGCGAGCCAGGGCGGCGCGCTGGATACCGCACCGCCCGCGTGGAATTACGCGGACTACAGCGAGGAGCAGGCGACGCGGTTCGCCGCCGGGCACGACGCGGCGCACGAGGCGTTCTGGGCGCATCTGGACGGCGCGCCGGTGCTCGACCTCGGCGGCGATCGGCGCCGCGCGCGCACGCCGGGGCGTCTCGCGCACAGCGGCCGCGTCGCGGTGGACGCCGAGCGTGCGCGGCAGGTCGACGCGCTGGCGCGGCGCTTGCGGACGACGCCGTACGTCGTGTTCCTGTCCGCGTTCCTGCTGATGTTGTCGCGGCGCACCGGGCAGCGCGACTTGGTGGTCGGCTCGCCGGTCGCCAACCGCGCGTCGAGCCGCACCGAAGGGCTCGTCGGCTTTTTCGTCAACCTGCTGGCGCTGCGCGTGGCGTTCCCGGCCGCCAGCCGCGCGCGGGCGTGGATCGAGCGGGTGCGCGACTGCGTGATGGCCGCGCACGCGCACCAGGACTATCCGTTCGAAAAGCTGGTCGAGCGCTTCGCGGGCCCGCGCGACACGTCGCTGACGCCGCTGTTCCAGGTGGTGTTCTCGATGCAGGAGGCGCCGGTTCGCCAGGTGCGGATCGGCGGGCTGGACGTCGCGTTCGAGGACACGCCGGAAACGGAAACCGAATACGACCTGACGATGAACCTGCATCGCGACGGCGCGGGCTACGGCGGCGTGCTGCTGACGCGCGACGGCGCGCTGGAGCGTGGCGAGGCCGACGAGGTGATCGAACAGTTCCAGGCCGCGCTCGACCTGCTGCTGACGCTGCCGGACGATGCGCCGCTCGGCGACGCGGGCGTGCTGTCGGCCGCGCAGCGGCAGGCCTGGCAGGCGGCAGCCGGGGTGGCCGACGTGTCGTCGTGGGCGGCGTCCGACCTCGTGTCGCTGCTGTCGGGCACGCTGACGGACGGCAACGCCGCGCCGGCGGTCGCGACCGCGCACGAGACGCTCAGTTACGCGGCGTTGCGGGCTCGGGTGGAGCAGGTCGCGGGCGCGCTGCACGCACGCGGCGTCCGCGCCGGCGATCGCGTCGCGCTGTGCTTGCCGATGGGGCTCGACGCACTGGTGGCGCTGCTCGGCGTGCTGCGCATCGGGGCGACGTACCTGCCGCTCGATCCCGCCGCGCCGGCCGCGCGGCAGCACGCGATCCTGTCGCAAGCGGCGCCGGTGCTGCTCGTGCACGATGCGGCGGCGGCCCCGCCGACGTGGCCCCGATGCGCGGCGATCGCGTTCGCCGCGCTCGGCGACGCGCCCGCCGGCGCGCCGCCCGCACGTATCGATCCGCAACAGGCCGCCTATACGCTGTTCACGTCCGGCTCGACCGGCGTGCCGAAGGGCGTCGACGTCAGCCATCGGGCGGTCGCGCACAAGATCCAGGCGCTGTGCGCCGCGTATCGCATGACGGCCGACGACCGGGTCGTGCAGTTCTCGTCGCTCGTGTTCGATGTGTCGATCGAGGAAATCTTCACGACGTTGTCCTCTGGCGCCTGCCTGCTGCTGCTCGAGCGCGCGGCGTGGCCGACGCTCGGCGCGTTCAGCGGCCTGCTCGACGCACAGCGCGCGACCGTGCTCAACCTGCCCGCGTCGCTGTGGCGCGAATGGGTGCGTGCGCTCGGTCTCGGCGAGGCCGCGCTGCCCACGCGGCTGCGGCTGGTCGTGACGGGCAGCGAGACGGTGCCGCTCGCCGCGGTGCAGACATGGCGCGCCGTGACGGGCGGCCGTGTGGCGCTGATGAACGCGTACGGGCTGACGGAAAGCGTGATCACGTCCGTCGTGCACGACGTGCCGGCCGACGCGCGGCCGGATGAACGCGACGTGCCGATCGGCGCGCCGCTGCCCGGCACCACGGCTTATGTACTCGACGCGCACCTGCAGCCGGTGCCGCCGCTGTGCCGCGGCGAGCTCTACCTCGGCGGCAGCGCGCTCGCGAGCGGCTACCCGGGCCGGCCCGGCCAGACGGCCGCCGCGTTCCTGCCCGATCCGTTCGCCGGACGGCCGGGTGCGCGCATGTATCGCACCGGCGACCTCGTGCGGCGCGACGGGACGGGCGCGTTGATCTACCTCGGCCGCAGCGATCGCCAGATCAAGGTGCGCGGGGTTCGTGTCGAGCTGGCCGAAGTGGAAGCGCTGCTGCTCGAACAGGACGGCGTGCGCGAGGCCGCGGTGCGGCTGTCGGGCGGGCCCGACGCGCCGGCGCCGCGCCTGGAGGCGTTCATCGTCGTCGACACCGACGCGTCGGGGGCGGCGGACACGTCACGCGAGGCGGCGCGCGAGCGGCTGCGCGCGCTACGCCGCATCGCGCCCGCGCATCTGGTGCCGCATGCGCTGGCGATCGTGCCGTCGCTGCCCAAGACGTCCGGCGACAAGATCGATCGCCAGTGGGTAGCGACGGCGGTGCTGCCGGACGCGGCCGCGGCCGCGGAGGGCGACGACACGCCGCCGCTGCGCGCGCTGCTGACGGTGCTGCGCGACGTGCTGCGGCTGGAGCGGATCGGCCGCGACGACAACTACTTCGGGCTGGGCGGCGACTCCATCCTGGTGCTGCGGGCCGTCGCGCAGCTGAACCGGGCCGGCTGGACGGTCGATCCGCAGGATTTCTTCGCGAGCCCGACTCTCGCGGACCTGGCCGATTGCCTGCGGCCGCTGGCGGCGCGACCGGACGCGCACGATGTGTCCGCGTTTCCGCTGACGCCGTATCAAAGGCGCGTGCTGCAGCGCCCGCATGCGCACCACTGGAACCGCGCGTTGCTCGTTCGGGCGGCGCAACCGCTCGACGCCGACGCGCTGCGGGCCGCGCTGCGCTCGCTGCTCGACGCGCATCCGGGGCTGCGCTGCGTATTCGATCGCGGCGCGCTGTCGGGCCGTGTCGCGCCCTCGGACGCGGACGCCGTGCAGCGCTGCTTCAGCAGCCACGCGCTCGCGGCGGACGAGGCGGCGCGCTTCATCGTCGCGCACAGCGCGACGCTGCAGCAGGGCTTCGATCTCGCGCAAGGGCCGCTGGTGCGGGTCGCGCACTACCGATGCGGCGCGGCCGGCGACCGGCTGCTGCTCGTCGTGCACGGTCTCGTCGCGGACAGCCATGGCTGGGCGGTGCTGCTGGACGACCTCGCCAATGCGTATGCGGCGCATGCGAACGGCCGGACGCCGGCGGTGGCCGCACCGACGCTGGCCTATCCGGCCTATCTTCGCGCGCTGGACGCACGTATTGCGGCCGCACGGCAGGCGGGCGAAACCGCCGCGTACTTCGCGCCGCTGGCGGCCAACGTCGCGCTGCCGCAGGATCGGCACGCAGCAGCCGGCGCGAACACCGAGGCGAGCCAGCAGGTCGTGCGCGACCGGCTGACGGGCGAGGCCGCGCGACGGTTGCTGGCCGTCGTGCCGCAGCGCCTGCGCGTGAAGGCCGCCACCGTCGCGATCGCGGCGGCGGCGCGCGCGCTTACCGACTGGGCGGGCGGCGCGGTCGTCGCCGATCTCGGCCGGCACGGCCGCGACTGCCTCGACGACGGGCCGGCGGTCGAGCGCGCGGTGGGCTGCTTCGTCTGCGACGTGCCGCTGCTGTTGCCGCATCACGCCGGCGTGCCGAGCGTCGCCGCGCTGCGCGAATGGGAGGCGACGCTCGCCGCGCTGCCGCTGGCGGCGCTGGGCGGGGCAGGCCTGCCGCCGCCCGCCGGCGTCGATCCCGACGCGTGGCGGCGCTGCGTGCAGCCGCAGGTGAGCGTGGATTTCGTATCGGCGGCCGCCGCGCGTCCGTCCGCATGGTTCTCCGCCGCCACCGAGGCGGTGGGCGCGGACCGCGCGGCCACCGACGAACGTTCGCACCTGCTGAACCTCGTCTGCGTCGCGGGCGACGGCGAACTCGCGTTCGAGTGCCGCTACAGCGACGCCGTCCACGCGCGGTCCACCGCCGAACAGTTGCTGCGCCGGTGGCGCGAACACATGGAGGCCGCGCTCGCGCACGTCGCCGACGCAGCCGTTCCCGTAGTCGAACACGATCATTCCTGACATGACCCAGATCTACCTGAAACCGAACGTCGTCTTCGAACCGCTGATCAATCAATGGTATGCGTGGACTTTCCTGCTGCAGCCCGCGACCTGCGCGCTGGTGATGAAGCAGGTGCATCTGCGCATCATGGAATCCTTCATCCGCGCGCCGGAGCTGCATCGGCGTTCCGCCGCGAAGATGGCCGGCGGCCCGTTTCTCAACGGCGGCCGCGAGCGCGTGCCGGCGGTCGACGCGCTGATCCGCGAGACCCGCACGCGCGCCGCGCCGCTGCTGGCGCTGGCGGACGCGCTGCGCGAGCTCGACGAACTGCTCGCGCGGGAAGGGGGCGGCGATACGCTGTCGCCGCTGTATGCGAAGGTGCCCGAGCCGTTGAAGGGATTCGTCGAGCTGGGCTACGACCTGCGCGGCCACGCGTCGTACCGGCTGTTCGAGCGGCTGCTGTACGACAGCGCCGGCTACCTCGACGCGCTGCAGAGCGTGAACGGCTTTCTCGCCACCAGCGACGACCGGAGCTTCATGCTGAGCACGCCGCGCTTTCCGGACGAGCACATGGTGCAGATTCGCCTGCCGTTTCGCGACGCGCTGTACGACGAGCTGTTCGCGGCCCGCCACACCGGCGCCGCGCCGGACCTGATCGACCGCCTGCTCGCGCACGCGGAGGGCGGCGCCGCGCGGCGCACGGCGCTCGAAACGTGGTTCACCGACGCACCGCCGCCGCGCCCGCCGGCGGCGCCGGCGCGCGCGGGGCAGCCGGTGCGGGTGCGCTACTTCAACCATGCGACGGTCCTGGTCGAAACCGCGGCATTCTCGCTGCTGACCGATCCGATCGTCGGCTATCCGCTCGGCCAGGGCGACGATCCGTTCACGTTCGCGGATCTGCCCGAGCGCATCGATTACGTGCTGCTGACCCACAACCACCAGGATCACATCGTGCTCGAGAGCCTGCTGCAGCTACGGCACCGGATCGGCACGCTGGTGGTGCCGCGCAGCCACGGCGGGTTCCTGCAAGACCCGTCGATCCGGCTCGCGCTCGAAGCGTGCGGGTTCGAGCGGGTGATCGAGGTCGGCGAGCTGGACAGCGTGCCCGTGCCCGGCGGCGAGATCGTCGCGCTGCCGTTCCTCGGCGAGCACGGCGATCTGCATATCGCCGCGAAGATGGCGTTCGCGCTGAAGGTGGACGGCAAGAGCATGCTGTTCGCGGCCGACTCGAACAACCTGCAGCCGGAGCTGTACCAGCGCATCGCGCGGCGCATCGGCCGGATCGGCACGCTGTTCATCGGCATGGAATGCGAAGGCGCGCCGATGTCCTGGCTGTACGGCGCGCTCCTGAACGAGCCGCTCGGGCGGCAGTTCGACCAGAACCGCCGCCTGAACGGCTCCGACTGCGAACGCGCGTGGCCGCTGGTCGAATGCTTCGCGCCGCGCCAGGTGTTCGTCTACGCGATGGGCGCGGAGCCGTGGCTCAAGTTCATCTCCAGCATCGAATACGCGCCGACCTCGCTGCCGATCGTCGAATCGGACAAGCTGATCGCCCGCTGCCACGCGCACGACATCCAGTCCGAGCGGCTGTACCTGAAGAAGGAAATCGTCCTTTGAGCGCGGGCGGCCGCGGGGCGGCCCGCATCGTCTCGTCGAATCGTCGAACCAGGAAACCCTCCCCCATGCCGGATCGTCATCCGTCCCGTGTCGCTACCGCCGTCAAGATTCTCGCCGTCGCCGTCATGCTGTTGCTGGCCGTTGCCGTGGGCTTGCTGTATTGGGCGCTGCCCGCCGCGACCGGCTATGCATCGCATTACCTGTGCGTGCGCGTGCTCGCCGGCGGCGCCGGCAGCGACGGCGATGCGCGCACCGTGTTCGCGCGCGAGGTGCGGCCGATCAACCCGTTGTTCGACTTCGTCACGTACCGGATCGACCGTGCGCGGCAGACCGTCGAGGCGGCCGGGCTCGGCGTGCTGCGCTCGACGGTCGCGTTGTACCGGCCGGGCCTCGGCTGCACGATCGCGCCGGCCGACGCGCTCGACGCGTTGCGCGTGGAGGGCGAAGGCCTCGCGCTGCCGGGCGCGGCGGCCGGGGCCGACAACCTCGACGATGCCGCACCGTCCGATCCGCCGCCGGCGCTTCGCGCCGTGCTGGATCGCGCGGTGGCGGAGCCGGCGCCCGGATCGCTGCGCAACACGCTGGCGGTGGTCGTGCGGCAGGACGGCCAGCTCGTCGGCGAGCGGTACGCGCCCGGCGTCACGGCCGACACCCCGTTGCTCGGCTGGTCGATGACGAAGACCGTCATCGGATTGCTGGCGGGCGTACTGGTCCGCGACGGCAAGCTGACGCTCGCGCAGGATCGCCTGCTGGACGACTGGGCGTCGTCCGGCGATCCGCGCCAGGCGATCCGGTTGCGCAACCTGCTGCAATGGACGAGCGGGCTGGACTACCAGGAAGGCTATCTGCCCGGTTCGGACACGACGAAGATGCTGTACCAGTCGACCGACATGGCGCGCTTCGTCGCGAGCCGGCCGCTGAAGGTCGCGCCCGGCCGCGAGGTCGACTACCAGAGCGGCGGCAGCGTGCTGGTCGCGAAGATCATCGCGCGCGCGGTCTCGCCGCGGCCGCTCGACGTCGTGCCGTTCGCGCGGGCGCGGCTGTTCGAGCCGCTCGGCATCCGCACCGCGATGATGGAGCCCGACGCGTCGGGCACGCTGGTCGGCAGCAGCTACATGCTGGCATCGGCGCGGGACTGGTCGAGGCTCGGCGAGTTGATCCTGCAGCACGGCGTATGGCGCGGCGCGCGCATCGTCGACGAGGACTGGGTGCGTTTCATGGCGACGCCCGACGCGACACGGCACGACGGCCGGCTCGGCGCGCATCTGTGGCTGAATGCCGGCGCCGGCGGCGCGCGCCGGTTTCCGTCGCTGCCGGAGGACCTGATGATGATGGACGGCTTCAATCACCAACTGGTGGTGATCGTGCCGTCGTGCCGCGCGGTCATCACGCGGCTGGGCGCGACGGTGGACCACAGCTGGGACACCGAACGCTTCGTCGCCGACGTGATGGCGAGCCTGCCGGGCTGCGCCGGCCCCGCAACCACGACCGCTGCAAGGGAGGCGAATCATGAAGATCACCGTACGTGACGCAGTGGCCGCCGATATGCCGGCCCTGCGCGAGCTGTTCCTGCGCTCGCGCCGCGAGACCTTCGTCTGGCTGCCGGCCGGCGCGTTCCAGTTGGCCGACTTCGAGGCCCAGACGGAAGGCGAGCGGCTGAGGGTCGCCGAGGACGGAAGCGGGCGGCTCGCCGGCTTCGTGTCGGTCTGGGAGCCCGACCATTTCATCCATCACCTGCACGTGTCCCGGCCGCACCACCGGCGCGGCGTCGGCCGCGCGCTGCTGCGCGCGCTGCCGGGCTGGCCGGCCACCCGCTACCGGCTCAAGTGCCTGCGCGCCAACGTGCCGGCGCGGGCGTTCTATGCGGCGTGCGGCTTCGTCGAGATCGGCGCCGGCAGCGCGGAAGACGGCGAGTACCTGCTGCTTGAGTCCGGCGACAAGGACGGCCGATGACCGTCCACCTGCGGTACTGCCTGCAGCAGGCGGCGTTGTGGGGCACCTTCGGCCTCGTGCTGCCGGTCGTCACGCTGTTCCTGCTGCACAACCATTTCACGCTGTTCGAGATCGGGCTTTACGCGGCGCTGTTCAGCCTGTCGACCATCGCGCTGGAGCTGCCGTTCGGCGCGATGGCCGACCGCGTGGGTCGCATCCGGACCTACCGCGTATCGCTGCTGATGAACAGCGTCGGCTGCGCGCTGATGCTGTGCTTCAGCCAGAAGCCGATGCTGTACCTCGCGGCGGCGAGCTTCGGCATCGCGCGCGCGATGAGTTCCGGGACCGTCGACGCATGGTATGTCGGCCTGCTGCGCGAGCACGGCGAAACGAAGCGGATTCCGTATTTTCTCGGCCGCGCGGAGCTGGCCTCCGCGCTCGGGCTGGCGAGCATGTCGCTGGTCGGCGGCCTGCTCCCGGACCTGGTCGGCAGCCGGCTGTTCGACAACCCGTACAAGATCGGCCTCGCGCTCGCATGCGGCTTGTTCATCGTGCTGCTGGGCCTCACGTCGTGGTTTTTCGCCGAGGCGGAGCAGGCGCCGCACGAGGCGGTGCCGGCCGGCAGGATCCTCGACGATCTTCGCGAACTGGTCCGGTTCACGTGGCACGGCGGCGCGGTGCGGCCGCTGATCCTGCTCTGCATGCTGCTCGGCGGCGTCGTGTCGGTGCTGGAGAGCTACTGGCCGGTCGTATTGAAGACGCTCGTGCCGATGCATGGCGCGACCTGGGCGTTCGGCCTGTTCCTCACGCTGATGCTGGTCGTGAAGGGCGCGGGCGGCTGGGTGTCGTATCGCGTGATGAAGCAATGCGCCGCGCGGCCGGCGCTCGCCGTGACGCTGCCGTTCGCCGGGCTCGCCGTGAGCCTCGTGCTGACGCGCTGGGCGAATCACGTCGTCGCGTTCGGCGTCGTGCTGAGCGGGGTCGCGCTGTGCCTCGGCATCGCCGGCGCGGTGGTCAACGCGGTGCTGCATCACCGCACGCCCGATGCGCTGCGATCGCGCGCCGTCTCGTTCTTCTCGCTGGTGTTCCAGCTCGGCAGCATGATCGCGTCGGTCCTGCTCGGCTACCTAGTCAGCCAGTGGGGCGTGCAGGCGGTGTGGTGCGGCGTCGGCGTGCTGGTCGCGGCGGCGTCCGGATACGGCGCCACGATCGGCGGCTGGACCGCCGACCCGGTGGAAGAGGCGAAGGCGACCGCGCGCGTGTAGCGCCGGGCGCGCCGGTTCGATTCAGGTGCAATGCGTCATGCGGTAGCGGCAATCTTTTTCGTTTGTCACCCCACGATAGCCAAGGAGAGCGACTTTGAAACAGGAGATGCGCAATGCGATTCACGACACGCTGGATGCGCTCGTGTCGCAGTACGGGAGGGCGGAGCTCGAACGCGTGATCGCGTTCGTCGACATCAATACGGGGCGGGTTCCGTTGCCCGTGTTGCCGAAACATCAGCGGCCGCTGCTGTTTTATTTCCCGGGGCTCGACGGAAAGCCGTGGTACGAGGCGTCCGATTACCCGGAGCTCGAGGCGTTCACGTCGACGCTCGAGGCGTCGGTCGACGTGCTGCGCGAGGAGTTTCTCGCGCAGGTGACCACGCCGATGCTGCTGCCGTACGAAGAGCAGGTGGCGGGACGGTTCGAGTCGATCCGGCGCAACGACTGGGGGTCATTCTATTTCCGGCGCAAGGGCGAGCCCGAGGTCGAGGAGAATTGCCGCCGCTGCCCGCGCACCGCGGCGCTGATGCGCGAGGTGCAGGATTTCCTCAGCCCGAGCGGCGCGTTCATCTTTTCGGTGATCCAGGGCGGCACGCGGATCCCGCCGCATTCGGACACGACCAATCTCAAGCTGACCTGCCAGCTTCCGCTGATCGTGCCGCACGGCTCGCGACTGCGCGTCGGCGACGAGACGCGCGAGTGGCCGGACCGGCGCGCGATCATTTTCGACGATACGTTCGAGCACGAGAGCTGGAACGACAGCGACGAGCCGCGGGTTTGCCTGCTGGTCGATATCTGGCATCCGGGCATCACGCGGATCGAGCGGGACGCGGTCGAGCGGCTCGATGCGGCGATCAGCCGGCATCTCGGCCAGGATTTCCGGCCGCCCTGGGCCGAAGCGGCCGCGGCGTAACGCGGGGAAGGGCGGCTGGCTGGCGGGGGCCGCCTTTTCGATCATCGACCGATAGCGGCTCGGTCAGGCTGGCATTCGGCGCCGCGCTCGTTTTTGCACCGGCGCGCGTGGGTGCCGGCCGCGCGCCGCGCCGAGGGAGGCGGCGGCACCGGGCATCTCGCGCCCGTTTTTTCGTGTCTATTGCGGGGGCGCGCGGAATCGAGCTCGACGGGCCGGAGCGGGAAGCCTTGCGGATATGGGCTCACCTCACGCGCACGATCGAAACTTAAACGAAATGTGACCCCTCGCCGCCGCAAAATTTTGCACAATGACGGCAGCGCGGCTTTCCTCCGCGCTTCGACCCGGGCCGATCGCCCGCCGACCACCGTGATCGAGCCCCGCTCCGACGTGCCGCCGCCCACCGCCATGGACCAACCGAAACGCATCCTGATCGTCGAGGACGATGCCGACATCGCCGACGTGCTGAGCCTGCACCTGCGCGACGAGCGCTACGAGGTCGTGCACAGCGCGGACGGCGCCGAAGGGCTGCGTCTGCTCGAACAGGGCAACTGGGACGCGCTGATCCTCGACCTGATGCTGCCGGGCGTGGACGGCCTCGAGATCTGCCGCCGCGCGCGGGCGATGACGCGCTATACGCCGATCATCATCACGAGCGCGCGGTCGAGCGAGGTGCACCGGATTCTCGGCCTCGAACTCGGCGCCGACGACTACCTCGCGAAGCCGTTCTCGGTGCTCGAACTCGTCGCGCGGGTGAAGGCGCTGCTGCGGCGCGTCGATGCGCTTGCGCGCGATTCGCGGCTCGACGCGGGCACGCTCGACGTCGCGGGGCTCGCGATCGACCCGATCGCACGCGAGGCGAGCGTCGACGGCGCACGCATCGACCTCACGCCGCGCGAATTCGACCTGCTGTATTTCTTCGCGCGGCACCCGGGCAAGGTGTTCTCGCGGATGGACCTGCTCAACGCCGTGTGGGGCTACCAGCACGAAGGCTACGAACATACGGTCAACACCCACATCAACCGCCTGCGCGCGAAGATCGAGGCCGATCCGGCCGAGCCCGTGCGGATCCTCACCGTGTGGGGGCGCGGCTACAAGCTCGCCGCGCCGGGCCAGCGGGACGCATGATGCAGCTCACGCTCACCCGGCGGCTGTCGCTCGTGTTCTCGATCCTGCTGCTCGCGTGCTCGGGCGCGTCGGCGTGGCTGCAGATCCGCGCGAACGACATGCGCGAGAAGGAAGTCGTGCAGGCGCTGTCGCGCGACCTGGCCGCCAACATCGCCGGCAGCGCGCCGCTGATGGATGCGAACGGGCTGCGCCCCGACGCCGTGCGCACGTTGTTCGGCCAGTTGATGGGCGTGAACCCGAGCGTCGAGGTGTACCTGCTCGACAACGCGGGGCGCATCAAGGGCGACGATGCGCCGCCCGGCCACGTGAAGCGCGACCGCGTCGATCTCGCGCCCGTGCAGCGCTTCATCGCAGGCCAGCCGCTGCCGATCCTCGGCGACGATCCGCGCAGCCCGGACGCGCGCAAGGTGTTCAGCGCCGCGCCGCTGCAGCGCGCGGGGCAGCCGCCGTCGGGCTACATCTACGTGGTGCTGCAGGGCGAGGCGCACGACCGGCTCGCCGCGCGCGTCGACGCCGGCAACGTGCTGCGCACGACGCTGTGGTCGATGGCGATCGTCGCGCTGCTCGGCCTGCTCGCGGGCCTCGTCGCATTCGGCTTCATCACGCGCCCGCTGCGCCGGCTGACGGCCGCGATGCGCGACTTCGACGCGAACGGTGCGCCCGGCGCGCCGGGTGGGCCCGACACGCCCGACACGCCCGATACGCCGCCGCCGGTGCTGCACTTGCCGCCCGGCCGGCGCGGCGACGACATCGCGGTGCTCGAATCGGCGTTCGCGCAGATGGCCGACCGGATCGGCGACCAGTGGCGCGCGCTGACGCGCCAGGACCAGCAGCGGCGCGAACTGATCACGAACATCTCGCACGACCTGCGCACGCCGCTCACGTCGCTGCACGGCTATCTGGAGACGCTGTCGCTGAAAGCCGACACGCTGCCCGAGCCCGAGCGGCGCCGCTACCTGTCGATCGCGCTCGCGCAGAGCGCGAAGGTCGGACGCCTCGCGCAGGCGCTGTTCGAACTCGCGCGGCTCGAATCGGGCGGCGTGCAGGCCGAGCGCGAGCCGTTCTCGCTCGTCGATCTCGTGCAGGACGTGTTCCAGAAATTCGAGCTGGCCGCGCAATCGCGCGGCGTCGCGCTGCATGCGCGGATGCCGCCGCGCGTGCCGGTCGTGTCGGCCGATCTCGGGATGATCGAGCGCGTGCTGACCAACCTGCTCGACAATGCGCTGCGGCACACGCCTTCGCACGGCGAGGTCGAGATCGAGATCGCGCCGGCGCCGTCGGGCGACCGCGTGATCGTGACCGTGTCGGATACCGGGGAAGGAATTCCGGCCGCACGCCGCGAAGGGCTGTTCCAGCGGCCGCAGCGGCCGACGGGCGGCGGCACGGCGACGAGCGGCGGGCTCGGCCTGTTGATCGTGCACCGGATGCTGGCGCTCAACGGCAGCGGCATCCGGCTCGTCGACCGGGCCGGGCGCGGCGCCGTGTTCGAGTTCGCGCTGGCGGTCGCGTCGCCGGCGGCGGGCGACGGCACGCGCTGACCGCGCTGGCCACGCTCGGCAGGCGCTACTTGCCGCGCTTGCGCCGCACGTCGGTCGGCGTCGTGCCGGTCCAGCGCTTGAACGCGTGGCGGAATCCCACTGCATCGCTGAAGCCGAGCGTCAGCGCGATGTCCTCGGTGCTGAGCGTGGTCGTGCCGAGATAGTCGATCGCGAGCGCCTTGCGCACGCTCGTCAGCAGTTCGCTGTACGACGTGCCTTCGGTTTCGAGCTTGCGGCGCAGCGTGCGCGACGTCATGCACAGGCTCTCGGCGATCGCGTCGATGTCCGGGAATTGTCCCGGCGTGCGGGTGAGCTCCTCGTAGACGCGTCGCGTGATGCCCGACTGGCTGCGCAATGCGTCGAGCAACTGCGCGCAGTGCGACGACACCTGCGCGGCGGTGATCGGGTTCGCGAGTTGCGGCGCGCGCGCGAGCCATGCCGCCGGATAGCTGAGCACGTGATGCGGCTGGTCGAACGCGATCGGGCATTCGAGCGCGTCGGCCAGCCGCGCCCCGTGCGGCGGCCGCGGCTGCGCGAACTGCGCGCGCGCCGGCACGCACCACGCACCCATCACGTCCTTGATGATCGTCACGTGCAGCGCGAACTGCATGTCGATCAGGAAACGGTACAGCGGCTCGTCGAGATCGGGCAGCGCGACTTCGTGGCGGTCCGGAAACAGCCACGATGCGGTGTCGCCCTGTTCGACCCAGCGGATCGGCAGCATGCCGTTCGCGAGCCGGTGATATTTGACGGCCGCATCGAACGCGCGCGCGAGCGATTCCGAGCACAGCATCGCGTAGCCGTACATGCCGTAGCTCGACGCGCGCAGCAGGCGGCCGACGCGCACGCCGAGGTCGGTGCCGTCGTACCGGCCGACCGCATTGCGCGCGGCCGTCAGGAACTGCAGCGGCGACGTGAGCGTGAACGGGTCCGCGACGTCGGCCGGCGCGAGGCCGGTGCCGGCGAGCACCGTCGCCGGGTCGAGGCCGGCTTGTGCGGCCACGTCGACGAGCACGGCCAGCTTGGCCGGCGTGAAGCGCTGCTCGTGCAACGCGTGGGCGGAGGCGGCGTCCGGCAGCCGGGCAGGCTGGGCATGGGGCGGTTTCGAGAGCGCACTGCGCGGCATGGCGGGAGTCCTGCGTCCGAATCGATATCGTTGACGGCACGCCATTCTGCGCGGGAACGGCCCCATTCGCCACAGGGTTCACCCTGATGCACCGACGAAGCTGCCCGGGCGGGCAGGCGTTCGCCGTGCGATGTTGCGCAGGCACGCGCCGCGCCTGTCCGTTTCGATCATGTTTTCGGCCGCCCGGATCATTTGCAAAGCGCGTCGCGCGCGCGATAGTCGCCGGTCAGGCGGCGGCCCGCGTCCTTTGGGCGTGCAGGCCGCCGTGCGAACGGCACGCAGGCTGGCGTGCCGTCCCCAGAGGAGTGAGACATGACGAACAGACACTGGCTCGGGTCGTATGGCCCGATCCCCGCCGAGATCGACGCCGATCGCCATCCTTCCGTCAGCGCGCTGCTGGACGACGCGATGCACCGCTTCGCCGAGCGTCCGGCGTTCCATGCGCTCGGCCGCACGCTCACCTATGCCGACGTCGAGCGCCTGTCGAGCGCGCTGGCCGCGTATCTGCAGCAGGTCGTCGGCGTGCGCAAGGGCGACCGCGTGGCCGTGATGCTGCCCAACGTGCTCGCGTTTCCGGTCGTGTTCGTCGCCGTCGCGAAGATCGGCGCGGTCCAGGTCAACGTGAATCCGCACTACACCGCGCGCGAGCTCGCGCATCAGCTCAACGACGCGGGGGTCGAGGTGGCGATCGTCTGCGGCGGGTCGATGGGCACGTTCGCGGACGTGGTCGACGGCACGCGCGTGCGCACCGTGCTGAGCGTGGGGCGCGACGATCTCGGCGTCGTCGATGCGCCGGCCGGCGCGTGCGACGCGCTGCCGCCCGGTTCGACCGCGCTCGCGCACGCCATCGCCGCCGGCGAGTCGCTCGCGTGCGAGCCGGTTGCGCTGAGCGGCGCGGACCTGTTGCTGCTGCAGTACACGGGCGGCACGACCGGCCTGTCGAAGGGCGCGGCGCTGTCGCATCGCAACCTCGTCGCGAACGTCGCGCAGTTCGGGGCGATCGTGCCGGCCGCGCGCGTGCCGGGCGAAGAGGTCGTCGTCACGGCGATCCCGCTGTATCACATCTTCGCGCTGACGGTGAACTTCCTGTCCTACTTCGCGATCGGCGCGCAGAACTGGCTCGTCGCGAACCCGCGCGACATGGACGGCTTCATCGACGTGCTGAAGGCCGCGCGGCCGACGGTGTTCGTCGGCGTGAACACGCTGTACGCGGGGCTTGCCGGCCATCCGCGGCTGAAGGAAGTCGACTGGTCGCGGCTGAAGCTGTCGGCCGGCGGCGGCGCGGCGGTGATCGACGTGATCTCGGCGCGCTGGAAGGCGGTGACGGGCAATTTCATCCGCGAAGGCTACGGGCTGTCGGAAACGTCGCCGGTCGTGTCGTTCAACCCGCAGGCGATCGACCGGTTCACGGGCACCACGGGCCTGCCGCTGCCGTCGACCGACGTGAAGCTGCTCGACGATCAGGATCGCGAGGTGGCGATCGGCGAAGCGGGCGAGATCTGCGTGAAGGGGCCGCAGGTGATGAGCGGCTACTGGCGGAAGCCGGACGCCAATGCGGCCGCGTTCACCGCGGACGGTTATTTCCGCACCGGCGACGTCGGCGTGTTCGACGCGGCCGGCTTCCTGCGGATCGTCGACCGCAAGAAGGACATGATCATCGTGTCCGGCTTCAACGTGTACCCGAACGAGGTGGAGGCGGTCGCGACCGCGCTGCCGGGCGTCGCCGAATGCGCGTGCATCGGCGTGCCGGACCCGCGCACGGGCGAGGCCGTCAAGCTGTTCGTGGTGCTCGCGCCGGACGCGGACGTGACCGAAGAGCAGCTCGTCGCGCATTGCCGTGCGAGCCTGGCCGCATACAAGGTGCCGAAGCTCGTGCGTTTCGTCGACCGGCTGCCGAAGTCGACGGTCGGCAAGATCCTGCGCCGGGAACTCAGCCGCACCGACTGATCGGCGCGACCCACCGCGCGGCCGCGGCTGCGCGGCCCCGTGCGCGGAAAGCCCCGAAGCTGGCGCGCGGGCCGCTCAAGTACAATGCGGTCGGTTCGATCGACGGGGACGCGATGACCGGCTCAGATTCCCTTTCCGCCCGGCCCGGGCGTGCGCTGCCGTCGCCGAGCGCGACGGTGCCGATCTCGCTCGTCAACGGTTTTCTCGCGAGCGCGGGCGTGCAGCGCTACGTGATCGAGCGCTACGTGCGCGGCGCCGGCATTCCGATCGAGCTGCTCGGCGAGCCGCACGCGCGCGTGACGGAGGAACAGTTCTCGACGCTGTACCGCACGCTCGCGATCGACCTCGACGACGAGATGCCCGGCATCTTCTCGCGCCCGTTGCGCGGCGGCACGTTGAAGTACCTGTGCCTGAGCCTGCTCGATGCGCGCAACCTCGAAACGGCGCTGCATCGTTTCGGGCAATTCTTCCATATCCTGCTCGACGACTTCTTCGTCGAATCGAAGCGCGACGAACTCGTCGCGCAGGTGCTGCTGCGCCCGAACGACGCCATCGGGCCGATCGGCGCGCTCGGCCAGGAACTGATGCTCAAGCTCGTGCACGGCGTGTGCTCCTGGCTGATCGGGCAGAAGATTCCGCTGCTGCGGATCGAGTTCGCGTGCCCGCGGCCGCGCCATGCGGTCGATCACCTGTACTTCTTCACCGGCGCCGTGCAGTTCGACTGCGAACGCACGCTGATGCGCTTCAGCGCCGATTACCTCGACGCGCCGATCCGGCAGAGCAAGCGCAACCTGCGCAAGTTTCTCGCGCGCGCGCCCGGCGACTGGATCTTCGAATCGTTCAGCGAACAACTCGTGTGCCATCGGGTGCGGCAGTACTTGTCGGCGGCGCTGCCGGATCTGCCCGTGATCGATCAGGCGGCCGAGCACCTGCATTGCTCGGTGCGCACGCTGAGCCGCCATCTGGCCGCCGAAGGAACGACGTTCCAGGTGCTGAAGGACGAGCTGCGGCGCGATATCGCGATCCAGCGGCTGACCGATACGCCCGACACGATCGCGGCGATCGGCGCCGATATCGGCTTCGACGACCCGAGCGCGTTTCATCGTGCGTTCCGGCACTGGACGGGCAGCACGCCGGGGACGTATCGGCGCCGCGCGTGACGTGAGGCGCCGGGGCGCTGCGCTTCGCGGACGGCTCCCATAACCGGCTCCCTTCGCGCGCTCCCATGGCCGGCTCCCATCAACCCCCGACGTTCCACCCGATGGCCACGCTTACATCGGCGGCGCGACGCCGTCCTTTTCGACGACGACGAATTTGCCGTCATAGACGCCGGTTGTCTTGGGTGTGGCCACGACGAACACCTTCTTGCCCGTCGTCAATTCGGCACGGGTCGCCGGAATCAGCGTCACGACGGGAACGTTGGTCGGCACGGTGACGGTATTGCTGCCGCCCTTGTATGAAAGTTTGAGATCGCGTCCGCTCTCCCGTACGCTCGGGGGCAATGCGCGGGCGAGCGAGCCAATGCCGCGTCGTGTCACGGTTCGCGCGTGGGCTGCACGGGCATTCGCGGTGGCGCGCTCACCGCTTCGTCCGGCATACTGGTTGCTCGCCGATTCACCGAAGCCGGCTCAGGCCAAACCCTTATCCCATCGGTCGTTTCCGCCGACGCACGCGCATGCGGTGGCCGGTTTTGTCACCATGTGGGCCGGATATGACAATGGGAATCGGAATCCCCGGCGTTAGGATGGCCCATCACGTCGCCCGGCGCTGGCCGGTTTTGCCTTATCGGACTCCGTGGCGCCCCCTATTCACCGCCTGATTGGAACATCGACCATGAGCTATAACGCCCCCGTCAAGGACATGCTGTTCGTGCTGAAGGAACTCGCGGGCATCGACGCCGTTGCGCAGTTGCCGGGTTTCGAGGATGCGGGTTACGACACGGCGCAGGCCGTGCTCGACGAATCCGCGAAATTCTGCGGCGAGGTGCTGGCGCCGCTGAACGTCGAAGGCGACCGTAACCCGAGCAGCTGGAAGGACGGCGTCGTGACCGCGACGCCGGGTTTCGGCGCAGCGTTCCGCCAGTTCGTCGAAGGCGGCTGGCAGGGGCTGCAGCATCCGGCCGAATACGACGGCCAGGGCCTGCCTAAGCTGATCGCGACGCCGTGCATCGAGATGTTGAACGCATCGAACCTGTCGTTCGCGCTGTGCCCGCTGCTCACCGACGGTGCGATCGAGGCGCTGCTGACGGCCGGCACCGACGAGCAGAAGCAGCGCTACGTGCCGAAGCTGATCTCGGGCGAATGGACCGGCACGATGAACCTGACCGAGCCGCAAGCCGGGTCGGATCTCGCGCTGGTGCGCTCGCGCGCGGAGCCGCAGGGCGACGGCACGTACAAGGTGTTCGGCACGAAAATCTTCATCACGTGGGGCGAGCACGACATGGCGGACAACATCGTCCACCTGGTGCTGGCGCGCACGCCGAACGCGCCGGAAGGCGTGAAGGGCATCTCGCTGTTCATCGTGCCGAAGTTCATGGTCAACGACGACGGCTCGCTCGGCGCGCGCAACGACGTGCACTGCGTGTCGATCGAGCACAAGCTCGGGATCAAGGCGAGCCCGACGGCGGTGCTGCAGTACGGCGACCACGGCGGCGCGATCGGTTACCTGGTCGGCGAAGAGAATCGCGGCCTCGAATACATGTTCATCATGATGAACGCGGCGCGCTTCGGCGTCGGGATGCAGGGGATCGGCGTGGCCGACCGCGCATACCAGAAGGCCGCCGAATTCGCGAAGGAACGCGTGCAGAGCCGCCCGGTGGACGGCTCGGCCAAGCAGTCGGTGACGATCATCCATCACCCCGACGTGCGCCGGATGCTCGGCACGATGCGGGCGCTGACCGAAGGCGCGCGGGCGCTGGCGTATGTGGCCGCCGCGCACAGCGACATTGCGCACCGCCATTCGGACGAGGCGACGCGCGCGCGTCATCAGGCCATCTACGAGTATCTGGTGCCGGTCGTGAAGGGCTGGAGCACCGAGATGGTGAACGACGTGGCGAGCCTCGGCGTGCAGGTGCACGGCGGGATGGGCTTCATCGAGGAAACCGGCGCCGCGCAGTACTACCGCGACGCGCGGATCCTCGCGATCTACGAAGGCACGACCGCGATCCAGGCGAACGACCTCGTCGGCCGCAAGACGCTGCGCGACGGCGGTGCGGTCGCGAAGGCGCTGATCGCCGAGATCGGCGACACGATCGCGGCGCTCGGCAAGATCGACGGCGCGGCGGCCGCATCGATGAAGGCGCAACTGGAGAAGGGCGCGCGTTCGTTGTCGGCGGTGGTCGACTACGTGCTCGCGAACGCGAAGCAGGACCCGAACGCGGTGTTCGCGGGGAGCGTGCCTTACCTGAAGCTCGCGGGCGTCGTGCTGTGCGGCTGGCAGATGGCGCGTGCGCTGCTGGCCGCGCACGCGAACCGCGCGCGCGACGTCGCGTTCTTCGATGCGAAGATCGCGATCGCGCAGTGCTATGCGGAGCACGTGCTCGTTCAGGCGAGTGCGCTCGAAGCGTCGATCGTCGGCGCGAAGGGCAACGAGAGCGTGCTCGCGTTGACGGAAGACCAGTTCTGACCGCTGACGGTCGGGACGCAGCAGGAGACAGGATTTTGACCACACAGGACTTGCTCGCGCAATACGGCCCGCGCGAATCGATGGAATACGACGTCGTGATCGTCGGCGGCGGCCCCGCCGGGCTGTCGGCGGCGATCCGGCTCAAGCAGCTGGCCGCCGAGAAAGGCACCGAGATCGGCGTGTGCGTGCTCGAGAAGGGTTCCGAGATCGGCGCGCACATCCTGTCGGGCGCGGTGATGGACCCGCGCGCGATCACCGAGCTGTTTCCCGACTGGAAGGAACGCGGCGCGCCGCTCGACGTCGAGGTGAGCGAAGACCGCTTCCTGTTCCTGTCCGAGAAGAGCGCCGTCACCACGCCGAACTGGGCGCTGCCGGACAACTTCAAGAACCACGGCAACTACGTGATCTCGCTGGGCAACGTGACCCGCTGGCTCGGCCAGCAGGCCGAGGCGCTCGGCGTGGAGATCTTCCCCGGCTTCCCCGCTGCCGAGATTCTCTACAACGACGATGGTTCCGTGAAGGGCGTCGCGACCGGCAACATGGGCGTGGGCAAGGACGGCGAGCCGACCGAGAACTTCCAGCTCGGCATGGAGCTGCACGCGAAGTACACGCTGTTCGCCGAAGGCTGCCGCGGCCATCTCGGCCGTCAACTGATCTCGAAGTTCAAGCTCGACGCGAACGCCGACCCGCAGGCGTACGGGATCGGCATCAAGGAACTGTGGGAGATCGATCCGGCCAAGCACAAGCCGGGCCTCGTGATCCACACGGCCGGCTGGCCGCTGAAGTCGGACACGTACGGCGGCTCGTTCCTGTATCACATGGACAACAACCAGGTCGTGGTCGGCTTCGTGGTGGGCCTGGGCTACACGAACCCGTACCTGTCGCCGTTCGAGGAATTCCAGCGCTACAAGACGCATCCGTCGATCCGCGCGTTCCTCGAAGGCGGCAAGCGCGTGTCGTACGGCGCGCGCGCGATCACGGCCGGCGGCCTGCTGTCGCTGCCGAAGACGGTGTTCCCGGGCGGCGCGCTGATCGGCGACGATGCGGGCTTCCTGAACGCATCGCGGATCAAGGGCAGTCACGCGGCGATCAAGACCGGCATGCTGGCCGCCGACGCCGCATTCGACGCGGTGCAGGCCGGCCGTCAGTCGGACGAGCTCAATGCGTACCCGGATGCGTTCAGGCAATCGTGGCTGTACACGGAGCTGTACCGTGCGCGCAACTTCAAGCAGTGGATGGCCAAGGGCCTGTACCTCGGCACGCTGATGGTCGGGCTCGAGCAGAAGGTGATGGGCGGCAACGTGCCGTGGACGCTGCATCATCAGCATGCGGACCACGAGATGCTGAAGCCGGCGTCGCAGTGCGAGCCGATCGACTATCCGAAGCCGGACGGCAAGCTGACGTTCGACCGGCTGTCGTCGGTGTTCATCTCGAACACGAACCACGAGGAAAACCAGCCGGCGCATCTGACGCTGAAGGATGCGAGCGTGCCGGTGAACGTGAACCTGCGCACGTACGCGGGGCCGGAGGCGCGTTTCTGCCCGGCGGCCGTGTACGAGTTCGTGAAGAACGACGACGGCGGCGATCGCCTCGTGATCAACGCGCAGAACTGCGTGCACTGCAAGACCTGCGACATCAAGGACCCGACGCAGAACATCGTGTGGGTCACGCCGGAAGGCGGCGGCGGGCCGAATTACCCGAACATGTGACGCAACGCATCCCCGCGCCCGCGAGCGCGAACGAACCGGAGTGAGACGATGAGCAATGCAGCGAAGGAAGTCGTGGTGGTGAGCGGTGTCCGCACCGCGATCGGTGATTTCGGCGGCAGCCTGAAGGATTTCTCGCCGACCGACCTCGGTGCGAAGGTGGTCGCCGAAGTGCTGTCGCGCGCGAACGTGCCGGGCGATGCGGTCGGTCACGTCGTGTTCGGCCACGTCGTGAACACCGAGCCGAAGGACATGTATCTCGCGCGCGTCGCGGCGATCAACGGCGGCGTCGCGCAGCACACGCCGGCGCTGACCGTGAATCGCCTGTGCGGCTCGGGCCTGCAGGCGATCGTGTCGGCCGCGCAGACGATCATGCTCGGCGACGCCGACGTCGCGATCGGCGGCGGCTCGGAAAGCATGAGCCGCGCGCCGTACACCGTGCCGGCCGCGCGCTTCGGCCAGCGCATGGGCGACGCGAAGCTCGTCGACATGATGCTCGGCGCGCTGCACGACCCGTTCCAGACGATCCACATGGGCGTGACGGCCGAGAACGTCGCGAAGAAATACGACATCTCGCGTGACGCGCAGGATGCGCTGGCGCTCGAATCGCATCGGCGCGCGGCGCGCGCGATCGCCGAAGGCCGCTTCAAGGACCAGATCCTGCCGATCTCGATCCGCACGAAGAAGGGCGAAGTCGCGTTCGACACCGACGAGCACGTGCGGCACGACGCGGGTCCGGACGACTTCTCGAAGCTCAAGCCGGTGTTCGCGAAGGAGAACGGCACCGTGACGGCCGGCAACGCATCGGGCATCAACGATGCCGCCGCCGCCGTGCTGATGATGAGCGCGGACGCCGCGCGCGCGCAGGGCGCGAAGCCGCTCGCGCGCCTCGTCGCGTATGCGCATGCGGGCGTCGATCCGGCGTACATGGGCATCGGCCCGGTGCCAGCCACGCAGAAGGCGCTCGAACGCGCGGGCCTGAAGATCACCGATCTCGACGTGATCGAGGCGAACGAAGCGTTCGCCGCGCAGGCCTGTGCGGTCACGCAGGAACTCGGCCTCGATCCGGCCAAGGTCAACCCGAACGGCTCGGGCATCTCGCTCGGCCACCCGATCGGCGCGACCGGCGCGCTGATCACGGTGAAGGCGCTGTACGAGCTGAAGCGCATCGGCGGGCGTTACGCGCTCGTGACGATGTGTATCGGCGGCGGCCAGGGGATTGCCGCGATCTTCGAGAACATCTGATAATCGACCGCTCAGCATCCGAATACACAGGAATCGTCATGGCCATCGAAACCGTCGGCGTCGTGGGCGCCGGAACCATGGGTAACGGCATTGCGCAAACCGCCGCCGTTGCAGGACTGAACGTCGTGATGATCGACGTCAGCGACGCCGCGCTCGACAAGGGCCTCGCGACGCTGAAGGGCAGCCTCGAACGGCTCGTGTCGAAGGACAAGCTCGCGGCCGATGCACGCGATGCGGCGCTCGCGCGCATCACGACGTCGACCGACTACGCGACGCTCGCCTCGGTCGACATCGTGATCGAAGCCGCGACCGAGAACGTCGAGCTGAAGGGCCGCATCCTGAAGCAGATCGAGGCCGTCGCGCGGCCGGACGCGATCATCGCGACCAACACGTCGTCGATCTCGATCACCGCGCTTGCCGCGCCGCTCGCCGACCCGTCGCGTTTTCTCGGCATGCACTTCTTCAACCCGGTGCCGCTGATGCCGCTCGTCGAGATCATCCGCGGGCTGCAGACGAGCGACGCGACCGCGTCGGCCGTGCGCGCGCTGACCGAGCGTTTCGACAAGTCGCCGATCGGCGTGCGCAATTCGCCGGGCTTCGTCGTGAACCGGATCCTGGTGCCGATGATCAACGAGGCGTTCTTCGTGCTGGCCGAAGGCATCGCGTCGGCCGAGGAGATCGATGCGGGGATGAAGCTCGGCGCGAACCACCCGATCGGGCCGCTCGCGCTGGCCGACCTCGTCGGGCTCGACGTGTGCCTCGCGGTGATGGACGTGTTCCTGAAGGATTTCGGCGACCCGAAGTATCGCGCGTGTCCGCTGCTGCGCGAGATGGTGTCGGCGGGCAGGCTCGGGCGCAAGACCGGGCGTGGGGTGTACGACTACAGCAAGTAAGCGGTACTTCATTCCACTTCCAGCGGCCGCCTTCGGGCGGCCGTTTATTTTGAGGGCGCCGCCGAGCATCGATCGACGTCGACATCGTGCGTTCGCCGTTCATGCCGCTGTTTCTCGGTACGACGCTGATGGTGCTCGCGCTCGTCGCGATCGCGCTGTGCTATCGCGGCTCGCCGGGCGCGATGGCCGCGCTCGCAGGCGGCGTGCTCCCTGTGTTCGGCATCTTCGCGGTGACGAGGGCCGTCAATGTGCCGCGTGACGATGTGCTCGCCGCGGCCGATCCGGCCGCGACGCAAGGCACGGCGCTGTGGATGCGCTACCTGCACGGCCGGAGGAGGTGGAATCACGTGCGCCCCCGTGGCGTCGGCATGCCGCATGCGCGTGTTTCGTCGCGGCAATCGCGGCGCGGTAGCGGTCGTGCTGCCGTTACGCATAAAACGCCGACGGCGACATCCCGAAGTGCCGCTTGAACATCGCGGAGAACGCGCTCTGGCTGCTGTAGCCGTGATCCATCGCGACGGTCAGCACTTTCTCGCCGTGCGCCAGACGCTTGAGCGCGAGCAGCAGCCGCGCCTGCTCGCGCCAGCGGCGGAAGCTGAGCCCCGTCTCGCGCCGGAACGCGCGATGCAGCGTGCGGACCGACAGGCCGAGCAGGTCGCCCCACTCGGCGATCGTGCGCTGATCGTCGGGGGTGGCGACCAGCGTGTCGCAGATCGTCCGCAGGCGCGCGTCGTGCGGCCACGGCAGATACAGCGGCAGCAGCGGCGCGACGGTCACTTCCGCGAGCAGCAGGTGCATCAGGTGATCGTGGCGCGAGCCTGGCGCGTAATCCAGCGGCACGTCGACCGCGGCGAGGATCAGTTCGCGCAGCAGCGGATGCACTTCGACGACGCAACTGCGCGCGGGCAGGTACTCGACCGCGCCCGGTTCGACGAACACGGTGCGCATCTGCACGTCGCCGCTCATCTGCACCGTATGGTCGAGCCCGGCTTCGAGCCACACGCCGCGCGTCGGCGGCACGACCCACGACGCGCCTTCGGACTCCACGTGCATCACGCCCTCGATCGCATAGAGCAGTTGCGCGCGGCGATGGCGGTGCGGCGCGATCGACGTGCCGTGCGCGTACGTGGCCGCCATCGCCGACACGGGCATCGGCGTCGATTCGTAGCGCAGGTGGGCGAAGGGCGGGGTGGACTCGAGTGTCCGATTGGCGACAAGTCGTGACATTTTGGCGTGAGACAGGCAGTGGGCGGCCGGGCACGATGGCGTTCCGATTCACGCCAGACCCTCCTGTCACGATATTAATCCGACAAACGCGATGAACAAGTCTCCTTTTCTGCTCCCCTTCTGCGCGATCGCGCTGTGGGCCGGCAACGTCGTCGTGTCGAAGCTGTCCGCCTCGACGATCGATCCGTCGGCCATCACGTTCTACCGGCTCCTGCTCGCCGTCGCGCTGATGAGCGTCTTCACGCTGGCCCCCGCGTGGCGCAATCGCGCGGTGCTCGTCGCGTACCTGCCGAAGCTCGCGGTGCTCGGCTTTCTCGCGATGGCGCTGTTCCAGAGCCTGTCCTACGAGGCCGCGAAGACGAGCAGCGCGACCAACATGGCGATCATCACCGCGCTCGTACCGCTGATGACGATGCTGCTGAGCTCGCTGCTGCTCGGCGATCCACCGGGCGCCGGCATGATCGGCGGCGGGGTGCTGTCGCTCGCGGGTGTCGTCTACCTGATCGCCGAAGGGCACCCGGCGGCGATTGTCGCGCACGGCGTGCATCGGGGCGACCTGCTGATGCTGGCCGCGTCGGCCGCGTACGCGCTTTACGGCGTGCTGCTCAAGCGCTGGCGCATCGGCGCGTTGCCGGCCTGGCAGTCGACCTACGTGCAGGCGCTCGCGGCGCTCGCGGCGCTCGCGTTCATGGCGCCGATGCTGCTGCGGCTGCCCGCGCAGGCCGCGTGGCCGACGCGCGCGAGCGTGCCGCTGATCCTGTACGCCGGCGTGCTGGCGTCGGTGGTCCTCCCGTATCTGTGGATGCAGGGCGTGCGGCGGCTCGGCCCGAGCCGCTGCGCGATGTTCATGAACCTGCTGCCCGTGATGACGGCCGGCGGCGCGATCGTGCTGCTTGGCGAATCGCTGCGGCTGTATCACCTGATCGGCGGCGGCGTCGCGTTGCTCGGCGTCGCGATCGCACAGCGCTTTCCGTTTCATGCCGGCACGGCGCAAGGCGTTCGTCAATGAGCGCCCATCCCGACATGCAGGACCTGCCGGCCGCGCTGCCGGACGAACGTGCGCCCGGGGCCGCGCCGGCGCTCGCGCGCCAGCTCGAACGGATCGCGACCGCACTCGAGGCGCTGGCGGGCACCTCGCCGCCGGCGGCCGTCGATTTCGACGCGGCCATTGCGTTTCGCTGGCGCGGTTTCGGCGGCGGCCATCGAACGGCGCCGCTGGAGCCGATCGCCTCGCCCGCGCTCGTCGCGTTCGACACGCTGCGCAACGTCGGCCGGCAGGCGGCGATCGTCGAGCGGAACACGCGCCAGTTCGTGCACGGGTTCGCGGCCAACCACGTGTTGCTGACCGGCGCGCGCGGCACCGGCAAGTCGTCGATCGTGAAGGCGTGCCTGCATGCGTTCGCGGCGCACGGCTTGCGGCTGATCGAGGTCAGCAAGGAAGGGTTGAACGATCTGCCGGCGATCGTCGAACTGGTGCGCACGCGGCCCGAGCGCTACCTGGTGTTTTGCGACGACCTGTCGTTCGAGGCCGGCGAGACCGGTTACAAAGGGCTCAAGACGGTGCTCGACGGCTCGGTCGCGAGCGATCTGTCGAACGTGCTGGTGTACGCGACGTCGAACCGCCGCCACCTGATGCCCGAGCAGGCGAGCGACAACGCGAACGTGACGCGCGCGGAGAACGGCGAACTGCACCCGGGCGATGCGGTCGAGGAGCGGATTTCGCTGTCCGAGCGCTTCGGGGTCTGGGTCACGTTCTACGGCTTCACGCAGGACGAGTACCTGGCCGTCGTCGCGAGCCGCCTCGGCGCGGCCGGTTTCGATGACGCGCAGATTGGTGCGGCGCGCGAGCCCGCGCTGCAGTGGGCGCTCGAACGCGGTGCGCGTTCGGGCCGCATCGCCGTGCAGTTCGCGCGCGATTATGCGGGGCGGCTCGCGGACGAAAGCGGCGAGGGCGCGTCCGCGCGCCGGACGGCCTGAGCCGCGCTATAGCAGCCGCTCGGACAGCACGCGGAATGCGACGTCGGGCAGACGAAGCACAGCGGTTCGCCGGTCGCGCCGATGCGGGCGAGGGGGCGCCGTCGGCGAGGCCGACCGTCTTCAGCGGCCGGATCGCGTCGACGTCGATCGGCCGGTCGATCGACGCATACGCGAGGCGGTCACAGTCTTCGACATGGGCGACGGCCGCGCGCCGCAGCGACAGGGCGGCGCTGGCCGCGCGTCAGTCGCCGAAGAATGGCGCGAAGGCGTCGGGCAGCGTCCGGTCGTGCGACGCTCGGCCGTGCAGCGGAAGTCGGGCGCGCTGCCGCCGCTCCCCGCCAGCCGCGTGTCGTAGCGTCCGTCGCGTGCCGTATGCGTGAACGGCCGCGCGAGATGCGACGGCAGCGCGTCGCTGAACAGCCGGCTGCCAAGCGCATAGAGCGGGTGATCGAACACGTTCTTCACGAACAGCACGGTGCGCTCGGCCGGCGCGCCGTCCGGCAGCGTATCGACGTAGAGCCGCCAATTGCTCTGCAGCGGCGACGGAAACACGCGCCGCAGTCGGCCGGCGAGGCCGGAGGACGGGTAGACGAAGGCGTTGTCGTAGCGCATGGGCAACATTGTGCCGGGGTTGCCGGGCCCGGGGAAGGGGCGACCCGGCGGGCCAAGCGCGCTTGGTTGCGCACGCACCGATCCAGCGTAGAATTTCCGGCATTCGACGACCGCTGTTTTTTCACGCCGGGAGGCAAGCATGAACGATCTGACGCAGTTATCCGAGCCCGAGCTGATCGTGCGCGGCAGCCGTTTCGCGTTGCCGACCCTGGTATTCGCGCTGGTTGTGATCGGCGGCGGTTTCATTTGGGCCGCGAGCGCGAATCCGTTTTTCAGCTTCACGTCGTTCATCATGCCGTTCGTCGGCGCGCTGGGTGGCCTCGCTTACCTGTTCGTGATGACGCGCGCCGTGTTCTTCGGCGACCGTTTCAAGGTGCAGCGAATCTCGGTGCCGTATCGCGATGTCGTCGAGGTGACGCGCGGCCCGTTCTCGCTGGTCGTGCTGTACCGGGTTGCGACGCGCTCGGGCGCCGGCAAGGTGCGCAAGGTCAAGCTGCCCTTTGCCGAAATGCGCATCGACGACCGGAAAAAATGCCTCGAGATCCTGCGCAGGCACGCGCCCGAAGCGTTCAAGTCGAATATTACCGTGTGAGCGTCGCGCGCCGCCGGCCAGGATGCGTGCCGGTCCGGCCGCGAGCAGGACGCCTGCTTGCGGCACGTTGACGAACGTTCTCACGGGTGGCCGACGAAAGCGGGTGACCCTGGCGATCAGTACCCCGACGCGCTCGCTCCCTGATCGCTGACGATCGCCACCCCCGAACTCGTCCCGAGCCGCGTCGCGCCGGCTTCGAGCATCGCGAGCGCGGCCGCGCGGTCGCGCACGCCGCCCGACGCCTTCACGCCGAGCGTCGGCCCGACCGTGCGGCGCATCAGCGCGACGTCCGCAAGCGTTGCGCCACCGTGGCCGAACCCGGTCGACGTCTTCACGAACGCGACGCCGAGATCGCGGCACATCTCGCACACGCGCACCTTCTCGTCGTCGGTCAGCAGCCCCGTTTCGAGGATCACCTTGAGCGGCACCGTGCCGCAAGCGCGATGCACGGCGTCGATGTCGGCCTTTACGTCGTCGGCGCGGCCGCTTTTCAGCGCGCCGATGTTGATCACCATGTCGATCTCGCCGGCGCCCGCCGCAATCGCGGCGGTGGCTTCGAACGCTTTCGCGGCGGACAGCCCCGCGCCGAGCGGGAAGCCGACCACGGCGCAGACGAGCACGCCGGTCTCAGCCAGCTCGCGCGCGGCGAGCGGCACGTTCGCCGAATTCACGCAGACCGAGTAAAAGCGATGCTCGGCCGCCTGACGGCAGAGTTCGCGGATCTGCGCGTCGCTCGCGTCAGGCGCGAGCAGCGTGTGATCGATGGTTTGGGCGAGTTGGGCGTTGGAAAGCGGCATGTGTCAGGACTCCACGGATCGTGTGCGGAAAGGGCACACGGAAAGTTGATGTTTTCACATCGGTTTGTTACAAATACGACATTCCGGCCGGGCCCGCGCGCCCGGCACGACGAGCGACTCACGCGGCGGGCACGCAGGATACAGGCATGGAAACAAAGAAGGGCGAACGGATCAAGACATTGATGAACGTGCTGCAAGGGCAGAACGCGATTCATCTGAGGGAAGTCGCCGAGCTGTTCGGCGTGTCCGAAATGACGATCCGCCGCGATCTCGCGGACAACCCGCACGGCCTCAGCCTGATCGGCGGCTACGTGACGCGCCATTTCGCCGCGCAGCGCAGCGATATCGGCGAGTACCTGATCAGCGCCGAGAACAACCGGCAGACCGAGGAAAAGCGTCGCATCGGCAAGCTGGCCGCACAATTCGTGACGACCGGCGACACGATCTTCGTCGACTGCGGGTCGACCACGCCGTTCATCGTCGATTTCATTCCGGACGACCTCGAATTCACGGCGGTCTGCAATTCGCTGAACGTGTTCGCGAAGCTGCAGCAGAAGCCGCATTGCAACGTCATCCTGTGCGGCGGCGCGTATCACCGCCAGAACATGGTGTTCGAATCGGTCGCCGAAATGGGCATCCTCGATTCCGTGCGCGTGTCGAAGGCGTTCATTTCGGCGGCCGGTGTGAGCGAGCGCTGCGGTGTCACGTGCTTCAACTTCCACGAAGTCGATGCGAAGAAGAAGGTGATGGCGCGCGCGCAGAACCGCTTCCTGCTGGTCGACCACACGAAGTTCGACGAAGTGCGCGCGGCCTATTTCGCCGAACTGACCGATTTCAACTACGTGATCTCCGACGGGCAACTGAGCCGCCGCTACGAAACGGCGATCCGCGAGCACGGGATCGCGCTCGTGACCTGATGCGGCGCCGGGCATCGCGTCACGCATCGTGCGCTTCCGCCGCGCTGAGGTAGCCGGTGAGGACTTCGAAGCGGCGCGATGCGCCGGGCGCCAGCGCCGCTACGTGGCCCTTGCGGCGCTCGGCTTCGTAACCCTCCGGCTCGCAGGTCGACGGCAGCGCGAACGCGGCGACCTGCTGATCCGCGTTGTGCAGGATCCAGCGCGTCGCATGCGGAAATTGCGCGGGGCGGTAGGCGGTGTGGAACGCGCCGCCGTCCGGATGCACAAGCCGGAAATGCGCGACGCCGTCGGCGTCCGTTTCAACCTCGTTCATGAAGAACACGATCTCGGGGTCGTACAGCGCGGGCGCATCGAGCGTCGCGAGTCGCGCCGGATCGCGCGCGAGCGTGGCCGTGTAGTCGCGCCACGCGGCGGTCGGCTTCACGTGCGCGGGCACGCTGTCGCGCAGCCGCATGCCGCCGCGCGGCAGCGACTGCACGAAGCGGCCGCCCGGCATATACGCGTAGTTCAGGTGCGCCATGTACATCAGGTCCATCGGCGTGCCGCCGAGGTTCGTCACGTCCATCGCGATCGTCATCCGCGCCTCGTGCTCGGCCAGCCGCACCGACGGACGCGCGACGTAGTGGCTGCCGAACCCTTGCACGTATTCGTATTCGCCGGTCACGTCGACCGTCGCGCCGCGCGCGTCCATGCCGACGACGAGGCTCGCGCGGTCCATCGGCGCGCACGGCATCTCGCCGTGCAGCGCGTGCGTGTCGTCCGGCCCCGGGCAGCCGTTGCGCAGCAGCCCGCTGTGGAACATGAAGCAGCCGTAGGTATCGATGATCGACGCCGCGCGCTTCGGCTGCCGGAACATGTGTTTCATCGTCAGGTCGCGACCGTCGAATTCGGCGGCCCAGATCATCTGGCCGAGATACGGGAGTACGACGAGATGGCCGCGGCGGTTCTCGAGCTTCAGCGCCTCGACGCCGGACGGATACGCGAACGCGGTGACGGTGAGGCCGTCGGTGCGGTACAGCGTGCGCGGCGCTTCGCGAAAGTCGTCGCGCCGCAATTCGATCTCGCCGCGCATGATCAGGCTCCCGACGTGTTGCGCGTCGCAGCGTAGCGCGCGGCCGCATGGCCGTCGGCCGTCGCGTCGGGTGTCGCCGCCGGCAGGTGACGCAGGCAGTAGAAGCCGTAGTAGACGATCACGACGAAGCAGACGAGCGGCACGACGAACGCGAGCTGCATGTTGCCGCCGGTGTGATCGGAGATCAGCCCCTGGATCAGCGGCACGACCGCGCCGCCGACGATGCTCATCACGAGGATCGAGCCGCCGTATTCGGTGTCCTTGCCGAGGCCGTCGATCGTCAGCCCGTAGATCGTCGGCCAGCACGGGCCGAGGAAGATGCTCACGCACACGGCCGCATACACGGCGGTGATGTTGTGCACGCTGATCGTGTACGCGAGCAGCGCGATGCACAGGATGCCGTAGACGATCAGCACCTTGGCCGGGCCGACGCGTTTCATCACGAGCGTCGCGACCAGCTTGCCGACGAAGAACGCGAAGAACGTCGCGAGCAGGTAGCGCGACGCGCCGCGCTCGGTGAGGCCGCCGATCTGCATCGCGAGCCGGATCGTGAAGCTCCACACGCCGACCTGCGCGCCCACATACAGGAATTGCGCGACGACGCCCGCGACGAAGCGCCGGTTGCCGAACAGTCGCGCGAGGGTGCCGCGCGCGTCGATCCGGTGCGTGACCGTACTCGCGCCGTTGCCCTTGCAGGCCGGATACGGCGTGAGCGCGAACACGATGAACACGGCGACGAGCACGACGATCAGCCACTTGTAAGGCTCGAGCGTGGCCTGGATCATCGCGAGCTGGTGCGTGTGCGCGTCGGCGGCCGACATCGCCGCGAGCTGCGCATGCGACGCGTCGCCTTCCTTGAAGATCAGGAAGCTGCCCATGTAGACGCCGGCCATCGCGCCGAACGGGTAGAACGTCTGCGAGATGTTCAGCCGCCGCGTGCTGGTGTCGCGCGGGCCCATCAGCGTCGAATACGAGTTCGACGCCGTTTCGAGGAACGACAGGCCGGCCGCGATCACGAACAGCGCGACGAGGAACATCCCGTACTTCGCCATCGACGCGGCCGGAAAGAACAGCAGGCAGCCGGTCGTGTAGAGCAGCAGGCCGACGAGGATCGTCGTCTTGTAGCTGAACTTCTTCACGACCGTCGCGGCCGGAATCGCGAGGAAGAAGTAGCCGAGATAGAACGCGGACTGCACGAATGCCGATTCGAAATCGGACAGGAAGAACGATTTCTTGAACTGCGCGATCAGCACGTCGTTCAGGTTCGCGGCGGTGCCCCACAGCGCGAACAGGCAGCACAGCAGCGTGAACGCGAAGAGCGGCGTGCGATTCAGGTAATAGCCGTCGGGTGTGTGTTCGATCGGGGTCCGGCTCATGGGTGTCTCCTTCCCAATGTCTCGTCGATGAAGGCGCCGGTCAGAAGCCGGCGTCGCGGAGGAAGCGTTCGAACGTCGCGGCGTCGGCGTACGACTTCTGCGTGCCGAGGCTCGTGACCGAAAGCGCGGCGTACGCGGACGCGTAACGCATCGCATCGATCGCGTCGCGCGACGCCGCATAGCAGCGTGCGAAGCAGCCGATATACGCGTCGCCGGCGCCCGTCGTGTCGCGCGCGTCGACCGGGACGCCCGGCACATGGTGCACGCCGTCACGCGACACCAGCAGCGAGCCGTTGCCGCCGAGCGTGACGAGCACGTGCTCGAGCCCGCGCGCGACCAGCGCTTGGGCAGCGCGGGCGGCGCTCTCGCGCGAATCGACCGGCATGCCCGACACGATCGCGAGCTCGGTTTCGTTCGGCACGAAGAATTCGACGGAACGGATGCGTTCGAAATCGAGGTCGGCCACGGCGGGGGCCGGGTTCAGCAACACGGGAATGCCGTGCCGCGCGCCGAATTCGATCGCGTGATAGACGGTGTCGAGCTCGATTTCGAGTTGCAGCACGATCAGTGCGCATTCGGCGAGCATCGGCGCGGCCGCGTCGATGTCGGCCGGCCGCAGATGGCGATTCGCGCCCTTGACGATCAGGATGCTGTTGCTCGAATCGGGCTCGACGAAGATCGGCGCGACGCCGCTCGGCACGCCGGCGACCTTGCGCACGTGCGTGGTGTCGATGCCTTCGCGCTCGAAGTTGCGGATCGTGTTGTCGGCGAACACGTCGTCGCCGACCTTGGTGACCATCACGACGCGCGCGCCGAGGCGGGCGGCCGCGACGGCCTGGTTCGCGCCCTTGCCGCCGCAGCCGAGCTCGAAGTTCGGCGCCTCTAGCGTTTCGCCCCGGGCGGGCATGCGTGTGACGTAGGTCACGAGGTCGACCATGTTGCTGCCGATGACGGCGATTGTCTCCATCTGCGTGTCTTCCTTGGTATATGGGGTGCGACCGCGCAGGGGTAGGAGCGGGGCGCGATGGGTGATAATAAAATCACATTGAATGTGAAAATGCAATCCTGTGATGTTAGGGGGGTCACTTGTTTGGCCGGCGGCAAGGCGAAGAATGCGCCCATGCCTGCTGGAGAGAAGGCTTCGCCTCGGGCGGTGCTGCAGCGCAATTGCGGACGCTCGCATTTGGCACGGTGAGAAGCGGGGGCTTGGGTGGGAAGTTGGCTGAATTCTCTCCGCGGTGCAGAGAGTGCCCGGCAGGGTGCCGCCGGAGCTGAGATTCCGGTAACGTCGCCACAGCCGGCGCGCGCCGGTTCGCCGACTCCTTCATTTCTGACCGCTCGATAGCCCCCGTTAGGGTTCGCACGCGAACGATGTCGAAAGAAATGACGGGCGCACCGAGAAGCGTCGCGTGCGACGCCGCGTCGATCAGCGGTTCACGACCGAGTACACGAGCGTGCCGGAGAACATCAACAACACGAGCGACGCGCCGCGCAGCAGCGTCGACGTACGGGCGGCCCACGCGCGTTGCGAAGTAAGGATCCCGCCGAGGGACGACCAGCCCACGCCGATCGGCGCGAGCACGACCAGAAAGACGAGGAGCGCCCAAGCGAAATAGTGCGCGGACCTGAACGCCTCCAGCGGAAACAGCGTGCTCGAGAACAACAGCGCCTTCGGGTTCATCATCGTCGCGACGAACACGTCGCGAAAGCGCACCGGCGCGACCGACACGTCCTGCAGCACGCGGCTATGCGTCCACATCCTGAGCGCGAGGAAAAAGATGTAGACGGAACTCGCGAGCTTGACCACGTCATAAAGCCAGGGCCGGCCGGCAGCGAACGTGGACAGGAAGAATCCCCATACGGCAATCGCGATCGCGTAGCCGAGCGCCTCGGCGACGACCAGCGGCCACGTGCCGCGCAGGCCGACCTTCAGCCCGGACGACAGCAGCAGCGTATTGGTCGGCCCCGGCACGATCAGCACCAGCGAGACGTACATCGCCATCTTCAGCAACGCTTCCTGGATGGGCACGCGGCCTCCTCGATTCGTCAGTGTCGCGGTTCGCGTCCGGTCGAAGTTGGCGCACCGTGAAATAGCGGTTGCCCTGCATGCACGGTCGTTCGATCCGCGCTTTCGCGAACTTGCCCGTCCTCATTGCATGACCTTCGTGTTCGCTCGCGCACATCATGACGAATTTCTCTGCCGACGAGTCGAATTATTTTTAGGTCGAGATCACGATCGACAAAATATGAAAAGATCGTCTGTTTTGTATTTGATGTTGTGAATTCTTTGTTTCTTTCGTGTGAATTCATTATGCCATTTCGCATATTAAAGATAGAAAAGATTCTGGATTCACCTGCTTAAAATGAAAAAATGAATTCTGTTGTTTCGAAAAAGTTGAATCGATCGTTGTGCGGTATTTCGTCGAAATTTAACGGCATTTAGAATTTCTCTGAACAACCGGAGATTGATATGAAATTTTTCGAAGTGCGCCGTCATGAACGCTGCTATGGTGTGTCGGAGGGTCAAGCGCGCGGTGCGACGATCCTGGAAACAATTAGGTAGACTGAGTTTATAAATGCGCTAGTAACAGTCGCCGTATCCGAAAGTCAATTTGCCGAAGCAGAATCCCTTCCGCGGTGTGCCGCCGCGTGCGATGGGTGCTTCGCGTTGTTGCATGCGTTCGTTGCGATTCAATCCGCCTTTTCGATGTCATTTGTCGTGATGGGCCGGACGCGTCATCACGCGTTACCGGAAGCGTTGCCGATTCAATTCGACAAGGCGGCACTATCCATTCCGATTTTCAATCCTATGGGAAGCGTGTCATGACTCACCCGATCAAGAATATCGTCATCGTGGGCGGCGGCACGGCGGGCTGGATGTCCGCCTCGTACCTCGTCCGGGCGCTCCAGCAGCACGCGAACATCACGCTCGTCGAATCCGCGGCGATCCCGCGGATCGGCGTGGGCGAGGCGACCATTCCGAGTTTGCAGAAGGTGTTCTTCGACTTCCTCGGGATACCGGAGCGGGAGTGGATGCCCCAGGTGAACGGCGCGTTCAAGTCCGCGATCAGGTTCGTGAACTGGAGGAAGGCTCCCGATGGTTCGCGCGGCGATCACTTTTACCATTTGTTCGGCAACGTGCCGAACTGCGATGGCGTGCCGCTGACCCACTACTGGCTGCGCAAGCGCGAACAGGGCTTCCAGCAGCCGATGGAATACGCGTGCTACCCGCAGACCGAGGCGCTCGACGCCAGGCTGGCGCCGTGCCTGCCCGACGGCACCCGCCAGATGTCCCATGCATGGCACTTCGACGCGCACCTGGTGGCCGACTTCCTGAAGCGCTGGGCCACCGAACGCGGGGTGAAGCGCGTGGTCGACGAGGTCGAGCAGGTTCACCTGAACGATCGCGGCTACATCGCCAGCCTGTCCACCAAGGAGGGGCGCATGCTGGAAGCGGACTTGTTCATCGACTGCTCCGGCATGCGCGGGCTCCTGATCAACCAGGCGCTGAAGGAGCCCTTCATCGACATGTCCGACCATCTGCTGTGCGATAGCGCGGTCGCCAGCGCCGTGCCCGCCGACGACGCGCGCGAGGGAATCGAGCCGTACACGTCGGCGATCGCGATGAACGCCGGGTGGACCTGGAAGATCCCGATGCTGGGCCGGTTCGGCAGCGGCTACGTGTTCTCGAGCAAGTTCACGTCGCGCGATCAGGCCACCGCCGACTTCCTCGACCTGTGGGGGCTGTCGGACAAGCAGCCGCTCAACCAGATCAAGTTCCGGGTCGGGCGCAACAGGCGCGCGTGGGTCAACAACTGCGTCGCGATCGGGCTGTCGTCGTGCTTTCTGGAGCCGCTGGAATCGACGGGCATCTACTTCATCTACGCGGCGCTGTACCAGCTCGTGAAGCACTTCCCCGATACGTCGTTCGACCCGCGGTTGGCCGACGCATTCAACGCCGAAATCGTCTACATGTTCGACGACTGCCGGGATTTCGTGCAGGCGCACTATTTCACCACGTCGCGCGACGACACCGCGTTCTGGCGCGCGAACCGGCACGACCTGCGGCTGTCGGACGCGATCCAGGAGAAAGTCGAACGCTACAAGGCGGGGCTGCCGCTGACCACCACGTCGTTCGACGATTCGACGTACTACGACACCTTCGACTACGAGTTCAAGAACTTCTGGTTGAACGGAAACTACTACTGCATTTTTGCCGGCCTGGGGCTGTTGCCCGACCGTTCGCTGCCGCTCTTGCGGCACCGGCCGGAATCGATCGACAAGGCCGAGGCGATGTTCGCGCGGATCCGGCGCGACGCCGAGCATCTGCGGGCGAGCTTGCCGACGAACTACGATTACCTGCGCTCGCTGCGCGAGGGCGACGCGGCGCAGTCTCGCAGCCGGCCCGGGCCGACGCTCGCGACGCCGGAGATCCTGTAGTGGAGCGCGCTCCGGACCGGGTGCGCGCGATCGCGGCCACGCACGCTGCCGTGGCGGCCTGCGACCCGCTGCAGGCGCGCGCGCTCGTCCTGCGGCTGCCGGGCCTGAACCGTCGACAGGATGTGCCCGGCATCGTCGGGCTGTTGCGCGAGTTCCTTCCGGCACGCGGCGTGCCCTCGGGTTGGGGCTTCGTCGAAGCCGCCGCCGCGATGCGGGACATCGGGTTCTTCCTGGGATCGCTCAAGCGGCACGGACACGAGCCCGTGGACGCGGTGCCCGGGCTCGAGCCGGTGCTGCTCGACCTGGCGCGCGCGACCGAGTTGCCGCCGCGCGAGACGCTGCTGCACGTGACGGTCTGGAATCCCGCGGCGGCCGACGCGCAACGCAGCTACACCGGGCTGCGCGACGAAGCGCATCTGCTCGAAAGCGTGCGCATCTCGATGGCGGCGCTCGAGGCGGCCATCGCGCTGACCGTCGAACTGACCGACGTGCCGCTGCGCTCGCCCGCGTTCGCGCAAGGGTGCGACACGCTGGCGGACTATCTGCAGAAAATGGTCGACTCGATCGTCTACGCGTATCGCTTCATCTCGCTGCAGGTGTTCTATGACGAGCTTCGTCCGTATTACGAACCGATTCGAGTCGGCGGTCACGACTACCTCGGCCCCGGTGCGGTCGAAATGCCTCTTTTCGTGCTGGAGCACGTGCTGTGGGGGGCGCAATCGGACCACCGGGCTTATCGGGAATTCAAGGAGACGTACCTGCCCTACGTGCTTCCCACGTTCAGGGCGATCTATGCGCGGTTCGCCGGGCGGCCGGCGCTCGTCGACCGCGTGCTCGGCGAAGCGCAAGCGGCCCGTGCGCGGGGCGAGCCGGTCGACGCCGGGTTGGCGGCCCTCGACCGCGTATTCGAGGTGCTGCTGCGCTTTCGCGCGCCGCACGGCAAATTGGCCGAGCGCGCGTACGAAGTGGGCCGAAGCGGCCCCACGATCGGCAGCGGCGGGTACGCGCCGAGCATGCTCGGCGATCTGCTCACGCTCACACGCGCGGCGCGCTCACGCGTTCGCGCCGCGCTCGGCGCGCGCTGACGGCTTGGCGCGGGCGGCCATGTATTCCATCTCACCAGGAGAGTTTGCCCCATGACTCAGCAGAGCCCCGCGAACGGGCGCGACAGCAACCACTACGACGTGATCATCCTCGGCTCGGGCATGTCGGGCACCCAGATGGGCGCCATCCTGGCCAAGCAGCGGTTTCGCGTGCTGATCCTCGAGGAATCGTCGCACCCGCGCTTCACGATCGGCGAATCGTCGATCCCCGAGACGTCGCTGATGAACCGCATCATCGCCGATCGCTACGGCATTCCGGAGCTCGACCACATCACGTCGTTCTATGCGACGCAGCGTTACGTCGCGTCGAGCACGGGCATCAAGCGCAACTTCGGTTTCGTGTTCCACAAGCCCGGCGAGGAGCACGACCCGAAGGAATTCACGCAATGCGTGATTCCCGAGCTGCCGTGGGGGCCGGAGAGCCACTATTACCGGCAGGACGTCGACGCGTACCTGTTGCAAGCCGCCATCAAGTACGGCTGCACGGTTCGCCAGAAGACGAGCGTGACCGAATACCACGCCGACAAGGACGGCGTCGCGGTGGCCACCGCCCAGGGCGAACGTTTCACCGGCCGCTACATGATCGACTGCGGCGGCCCGCGCGCGCCGCTCGCGACCAAGTTCGGGCTGCGCGAAGAGCCGTGCCGTTTCAAGACGCACTCGCGCAGCCTCTACACGCACATGCTCGGGGTCAAGCCGTTCGACGACATCTTCAAGGTCAAGGGGCAGCGCTGGCGTTGGCACGAGGGGACCCTGCACCACATGTTCGAGGGCGGCTGGCTCTGGGTGATTCCGTTCAACAACCACCCGCGCTCGACCAACAACCTGGTGAGCGTCGGTTTGCAGCTCGACCCGCGTGTCTACCCGAAAACGGATATCTCCGCGCAGCAGGAATTCGACGAATTCCTCGCGCGGTTCCCGAGCATCGCGGCGCAGTTCCGCGATGCCGTGCCGGTGCGCGACTGGGTCAAGACCGACCGCCTGCAGTTTTCGTCGAGCGCCTGCGTCGGCGACCGCTACTGCCTGATGCTGCATGCGAACGGGTTCATCGATCCGCTTTTTTCCCGCGGGCTCGAGAACACCGCGGTGACGATCCATGCGCTCGCGGCGCGCCTGATCAAGGCGCTGCGCGACGACGACTTCTCGCCCGAGCGCTTCGAGTACATCGAGCGCCTGCAGCAGAAGCTGCTGGACCACAACGACGACTTCGTCAGCTGCTGCTACACGGCGTTCTCGGACTTCCGCCTGTGGGACGCGTTCCACCGATTGTGGGCGGTCGGCACGATCCTCGGGCAGTTCCGGCTCGTGCAAGCGCATGCGAGGTTCCGCGCGTCGCGCGACGAGCGCGATCTCGATCACCTCGACGACAACGCGCCGTACCTCGGGTTCCTGTGCGCGGACATGGAGGGCTACTACCAGTTGTTCAACGACGCCAAGGCCGAGGTCGAGGCCGTGAGCGCCGGGCTCAAGTCGGCCGAGGAAGCCGCGGCGCGGATTCACGTTCTGATCAACGAACGCGAATTCGCGAAGCCGATGTTCGGCTTCGGATATTGCATCACAGGCGCCAAACCGCAGCTCAACAACTCGAAGTACAGCCTGCTGCCGGCGATGAAGCTGCTGCACTGGACGCAGACCAGCGCGCCGGCGGAGGTGAAACGGTATTTCGACTACAACCCGATGTTCGCGCTGCTCAGGGCGTACGTCACGACCCGCATCGGCCTGGCGCTGAAGTAGTCGACCGACCCCGGAATGAAAATGATAGACGACGTTCAATTGAATCAAGTGCGCGCCGGCGAGCATCCGTCGGCGGCGTATGACGCGACCACGCGCGTGGCCGCGAGCTGGTACGTCGCGATGCGCTCGGACGACCTCAAGGACAAGCCGACCGCGTTGACGCTGTTCGGCCGCCCGTGCGTCGCGTGGCGCGGCACGACGGGCCGGGCCGTGGTGATGGACCGCCACTGCGCGCATCTCGGCGCGAACCTGGCCGACGGGCAGATCAAGGACGGGTGCATCCAGTGCCCGTTTCACCACTGGCGGTACGACGAGCACGGCCAGTGCGTGCATATTCCCGGCCACAGCGCGACGGTGCACCGGCTGGAGCCGGTGCCGCGCGGGGCGCGCCAGCCGACGTGGGTCACCGCCGAGCGGTATGGCTACGTGTGGGTCTGGTACGGCTCTCCGCAGCCGCAGCACCCGCTGCCCGAGATCGCCGCGGCCGACGTCGACAACGGCGATTTCATGCACCTGCACTTCGCGTTCGAGACGACGACGGCGGTCTTGCGGATCGTCGAGAACTTCTACGACGCGCAGCACGCGACGCCCGTCCACGCGCTCCCGATCTCGGCCTTCGAGCTCAAGCTTTTCGACGATTGGCGCGCGTGGCCGGAGGTCGAGTCGCTGGCGCGGGCCGGCGCGTGGTTCGGCGCCGGGATCGACTTCACCGTGAACCGGTATTTCGGGCCTCTCGGCATGCTGTCGCGCGCGCTGGGCCTGAACATGTCGCAGATGAACCTGCACTTCGACGGCTACCCCGGCGGGTGCGTGATGACCGTCGCGCTGGATGGCGTCGTCAAGTACAAGCTGCTCCAGTGCGTGACGCCGGTGAGCGACGGCAAGAACGTCATGCACATATTGATCTCGATCAAGAAGGTGGGCGGCGTCCTGCGCCGCGCGACCGACTACGTGCTGTTCGGGCTTCAGACCCGGCAAGCCGCGGGGTACGACGTCAAGATCTGGAACGGGATGAAGCCGGACGGCGGTGGCGCGTACAGCAAGTACGACAAGCTCGTGCTCAAGTACCGCGCGTTCTATCGCGGCTGGGTCGACCGCGTCGGCCGATAGCGGTGCCGCGGCGATGCCGGGGATTGCCGGCGACATCGATATGCGTGATACGCGATGACAAGATGGCCGGGTCGCGCCCGGCCGGCGAGGGTATCGATCGAAGCGAATGCGGGCGTGCCTGCGCGTAGGCACGCCAACCGCATGTGCAGCAGCGCGGGTAAATCCCGGTTAAAGGCAGGCTGCACGGCAATTGAATGCGATATTCGGAGCAATCGCAATCCATGGCAGTGCGGCGGCGCAAACGTGTGCGGCCATGGTGCGCGTCGCGCCCTCTACGACGTATCGAAAGAGTCGAATGCCATAGGCAGGTCATCTTGGGCCGGGATAATCCACAAACGTCGGCGGTGACTTCGCTCTCGCCGGATGGCTATGGTCCGATTGGGCGAAGGTGTTATCCCATCACGCGGCGGATTTCCGTCGAAATGCCTTCGCCATCTTTACGATGTCGCATCAAAACATAAATTTATGTAAGAACATAAAATTCACCATTGGGCATGGTAATTTTAAAAAGAAGAACAAACGGGGAAATAATAAGTATGGCCAAGTCGGAAAAAGCATCCGGTTCGATGCTTGTCGCCAGTTCCATCGGCTCTTCCGCGGTCGATGGCTGCAATGCGCCGCGCGTGCAGCCATTTGCGGTGCGGGTCTTGTGTGTGTGGATCATCACGTGCTGTTTTTTCGTCGTCTATCGAGGCGAAGTGCTGCCCTCCGCGGCGAAGATCGAGAGCACGGATCGCCTCGCATATTACTCGGACATACACGGCATGGGCGCACTTCAAGCCGCTCTGGTATTGACTGCCGACAGGGCCGCCGGTTTCGGCGTCGCCACGCGCTTGCAGATGCCGCGTATCGCTGACGCGGGGCGCAGCGGGCGTGGGCGCCGGCAAACGGTGCGTGCGCAAACGATCTCCCCTGCATCGTGGTTGCTGCATGCGCGTGCGCCGATGGGGCGCGACGGTCCCGTGCGTATGTGGGGACGGCTCCCGGCTGTAGACACCATCCGCTAATCTTACCTGTGCCGGGGCGGCATGCGCCGGCATTGCCTGACGTCCGGAACGACACGAATTGAATCACCAACCCAGAGCGAGCACGGCCTCCATGCTTGCTGCCCGCGGCAGCGTTGCCGCGACTCTGTGCATCGCCGCGCTTGCGTTCGTTTCGCTGCACGCCCTGGCGGCCGATACCCCGGAACATCCATCCCCGCCGGCCGCGCCACGTGCAAACGTCGCGTTTTTCGACGGTGCCCAGCCGCCCGAAGGCTTGCTGCAAGCGTTCGACGCCGTGGTGCTCGATCCCGCCCGGGGCTTCGATCCGGCGACGCACCCGCTCGCGCATACCGTTTGGGTCGCACGCGTACCGCACGGCGCGTCGGGCCCGGCACTCGGGCCCGCGGCGTTTGTCTCGCAGCGCATCGAGCCGCTGTGGGCGCGCGGTTATCGCGGCTTCCTGCTCGACACGCCGGAGGCGATTGCATCGAGTGAGGCAATTCATGCGACTTATCCTGACGCGCGGCTGATCGTCGGCGGCAACGATGCGCTGCGTGCGGCGCAATCGCATGCGAGCGTGCTTTACGCGGTGCTCGGTCCGCCGCTGGTACGCGGTTTCATGGACGGCGACGACATGCGTTCGGTACGCGACGTCGCCGCCGCCGACCGCAGCGCACGCGTCGACGCGGCGCGGCTTTTCATGCGCGAGACGCACGTGCCGGTGCTGTCGCTCGAGATCTGCGAGCGCACCGACCGGGCATGTGCCCGCGCGACGGCCGCGCAGGTCGTCGCGACCGGCGTGACGCCGTACGTGACGGACGCCGGCCGCGACGTCGTCGGCATCGGTGCGATCGAAGTGCTGCCGCGCAAGGTGCTGATCGTACAGAACCGCGACGCCGATACGCCAGTGGACGAAACGCGCGGCGTGCGCGACCTCGCGATGCCGCTCAATTATCTTGGCTACGACGTCGAATACGCGGATCTCGACGCCCCGTTGCCGACCGATATCACACCGGACCGTTACGCGGGCGTCGTCGCCTGGATCGAAGGCGCGGAGCCCGCCGATCCCGCGAGATGGCGGCGCTGGATCGATGCGCGCATCGCGGATCACGTGCCGGTCGCCTTCATGGGACAGTTCGGCTTCGACGCCGCGCAGGAAGAGGGCGCGGCACTCGATCTGCAGCCGGTGCCCGGCCCGTTCACGGCGCCGCTCAGCGTCGTGACGCGCGATCCGATGATGCACTTCGAGATCGATCCGAGGCCGGATGCGCGCGATCTCGTCGGGATGCGCGTCGGATCGCGCAGCCGTGTGCTGTTGCGGCTCTCGGCGGCGGGCACGAACGTCGACGCGGCCGCGATCACGCCGTGGGGCGGCTATACGCTGAGTCCGTACACGGTGGTTTCGCTGAACGGCATCGGGCAGACGCGTTGGGCGATTCAGCCGATCTCGTTCGTGACCGACGCGCTGCGTCTCGTGCGGATGCCGTCGCCGAGCGTCACGACCGAGAACGGCCGGCGCCTGTTCATGTCGCACGTCGACGGCGACGGCTATGCGTCGCGCGCGGAATTCCCCGGCGCCGATTATTCGGGAGACGCGCTCTATCGACGGATCTTCACGCGCTACAAGGTGCCGATGACGTTGTCGGTCATCGAAGGCGAAGTGGGGCCGACCGGCCTGTATCCGAAACTGTCGCCGCGCCTCGAAGCGCTCGCGCGGCAGATGTTCGCGCTGCCGTGGGTGCAGATCGGTTCGCATACCTACTCGCATCCGTTCCAGATGGCCGACCTCGATGCGACGACGGGCGCACGCGTCGACCACCGGAACAACGTCGAGCGCGGCAACGGCGGCGACACGGCGTTCTCGCTGGATATCCCGGGCTACACGTTCGATCTCGACCGCGAGATCGCCGGTTCGATCGCGTACATCGATTCGCGTCTCGCGCCGCCGGGCAAGCGTACCGAAGTGCTGCAATGGCCGGGCGACTGCGAGCCGCCCGCGATCGCCGTGCGCAAGGCCTATGCGGCCGGCGTGCAGAACATCAACGGCGGCGACACGATCATCCGCAAGTCGATGAACAGCTGGACCCATATCGCGCCGCTCGGCGTCGACAAGGGGCCGGGCGCGTACCAGGTATACGCGCCGAACCAGGACGAGAACGTTTACACGAACGACTGGCAGGGCCCGTTTTATGGTTTCACGCAGGTACTCGAGACCTACGACATGACGGAGCATCCGTATCGCTTCAAACCGATCGACGTGTACTACCACATGTACAGCGGCACGAAGCTCGCGTCGCTGCGCGCGCTGGACCAGATCTACTCGACCGTGCTGAAGCAGCCGGTGCTGCCTGTCTACATCACCGATTACACGCACAAGGTGCTGGACTGGCGCGGTTTCGCGGTCGCGCGCGAAGTGGCCGGCGGCGCATGGGTCGTGCGCGGCAACGGCGACGTGCGCGAATTGCACTGGCCGCGCAACGACGTGCCCGACCTGCGTGCATCGCAGGGCGTGACCGGCTATGCGCCCGGCCCGGACGGCCTCTATATCCATATTGCCGACGGCGCGGCGCGTGTCGTGTTCGAGCGCGACACGGATAACGGCTTGCGCGGCGCAGCGCCACCGCATGGCCCGGGCGGGACGCCGTATATCGCGCAAGCGAACGGATTCGTCCGGAACTTCCACCGTACCGCCGACGGGATGTCGTTCGAGTTCGGCGGCTACTATCAGCCGTTCGTCGAGCTCGCCGACGCGCAGCGTTGCCGTGTGCGCATCGCGGGCCGACCGATCGACGCACGGCGCGATGGAACGGTTCTCCGTTTCGAAACGGCGGCCGACGTCCGTCACCCGATGCACTACCAACCGGTCGAGATTGCGTGTGGCCGGTAAGCGCCCGCGTATCGCGCCGCCATGGCTGGTGCTGGTGCTGGCAGGCGTCGTGCTGCTGGCAGGCTATGCGGTTGCACCGCACGACGGGCTGCGTGAGCGGATGGCCGCGGTTGGCGGCCCGAGCGATCTGAGCGCGGCGTATCTCGAAGCATGGCTGAAAGTGCGGCCGCGCGACGAAGCGCTACTGGCGATGCTCGGTGAGCAATATGTGTCGCTGGGCCGGCTCGCCGATGCAGGGCGGGTCGTTCAACGGATGGACGAGGCGGCTTCCGCGCCGCTGCGGCAGGCCGCGATGAAGCTGCGGCTCGCGATCGCGCAGCAACGCACGAACGCGATGCAGGCCGACGATCCGCGCCGTTCCGCTGCGCTTGCCGCGCTGCGCCGGCAGCTCTCCGACGCGGCCGCGCTCGACTGGTCCGATCGCGATCTCGAATGGCTCGCGCAATCCGCGGCATCGGTCGGTGCCCCCGCGCTCGCGCTGCGTTTCTATGTGCGCCTCGCGCGGCGCGACACCGCACATCGCGATACGTGGGACGGATACGTGTCGCGCTACGCGCTGCAGATCGGCGACTACAAGGAGGCGGCCGACAGCTGGTTCGAGCGTCAGCAGAACGCGACGACGCTCGGCGCCCAGCGACGCTGCTTCATCGCGGGCATTCGCGTGCTGCAGGCCGGCAATCTGACCGCCGATGCCATCGCGGTTGCGCAGCGCCAGAACGACGCGTTCATCGACGATCAGCCGACGCTCGTCGCGTTGCTCGATCTCGCACGGGCGGCGCAGCGGCCGGACCTGATCGAGCGGTATGCGAAGGCGTTGGCGCGGCGCGCGGGGATCGGCGGGATTGCCTATCGGAGCCGGCGCGCGGAGCGCGTGCTCGCCATGCCGGCGGTTCACGGGTCGGATTCGACGCCGCGGGCGTACGCGTATCTGGACGGTCCGATGGCATGGGGCAGCGCACGTCGCGGTGGCGTTGCGCGGCAGCTCCGGGCAGGCCGTGACGGCCACGGCCCGTTCATCGATGCGGCGCAAGCGCAAGTCACCCCACAGACGCAACCGCGGGCGCACGTCGTGAAGGTCGCGCTGCAACGGCGCGACGCAATGATGCGCTTCGTCGCCGCGACGCAGGTATCGAAGCATGCGGGGGCTGTGCAACTTCCGTCGCCGCCGGCTGCCGATGGGGCGGGCATTGCCGATCTCCTCTATCAGTCGTTCCTGGAGTCCGCCGATCCCGCCAATGCGCAGAAGGTCGCGCTCGCGCAGCTCGCCAAGGAACCGCATTCGGCGCTGTGGCGCAAGCGCCTGGCGCAGGTGGCCGAATGGAACGGGGCGTCGCAGCTCGCGCTGAAGTCGTGGCTCGACTATGCGCGACAAACGGGCGACCCCGTCGGCTGGCGGAACGTTCGGCGCATCGCCCCGATGCTGGACGACGACGACGCCTACCTGGCGGCTTTGCTGCAGGCGGCGCGGGCGACGCCCGACGATCTCAAGCTCGTCGATTCCATCACCGCAACGTATGAGCGCCTCGGGCGGCCGGACGACGCGATCGCGTTCCTCGACGGTCTGCCGCACGGCCGTGAAGCGAACGCGCTCGATGAACGCGCCGGTGCGCTCGCGGAACGTGCCGGCCACGACGACGAGGCGCTCGCGATCTACCGTCGGCTGCAACGGCGCGAGCCGCGCAATCCGCGCTACGCGCTGCATACCGCCAACGTCCTGTACCGCGACGGCGACTACGCGGGCGCGCTCGATGCAATGACGAACGCGAGCCGTTACGCGCAGGACGGCGAAGTGGCGTTCTGGCGCAACTACGGCGAACTGGCGCGCCTGCTGCAACGTGATGACGCGGCGCACGACGCGTATCGCCACCTGCTGGCGAGCGATGCGGCGACACCCGAGGATCTGGCCGACATGTCGTACTTCTACGATGCGTACCCGATCGACGCCGGCCGCATCTCGGCGCTGCACTACCGGCGCGACCATACCGTGCGTGCGCTGCAGCAGGCGGTTTACTACTACACGGCGGCCGGCGCGATGGAACGCATCGACGCGCTGCTCGCGAGCCTCACGCCGCAGGAGCGCGAGGCAGCCGAGGCGTCGCCGGGTTTTCTCGGCGTGCGCGCCGAGTACGAGCGGCAAGCGGGGCGTCCGCTCGATGCGTTGCGCGATCTGCAGCGTGCGGTCGATCTGCCTGGCGCATCGGCGGATCTGAATGCGGCGCTATTGTGGACGCTGGTCGATTACGGCACGGATGCCGAGTTGCGCGCGGCGCTCAAGCGCTGGCGCGACAAGGCTTCGTCTGACGCGCCGCTGTGGGGACCGTATGCCGCGGCCGAACTGCGCCTGAACCGGCCCGTCGATGCACTCGAATATCTGCGCCGTCAGGTCGTGATGATGTCGCACGATCCGCTGTGGCTGCTTACGTACGCCGACGCGCAGGAAATGGCGGGACGTCCGGATCTCGCGTGGTCGATTCGCCGCAAGGTGTGGCTGCAGATCGGCGCATTCGGCCGGAAGCAGGCCCGGCAGACGCCGCAGGAACGGGATGCATCGTTCTCGCCGCCGCGACGGACGACGCAGGCGCCGCAAGCCGCTCAACCCATGCAACGCGGTGTTCCGGCGCGTACGTCGCAGGACGTCGAGACGCGCCTGGAGCTGCGCAGCCGCGGCGTCGATCTGGCTGCGCAATATTCGAACGCCGACCACGCGGTCGCGCTGCTCGACGCACTGCTGAAGGACGGCTCGGCGGCTGCCGATTTCATCAGCGAACGCCGTACCTTGCTCGGCGATGCACGCGGTCTTTCGCCGCTCGAATCGTCGGCGCGGGGTAGCGCGAAATCGATGCAGGACATGCTGAAAAAAGATCGCCGTGCGTACGCGGCAGTCGCGCAGGAGGTGGCGATCACGTGGGCGCTGTCGCACGAGGCGAATCCGCTTGCGAAGCGGTGGCTCGCGTTGCAGGCGGCGAACCTGTTCGCGCGGCCGGCGTCCGCGCAACTGACCGTCGCGCTCGCCGACGGCGACATCGGAACGATGGAGCGTCTGCTCGATCAGGGCGTGCGCCTGCCGCGCTACGACCGGATCGATGCGGCCGAAGCCGTCGACCGTCCGGGGCAAGCACAAACGCTCGCGTTCGACGGCCTCGATGGCGCGCCCGACGACAGCGAAATGCATCGGCGTTTCGTCGAAACCGCGCTCGCGTGGCCGCAGTCGCTCGACGCGACCGTGACGCGCTACGCCGAACATCCGCTCGATTACAGCGAGCAGACGATCGCGGCAAGCCGCAAGATCGCCGGGCATTACCTGATCGGCATGACCGCCACGCTGGACCTCCAGCGATCGACGGACGCATCGCAACTGGTCAACGTGCCGTCGGCGGACCGCTCGCTGGTGGTCCATGCCAGGCGGCAGACGCGCGACGATGCGTTCACGGTGAGTGCGGGCCGCCGCGAAGGACTCGACGCCTTCTATACGATCGGACTGGGCGCGGAATTCGGACGCAACGGACCGTTGCAGTTCGGCATACGTGCGGGCCGCGATCAGGTCGCCGACGAGCTGCCGACGTTGCGCATCGGCGGGATGAAGGACAACCTGATCGCCGATGGGAGCTGGCAGGCGAACGAACGCGTGACGGTGTCCGGCAGTGTCGAGATGGACCGTTTCTACAGCCAGGCGCGCACCTATCTCGGCAGCGGCGTGCTGTCGACCGCGCAGGTCAGCTACCGAATTCGTACGGCGTACCCGGACTATACGATCCGCGTCGTCGGCACGCACGGCGATTACGGGGGGGGCGGGCGGACACGCTGATTTCGTCGCTTCTGCCTGCCGCTAGCCGGTCGGGCTCCGCGGGAAACTTCATGCCGGCCACGTACACGCAATACGGATTGTTCGCGGGGTTCGGGACCGATCTGCGCGAGCGGTACACGCATCGGTGGCGGCCGTTTCTCGAGGTCGGCGTCCTGCACGATTCGATTCAGGGCGGCGGAGCGGCCGTCGATGCCGGCATGGCGGGTTCGGTGTTCGGCGGGGATCACGCCGCATTGTTCATCCAGCACCAGCGTGTATCACGCCTCGGTACGCCCGTGACGGTGGTCGGCGCGCAATACCGCTGGTTTTATTGATTCCGGTTTCCATCGTTGCGCGGCGCGAACGGAACGACGCGCACGATGATGCATGCAACGAAGTGAGTAGGGAGTGGTTCGATGAACGAGATGAACGAAGCGACTGTACGGTCCGGATGGTTGCGCGGCGCGGAGGCGGCCCGGCTCGTCCGCTGGGGCGCGGCGATCGCGATGTCGGCGGCGGTACTGGCGGGCTGCGGCTCGATGCGACAGACCGCGGCGCCGACGCTCGCGGCCAGCGATGCGGTGGCGATCGCACCGATTGCGAACTTCACCGAAACGCCCGCGGCCGGCGGGAGCGCCGCGGCGCTCGCGGCGACCGTATTGCGCGCGAACGGGCTGGCCGACGTGCGTCTCGCGCCGGCCGACGGAGACGGCAACGCGATGTTCGACACCGCGCAGCGCGACACGGGCGAGCGTCGGCTCGCGTGGGCGCGCGAGCATCACGTGAAGTACGTGCTGGCCGGCGCCGTCGAGGAGTGGCGCTACAAGGTGGGCGTCGATGGCGAGCCGGTCGCCGGCCTGACCTTCGAACTCGTCGACGTCGAGTCGGGCCGGGTCGTCTGGAGCGCGGCGGGCACGCGCAGCGGCTGGAGCCGTTCGAGCCTGTCGAGCGTCGCGAATGCGCTGGTCGGCCGCCTGCTCGCGCCGTTGCGGCCGCGCTCGTGATGCGTGCCCGACACGACTGGGCCCGGAGGCGACCATGAGCGCCGCGAACGCTACCGGCAACCCGCACGGCGGGAGCGGCCCTGCACCGGCGTCGCCTCGATCGCGTCAGGCGAATCCGTTCGGGCACCTGAGTACGGTACGCCGTCTCGTCGCCCCTGCCGCTGCACGGCCGGTTTCGGTCGTGGAAACGATCGTGTTCATGCTGCTCGTGCTCGCGCTTGCTTGGTACTTCGACCGGAGCGATCCGCTGCTGCTGCGTGCGGACTTTCCGTGGCTGTGGTTCGGCCCGCTCATCGTCGCGCTGCGTTACGGGACGCTGCTCGGGCTGCTCGCGAACGCGTTGATGATCGGCGCATGGCAATGCGTCGCCCACCTGCATCCTGCCGCGGCCGGCGAAGCGTGGCCGCTGCAGCGCTTCGCCGGCGGGTTGCTGCAGACGATCGTCGTCGGCCATTTCGGCGACACGTGGGGCGCTCGCGCAACTCGGGCGAACGCGCTCAACGACTATCTGAACGACCGGCTCGTCGCGATCACGAAGAGCCACTACCTGATGCGTCTGTCGCACGAGCGGCTGGAAAAGGACCTGCTGTCGAAGCCGACCACGCTGCGGGATTCGATCACCGAACTGCGCCGGCTGTCGCTCGCGCACGGATTCGATGCGCCGCCGCAGGGTGCGGCGAGCACGGTACGGCTACCCGGTGCGCACGCGCTGCTCGAATTCGTCGCGCAGGCGTGTCAGATCGAGGTGGCGGCGCTGTATCCGGTCGAAGGCGCGACGAACTCGCCCGGAATCGTGTGCGAACCGGTTGCGCGGCTCGGCGATGCATTCGATTTCGATCCGCGCGACAGCCTCGTGGCCCGCGCGCTCGAGACGAAATGCATCGCCCATCCGAAAAGCAGCGGCGACGTGGCGCCGAATACGGCGCTGCTCGTCGCCGCGCCGGTCGTGTGCGCCGACGGTCGCCTGATCGCATTGCTCGCGATCAAGCGCATGCCGTTTCTGTCGCTGAACTTCGACAATCTGCAACTGCTGCTGGTGCTGCTCGGCTATTACGCGGACGGCGTCGAGCATGCGGCGTGCGTGCGCGACGTGATGGCGGCAGTACCGGCGTGCCCGTACGAATTCGCGCTCGACATCGCGCGTCTGACGCGCCTGCAGCGCGAATCGGGGATTGCGTCGTCGGTGGTCGCGCTCGTGTTCCAGCACGACGAGGCGGACGATTCGCTGTTCGAGCACGTGATGCGCGGGCGCCGTTCGCTCGATCTCGTATGGCCGCTGAAGACGCCGACGCAATCGGTGCTCGTGAATCTGATGCCGGCGACCGATACGGCCGGCGTCGACGGCTATCTCGCACGCGTCGAGGCGAGCCTCGATGCGCAGTTCGGTCTCGATCTCGAAGGCGCGCGCGTCGGCGTGCATACGCTGCATCTGGGCAGCCTCGAACCGGGGCCGGCATTGCAGCGCCTGCTGAAGGGAAGCGGCATCCATGTCTAGGCTGCGATCCGGTTCGTGCCCCCCCCGGCGCGTTACGGGTGCCATCGGCGTCGATGCTGGCCGCACTCGCGTCATCCGTCGGCATTGCGATCGTCGCGGCGCTGCAGTATGCCGTGCTCGCGCGGTTCGGCGGGTTCGCCCGGGCGGGGGCGGCGATGCCCGTTCCCGCATCGCCGGTCGACCCCCTGTGGCCCGTGTTCGGCGCGATGGTGGTGGGCGGCGCGGCGCAGGCGCTGCTGTACCGGCAGTTGCTACCGCAACGTTACCGAACCCCGCGCAACGGGACGCTCGCGGCGCTCTGGCTCGCCTGTACGTTCGTGCCTGTCGGCGGCGGCCTCGTCGTGCTGGCCAGCTGTGCGTGGGCGGCTTGCTGGCCCGCGAAGCAGGGCGACGACGCATACGCCGACGTGCCTTTGCCCGAGTTCGTCACCTATCTCGTGTCGCGCGTCTCGCACGGCGGCGGCGCGCGTCTGCAGGCGCGTCTCGTGAATACCCGGGTGGCCGCGTCGGATCGTCTCTCCGCGCTGGTGGCGATACAGAGCATGCCGACGCGCACGACCGGCACGCTGCTGCGCGATCTGCTCGCCGATCCGCTCGAAGACGTGCGGCTCATCGCATACGGCACGCTCGACCGCGCCGAGAACGAGATCGCGCAGAACATCTTCCACGCGCAGCAGACGCTCGACGCCGCCACCGACGACGCAACGCGCCAGGCGACCCATCGCCGGCTTGCCGAGCTGTACTTCGAGCTGGTCTATCAGAATCTCGTGCTCGGTGCGGTGCACGGGCACACGCGCGAACAGGCCGACCGCCACGCGCAGGCCGCGCTCGCGATCAACGCGGGCGACGCGGCGATGTGGCTCGTTCGCGGCCGCCTCGCACTCGCGACCGGCGACGCGGATGCGGCCATGCAATACATGAGCCGCGCGCTCGAATGGGGCTTTCCGCGCGAGCGTCTCGTGCCGTGGCTCGCCGAGGCCGCATTCCTGCGCGGCGAGTATTCGCGCACGGCCGAGCTGCTCGCGTCGCTCGGCAACGCGGCCGCGCTGCCCGTTCTCAATCCCGTCGTTCGTTACTGGTCGTCATGAAACCGTCCATTCACCGCCGTGCCGGGCCGTCGACCGCGATCGACGTCTGCCTGCTGCTCGAAGGCACGTTCCCGTATGTGCGAGGCGGCGTATCGAGCTGGGTCAACGAGATGATTCGAGCATACCCGCACAAGCACTTCGCGATCGTGTTCATCGGCAGCCGGGAAGACGACTATCATGGCGCCGCGTACGCATTGCCCGACAACGTCGTTCACTTCGAATCCCATTATCTGTATGGCGACGTGCCTGCCGATACGGGCGGCGCACGGGAGATTCCCGGCGACCCCGAAGCGTTCAAGCGATCGGCCGCGCTGCACGATGCGTGGCGTGGGCTGGGTACGGACGGCGCCGCGGCGAACCCGGCTGCGCTGATGGCCCACCTGGTCCAGCTGATCGGCGACGACGGACCGCTGAACGAGCAGCAGTTTTCCACCAGCCGCGCGGCGTGGGACTTCATCGTCGAGCGTTATCACCGCTACTGCACCGACCCTTCCTTCACCGACTACTTCTGGACGGTGCGGATCATGCACAAGCCGCTGTGGCAGCTTGCGCGGATCGCACGCGCACTGCCGCCGGCGCGCGTCTATCACACCGTATCGACGGGTTACGCGGGCTTTCTCGGTGCGCTGTTGCATTACCGCACGGGCCGTCCGCTGCTCGTTTCCGAGCACGGCATCTATACCAAGGAACGCAAGATCGATCTGCTGCAAAGCGAGTGGATCCGCGACAACCGCGGCGCGTTCGAGCGGGACGTATCGACGATCAGCTATTTCCGCGCGCTGTGGGTGCGCTTCTTCGAAGCGCTCGGCAAGCTCGCCTACGACGCGGCCGACGAGATCGTCGCGCTCTACGAGGCCAATCGACACCGTCAGATCGCCGACGGCGCCGAGGCCGCCCGGACGCGCAACATTCCGAACGGCGTCGACGTGGACGGCTTCGCGCCGCTACTGGACAAGCGGGACGGCGGCCCGCGCCGCGTCGTCGCGCTGATCGGCCGTGTGGTGCCGATCAAGGACATCAAGACGTTCGTTCGCGCGATGTTCATCGCATCGCGGACGATGCCGGAAATCGAAGGCTGGATCGTCGGGCCGGAAGAAGAGGATCCCGCCTATGCGCTGGAATGCCGGGCGCTCGCGCAGAGCCTCGGGCTCGCGACGACGGTGCGCTTTCTCGGCTTCCAGCGGATTCACGACATTTTGCCGAAAGTCGACGTGATCGCGCTGACGTCGATCAGCGAGGCGCTCCCGCTCGTCGTGCTCGAAGGCTTCGCGGCCGGCGTGCCGTCGATTACGACGGACGTCGGGTCGTGCCGGCAACTGATCGAAGGGCTCGGAGAGGACGACCGCGCATTCGGGCCCGCCGGTGCGGTCGTGCCGATCGCGAATCCGGCCGCGTTCGCGCAGGCGGCGCTCGACCTGCTCGGCGACGCGCAACGCTGGCAGGCCGCGCAGCAAGCCGGCCTCTCCCGGGTCCGACGCTTCTACACGCGTGCGCAGATGATCGACCGGTATCGGGCGTTGTACGATGCGCTCGCGATCGCCCCCGACCGGATGCGTCGCGGGCAGCCGTTCGAAGTCGGATGCCCGGTGAACCATGCGGGTGCGGGCGTGGCTGCGTCCGGCTCGCGCAAGGAGGGCCGCTGATGGCCGGCATCGGCTTCGAATTGCGCAAGATCCTGCGGCAGCAGACGCTTTTCGGCGTCGCACGCGCATACGCGTATGCGGGGCTGATCAGCTCCGGGCCGCTGATTCTTTCGATATTCGGGATCCTGATCATTGGCGTGATGAGCATCGCGTTCGTGATACCCAAATATGCGATCGTCCAGTTTCAGGTGTCGGTGACTTACCTGATCGCGTGCAGTCTGATTCTGACCGGGCCGCTGCAATTGTCGTTCACACGCTTCATCTCCGACCGGCTGTTCGAAAAGCGCGACGATCTCGTGCTGTCGAACTATAACGGCGTGGCGCTCATCGCCACGGCGGCATCGGGATGCATCGGCTTCATCGCGGTGGCGGCGGGATTTCGCGGTGAGCCGCTGCTGTATCGGCTGCTGATGGTCGCGGGATTCGTCATCGTCAGCAACATCTGGATCGCGGTGATCTTTTTGTCCAGCGTGAAACAGTACCGGCAGATTCTTGCGGTGTTCCTGGTCGGCTACGGCTGCACGGTCGCGTTCGCGCTGATGCTGAACCGGCAGGGCATCTGCGGCCTGCTCGGCGGTTTCGTCGCAGGGCACCTCGTCTTGTTCGCCGGGCTTTCGGGGTTGATCTACCGAAACTACCGCAGCGATCGCTTCGTGTCGTTCGAGATGCTCGACCGGCGCTTCGCGTATCCGACGCTCGCGCTCGTCGGACTGCTGTTCAATCTCGGCGTATGGCTCGACAAGTTCATGTTCTGGTATGCGCCGGGCACGGGTGCCCCGGTGATCGGGCCGTTGCATGCATCGGTGATCTACGACATTCCCGTGTTCATCGCGTACGTTTGCGTGATGCCCGGGATGGCGACGTTCCTGGTACGCATCGAGGCGGACTTCGTCGAGTATTACGACGCGTTCTACGAAGCCGTGCGCAGCGGTGCGACGCTGCGGCACATCAACGACATGCGCGACATGATGGTCGGCAGCGTGCGCGCCGGGCTGTATGAAATCATCAAGGTGCAGGCCGCCGTGCTGGTGCTGATCGTCGCTTTCGGTCACTGGCTGCTGGCGGCCCTGCACATTTCGATGCTGTACCTTCCGCTTCTGCTCGTCGACGTGATCGCCGCGAGTCTGCAGGTGCTGCTGTTGGGTTTGCTGAACGTATTCTTCTATCTCGACGCGCGTCGGCTTGTCGTGGCGCTGTCGGCGGCTTTCGTCGTGCTCAACGGCGTACTGACCGGTATCACGCTATGGATGACGCCGGATGCATACGGCTACGGCTTCGCGCTTGCTCTGCTCATTCTCGATGTCGCGGCGGTGCTGCTGCTCGACCGCAAGTTCGGCCGCCTCGAATACGAAACCTATATGTTGCGTCATTGAGGGGATATGTTTTCATTCCGAATCCGTCGGTCGCGCAGGCCGCCGATGAGGGCAGCGGCGTCGTCCGTGGCTGCCGTCGCAGTCGTCATCTTTGGTGCGCTGTGCGGGCGGGCAGGCTATGCGCAACCCGCCCCGCCGGTATCGTCGCCTGACGCGTGCGATCCGGCCAATGCGATGCGTCCGCATTCCGTCGCGTTCTTCTACGGCAACGACGTGCCGGTTCGTCAGCTGGAGAAGTTCGATGTCGTCGTCGTCGAACCCGACAGCGGCTTCGATCCACGTTCTCAAGACACGCGACGCCCTGCGTGGTTCGCCTATGTGAGCGTCGGCGAGGTCACACCAGAGCGCGACTATGCGCGCAGGATGCCGAAACAGTGGTTGCTCGGGCGGAATACGACATGGGCGTCGACGGTCGTCGATCAGTCGGCGCCGGGGTGGCCGTCGTTTTTCGTCGAACAGGTGATCGCGCCGCTGTGGGCGCGTGGGTACCGCGGCTTCTTTTTCGATACGCTGGATTCGTACCAGCTCGTCGCGAAGACGGAAGCGGCGCGCGCGAAGCAGGAGGCCGGCCTTGTCGCTGTGATCCGCGCGGTGAAGTCACGCTACCCGAGCGCGCAACTGATCCTGAACCGCGGCTTCGAGATCTTGCCGAGGGTGCACGATGCGATCGCCGCGGTTGCATTCGAATCGCTGTTCGGCAACTGGGATCAACGCAACCGGCGTTACGGCGCCGTCCCTGCAGCGGATCGCGACTGGCTGCTCGCGCAAGCCAAGGCCATTGAAGAGCGCTACGCGCTGCCGGTGATCTCGATCGACTATTGCGCGCCGGACGACGCGGCGTGCCGCAGCACGATCGCCGCGAAGATTCGCGCGGCGGGTCTCATTCCGTACGTGACGGACGGCGCGTTGCGCACCGTCGGCACGGGCCCCGATGCGACGGCATCATGGCAATGCCGCGAGCCGAAGTTGGGCGGAGGGTGACGCACCCAGCGTCCTGCTGTCGAGCGCATCTCTGGAGAGCGCGTCGATTGTCGCGATGATCGAATTGAACAGCGTGGAGAGTGCGTTTGCGTGCACACGGATGCGAGCAAGCATTTCTCGCTGCTTCGCGGTCGTCGCCTCTGCTTGCCAGCGCATGAACTGCTCGTCTTGACGCGGTAACGTTGTTCGTTGCCGGGTGTGGTAATGCCGGATTCGTCCGAGCATCCCACCGTCCGGCACGTGCGGTTCCATTCACGGGAGAAATTCTCCGAATTCCGAATTTGTCAGAGGATTCCGGCATGTTTATCACGCCCGGCGCAATGTTTTTTGCGGAAACCGATAAAAAGATAATACGTCCGCGATCGTTTGCGAGGATGGATAGTCACCGGATGCGGCTGCGTGTCGGGGAAAGCCAACCGATATGGCCGGCCATCTTGCGAAATGTCTCTTCGGGCCGGATGGGTGGGCATTACAGTAAGTTTGCTTGCGTGCCGACATAACGAACAACAACACAGGGGGAAGCAAGCATGGGCTCCATGACAGTCGGCAGGAAGCTGGGCGCAGCATTCGGTATCGTCGTACTCATATCGTTGATCGGCAGCGCGATCTCGATCGTCAATTTTCTGAAGCTGAACCAGGCGAACGGCTGGAACGTTCATAGTTACCAGGTCCTGCGCGCGAACGACGACATGTTGACCAGCATGGTCAACATGGAGACGGGCGTGCGCGGCTACGTGGCCGCGGGGGATGACCGGTACCTGGAGCCCTATAAGGCCGGCCTCAAGCAGTTCGCCACGTCGTTCGATGTCGTGCGCAGCCTCACTTCGGACAATGCCGCACAACAGCGTCGTCTCGAGACACTGCGCGACATGCATCGGAAGGTGGCGGAGGTCGACGACAAGCTGATCGCCATGCGGCGCGACGTCAATGCCGGTACGCAGCCTGCCAACGTGCTGATCGACTACTTCAAGCAGGGCGACGACAAGCAGTTCATGGATCGCTATCGAGCGGTGGCCGCCGAACTGACCGGGGCCGAGCAGTCGCTGCTCGATCAACGTTCAGACGAGGTGACCAGCTTGACTGCGTTGACCAAGTTGACGCTCGCGGCGGCTGGCATCATCACCGTCATCCTCTCGATCGTGCTGGGGACCGTCATCACGCGTGGAATCATGCGGTCGCTGGGCGGCGAGCCCACCGACGCCGCGGTCGTGGCCGGGCGGATTGCCGAAGGCGATCTCGAAGCGCCCGTGCCGGTCGCGCCGAACGATCGCGGCAGCCTGATGGCGTCGCTCGAATCGATGCGACGGCAACTGAGCGGCATCGTGTCGGAAATTCAGTCGACCGCGGAATCGATCACGACTTCGGCCGGCGAAATCGCGCAGGGAAACCTGGATCTCTCGCAGCGAACGGAGGAGCAGGCGGCTTCGCTCGAGGAAACGGCGGCCAGCATGGAGCAGTTGACCGCGACGGTTCGTCAGAATACGGAAAACGCCAAGCAGGCGAATGCGCTTGCGGGTAGCGCCTGCGAGGTCGCGATGCGCGGCGGCGAAGTGGTGAACCAGGTGGTCGACTCCATGCGCGCCATTTCGAGCAGTTCGGGCAAGGTTGCCGAAATCATTACCGTGATCGAAGGGATCGCGTTCCAGACGAACATTCTCGCGTTGAACGCGGCAGTCGAGGCCGCGCGTGCGGGCGAGCAGGGGCGTGGCTTTGCGGTGGTGGCCGGCGAAGTGCGCACGTTGGCGCAACGCAGCGCGAACGCGGCCAAGGAAGTCAAGGATCTCATCACGAGTTCGGTGGAGAGCGTGGCGCAGGGGTCGCAGCAGGTCGAACGCGCGGGCGCGACCATGTCGGATATCGTGCAGTCCGTACGGCGCGTGACCGACATCATGAGTGAAATCGCGTCGGCGTCGGACGAGCAGGGAACGGGTATCGAGCAGGTGAACGTTGCCGTGGGCCAGATGGATTCGGTCACGCAGCAGAACGCGGCGCTCGTGGAGCAGGCATCGGCAGCGGCGCAGGCGATGGCGCAGCAGGCAACCACGCTGCGCGAGGTCGTCGGGGTATTCAGGATCGGTCGCGGGCTCGCGCACTGACGGGCTCGGCCTCGGTGCTTCGCCGGAAGTCGACGCGAGCGGGAGCCGAGCCGCTCGCGCGGCGATGCTTCGTCAGCCGAAGCAGTTTGCCGCGGGATGTTCAGTGAAACGAACGCCGGCTGTATCGCGCTTCGGGGTGCGACGACATCGTGCACGCATGTCGTCACCCGCTATCCGGGCATCGACGAATGCCGGCGCAAGCCGTCTACAGGTTCTCGACCGGAACGGGGATCGTCTCGCCTTGATACGGCATCGCCGAGAACGGTCCGACCGCGCGAAGGATTCGATGCCGGTTCAGTTCGAAGGCCAGCCGGATCTGCTGCTCGCTCGTATCCCGGGCGCCCGGGAAGGCGCACATCGTCTCGCGCAATAACGAAAACGAACGATATCCCCAACCGAATCCATAAGCGGAAAATTGCAGCGTGGCCGCATCCGTCAAAACGGGCAGCGTGCTCTCCATCGGTTGCATGTTCATCCTTGGCACCTGTCTGAAAACCATACGGTATTTCGTCACGCATCGGGTCGGCATGACGGTCAGGCGAGCATGCCGCGCTATCCGGCCCGCTTTCGACTACGTCCGCCGTTGCATGGGCCGCTTCCTGTGCGCGCGAAATATGCAAGCGACGTGCCACGTCAAGGCCTATGCCGGACGAGACACTGCCAACGGCGAACAATCGGATGTGTCAATCAATCGATACACCGGCGTCAACGAATTAGACGCCGATCGAGGTTGATGTGGGGCGTGTTTTATTGTCGTCAATCAACCGAAATAGTTTGGAAAGGGACGCGAGGCCGGTTTACGTCGCCGATACCATTCAATCGCTCGGCGGGTTGAAGCAAAGCCGGCGCGCATAGGCTGATGGCGCCGGCTCGAATCGAGCTCAGGCGAACGTCGACGAATCGTTCGGCTGCTTGACGCCGGATGTGGCCCGGGACGATTCGTCGAGCCACGCGATGATCGAATCGTACAGCGCGGCGAGGTGGTCGGCGCGCTCGCCGATCCGCTTGAGCATGTCCCGTTGCTCCGCAGTCGTGGCTTCCCATTGCCAACGCATGAATTGCTCGTATTGAATCGGCAACAGCTTCCGTTGCCCGATGTAGTCATGCCTGACTCGCTCGCGCATCGCAGGGTCCGGCATGTGTCGTTCCGTCGTGTGCCGGGTCAATTTGTCGAAGGTCGCCCGGGCTTCGTCCACTTGAGCGTCGACCAGATAGAACAGGCTCGGCAAAAACTCGATGGGCCGCCATACCGGCGGCCGTTGTGTGTCTTTCGTCATCGTTTGAATGTCGATCAAGCTTTGCTCGGACGGTTCCAGCGCACGCCGACGTCGATCGTTTCCATCAGTCGATCGATGTCGAGCAGGGCCAGCAGTTGTTCGCCGTCGTCTCCTTCGTAGGCGGCGAGGCCCGTGACGCATTCCGTTTGCATCGCGGCCCCGACCTCCGGTGCCGGGCGGCGCGCGGAGCGATCGATATCGACGACGCCGCTCACCGAGTCGACGATCAGGCCGATCGCCTGTTCCGCACCGTCGAGCACGATGATGGCGGTCGGCACGGTGCCACCGATTGGGTCCAGCGAGAACGTCATGCGCAGGTCGACGATCGGCATGACGAAGCCGCGCAGGTTGATCGTGCCTTTGACGAACGGCGGCGCATCGGCGGCGGGCGTCGGTTCTACATAAGGGCGAATCTCGCGGACACTCTGGATATCGATTCCGTATTCGTCGTCGCCGAGCACGAAGGCGACAAATACCTGCGTGGTCGCGTCGCCGGCGCCATCGCGTACGGGTGTGCTCTCCGCGATTTCAACTGCTTCCGTCATGTCATGCTCCAAAAAATGGATGGTTCGTGCCGAATCAAAAGGTGGTCCAGTCTGCTGCAGTGTCCATTGCGGCACGGGGTGACGGCGTGCTCGCCACCGTCACGGGCGTGCGGCCCGGTCGCACCGGCCGCGACACGGCCGCCGTGGCTGCCGCACCCCGGTGCGCGGCCGGCTGGTCGTATGCACGGCTGTCCGCGGAGCCGACGCGGAAGAACGAGACAGCCTCGGTCAATCGACGGCCCTGATCCTCGAGCGACTTCGACGCGGCCGCCGCTTCCTCCACCAGTGCCGCGTTCTGTTGCGTGACTTCGTCCATCTGCGTGATCGCGATGTTGACCTGTTCGATCCCGCGACTTTGTTCGGAGGAGGCCGCGGCGATTTCGCCCATGATGTCCGTCACGCGCGCCACGGCTTTCGTCACTTCGGCCATCGTGTGGCCCGCGTCGTCGGCAAAACGCGACCCATCCTGAATCTTCTGCACGGATGCGCCGATCAACGCCTTGATTTCCTTGGCCGCACCCGACGAACGCTGTGCGAGGCTTCTGACTTCGCTCGCCACGACGGCGAAGCCGCGACCCTGTTCGCCCGCGCGGGCAGCTTCCACGGCGGCGTTCAGCGCGAGAATATTGGTCTGGAACGCGATGCCTTCGATGATCCCGGTGATCTCGGCTATCTTCGACGAGCTGTGGCTGATGTCGGTCATGGTGTCCACGACCTGGCTCACCACCGCGCTGCCTTTGTGCGCGACGTCCGACGCGCCGTCGGCCAGGGCGCTCGCCTGTTGCGCGCTCTCCGCGTTCTGCCGCACGGTGGCGGTGAGCTGTTCCATGCTCGATGCCGTCTCCTGTAGCGACGCCGCCTGTTGCTCCGTGCGGGACGACAAGTCCTGGTTGCCGGACGCAATCTGGCTGGATCCCGTCGCGATGCTGTCCGCGGTGGTGCGGACTTGCCCGATCAGCCGGACCAGGCTCGCCTGCATCTCGCCCATCGAGGCGAGCACGCTGCCCCGCGGCGCGGCGGCGGCGCCGTCGACGGTGCCGAGGTCGCCCGCCGCGACGCGGCGTGTGATGTCGCTCAGGTCGCCGGGTTCCGCGCCGAGTGCCCGCGTGATGCTGCGCGTGATCAGGAAGGCCGCCACGACGGCTGCCGCGAGTGCAGCCAGACAGATGCCGATCAGCAAGACGCGGTGTCGGCCGTACTGTTGCACGGACGCCTGCTTGCTTTCAGCCGCCCGATTGCTTGCGAAACCGGCGTAGGTGTCGGCTGCCGCGACGAGTTCCTTCAGTAGCGGCCGGCATTGATCGACGATCATCGCGATCGCCTGGTCTCGCTGGCCATGCAACGCGGCGTCGCCGATCGCGATGGCCACCGGGCCGTATCGAGACTCGATGCGATTGATCTCGGCCACCAGCGCACGGGCGTTCGCCGTCACGTCGGAATCGGTGGCGATGGCTTCGTTCAACTGGCGAAGCCGCGCCTGCACTTCGTCGTGCGCCTGCGTCATCGCAACGCGTTCGGCTTCGATATCGTCGGGCTTCGTCACGAGCACGAGATTACGGACGGCGACCGCACGCCGCAGTACCGCCGCACGAATTGTCTCCGTCAACGCCGCGCGGGCGCGCGCGCCGTCGACGTAGCCGGCAAAGCCGTCGTTCGCGTCGCCGAGCGCACTGAGCGCGAGCACCGAAACCAGAACCACCAACGCGGCCATCATGCCGAAGGTCGACGCGAGTTTTACCCGCACGGTCAATTGTCCGAAGCTCATCTTTGGTCTTCCCCTGTCGTTCGCTCCAGTGAGCGGTTGTCGTTGTGCTTGTTATGAACGTCGGGTCGGGAAGGCGTCGACATGCGTCGAAGCTCATCCGCCTCCCGTCGTTGAAATCACGACCACGCAGGGACCGGTACCGGCTTCGATGTCTTCGCGTGCCGTTTCGCGAAGGATGAACGCCGCCCGCCCGGTGCGATCCGCGAGATCGTTTCGGGCAATACATGCAAGCGGTGTGCCACATAAAGGGGACTGTCGGACAAGGCTGTGCCGGCAGTGCGGCGGCGGGAGTGTCAACGTGTCCGGACACGCGTGTCCGGAAATCCGACGCTAGCCGATGTCGAGGCTAGCGATGCGCGTGTGCGGAGCTCGCGGCTGATGCCGAGCCGCTTCGCTGCTTCCGCGCGATCGTCGCCGGCGAGTTCCGGCGTGCGCGGGAAACGGCGGCCTAGCTCAGCCGCTATATGGCGATCTGCGTCGAAGAAAAGACCTGCTTGAGCACCATGAAAGTCCGGATCTGACGCACGCCGGGCAGATAAAGCAGTTGCTCGGCATGGAGTCGGTTGAAGCTTTCGCTATCGCGGGTGCGCAGCATCATGAAGTAGTCGAACTCGCCGGTCACCACGTGGCATTCCATGCAGCCGGATACGTTCTGGGCCGCTTTTTCAAACGCGGCGAAGGATTCGGGAGTCGATCGATCCAGCACGACCCCGATGATGACGACCATGCCCGCGTCGAGGGCAGGCGCGTTGAGCAGCGCGACGATTCCTCGGATCAAACCCAGGCTCTTGAGCCGTTCGACGCGGCGCAAACAGGCCGGCGCGCTCAAATTCACCTTCGCCGCCAGCGCCACGTTCGAGATCGATGCGTCCTTCTGAAGGGCGCGCAGGATCGCTTTGTCCGTGCGGTCAAGTTCGACGTGGCTGGCGTCGTCCGGGCGCGATTTGTCGAGAAATTTTGTTGTCGATTTCATCGATTCGAAAAAATTAACGTTCGTGGAGATGCCGGAAATTGTATTTCAAAGCACGGCGAAGGAAATATGTTTGCAACCACGTTTCGCGGGTATTTAACTAGAATTTCTTCGTGCCCGGTCGCCCCGGCGACATCGGGCGTCGGAACCCACCGCCCATCTTTCGGAGAACCTCCGTGAACCTCGATCGCTTTCCTCGCCACAAGCTGACCTTCGGACCCACCCCCATCCATGAGTTGCCGCGCCTCAGCAAGGAGCTGGGTGGAAAAGTGCATCTCTATGCAAAACGCGAAGACTGCAACAGCGGCCTGGCGTTCGGCGGCAACAAGACCCGCAAGCTCGAGTACATCGTGCCGGACGTTCTGGCGAGCGGCGCCGACACGCTCGTATCGATTGGCGGCATCCAGTCGAACCAGACGCGTCAGGTCGCCGCAGTCGCGGCTCATCTTGGCCTGAAATGCGTGCTGGTTCAAGAAAACTGGGTCAACTACTCGGACGCGGTGTATGACCGCGTCGGCAACATCCAGATGTCCCGCATGATGGGCGCCGACGTTCGGCTGGTCAGCGACGGCTTCGACATCGGCATTCGCCCGAGCTGGGAACAGGCGATGGAGAGTGTTCGCAACGCGGGCGGGAAGCCGTATCCGATCCCCGCCGGTTGTTCCGAGCATCGGCTGGGCGGCCTGGGGTTTGTCGGTTTCGCGGAGGAAGTACGCGCCCAGGAAGCGGAACTCGGATTCAAGTTCGACTACATCGTCGTGTGTTCGGTGACCGGAAGCACGCAGGCCGGCATGGTCGTCGGGTTCGCGGCGGACGGACGCGCGGATCGCGTGATCGGTATCGATGCGTCGGCCAAACCCGAGCAGACGCGCGAGCAGATTCTTCGCATCGCACGCCAGACCGCCGATCTCGTGGAACTCGATCGGCCGATCGCGGACGCGGACGTGGTGCTGGACACGCGCTACGGCGGCCCGGAATACGGCCTGCCGTCGGAAGGCACGCTCGAAGCGATTCGCCTGTGCGCGAAGACCGAGGGGATGCTGACCGACCCGGTTTACGAAGGCAAGTCGATGCACGGCATGATCGATAAGGTGCGCCGCGGCGAGTTTCCGGAAGGGTCCCGGGTTTTGTATGCGCACCTCGGCGGCGTCCCCGCATTGAACGCCTACAGCTTCCTGTTCAAGAACGGTTGAGGCTTGGCCGCGTTCCGGCTGCAACTAGAGTCAGAGTCGGAACGCGGCGTGCATATCGCCAATTCGGGGTGCCAAGTATGGACATGCAGAATCGACTTCCGGCCAGCACGATGACGGATCCCGACCCGGAGGAACTCCGGGAATGGTGCGACGCGCTCGATGGCGTGTTGCATGCGTGGGGCGGCGATCAAGGCAACGCACGTGCGCGCCATCTTCTCGATTCGTTGTTGGCCCACGCACAGGCCCGTCGCGTCGGGTGGCGGCCGCCCCTGGTCACGCCGTACGTCAATACCGTGGCGCCCGACGAGCAGCCGGCCTATCCGGGCGATCTGCAAATCGAGCGGCGGATCGCGGCGTTGATACGGTGGAACGCGCTCGCGATGGTGGTCCGTGCCAACCGTGCGCAGGGTGAACTGGGCGGGCACATTGCAAGCTATGCTTCCGCCGCGGATTTGTTCGAGGTCGGTTTCCAGCATTTTTTTCGCGGCCCGGATGCGGTGCACGGCGGCGATCTGGTGTTCTTCCAGGCGCACTCCGCGCCGGGCGTCTATGCCCGGGCGTTCCTCGAGGGACGACTGTCGGAAGAATCGCTGTCCCATTACCGCCAGGAGATCGTGGCGGAGGCTCGCGGCATCCGGGGATTGAGTTCATATCCTCATCCCTTCCTGATGCCGGACTTCTGGCAGTTTCCAACCGGATCGATGGGGTTGGGGCCGCTCAACGCCATCTATCAGGCGCGGTTCATGCGGTACATGGAAAATCGCGGCCTGAAGGAGCACGGCGAGCGTCGCGTGTGGGGTTTCTTCGGCGATGGAGAAATGGACGAGCCCGAGTCGATCGCCGCATTGACGCTCGCGGCTCGCGAGCGGCTCGACAACTGCGTATTCGTCATCAACTGCAATCTCCAGCGACTGGATGGGCCGGTTCGCGGCAACGGCCGGGTCATCGACGAGCTCGAGGCGTTGTTCGCCGGCGCCGGATGGAACGTTATCAAATGCATCTGGGGCTCCGAGTGGGATGCGTTGCTCGGCCGCGATCGTGAGGGTGTGCTGGAGCGGGCTTTCGCGAACACCGTCGATGGCGATTTTCAGACATTGTCGGCCAATGACGGCGCGTTCAATCGCGAGACGTTCTTCAGTCGGACGCCGGAACTGCGAGCGCTGGTGGATTCGTTGTCCGACGACGACATCGCGATGCTTCGGCGCGGCGGGCATGATCCCGTGAAAATCCATGCCGCCTTTGCCGCGGCGACGGTCAGGAATGGCCGGCCGTCGGTCGTGCTGGCCAAGACCATGAAGGGCTATGGCATGGGCACGATCGCGCAAGGGCGCATGACGACGCATCAGCAGAAAAAGCTGGAACGGGACGACCTGATCGCGTTTCGGGATCGATTCGCGCTCCCGCTTTCCGACGAAGCGGCATCGGAAGCGCGGTTTTATCGGCCGCCGCACGATAGCGATGAACTGCGGTACTTGCGCACGCGTCGCGAGACGCTCGGCGGCTATCTCCCTGAGCGACGTGCGGCATCCGAGCGACTCGTGGTGCCCCCGCTGGCGAGCGTCGCGGGTTTTTCGATGAATGCGGACGGCAAGGTCATGAGTTCGACGACCGCCTTCGTCAGGCAGCTCGGTGCGCTGCTCAAGGACGCCGACCTCGGCCCGCGATTGGTCCCGATCGTGGCGGACGAGGCCAGAACGTTCGGGATGGCGAATCTTTTCCGACAGGTCGGAATCTACGCGCCGTTCGGGCAGTTGTACGATCCGGAAGACAATTCATCGATGCTCTCGTATCGTGAAGCGTCCGATGGTCAAATTCTCGAGGAAGGGATCACGGAGGCAGGAGCCATATCGTCGTGGACGGCCGCCGCGACGAGTTACGCCGTGCACGGTGTTCCGATGATGCCGTTCTACATTTACTACAGCATGTTCGGCTTTCAGCGTATCGGCGACCTGATCTGGGCGGCCGCGGACCAGCGAGCCAGAGGTTTTCTCGTCGGCGCCACGTCGGGTCGCACGACGCTCGGTGGAGAAGGATTGCAGCATCAGGATGGTTCGAGTCATCTTCTCGCGTCGACGATACCGACGTGTCGGGCGTACGATCCGTCCTTTGCCGGTGAGCTGGCTGTCCTGGTCGACTATGGGTTGCGGCGCATGCTGAGTGATGCGCAGGACGAGTTCTATTACGTCACCGTGACCAATGAGAACGTCGCGCAACCGAGTATTGCCGATGCTTCGCACGAAGGTATCGTGAAAGGCATGTATCTGTTTCGACAGGGCGGCCGTTTTCAGAGGCGGGTTCAGTTGTTCGGCAGCGGCGCGATCATGGGCGAGGTGCTCAAGGCGGCGGACGAACTCGAGCGGTTACATGGGGTGGGCGCGGACGTCTGGAGTGTCACCAGCTATGTCGAGCTGGGGCGCGATGGCGCGCGATGCGAGCGGGAATGGCGGCTTGGTTCCGGCGATATCGGGGAGTCGTGGATTTATAGCCGGCTGCGCGCGACGGTCGGGCCGATTGTCGCCGCTTCCGATTATGTGAAAGCGCTTCCGGAAATGGTTCGTGCGTATATTCCGGACGGGCGGCGATATGTCACGCTTGGAACCGATGGGTTTGGGCGGAGCGATTCGCGGGCGGAGTTGCGGCGGTATTTTGAGGTGGATGCTCATGCCATCGTGCAGGCAAGCCTGCGGGCCTTCGAGGGGCAGGGGGCGGGGAATGAGGTTTGCAAGCAATCGGGTGCTGCTAATGTCGTCGGGGTGGTGGCGGGATAACGGTGGGATATCGGTTGGATATGTGCGTGGTTTTTTTTAGGCGCGCTCCATGCGCTTGTCGTTGAACCTGTTTTGCTAGCGGTCTATTAGTGTCGCCCCTGCGCGGGGCGGCGGTCACTTTTCTTTGTCTTCCAAAGAAAAGTAACCAAAAGAAAGGCGCGTCCTTGGGCGGACGGCAAAGGGGGTTCTGCTCAGGTTCGTGTTTTGTTTGTCGCACCAGTTCGTGGTATTCGGGTACGACGTCGCTGCGTACCTAGTCGGTCGTATGCAGTTGCTTCACCAATTCGCCAACGAAGTCGATCAATACGGTCGACAACACCCTTCCAGTCAAGGTCTGGATCTGGATCGCACGTAACGACATGCCCGGATGATCGATCGGGATCGCGACCAGGCCGTCCGTCGCCAGACGCGCCTGCACCGTCAGGCGGCTCGTCAGGGACACCACCCCCGACATTTGTGTGAATGCATACAGAGTGCCGGAGTTGTTGCAGGTCAGGACGGGCTCGAAGAGAAGATTCTCGAGGCTCGCCGTCGTATCGAAAAGCCGACGGATCGTCGTGCCGCGATCAAGCAAGGCAATCGGGTAATTCCGCAACTCGTCCATCGATACCGTCGCATGCCCGGCCAGCGCGTGTGAACGAGGCATGACCGCGCAAATGGGCGCGCCCTGCGTGTACTCGACGTTGATCTCCGGCTCTCGTACGACACCGAACGTCAGGCCGATATCCGCTTCGCCGCTCCTTACGTGTGCAGTTACCTCCGCCGGCGCAGTCACCGCCACCTCGAAACGGGTACCGGGCGACTTTTCCAGAAATTGCGTGATGGCGCGAGGGAGCACATCTCGGGAAAACGCCTCCGACGTCGAGACGCGGATCGTGCTTCGATCGAACGAGTTCAGCGCCTTGATCTCGTCGATCACCTGCTGACCTTCGAGCAGGGTCCGTCGGACATGCGCAGCCAACAGCTCCCCGGCCTTGTTGGGGACCATGCCGCGCGCCTGACGCTCGAACAGCGGGCAGCCGACCTCCTCCTCGAGCTTCGTAATCTGACGGCTGAGCGCCGAGATCGAAACGTGCAGCTTCTCGGACGCCTCGCTCAACGAACCGGTGTTGGCAACGGCAAGGAAGTATCGGAGTGCAGCGTTGTGCATGACGGGCCGCCAAGTTTGCGTTATTGGAAAGCAGGGCGCGCAAAAAAGTCAATTGTAGTGCGCGTTTTGGCTTCGTACGCTCGATCCATCAGGGTTGAACAAACCGCTCTTCCACGATACACGCGAGGATCTCCATGACGCGCCACCAAGCAATCGACTCTGCCACAACATATTTCGATTCGGGAAGCTTCCTGAAAGATCTCGCGCGACGCGTCCACATGATGACGGAAAGTCAGGATTCCGGAAGGGCAAGCGAGCTTCGAGCCTACCTCGTCGACGAGATCGCGCCGTCGATCGACCGTATGGGTTTCGAGTCTCGTATCGTCGAGAACCCGGTTGCGGGGAGCGCGCCGTTTTTGATTGCGACGCGTATCGAGGATCCGTCGCTTCCGACGATCCTGATGTATGGGCACGGTGATGTCGTCCGTGGCCATGACGGACAGTGGCAGGATCAGATGTCGCCATGGAACGTCACGGTCGAAGGAGACCGATGGTTTGGGCGGGGCACCGCGGACAACAAAGGGCAACACACGATCAACCTGGCCGCGCTGGAGCAAGTCGTCGAGGCCAGGAATCGACGCCTGGGTTTCAATGCGACGCTGCTGCTCGAGATGGGGGAAGAAACGGGGTCGCCCGGGCTACGCGCGGTCTGCGAGCAGAACAAGGACCTTCTCGCCGCCGACATTCTGATCGCTTCGGATGGCCCTCGGGCCAGATCGAACGTCCCTTGCGTTTTTCTCGGGGCGCGCGGGTTCGTCAACTTCACGCTTTCCGTCCGGCTCCGGTCGGGTGCCCATCATTCCGGAAACTGGGGCGGGGCGCTCGGTAATGCCGGCACCGTGCTCGCCAACGCGATCTCGTCGCTCGTCGACGGGCGTGGGCGGATCCTCGTCGACGCGCTGTTGCCTAGGCATATTCCGGATGCGGTGCGGACTGCGCTGAAAAATATTGCCGTGGGTGGCGGACCCAACGATCCCCACGTCGATGCCAATTGGGGCGAACCTGGCTTGACCACCCCGGAGCGCGTCTATGCATGGAACGCGCTGGAAGTCCTGGCTTTTACCACCGGCAACCCGACCAGCCCGATCGGCGCGATTCCGCCCGTTGCACACGCGCATTGCCAACTCAGATACGTCGTCGGTACGGATTGCGAGCGTATCGAAGAAGTTCTGCGGCATCACCTCGACGCATGCGGGTTCGATCGGGTCGAGGTGGCCATCGGCGAGCGGATGGGCGCCACGCGCCTGCCGCCGGAAGATCCGTGGGTCGCATGGGCGCTCGATTCGATCGAGCGGACGACCGGCAAGCAGCCGGATTTGCTGCCCAATCTTGGCGGGTCGCTGCCCAACGACGTCTTTTCCGAGGTGCTGGGCCTTCCGACGGTCTGGATTCCGCACTCATACGGCGCCTGCTCCCAGCATGCCCCGAACGAACACCTGCTTGGAAGTGTCGCGCGCGAGGCGCTGCAGATCATGGCCGGCATATTTTGGGATCTCGGGGAGTCGGCATCCGCCGTCCGGGATCGGCGCAAGGAAGGAGCGCTTGTCGCCCAGGCATGAGACGCCCGTTTTTAATGCACTTGTTATCGTCAGTTAACGGAGAATGAGATGCGTACTATGGAAATGGTGGATGCCGCGCCGACAAGAGAGCAGGGGCCAAGCGTGTTGCGGCTGGTGTCCGCCGCAACCGTCGGCAATGCCTTGGAGTGGTTCGACATACTGATTTACGGATTCTTCGCAATCTCGATTTCAAAGGCTTTCTTTCCGGCGTCGAGCAGCGGGGTATCCCTTCTTCTGACGTTCGGGACGTTCGCGATCTCGTATCTGGCCCGGCCGATCGGAGCGCTCGTGCTGGGCTCGTATGCGGATCGTCGCGGCCGCAAGGCATCGATGATGGTGTCGATCGTGACGATGATGGTCGGCACGACGACGATCGCACTGACGCCGAGTTACGCGTCGATCGGCGTGATCGCACCGATTCTGGTCATCTGCGCTCGACTGCTTCAGGGCTTTTCCGCGGGCGGCGAGTTCGGCAGTACCACTGCGTTTCTGGTGGAACAGTGTCCCGAACGCAAGGGATTGTTCGCCAGCTTCCAGTTCGCGAGTCAAGGGTTGAGCTATATGCTCGCGGCCGGTTTTGGCGTTCTCCTGACCATGACCCTCGACGGAGACGCGATCGACGCATGGGGCTGGCGCATCCCGTTTCTCTTCGGTGTGTTGATCGGCCCCGTCGGCCTGTACTTGCGAAAGCACGTGCATGAGGCCGATGGCGCGAGGCGCGAAAGGCCCGCATCGTTCCCGGTACGAGAAGTGTTCGTCAAGCAGAAAACCAGAATGTTGTTGGCGATCGGTACGCTCGTCCTTTCCACCGGCGCCAGTTACGTCATTCTTTATATTCCGACCTACGCGGTGCGTGAACTTCATCTGCCCGCCAGTTTCGGCTTCATTGCAACGATGTTGACCGGCGCCATCCTGACGTTCGTGACGCCGTTCGTCGGCTATCTCTCGGACAGGATCGGCCGCGTCAGGCTGATGATCTGGGCCGGGATCGCGTTCATTCTGACCATTTATCCGGTCTTCAAATTGCTTGGGGCGCATCCCGATCTGGGACGGCTCATCGCGATGATGGCCTGGATCGGGACGCTGAAGGCGGTCTATTTTGGTGCGCTCCCCGCGCTGATGGCGGAAGTATTTCCGACGGAAACCCGGGCGACGGGCATGGCCATCAGCTACAACATCGGCGTCACGCTGTTCGGCGGTTTCGCGCCGCTGATCGTCGCCTCGTTGATCCATCAGACCGGCAATCTGGCATCGCCGGCGTTTTACCTGATGTTGCTCGGCGTGCTGAGCTTGATGGCATTGCGCGGCTGTCGATCAATGTTGAATCTCCGATAAGGCAGCGCATCGAGAGAACTCCGCACCGCCGGGCGATGGCTTCGCCGGGTGCGGCCGAGACGGTTTCGACGACAGGCGAGGTGAGATCGCAATGAGTGCAAGGAAACTGGACACGATATCGTCGGACGCGTCGACGTGGAATTGGCTGTTACCGCCTTCGGAGCGGGCCCGCGTGTGTGTCGTCATCGATCCGAGCCCCGGCGCGGCCGCGGTTTCGGCGGCCGTCGCCTGCTTCTCGGCGATGCCGGAAGTCGCGCTTCTCCAGATCGACGATCCCGTCGATGCCCACCGTGCATGGAGCGAGTCGCTCATGTCGGGTGACGGTCCCAATGCGGCGAACACGCGCGCGGATTGCCGATCGAGTCGATTGCCGCGAGGCGTGCCGTTGCTGGTGTGGTCGACGCGCCCGCAAGACCTCGACTGGCTCGGCGGTATCGAAGGCAACAGGGTGCGGGCCCTCGTTACCTTCGAGGGCGACGAGGTCGACATGCAGGTATCTCGTCTTCTCACGCTCGTTCTGAAGGAGTTGAAGCACGCGATCGCCGAGAACATGTTGATCTTTTGATGCAGTAGAAATGGTCTTGCTTCGGCATGTCGCGACATACGCTTGCGAGTCACGTATCTGCAATTCATCCATTTCTTCAACAACACAAACAAGTGACAGGTATGTTGACCGTTATTTCGAAGTTGAACATCGGCAAGCGGCTGGGGCTCGGTTTTGCGATGGTATTGGCGATGTCGTTGATCGGGATCGTCATCGGACTGGCGCGTCTGTCTTCCGTTGCCCAGGCCACCCGCGACATGGTTGCCAGGCCGTTGCAGACCGAGCGGCTGGTCAATGACTGGTCCCGACAAATCAGCGTCGCGGTCACGCGTACTACCGCGATTGCCAAGAGCGCCGATCCGGGGCTGGCCAACTATTTCAACGACGAAGCCATTGCCGCATCGAAAGTGTCCGCGGCGAAGCAGACGGCCATCGAGGCATTGATGACGTCGGACGCGGAAAAGCGCTTGTTCGCCGCCATCGGCGAGCAACGCAAGCGCTTCCTCGCGATCCGGGATCAGATCTATGCGCTGAAGAAGGAAGGACAGGCGGAACAGGCCGACCAGTTGCTCGAACAGCAGTTCATACCGACCGCGCGGCAACTTGTCGAAAAGGTCGACGCGTTGGTGAAGTACCAGCGCGAAGAAATCGATGGACTCGCGGCCGAGATCGACGCGAATTATCGATTCGGGCGCACGCTGATGATCGCGTTCGGCATGGTCGGCATGCTGCTGAGCGTGGTATGCGGATGGCTGATCACCCGCAGTATTACCCGGCCGCTCATGCGCGCGACGGACGTCGCGCATCGCGTGGCCAGAGGCGACCTGAGCGTTCGTGTCGACGTTCATGGCACGGATGAACTCGGCCAATTGCTCGGCAGCTTGCGTGACATGCAGGCTGCACTGCTTCGCGTGGTGTCCAACGTGCGCCGCGGCTCGGATAACCTCGCGGCGGCGAGCGCCGAAATCGCGCAGGGCAACGACGATCTCAGTTCCCGCACGGAGAGTCAGGCCAGCGCGCTCGAGCAAACCGCCGCCTCCATGGAGGAACTGAGTTCCACCGTCGCACGGAACGCCGACAACGCTCACGAAGCGAATCAATTGGCGATGAATGCGTCCACGGTGACCGCGCAATGCGGCGAAGTGATCAATCAGGTCGTGGAAACCATGAAGGGCATCAACGACAGTTCCCGCCAGATCTCGGACATCACGGGTGTCATCGACAGCATTGCCTTTCAGACGAACATCCTGGCCTTGAATGCCGCGGTGGAGGCCGCGCGCGCCGGCGAGCAGGGCAGAGGCTTCGCGGTGGTGGCCAGCGAAGTGCGCAGCCTGGCCGGACGTTCCGCCGACGCGGCCAGGGAGATCAAGAAGCTCATCGGCTCGAGCGTGGGGCGCGTCGCTCAAGGCTCGACGGAAGTCGAGCGCGCGTGGGTGGCGATGACGGAAGTCGTGAACTCGATTCGTCGCGTCACCGAGACAATGAGCGAAATCAGCGCCGCGAGCACCGAGCAATCGCTCGGCGTGGCCCAGATCGGCGAAGCCGTCGGCCAGATGGAACGCACGACGCAGCAAAACGCCGCGTTGGTCGAGCAAACGGCGGCGGCCGCGATCAATCTGCGCCAGCAGTCACGGGAACTGGTGGAGGTCGTCTCGGTTTTTCAGCTTGGACGCGCTGAAGCACTGTAGCGCCGGGCGACGCGGCTTTGCCGGCGGTGCGGCAGCGCGCGTGTCGACGCGCCCGGACCCGTATGTCCGGCAATCCGACGCTAGCCGATATCGAGGTTCGCCATGCGCGTGTACAGCGACTGGCGGCTGATGCCGAGCCGCTTCGCCGCTTCCGCGCGATTGTCGCCGGTGAGTGACAGCGTGCGCAGGATCATCTCGCGCTCGACGGCGGCGAGGGCCTCCGATAGCGGACGATTGAGCATCGCCGCCGGCAGCAGCGCGTCGCGCGACGGAACACCCGGTTCGTCGAGGAACGCGAGATCGCATCCGGTGACGACGGCGCCGGGCGCGAGCGCATTCACGCGAGCGATCGCGTTGCGCAACTCGCGTACGTTGCCCGGCCACGCATACGCGAGCAGGCGGCGCTCCGCCTGCACGGACAGCCGCTTCGTCGTAGTCGAGTTCGACGTCGTGTCGAGAAAATGAACGGCGAGCGGCAGGATATCGGCCAGCCGCTCGCGCAGCGGCGGCAGATGAATGGGGATGACGTTGAGTCGGTAAAGCAGATCTTCGCGAAACGTTCCGTTCGCGACCATGGTTCGCAGATCCCGGTGGGTTGCCGCAATCACGCGGACGTTTACCGAAATGGACCGGTTGACGCCGAGCGGGGTGACTTGCTGATCCTGCAGCACGCGCAGCAGCTTGGCCTGCATGCAGGTCGCCATGTCGCCGACTTCATCCAGAAATAGTGTGCCGCCATCGGCTTCGACGATTCGGCCCGTCCGTGCGGCCGTGGCGCCCGTGAAAGCGCCTTTGCAATGGCCGAAGAGCTCGCTTTCGAGAAGCTCGTGAGGAATCGCCGCGCAATTGACGGCAACGAACGGGCGGCCGCTACGCGACGACTCGACGTGGAGCACCCTGGCCGCGACTTCCTTGCCCGTTCCTGTTTCCCCGGTGATGAGAACGGTCGCGTCCGACGCTGCCGCGCGGCCGATACATTTTTGTACTTCGCGCATCGCCGCGCTGATGCCGAGCAAGCGCGGCTCCGCACCGACAGGCTCGTCGAATGTGTCGACGTTCGCGTGCGCATGGGCAACGGCGTCGGACGGAGAATGCGCCGCGAAGATGCGCTCGAGCAGGCACGCGATATCGTCGCGGCCGACCGGCTTCGCCAGGTGGTCGAACGCGCCCAGGCGCATCGCGGCGATCGTGTTGCCGCTACGGGCATAGGCGGTCAATACCACGACGGGTACCGTCGCGAGTCGGTCGACGCGCCGCAGTTTCTCGAGCACGGCTATTCCGTCCATGTCGGGCAGCCGGACGTCGAGGAATATGCAGTCGGGTTGCAGACCTCGCTCGATGCGGGCGAGCGCGTGCTCGCCCGTGCCGGCGCATAGGGTTTCGTGACCGAGATCGGTCAGGGTTTCGGACAATCCTTCGCGGAAGGCATCGTCGTCGTCGATCAGCAGGATGGTCGCCATGGGATATCGATGACAAAGCAGGCAGTAGGGGTGGCGGCGTGATAGGCATTGCCGCCGTGCGACGCCGCGATCTCTCGAACCAGGGTGAGACCCAGCCCGCAGCCGCCGGGCCGCGCACTGACGAAAGGTTCGAAGATGCGCGCGCGCTCGGCTTCGGCCACGCCGGGGCCGTCGTCGGCGACTTCGAGCACGAAGCGCATGCCGCATGGCGAAGCGCGACGGCTGGCTTCGATGTGAACCGTGCCGCCCGGTCGAACGTGCGCCAGCGAATTGACGATCAGATTGTCGAGCGCACGACGCATCTGGGCGGGATCGAAAACGGGGCGATCGGTCGTTTCTCCGGTGGAGGTGGTCGGCATAGTGCAGGCCACCGTCAACGCGACGCCCTTGCTGCGCGCGAGCTCGTCATGCGTCTGCACGCTTTCCGGGAGCCACGTGCCCGGATCGACCGGCTCGATGCGCGGCGTAACGGGTTGGGTGAGCGCCAGCAGCCTCGACACCTGGATTTCGATGCGCTCGATCTGGCCGAGTATCGAGCGCAGCGCCGATTGCTGCCGGGAGGCATCGCCGGCCAGCGCGTTCTCGGCTTTCAAGCGCATCGCGCCGGCCGGATTGCGGATTTCATGCGCAACCTCGGCGGCCAGTGTGCCGAGCAGCGCGACGCGATGCGCGTGAGCGAGGCGGGTTTCCAGTTCGCTCGCCTGTTCGCGAGCGTCGCGGGTACGCGCAATCCAGCGGTTGAATGCATGCGCGATTCGATCGAGCTCCGGTTCGCCCGGGCAGGAGATGCTGCCGATCGAATCGGCGTCGTCGTTCGAGAGCGCGGTGTCGAGCCGCACGAGTTTGTCGCGCCATGCGCACAGGGCGAATGCGAGATACAGGGAAACGGCGAACAGCACCGCCAGAACGACGGCGAACGTCGCTACGATGGTGTCGCCTTGGTGGACCAGCATCGATTGCGCGCGCACGAGGGTCCACGCATAGAGCCCGGTATGTCCGTTCACGGGGCACGCGATCGCGATGACTGCCTCGCGGCGGCGTCCGACTATCTCGGCGGCCGTACGAACGGCGGTGGAAGCAGCGGAGAGTGCGCTCAGGATCAGCGGCGTTTCCGCTTCCGGAATGTCGCGTTTGATGCCGCTGCCGGGGTAAGAGGGAAACGCGTAGGCCAGGAATCCACCAGCATGCTCGGGCGCACTCGCCGGCGGCGCGGAATACGACGCGTCAGCCCGCCAGAACCCTCCCTCGATACCCGCGGATGCGGCAAGGGCTGCGTTGAGGACGTCGTGCAACAGTTGAACGTTCGGCTCCGTCGCGTGCGGTAACGACAGGGTGTAGTGGGAAGCAATCGCCTCGCACGCGTCGCTCGCGCGCTGCCTGGCGGATGCGATCCGCTGGCCTTCGGTGCAACTGGCCATTAACCAGACGATTGCGACCAGCGACGCGCACAACACTGCGGCAAGTGCCCTGAGTAGCGACAATTGCGTTGAAAACCTCGGTCTGACTAGCGGCATGGTCTTGCGTTGAAGGGTGCTACGTCGGTGCTCATGGAAATGGTCTGCGCAATGCAGGGCAATCGCGTTCGCGTGTGTGTCGACGATCGAGCGACGGACGAGCGCGCCGATTTCGGTCACGCTCGAAGCAATGGGGCAGGCGGTATGTGCAATAACCAGGCGGTGGAGGCGCGGAAGCACCCACATGGGCGCGGGGCGACGAGCGTCCCGTTTCACGCCCGTCTTAAGTACATAATGAAATCCATGTGTCAGACACGGTTCGTGTTCGTATCTGGAAGTGATCCTTATTATCTGAATGGTACATAAACGTTTTGCTTTCGTCTTGTGCGCAATCGTTTGCGCGCGGTGCGCGGTCAATAAATCAATGCGGTCCCGAACCGACACCGTCACGCCGCGAGCGTGAAAGTGTCATCCCGGCAGCGTTGGGACGTTGCACGCAAGCAGGTCGGGCCTTCGGAGCACGCACGCAGATGGGTCCGTGCCGCAGGTAGGCGGGCTGACTTTTATTGAGGTGCATTCGGTGGCCTCGCCGGCCGTGGCTCGGCATCACATCGATCGAGGCCGCGAACGCGCGGGCGTTGCACCCGGCATTCGGCGGGTCGATCGAAACCGATGCTTCGCCGGATTGCCCCGAGGGCTTCGGCTTCGACGACGCGTACGAGCGCGTCGGCACTGCGCTGGACGACTGGCTGCAAACCTTCGTGATCCCGATATTACTAATCGTGCACCGTATTGTCTTTCAATATCTTTACGAATTCGTACTCGATGCTACGTTCGTGTCTTGCTGTTCGATACGGGAGGAGCGAGCCCGTCCGTGGCTGTAGTCGACTCTGGATACGTGACCACAGGGGCCGACAGATTCGCTATTTCACTGAGCTATTTTTTAAATTAATACAGGCGTCGCATGTGGAATCTCATACCGTTTTTACGCCGACGCATTGATGCCACCACTCACTGCTGCTCCCCTTGCGGGAACGAAAAAGCAAAATTATTCCAGTTTTCGCGGGTTACCATGGCATTCGGATCGAAGTTGACGGCCAATGCGGAAATCTGAATTGACCGTTGACGCTGTGTCGATCCGGGAATTCGGAGGCGAGACAACAACGAGCGAGAGAGCGAAGGCTTCGCAGAATAAGGCAGATGGGGCGTGAACAAGAAAATTATTCAGTATTTCATCTTGGCTTTCGCGATTATCGCAGCGGCTGTCGTCGCATATAGATATACACGGCACGACAAGCCAAATATTCAATACGTTACCGCCCAGGTTTCGTATCAGGACATCGAGTCCACCGTCGAGGCCGTGGGAACGATCCGCGCGGCGGATCTCGTTAGCGTCGGCGCGCAGGTCAACGGCCAGATCAAGTCGATGCACGTGGCGCTCGGCGATCATGTCAGGAAAGGTCAACTGATCGCGGAAATCGACTCGCAGCCACAGATCTACGCATTGGACACGGCTCGGGCGCAATTGCAAAGCGCGGTGGCCGCAGTGCATTCGAGCGAGGCGTCGCTTGTCCAGGCCAGGCTCGCGCTGGGACGGCAGAAGGAACTGGCTGAACATGACGCCGGCGCGCATGCCGATTTGGAAACGGCACAGGCAGCCTTCGACGTGGCTCGCGCGAATGTCGAAACGAGTCATGCCCAGATGAAGGTAGCGCAGGTCAACGTGGACACCGCGCGCGTCACGCTCGGCTACACGCGCATTGTCGCCCCGAGCGACGGGGAAGTTGTCGCCGTGCTCGCGGTAGAGGGCCAAACCGTCAACGCCAATCAGACGACGCCGAATCTGGTGAAGATCGCGCGCCTCGACACGATCCAGGTCAAGGCGCAAATCTCGGAGGCCGACGTCGTGCGGCTCAGGCCTGGCCTGCCCGCCTATTTCACGATTCTCGGCGACCCGTCGCATCGATATGAAACCACGCTAAAAGCCATCGAGCCCGCGCCGGACTCGATCATGACCGACACGACAACCAGTCCCACGACCACTTCGTCGGCGACGAATACGGCCATCTATTACAACGGCCGGCTCGATATGCCGAATCCCGATCATCGACTTCGCATTTCGATGACGGCACAGGTGTCGGTCGTGCTTGCGCGGGCGCGACACGTGGCGGTCCTGCCGGTCGCTGCACTGACCGCACCGCCGCGCGACGGGCGCGCGATGGTGCGGGTGCTGGCGGCCGACGGCACCGTCACGAGCCGGATGGTACGGACCGGCATTGCCAACGACACCGTCGTACAGATCGTCAGCGGCCTGGGGGCGGGCGATCGTATCGTCGTCGGTCAGTCTTCCGGCGCCGGGCCGCGTGACCCTTACGGCATGGCAGGGTAACGGAATGTCCACGCCACACGCACGGACGTCGAATCCGGCGCTGATCGAACTCGATAATGTGAGCCACACCTATGGCGCCGGCGAGGCGGCGCTTACCGTCCTGCACCAGATCGGTCTGCGCATCGAGCGAGGTGAGATGGTGGCCATCGTCGGCGCATCGGGTTCGGGAAAATCGACGTTGATGAATATCCTCGGTTGTCTCGACACGCCGACGTCCGGTACTTACCGGATCGCCGGAGTCGAGACGCAGTCGCTCGACGCGGACGCGCTCGCGCAGTTGCGTCGCGAGCATTTCGGCTTCGTATTCCAGCGCTATCAGTTGCTGAACGATCTGACCGCACTCGCCAACGTCGAAGCGCCTGCCGTCTATGCGGGCCTCGACGCGGAACAAAGACGCGGACGAGCAAGGAAGCTTCTCGAGCGCTTGGGTCTGGGTGACCGCCTCGGCCATCGGCCGATGCAACTCTCTGGCGGTCAACAGCAGCGGGTCAGCATCGCGCGCGCCTTGATCAACGGCGGCGACATCATTCTCGCCGACGAACCGACAGGCGCACTCGACAGCCAGAGCGGCGAAGAACTGATGGCGCTGTTCCACGAGCTCAACGGGCAGGGCCATACGATCATCATCGTCACGCACGATATGGACGTCGCCCGGCATGCGCGCCGCATCATCGAGATTCGCGACGGGCGCATCGTCGGAGACAGTCGCCCTGAATCGACGCGATCGGCGAACGCCTGCGATGTGCCGTCTGCCTCGCCCATTGAGCCTGCGGTCCTGCTTCGACGCAAAAATGCGCAGCCGCTCGCATTGGGCCGGCTCATCGAAGCATTCCGGCTTGCCATGCACTCGGCGGCGAACCATCGTCTGCGCTCATTCCTGACGATGCTGGGCATTATTGCCGGTATTGCGTCGGTCGCCTGCATGGTCGCGCGGGGCGAAGGAAGCCGCAGGGCGATCATCGATCATTTACGGCAGTTTGGTACGGACACGATCAGCATCTATCCAGGACGGATGGCCGGCGACTTGCGTGCGAACTCGATTCATACGCTGAGTCTCGGCGACGTGCACGCGCTGCAGGCGCAAAGCTACATTGATAGCGTGACGCCGGAAGTGACGAGCACAGGAACGATTCGCGTGGGCAACAAAGACGTATCCGCGACGGTTCATGGCACGGGCGCCGACTATTTTCGCGTCCACGGCATCCATATGATCGAAGGCCGCCCTTTCGACGAGTCGCTGGTCGAATCGAACGCTCCGGTTGTCGTCGTCGATGAGAAGGCCCGGCAAACGCTGTTCGGCTCCGATTCGCCGATAGGGAAAGTGGTACTCGTCGGAAATCTGCCGGGCCATGTGATCGGCGTGGCGGGTTCGAACGCCATGTCGTTTGCACCCGGTACGCTGGGAGTCTATATGCCGTACACCTCGGTCATGTCGCGTATGACCGGCTCGTACAACCTCCAGAGCGTGACCGTCCGGCTCGCCGACGGCATACCTTCGAGCGCCGCGCTTGCCGGCATCAACAAGGTTCTGAAGATGCGCCATGGCGCCATCGATTTCACGACCTTCAATTCGGACGCCTTGTTTCAGGTCGCGACGGCGTCGAACGAAACTTTTCGCCTCTTTATTGCGTCGATCGCGGGCATTTCCTTGCTTGTCGGTGGCATCGGCGTGATGAACATCATGCTCGTGTCGGTGACGGAGCGCACCCATGAAATCGGCATCCGCATGGCGATCGGCGCTCGCCGCTCCGATATTCGCGATCAGTTTCTGATCGAGTCCGTCTGGCTATGCGTCGCCGGTGGCGTGGTCGGCGTGGCGCTTGCGTTCGGGATCATCCGGTTTTTTTCCGAGCCTCATAGTCGCTTCTACATGGTGCTGTCGCCCGACTCGGTCGTGACTGCGTTCGCCAGTGCCGCGCTCGTCGGTGTCGTGTTCGGCTACTTCCCGGCGCGTCAGGCCGCGCGCCTCAACCCGGCAGAAGCACTGGCCCGCGAATGAACACGTTCTCTCATTCACTGCATGCTGTTTTGACACGTACGGTTCTACGACCGGTTCGAGCGTCCAGGTCGATGTCGCGATTCGGCACGATCGCCTTGGTGATCGTGTCGCTGGGCGTCTCCGCATGCGGGACGTTGACGCGCACGACATGGACGCGGCCCGACGTCTCGATTCCCCGGCATTGGCAGGCAGAATCCGCCGCGTCCAGGTCGTCGCCGGCGGACACGGCAGCGAACCCCGGCGGTGATGCGAATATCGACCCGTGGTGGAACGCGTTCGGCGATCCGGAACTGAACCGGCTTATCGAGCGCGCATTGGCGGGCAATCACGATCTCAAGACCGCCGTCGTCAATCTGCGCGCGGCGCAATTTGCCGTCGATCTCGCCCGCGCAAATCAATTGCCCCTGATCAGCTCGAGTGCGGCGTTGTCGAATTCTCATTCGCTGCGTGGCACGCGCGTCGTGTCGCATTCGAAGTCGCTTCTCGCATCGGCTAGCTACGTCGTCGACCTATGGGGTTCGCTGGCGAGTTCGACCGATGCATCGCGCTGGGAGGCGCGGGCAACCGAGCAGGATGAGCGGACGGTCAAGATGACCGTCGCATCCCTGGTCGCCCAAGACTACTGGTTGCTCGCGCTGCTGACGGAACAGATCGAACAGAGCGATGCATCGATTCTTTACGGCGAGCAAACGCTGGCATTGACGAATGTCCGGTATGCGTCGGGGGCGATTACGGCAGTGGACCTGCTTGCGGCCCGTCAATCGCTCGCGTCGCAACGCGCGTCGCGCAGTGTTCTACTGGCGCAGCGAACACAAACCGAAAACGCGCTCGCGATCTTGCTCGGTCAGCCACCAGGCGAAGTCTTCGTCGTCCCTTCGGCGCGTCTGACGACCCCGTTGCCCGCCGTCGCCGCGGGCGTGCCGGCCTCCGTGCTCGTTCGCCGTCCGGACGTCATGGCGGCGGAATTGCGCACGCGAAGCACGCTCGCAAGGGTGGATGCCGTACGGACCAGTTTCTACCCCAACCTCACGTTGACGGGGTCGGCCGGTACCGCGAGCGACGCATTGCGCAATCTGTTGCAAAACCCGCTCGGCACGATCGCAGCCGATGTCGCGGCGCCGTTTCTGAATGTCTGGACGATGAAAGCGCAGGTGGGTTCGGCACAAACAGCCTATGACGCCGCGGCGGTGGCATTCGCCAGGACGTTTTATCAGGCACTCGCTGATGTGGAGAACGCGCTTGCTGCGCGCGCCGACTATCAGGCCGAAATCACACAATGGGCCGATGCGCTCGAAGCAGCACGACAAAGCGAGCAACGCATCGGCTGGCAGTACCGGGCGGGTTCGATTCCGCTGCAAAACTGGCTCGACGCGCAGCAGGCGAGCCGCAACGCCGATGCCGAACTCGCGAACGCACGCTATTCGATCCTCACGAATCAGGTCGCCCTTTACGTCGCGCTCGGCGGAAGATAGCCGGCGGCGAGGTGCGGACGAGACGCCTTGCCACTCGAAGACCGCGGTCGACTCGCTGATGGATATCAACGGCCTGTCGATCGTGGTCGAGGGCCCGTTTTGAAGCCGCCGCTCGGGCCGGGCCGTGTTCGCCGGGCTGGCGTCCTGTTCGAGGCATTCGACCAGAAGGCGGGCACGCTCGACCCGCCGCGCCGCACGCCAGGCTGACCGTCTGATTACCGTTTTGTCATCTACGCCATCCGCGCTTGCACGGAGCGCAGCCGTGTCGCCATTTCCGGGTAACATCGCCGGATGTCCCCACCAAAGCGACGGAGCCGGCCATGCGCATCCTGATAGTCGAAGACGAACCGAAGACGGGCGCGTACCTGAAGAAGGGGCTCGAGGAATCGGGCTTCAGCGTCGATCTCGCGAAGGATGGTGCCGAAGGGCTGATGCTCGCGCAGGAAGAGCGTTACGACGTGATCGTGCTCGACGTGATGCTGCCCGTGCTCGACGGCTGGGGCGTGCTCAAGCGGCTGCGCGAAACGCACACGACGCCCGTGCTGTTCCTGACCGCGCGCGACGACGTGCAGGACCGCGTGCACGGCCTCGAACTCGGCGCCGACGACTACCTCGTGAAGCCGTTCGCGTTCGTCGAACTGCTTGCCCGCATCCGCACGCTCGCGCGTCGCGGGCCGCCGCGCGAGACCGAACACCTGGTGGTCGGCGATCTGGAAATCGACGTGGTGCGCCGCCGCGTGAAGCGCGGCGCGACGCGAATCGACCTGACGCCGCGCGAATTCTCGCTGCTGCAGCTGCTCGCGCGCCGGCAGGGCGAGGTGCTGAGCCGCACGCAGATCGCGTCGTACGTGTGGGACATGAATTTCGACAGCGACACCAACGTGGTCGAGGTCGCGATCCGGCGCCTGCGCGCGAAGATCGACGACGCGTTCCCCGTCAAGCTGATCCATACCGTGCGCGGCGTCGGCTACGTGCTCGAACCGAAGGACGACGCATGACGCGCCCGCGCTCGCTTGCGGCGACGCTCGCGCTCGCGTTCGCCGTGACCACGCTCGCCGCGTTCGCGCTCGTCGGCGCGTATGTGTATGCGGGCCTCGAGCGGCAGGTGAATACGCAGGACGACCTCGACATCGTGCTGGCCGCGCGCCACACGCGCCGGCTCGCGGGCGAGCTCGAGTCGCTCGATGCGGTTCGCGCGCATGCGGAGCGACTCACGAGCCAGGTGCTGGGCAACGAGGCGCTGTCGATGGTCGTCGTCGATGCGCAGGGCGACGTGCTCGCGCGCCACAACGTCCGGCTCGCCGCGCTCGACGACGCGCCCGCGGCCGCATCCGTTCCGCTGGCGGACGCGCAGTTGTTCGCACCGCATGCGGTGCCGGTTCCCGCGAGCGACCGGATCACGACCGACCAGCTCGTCACGTGGACCGCCGACGGCGGCATGCCGATGCGCGGCGTCGTGATCGAGGCCGCGCTCGGCGACCGCACGCCGATCCGCATCGCGATCGCGCGCAACATGCGCGACCGGGCCGATCTGCTCGAAGGCTATCGCGACCGGCTCGAGCTCGCCGGCGGGCTCGGCGCGCTGTTCGCGCTGCTGCTCGGCTACTGGCTGATTCGCCGGGCGCTCGCGCCGTTGCGCGAGATCGTCGACGACACGGGCCGGATCACGGTCGACAAGCTCGACACGCGGCTCGACGCATCGCGCGCACCGCCCGAGCTGCGCGCGCTCGTCGATGCGCAGAACGCGATGCTCGGCCGCCTGCAGCAGGCCTTCGCGCATCTGTCGCAATTCAGCGCCGATCTCGCGCACGATTTGCGCACGCCGCTGAACAACATGCGCGGCGCTACCGAAGTCGCGCTCGCGCGGCCGCGTTCGGTCGACGAGTACCAGACGCTGCTCGAATCGAATCTCGAGGAATACGACCGTCTCGGGCGAATGATCGAGAACGTGCTGTTCCTCGCGCGCGCCGAGCATCCGAGCTTCGTCACGCGGCAGCGCGCGTTCGACGTGCGTGAAGAACTCGAGCGCATCGCGGAGTATTTCGAGGGGCTCGCCGACGAAGCGGGCTCGACGCTGCGCGTCGACGGGCACGGGCAACTGACCGCCGACGTCGAGCTGTTTCGGCGGGCCGTCGGCAACCTGCTCGCGAACGCGCTGCGTTACACGCCTGCCGGTGGCGTCATCACGCTCGCCGTCGACGAAACGCCGGACGCGGTGCGCGTCGTCGTCGCGAATCCGGGCGAGCCGATCGATCCCGCACTGCTGCCGCGGATCTTCGACCGGTTCGTGCGCGGCGACCCGGCACGCAGCGGCGGCGCGCCGGGCGGCACGGCCGGGCTCGGCCTCGCGATCGTGCGCTCGGTGATGGAGCTGCACGGCGGCACCGCGCAGGTCGAAAGCGATGCGCGCGGCACGCGGTTCGTGCTTACGTTCAACCGGCCGCCGGCTGCTTGACGGCGGCACGGGCGCACGGCGGCCGCGGGTTCCTTCGCGCCGGTGTTCGATTCCGCGCCTGATCTCGAGTCACCGCTCGCGCTCGCCTGCCAGCCGCCGCCCAGCGCCTTCACCAATCCGACCAAGGCCGGGATGGTTGGCGCGTAGAACGCCACCTCAAAGCTTACCGGTTCGCACGCGCTGATCCGGTTCGATAGGAGGATTGAGATGCTCGTTCTCGGGCACCACGCAAAGCGAGGGCTGCCTCATGGCATGCTCACGCCGTGAACCCGCGACCAGTGCGCGAGCGAGCAAGCCCGAAACATCACGGCGCGCTCGTGCTCGTTCAGCGGGGACGGATCGGCGCAGCGGCGCCGCAGCCGCGGTACGTCGAGCAAACCGGCGATGCGGTCGGCGTCCGTCGCCAGTATTTCGCGGGCGTGCTGGCGCAATGCCTCGCCGTTGCCTTGATCCTTGGGTAAGGCCGACTTCCTGCGCAGGCGCACGGCTTCCGGCAACGCACCGCGCGACGCTTCACGCAACATGGCTTTTTCCACGCCATCACGTAGCGCCAGCTCGGCCGGAATGGTGGCAGCCAGGTCCAATACTTCGGTATCGCTGAAGGGGACGCGCGCTTCCAGTCCATGCGCCATGCCGTGGATATCGCCGTTATGCAACAGCCGCTGCAACCAACGATGGCGCACCAGCCATTGCGTGGCGCGCACGCGCGAGGCGGGCGTATGCCAATCGTGTCCGGCTGCGGTCGCCAGTTCGCGATAGACCTCGCCGTAGTGTTGCAACGGTTGCGCCAGCACGCCGGGCCGTAGATAGGGATCGGCGGTCAAGCGCTGCAGGATATGGGTCGGATCGCGGGTGGCGTGCGGGTCGAGCAGGAAGTGATAACCGTAGTGCGTTTCGTCCGCGGCATCGCCCACCAATACCGCCTTGACGCGCGTGCTGGCGGCTCGCGCCAAGTAATGTTGCGCCAGCTCCTGTTCCCACGCGGGCAGTGCATCGTTTTGCGTGGCCAGTTGCAGCAGATCCTGGGCGAGTGTCGAGCGCGTCGGTGCGACGTCTTCGCGCGGCAGGCCCAATTCGTTCGCAGCCTGTTCGGCGAAAGGTTGATCGTCGGAAGCCACGATCAGCGAACGCGTGTAGTCGTAGCGATGGTGATCTTCAAAACGGATGGTGAAGCAGGACGGTGTCGCACCAGCCGCTCGCGCCAGGCCGCCTATCAGCGTGGAGTCGAGGCCGCCGCTGAAAAACAGGCCGACCGGTGTATCGGCGATCAAGCTACGCTGGACAGCCGCGGCGAGGCGCTCGCGCAGCGCGTGGGCGACATCGTCGGCCTTCGCAGCGGGGTTTTCGGCAATCTCCGGCGCCCAGCGCGATAGCTGCAAGCCATCGCGATCCACGCGCAGCAGATGGCCGGGCGGCAGGTACGCCATGCCATCGAACATCGGTTGGGTCACGCCGCTGAAGAACGGCGCCACCAGGTATTCCAGCACGGCGTCGATATTCGCACGCGGCGCTTGCATCGCAGGCAGCAGTCCTTTGGCCTCCGACGCAAACAGGAATTCCGCCCCCTGCTGCAGATAAACGAACGGCTTGACGCCCAGCCGGTCGCGCGCGGCAAAGGCTCGTTGACGATGGGCGTCCCACACCAGGAACGCGAACATGCCGTTGAAGCGCCGAAGACACGCTTCGCCCCATACCGCATACGCGGCGAGCACCACCTCGGTGTCGGTGTTCGTGCGGAACGACCAGTGCCCGCTCAGTTCGCGGCGTAACTCCGCGTAGTTGTAGATCTCGCCGTTGTAGACCAGCACGTAACGATGGTCTGCACTGCACATCGGCTGCGCGCCATGTTCGGCGTCGAGTAAAGCCAGACGGTCGTGAGCAAGCACGGCGTGTTGGTCATGCCATAAGCCGCGGCCATCCGGCCCACGATGCCGTTGTCGCTCGCGCATCGCGAGCACCCGCTCGACCTGTGCGGGCGCGTGGCCGTCATGGCGAATCAGCCCAGCCAAGCCGCACATCAGACGGGCACGCCCAGTTGAGCAGGGGCGGGCAACAGCATGGTCCATTGCTGTTGCCGTTCGAAGTTTCTGCTAACAGTCACCACGGATACTGCTACTGGGAAAACTCGTGGTAGTGCCGTCAGCAAAGGCTGAGAGCGACGTTCTTTTCGTGTCTGCACGCGTTGCGCTCATGCAAAAAATGGGGAGTGTATGCGCGAAGATTTGGCCAATGCGCCTTCAAGAGCTTGCAATGTCAGATGGGGTTCATGAGCGGCGTGATGAGGAAAGCGACTTATGACAAGAGCATAGCGTGCACGTAGCAGATGATCAACAAATTGGGTGCATGCACAACGATACAATCATCGTCCGACGCCCGGTGGGGCGACACCAGTGCTTGTTTTACAGGGTGTCGGAGGTTCACATTGAGCGTTGGCGAACGTCCAGCCCGCGCTTCAACACCATCGTTTGGCGTTCGACGCACTTCGTGGAAACACCTTGACAACGGCCTGCTGCTGCTCAGTGGACTTGCCCCTGTATCTCCGGACACACGCCAGAACGAACTCATCGCCTCGCCCTCCCACATCTGTAATTTTTCCGACTGCCAGAAGCGGGGCAACCAGGGTGAAGGGCAGAAAACGTTACGGGTACATCGTGTTCGTGACTTTCGCGTCGGCTTTCGATTCCGCGCCTGAGCTTGCGCTCGCGCTCGCCTGCCAGCCGCCGCCCAGCGCCTTCAGCAACCCGACTTCGGCCTCGATCCGGCGCGCGTCGATCTGATCGGCCGTGCGCCGGTTCGTCAGCGCGATCGTCTGCGCGGTCACCACGTCCAGATAGCTGACGGCGCCCGCGTTGAAGCGATTCGTCGTCAGCCGCAGCGACAGGTCGGCCGCGTCGGTCGCGCGCTGCTGGCTGCCGGCTTCGGACGCGAGCGCATCGATCGCGGACAACTGATCCTCGACCTGCTGGAACGCGACGAGCACCGTTTGCCGGTAATCGGCGACCGCGCCGTCGTATTTCGCATGCGCGCCGCGCAGCGACGCGCTGCGGCGACCGCCGTCGAACAGCGTGCCGGCGAGTTGCGGGCCGAGCGACCAGAACAGGCTCGGCGCCGCGAGCCACGGCGCGAAGAATGAACTTTCGAGGCCGGCGCTGGCCGACAGCACGAGATCGGGGAAGAACGCGGCGCGCGCCTCGCCGATCTGCGCGTTCGCGGCCGCGACGCGACGCTCGGCCGCCGCGATGTCGGGCCGCCGCTCCAGCAATTGCGACGGCACGCCGGCCGGAATGGCCGGCACGTGGAATGCCTGCACGCGCGGCGGCAGCGCGAACGTCGATGCGCTCTCGCCGACCAGCGTCGCGATCGCGTGCTGCAACTGCGCACGCGACGCGTCGATGTCGGTGTCCTGCGTGCGTGTCGATTCGAGTTGCGTCTCGGCTTGCGCAACCGCCGACGCGTCGATCGCACCGGCCGCGAGTTGCTGCTTGAGCAGCGTCAGCGCGTCCGTGTACGCATGTACCGTATCGTCGAGCAACTGCTTCTGCGTGTCGAGCGAGCGCAGCGCGAAATAGTCGGTCGCGAGTTCGGCCGTGACCGACAGCTTCACGGCCTGCAGGTCGGCCTCGTTCGCGGCGGCATTCGCCTGCGCGCCCGTTACCGCGTCGCGCACGCGGCCGAACACGTCGGGCTCCCAGCTCGCGGCCACGCCGGCCTGGTAGTCGGGCGTCGTCTTGCCGGCGAGCGACGAGCCGAGCCGGTTCTGCGACACGCGCGCACGGCTTTGCGCGACACCTGCCGTGATCGTCGGCAGGAACCCGGCGTGCTGATAGTCGACCATCGCGCGTGCCTGCTGCAGGTCGGCGACGGCTTTCTTCACCGTCTGGTTCGACACGTCGACGCGCGCTTCGAGCGCGTTCAGGTCGGCGTCGCCGAACACGGTCCACCACGCGCCGCGCGCGGCGGCGTCGGCCGGCATTGCGGCGCGCCAGCCGGCTTGCGCGGCCGGTGCGGCCGGCGCGCCCGCGTAGTGCGCGGGCACCGCGACGGCGGGCGGCGAATAGGGTGGCAGCGTCGAGCAGGCGGTCAGTGCGGCGACGGCGCCGAGCGCGACGATGCGGCGAGCGAACGGGAGCGGATGAAGAAGGCGCATGGCAGGCATCTCGTGGAGGGGCGTCGATGGGTTAGCCGCGGGCGGGCGCCGGAGCGGGCGTTGAAGCAGCGGGCGCGATGCCGGCCGCGCGCAGCGGCGGCACGTCGCGCGCACCGGCGGCGGACGCCGGTTGCGCGGCTTGCGCGGACGAAGCAGACGAAGCAGACGAAGCAGACGAAGCAGACGAAGCCGCAACCGGCGCCGCATCGTGCGACGTCGCCACGATCTTCACGGCTTCCCCGGCCGTGATCGCATCGCCGGGGTTATCGATCACACGATCGGTCGCCGCGAGCCCCGCGACGATCTCCACGCGCGTGCCGAAATCGCGCCCGATCTGCACGGTCTTCAGCGCGGTGCGGCCGTTCGCGCCGACGGTGGCGACCGTCACGCCGTTCGGGCGGAACAGCAGCGCACTGACCGGCAGGTCGAGCGCTGGCGCCGCGCTCGGCAAGACGAGATGCGCCTGCGCATACGCACCGGGTATCAGCGTGCCGTCGCGGTTGTCGACGTCGATCTCGACGCGCAGCGTGCGCGTGACGGGATCGATCGCGCCCGCGCTGCGCGCGACACGCGCGGCCACGCGCCGCCCCGGATACTGCGGTGTCGTCAGGTAGACCGGCGTGCCGGTCGATACGCCGCTCGCGCTGTCCTGCGGCACGTCGACGAACACGCGCAGCGTGTCCGTCTGTTCGAGATGGAACAGTTCGCCCGACAGGCCCGGGCTGCCCGGCGTGCCGCCCGCTGTGACCAGCGTGCCGACGTCGACGTTGCGCGCGGTGATCACGCCGTCGAACGGCGCGGTGACCGACTCGTACGACACGAGTTCGGCGAGGTGCGCGACGTTCGCCTGCGCGGACGCGAGCATCGCGCGCTTCGCGTTCATGTCCGCGACCTTCGTGTCGGTGTCCTGCTGCGACACCGACTGCGTTTTCAGCATGTCCTGCCAGCGCTGCGCGGTCGATTTCGCATAGTCGTAGTTCGCCTGCGCGCTCGCTTCGTCGGCGCGCGCCTGGCGCAGCTGCGCGTCGAGATCGGGCGCCGAGATCTGCGCGAGCGTCTGGCCGGCCTTCACGTGCGTGCCGAGATCGACGCTCCAGTGCGCGATATAGCCGCTCGTGCGCGCATAGATCGATGCGTCCGCATAGGGCGCGACCGAGCCGGGCAACGTCAGCGTCTGGTCGGCCGGCGCCGCGCCGGGCACGACGATGGACACCGGCAGTGCCTGCTGCACGGCCACTTGCGCACGCTGCGCGGCGCGTGCATCGATACGCGGCACGATGCCGAGCGCGAGCAGCGCGGCGGCGAGCGCGGCGGCCGCGAGCGGCACGGCCAGCTTGCGGCCGCGGCGGCCCGGCGGGGTGTCGGCGGCGGCGCCGCGCACGGCGGGCGGCACGGCTGCGGCCGCGGTGGCCGTGGTGGCCGCTTCGGCGGCGGGCGGCGGGGCGACGGGTTCGATCGAGTCGTTCATGATGGGTCCGGGTCGGGCGAATCGAAGGATGGGAAGGGGGCGTCCGCGCTCAACGCAGCGCGGGCGTATCGGGCGCGTGCTGCGCGCGCCGGGCGGCCGCGGCGTCGCGACGCCGCGCGAGCCACGCGTGAACGAAGCCGAACAGCACCGGCACGAACAGCAGCGTCGACACCGTGCCGAACGCGAGCCCGCCGATCACCGCGCGGCCGAGCGGCGCGTTCTGCTCGCCGCCGTCGCCGAGGCCGAGCGCCATCGGCAGCATGCCGATCAGCATCGCGAGCGCGGTCATCACGACGGGCCGGAAGCGGCTGAAGCCCGCGTCGAGCGCCGCCTGCCACGGCGGCTCGCCGCCCGCGAGCCGCTCGCGCGCCGTATTCACGACGAGGATGCTGTTCGCGGTCGCGATGCCGATGCACAGGATCGTGCCGGTCAGCGCGGGCACCGACAGCGTGGTGTGCGTGACGAACAGCATCCACGCGATGCCGGCGAGCGACGCCGGCAGCCCGCCGACGATCACGAGCGGATCGAGCCACGACTGGAAGTTCACGACCATCAGCAGGTAGACCAGCGAGATCGCGAGCACGAGGCCGCCGAGCAGGCCCGTGAACGATTCGTGCATCGCCTGCACCTGGCCGCGCAGCACGATCGACGAGCCGGGTGGCAGTTGCGCGCGCGCGGCGTCGACGAGCTTCGTCACGTCGCCCGTGACGCCGCCGAGGTCGCGCCCCTGCACCGACGCGAAGATGTCGAGCACCGGCTGCACGTTGTAGTGCGACACCACGGCCTGCTGCGTCGCGCGCGAGAACGTGCCGAGCGAGCCGAGCAGGTTCTGCGCGGGCACGCCCGCGGCCGGGCCGCCGGCCGGCGTCTGCGGCGAGCGGGCGGTGCCGGCGGGCAGCGGCACGTTCGCGAGCGACTGCAGCGAATTCACCGTGTATTGCGGCGTCTGCACGAGCACCGGATAGCTGACGCCGTTGCGCGGATCGAGCCAGAAGTTCGGCGTCGTCTGCGAGCTGCCGGACAGCGCGATCAGCAGGTTCTGCGCGACGTCGCGCTGTTCGAGGCCGGCCTGGATCGCCTTCGTGCGATCGACGTTCACGTTGATCGCCGGTTCGTCGCCGGGCTGCTGGATGCGCGCGTCGACGAGCCCGCGTACGCCGCGCAGCTTCGCGAGCAGCGCATTCGCGACCGCCCGGTTCTGGTCGAGCTTGTTGCCGACGATCTGGATGTCGATCGGCGCGGGCAGCCCGAAATTGAGGATCTGGCTGACGATGTCGGCCGGCAGGAACGCGAACGTCACGCCGGGGAACGACTGCGCGAGCACGTTGCGCAGCTTCGCGACGTATGCGGCCGTCGATGCGTGATTCGGCTTCAGCGTGACGAGCACGTCGGCGTCCTCGGTGCCGATCGGATCCGACGAGTCGTACGTGAGGTTGATCCCGCTCACCGGCACGCCGATGTTGTCGAGCACGCCGGCGAGTTGGTTCGCCGGAATCACGTTGCGGATCTTCGCTTCGACTTCGTCGGTCAGCCGCGCGGTTTCCTCGATTCGCGTGCCGGTCGGCGCGCGCAGGTGCAGGCGGATCTCGCCGGTGTCGACCGACGGGAAGAAGTCCTGCCCGGCGAATGCGTAGAGGCCGGTCGATGCGATGCAGGCGAGCAGGAACGCGGCCGCGAAGCGGCGGCGCCGCGCGATCGCCGCCGACAGCAGCGCGCGATAGCGCAGCCGCACGGCCTCGAAGCGATGCTCGAACGCGGCCTGGAAACGCGCGATGCGCGCGAATACGCCGCGCGGCGGCCGGCTGCTCCCTTTTGCGCGCATCAGCGCCATCGCGAGCGTCGGCACCAGCGTGCGCGAGAAGAAGTACGACGCGATCATCGCGAAGATCACCGCCTCGGCCAGCGGCACGAACAGATAGCGCGCGACGCCGGTCAGCAGGAACATCGGCACGAACACGATGCAGATCGACAGCGTCGACACGAAGGTCGGCACCGCGATTTCGCCCGCGCCGGTCAGGATGGCCTCCTCGAGCGGCGCGCCGAGTTCGAGATGATGCGTGATGTTCTCGATCGCGACGGTCGCGTCGTCGACGAGAATGCCGACCGCGAGCGCGAGCCCGCCGAGCGTCATGATGTTGATGGTCTGGCCGAGCACGGACAGCGCGAGCAGCGACGTGAGCACCGCGAGCGGGATCGTGATCGCGATGATCAGCGTCGCGCGCCAGCTGCCGAGGAACAGCAGGATCATCAGCGCGGTCAGGCAAGCGGCGATCAGCGCCTCGCGCACGACGCCCTGGACGGCCGCCTTCACGAACACGGACTGATCGTCGAGCGGCGAAATGTGCAGCGCCTTCGGCAGCCCGGCCGCGATCTTCGGCAGCATCGTCTTCACCTGGTCGATGATCGTCAGCGTCGACGTGCTGCCGGTCTTCTCGACCGTCAGCAGCGCCGCGCGCTTGCCGTCCGCCCGCACGATGTTGGTCTGCGGCGCGTAGCCGTCGCGAACGTGCGCGACGTCGCGCACGTACACGACGTTGCCGCCGATCGTCTTCACCGGCAGGTCGTTCAGCGCGGCGACCGTCTGCGTGCTGCCGTTCATCTGCACGTTGTATTCGTGCGTGCCGATCTTCGCGGTGCCGCCCGGCAGGATCAGGTTCTGCGCGTTGATCGCGTTCACGACGTCGATCGGCGCGAGGCCCTTCGCCTGCAGCGCGCGCGTATCGAGATCGACGACGATCTGGCGGATCTTGCCGCCGAACGGCAGCGGCACGGCCGCGCCCTGGACGGTCGCGAGCTGCGTGCGGATGAAGCTGTTGCCGAGGTCGTACAGCTGCTGCTCGGCGAGCGTGTCGCTCGACAGCCCGAGCTGCAGGATCGGCACCGTCGACGCGTTGTAGGTGATGATGTTCGGCGGCAGCGTGCCGGGCGGCAGGATGCGCAGGATCGACGCGGCGTTGCTCGCGGCTTCCGCGATCGCGCGATTGATGTCGGCGCCCGGGTGGAAGAAGATCTTCACGACCGACACGCCGTTCAGCGACTGCGACTCGATGTGCTCGATGTCGTCGACGTCGGACGTGAGCGCGCGTTCGTAGTTCGACGTGATCCGCTTGGCCATGTCCTCCGCGGAGAAGCCGTTGTACGACCAGACGATGCTGACGACCGGAATGTCGATGCTCGGGAAAATGTCCGTCGGCGTGCGCAGCAGCGCGAGCGGCCCCGCGATGAAGATCAGCAGCGCGAGTACGACGAACGTGTAGGGCCTGCGTAACGCCAGCCGGACGATCCACATGATGGTGCTCCTCGAAGCAGGGCTTGGATGCGCATTCGATGCGACGAGCATGCAGTCTGCCGGCGCGGCGTTGACCCGACCCTGACTCGAGGATTACGAAACCGTTATCTGTGCGGGTGCGGCGACAGCGGCCGTGCGGCGGGCGCCCAGCGCGATGCGGGCTGGCCGAACCGTCGCCGCCGACGGCCGTGCGCCGCTTCATCCCTATAATGTCCGGCGGCAAAACCTTCGCTCATTCGCGTATCTCGCCGATTTCAGGAGCCAGACCGATGTCGTTGCGCACCGATGCAAACTTCTTCCTCCTTCTTGCCGATTCGTATCGCCGGCTCGTGAACCGTCCGCTCGTGCCCGACGGCATGAGCGCGGCCGACGGCGCCGCGTGGTTGTACGGTACGGCGCCGTTCGGCGTGCTTGCGCACGACACGTCGGCCGATCCGGTCTTCGTGTACGGCAATCAGCGCGCGCAGGCGATTTTCGAATACGACTGGGATGAACTGACGGCGTTGCCGTCCCGTCTGTCGGCGGAACCGATGGAGCGACACGAGCGTCAGGTGTTTCTCGACAAGGTGATGCGCGACGGCTTCGTATCCGAATACCGCGGCGTGCGGGTGACGAAGTCGGGCAAGCGGTTCTGGATCGAGCGCGCAACCGTGTGGCAGCTCATGGACGCGGACGGAATCGTGCACGGCCAGGCCGCGATGATTCCGGAAGTACGACCGCTCGACGCGCTCGCGACGGGCGCCAGCGCCCTGATAACAAAACCGTAATCGAAGCCTCACCTTCCGGAAAGCGCGCGAATCGCAGAATGCACCCAACTCTTCATCGCATCGATGGGGAGCGGAGGTCCGGCCTGATCTGCGGACGCGAACACGCCATCTTTGAGAGGTGAACATCATGAACAACCTGATTCGTGCAGTCCTGCTGTCCTGCGCACTGAGCGCACCGATCGTCGCATTTGCGCAAACCACCGACCATGCGGTCACACGAGCCGACGTGCGCGCCGATCTCGTCCGCGTCGAAAAGGCCGGTTATCGTCCGGTCGGCAGCGATCCGTACTATCCCGAGGACATCCAGGCCGCCGAAGCGAAGGTCGTCGCGCAGCAGGCGCAATCGGCCGCCGCACGGCCGAGCGCTGCCGCCAAGACCGCCGCCAAGACCGCCGCCAAGACCGCCGCCAAGACCGCCGCCAAGACCGCCGCGCCGTCGTTCGCATCGCTCGCGTCGCTCGACACGCAGCCGCTGTACGAGCATCACTGAATGCGGCCGTCGACCGCCGTCGGTGGCCCGACGGCGGATCGTTCGGCGGCGCGCATGCCGCGAGTCAGTTCTCGCCGTTCTCGAGCACGTTCTGCGTGAGCGCGATCGACGGAATCGTCGGCTTGAGCAACGCACGGCGCGCACGACGGCTCAGCCACTTCCAGCCGGCCACGAGTAGCAGCGCGACCAGCGGGATCGATGCGATCGTCCACGTCCCGTTCGGGTAGTCGAACGCCATCAGCACCAGCACGCCGAGCAGGAACAGCAGCGTGAGCCACGACGTCACGGGCGCGCCCGGCATCCTGAACGACACGTCTTCCACGTCGCCGCGCCTGACCGCGGCGCGGAACTTCATCTGGCACACGACGATGAAGCCCCACGTGCTGATGATGCCGAGCGACGCGATGTTCAGCACGATCTCGAACACGCTCGACGGCACCAGATAGTTGAGCAGCACGCCGACCACATAAATCGCGACCGTCACGAGAATGCCCGCGTACGGGACGGATTGCCCGCTCATTCGCGCGAGGAACACGGGGGCCGAGCCGCCCATCGACAGCGAACGCAACACGCGCCCGGTCGAATACAGGCCGGAGTTGAGGCTCGACAGCGCGGCCGTCAGCACCACCAGGTTCATCACCGACCCGATGCCCGGCACGCCGAGCGCGCCGAAGAACGTGACGAACGGGCTCTGGCCCGCCTTGTACGCACTCCACGGCAGCAGGCAGACCAGCAGCACGACCGATGCGACGTAGAAAATCGCGATGCGCCAGATCACGTTGTTGATCGCGCGCGGCAGCACCTTGCGCGCATCCTTGCATTCGCCGGCGGCCGTGCCGACCAGCTCGACGCCCGCGAACGCGAACACCACACCCTGCACCAGCACGAGCGCCGGCATCAGTCCGTGCGGAAAGAACCCGCCGTTGTCGGTGATCAGATGCATGCCGGTGCCGTGCCCGGCCACCGGCATGCCCGTGCCGAGGATCGCCGCGCCGATCACGAGAAACAGCACGATCGCGGCGACCTTGATCAGCGCGAACCAGAACTCCATCTCCGCGAACCACTTCACGCCGATCAGGTTCATCGTCGCGACGATGCACAGCGCGACGAGCGCGAAGATCCACTGCGGCACGGCCGCGAACGGCGCCCAGTAGTGCATGTAGAGCGCGACGGCGGTGATGTCGACGATGCCGGTCATCGCCCAGTTCAGGAAGTACATCCAGCCCGCGACGAACGACGCTTTCTCGCCGAGGAATTCGCGTGCATACGACACGAAGCTGCCGCTGCTGGGGCGATGCATCACGAGCTCGCCGAGCGCGCGCAGAATCAGGAACGAAAACGCGCCGCATACCAGATAGACGATCGCGAGTGCCGGGCCGGCGGCCTGCAGCCGGGCGCCGGCGCCGAGAAACAGCCCTGTGCCGATGGCCCCGCCGATCGCGATCATCTGCACCTGTCGATTGCCGAGGGTCTTGTGATAGCCGGCTTCGTGCGATTCGAGCCAGCTGCGTTTGTCGGTTTCGCCGGTTGTCGACGGGTCGGGAATCGATGCCATGACGGTATCCTCGCGCACGGATGGGATTGGATTCATCCCGATCGCGGGGCGATCGGGACCACCGGTACCGGCGGTCCGGCGCGCGCAATCGAGCGCGTCCGTCCCGATTGCGATTCGTCTGACGTGACGAAAGGCACGGTACGTCGCGAACGTATTCAGCCGTAATTCCCGTCACAAACGGAATGCAAATTTGGACTGGAGCTGTTCGAATCCGTGCATGGCGTCGCGGCGCCGGGTGAACCGGATAGGTAATTTGGTGCGCCCGCGCGCGCTGCGAGGGCAACCGTTACCGACGGCGCCGGCTCATGCACCGAAATGAGGAATCCGGTTCGCCGCAAGGTCCGCCGAAATTTCCGTCTCGCGCCGGTGCGGCAAGCGTTTCACGTCGATGGCCCGGTTTTTGCTTGAGTGGTGTCGGCCGCGCAATCGTTGCGCTGCCCGACGACATACCAGACAAGGAAGATTCACCGTGAGCCCGACGACCCGACCGTTCCCCCGACGCACCTGGCTGGCTGCGCTGCTCGCCGCCCCCGTGATCGCGCTGTTCGCCGCCGCGCCGGCGCATGCCGATGCGCTCGACACCATCGCGAAAAACGGTACGTTGCGCGTCGCGGTGCCCGAGGACTATCCGCCGTTCGGTTCGGTCGGCACGGACATGCAGCCGCAGGGCTACGACATCGACATGGCAGGACTCCTCGCCAAGGCGCTCGGCGTCAAGCTGAAGCTGGTGCCCGTGAACAGTGCGAACCGGATTCCGTACCTGACGACCAACAAGGTCGACATGGTGATTTCGTCGCTCGGCAAGACGCCGGAGCGCGAGAAGGTCATCGACTTCTCGACCGCGTACGCCCCGTATTTCCAGGGCGTGTTCGGGCCGTCCGACGTGAAGGTGAGCGGGCCCGCCGACCTGACCGGCAAGACGGTCGGCGCGACGCGCGGCGCGCTCGAGGAGATCGCGCTGTCGCAGCTCGCGCCGAACGCGACGATCAAGCGCTTCGAGGACAACAACGCGACGATCCAGGCGTTCCTGTCGGGCCAAGTCCAACTGATCGCGGCCGGCAACATCGTCGCGGCGGCGATTCTCGCGAAGAATCCGCCGCGCCGCCCCGAGGTCAAGTTCGTGATCAAGAATTCGCCGTGCTTCGTCGGCGTCAACAAGAACGAACCGCGCCTGCTCGCGAAGATCGACGATGCGATCGCGCATGCGAAGCAGGACGGCGCGCTGGGCGAAATGTCGCGCAAGTGGCTCGGCCAGCCGTTGCCGGCCGGACTGTGACGAAGCGCCGTGTCGCGTGACACGCCGCCGCGGCCGGCATGGCCGGCGCGGCGCGTGTCGTTGTCCGAACCCGAATTCATCCCGTTCCCATGAGCTACCAGCTTCAATTCGGCGAGCTTGCCGAGTACGCCGGCGTATTCGCGAGCGGCGCGGCGATCACGCTCGCGCTGACCGCGGTCGCGACCGTGCTCGGCGTGACCGTCGGCGTGCTCGGCGCGGCCGCGTACAGCGCCGACGCGCGCGCGGCCGTGCGGTTGCGCCCGCTGATCGGCGCGTACGTCGAGGCAATTCGCAATACGCCGTTCGTCGTCCAGCTGTTCTTCATCTTCTTCGGCCTGCCGGCGCTCGGCGTGCACATCGACGAATACACGGCCGCGATCCTCGCGATGACGCTCAATCTCGGCGCGTACTCGGTCGAGATCGTGCGCGCGGGCGTGGCCGCCGTGCCGAAAGGGCATCTGGAGGCGGCGTCCGCGCTGGCGATGTCGCGCGCGCAGATGCTGCGCCACGTGGTGCTGCCGCAGGCGCTCGCCAAGGTGTTTCCCGCGCTGTCGAGCCAGATCGTGATCACGATGCTCGGGTCGGCGGTCGTATCGCAGATCTCGGTGGCCGATCTGACCTATGCGGCCAGCTACATCCAGTCGCGCAACTTCCGCGCGTTCGAGACGTACTTCGTGATCACGCTCGCGTATCTGGCGATGGCGCTGCTGATGCGCGCGACGCTCGGCGCGATGGGCCGCCGCCTGTTCTCCCGCCGCGTGCGAGGTGCGCGATGACCGATTTCACGTTCGGGCAGATTCTCGCGAACCTGCTGCTGGCGGCGCGCTGGACGATCGTGCTGTCGATCGTGTCGTTCGTGTCCGGCGGCCTCGTCGGCCTCGGGCTGCTCGTGATGCGCGTGTCGAATTCGACGGTGCTGCGCGGCGTCGCGAAGCTCTACATCGAAGTGTTCCAGGGCACGCCGTTGCTGATGCAACTGTTCATCGTGTTCTTCGGCCTGCCGCTCGTCGGGCTCGACGTTTCGCCGTGGGTCGCGGCCACGGCGGGGCTCACGTTCTTCACCAGCGCGTATCTGGCCGAGATCTGGCGAGGCTGTGTCGAGGCGGTGCCGAAAGGGCAGTGGGAGGCATCGGCCAGCCTGGCGATGAGTTATGTCGAGCAGTTGCGTCACGTGATCCTGCCGCAGGCCGCGCGCATCGCGATCGGGCCGACGGTCGGCTTCGGCGTGCAGGCCGTGAAGGATACGGCGCTGGTGTCGATCATCGGCTTCACCGAGCTGACGAAGGCCGGCATCGCGATCTCGAACGCGACGTTCCGGCCGTTCGTCGTGTATGGCCTCGTCGCGCTGATCTATTTCGCGCTCTGTTATCCGCTTACCCGTTATGCGCGCACGTTGCAAAGGAGATGGCATGCCGCTCGTTGAAACCCGGGGTCTCGAAAAGAACTTCGGCACCCATCATGTGCTCAAGGGCATCGATTTCTCCGTCGAGCGCGGGCAGGTCGTGTCGATCATCGGCCGCAGCGGCTCGGGCAAGAGCACGCTGCTGCGCACGCTCAACGGGCTCGAGAGCATCGACGCGGGCACGATCTCGGTCGACGGCGAACGCGTCGACGCACGGCATGCGGACTTGCGTGCGCTGCGGCTGAAGGTCGGCATGGTGTTCCAGCAATACAACCTGTTCCCGCACCTGAGCGCCGGACAGAACGTGATGCTCGCGCAGTCGGTGGTGAAGAAGTCGCACCGCCAGCAGGCGCGCGCGATCGCGGAGCTGATGCTCGAGCGCGTCGGCCTCGGCGACAAGTTCGACGCGTTTCCGGAACAGCTGTCGGGCGGCCAGCAGCAGCGTGTCGCGATCGCGCGGGCGCTCGCGATGAAGCCGAGCGTGCTGCTGTGCGACGAAATCACGTCCGCGCTCGATCCGGAACTCGTCGGCGAGGTGCTGGGCGTGGTCGAGCAGCTCGCGCGCGAGGACATGACGCTGATCATGGTCACGCACGAGATGAACTTCGCGCGGGCGGTGAGCGACCGGATCGTGTTCATGCACCAGGGGCGCGTGTGGGAGAGCGGGACGGCCGAGGAGATCTTCGAGCGGCCGCAGACGGTGGAGTTGACGCGGTTTCTGGGCAGCGTGCGCAATCCGGAAACCGCTGCGCGCTGACCGACACGGCCGAGCGGCCGGGCCGCGTCAGATGACAAGACCGTAATCGAAGCCTCACCTTCCGGAAAGCGCGCGAATCGCAGAATGGACACCACTCCTCATCGCATCGATGCGGAGCGGATGTCCGGCCTGATCTGCGGACGCGAACACGCCATCTTTGAGAGGTGAAGGTCATGAACAAACTGATTCGTGCAGTCCTGCTTTCCTGTGCGCTGAGCGCACCGGTCGTCGCATTCGCGCAAACCGCCGACCATACGGTCACGCGCGCCGACGTGCGCGCCGAGCTGATTCAGGCGGAACGCGACGGTACGCTGCCGACGTCGAACTGGGACTATCCGCCGAGCACGCAGACGATTGCGCGCAATCGCGAGCTGTATGCGATCGCCCATGGCGACAGCCACACGGCAATGGCCATGACGTCGGCCGCCGTGTCGACCGCGAGCGCGCAATGAAGCGGGCCGCCATATCGACGTGCGCGATGGGGCTGGCGGCCGCCGTATGGCTCGCGGCGGCCGCGGCCCCGGCTTTCGCGCGCGGGCAGCCGCAACTGCCCGATTACGATGGCGGGCGCGCCAGCGTGCTGCGCGCGCTCAATCCCGACTTCGATCCGCACCGCGCGGCAGTCGACCTCCGCGCGGCGAGCCGTCACGCCGCGCCCATCAGCCGCGCGCCGAGCGCGATCCCGCGCGCGGACAACAACGCGCTGGCCGCCCGCTGACGCGCGTCCCAGCCCGCGAGCGCGGCGTCGAACGCGGCGCCGCGTGCGACGTCGTGCAACGCTTCGGCGAGATCGACCGCGTTGTCCGCCGCTTTCGCGACGCCCGCCGCCGTGTGCGGGCGCACGATGCAGGCGGCGTCGCCGAGCAGCACAGCGCGGCCGAAGGCCATGCGTGCGGCCGCGAGATCGACGATCGACTGCGCGAACGGCGCGGGGGTCGCATCGACGAGCGCGGCGAGCGTCGGCGCGAGCATCCGGTCGGCGGCGTCGACGAGTTCCGCGCGGTTGTCGTCGCGCATCGCGCCGGGCGGCAGCGACCCGTCGCGCTGCGTGCCGTCGCGCGCCAGGAACAGCGACGGCAGCCGCTCGGACGCGAGCCGCCGGTACCACACCCAGTTCACGCGCCGCCCGCCCGGTTCGGTCGTGCCGTCGGCGCCGGGCACCAGATAGGTCAGGAACAGGTGCCGATCGCCTTGCTGGAACGTGAAGCGTTCGCGCAGCATCACCAGTACCTGCTCGGGCAGCGCGCGTTCGTCGACGAGCCCGCGCCACGCGACATAGCCCGCATAGGTCGGCTCCACGTCGGGCAGCAACTGCGCGCGCACGGTCGAGCGGCCGCCGTCCGCGCCGATCAGCAGATCGGCCGTCTCGGCGCGGCCGCTCGCGAAATGCGCGACGATCCGCTCGCCGTCCTGCTCGAACCGCTCGAACGCGTCGCCGGCGTGGACGATTTCGGCCGGCAACGCACGCTTGAGCGCCGTGTAGATCGCGTTCCACGCGGTCTGCGTCTGCGGCATCGCGAAGCGCTGCACGATCCGGTCCTGCGCGTCGACGTAGATGCGGTCGACCGAATCGACGCCCGCGTCGCGCGGCAGCGCCACGCCGCCGAACGCGAACGCGCGCTCGATCGGCGGTTGCAGCACGATGCCGCCGCCGCGGCTGTCGAGTGCGTGCGGCGATTGCTCGAAGACGCGGACGTCCCAGCCGGCCGCGCGCAGCGCAGTCGCCGCGAACAGCCCGCCGACCGATCCGCCGGCGATGACGGCCTTGCGGCCCGTTCCGTGTTCCATCCGATGTTCCCCCGATGATGCCGCGTGCGGCGGGCGTTGCGTCAGCCGGCCCAGCCGCGCAGGAAATCGAGCAGCAGCGCGTTTACGCGCTCAGGCTGCTCCTCGTGCGGCAGATGTCCGCACTGCGCGATCGGCTCGGCACGGAGATGGGTCGCCATGCCTTCCCACACGGCCTTCATGTCGAACATCTTGCCGACCGCGTAGAAATCCTCGCCCCAGATCGCCATGGTCGGGCACGCGATCCTGACGTCCGCATCGACGAGGTCCTGCCGCACGTCTTCCGCGTTCGCGCGATAGTCGGCCAGCGCGCCGCGCACGGCGCCCGGACGCCGATACGCGCGCACGTACGTGTCGAATGCATCGCCCGAGATCGCGTGCGGGTTGTAGCACCAGTCGGCGAAAAAGTAGCTGAGCCATTCGGCTTCCTTGCCGGCGATCAGCGCCTCCGGCAGGTCGGGCACCTGATGGAACAGGAAAAACCAGTACGCGCGCGCGGTTTGCGCGGTCATGTTCTGCGCGACGATGCGCGTCGGCACGTTGTCCATGACGACGAGCCGGTCGACGCGTTCGGGGAAGTCCTTCGCGAAACGCGTCGCGACGCGTGCGCCGCGATCGTGCCCGACGAGCGCGATGCGCTCGATGCCGAGCGCATCGAGCAGCGCGGTGAGATCGCGCGCCATGTTGCGCTTGTCGTAGCCGGCCGCGGGCTTGTCGGTTTCGCCGTAGCCGCGCAGGTCGGGCACGATCACGCGATAGTGCCGCGCGAGCGCCGGAATCTGGAAGCGCCACGCGAAGCTGGTTTCGGGGAAGCCGTGCAGCAGCACGACGACGGGGCCCGCGCCGGCATCGATGACGTGCTGGCGGATGCCGTTCGCCGTAACGGTGTGATGGGTCGGTGCAAGCGTATCGGTCGTCATGTGGGAGTCCTGGTTCTGCGGGCGGTGCGCGATACGGCACGCGTCCGATGCTGTCCGAGCATAGGGCAGGCGACGTGCGTCGCGGCTGAATCGTTCTGAACCGGCCCAAGTGCGGCCCGTGCGCGGCGCCGCTGCCTCACCTGCGGCGCGGGCGCTTCGCGGCCGCGGCGGACGCGACACGCTCGAGCGCGGCCGGCGTGCCGTTGAGGAACGCGTCGATCTGCCGTTCGATTTCCGCGTCGAGATCGTCGGGGATCGGCAGCCCGTATACCCACTTGCGCACGCCGAGATAGAAGATGCTCGCGTGCAGGCTCCATACGAGCTCGATTTCCGCGTTGCGCTGCGCTTCCGAACCCGGCGTCGCGATGTCGTACGCGTGGTGGAGTTCACGCAGCACCGGCAGGAACACGCGTTCGCGCAGCCGCGAAAGATAGCGCGTGTTGAAGCCTTCGCGGCTGAGCCCCGCGAAGATGAACGTGCGGATCCATTCGCGCCGCAGGATCGTCTGCGCATACGACCGGTAGAACGCGACGAGTCGCTGCTGCAGCGGCACCGAGCGATCGGCGATCAGTTTTTCCCAGTCGGGATTCCACGTGTAGACCTCGTCGTACACGCGATCGATCAGCGCTTGCTTGCTCGGGAAATACCGGTAGAGCAGCGGTTGCGTGACGCCGATCTGTCGCGCAAGTTCGCGCGTGCTGCCGGAAAACCCGTGGGTCGCGAAGTGCTCGACCGCTTTTTCGACGATCTGGCGCTCGCGCGCTTCGGGCGTGAGGCGGCGGCCCGACGGGCCGGCGGTGGCGTCGACGGTCGTCCCGCGCGTGCGGGGCGCGGCATTGCGCTTGGCTTCGGTCATGCGTCGGCTCCTGAATGCGGCCATTCTGCCCTTGTCGATCGAAAGATGGCAACGCGCGCCCCGGCGCGGCCGGCCACGCAGGCGGGCACCGTGCAGAGCCGCGCAGAGCCGTGCGCCGTTCGGCGCTTTCAGGAAAATTCAGCTCGCCGCCATGACTTTCAGGCCGGCGTCCCCTAGTCTTGCTTCAGAACCGCCGCACGGGCCGGGCGTCATCCTGTCGGCCCGGCTCGCAGCGCAACCGGAATGGACCATGCCTCATCTGATCTCGCCGGGAGCCGGCATCGCAGTCGGCTTCCTGCCCCCTCTCTGGCGCGTGCCATTGCCCGCCGCGCCGCTGATCGCGCTGGCGCGCCTGTCCGGCATCGTTGCTGACGAGCAGGCGATCCCGCCCGCCGCACAGGTCCGCGATGCGGACACCGCCGACACAACCGCGGAAGCCACGACATGCAGCCCGCGCAAGTAACGGCAGCGGGCGCGGCGGCCCCCGATCACGTGCGTGGCGAGGACGTGTTCCTCGCGTCGATCGCCGGTTATGTCGACACGCTCGGCTTCGTCGCGCTGTTCGGGCTCTTTACCGCACACGTTACCGGCAACTTCATCCTGATCGGCTCGGGCCTCGCCGGTGTCGGTCAGGGCCTCATGATCAAGTGGCTCGCGTTTCCGGCATTCATCGCGGGAATCGTGGCCGCCCGCCTGCTCGATCACCGGATGCGCGTGCGCGGGCATGGCCCGCGGGCGCGCTCGCTGTACGCGCTGCAGACGATCCTGCTGGCCGGATTCATGCTCGCGGGCGTCGCGGCGTCGCCGATCGGCAGCGCCGATGCGCCCGCGACGATCGTCTGCGGGCTGCTCGGTGCGGCGGCGATGGGCGTGCAGAACGCGCACGGCCGGCTGACCGCGCGCACCGTCGTCGCGAACACCGTGATGACCGGCAACGTCACGCAAGCGGTCATCGATGCATTCGACTGGCTCGTGCCGATCGCCGCGCCGGCCGAACGGGAAGCCGCGCGCGCGCGGCTGCGACGCACGCTGCCGCCGGTGGTCGGGTTCGCGCTCGGCGCGGGCGGCGGGGCGAGCGCCTACCTGTACGCCGGATTCTGGGCGCTGGCGCTGCCGCTCGCGGCGCTCGGTTTCCTCACCTGGCGATCCGGCCGAGCCGGCGAGCCGTCCGCGTCGCGCTGAACGCCGATTCCGCGCGCGGCGTCGGCTGCGTGCGCGACCGGAGCGGCGGCGAAGCCGCTCCGCGTTTCTTCGTTTCCTTCAACGCTGATTTCGAGAACGGCTGGATGCAGGCCGGCAAGCGCGAGACCGCTCGACTGTTTGCGGAAAGCGCGGCGTCACGCGAGCGCGGTGAACCGGTCGACGAGGTCGTGGTGACCGAGCTGGTCGACCCACCAGCGTAGTGCGTGCCCGGCTTCGTCGGCACGCCACGCGATATGGCAATGGGTCGTGTCGCGCATGCCGGTGACTTCCCGCGCGACGAGCCTGCCTTGCGCGATCGCGGGCGCCGCGATGCAGTCCGGGAGCGTACCCACCGCGAGTCCTTCGCATTGCGCGGCCAGTTTCGCGGCGAGCGTCGGCACCGCGAGATACGGTTGGCCGGCGTCAAGCGCGACCGACTGCGGCTGAAGTTCACGGGACGTGTCGGAGATCACCGCGCCGCGATACGCGACGATCGACGCCATCGACAGCGGTTCGGGCAGCGCAGCGAGCGGATGGGTAGGGGCGACCGCGAATACGTGCCGGAGCGTGCCGATGGGCTGCGCCACGATGTCCGGCAGTTCCGGCGGCTCGCCGGCCGCGCCGACGATCAGATCGGCCCGCCGCGAAATCAGCGCATCCCAGGTGCCGCCGAGCACTTCGGTGGAGAGTCGCAGCCGCGTGTCCATTTCAAGATCGTAGAACGCGTGGACGTATGGCCACATCATGTCGAAGGGCAGTATCTCTGCGATGCAGACGCGGACCTCGGTTTCCCAACCTTGCTGCGCGCGCTGCGCCTTCCGTTCGAGTTGTTCGGCGGCATGAAGGAGGCGGCGGCCTTCCTCGACGACGACGCGGCCCGCGCGCGTGAGCTTCGCGCGACGCCCGCTGCGATCGAACAACGCGACGCCGAGATCGCTCTCGAGCTTCTGTACGACGTATGTCAGTGCGGACGGCACGCGGTGCACCAACTCCGCCGCGTCGGCAAACGTACCGGTGCGGTCGATCGCGTCCAGTGCCTCGAGTGCTTCGAATGACAGCTTCATCACGAGTTCCGCTACGGCAAGGGCATCAGCCGATGTCGCGCCGTCGAGCGACGCTGAATCCAGTACGGTTCAAAACGGTTCGTCGTCCGACGTACCGGGACACGCACGCATGTGCGCCAACCGTCGTGCCGCCGCCGCATGCGCTCGACATCCGCCCGTCACGTCGGCGTCGATTCGCGGCGCTTCACGGCAGCGTCCGCGTGCGCGCCGGGCAGTGCGCCGAACATGTGCTGGCTGCACTTCGCGTCGCGCCACGCGGTTCCCGGGCGGATGCCGTCGAACATCCGGCGCACCACGGGAAGAATCTGCTCGCCGGCCAGAATGCCGAGCAGGCCGGCCAGGGCGACGGCGGGCGGCGCCGGCGATTGCACGCCGATCAGCGCGTAAACGACGCCGGCGAGGATGCCGGCGAGAAGTGAAGCAATGTACGGTTTCATGGATGTGGATGGAGTGACGGCCGTTAAAAATACGGATGAATACCGGGCTGGCGTCGATCCGAAAGTGTTGGGCCAGCCTATCAGGTCTGCGCGTTCGTCGTCAGCGCATTCAATGAAATTCAGATCTTTTCAGTCTGAATTCAGCGCGTGGCGAGAATCAGAACAATTAACTGGTGCGGTCGCGCATTCGCGTATTGAATGACGCAGGCCGGCTGCCGACGCTTCCGACACCGCGCATTGGACGCCGCGCGGATGCGTCGGCCAGGCAAGCCTCATCTTTCTCCGCGTCAAAGGACATCACCATCATGAGCAACCCCAAGCTTGAAGTACTTACCCCGCACAACAGCCAGCTGATCTTCATCGACCAGCAGCCGCAAATGGCGTTCGGCGTGCAGTCGATCGATCGCCAGACGCTGAAGAACAACGTCGTCGGCCTCGCGAAGGCCGCGAAGGTCTTCAACATCCCGACCACGATCACGACGGTCGAAAGCGAGAGCTTCTCGGGCCACACCTATCCGGAACTGCTCGACGTGTTCCCGAACCAGAAGACGCTCGAACGCACGTCGATGAACTCGTGGGACGACCAGAAGGTGCGCGACGCGCTGGCCGCGAACGGCCGCAAGAAGGTGGTCGTGTCGGGCCTGTGGACCGAAGTCTGCAACACGACGTTCGCGCTGTGCGCGATGCTCGAAGGCGACTACGAGATCTACATGGTCGCCGACGCATCGGGCGGCACGACGCAGGCTGCGCACGATATCGCGATGCAGCGCATGGTGCAGGCTGGCGTGGTGCCGGTCACGTGGCAGCAGGTGCTGCTCGAATGGCAGCGCGACTGGGCGCGCCGCGAGACGTACGACGCGGTGATGGCGATCGCGAAGGAGCATTCGGGCGCCTACGGGATGGGCGTGGACTACGCGTACACGATGCTCCACAAGGCGCCGCAGCGCACCGCGACGCCGCACGAGTCGATCGCGCCCGTTCCGGCGAAGTAAGCGCTGACGGCCTGTAACGGCCGATGCCGGTGCGGCGGGTTCGATGCGAACGCGCCGCATGGGCTCCCTTGCCGCGGGCGGCGGACGTGACCGAAACACGAATGCCGCCCGCGGCATGCCGTTCGAAACACTGCGCCTGCATTTGAATTTGTCCGGGAGATTTATCGCATGGAACCTTATCTGGTTTCCCTTGGTGCGGGCCTGCTGATCGGTGTGATTTACAGCGCCATCAAGGTTCGCTCTCCCGCACCGCCGCTGATTGCGCTGGTCGGGTTGCTCGGCATGCTGATCGGCGTGCAAGCCTTACCCACCGTGAAACAGCTGTTTGGCTTCTGATCAACAAGAGGTGATGCACATGACCGCAACCGTGACCCAACCGGATCTGATCCTGCATAACGGACGATTCACGACGCTCGACCGCACGAACCCCGTCGCCACGGCAGTCGCGATTGCCGCCGGCCGCTTCGTCGCCGTCGGCAGCGACGCGGACGTCATGCCGCTCGCGGGCCGCGCGACGAAGACGATCGATCTCGGCGGCCGCGGCGTGCTGCCGGGCCTGATCGACAACCACTGCCACGTGATTCGCGGCGGACTGAACTACAACATGGAACTGCGCTGGGACGGCGTGCCGTCGCTCGCGGTCGCGATGGAGATGCTCAAGCGTCAGGTCGCCGTGACGCCCGCGCCGCAGTGGGTGCGCGTGGTCGGCGGCTTCACCGAACACCAGTTCGTGGAGAAGCGCCTGCCGACGATCGACGAACTCAATGCAGTCGCGCCGGACACGCCGGTGTTCATCCTGCACCTGTACGATCGCGCGTTGCTGAATGCGGCGGCGCTGCGTGTCGTCGGCTATACGAAGGACACGCCGGAGCCGCCGGGCGGCACCATCCTGCGCGATGCCGCTGGCAACCCGACCGGTCTGCTGCTCGCGAACCCGAACGCGACGATCCTCTACGCGACGCTCGCGAAGGGCCCGAAGCTGCCGTTCGAATATCAGTACAACTCGACGCGTCATTTCATGCGCGAGCTGAACCGGCTCGGCGTGACGGGCGTGATCGACGCGGGCGGCGGGTCGCAGAATTATCCCGACGATTACGAAGTGATCCGCAAGCTGCACGACGCGGGCGAGATGACGATCCGGATCGCGTACAACCTGTTCACGCAGAAGCCGAACGCGGAGAAGGAAGACTTCGTGAACTGGACGAAGAGCGTCAAGTACCACGACGGCACCGACTACTTCCGCAACAACGGCGCGGGCGAGATGCTGGCGTTTTCCGCGGCCGACTTCGAAGATTTCCGCGTCGCGCGTCCGGACCTGCCCGCGCAGATGGAGGACGACCTCGAAGGCGTCGTGCGCGTACTCGCGGAAAACCGCTGGCCGTGGCGCATGCACGCGACCTACGACGAAACCATCAGCCGCGCGCTCGACGTGTTCGAGAAGGTCAACGAGGACATCCCGCTCGACGGGCTGAACTGGTTCTTCGATCACGCGGAAACGATCACCGAAAAATCGATGGACCGGATCGCCGCGCTCGGCGGCGGCATCGCGGTGCAGCACCGGATGGCGTACCAGGGCGAATACTTCGTCGAACGCTACGGCGCGCAGGCCGCCGAGGCGACGCCGCCGGTCGCGAAGATGCTCGCGAAGGGGCTCAAGGTATCGGCCGGCACCGACGCGACGCGCGTCGCATCGTACAACCCGTGGGTGTCGCTCGCGTGGCTCGTGACGGGCAAGACGGTGGGCGGCATGCGCATGTATCCGCAGCGCAACCTGCTCGATCGCGAAACCGCGCTGCGGATGTGGACCGAGTACGTGACGTGGTTCTCGAACGAGGAAGGCAAGAAAGGCCGGATCGCGGTGGGGCAGCTTGCCGACCTGGTCGTCCCGGATCGCGATTTCTTCGGGTGCGCGGAGGACGATATCGCCGCCACGACCGCGTTGCTGACGGTGGTCGACGGGAAGATCGTGTGGGGCGCGGGGCCGTTCGCGTCGCACGACGCGCCGATCCCGCCGGCGATGCCGGACTGGTCGCCGGTGCGCGAGTTCGGCGGCTATGGCGGCTGGGGCGCGACGCAGCGCAGCGGCGCGCCGCTGCAACGCGCGGCGGCCGCCGCGATGTGCGGCTGCGCGAACGAATGCAACCTTCATCAGCATGCGCACGCGAGCGCATGGGCCAGCGCGTTGCCGACGTCGGACGCGAAGGGCTTCTGGGGCGCGTTCGGCTGTTCGTGCTGGGCGATCTGATATCGCGTGCATACCGCTTGCAACGCCCCGGCAGGGAGTCGCACGCCGCCGCTCGCGGCGCGTGTTTCTCGCCTGCCGTCCGGGCCGCCTGGATGAGTGGCTTGCATTCCGCTGAATCCGAATCCGCGCGCGGCGCCACGCCGCGCGCGTCACCATCAAGGAGAAAACCGATGAGTTCACTGAATCTGCGCAACATGCTGCGCATCACCGCCGCGTCGTCGGCCGTGCTCGCCGCGCTGCTGGCCGGCGCGCCGGCACTCGCCGACGAAACCCATCTCGACGACATCGCGTCGCCGGCCGCCGCGGCGCGCTCCCCCGCGATTGCGGTCGGCCCGCAATACGACACGACCCACGTGTGCGTCGCACCCGAAGACTTCGACCGCTTCACGGACAGCTTCGTCGCGACGTTCGGCGGCAAGAAGTCGAAGCAGGGCGTGTTCCAGGTCACGCCGACGCCGAGCCAGACGATGTCGCAACTCGTGCTGACGCCGGTCGGCACGATCTCGGTGTTCGGCTTCAAGACGCCGATCCCGTATCCGTTCTGCGAGGAACGCACCGGCTATCTCGTCACCGACATGGACGTCGCGGTGAAGTCGGCGCGCGCGCATGGCGCGGACATCGTCGTGACGACGTTCCCCGACCCGATCGGCCGCGACGCGATCGTCCGTTGGCCGGGCGGCGTGAACATGCAGCTGTACTGGCACACGCAGGCGCCGAACTACGACCCGCTGCAGACGGTGCCGGAGAACCGCGTGTACGTATCGCCGCAAAGCGCGAGCAAGCTCGCACGCGATTTCGCCGCGTTCTCGCATGGCAAGATCGTGTCCGACGTGCGCCATGCGCCGGGCATCGAGATCGGCCGGCCGAACGACACGTACCGCCGCATTCGCATCGAGTCGGGCTTCGGCAAGATGACCGTGCTCGCGACCGACGGCCACCTGCCTTACCCGTTCGGGCGCGAAATGACGGGCTACGAAGTGGCCGATCTCGCCGCGACGCTGAAGCAGGCCGAAGCCGCGGGCGTGACGGTGCTCGTGCCGCCGTTCAAGTCGGACGGCCGCGACGCGGCGCTCGTGCAGTTCCCGGGCGGCTACGTCGCCGAAATCCACGCGCGGTCGAAATGACGGTGCGCCGGCCGATGAAGCGATCGTGGCGCGGTGCGCTGCCGTGCGTCGTGCTGGCGGGCGGCGCCGCGTTGCACGCGGGGTCGGCCGTCGGCGCCGATGGCGCTGTCGATGCCAATGTGGCGGCGGCCGGCGCGGCCGCGTCGCCGGCCGCCGCCGCGGCGGCGTGCACCGTGAAGCGCCCGACGGTGTCGTTCAACCGCTGGCAGGAAGACTGGTCGGTGCTCGCGAATCCGTGCGTGCCGCGCAAGCCGTTCGACGCGCTGAAATACATACGGCTCGGCGACGACCCGTCGACCTACCTGTCGCTCGGCGCCAACCTGCGCGAGCGCTTCGAACTGAACAACGCGCCGCTGTTCGGCCTCGGCGCCGCGCACGACGACAACTACGTGATCCAGCGCGCGAACGTGCATGCGGACCTGCGCTATCGCGGGCATGTCCAGGCGTTCGTGCAGTTCGTCGATGCGCGGCCGTTCGGCAAGGACACGGTCGGCCCGGTCGACAAGGATCAGCTCGACCTCGAACAGGCGTTCGTCGCGTACGTCGATCAACTGGGGCCCGGCACGTTCAAGACGCGGGTCGGCCGGCAGGAGATGGCGTTCGACTTGCAGCGCTTCGTGTCGGTGCGCGACGGCCCGAACGTGCGGCAGGCGTACGACGGACTGTGGACCGATTACGAAATCGGCAAATGGCGCTTGATCGGCTATGTGACGCGGCCGGTGCAGTATCGCAATGCGGCCGTGTTCGACGACGTGTCGAACCGGCACCTGCGGTTCGACGGCGTGCGCGTCGAGCGCACCGGCACGGGGCCCGGCGATCTGTCCGCGTACTGGTCGCGCTATACGCGCGACAACGCGCGCTATCCGGATGCCTCCGGCACCGAGCGGCGCGACGTGTTCGACATGCGCTACGCGGGCAAGACCGACGGGTTCGACTGGGACGTCGAGGCGATGCTGCAGACCGGCCACGTCGGGCAGGACACGGTCGGCGCGTGGGCGTTCGGCGCGCTGGGCGGCTACACGTTCGCGAAGACGGCCGGCACGCCGCGCGTCGGCATCCAGGTCGATGGCGCATCGGGCGACGCGCATCCGGGCGACCGGCGCGTCGGCACGTTCAACCCGATGTTTCCGAACGGCTATTACTTCACGCTCGCCGGCTATACCGGATACAGCAACCTGATCCACGTGAAGCCGTCGCTGACGTTCAAGCCGGCCAGCTCGGTGACGGTGCTCACCGCCGTCGGCTTCCAGTGGCGGCAGACGACGGCCGACGCGATCTACGGGCAGGGGATGTCGGCGGTGCCGGGCACGGCCGGCAAGGGCGGCGCGTGGACGGGGATGTATGCACAGGCGCGTGTCGACTGGCTCGTGAACGCGAACGTCGCGCTCGCGCTCGAGGCCGTGCACTTCCAGCTCGGCTCGTCGATTCGCGCGCTCGGCGCACGCAACGCCGACTATCTCGGGATGGAAGCGAAGTTCGGCTGGTGACGCGTCGCGCGGCGCCGCGCGTGTCAGGCCTGCGCGCGGGCGAGCAATTCGACGAAATCGATGAACGCGCTCACGCGCTTCGAGCCGCGCTGGTTCGGCAGGTACAGCGCGGTGATCACCGCGCGTGCCGAGCCCGGCGTCACGTCGTATTGATCGAACAGCCGCTGCAGGCGGCCTGCTTCGAGGTCCGCATCGATCAGCCAGTCGGGCAGCAGCGCGATGCCGGCGCCGTCGAGCGCGGCCTCGCGCAGCACCTCGCTGTGATTCGATTTCAGCCGGCCGGTGACGACGACCTGCGTCGTGCGTTGCGCGCCGGCGAACGTCCACGTCTGCTGGTCGACGCCGAAGTGAAAGCGCAGGCACGCGTGATCGACCAGTTCGCCCGGGGTCGCGGGCGTGCCGTGCGCGTCGAGGTAGGCAGGGCTCGCGACCACGTAGCGCCGGAACGTGCCGAGCGGCCGCGCGACGACTTCCGCGGTCGGGGCCGCGTCGCCGAGCCGGATCGCGACGTCGATCCGCGCGGACACGAGATCGACGCGTTCGTCGGTCAGTTGCAGGTCGAGGTCGAGCTTCGGATGCCGCGCGACGAACGCGGCGACGTGCGGCGCGATGCGGCGCACACCGTAGGCGACCGGGACCGACACGCGCAGCGGGCCGGACGGCGCGTCGCCGCGATCGGCCACCAGCGCGTCGGCATCGGCGAGTTCGCCGAGCACGCGTTTCGCCCGCGCATAGTAGACGGCGCCCGCATCGGTCAGCGTGACCTGCCGTGTCGTGCGGTTCAGCAGCACGGTGCCGAGCGACGCCTCGAGCGCGTCCACCGCGCGCACGACCGACGAAGCGGCGAGATCGAGCCGGCGCCCCGCGCTCGAGAAGCCGCCGGCTTCCGCGACTTCGACGAAGGCGCGCAGCGCGGAGAATTTGTCCATGGGGTCGCCTCGATGCGGGTCGTAAGGTCCGGGTGCATGCGGTTCGCATTCTAGCGCCGGCCGGCGTGGCGGCCGCGCGCGCGTACCGGTCTTCAGGACAATTCAGGCCACGCGCGGGATTTTCGCCACGGCGCCCGATAAGCTGCGCCACATCGCGTGTCGCTCGGGTCGGTCCGTTCGTGGCCGGGCGGGCGTACGGTTCGTCACGGAGAACATATGAAGACCCTGTTCCGGCCCGGGTGCGTCGTGCATGCGGCCCGTTTGCTCGTCGTGGCCGGATGTGCGGGCCTGCTCGCATCCGCGGCGTTCGCGCAGGCCGAGGCGTCGTCCGACGCCCGTGCCAATGCGCAACCCGAAGCGCAGTCCACGGCGCCGGCCCCCGGCGCGGGCCGGCAGCCCCCCGGCTTCTATCGGCAGAAGATCGGCGACTTCACGGTGATCGCGCTGTCCGACGGCACCCATCCGTTTCCGGTCGACACGGTGTTTCGCGACATCTCGAAGGACGAGATCCGGCGCGACCTCGACCGCGCGTTCCTCGAACCGCCCGTGCAGGGGTCGATCAACGCATTCCTGGTCGATACCGGATCGAAGCGGATCCTCGTCGATGCGGGCGCCGGCACGCTGTACGGCGACTGCTGCGGCAAGCTGGTCGACGACCTGCGCGCGGCCGGCTACGCGCCGGGGCAGATCGACGAAGTGCTGCTCACGCATCTGCACAAGGATCATGTGGGCGGCATCGTATCGAACGGCGCGATGACGTTTCCGAATGCCGTCGTGCGGGTGAACGCCGTCGAGGCCGCGTATTGGCTCGATCCCGCCAACAAGGCGCAAGCGCCGGCGTTCCTCGCGTCGTTCTTCGATGCGGCCGCGGCGGCGGTCGCGCCTTATGTCGCGGCCGGCCGCTTCAAGACGTTTCGCGGCGAAGCGACACTCGCGCCCGGCATTCGCGCGGTGCCGATGCCCGGCCATACGCCGGGCCATACGGCTTATCTGATCGAGAGCGGCAATGCGGGCCTGCTCGCGTGGGGCGACATCGTGCACGTGGCGGCGATCCAGTTGCGCGACGTCGACGCGACGGTCCAGTACGACAGCGATGCGGGCGCGGCCCGCCGCACGCGACGGGACACGCTGAAGCGCGTCGCCGATCGGCGCTATCTCGTCGGCGCCGCGCATATCGCGTTTCCCGGGCTCGGCCACCTGCGCCGGGATGGTGCGCAATATGACTGGGTGCCGGTCAACTATGACGCGACGCCGGTGCGGTGACGAGCCGGCGCCCGGCGCCCGGCGTCCTTCGTCACCGCACGCGAAGTGCCGTCACATCGCTCCTCTGTCGGGCCGGCTACGTCGGCGAGGCCACGTCCGTGGCCGCATGCGCATGCTGCGGCGTTCTGGCGGACGACGCGCCACGAGGTGAATCGCTCGCGCGCGTGGCGTGTCCTGGTCCGGCCTCGACGTAAGCCACGACCGTCCGGTTCTTGATCGCGAGTCCGAGATACCGCGACGACACGTCCAGCAGACATCCAGCAAAATCAACCATCATTTCGTTGTTTCCCCTGCATTCGTATCAGCAAAATCTTCATCAAGCTGCGCACGGCGTGAGCGTCGCCTGCGTCGCTGCAATCCGGGCAATGTTCGGTACAGCCGCCATGGCGCCAACCTCGTCTCGTTGCTCGGCGAAGGCGTCGAGCAAATACTCGGTCAATCTGCGCACCCGCGCGGGGAGATTGCGTCTGGACCGGTAGACGAGGCAGGCTTCCAGTGGCGCCACCTGCCACGCATCGAGCACACGCACGAGTTCGCCGCGATTGAGCGCCGCGTGTGCGAGCGGGGCGGGCAGGATTGCTACTCCCTCGCCGTCGACGGCCGCCGCGAGCAGCGCATGAGGACAATTCGTGCGCAGCGCCGCGCGCGGGGCAAGCGACACACACTCCCCGGATGCTTCATGGCTGACCGTCCATACCGAATGCTGTGCGCCGGTCGCGAGGCAAGCTTCGGCAGGCACGTCGAGCGGGTGAGCGAGATCGTTGGTCCGTTCGAGCCAGGCAGGACTCGCATAGAGCCCGAGAGGCACGGCCGCGAGCGATCGCGCGATGCACGACGACGGCGCCGAGCGACCGACGACGATGGCGAGGTCGGCAAGATCGCCGAGCGTATCGGCCAGGTGATCGACGCGCCGCACGTCGACCCGTACTTTCGGCCAAGCACGCATGAAGCGGACCAGGACGGAGGTGAGGCGGGCGGTATCGAAGATTGCCGGCACCTCGATGCGGACGTTACCCGCGCAATCGCCGGCTTCGTCGCTGCCGGTACGCGCGAGGTCTTCATAGGAGGACAGGACGCCAGCGACGCGCTCGAGTACCGCATGGCCCGCCGTGGTCAACGCGACGCGGCGCGTGGTCCGGTTGAAGAGTTGCACACCGAGCATCGTTTCGAGATCCTGCACCGCGCGGCTCACCGACGGTACGCCAAGATTGGTGGCGTCCGCTGCCCGCGTGAAACTGCCGTGGTCCGCCACTGCCTTGAATACCTCCAGCGCTTTCAGACGCTCCATCTCGACCTCCGATCATTGATTGGCTTGCATGGAGCAATGTTGGCGGGGAGACGCGCATCGGGCCAGTTACGACTTGTTAAGCGTTGCTAAGTCGGCGCCCGGAGCCGTGCCGATCCTCGTCGGCTGCAACAAGACAGGTTTTTTTAAGATCTTTTAAGGGCGCGTACCGCGCTTTTGAGCAATGATTGGCTGTTTTTGCGTCAATGCGCGCGCCCGGCGCACCGTATTGGCCGACACTCAACCCGCGCGATGACGCTCTCGATGACCGCTCCTTACAGCCTCGCGTTCGGCCCTTTTACGCTGCAATTTCCGCAACGGGTCCTGCTCAAGGACGGGACGCCGCTGAAAATCGGTAGCCGCGCGCTCGATATTCTCGTCGTACTGGTCGAGCAGGCGGGCGCGCTGGTCTCCACGCGCAATCTGTGCGACAGCGTCTGGGTGGACAACGTCGTCGAGGAAGGCGCGCTGCGCGTGCATCTGTCGGCGCTGCGCAAGGTGCTCGGTGACGGACCGGACGGTGTGCGTTACATCGTCAACGAGACCGGACGCGGCTATCGTTTCGCCGCGCCCGTTACCCGGGCCGAAGCCGTGGACCCTGCCGCACCACGGCCTCATACGCACGCCGCCCGGCCTTCCGCCGGGGCCGAAAGCGGTTCACGCGGTCTACCGGTCACGCTCGCTCGCGTGATAGGCCGCGACGACGTCATCGCAGGCCTGACCGACCACTTGCCCGAGCGACGCTTGCTCACCATCGCGGGCCCGGGAGGCATGGGCAAGACGACCGTCGCCATCGCTGTCGCGCATCGCTTCACGCAGCGCACCGGCATGCGCGCCGTGTTCGTCAATTTCGCGCCGGTTTCGGCGGCGGCGAGCGCGGCCAGTACGGTCGCCTCGGCGCTCGGCGTTGCCGTCTCCAGCGGCGATCCGGTACCCGACCTTATCCAGGCGCTGGGAGCCTCGCCGGTGCTGCTGGTGCTGGATAACTGCGAGCATCTGATCGATGCCATTGCCGTGCTCGCCGAGCAACTGCTGCAAGGCGCGTCCGGCGTGCATCTGCTGGTCACGAGCCGCGAGCCGCTGCGCGCGGAAGGCGAATCCGTCCATCGCCTCGCCGCGTTGCCGTCGCCCGAAACCGACGCAGGCGTGAGCCTCCACGACGCCGTGCAGTTCCCGGCGATCGCGCTGTTTCAGGACCGCGCGCGCGCCGCCAATGACCGGTTTGCGTTGAGCGACGCGAATCTGGGCCCCGTTATCGATATTTGCCGACGGCTCGACGGTATCCCGCTCGCGATCGAGTTTGCGGCGGCGCGCGTCGGCCTGATGGACGTGCATTCGATTGCAGCGCGGCTCGACGACCGCTTCGCGCTGCTCACGCAGGGCCGCCGCACGGCGCTTGCGCGCCAGCAGACGCTGCGCGCAACGCTCGACTGGAGCTATGAATTGCTCGGGCCGGAGGAGCGCCAGGTGCTGCGCCGCCTCTCGGTCATGCGGGCCGCGTTCGGCATGGATGCCGCGGCGGCTGTCGCGGCCGGTGGCGACGTCGACGACGTCGCAGCCTTCGACGCCGTCACCGGCCTGATCGCCAAGTCGCTGATCGCCTGCACAATCGATGATTCGGACCATCCCTATCGACTGCTCGACACAACGCGCCATTACGCAACCATGCGACTTGAAGAGGCGGGCGAGCGCGATGACGCGCGCCGCCGCCATGCGTCGTACTGCTGTGCGAGCTTTGCCGACCCCGTGGCGGCGTGGGAAGGCAAGGCGCCGCGTCAGTGGCTCGCGATTCACAGCCAGCGAATCGACGACGTCCGAGCCGCGTTCGATTGGGCGGCCGGCCAGGATGGCGAGCCGAAGCTCGCGATCGACCTGCTGATCGCGACGGCGCCGCTATGGTTTCATCTTTCGCTACCTCACGAGTTCCTCGGGATGGCCGAGCGCGCGATCGCTGCCGCGGAAAACTCGGATCTGGCGGGCCAGGAGCAGCATATCGAGCTGCTCGCCGCGTACGGTCACGCGCTCTGGCACACGCGTGGGCCGACGGCGGAGATGGCGAACGCGTTCGACGCCGCACAGGCCGCCGCGCAGCGCCTCGGCGACGACCGGCTCGCCTTGCGCATGCTGTGGGGCGTGTGGGCGCATCGGACGCTCGCGGGCGCGTACGCGGAAAGCCTCGAACATGCGCGTGCGTTTCGCGCTGCCGCCGCGCGCACGGGCGATTTTTCGACGACGCAAACCGGCGAACGGATGTGCGCGTTGTCACATCACTTCCTCGGGGACCACGATATCGCGCGCGCATTGATCGAAGCGGTGATGGCTCGCGACAAGGACCCGGTGCGCGCGACGCACGCGAATCACGCGCAGGTCGACGCGCATATCGCTGCGATTGCCATTCTGATGCGCATTCTGTGGCTGCAGGGCGAGACCGACGCGGCGATGGCGCTCGCGCGCGACTGCGCGACGGAGGCGCTCGCGATCGATCACGATCTGACCGTCTGTTATGGGCTCGCGATCGGCTCGATCGCCGTCGCGACATGGGAAGGCGAAGTGACGCTCGCGCGCGAATGGACCGCGCGGCTTCGCGAGCGCACGCGCCGGCGGGGTCTCGCGTATTGGGACAAATGGGGCGAGGGCTTCGAGGCCATTCACGAAGGGAGGCCCGTCATGCCGGCAGGCGCCACCCCGATGCAACTCGAAGTGTTCGCGCGCGCTGGCGACGCAGGGAGCGCTAACGCATTGATCGAAGCCGGACGGGCGAACACGCCATCGTGGTTACAGGTGCATTTGCTGGAAGCCGCGGCAATGCGCGGTGCGTAGACATGAAGCGACGGTAAATCGGCTCGAAGCGTGCGTCACTGGCCTGAACGCTTTGCTGGACACGGGCTTAACGCCTCTTAGCAACGCTTAACTGTCGCTCGTGCGGGCATCCGATGAAAATTTGTTCTGTCGACGGCCAACGGTGCCGGATCGACAAGCAAGCTCACTCATCGGAAACTGCCCCATGAACGATTTCACGTCTGCCCGTCTGCCCGAAGACGCCGCACCGGGCCTGATCCGATCCGCGGACTCGTATCCGGTCCTCGATGCGGAAACGCAATCGTTCGTCGACCATGCCACCGAGGCAGGGGTTCCGGCAGAGCGTTTGCGCGAATGGGCAAACGGCGATGCCACGGACGCGATGCACGCCGAAGAAATCGCGCTGAAAGCGGGCGCGGCGGCCTCGGATTTCACGATACGGATCGTGCGACCGCCGCAGGCGGCGCCGACGCCGCTGCCCGCCGTGCTCTTCCTGCCGGACGGCGCGAGCTTCGCGGGTTGCCACAGCGACAACCGGCTCGCGCGCAGGATCGCCACCGACTCCGAGGCGGCCGTCGTACTCGTCGATTACACGTCGGCACCCGCTGCGTGCTTTCAGACCCAAAACGAGCAGGCGTTCACCGCGCTCGTCCATCTGCACGAGCACGCACGCGCATTGAATCTCGACGGCGGCGCCCTTATCGTCGCCGGCGAAGGCACGGGCGGTCATCTCGCCGCGACCCTCGCGCTGCTCGCCAAGGCGCGCCGCGGTCCCCGTATCGCGCTTCAGATCATGCTGTGTCCGACGTTTTCCACAAGCACGGCGGGCGCGTCGGCAGCGGGATACGCTGACGGCCCCGGCTTGACCGCGCACACCGGGCGCATGCACGCACGGACGCGCTTTCCGTCAGAAAACCTCGGCGAAACAATCGCCATGCCGCTAAACGCGAGTTACACGGATCTCGAAGACCTGCCTCCCGCGCTGATCGTCACGGCTGAAAACGATGTCGCACGTGACGACGGCGAAGCCTACGCCCGCAAGCTGATGCTCGCCGGGGTTCGCGTCAGCGCGGTTCGCTGCCTCGGCACGATTCGCGATTTCACGGTGCTCGACGGCCTCGCCGACACGCCGCCCACCGAGGCGGCATTGCGATTGGCATGCGGCACGATCCGCGCGACGCCACGCGGACACTGAATATGGGACAGATCGATCGCCTCGGGACAGCGGGCAGCAGCGCGTTGACGCGCCCGGGTTGTTCCTCGTGCGGCAAATGCCCGCACTGTGCGACCGGTTCGGCACGCAGGTTTGTCGCCATGCTTTCCGATCCTGCTTGCACGTTCGACCCGCTTGCCAACGGCATGGAAGGCCGATCAGCGCGACCGTGCGCGCCGCCACGCGCCGGGCGGATGCCCGACGATCCGGGCGAATACGCGGTTCAGATGGCTCTGGTCGGCGAAGCCGCACGCGATCGCGATGTCGGCCAGCGTCATGTCGGACGTCTCGATCAGCTCGCGGGCGCGCGTCACGCGCTGTTCGAGCAGCCACTGGTGCGGCGTGCGGCCGGTGGTGCGCGAGAACGCACGGATGAAATAACCGCGCGACAGGTCGCATTCGTTCGCCACTTCCTCGATCGACACGCCGAGGTCCGCCTTTTCCATCAACAACTCCTGCGCGCGCGCCACCTTCGCGGGAGACAGCACGCCCTTGCGTTCGAGTTCGCGCGTGCGCGCATTGCCGTAGCGGCGCACCAGATGCGTGCCCATCGCAAGCCCGATCTGTTCGATGAACAGCGCGTTCAGCGGGCCGCCGGCGTCGAGGCTGTCGGCTACCGCGTGCGCGAGATGGCCGAGCACCGGATCGCGTACGTCGGGGCGGCACGTGAGGCCGCCGATCGATTGGCCGCCGTGCTCGGGGCCGACGCGTTCGAGATACGCATGCGGCAGCTCGACCAGCACGAAGTCGAAGTTGCCGTACAGGTCCGCGTGGAAATGACGGGAAAAATCGCGAATGTAGATCGAGTGATGCTGGAACCGGCGCTCGCTCGCGCCGGCGCGCCCATAGAGCGTGCGGCGGTGGCCGCCGCCCAGCGACACGCCGACCAGGAAGCCGCGGTCGCACGGCGGCATCTCGATGCGTTCGACGTGCGCTTCGCGCATGCATTTGCGGTGCAGCCTCAGGCCGCCGGATGCCGTCTCGACATCCTTTGCCAGCAGGCTCGACACGCAGCCGAGCGTGTCTTTCGGCCGCCGCGGAGGCGATGCCACCGGCGCGGCGATGACGGAGTCTGACATGGAATTCCCCAGCGAGGGACTCGGAGCGTGAAATGACGAGTCCAGTTTAGATGCGCACGCGAACGTTCAAAATGAATTTGCATAAACGTCCACCGGTCATCATTACAAAATGCTTTCAACGCATGCGCGCGATGCGTGCGCAGCCCGGCTCAACGCCTGCTCGAGCGGCCCGGCAGAGTATAGCGCCCCACTTTTACACGCAAGTGATCGTGCCGGTCGCGCCCGACCGAAATCGGCGGGCAGAGCGCATTTTCCTTCAAGATTTTCGGCGGCCACCCGTCTACACTCGGTCCGGAATTCGACATTTTCCGTCCGGTGCAACGGCGCGCCGGACGCGGACTTCCTGCCGGGTGAACTGCCGCGTTCATCGGGCAGCCATCCCGAGGGACCGGAGGCGGCCATGATCCAGATCGGAACTTTGTCTGTGGATTTCGAGCAGCGCGACATTCGCCAGCACGGCGCGTCGCTGCGCATCGGCGCGCGCGCGCTCGACATTCTCGAAGTCCTGCACCGCGCGAGCGGTTCGGTCGTGTCGAAGGACGACATCATGGACGCGGTCTGGCCGGGCCTGATCGTCGAGGAAAACCGGCTTCAGGTGCACGTGGCGACGCTGCGCAAGGCGCTCGGCGCGAGCCGCGATCTGATCAAGACGGTGCCCGGGCGCGGCTACCTGCTGGTGGCGAGCGCGTCGTCCGGCCCGGACTTCGTGCCCGTGGTCGACGCGCCGGCCGTCGAGGCGGCGCCGCCCGTCGTCGCGTTGCCCGATGCGCCCGCGTCGTCGCTGCCCGCGCCGCTCGTCGGGCGCGACGCCGAAATCGCGCAGATCGTCGACATGCTCGAACGCACGCCGGTCGTCACGCTCGTCGGCGCGGGCGGCATCGGCAAGACGAGTCTTGCCGTGCGCGTCGCGCACGGCGTGCGCAGCCGCTCGCGCGAGCGCGTGCTGTTCGTGGAACTGGCGCGCGCGTCGACACGCGACGACATGCTGATCGCACTCGCGGCCGAACTCGGCCTCGACACGCAGGGCGTGCCCGCCATCGACCGCATCGGCGACGCGTTCGCAGCGTCGCGCTGCCTGCTGGTGCTCGACAACGCGGAGCACATCGTCGACCTGGTGGCGAGCCTCGTCGAAACGCTGACGTCGAGCGCCGGCTCGCTGCGCGTGCTCGTGACGAGCCGCGAGCCGCTGCACATCTCGGCCGAAGCGGTGCTGCGGATGAGCCCGCTCGCGGTGCCGGACGGCAACGCGTCCGCCGACGAAATCGTCCGCTGTTCGGCCGTCGAGCTGTTCCTGGAGCGCGTGCGCGCGGCCGCGCCGGAGTGCACGGTGGACGAAGCCGGCGTGCGGCTGATCGGCGACATCTGCCGGCGCCTCGACGGGCTGCCGCTCGCGATCGAACTGGCCGCGGCGCGCGTGGCGACGCTCGGGCTCGCGGTCGTCGCGTCGCGTCTCGACGACCGGCTGAACCTGCTGACGGGCGGGCTGCGCTCGGCGCTGCCGCGTCATCAGACGCTGCGCGCGACGTTCGACTGGAGCTACGTGCTGCTCGATCGGGCCGCGCGCGCGCTGTTTCGCCGGATGGGGTGCTTCATCGGGCCGTTTTCGTTCGATGCCGCGTACGCGGTCGCCACCGAGCCCGGCACGTCGGCCGCGGACATGATCGCGGTGCTCGGCGAGCTGGTCGCGAAATCGCTGGTGACCGTCGAGTTCCACGGCGCGTATGCGCGCTACCGGCTGACCGAATCGACGCGCGCGTACGCGCTCGAAAAACTGCACAACGAAGGCGAGTTCGAGCGCATCGTCGCGCGCCATGCGGCGTACGAGCGCGAGCGTGCGCCCGTGCGGCTCGTCGCGCCCGTGACGCCCGCTGACGTGACGCCTGCCGATGCGCCCTTGCTGGCCGTGGAAGAACCGTTGGACGAACCGGCGGACGCCGCCGAGGCCGCCGGCGTGCCCGAGCCCGACCGGCTGGCGCGCGCGCTGCTGGAGCCGTCGCGGATGCGCGCGTGCACGGCGCGCGCGAGAGCGGTGCTCGACGAACTCGACACGGGCGCGGCAGACCCGGTCGACGCGGCGCGCGAGATGCGGCTGCGGGCGGCCTGCGCGTCGGCGCTGCTGCATACCGACGGCGACGCGCTGGCCGCCGCCGCGATGTGGGACCGCACGCTCGGTCTCGCCGCGCACGTCGGCGACGATGCGTTCGACGCGCGCGCGCTGGTCGGGCTGTGGAACACGATGCTGACGCTGTCGGACATTCACGAATCGCTGCGCTACGCGACGCGCTTCGAGCGGGCGGCCGAGCGGCGCGGCGACCGGTCGCAGCGGTTGCTGGCGAACACGATGGTCGCGACGTCGCTGCATTACTTCGGCGAGCATGCGCAGGCGCGCGAGCGGCTGGAAGCGGCGACGGCCGAGCTTGCCGACGCGGGCGAATCGCCGTGCGCGCAGGCCGCGCTGGGCGTCGACATGGCGACGCTGGGCCGCACGATGCTGATCCGTCTTCTGTGGATGCAAGGCGAGCCCGAGCACGCGATGCGCGTCGCCGCGCAGGCGGTCGAGTGCGCGCGGCGCGGCCCGTCGCCGCTCGCGCTGTGCATCGTGCTCGGCGCGGCCGCCGTGCCGATCGCGCTGCGCTACGGCGATCACGACATCACCTCCGACTATCTCGCGACGCTGCGCGCGACCGCCGACGCGCACGGCTTCGACATCTGGCGCAGTCACGCCGAATGCCTGACCGGCCAGTTCGACATCCAGGCCGGCCATCCCGGCGCCGGGCTCGCCCGGCTCGAACCCGCGCTGCGGCGCGTCGAGGCGAGCGGCTTCCGGCGCGTGCTCGCGCCGTTGACCGTCGCGTACGCGGAAGGCCTCGTGCGAACCGGCCGCGCGGATGAAGCGTGCACCCGGCTCGATGCGACGCTCGCGCGCTGCCGCGCGCACGGCGAGCACCTGTTCGTTCCCGAACTGCTGCGCGTGAGAGGCGTCGCGATGCTCGAACAGGCGCGCACCGTCGGCGCGGATCTCGCCGCCGCGTACGAGGCGGACGGGCACCGTCATCTGCAGATGGCGATCCAGACCGCGAACGCGCAGGGCGCCGCGATGTGGGCGCTGCGCGGCTCGCTCGATCTCGCCGATCACCTGATCGAGCGCGGGCACACCGCGCAGGCGTCGGCGCTCGTCGCCGGGGTCGCGCGGCATTTCGATCCGCGTTCGCGCGCCCACGACGTGCGCCGCTTGCTGCGCGTGCAGAACTTCGTCCGTCCGGATGCGCCGCTCGCGCCGTGCCTGACGCGCACGCGACGCGATGCCGCCGACGCGGCGCAGCAGGCGGCATAACGATGCGCGAACCGAGTACGGCAGGGCGGCCGCGCGATCGCAGCATGCGTGCCGACGCGCGCGCCGTGGACGCTTGCCGGTGCGCGGCGGGAAGCCTCGCGTGTCGGATGGCGTCGCGCGCGGGCGCGCACGGGAGGCCCGACAGTGCTTAGAGCGACGGAACCCGCGCGTTCGGCGGACCTCGTCGTGTTCAACGGCAAGATCGCGACCCAGGACGAACAGCGCTCGTTCGTTCGCGCGCTCGCGGTGAAGGACGGGACCATCGTCGCGACCGGCGACGATCGCGACGTGCTGCGCCATGCGCACGACGACACGACCCGAATCGATCTGAACGGCCGTACCGTGATTCCGGGCCTGATCGACGCGCACCTGCAGGCGATCCGCGGCGGCATGAACTTCAACCTCGAAGTGCGCTGGGACGGCGTGCCGTCGCTGGCCGACGCGCTCGAGCTGCTGGGCCGGCAGGTACGCCGCACGCCCGCGCCGCAATGGGCGCGCGTGGCGGCCGGCTGGACCGCGCTGCAGTTCGCGGAAAAGCGCGGCCCGACGGCGGCCGAGCTCAACGCGATCGCACCCGACACGCCGGTGTTCATCCAGCATCTGGCCGACAGTGCGTGGCTGAATGCGGCCGCGCTGCGCGCGCTCGGCTACGGGCGCGACACGCCCGATCCGCCCGGCGGCGAACTGCGGCGCGACCGCCATGGGCGGCCGACCGGGCTGCTGCTCGCGCGTCCGGACCCGGCGGTGCTCGGCGCGGCGCTCGCCCGCGCGCCCATGCTCGATGCGGACGACCGCGTCAACTCGACGCGGCAGTTCATGCGCGCGCTGAACCGCGTCGGCGTGACGAGCGCGATCGACGCCGGCGGCGACGGCCTCGCGTATCCGGACGACTATGCGGCGGTCGCGACGCTCGCGCGGCGCGGCGAATTGACGACGCGCATCGCCTATGCGCTGGGCGCGCGGCACGCCGGCCGGGAGCTCGACGACTTCGCGACATGGATCGCGCTGACGGCGCCCGGCCGCGGCGACGCGTTCCTGCGCGCGAGCGGCGCGGGCGAGCGGCTGCTGTTCTCGGCCGTCGATCTGGGCAATTTTCTCGAACCGCGCATCGACCTGCCCGCATCGGTCGAGGTGGAGCTGGCGGCCATCGTCCGGCTGCTCGTGCGCCATCGCTGGCCGTTCCGGCTGCATGCGACCTACGACGAATCGATTGGCCGCTTCCTCGACGTGTTCGAAGCGGTGGATCGCGACACGCCGTTCGACGGGCTGCGCTGGAGCTTCGACCGCTGCGAGACGATTTCGGATGCCAATATCGCGCGTGTCGCGGCGCTCGGCGGCGGCATCACCGTGCAGCCGCGCATGGCGTTCCAGGGCGAAGCGTTCATCGCGCGCCATGGCGCGGCGGCGGCCACGCGCGCGCCGCCGATCCGCGCGATGCTCGCGGCCGGGCTGCCGGTCGGCGCCGGCTCGGGCGCGACGGGCGCGGCGAGCTACAACCCGTTCGTCGCGCTGTACTGGATGGTGTCGGGGCGCAGCGTGGGCGGCACCGCGCTGTATCCGGCGCGCAACCGGCTCGGCCGGATGGAGGCGCTGCGCCGCTACACGGTCGGCAGCGCATGGTTCTCCGCGGACGAGCATCGCAAGGGCGCGCTGGTGCCCGGCCGGTACGCCGACTTCGCGGTGCTGAGCGACGATTACTTCACGGTCGACGCGCGGCATATCCCGGCGCTGTCGTCGGTGCTGACGGTCGTCGACGGCAAGGTCGTGCACGCGGAGCAGGAATTCTCGCCGCTGGCGCCGCCGCCTCCGCCCGTCAGCCCGGCATGGTCGCCGGTCGGTTCAGGCGGCGTCGCCGATGCGGCGGGCGCCGGCGGGCGCGCCGCGCCGCATGCATCGGCGGCGGGCGACGCATGCGCGGCTTCCGGCGTCGATGCCTGCCGCGCGCACAGTCACGGACGCCGCTTCGCGCGGTCGCGCTATCCGACGGCAAGCGCGGCCGCCGAACACTGCGAAGCCTTCGGCCGCTGCTGCGTCGCGTTTTGAGCGGCGTACCGGTGCGCGACGCACGCCGCCGTGCATGGAACGATTTTCCGCCCCGGGCACGGGGCATGAAGGAGACAGGATGAATGCTGCGCACCCGCGCGCATCGGCCACCGGCGACGAAGTGGCCGGCGTTCGCATTCCGCGCACGCCCGTTGCGGTCGAGGCAGCCGACGCGGCCCGCGCATCGTTGCCCGCCGCGCTCGTCGATCACGCGGCGCGCGTGTTCGTGTTCGCGTCGCTCGCCGCGCGGCGTGCCGGCGACGCGTGCGACGCCGATGCACTGTACGTCGCCGCGATGTACGCGAACATGGGGCTGAGCCCGGCGTACTGCCGTTCGACCGAACGTTACGAACTGGACGGCGCGGATGCCGCGCGCGCGTTGCTGCTGCGGCACCGCCGGTCGCGGCGCATGCGCGACGACGTGTGGCACGCGATCGCGCTGCATACGACGCCGGGCGTGGCCGTCCGCGCGTCGCCGCTCGCGCGCGCGTTGGCGGCTGCGGTGTCGACGGACCTGATGGCGACCGACTTCGACGCATACATGGCCGACGAGCGTGACGCGCTCCTTGCCGCGTATCCGCGCGGTAGCGGTTTTCCCGAAGCGTTTCTCGACCTGGTCGCGCGCGGCGTCTCGCATCGGCCGCAGTCGACCTTCGGCACGTGGAGCGCCGACGTGCTCGAACGCGCGGATCCGGATTTCCATCGGCCGAATTTCTGCGGGCGCGTGCTGGGCGCGCGGTGGAACGACACCTGACGGCGCCGGTCGAGCGTGCGGCTGCCGCACGCTGGGCCGGCCGCGGCGCGCGGCCGCGCCGGGGATGCGGCATGTTGCGCGCCGCATGTGCGGGTCACGCGTGCGAGGGCGCCGCGTCGTACCGCGCATAGTCGACGTAGCCGGCGCGGTCGCCGCCGTACCAGCCGGCGGCCTTCGGCTCCGCGAGCGGTGCGCGGGCCGCGATGCGCTCCACGAGATCCGGGTTCGCGATATACGCGCGCGCAAACGCGACCAGATCGGCGTCGCCCGCGTCGATCAGCGCGTTCGCCGCTTCCGGCGAAATGCCGCCGTTGACGATCAGCGTGCCGTGGAACGACCGGCGCGCGTGCTCGACGATGCGCGGCAGATCGGGTTCGCCGCTCCAGCCGTTGGTGTCGGCCGCATGCAGATACGCGATGCCCGCTGCGTCGAGCATCCGGCCGACGTACGCGAGCGTCGCGTCCGGATCGGCGTCGCGCACGTTGTTGTATTTCGCGTACGGCGAGATGCGCACGCCGACGCGGCTCAGCGGCATCACGCCGCCGACCGCGTCGACGATTTCCTCGAGAAAGCGCGCGCGGTTCGCGACCGATCCGCCGTAGCGATCGTCGCGGCGATTCAGCGTCGACGACAGGAACTGGTGCGGCAGGTAGCCGTTGGCCGCATGGATCTCGACGCCGTCGAAGCCCGCGGCCATCGCGCGCACGGCGGCCTGCCGGAATTCGTCGACGGCGGCGACGACTTCATCGGTCGTCATCGCGCGCGACGGCGTCGCATGGATCTTCGTGTAGTAGCCGTTCTGCAACTGCGCCCAGACCTGCAACTGTTCGAGGTCGTCGTTCACGCCGGACGGCGACAGCGGCGCGGCGCCGCCGAGCAGCGTCAGCGAGCTGACGCGGCCGCCGTGCCACAGCTGCGCGAAGATGCGTCCGCCGTTCGCGTGGACGGCGTCGGTGACGATCTTCCAGGCGGCGGCCTGTGCATCGTCGACGAGCCCCGGCGTCAGCTCGAAGGCGGCGGACGCCCGGCTGACGTTGGTGGCCTCGGTCACGATCAGGCCGGCCGACGCGCGCTGCGCGTAGTACTCGGCCATCAGTTCGGTGGGCAGCCCGCGCGACGGCGCGCGCGAGCGCGTCATCGGCCCCATCACGACGCGGTTCGGCAGCGCGAGGCCGCGCAGATCGTAGGCACTGAGCAGGGAAGACATGATGGACTCCTGTGGTTCGACGGGGAGCGGGGCGGCTTCGCGCCCCGCGAACGGATCGATTCGATGGGTGACGAGGGTTCAACCCGCCGCGTGACGTTGCGCGTGCGGCCGCCCGACGAGCAGGTAGTGGCCGAGCGCGACGATCGGGAACGCGCCGGCCACCGCGGCGACGAGCGGCCAGCCGCCGTGCTCGTACAGCGGGCTCGCGAGCGCGGAGCCGACGGCGCCGCCGACGAAGATGCTCGTCATGTACAGCGCATTGAGCCGGTTGCGGCTCGCCGCATGCAACGCGTAGATCTCGCGCTGGCCGAGCACCATGTTCATCTGCACCGCGAAGTCGAGCACGATGCCGGTGACGACGAGCCCGTACAGGCCGGCGCCGTGCACGAACCCGACCGCATACGCGAGCGCGCCGGCGACGAGCGCGATCAGTGTCGCGCGCACCGTATGGCCGGCATCCGCGAGGCGCCCGGCCACCGGCGCCGAGGTCGCGCCGATCGCGCCGACCAGCGCGAACAGGCCGATCGCCGATTGCGACAACCCGTAGTGACGCGTCAGTTCGACCGGCACGGCGGTCCAGAACAGGCTGAACGACGCGAACATCAGGCCCTGGTAGAACGCGCGGTGACGCAGGATCGGCATCGTGCGAACGAGGTGCAGCAGCGAGCCGATCAGTTCGAAATAGGTCGCGCGATGATCGGGCTGGCGCGACGGAATCGTCAGCGCGAGCACGGCCGTGACGAGCGTCATCAGCACGGCCGCCGCCGCGAACACGAAGCGCCAGCCGAACGCGTCGGCCACGACGCTCGACAGCGGCCGCGCGAGCAGGATGCCGAGCAGCAGCCCGCTCATGATCGTGCCGACGACGCGGCCGCGCGAATGGTCGGGCGCCAGGTGCGCGGCGAGCGGCACGAGGATCTGCACGGCCACCGAACTGAATCCGATCAGCAGCGAAATCGCGAGAAAGAGCCCGGGCGTGCGCACGAACGCCGCTGCCGCGAGGCTCGCGATCGACACGACGGCCGTCACGATCATCAGCTTGCGGTTTTCGAGCAGGTCGCCGAGCGGCACGATGAAGAACAGCCCGAGCGCATAGCCGATCTGCGTCAGCGACACGATCAGGCTCGCCGTGTTGCCGGACATGTGCAGGCTCGGCGCGATGAGCTCGGTGATCGGCTGCGCGTAGTACAGGTTCGCGACGATCGCGCCGCAGCTGAAGGCGAACAGCAGGATCAGCCCCTGCGTGAGTTTGACGCCGTGCGCGGGCGGCGCGAGCGGTGTTGAATCCGTTGACATGATCGACTCCTGGAAAAGAGAAAGGCCGGACACCGAAGCGTCGCGCCGGCATCGAGTTCGCCCGGCCGCGATACGGTGCATCGCATTGCCGTCCATACTATTGATCAATCGATAAAGCCGGAAGCGAGCTGCCGCGCAATCGAGCGTTGCGCGGCACGCAAAAGTGCCGCGCCGCACCGGTTCAGCCGCGTTTGCCCTGCAGCGTCGGAATCTGCTCGAACAGCCCCGCGAGCCAGTCGACGAACACCTTCAGCTTGACCGGGATGTGGCGATTGGGCGGATACAGCACCGAGATCGGCTTGGCCGGCGCGTTGAAATCGGTCAGCACCTCGCGCAGCCGGCCCGATTTCAGGTAAGGCTCGACGAGGTACAGCGACGTCTTGATCAGGCCGATGCCGGCGACGCCGCACTCGATGTAGTTGTCCGCGTCGTTGACGGCCACCGTGCCGCACATCTGCACGATGCGCGGCTCGCCGTCGACGACGTAATCCCACGGGCGCGGCCGCCCGGTGTCGGCCGAGATGTGGCTGACCGCGACGTGCTGCGTGAGATCGTCGACGGTCTCCGGCTCGCCGCACCGCGCGAAATACGCGGGCGAGCCGCACGTGCAGGTGGTCAGGCTGCCGATCCGCCGCGCGATCATCCCCGAATCGTCGAGCGCGCCGATGCGCACCACGCAATCGACCCCTTCGCCGACGAGGTCGATCTGCCGGTCGGTCACGCCGAGTTCGATCATGATGTCCGGATGGGCGTCGAGAAACGCCGGCAGCGCGGGCACCACGACCTGCTTCGCCATCGCGGGCGGCAGGTTCACCTTCAGCCGGCCGCGCGGCACGTTGCGGGCCTGCGAGACCGATGCCTCCATGTCGTCGATCTCGCGCAGCACCGCGACGGCGCGTTCGTAATACGCCTGACCGTCCTCGGTCAGCGAGATGCGGCGCGTGGTGCGGTTCAGCAGCCGGCAGCCGAGATGCTGCTCGAGTGCGCTCAGCAGCGCGGACACGCGCGGCGTGGTGAGGCCGGTCGTGTCGGACGCGCGCGTGAAGCTGCCGGTTTCGACGATGCGCGTGAACACGCGCATCGAAAGCAAGGTATCCATCGTCGGAAGCTCTCCATTCCTGTCGGGGCGCGGCGCCGGTGCGTGCCGGCGCCGTCTTGTCGGGTATCGGATAGGGCGTGTCGCGTGGCGGGTGCGACGCCGCCGCTAGGCTTCGATGCGCTTTCTCAGCGAATCGCCGGCGAACGGCATTTCGCGCAGGCGCTGGCCGGTCGCATCGAAGATCGCGTTGGCCAGCGCGCCGGCGGTCGGGCCCATCGACGCCTCGGCCGCGCCGAGAAACGGCGCGCCGGGGCGATTGACGAGGTGGACCTTCACGTTCCGCGGCGCGGCCGAGAAGCGCAGGATCGGGTAGCTGCTCCAGTCGAAGCTGCGGATCCGTTCCGTGTCGTACTTCAGCGCCTCGTACAGCGTCCAACTCGCGGCCTGCACGATGCCGCCCTCGATCTGGTTGCGGATCCCGTCCGGCGACACGATCTGGCCCGCGTCGACGGCGGCTTCCGCGTGTTCGAGCGTCACCTGGCCGGTTTCCGGCACGACCGACACCTCGACCGCGATCGCGACGTAGGCCATCAGGTTCTTGTACTTGCCGAACGCGAAGCCGACGCCGCGGTTGCGCGCGCGCGGCGGCCGCGGCCACCCGAAGTGCTTCGCGGCGAGCTGGATCACCTGCCGCGCGCGATGGTCTTCCATGTGACGCAGCCGGAATTCGACCGGATCGACGCCGGCCGCGTGCGCGAGCTCGTCCATGAAGCTCTCGATCGCCCAGATGTTCGTGTGCGCGCCGAGCGAGCGCATCGCGGAGGTCTGCAGCGGCATCGTCGGCGAGAAGTTGTTGACGATGTGCTGGTTCGGCAGCGCGTACAGCGGAATCGCGTTGCGGTCGCCGCCGCCTTCCGGTTGCAGCATCGGCGTCGACGGCGCGGGCACGAACGGCGGCTCCAGCATGCGCGCGGGCAGCAGCCGGCCGGCGTTGACGATCCGCTCGTTGTGCGAGCTGCTCCACAACGCATAGTTCCAGTCGACGATGCGGCCGCTCGCGTCGAGCGATGCGCTGACTTCCGTCACCATCGCGGGCGTGAAGTGATCCCACGTGTGTTCCTGTTCGCGCATCCATTGCACGCGAATCGGCTTGCCCGGCATCGCGGCGGCGATCAGCGCCGCGTGCGCGGCCGCGTCGTCCGCCGCGTTGTGTCCGTAGCAGCCGGAGCCCTCGGTGTGAATGCAGCGAATGTTCGCCTTCGGCATCGACAGCATCTCGGCGAGCGCGTCGCGCAGCGGATAGACGCCCTGCGAGTGGGTCCACACCGTCATCATCCCGTTCTCGAGATGCGCGACCGAACACGACGGCCCGATCGACCCATGCAGCAGGTAGTTCTTCAGGAACGTCGCGTTCAGCGTTTTCACGGCCGGCGCGGTGGCCGCGTGCGTGTTCGCGATCTCGATGCGCTGCGTCGAGATCCGCTTCAGGTCCGCGTGCACGGTGCCGCGCTCGGGCAGCTTGCGGCCCGGCGACCAGCGGCAGCCGGCGGCGAGCGCGCGCTGCGCGACCACGGCTTGCCATTCGCCCTGCGCGACCACCGCGAGCATGCTGCCGTTGCGCACGATCCGCACGACGCCCGGCAGCTTCAGGATCGCGGCTTCGTCGAACGACAGCAGCTTCGCTTCATACACCGGCGGCATCACGACGCGCGCGTGCAGCATGCCGGGCAGCTGCATGTCCTGCACGTAGCTGACGCCGCCCGTGACCTTGTTCGGGATGTCGACGCGCGGCAGCGACGTGCCGATCACCGCGAACGTCGCCGGGTTCTTCAGCGGCGACGTGGGCGTCGCGTTGCGGTGCAGGTCCACCGTGCGGATCGCGTCGCCGTAGGTCATCGTGCGGCCGTCGGGCGCCGTGATTACCGCGTCGGCGGTCGTCAGCGTGCGCGGATCGACGCCGAAGCGTTTCGCCGCGCCTTCCACCAGCAGCGCGCGCACCTGCGCGGTCGCATTCAGCAGCGCGGAGCCGCTGTCGGCCATCGTATGGCTGCCGGCGGTCAATCCTTCGTCCGGCGACGCGCCGGTGTCGGCGGTCAGGAACGTGATCAGCGACGGCTTCATGTCGAGTTCCTCGGCGGCCACCTGCAGCAGCGCGGTGCGCACGCCGGTGCCGAGCTCGACCTTGCCGGTGTACACGGTGACCTTGCCGTCGGGCGCGATCTTGACCCATGCATCGAGCAGCGGATTGGTCTTCAGGCTGCCGGCGAGCGCCTGCGTGGCCTTCGCCACGTGCACGGCCGCGCCTTCGTCGGCGATCACCAGCTGCGCGGCCGCGCGCGACGCGGGCGCGAGCGTGAACGCGACGAACAGCGCGCCGGAGACGATGAAGTGCCGGCGGCCTTCGTCGATGTCGTCATGGGAATTCATCACAGCCCCTTGCTGATCGTGACGGGAGCGGAAGCGGGTTCCGGCGGCGGCAGCCCCGCGACCGAGCGCACCGCCGCGAGAATCCGCATGTGCGTGCCGCAGCGGCACAGGTTCGGTTCCATGTGCGTGCGCAGTTCCTGTTCGGTCGGCTTCGGGTTGCGTTCGAGCAGCGCCTGCGCGCGCATGATCATCCCGGCGATGCAGTAGCCGCACTGCGCGGCCTGGTGCTCGAGGAACGCGCGCTGCAGCGGGCCCGGATGCTCGGCCGTGCCGAGGCTCTCGATGGTGCGCACGCTGCGCGCGCCGACCGCGGCCACCGGCATCAGGCACGAGAAGGTCGGCTTGCCGTCGACGATCACGGTGCAGGCGCCGCATTGGCCGAGGCCGCAGCCGAACTTCGCGCCGTGCAGGTGCAGGTCGTTGCGCAGCGCATACAGCAGCGGCGTGGACGGATCGATGTCCAGCGTGTGCCGCACGCCGTTGACGGTGAGGGTAATCATCGTGCGGTGTCCTCTTTTCTGAGCTTCGCGGCCATCGCGTCGACGCCCGACCACGCCGGGCGATCGGTATAGGTCTCGCGCACGTACGCGGCGAGATCGGCGATCTGCGCGTCGTCGTACTGGTCGATGAACGACGGCATGTAGTTGAGCGTATCCTCGCCGTGCCAGCCGATTCCGTTGAACATCATCTGGATCGCGTTGCGCGGCGTATCGGCGTTGACCGCCGTGCTGAACGAAAGCGTCGGCCGCTCGCCGATCGACTGCATCGGCGCGGCCGGCCCGTGGCACTGCGCGCACGACGCCTGGAACAGCGTCGCGCCTCGCTGCGCGGCCGGCGTCGTCGCGGGGTGTTCGCCAGCGGCCGTTGCCGTGGCCGCACGCGCGGTCGCCGGTTTCTGGATCGACAGGATGTACGTGGCGATCGCCTCGACGTCCTCCACCGGCACCGTCGCGAGGTCGCGCGTGACCGGCAGCATCGGCCCGGCCGCCGCGCCGTGCTCGCTCGCGCGGCCGGTGCGCAGGTAGGTGACGAGCTGCGCCTGCGTCCACGGCCGCGCGGCCTGGCCGAGCGCATTGAGCGGCGGCGCTTCCCAGCCGTCGACGATGCCGCCGTCGAACGCGCGGCCGCGCTGCTCGCCGCCGATCGCGTTCAGCGGCGAATGGCACGATGCGCAGTGGCCGAGCCCGTCGACGAGCATCCTGCCGCGGTTCCATTGCGCCGACTGCGCGGGGTCGGGCTGATACGCGCCTTCGCGCAGGAACAGCACGTTCCAGAACGCGACCAGCGGCCGGAAGTTCAGCGGAAAGATCAGGTCGTTGGCGGGCGCCTTCGCACGTACCGGCTCGCGCGTCATCAGGTACGCGTACGCGGCGGCGATGTCGTCGTCCGACATCCGCGTGAAATGAATGTACGGAAACGCCGGGTAAAGCGGCTGGCCGTTGCGCCCGATGCCGGTGCGCAGCGCACGGGCGAAGGCGTCGCGCGACCAGCGGCCGATCCCCGATTCGGCGTCCGGCGTGATGTTGGTCGCGTAGATCGTGCCGAACGGCGTCGCGAGCGGCAGCCCGCCCGCGAACGGCTTGCCGTCCTTCGCGGTGTGGCACACGATGCAGTCGCCGAGCGCGACGACGCGCGCGCCGGCGCGCACCAGTTGCGGATCGAACGAAGCGGGGACCGGCGGATCGATCGGCGCGATCGACGGCCGCACCATGATGCCGATCGCGACCGCGACGCCCACGATCGCGATGCCGGCCGCGCCGAACCAGAGTCGTTTGTGCTTCATGCGCGCTCCAGGCGACGCGGTGCGCCGCAAGTCATGCGAGGCGCGGCGACACCGGACGATGCGTGTCGGCCGCGCGGTGTCGTCCGATGCGGCCGCGAGCGTGTTGCCGAGCGGCGGTGATTGGCGGCGGGGATCATGTTTTTACTCCAGCAGTCGATAACGGGCGCAGGCGCCGTTCTGCGCGGCAGCTCATGAACGGCAGTCTACGCAGAGGCCGCGACCCTTGCCTGAAACGGCGCTGAAACGTTCTGAACGGTGTCCGGCGCCGGATCGGCCGGGGGCCGATCCCGGGCGCGCCGTGTCGCGGCGGCCCCGCGCGTCGCGTCACGAGGGCATCTCGCCAGCGACGACTTCGTCCGCGTAGCACCAGATCCAGCGCTCGCCGGGCTCGATCGAGCGGACGAGCCGGTGACCGGTTTCGCGGAAATGCCGGCTCGCGTGGCGATTCGGCGACGAGTCGCAGCAGCCGACGTGCCCGCAGATCAGGCACATCCGCAAATGCACCCAGCGGCTGCCCGATTTGACGCATTCCTCACAGTAGTCCTTGTCCGTGTCGAACACGCGTGCTTCGTCGAGATGCGTACAGGCGTTGGCCATCTTGCGCTCCGATGCCGGCGCGGGAGCGACGCTTGCGGCGTGGCCGGCACGCGGCCGCAAGCGGAAGGGATACGCGGCATTGTGCAGCGTCGCGTCGCGGCCCGACCTTAATTGTCATGAAGCGGCCCGCGCGGCGCGCACCGGCGGCGTACAGTCGCGAATGCGTCCGGCCACGCCGCGGCATCGGCCGGACCGCATTCGACATCGACTTCATCGGGAGGCGCTCATGGATCAACCGCAACACGTGCGAATCGTCGGCCTGCCGCGCAGCAGGGATGCGTACGCGATCCGCGATTTCCTGCAGCGGCGCATGATCGCGTACGACTGGTGCGAGCTGACATCCGACGCCGATTGTGCACAGATGCTCGGCATCGCGCCGCTGCGCGACGTCCGGCTGCCGGTCGTGATCTTTCCGGACGGCTCGCGCCTGTACCAGCCGACGCTGGCCGAGATCGCCGCGCGGCTCGGCTGGGTCGCGCGCCCGCGCTTCGTCGAATACGACGTATCGATCTACGGCGCGGGGCCGGCCGGGCTGTCGGCGGCGGTCTACGCGGCGTCCGAAGGGCTGCGCGCGGTCGTGATCGAGCGCGGCGCGATCGGCGGGCAGGCCGGCACGAGTTCGCTGATCGAGAACTACATGGGCTTCCCCGACGGCATCCCGGGCGCGGAGCTCGCGGAACGCGCGCGCGAGCAGGCGGTGAAGTTCGGCGTCGAGCTGCTGACGATGCGCGAGGGCGTGCATGCGACGTTCGTCGACGGCAAGATCCGCGTCGAGCTCGCCGACGGGTCGATCCTGGTCGCGCGCGCGAACATCTGCGCGACCGGCATCGAATATCGCAGCCTCGGGCTGCCCGAGGAGCCGGCGTTTCTCAATGCGGGGCTGTTCTACGGCGCCGGGTCGAGCGAAGCGCCGATGTGCGCGGGCGAGCAGGTGTTCATCGTCGGCGGCGGCAATTCGGCCGGCCAGGCCGCGATGAATTTCGCGCGGCATGCGCGCCAGGTGACGATGCTCGTGCGCGGGGCGTCGCTCGCCGACACGCTGTCGCGCTACCTGATCGACCGGATCGAGCGCACGCCGAACATCGAGGTCCGCTACCGGTCGAGCGTCGCCGCGCTGCACGGCGACGGCTGGCTCGACGCGATCGAGCTTCGCTCGGCGGACGGCACGCTCGAACGGCTGCCGGCCACGCGCCTGTTCGTGTGCATCGGCGGCGCGCCGAATACCGACTGGGCGAAGGACACCGACATCATTCGCAATCCGGACGGTTATCTCGTGACCGGCGGCGACCTGTACGACTGTCCGGCGTTCGAGCGCGTATGGCCGCTCGAGCGCCGGCCGTACCACCTCGAAACCAGCGTGCCGGGATCGTTCGCGGCCGGCGACGTGCGATCGGGATCGGTCAAGCGCGTCGCGTCGGCGGTCGGCGAAGGCGCGATGGCCGTGACCTTCGTGCACCGGTTTCTCGGCGAGGATGCGCATCGGCTCGCGCTCGCGTGACGCGCTCGCGCGGGCCGTTCGATCCATTCATCGCGCGTCGGCCTGCGTCGTGTCGCGCAGCCCGTCCCGCCACCCATCCCGGCCCGCGCGCGCCGGCGGCGTCCACCCGCCGCCCAACGCGCGCACGAGGCTCACCGTCGCGACGGCCAGCGCCTGCCGGCTGTGAATCAGTTGGCGCCGCGCATTCAGCGCATCGCGATCGGCGTCGATCACTTCCAGGTAGCTGACGTAGCCGTGCGCGTAACGGCTCAGCGACAGCCGCGCCGCGGCGTCCGTCGCGTGCGCCGCGCGGTCGTAGCGCACGATCCGCTCCTTTTGCGCGGCGATGTCGTTGAGCGCATCCTGCACGTCGCGCAACGCAGCGATCGCGGTCGCGCGATAGTTGGCGTCGGCGACGTTCGTGCCGGCTCGCGCGGCGGCCACCGCGGCGTCGCGCTTGCCGCCGTCGAACAGCGTCAGCGCGACGTTCGCGCCGAGACTCCACAGCGAGCTGTTGCGGTCGAGAAGCGACCGCAGGTCGCGGGTGGCGAAACCGCCGTCGGCGGTCAGCGTCAGCGTCGGCAGCCACGCGGTGCGGGCGATGCCCAGCTCGAGCGACGCCGCGTCGGCCCGCCGGGCCGCCGCGAATACGTCCGGGCGTTGGGCGAGCAGCGCGGACGGCAGCCCGGCCGGCACCTCCGGCACCTGCACGGGCACGGCGGCCGTGCCGACGTCGAACGCGGTCGGCGACACGCCGGTCAGCACCGCGATGGCGTCGACGAGGTTCTCGCGCAGCCGGCGGCTCTCCGCGAGATCGGCATGCGCGGTATCGAGATCGGCCGACGCGCGCAGCCCGTCGAGATCGCTCGCCGCGCCGGCCCGCACGCGGGCGGCGATCACGTCGAGCGCGGTGCGCCGCAACCCGATCGCGCGCGTGAGCGTCACGAGATCGTCGTCGACGTAGCGCAGCGTCAGGTAGTCGACGGCCACTTCGGTCGCTACCCGCAGACGCAGCGCATCGCGGTCGGCCGCCGCCTGCAGCACGTTCTGTTCGCCGACGTCGGCATCGCCGCGCAAGCGGCCCCATAGATCGACTTCGTAGCTCGCGGCGACGGGCACCGACCAGTTGTGCATCGTGCGCTTCGGCAGCGCGTTGTCGATCGTGCCGGATACGCGCGAGCGGCTGAACGACGGGTCGACGCGCACCGTCGGCGCCAGCGCGGCCTCGCGCACGCCGAGCAGCGCCTGCGCCTGATCGACGCGCGCGGCCGCCGCGCGGATATCGAGGTTGTGCGCGAGCGCGGCGTCGACGAGGCGGCCGAGCTGCGGGTCGCCGAACCAGGCGGGCCATGCCGCGAGCGACGGCGCATGCGCATCGGCCGACGGATCGGCATGACGGAACCCGTCGCGCCCGACCGGCACGGGCGCGAGCGGCTGCGGCGCGATCGAGCAGGCGGCCAGCAGGCTCGCGGCGAGCAGGGCGAAGGCGCGCTTCATTGCGCTGCGCCGCCGGGTTGCAGCGTGACGACGACCGACAGCCCGGGCCGGATGCGCGGCTCCGTCGCGGCCGGGCCGTCGAGCAGGATCTTCACGGGCACGCGCTGCGTGACCTTCGTGAAGTTGCCGGTCGCGTTGTCGGGCGGCAGCAGCGCGAACTGCGCGCCGGTCGCGGGCGACAGGCTGTCGATGTGGCCGCTGAACGCGCGCTCCGGCAGCGCATCGAAGCGCAGTTGCACGGCGTCGCCGGCGCGCACGTGCCGCAACTGCGTCTCGCGGAAATTGGCGACGATCCACGGATGCGGCTCGACCAGCGTGAGCAGCGCCTGGCCGGGCGCGACATGCTCGCCGGTCTCCACGGTCTTCTTGCCGACGTAGCCGTCCGACGGCGCGACGACCGCCGTGTAGCCGAGCTGCAGCAGCGCGTCGCGCAACTCGGCATCGTTCTGGCTCGACGCGGCGTCGGCGGCCTGGGCGGCGGCGATGGCGCTGCGCCGTTGCGCGTCGGCCGCCGCGACCCGCGCGCGGGCGGACTTGCGGGCGGCATCGGCCGCGTCGAACTCCTGCTTCGACAGGCCGCGCGGCGTCTCGCGGGTCAGTTCGCGGGCCCGCGCGTAATCGAGTTCGGCCTTTTCGGCATCGGCGTGCGCCGACACGAGCGCCGCGTCCGCCTGTTCGATCAGCGCGTGGGCGCGGCTCGCATCGGCATGCGCCTGGGCGACGCGTGCGCGTTGCGCGGCGACACGCACGTCGAAGTCGCGCCGGTCGATCTGCACGAGCGCGTCGCCTGCGTGCACGAACTGGTTGTCGTCGACGAGCACGCGTTCGACCGTGCCGGAAACGCGCGGCGAGATCACGTGCAGGTGGCCGGTCACGTACGCGTCGTCGGTGCCGCGATCGCGTGCGTCGAACTCGTACACGAGCAATGCGGCGAGCAGCAGCGCGATCGCGGCGATCGCGACGATGGCCGGCTTGCGGGAACGCGCGGGCACGGCGGGCGACGGCGCGGGGGAGGGTGGGGTCATGATCGGTAAACTCCGTCGTACGGGCAGGATTCGACGCACCGCGTTATGCTTGCGCCAGCTTGACAGGCGGGAGCCGCTCGACGATGAACACGACGTTCGCCACCGGCAGTGCCATGCCGGCGCCGGCCGCAAGGCCGGCCTCCGACATTCCGACGTTTCGGTCGATCGCCGCGATCGCGGCCGTGCTGCTCGGCGCGATCATCGCGACGCTGACGTCGCGCATCACGTCGCTCGGGCTGGCCGACGTGCGCGGCGCGCTGGGCATCGGCTTCGACGAAGGCGCGTGGATCAACACCGCGTTTACCGCGTCGCAGATGTTCGTCGGGCCGCTCGCGATCGCGGCGGCCTTCATGTTCGGCACGCGCCGCGTGCTGGTCGTGGGCGCCGTGGTGTTTCTCGGCGCGGAAACCGTGCTGCCGCTCTGCACGCAATTCGGCGCGTTCATCGTGTGCCAGGCGATCGCGGGGCTCGCGTCCGGCGTGTTCGTGCCGCTGACGGTCGGCTTCGTCGTGCGCACGCTGCCGCCGCGGCTGATTCCGTTCGGCATCGCCGCGTATGCGATGAATCTGGAGATGTCGCTGAACCTGTCGGCCACGCTCGAAGGCTGGTACAGCGAACACCTGAGCTGGCGCTGGCTGTTCTGGCAGAACGCGGCGCTGACCGTGCCGTTCATCGCGTGCCTGATGCTGTCGCTCGCCGACGAGCCGATCAAGCGCTTCGCGTCCGGCATCGACGCGCGCGGGATGCTGCTCGGCGCGGGCGGGTTCGCGTGCCTGTGCGTCGCGCTCGACCAGGGCGAGCGGCTGTTCTGGCTGCAGTCGCCGCTGATCGTCGCGCTGCTCGTCGCCGGCATCCTGATGATCGCCGCATTCCTGATCCACGAACTCGCGTCGCCGCGCGCGGGCATCGATCTCGGTTACCTCGCGCGGCCCAACGTCGCGCTGCTGATCGTGCTCGTCGGCCTCGTGCGCTTCACCGTGCTCAACACGAGCTTCATCCCGTCGCTGTTCCTCGCCAGCACGTACGGCCTGCGCCCGCTGCAGATCGGCGACACGCTGCGCTGGATCGCGATCCCGCAACTGCTGTTCGCGCCGTGTGTCGCGCTGTTGCTGCAGCGGGTCGACCCGCGCCGGCTGATCGTCGCCGGCTTCGCGATGGTGGCGATCGCGTTCGCGCTTGGCTCGCGGCTCACGCCGGTGTGGGCCGAACCCGATTTCATTCCGTCGCAATTGCTGCAGGCGCTCGGCCAGACGATGGCGCTCACGTCGGTCATCGTTTTCTTCGGCCGGCACGTGACGGCCGAGCATGCGCTCACGTTCGGCGCGGTCGTGCAGACGACACGCCTGCTGAGCGGGCAGCTCGGCACGACGTCGATCGCGGTGATTCAGCGGATCAGGGAGGCTACCCATTCGAATCTCGTCGGTCTGCATGTGTCGCTGTCGGATCCGGAAACGCTCGAACGGCTGCGGGCGGGCGCGGCGTCGCTGGTCGCGCATGGCGCCACGTTCGCGACGGGCGACCAGGCGGCCTATGCGCTCATCGACCGCGCGGTGCGCGTGCAGGCCACGACGCTCGCGCTGGCCGACAACTTCCGCGTGGCGATGGCGTTCGCGCTCGCCGGCGCGCTGCTCGGCATCCTGCTGCGCCCGGTGCGGGCGCCGTGAGCGCCGCACCGGACGATCTGAAATTTCCTGAAAAATCCTGAATGGCGCGTGTGCGGCGTCCGTCGCGGCGGCATGCGCGCCGCCGCGACGGACGGTGCGCTTACGCCTGCAGGAACGCGAGCAACTCGGCGTTGATGCGATCGGCGCTCACGACGCACATCCCGTGCGAGCCGCCCTCGATCACCTTCAACACCGCGTGCTTGACGATCTTCGACGACAGGCGGGCCGAATCGTCGATCGGCACGATCTGGTCGTCGTCGCCGTGCAGCACGAGCGTCGGCACGTCGAACTTCTTCAGGTCGTCGGTGTAGTCGACTTCCGAGAACTCCTTCACGCACAGGTACTGGCCGTGGATGCCGCCCATCATCCCCTGCGACCAGAACGCGTCGATCGTGCCCTGCGACACCTTCGCGTTCGGGCGATTGAAGCCGAAGAACGGCACGGCGAGATCCTTGTAGAACTGCGAACGGTTCTCCGCGACGTTCTTGCGGATGCCGTCGAACACGTCCATCGGCAGGCCGCCCGGATTGGTCGGCGACTTCACCATCTGCGGCGGCACCGCGCCGATCAGCACGGCCTTCGCCACGCGCTTCGTGCCGTGGCGACCGATATAGCGCGCGACTTCGCCGCCGCCGGTGGAGTGGCCGACGAGCGTGGCTTCGCGCACGTCGAGCGCGTCGAGCAGCGCGGCGAGATCGTCCGCGTACGTGTTCATGTCGTTGCCGCGCGACGGCTGGCTCGAACGGCCGTGGCCGCGGCGGTCGTGCGCGATCACGCGATAGCCGCGCTGCACGAGGAACAGCATCTGCGCATCCCACGCGTCCGCGCACAGCGGCCAGCCGTGCGAGAACACGACCGGGCGGCCGCTACCCCAGTCCTTGAAGTAGATCTGCGTGCCGTCCTTGGTGGTGATCGTGTTCATCGTCTGCGTTCCTGCATGGGCTGAAGAGGGGCTGGGGGACGGCGTGCCGGCGGCGGCCGCCATCGCGGGCAGCGCGGCTGCGGCAACGGCCGTCGCGCCGGCGAGCAGCATGTCGCGGCGGCGGGCCGACGCAACGGCATCGGTCTGTTCGGGGTGCATCTGGACTCCTGAGGTATGCGGCGGCGAGGCCGCCCGGGACGGTGGTTCGATGGCGGCCGGCCGCGGCCATCCCGCCCGGCAGCCGTCCGGCGTGCGCCGCCGCGCGTCGACTGGCGCGCGCGGACGAACGAAAGCCGTCGGGAGCGTATCCCGGCGCAGCGCGCGCCGTACTGAAATCCGGCTGAATTTTCTTGAACGCCGCGGCGGCGCGCGCGGATTTGCCGCGCTGCAGAAAAATTAAGCGCGGGACCGGGACTCTTCAGCGCACGGCGGCTATCGTCAACATCGGGTCACCGGCACACGTTGCGCGCCACGCGCACGGGCCCGCGGGCCCGCTCCGCCCGTCACCTGCCTGGATATGCCGCCATGGACGCCTTCAATCGCTGGGAGCACATGATCACGTCGCTCGGACCGTTGCCCGTCGCGGGCGTCCGGCTGCTGCCGATGCCGCGCACGCGGGAGACGGACGGCTCGCGTCGCCCGCATCGCGACGAGGCGCCGATGCCGTCGAGCGGCGACGTGCGCCGCCGCAGCGCGATCGTCGCCGTCGAGCGGCAGACCGATTCGTCGATGCTGGTGTCGTGGAGCGATCCGACGCGCTGCCGCTACGACGAACAACGCTGGATCTGCGCGAAGGCGCGCAGGCTGGCGCGCTGCGCGCTCACCGGGCAGCCGATCCGGATCGGCGACGCGATCTACAAACCGCAGTGGCGCGGCGAGAAACGCCCCGCGAATTGCCGCGAGATGGTGCTCGCGACGGCGCTCGAACAGTTCGTCGCGCGGCCGTCGCGGGCATGACGCGCCGCGCCGCACGCGTCGGCCGCGTTCGCGGCCGCGGCGTCCCGATGCGAAAGGAACCCTCATGAGCACATTCGCCACCCGCGACGGCGTGTCGATTCACTACAAGGACTGGGGCAGCGGCCGCCCGGTCGTGTTCGTCCACGGCTGGCCGCTGAACGCCGACATGTGGGACGTGCAGATGCATCATCTCGCGTCGCACGGCCTGCGCTGCATCGCGTACGACCGGCGCGGCTTCGGGCGGTCCGGTCAACCGTGGAGCGGATACGACTACGACACGCTCGCCGACGATCTCGCCACGCTGCTCGAGACGCTCGACCTGCACGACGTGACGCTCGTCGGCTTTTCGATGGGCGGCGGCGAGGTGGCGCGCTACATTGGCCGGCACGGCACGCGCCGCATCGCGAAGGCGGTGCTGATCGGCTCGGTGACGCCGCTCGTCGCGCGCCGCGACGATCATCCGGAGGGCGTGGACGTCGCGGTATTCGACGGCATTCGCGCGGGCATCGTGGCCGATCGCGCGGCGTTTTTCGACGGCTTCTGGCCGCTCTTTACCGGTTCGAACCGCGACGGCTCGACGGTGTCGCGCGCGGCGCTCGGCTGGACGTCGTTCATGGCGCTGCAGGGCGGGCTGAAGGGCACGCTCGATTGCGTCCGCGCGTTTTCCGAAACCGATTTCCGTGCCGATCTGCAACGATTCGACGTACCGACGCGGGTGATTCATGGCGACGACGACCAGACGGCGCCGCTCGCGCTGACCGGCGCCGCCACGGCGAAACGCGTGCCGCATGCGACGCTGAGCGTCTACGAAGGCGGCCCGCACGCGCTCTACCTGACGCACGCGGCCAGGCTGAACGACGAGCTGCTGGCGTTCGCGCGGGCCTGAGCCCGCGATGCCGGCCGGCGGCGGTGCGAGGCCGCGGGCGCGCGCCCGCGCCGCGCGGTGAATCGCGCCGCAAACGCGGGCAAACGAGCCGGCGGATAGTCGGCCGGCGCAATAGAGGCGCCTGAAAATAAACCGGCCGGTCAATCAAAACGAAAATGCGCGCATGGCGCCAATCGAAAAACGTTTCGTCTGATATAACGACGTCGTATTCATCGGCGCATCCACGATTTGCACATGAAACGTGCACGGCCTTGTCGCCTTTCGGTGAGGGGTTCAAAGCAGCGTTTCGCGGCGGCGTTTTTCGTCATTTCAAAAAAATCGTGCCATTCATTCTGATAATTTGAATCATTCGGCCATGCAAATACCGTAGCATTGACACCGAACCGGCCCCCGATTTCAGTGGGGCGCCGTTGAATGTCACCCTCAAGAAATTCTCATGATCCGGATTGGAACACTTCACGTTTTTCTCGACAGACGTGAAATTCGTTCGAACGGCAAGCTGCTGCGCATCGGCAGCCGCGCATTCGAAATTCTCGAGCTGTTGATTCGGGCGAACGGTGCGCTGGTATCGAAAGACGACATCATGCAGCGCGTATGGCCGCACACCGTGGTCGAGGAAAACAACCTGCAGGTGCACATCGCTTCGCTGCGCAAGGCGCTGGCCGGCGACCGGAACCTGATCGTGACGGTGCCCGGCCGCGGCTACCGGCTGGTCGTCGGGCAGGACGACGGCGACGCGCCCGTGCGGCCCGCGACGTGGCGGCCGTCCGCTGCGCCGAGTGCGTTGTTCGGCCGCGAACAGACGGTCGCCGACGTGCTGGCCGCGCTGCAGGGCGCGCGCGTCGTGACGCTGGTCGGCGCGGGCGGCATCGGCAAGACGCGGGTCGCGATCGAAGCGGCGGCGCGCGCCGACGCCCGCTTTCCGGAAGGCAGCGTATTCGTTTCGCTCGCCACCGTCGCGTGTCCGCGCTTCGTGCCGGACGCGCTCGCCGGCGCGTTCGGCATCACGCAGCCGATCGGGTCGCTGACGCTCGAAGCGGTGCTCGCCAGCGTCGCGCGTCGCCGGATGCTGCTCGTGCTCGACAATTGCGAGCACCTGCTCGACGCCGCCGCGCAGATCGCGAGCGCGCTCACCGATGCGGACGACGGGCTGTGCGTGCTCGCGACGAGCCGGGAATCGCTGCGCATCCACGGCGAGCGCGTGTGCCCGGTGCCGCCGCTCGACGTGCCCGACGAAGGGGCCGGCGAACACGAGGCGATGCGCGCGAGCGCGGTGCAGTTGTTCGCGGCGCGTGCGCGCGCGGCCGATCCGCGTTTTCCGCTCGATGCACGCAGCGTGGCGTTGATGGCGTCGGTCTGCCGCCGCCTCGACGGCCTGCCGCTCGCGATCGAGCTGGCCGCGGCCCGCGCCGCCGTGCTGGGCATCGACGTGCTGGCCGCCCATCTCGACGATCACTTTCGGCTGCTGACCGGCGGTTTTCGCACCGCGTTGCCGCGCCATCAGACGCTGCAGGCGATGTACGACTGGAGCTACCGGTTGCTCGGGGAGGCCGAGCGCCTGCTGCTGCGATGGCTCGGCGTGTTTCGCGACGGCTTCTCGATCGAGGCCGTGCGCGAGGTCGTCGGCGCCAACGGGCTGGCCGGCGCCGACCTGCTCGATACGATCGCCGGCCTCGTGTCGAAGTCGCTGCTGATCCTCGAGACCGCGCACGGCGCGCCGCGCTACCGGCTGCTGACGACCACGCGGGCCTACGCGCAACAGCAGCTCGACAGTCACGGCGAGGCGGCGGCCGCCGCGCGCGCGCATGCGACCTACTTCCTCGCGTTGTTCCGGCGCGCGGCCCACGATGGCGACGAGTCGCGCAGCGAGGCCGGCAGCACGACCCGGCTCGATGCGGTCCGGCGCGAGCTCGGCAATCTGCGTGCCGCGCTCGACTGGGCGTTTTCGGCGCAGGGCGACGCGGCGCTCGGCATCGCGCTCGCGGCCGTCGCGGTGCCTTGCCTGTTCGACCTGTCGCTCGTCGACGAATGCCGCGAGCGGGCGCGCGTCGCGCTCGATGCGATGCGCGACGCGGACGCAGGCGCGGCGCCCGTGTCCGACGATGCGCGTGTGCGGCTGCTGGCCGCGTATGCGGCCGCGCTCGCGCATACGGCAGGCTCGACGCAGGCCGCGCACGATGCGTGGTCGGAAGTGCACGGGCTCGGGCTCGATGCGGCCGAGGCCGAGCTGCCGTCGCGCGAGTCGTGACGCCGGGTTCGTCGCGCGTCTCGATGTTTCAGAACGATTCAGCCCCGTTACAGGACGGCGGCAGGCCGCGCGCGTAGATTGCGTGAACGGAGGGCGCCGGCACCCCGTCGGCACGCGTGCGAGCCGACCCCGTGCGCCCGCCGGCATCGCGCGACATCCCTGAACGCCGGCGCGGCGAAACGCCCGGCGTGCACGTCGTCGCGCGTCCCGCTCAATCGACGAACCTCCGCATGAAACCTGACCCGTCCGACCTTTCCCGTCGCGCGACCGATTTCGGCCTGCTGTTCCTGCGTGTCGCCGCCAGCGTGCTGCTGCTCGTGGTGCACGGCTTGCCGAAGGTCGTCCATTACACGGCCGAAGCCGCGGCCATCGAGGATCCGTTCCATCTCGGCCGCACGCTGTCGATCCTGTTCGCGATCTTCGCGGAGGTCGTGTGCCCGATCTTCATGATCGTCGGTCTGTTCCCGAGGCTGGCGGCGCTGCCGGTGATGATCGTCACGCTCGTCGCGCTGGTGTTCGTCCACCCCGACTGGCCGCTGCGCGACGCGCAGTTCGCGTGGATGTTGCTGATCCTGTTCGGCACGATCGCGATCGCGGGCCCCGGCCGCTATGTGTTGCCGTTGCCGGGCGTCGTGCGTCGGCGTAGCTAGCCGCAACCGGCGCGTCGGCGGCGCGCCCGCCATGTATCCGCCGGTTCCGTGCCCGCAGCGACCTGCGTGCTGGCGCTTCCACTCTTTCGCGCGCCGCGCTGGCGATCCGACATGTTGAATTTCTCCGATACGGCGATCTACGGCGCGCCGATCGTGCTGGCCGACCTCGCCGCGTGGCGGCTGCGCGGGCACGATCGCCCCGTGGCGCGCGCCATCCGGCGCTGCGCGGCGTTCGCCGCGCTGAGCGCCGTGCTGTTCGCGACCGGCGTCAGCCCGCTCGCCGTTCCCGCGTCGCTCGGCGGGCTCGACCGGATCGTGGTCCAGGCCGTGTGCATCGCGTGGTGGCTCCAGTGCGCGATCGTGTTCAGCCTGCTGCTCAACCATCTGCTGCTGCCGCGTGCGTGGCACAGCCAGCGGCTCTTTCACGACATCGCCGCGGGCATCGTGTTCGGCGCGGCCGCGGTGGCCGCGCTGGGCTACGTGCTCGGCCTGCCGTTGAGCGGCCTGGTCGCGACCTCCGGCGCCGTCGCGGTGATCCTCGGTCTCGCGCTCCAGAACACGCTGAACGACGTGTTCTCCGGGCTCGTGCTGAACACCACGCAGCCGTTCCGGCTCGACGACACGGTGTCGATCGGCGAACGCGAAGGGCGGATCGTCGAAAGCAACTGGCGTTCGACGAAGCTGATCGACAGCCTCGGCAACCTGATCGTCGTGCCGAACAGCGCGGCGGCGCGCGCCACCATCGTGAACCTCAGCGAGCCGGCCGGCCTGCACGGCGTCACGCTCGCGCTCGACCTCGATCCCGCGGTGCGGCCGGCCGTCGCCGTCGGCGCACTGGAGCGGGCCGCGGCGAGTTCGCTCGACGTGCTCGCGCGCCCCGCGCCGATCGCCGTCGTGAAGGCGTTCCGCGCGAACGCGATCCAGTACGAACTCGTCTGCTACGTCGACGCGCTGCAGAAGAAAACGACCGTGCGCAACGCGCTCTACGATCTCGCGCATCGGCATCTGGCCGCGGCGGGCGTCGCGTGGCGGCCGCTCGCGGGGCCGGCGCCGGCGTCCGCATCGTCGTCGACGTCGCAAGCGCATCCGGTATCGCGCCGGCTGCTGCTGTTGCGTGCGGTCGAACTGTTCGCGCGCGTCGACGACGACGATCTGGCCGTGCTGGCCGATGCGCTGGTCTCGCGTTCGTTCGGCAAGGGCGACGTGATCTATGCGTCGACTGCGGAGTCGCGCGTGCTGACCATCGTCGAATCGGGCGTCGCGGCAGTGTTCGTGCCGGGCGCGACGGGCGACGTCGAAGTGCGACGGATGGCGCCGGGCGATGCGATCGGGCAGTCGGTCGTGCTCGCCGGCACGCGGCTTCACGCGACGGTCCATGCGGTGACCGCGATGACCGTGCATCAGCTTCGCAGCGAGGATCTCTCGGCGCTGATCGGCAGGAAGCCGGCGCTCGGCAGGCTGATGTGCGAGTCGCTCACCGACCATATCGCGACCGAGGAAAGGATGATGATTCCCCCGGTCGAGAAGGCGCACGCGGGGTTCAGCCTGATTGGCTGGCTCGAGAAGGAAATGAAGCGGCTGCACGATTCGCTCGGCTGACGTGCGGATCGCGAGGGCCGCCAGCGCGGCCGGGGGCAGCGCGGCGAGCTGGTGGTACGCCACGCGCGCGCTGCCGGGCCGTCGGCCATCGACGACGCGGTCGCGGGTGCGACCCCGCCGTGCCGGCAGGCCGTGAACGGATGCGTCAGTCCGGCGTCGTGAACCGCTCGACGAGATCGGGCTGGTCGAGTTGCTCGACCCACCAGTGCAGCGCGCGGCCGGCCTCGTCGCCGCGCCACGCGAGATAGCAGTGCGTGGTGTCGCGCATGCCCGTCACCTGGCGCGCGACGAGCTTGCCGTCGGCGATCGCGCGCGCCGCGATGCATTCCGGCAGCGTGCCGACCGCGAGCCCTTCGCATTGCGCTTCGAGTTTCGCGGCCAGCGTCGGGACCGCGAGGGTCGGCTGGCCCGCATCGATCGCGACCGACTGCGGCTGCAATTCGCGCGACGTATCGCTGATCACCGCGCCGCGATACCGGACGACCGACGCCATCGCCAGCGGTTCGGGCATCGATGCGAGCGGATGGGTCGGCGCGACCGCGAACACGTGTTTCAGCGAACCGATCGGCCGCGCGACGATGCCGGGCAATTCCGGCGGTTCGCCCGCCGCGCCGACGACGAGATCGGCCCGACGCGAGATCAGCGCATCCCACGCGCCGCCGAGCACTTCGGTCGACAGCCGCAGCCGCGTGTCCATCCCGAGCGCGTAGAACCGGTGCACGTACGGCCACAGCGCGTCGAACGGCAGAATTTCATCGATGCAGACGCGCACTTCCGTTTCCCAGCCCTGTTGCGCACGCAGCGCCTTCATTTCGAGTTGCTCGGCCGCGCGCAGCAGGCGCCGGCCTTCCTCGACGACGATGCGTCCCGCATGCGTGAGCTTCGCGCGCCGTCCGCTGCGGTCGAACAGCGCCACGCCGAGATCGCTTTCGAGTTTCTGCACCAGGTAGGTCAGCGCCGAGGGCACACGATGCAGCAGTTCCGCTGCTTCGGCAAAGGTGCCGGTGCGGTCGATCGCGTCCAGGGCTTCGAGCGCTTCGAATGACAGCTTCATTGCGAATTCCGGGAGAGGTGGCTGGCGCATCATACCAGTGCACGGTGCGGCGCGAGCAGCGTGCGTCGCCGCGATTTGCTAGAGTGGCGGGTATCGTCATTCGCCGCCCCGCATCGCCCCATGAGCGCCCCTCAGCCGGACATCGCATCGTCCGATTTCATCCCGGCCGACGTCAGGCAGACCGTCGTCACGCAAGCGTTGCCGAACGGGCAAATCGGTATCGTCCGACTTCAGAGCTTGCGCAGGAACTCGGGGCTGACCGCACCCTACGAACTCGAGAATACGGATCTGATCGTATTGCAGTTGCGTCCGTTCGGCGAACAGGGTCTGTGGCTCGACGGCCGCCCCGCACCGTTCGTCCCGTATGACGCGGGAACCGTGTCGATCTACGATCTCGACCGGCGCTGGGTGGCCGACCTCCAGGGCGCGTTCGATTGCCTGCATTTCCATCTGCCGCGCCACACGCTCGAGGAAACGGTCGACGACCTCGGCGGCCGGCAGCGGCCGCAGCTTTATCTGCCGCCGCATCTGAGCACCCACGACTCGATCATCCACGCGCTCGGCCAGTCGCTACTGCCGGCGCTGGCCCGGCCGGGCGAGGCATCGCAGATCTTCATCGATCATGTGGGGCTGGCGTTTCAGGCCCACGTCGCTCACCGTTACGGCGGCGTCGGCGAACGGCGGGAGAGATCGGGCGGCAAGCTCACGCCGTCGCAGGCCAGCCGCGCGAAGGAACTGTTGCTCGAGCACATCGACGGCAACATCGGGCTGGCCGACGTCGCGAGCGCGTGCGGGTTGTCTCGCAGCTATTTCGTCCGGGCGTTTCAGCGAACCACCGGGCTGCCGCCGCATCGCTGGCTCATCGTGCAGCGGGTCGAGCGGGCGAAGGAATGGATGCGCGACCGGAACGTGCCGTTGAGCACGATCGCCCTTGCATGCGGCTTTGCCGATCAGAGCCATTTCTCGCGAGTCTTCACGCGGTTGACCGGTGTCACACCACGCCGGTGGCGCGCGGACCATACGTGAGCGCCGCGATACGCCGGGGGCGGGGCGCGCGCATCGCAAACGCGGCGACGTGCAGGCATGCAACTTGCGGGCGAGCACGGGCTGCACGACTTCGGAGGTTTTCATGAAACGACGCTGGCCACGACGAGCGATGCTCGCGATAGGTGTGTTCGCAACGATCGGCTTTCATGCCGCCATCGCTTACGCGGCATCCGACGTGTCGATCAGCCGCGCGGATTACGGGACGACCGCGAACGGGCAGGCGGTGAGCCAGTACACGCTCGCGAACCGGCACGGCGTGACGTTGAAAGTGATCACGTACGGCGGCATCGTGACGGCGCTCGACGTGCCGGACCGCACCGGCCACGTTGCCGACATCGTGCTCGGCTTCGATTCGCTGCGCGACTACGAAACGCACAACGGCAACATCCATTTCGGCGCGCTGATCGGCCGGTATGCGAACCGCATCGCGGGCGGGCGTTTCGCGCTCGACGGCAGGATGTGGACGCTGCCGGTCAACGACGGGCCGAACACGCTGCACGGCGGTCCCGACAGTTTCGACGCGAAGGTGTGGAAGGTCACCGGCACGCACAGCGACGCGACGGGTTCGAGCGTCACGCTGCGCTACGTGAGCCCCGACGGCGAGAACGGCTTCCCCGGCACGTTGACGACGGACGTGACCTACACGCTGACCCCCGACGACCAGATCCGCATCGACTATCGCGCGACGACCGACAAGGACACCGTCGTCAACCTGACCAACCACAGCTACTTCAATCTGGCGGGGCAGGCCGGCGGTAGCGTCGAGCGGCAACTGATCGAGATCGCCGCGTCGCGTTTCACGCCGACCGACAATACGTCGATTCCGACCGGGCAACTGGCGAGCGTCGCGGGCACGCCGATGGATCTGCGCCAGTTGACGCCGATCGGCGCGCATTTGCGCGATGGGTATCCGCAGCTCGTGATCGCGCATGGCTACGATCAGAACTGGGTGCTGGACCAGGGCGGCCAGCCGGCGCCCGCGTTTGCCGCGCGTGCTTACGACCCGGCGTCCGGGCGTTTCCTCGAGCTGTACACGACGCAGCCGGGGCTGCAGTTCTATACGGCCAACGGGTTGAACGGCAGCGTCGCGGGCAAGGGCGGCACGGTGTACCGGCAAACCGACGCGTTTGCGCTGGAAGCCGAACATTTTCCCGATTCGCCGAATCATCCGGCCTTCCCGTCGACGGTGCTCAAGCCGGGCGACACGCTGCACGAAGTGACGGTGTGGCGGGTGGGCGCGCGATGATCGTCGACGCTGGCGGGCGCGCACCGATCACACGTTGATCGTGCCGCGCCCGAGTTCGATCACGCGCCCGCCGACGCCGATTTCGCCCGCGGCATCGACCGACAACCGCAGCAGGCAAGGCCGACCGACGGCTTCGCCTTGCTCGACCCGCCACGCGGCCGGCAGATCGTGCCCGGCGGCGAGCAACCAGCCGCCGAGGTTCGCACAGGCCGATCCGGTGCCCGGGTCTTCCGATACGCCGCCGCCCTGCTTCACGAAGAAGTAGCGGGACACGACCGTCCCCGGGCGCTCGGCGTCGAACGCGAATACATAGGCGGTCTTCCGGCCGAGGCTGCTTCGCGGCCAGATGTCGAGGTACGCGCTGTCGGGCTGCGCGCGCCGCACGGCGGCCGGGCTCTTGAGCGCGACCAGCAACTGGTCGGCGCCGGTGTCGACCCATAGCGGCGGCGCGAGCAGGTCGTCCTCCGCGAGCCCGAGCAGCGCCGCGATCCGCGCATCGGGCAACGTGCACGGCGCCGTGTTCGGCATGCCGGCATGCGGCGCGATGAAGGTCCACACGTCGTCGCGCGCGGTGACGTCGACGACGCCGGCCTTGAATTCCAGCGACAGCGCATCGCCGGCCTTGAGCCGGTCGCGCACGACGTGCGCGGTGCCGAGCGTCGGATGGCCCGCGAAAGCCATCTCGTAGCCGGGCGTGAAGATGCGCACGCGTGCATGCGCGCGCTCGGACGGCAGCACGAAGGTCGTCTCCGACAGGTTGAACTGCACGGCCAGCGCCTGCATGGTCGCGTCGTCCATGCCGCGCGCATCGTCGAACACGCAAAGCGGGTTGCCGCCGAACGTCGATTCGGCGAAGACGTTCAGCAGGCGGAAGGTGTATTGGGGCATCGGGATCTCGTGCGGGTCAGCCCTGCTTGTCGATCGGTGCAAGCATCGCCTGCATGTCGGGATGCTTCAACACTTTCCGGTATTCCGCCGGACTCATCGCATCGATCAAGACGCGGCCGCTCACGTCGGCCTTGATGTACTCGACCGCGAGCAGCGCGATGACCGGATTGGTCGTCAGCGTCGCGTGGTCGGGCGACTGGTCGCCGAATTCCGCGACCACCGCCTCGGTGTCGTCCGCGACCGCGACGGCCAGCCGCCGTCCCGACAGACGAAGCCGCGCGCTGGCGCCGCATTTGGCCATGTCGTAGTGGCGCGGCCCGTTGAGCGTGCGATTGCCGTAGATCGCCACGTGCGTATCGACGCCCCGCGCCGCGGCTGCTTCGAGCAGCGGCCCGAGATCGTCGATTTCCTCGTCCCACACGCCCGCGAAGATTGCCGTTTTCGCCTGGTCGATCACGCGTGCGAATGCGCTGACGATCGCTGCGCGTCCGCTCAATGACCAGACCAGCCCCGGCTCTTGCCGCGCCGGCAGCCGGTCGAGCGCGCCCGCCGCCAGTTCGAGATCCGCGTTGAAGCGCGTGCGCAATTCTTCCAGCAGCGACCGGTGCGGCACGGCTGCATAGCGGACCGGCTCGGAGCGGTTGACGAGCACCGCGCCGCGCGCCTCCAGGCGGCCGAGCGTCTCGTAGACCTTCGATGGCGGCATGCCGGCGCGCCGGCCGACTTCCGCGCCCGTCAGCGCGGCTTGTCCGACGAGCGCGGCGTACGCCTGCGCCTCGTATTGCGTAAAGCCAAGCCGGATCAATGACGTGATCAGTTCCGCGTTTTCGTTCATCTGCATGGACTCGAATGGCCGTGACGTGCGTCACGGCGATGCTTGATTAACTACCGGAGTAGTATAGAATCGATTCTGCCTACTACTGAAGTAGTAGGCGGGATTTCCAAACCTTACCGAAGAGGATCATCAAGATGCGTCAACGGATCAGTACCGGCTCCCCGTGGGAGCCGAAGGTGGGCTATTCGCGTGCGGTCGTCGTCGACAACACGATCTACGTGTCGGGGACGGCCGGCAAAGGCGACGACGTGTATGCGCAGACACGCGATGCGTTGGCGACGCTCGGCAAGGTGCTCGCGGACAGCGGATTCGCGCTGTCGGACGTCGTCCAGAGCCGGCTGGTGGTCGCGGATTTCGACCATTGGGAAGACGCGGCACGGGCGCACGGCGAGATATACGGCGATATCCGGCCGGCGTTCTCGCTGGTCCATGCGCTGCCGTTCGTCGATCCCGGGATTCGCGTCGAGGTCGAGGCGATCGCGGTCCGGACCGCCGCATGACGGTCGCCGGCCCGCGCGCGTACCTGTCCCGCACCGCGACCGCGATGCTGGCGCTCGCGGCGGGCGTCGCGATCGCCAACGGCTATGCGCTGCAGCCGTCGCTGGCGGCGCTGGCCGGCGACTTCGGCGTGCCGGCCGCGCGGATGGCGACCCTCGCGTCCGTGACGATGCTCGGCTATCTGGCCGGCCTGGCGCTGCTGGTGCCGCTGGTCGACCGGTTCGGTGCGCGCACGCTCATTCCGGCGCAAATGAGCGTGCTTGCGATATTGCTCGCGTGCGCGTCGCGCTCGCCGACGCCGCTCGCGCTCGACGCCTGCTTCCTGTTGGTGGGCGCGGCCACGACGGTCGCGGCGCAATGCAGCGCGGTCGTCGGAAAGCACGCGGATCCGCATCGGCGCGGCGGGGCAATGGGCGCCGTCTCCGCGGGGATTTCCGCCGGCATCCTGCTGAGCCGTTTCGTCGGCGGCGCGTTGTCGCAATGGTGCGGATGGCGGGGCGCGCTGCTCGCATTGGCCGGCTGCGTGGCGCTGGCGGCCGTCGGCAGTGGCGTGCTGTTGCCCGGCGATCGCCCCGAACGGCGTTCCGGCCACGGGGCCACGATCGGCGCGATGCCGCGGCTGTTGCGCGACAGCGCCGCATTGAGGCGCCGCACCTGCGCCGGCATGCTGTGGTTCTTCGCGTTCAATCTGGTGTGGGTGGGGCTGGCGATCCGGCTGGCCGCGCCGCCGTACAACCTCGGGGCGGCCGCGATCGGCGCATACAGTCTCGCCGGCGTGCTCGGCCTGGGCGTGACGCGGGTGGCGGGCAAGCTCGCGGATCGCTTCGGCGATCGTGCGGTGATCGGTGGCGGGCTCGCGGTGGCTGCGCTTGCCACGTTGCTGCTTGGCGTGGCGTTGGGTCATCCGGGCTGGCTGGGTGTCGGGCTGGCGCTGTTCGATGCCGGTTGCTTCGCCGCGCAGGTCGCGAACCAGGCCCGTGTCGTGGCGATTCAACCGGCGCGGGCCGGTGCGTTGAACGCCGCGTACCTGACGCTGTACTACGCGGCCGGCGCCGGCGGCGCCGTGGCGCCGGGCATGCTCGTCGAACGGATCGGGTGGGGCGCGATGATGCTCGTCGCGGCGGGTGCGGTGACGGTGGCCGCGTGGGTCGGGGCCGCACGCGTGAGCGTCGATGCCGCGGGCGAACCGACGTCCGCCGGGTGAAGCGGGCAAATTGTCGCGTTCCGGTTCGCCGCGCTGCCGAATGCGGAACTGGCGCGGCAATACGCGAACGGCGAACGTGCGGGCGGTTGGTATCGGGCGAATCAGCCGCGGGACATCTGAAGCGTGACCGCGTTCGTCGTGAAGTCGCTGGCCGGCCTCGCGCTCGAGGCCGCGCAATGAACGCGTGCGTCGCGCTCGGAGTTCGGCGCACGCCAATCACGTCAATGCGACGACACGAATACCGCATCGTCGAACGCCTCCGGAATCGCGAAGCTCGCGCGCATGCGCTGCGCTTCCTTCGCCGGCGTCGAACCGAACAGGCGTTTGAACTCGCGGCTGAACTGCGACGGGCTCGTATAGCCGACCGCGTAGCCGGCCGCTTCCGCCGTCAGGTCCTGACGCACCATCAATAACCGTGCCTGATGCAGGCGCGTCGATTTCAGATACTGCATCGGCGACACCTGCGTGATCGCCTTGAAGTGACTGTGGAAGCTCGGCACGCTCATGCCGGCTGCGTCGGCCAACTGCGACACGTCGAGCGGCCGCGCGTAATCGGCATGGATCATGCGCAACGATCGCCCGATCCGGCCGAATTGCCCGCGCATCGCCAGCGCGCTGCGCATCGCGTTGCCCTGCGCGCCGGTCAGCACGCGGAAATACAGCTCGCGAAGCAGCGCCGGGCCGAGCACCGCGGCGTCGAGCGGCCGCTGCATCGCGTCGACGAAACGCAGCACCGACGCGTGCATCGCTTCGTCCATCGGCGTCGACATCATGCTCTTGGGCGCCTGCACGATTTCCGCGACGCCGGCGCGATCGATCTGCGCGGCGAGTTCCGCGGCCAGCGTGAAATCGAGGTGCAGGTACAGCGCGAGCAGCGGGCGCTCGGGCGTCGCGTCGGTTTCCATGCTGAACGGCACGGGCACGGAGACGGCCAGGTAATGGTGTTCGTCATACAGATAGCGCTCGCCGCCGAAGTAGCCGCGCTTCGACCCCTGGCACACGATGACGATGCCCGGGTCGTACAGCACCGGCGTGCGCGACAGTGCGCGGTTCGAGCGCAGGATGCGCACGCTCGGCAGTGCGGTCAGGTTGTAGCCTTCGTCGGGCGCCAGCGCGCGCAGCAGCGTCACCAGGCGCTTCCGGTCGCGTGGCGAAGGCGCCGGAGGCCGGGCGGAGACGGGTACGGTGCTCATAGTTTTGTGCAAGAAAATCAGTGGAATCGGGCTTATTCGGCTCGGATCGTCAGACTAGTATGCACGCTTCAATCGACATTCGGGAGAAGCTCACATGGCATCCGGCAACATCATGCTCATTACCGGCGTCAGCAGCGGTTTCGGTCGCGCGCTGGCCCAGGAAGCGCTGGCCGCCGGCCACACGGTGGTCGGCACGGTGCGCAGCGCGCAGGCGGCGCGCGACTTCGAAGCGCTGTCCGCGCAGGCCGCCGTCGCGCGCGTGCTCGACGTGACCGAATTCGAGCGCATCGACGGCGTCGTCGCGGACGTCGAAGCGAACGTCGGGCCCGTCGACGTGCTGGTGAACAACGCGGGTTACGGGCACGAAGGGATCATGGAGGAGGCGCCGCTCGACGAGATGCGCCGGCAGTTCGACGTGAACGTGTTCGGCGCGGTCGCGATGATGAAGGCCGTCGTGCCGTTCATGCGCGAGCGACGGCGCGGCCGTATCCTGAACATCACGTCGATGGGCGGGCACATCACGATGCCGGGCATCGCGTACTACTGCGGCAGCAAGTTCGCGCTGGAAGGCATTTCCGAAACCCTCGGCAAGGAGCTCGAGCCGTTCGGCATCGCGGTGACGGCCGTCGCGCCGGGCTCGTTCCGCACCGACTGGGCCGGTCGCTCGATGGCGCGCACGCCGCGCTCGATCGCCGACTACGACGCGCTGTTCGACCCGATCCGCCGCGCGCGCGAGGAGAAAAGCGGCAAGCAGCCGGGCGACCCCGCGAAGGCCGCGCGGGCGATGCTCGCGGTGATCGCGGCGGACCATCCGCCCGCGCACCTGCTGCTCGGCAGCGACGCGCTGCGCCTCGTGCGGAGCAAACTGGCAGCGCTGGACGACGAAATCCGCGCGTGGGAAGCCGTGACGGTGTCGACCGACGGCTGACGCGCGCGGCGTCGTTCGTTCCCTGCCGAGCGACGATCGGCCGTTGCATTGCACGATGGCGCCGTGGTTTCACGATAATGGCGATAATGGCTGCGGCCCGTTCGCCACGTTCATTCACCTCACAGGAGCATCGCGATGCCATACGTCACCACGAAGGACAACGTCGAGATTTTCTACAAGGATTGGGGTCCGAAAGACGCGCAGCCCGTCATGTTCCACCACGGCTGGCCGCTGTCCAGCGACGACTGGGATGCGCAACTGCTGTTCTTCGTTCAGAACGGCTATCGCGTGATCGCGCACGACCGGCGCGGCCATGGCCGCTCGGCGCAAGTGTGGGACGGTCACGACATGGATCATTACGCCGCGGACGCGTTCGCGGTCGTCGAAGCGCTCGACCTGCGCAATGCGGTGCATATCGGTCACTCGACCGGCGGCGGCGAAGTGGCGCGCTATGTCGCGAAGCACGGCGAGCCGGCCGGCCGCGTCGCGAAGGCCGTGCTGGTCAGCGCGGTGCCGCCGTTGATGCTGAAAACCGAATCGAACCCCGAAGGCCTGCCGCTCGAGGTGTTCGACGGTTTCCGCAAAGCGCTCGCCGACAATCGCGCGCAGTTCTTCCTCGACGTGCCGAGCGGCCCGTTCTACGGGTTCAACCGCGAAGGCGCAACCGTTCATCAGGGCGTGATCCGCAACTGGTGGCGGCAGGGGATGGAAGGCAGCGCGAAGGCGCATTACGACGGCATCAAGGCGTTTTCCGAAACGGACCAGACCGAAGACCTGAAGTCGATCTCGGTTCCGACGCTCGTGCTGCACGGCGAGGACGACCAGATCGTGCCGATCGCGGATGCCGCGCTGAAGTCGGTCAAGCTGCTGAAGAACGGCACGCTGAAGACGTACCCGGGCTATTCGCACGGGATGCTGACGGTCAACGCGGACGTGCTCAACGCCGACCTGCTCGCGTTCGTGCGGGCATGACGATGGCGGCGCCGGCCCGCTGCGGCGTGCGGCGCCGTGATCGAAACCGGGCGATCCGGCGGCGGTGCCGCGCATGGCTGCCGATCGCCCCGCCGCGTTTGCACCCGCCCGCTAACCGCTAACCGCTAGTCCCTCACCGCTAGTCGTTGCGCAGGAACACGACATAACCGCGAAACCACGGATTCGACGCGAGATACGGCGGCGTGTCCCACTCGCCGCCCTGGATCACGCCGATCCGAAACGGCAGTTGCAGCCGCGCGACGCGCGGCAGATAGGCCGCGTAGTCGGGAATCGTGCGGCGGCCCTGATAGGTCTGCACGACCACCTCGTCGACGATCCCCTTGAGCTGGTTGACCTGGTCGGTATCGATGCGGCTGCTCCAGTCGAGCAACCCCGTGATGCTGAGCCGGCAATCGGCGGGCAACGTGTCGCGCAGCGTGCGCAGGAACGCAAGGTAATCCTGAAGATGCCGCGTACCGGCATCGAAGTCGATCTGGATGCCGGCGATCGTGCGCCCCGACGCACGCCAGCGTGCGAGCTGCGCGAGCATGATCTGCGTGACGCGCGGCGTCCAGCGCAGCGTATGCGCACGATAGACGAGCCACACGCGTGCGTCGGGCGCCGGCGGCAGCGCGACGCCCTGCGCGATCACGCGCACCTGCGACTCGTCCCGCGGCGACGCCTCGATCTGGCCTTGCAGCACGTAGACGATGCGCGCACCGCGCACGACCGCCTGCGGCTTCACGCCCGCCCACAGCCAGAACGCGTCGTACCGCGCGGCGTCGACGGTGCCGGCCAGCGCGATGCGCGCGGCCAGCAGCAGCGCGACGCACGCGATGCGCTTCATCCGGCGCTTACCAGTAGTAGCGAAGCTTCTGCGCCCACGGGCTGCCCGGATAGGCGGTCTTCAGCGTGTCGAACCAGCGCTTGCGCGTGCTCTTCGGCACGTCCTTGCCGCCGCATTCGTTGGAGCCGCCCGGTGCATAGCACTTGATCGCGCGGTAGAACGCGTATGCGCGGTCGTTCGGGTTCGCCTGCGTATCGGCCATCACCGTCACGTAGCTCGACATCCGTTCGTACGGCTTGCCCGCGAACTGCGACGGCGCCGCGCCGAGCGTCGGCGGCACGCGCGTGGCGGCCGTGTTCGACGCGTTGCGGATCCACAGCGGCACCGGATCGCTTTCGAGGCCGGATGCGGGCGGATGCAGCCGGACGAAATCGGCGAGGCAGTTCAACCCTTTCGGATCGGCGGGATTCTGCTGCAGCGTCGCGGCGATGTCGCGCGCCGACAGGCACGTGTAGCCGTCTTCGTTTTTCGCGCCGGCGGCGACGAACGGCTTCAACGGATCGGTGAGCGTGCCGGGCACCAGCGCGGTGTCGGCGAGGAAGTCCGCGTAGTGCGAGCGCGTGAGCTCCTTGTACAGCAACGTGTACAGCGCGGTGCTGCGCAGCGCGCCGGTGGTCGCCTGATTCTGCGCCTGCGCGCGCAGCAGGTCGGCGTTGGCCGTGCGTTGCAGCAGCACTCCGCGGATCGCGGCGTTCTGCACGGGCGAATCGTCGGCGAACGCGTCGTTGACGAGCCCGGCCTGCTCCAGGTTGATCGCGAGCGCGAGTTCCAGCATTTCGCGCTGGAAGCGGAACGTCGCGAGCGGGATCAGGTCGCGCCACAGCTGGCGGGCCTTGTCGTTCTGCCCGCTGTCCTCCAGCGCGAACCCGCGCAGCGCCTGCTGGCTCAGCCCGAAGTAGTCGAGCGGCGCGGCGGGCGTCTGCGGCAACAGATCGAGGGCCGCGTCCGGCTTGTGCCCGATCTGCACGTACCACGTTGCGAGCAGGTAGTCGTACAGCGTGGGCGCGTTCGCGAAGCGCGGCTTCTGCGCCTGCAGCTCGTCCAGCGTCATCGGCTTGCGGCTCGCATCGGCGCTGTCCGACGCGCGCATGCGCAGCAGGTCGACGGTGGCGAGCACGGTCGGCGACTGGATCTGGCGCGCGTCGAAATCCGGGCCGAACAACAGCTTGCTGTCGAGTTCGTTCGCCAGTTGCATCAGCGGCACGTTCGACGTCGCCGGCGACCAGCGCGCGAGCGCGTGGCCGTACAGGTCGGCCTGCCGCGTGACGTTGCCGCCGAGCCATGCGACCCGTCGCAACAGTCCGCTCGCGGACGCCGCATAGCGCCCCTTCGGATACACCTTCAGATAGGTCTGGAATACCGTGTTCGCCGCGTCGAGCGACACCTTCGTCACGCGCGCGCGCGTCGGCGTCGGGCTGTCGTTGTCGAATACGTTGGCCTGCGCGGCGTTCAACTGCGCGCGCCCGGCCATGTAGAGGCTGGTTTCCTTCAGCCACGGGTCCGCGCTGTGCGACGCGTTCGCGAACGCGCGGGTCGCGGTGAGGAAGTCGGCTCGGTAGAACGCGTTCGTCCCGTCGAGGTACGTGGCGAACTGCTGGCCGAGCGGCGACTTGACCGGCGGCTTCGTCCATGCGGCGCTCGCGCCGCCCGCGGCACAGGTCTTCTGCGCGATGTCGGCGCGCGCCGCGCGCAGGCGCGCGGCTTCGTCGGCGGGCAGGCCGCCGGCGCCGCCCAGCGCGTCGTTGAACGCGTCCGCGCCCGCGCTCATGCTGCGGCAGATGCTGCCTTCGCCGTCCGCGTACCGGTTCGACGACGCATCGGCATCGGCCCCGCCGCCGGTCTTGTCGGGCGTCTTCTGGCCGATGTCGATCCATCCGGAGAAGTCCATCGGGAACGGCACGATGATCCGGTCGATCCGCTCTTTCGCGGGAATGGTCTTCGGATCGGGAAACACCTGCGCGACCTTGGCGCTGTCGACCATCATCAGCATCGCGTTGACGCGCGTGTCGTTGGCGGGCGTCAGCATCGGCACGTTGCCGCACGAGTAGGACGTCTGCCGGAGCGTGTTCGGCACGTAACAGCCGTCGTCTCCGCTCGCATGGGCGGCCGGCATCCCCAGCAGGCTGGCCGCCAGCGCGGCGAACAGGTTTCGGTGCAGCGTCGGGTTTCTTCGCATTTTTCTTGTGTCGGGTAGGAGGCCGCGACGGCCGGTTCTCTCAGGGGGCGCGTGGGCCCGGCGCGTATCGTACCTCACGGGCCGTCATGGCCGGCAGTGTGCCGGCTTGCCGGCCGCGCCGAAGGCCGGCTCCCGCGAAATGGAAATCCACTCGGTGTGGACGCAACGCCACCTTGAATCCGGATCGCTTGAATTAAGATGCAGCCGGCAGTGGCGGACGTCCGGCGATGGGCGACCCGACGGGGTCCGCGTTGCCCGACGGGGGAGGGCTGCCGAAAGCGGCGTTCGCGTTTCCGATGAAAACCCTTGCATGGATGGTCATGGCGGCCGCGCTCGCACTGACCGCATGCGGCGGCGCCGATCCTGCCGCCGTGCGGTGCGACCGATGCGCGCTGGGGCGATGGCGGCCGGCTGGCGGGCTGGACGCCGCCGTTCGGGGTGCTCGCCCACCGAGCGGTCCGTACGCGAGCGTCGTGAGGCGGCGGTATTCGCACATCACGCGCACACGCTGCTGGCGATGCCTCCGTCGTCCATCTCGTCGAGCGTGGCGCGCAAGTCGTCGATGGCCACCATCAGTTCGCGGACCTGCCGCAACGACGGGTACTGATGCAGCACGGCCTGCCATTGCGGCAGGGTCAGCAGCGCGTGCCAGATGACGCCGAGGCCGTCCGGATCGGCATCCTGCCGTTGCGCGAGCGCGCTCGCGTATTCGAGGCTCGCCTGCGCGGACAGCAGCTGCATCCGGCTCGCGGCGCTCAGCAGCCGCGGCGTCGCATCCGCGGACGCGTCGCAGCAATACAGCACTTCCCGGGGCAGCGCCGCATCGTCGGTCGTCAACGCATGCAGCGATGCGCCGTGCACGCGTACCGTGCCCTGGTGCGTCTCGAATGCATAGACCGTGTCGGGGGCCGCTTGCGCGAGCAGGGTCAGGCCGCGCAGCAGCCGCGGCAGATCGGTCGTCGCGGCATCCGCGGAGGCCTTCGCCTCGACGAGGAAACGCACGTTCCATGCGAGCGCCGGGTCGTTGCCGCGCGCGCGTTCGAGCAGGATCGCATCCCATTCGGTTTTCGCGCGGTCGTGCCGGCCCGGGATCGACGACGGCACGCGCATCGACGTGACCACGCGGTAGGTGCGCTGCTCGTCCACCGCGTCGAGCTTGCGCGCCAGTGCGTCGAGCGCCTGCGCCGCCAGCGCTTCGACGGCCGCGCCGCGCTGCTGGGACGCGACGCCCTGCGCGACGGCGACCGTGCTGCCGACGAGCGGGCCCTGACGAACCCACAGCGCGCGGTAGCGACGGACGTCCTCGTCCGCGGCGAGCGCGTCGAGCCGCAGCATGCGTTCGAGCGCGGGGCTGTCCTTGAGTTTGACGACGTCCTGCTCGAACGCCGCGTCGGTCGCCATCCCGGGCAGCGCGAGCAGCTGCGCGAGCGCTGCGTGCAACTCGGCCCACGACGCCGCGGTCGCGGCCGCATGCAGGCGCGCGAGCCCGTCGCGTTGCCAGGCCTGTGCGCTGCGCGCGAGCTTGGCCGGGTGCGCGATCGCGTTGACGGCCGAGTGGAGCGCGCGCCGATCCTGCTCGGCGTGCGCGGACAACGACGCGTATTCGCGCACGTTCGGCGCATCGTGACGCAGCACCGACGCCTGAAACGACGAATCGCCGGACGATGGATCCATCGCGTCGCGGATCATCCGCGCGAGCGCATCGATGAAGCGCTGCCGCAAGTCGGCGCCGGGCGCGTGGCCGTCCGCCCGCATCCTGCGCGCTTCGTCGATCACGATCGCCAGCGCGGTGGCCGGGTTCGTCGCGTCGGTCAGCGACGACGCGCGCTCGAGCGGCGGCAGCCGGTAACGGCGCGCGACGGTGCGCAGGGTGGCGTCGAGCAGGGCGGGAAGCGGTGTCAGCGACATGGCGGTGTGGGCGTGAAAGAGACCCGACCGGTCAAGCGGTCAGCGTCACCGACAGGCTGCCGAGCTCGCCGAAGCGCACCGTCAGCGCATCGCCGAGCGGCACCTCGATCGCGCCCGCGTACGAGCCCGTCGTCACGATCTGGCCGGCGCGCACCGCATCGCCGCGCGACGCGAGGAAATTGACGAGCCACACCAGCGGCTTCAGCGGATCGCCGTCCGGATGACTGCCGTCGATCGTGCGGTTCAGCGCGCCTTCGAACGACAGCGCGAGCGTCGCGAGCGGCACGTTCAGCCCGTCGGGCACGACCGGGCCGACGCACAGCCCCTGGTTGAATTGCCCGTCCGCCAGCAGTTCGAACTTCGATGCGCGCGCCGGTTCCGCGTAGCGGCAGCCGAGCACCTCGAGCACGATCCGCACTTCCCGGACCGCCGCGCGCACGTCGCCTTCGTCATACGGCTGCTCGCGCGCGGGCAGGTCGCGATCGAGCACGAACGCGATTTCCGGTTCGATCCGCACGATCGGCCCGCCGACGACGCGGTACGGCGCATCGGCGTCTCGGATCGTCGACGCGAAGATCGGCGCGAGGATCACGCGATCGGGCGGCGGCAACGCGCATTTCCATCCGCCGACGGGTTCGCCGAGCAAGTCGGCCACGCGCTGCTGGATCGCGAGCGCGGTGTCGATGTCGTCGGGGCGCAGTGCATCGGGCAACAGCGGGCCGGGCGAGCCGGCATGGCGGGCGGCGACGAGATGTTGGGCGGCGCCGTCCACGCGTTCGGTAGTCGTTGTCATGTCGGTTGAGCGAGTTGAAAGTGGGGCCGGCAAAAAAGGGCCGGACGAAAGTCGCATGGTCGATGATAGCGCCTTCGGCGCGATGGGCGCTCGAAAGGGCATCGGCGCCTGCATGGCCGGCGCGGTTCGCGGCCTGCCGACAACGCAAGCCGCCCGTTTCCCGTCGCGTCGCTTTGCCGCATGCGGCGGGATCGCCGGGGCTTGACCGCCGTCAACATCCGAACCCGCCGCCGGCCGATGATGGGGACATCGCCGTGCGCGACAGCGCGCGCGGCAACTCACCCCAGCGAGGTTCGCATGTACGAGAAAATCATGGTGGCCATCGACGGCAGCGCTTCGTCGAAACAGGCGCTTGCCGAAGCCGTGAAGGTGGCGCTGGCGGGCGATACGCACGTCAGCGCGGTGTACGTGGTCGACAAGTCGGTACTGTTTACGTATGCAGGCAGTCTCGATCCGCATGCGCTCGTCGAGGAAATCCGCGACGACGGGCGCAAGGTGCTGCGTGAAGCCGAACAGGTCATCGCGCTGGCCGGCGCGAAGGGCGAAGGCGAACTCGTCGAGACCGAGAGTATCGGCGAGGACATCGCGGAACGCCTGCAACGCTACGTGAACGAGCGCGGGATCGATCTCGCGGTGGTCGGTACGCACGGGCGGCGCGGCATCCGGCGCGTGCTGCTCGGCAGCGTCGCCGAGCGTTTCGTGCGCGGCGCGAAGTGCCCGGTGCTGCTGATTCGCGGCGACGACGCCGACGCGCCGGCCGCCGCGGCCGCGGCATGACGCGGCGCGCGCGATGATACGCCGCCAGTACCGGATCGTCGTCGCGGCGATCGCCGTGTTCGTGTCGCTCGCCGGGATGATGGCCGTCGTGACGGGCCTGCTGTTCGATGCCGCGACGGCGTTGCGCGGCGGCGCGCTTGCGTTGATCGTCGGCGTCGCCGGCTTCGTCGTGATGCTGAACCCGGGGCCGAAAGGCGAGGAGTGACGCGGGCGGGGTGGCGGCGCGCGTCGGGCCGCGGTTTCGCGATGACAGGCGACGGCCGTTGCGCCGCCGTGACTTCGCGTGGTCGCGTGTCGTCGCCGGCGCATTCGTGCCGTCCTGTTCGATCTGGATCATCAGCCGCTTCAACGTTGCCGCCCGCTCGGCGCTTCTGTCAAACTGGCGCCCATGAAACCGCGCCTCACTGCACCGCTTTCCGCCGATTCCGCGCCTGCGCCCGCAGGCTTTCCCGACGCCGACGAACTCGCCGCGCTGCGCGCGTGGTATGCCGGCATGACCGTGCGCGAGGCCGTCGAACGCTACCTGCCCGACCGGCTCGGCGGCGGGCGGTCGGCGCGCGGCGTGATCGGCGCGATCCGCCGTCGCCTCGTGCGCGTCGCGCGGCAGGTCGGCCGCCCCGATCTCGCGGAACGGCTCGGCCATGCGGACGGTGAGCGTTTGCGGGAGGCGAAAGCGGCCACCGACGCGATCGGCCTGCTGCGCCACGCGCGTGCGCCGGTCCCGCAGATCAGCGACGACGTTGGCTTGTGGCTGCCGGCGCGCGCGGTCGTGTCACTGCGTGCGCACGGGATCGCGACGCTCGCCGATCTGACGGTGCGGATTCCGCGTCGGCGCCAGTGGTGGCGCGCGATCGCCGGCCTCGGCATGGCCAGTGCGCGGCGCATCGAAGCGTTCTTCGCCGCCCATCCGGACCTGACCGAACGGGCGCGCGCGCTGATCGCCGCGACGCCGCGCGGCAGCATCGTGCCGTGGGAGCACCTGAAGCTGCCGCACGAAGTCGACGGCTCGGCCGGCACGTTCCGCGCGCCGCGCGCGACCAGCACGCTCGACGCGGACAACGATTACGCGGCCGTGCACGCATGGCTGTCGCTGCACGAATCGGCCGCGACGCGGCGCGCGTACCGGAAGGAGGCCGAGCGGCTGATTCTGTGGGCGATCGTCGAGCGCGGGCGCGCACTGTCGTCGCTGACGACCGAGGATGCGCTCGCGTATCGCGCATTCATCCGGCGGCCGACGCCGCACGAGCGCTGGGTCGGGCCCGTGCGGCCGCGAAGCGCGCCCGACTGGCGGCCGTTCTCGGGCGCGCTGTCCGCGCGCTCGGCGGCATACACGCTGTCGGTGCTCGGCGCGCTGTTCCGCTGGCTGATCGAGCAGCGCTATCTGCTCGCGAATCCATTCGCGGGCGTCAAGGTGCGCGACACGCGCGGCGCGACCGCGCTCGATGCGTCGCATGCGTTCACCGAAGGCGAGTGGCTGCTGGTCCGCACGATCGCCGACGGGCTCGAGTTCGGCAAGCGCGCGGGCGACGGTGCGCCGCAGTCGGGCTGGACGCCGGCCGCCGCGCAACGATTGCGCTTCATTCTCGATTTCGGCTATGCGACCGGGCTGCGCGCGAGCGAACTGGTCGGCGCGATGCTCGGCGACATCGAGACGGATGCGCACGGCGACGCGTGGCTGAAAGTGATCGGCAAGGGCAGCAAGGCCGCCCGCGTCGCGCTGCCGCCGCTGGCGCGCACCGCGCTCGATCGCTATCTGGTCGCGCGCCGGTTGCCGGTCACGCCGGCGCGCTGGCGGCCCGATACGCCGCTGATTCCGAGCCTTGCCGAAGACGACGCGGCCGCGATCACCAGCGTGCGGCTGTGGAAGGTGATGCAGCGTTTCTTCGCGCAGACGGCCGACGCCGTCGAGGCCGACCACCCGGCGCTTGCGCACAAGCTACGCCAGGCGAGCCCGCACTGGATGCGCCATACGCATGCGACGCACGCGCTGGCGCGCGGCGCGGAGCTGACGACGGTGCGCGACAACCTGCGGCATGCGTCGATCTCGACGACGTCGATCTATCTGCATGGCGACGACGTGAAGCGGGCGCGGCAGATGTCGAGCGCGTTCGGTATCGACAAATGAGTTGAACACGCGGCATCGACGCGGGTCAGACGATGTTTCGATCCCGGCGATTCGCATGGCGTCGAGCCAGGGCGCGGTCGATTTCATCGTCGAGCAGATCGCGCGGCCGGCACGGTGTCGGTCCGCAAGATGTGCGGCGAATACGGCGCCACGCCGCGCAGCGGGCAGGCGTATTCTGTGACACATGCGCGCGACCATCGTGCGCCAGGGAGTACCAACATGGAGACATCCGCATTGACGCGCGGCATGCGGCCGGCGCGCCGCGCCTGGCATGCGCTCGTCGCGACCCTGTGTGTGGGCTGGAGCGCGCTGTCGTTCGGCGCGGACGGCGCAAGCGGCGCGGCCGCGTTGCTAGACCGCTACCGCAGCCTTAGGCCTCAACTGAAAGACAACGCGTTTCACCGGCCCGTGGTGCTCGAATCGTCGGAAGCGTCGTCGTCGCTGAAGGGCGACATCTACGCGGTCGTCGATTATCCGTTCGCGGTGGTGAGCGGCCAGCTCGACGATCCCGCGCAAGGCCCGGCGAACTGGTGCGCGGTGCTGATCCTGCACCTGAACACCAAGTACTGTCACGCGTCGAGCGGCGGCAACGGCCCGGTGCTCGACGTGAACCTCGGCCGCAAGATCGAGCAAAAGCTGTCGGACACCTATCGCGTGCAGTTCCGCTATCGCGTGGCGGCCGCGACGCCCGATTATTTCCAGGTCGACCTGACCGCCGACAGCGGCCCGATGGGCACGAAGGATTACCGGATCGCGCTCGAGGCCGTGCCGATCGGCGCGTCGCGCACGTTCCTGCATCTCACGTATTCGTATGGCTTCGGCACGGTCGGCCGGATGGCGATGAAAACCTATCTCGCGACGGTCGGCAGCGACAAGGTCGGGTTCACGACCGTCGGCGCGGCTTCGGCCGGGCAGCCGCAGTACGTCGGCGGCGTGCGCGGGCTGCTGGAGCGCAACACGATGCGCTATTACCTCGCGATCGACACGTATCTCGCGACGCTCGACAAGCCGATCGACCAGCGCCTCGCGCGCTGGTTCGACGCGACCGAGCAGTATCCGCAGCAACTGCACGAAGTGGAGCGGGGCGCGTATCTGCAGATGAAAACGCAGGAGGTGCAGCGGCAGCAGACGGCGCGATGACGCTGCCTGCCTGCCGCCTGCCGCCTGCTGCTCGGCGTCGATCAGTTCGACGCGCCGCCGACCGTGCGAATGCTGTGCCATTGCCCCTGTTCGACGCGGAACAACGTGTACGGCGGCTTGACCAGGTCGCCGCGCTCGTCGAACGAGATCTTGCCGGTCACGCCGGTGACCGACACGCTGGGCAGGCTCGCGACGATCTTGCCGCGATCGGGCGAGTCGGCCTTGTGGATCGCCGCGATCATCGCGAGCGCGGCGTCGTACGCGAACGGCGCATACAGCTCGACGTCCTGATTGAAGCGCGCCTTGTAGCGCTGCGCGAACGCGACGGCCGACGGCAGCTTGTCGAGCGCGGGGCCGGGCTCCAGATCCTGCGTGCCTTCGCCCGCGTTGCCGGCGATCTTCAGGAACGCGTTGCTTTTCAATGCGCCGGCGCCGAACAGTTGCGCGCGGATGCCGAGCGAGCGCATCTGCTTGACGAGCATCGCGCCCTGTTCGTCGAGTCCGCCGAAGAACAGCAGGTCGATGTTGTTGCTCTTCATCGTCGTCAGGATGCCGCGGAAATCGACGGCCTTGTCGTTCGTGTATTCGCGGCCGACGATGCTGCCGTGCGCGTCCTTCACGCCCTGCTCGAACGCGTCGGCGAGACCCTGGCCGAACGCGGTGCGATCGTCGATGATGCCGATCCGCTTCGCCTTCAGCTGCTCGACCGCGAAGCGGCCGGCCACCACGCCGCCGATCCCGTCGTGCCCCATCGTGCGGAACACGTTCTTGAAGCCCTGCATCGTCAGTTGCGGATTGGTCGAGCCGGGCGTGATCATCGCGACGTTCGCCTGCTTGTAGACGGCCGACGCCGGAATGCTGCAACCGGAGTTGTAGTGGCCGATCACGCCGACCACGCCGTCGTCGACGAGCTTCTGCGCGACCTGGATCGCGATGCGCGGATCGGCCTGGTCGTCCTGGACGTCGAGCACGAAACGCACCGGTTTGCCGCCGATGGTCGGATGCTTCGCGTTTTCCTCGTCGAGGGCTAGCTGCGCGCCGTATTGCAGATCCTTGCCGACGCGCGCGACCGGTCCCGTCAGCGGGCCGGCGAAGCCGATCTTGACGGTTTCCGGGTCCGCGGCCCGCGCGGACGCCGCGACCGTGCCGATCGAGCAGACGGCCAGCCAAGCAGCCAGCCAGTAACGACGATTCATGATGCCTCTCCTTGCAGGGGTGGAAATCGTGGCGCGCGTCAGAATCGCGCGGCCCGGTATGGCGTGAGGTCCAGCGGCGGTGCGCGCTGGGCGACGAGGTCGGCGACGATCTGCCCGGTGATGCCGGCGAGCGTCACGCCCAGATGCTGATGACCGAATGCATGGATCACGCGCGCGCTGTCGCGTGCGCGGCCGATGACGGGCAAGCCGTCGGGCAGCGTCGGCCGGAAGCCGAGCCAGCTGCGCGTCGGCGTGCCGAGCGACGGCACGGCTTCGCGCGCGGAGCGCGTGAGCAACGCGACCAGCGACGGATTCATCGGCGTGTCGAAGCCGCCGAGTTCGACGGTGCCGGCCGCGCGCAGCCCTTCGTCGAGCGGCGTCATGTAGAAGCCGCGCTCGGCCCAGCCGACCGGCCGCGTGACGATCGGCTCGTGCACGCCGAATTGCACGTGATAGCCGCGTTCGGTGTCGAGCGGCATCGCGTCGCCGCACGCGGCCGCGAATTCGCGCGAACGGGCGCCCGCGGCGACGACGACGTGATCGAATGCACGTACCGTGCCGCCCGCTTGTACGTTCACGCTGTCGCCGGCCAGGGCGATCCGTTCGACGCGCGCGCGTTCGAGCGTCGCGCCGGCGGCGGCGAGCTGGGCGAACAATTCGCCGAGAAACCCGTGCGGATCGGAGAAATGCCAGCTGCCGGCGAACAGCACGCCGCGCGAGAAAATCGGCGCGAGCGCGGGCTCGAGCCGGTGGATCGCGCTTGCATCGAGCGTCTCGAACGGCACGCCGAGCCGGCGCCGCAGCGCGAGCGACGGCTGCGCGGCGTCGAACGACGCCTGCCGTGCATACAGGTACAGGCATTCGCGCGGCCGCACGAACGCCGCGAGCTGCGACGGCGCGAGCAGCGGCGCATAGCCGTCGGCGGCGCGCGACAGCAACGCGGCCAGCGCAGTCGCGCTGCGTGCGTGGCGCGTGGGCGTCGACGCGAGCAGGAACCGCGCGAGCCAGGGCGCGCCGCGCAGCAGGTACGGCCAGCGGATGCGAAGCGGGCTGTCGGCGGCGAACAGGAAGTGCGGCAGGTTGCGGAACACCGACGGGCCGTTCACCGGCACGCAACCGTACGGCGCGAACGTCGCGGCATTGCCGAACGACGCGCCCTGGCCGACGCCGGCCGGATCGAACAGCGTCACGCGATGCCCGTCGCGCTGCAGCCAGGCCGCTGCACCGAGGCCGATGAAGCCTGCACCCACAATGGCGACGTTCGCCATGACGCTTTCCCTCCGGAGACGTGATTCACACAAAGTTGCGATCAAGAATCACACAGTAAATTTTTGTATGCAATCAAAATAATATTGTGTGGTGCTGGCGTTTACCCGATTTCAACTCGCTGATTCAGCAGACTTTTCGATGAATGATTGACGGGGCAGGGAGGTCATATACAATCGCGGGGCAAGCCAAAACGGCAGACAAACGCTTTTTGTGTGGTCACGGGCGACAGATGGCATCAGACAAACTTTCCGGCGAGCGCGATGACGACCTCCCGGCACCGGCGAAGCGGCCGACCTACGTCGAGGTCTCGAGCTCGATCGAAGCGGAAATCCGCAGCGGCACGTATCCGCCTGGCAGCCGCCTGCCGCCGCAGCGCCAGCTCGCGACCGACCTCGGCATCAACGTGTCGACGGTATCGCGTGCATACAAGGAATTGCAGTTGCGCGGCCTCGTGATCGGCAGCAAGCGTCGCGGTTCGCTCGTGACCGGCGGCGCGATGCCGAGCATCGAGCCGGCCCGCGCATCGCTGGCGGCGGGCAACGGCGTGATCGACCTGACCGTGAACCGCCCGGCGACCGGCGAATTTCTCGCGAGCCTCGCGCAGACGTTCGGTGCGCTGCCGAACGATCCGCGGTTTGCCGCGCTGCAGGAATACCAGCCGCCGCAAGGCCCCGATTGGGCGCGTGCAGCCGGCGCGCAATGGCTGGCCGCGCCGGGCTTCACGCCGTCGCCCGACCAGGTGGTCGTTACGAGCGGCGCGCAGCACGGGCTGTATGCGGTGCTCAACAGCCTGATCGGCACCGACGGCGTGATCGTCGCCGACCGCCTCACGTATTACGGGCTCAAGGCGCTCGCGCCGGTGTTCCAGTTCGAGATCGTCAGCGCGCCGGCCGACGACGACGGCCTGCTGCCCGACGAGATCGAACGGATCTGCCAGCGCATGCCGGTCAAGGCGATCTTCGTCGTGCCGAATCTGCAGAACCCGACCGTGACGACGATGAGCCTCGCGCGCCGCATGGCGCTCGTCGACATCGCGCGGCGCCATCACGTGACGCTCATCGAGGACGACGTGTACGGCCCGCTCGTGCGAGACCGGCTGCCGGCGATCGCGGGGCTGTGCCCGGAGCTGACGTTCCATATCGGCGCGACGTCGAAGATCCTCGCGCCGGGGCTGCGCCTTGGTTACCTGAGCTGTCCGCGCGACAGCGTCGCGCTGTGCGCGGAAGCCGTGCGCACCACCGCATGGATGCCGGCGCCCACGTCGATGCTGATCGCGACGGTGTGGATCGAGGACGGCACGGCCGAGCGGATCATGGCCGCGCAGCTCGCGGAGATTCGCGCGCGCGTCGATCTCGCGCGGGAACTGCTGCCGTCCGGGCAACTGAAGTCCGACCCCGCCTGCATGTTCGTGTGGCTGCGGCTGCCGCCGCCGTGGCGTGCCGACGACTTCGCCGCGAATGCGAAGGCGCGCGGCGTGATCGTGATGCCGTCGTCGACCTTCGCGGTCGACCGCGCGGAACTCGAGCACGGCGTGCGCATCAACCTCGCGTGCCCGGCCACGCGCGACGAGCTCGTCAACGGGCTGCGCATCCTGTCCGGCACGCTGAAGGACCGGCCGCGCGCGCTGTTCGGTTCGATCTGACGGCGCCGGCTCAGTCGAGCAATCCTGCGACGACGTCGACGATCCGCTGCAGCAGCGCTTCGTCGTACGGCAGCCACGGCACCGCACGTGGCGCTGATGGCGCCGACGGCGAATCGATCATCGATTCGAGCGGTTCGCCGTCGCGCGTCACGCGGCCGGTCGCGCAATGCACCGCCCACGCGCCGACGCGCACGTAGCGTTCGTCGATCACGATCCTCCCTTGCGCAACCGGTTCGGCGAACACGAGCGACAGCACGTGCCGGCGATGCCGCGCCATCACGCCCTGCGGCAGATCCGACAACCGGTTCAGGCGGTCCTGGCGTTCCGTTTCGATATCGCGCTGGCGAGCCGGGTCGGTCGTGTGTGCAGCCGCCGCCGCGCGGGTGGCCTCGTCGTCGAGCGCGAATGCGGACACGCTGACGAGCAGGTCGACCGCCCGTGCGACTTCGGAGAACACGACCGGATCGATGTCGCCGATCGGCAGCGGCGCCCAGCGCGCGCCGTGCCGGCGTTCGACATGCAGCCGGCGCGACGTACCGTGGCTTTCCGAACCGGGAAAAAGCCGCGCATCGACGACGAAGGTCGCGCGCACGTCGCCGAATTCGCGGACGAGCGCGTCGTCGTACGCACGAATCGACCAGCCTTCGCGGCGCGCGACGCCGAGCAGCGGCCGGCTCGACAGCACGTGACCCTCGAACATCGCGGTATCGCTGGACGACGCGTCGCCGTCGCCCGGCACGTAGTACTCGCGGAACGCTTGCCGGATCGGTTGCCGCAGCGCCCGGCCGACGATCGCCCGCTGCCACGCGAGCCGTTCGTCCGCATCGGCGAGCAACGGGTGCCATAGCCGGATGGCGCAATCGTCGGCGATTTCGCACGCGTTGCCGGCCGCATCGCGCAGCACGACCTTGCCCTTCGCGATGTCGGGCATGAACGACTGCGTCGTGCCGTCGCTGCGCCGTGCTTGCCAGATCACTCGCGCCGAGAACGCGGCGCCGGCCGGCGCATCGACGAGCCGCTCGCGCCATTCGGCGTGGCCGAGCGTCATCGACTGCCAGAAGCCGGCTTCCATGCACGCAGCGAGTATCGCGAGTGCCTTCTTGTCGGGCTTCGCGTCGAGCGTCATCCGCAGCGCCGTGTGCGGCCGTTCGCCGAGCGCGCGCTCGGCCGGCTTCAGGTTGCGCGCGAGTTTCTTTTGCACGCCCGCGTGACGGACGACGGCCAGCGCGTCGCGCAGCGCGCGCACGCTTTCGGGCGTCGGGATCGTCTCGATCGCATGGCCGAGCGCGATGGCGAGCGACTGTGAAGGCGCGGTTTTCGCGGCCGTCGGCGCGACGCACACGCCAGTCAGCAGCGGCCCGATCAGCGGGCGCAGCCATGCTTCGTCGCGATAGGCGGCCACGCGTGCGGCGCGTGAGAGCACTTGCGCGTCGTTGGTCGTGAACGCGCGATCGGCTTCGTAGGGTACGGTGCCGGCGTGCAGCGCCGCGACCTGCCGCGCGGCGTCGGTCAACGCGTCGCGCGCGAAGGCGACATACGCGGCTTCCTCCATGAGTGTCATGGCCGGATCGCTGGAGTCGATCCACAGCCGCTTCGGCATGAAATAGCCGCTGTCGGTCGCGGCCAGCGCGAGCAGCGCGGCCGGGCCGAGTGCCGGCAGCACGTCGAGTTCGCGTACGCGAAACGACGAGTCCGCCAGCAACTGTGCATACGCGGCGCGGCGCGCCGAGAAGTCGCGGCGGCCCGCGAACCAGTCGAGCGTATAGGCGCCATAGACGGATGCCGCGCGCAATCCGCCTTCTTCCGGTTCGCCGGCGATCCGCGCGAGTTCTGCCTGCAGCGCGGACGACGGCAGCGCGTCGAGGCAGGGCAAATCCTCCAGCGCGCGTTTCCACTCGCCGGCCGGAATGGCGCGGAACAGTTCGAGTGCCGCATCGGCATCGATGAGCGGCACGAGACCGAGCGCGTCGATCTGTTGGTGCAGCCAGCACGCGAATCCGGCGCGCGGATCGTCGAACGCCTCGTCGCGCACGAGGATCTCGTATTCGACGCGCCGCAACGCGGGCCACACCGTGCCGAGCGCCCGCGCATCGAGCGCCGACAGGTCGATCGGTGTGTCGGCGGCGCTCGCGTGGTCGGCCGGGTCGGTCAGCCGCGCGATGAGCCGCGCGACGAGGGCGCGATCAGTCATGCGCACACCTCCCGGATGCGCCGTTCTGGCGTGATGGCTTCTGTACGGGTCGCGCGGCGCGGATCGCGCCGCCGAGGCCGGCTACATGTTCGATCGTGGACTGCATGGTCTGGCGCTCAAAGATGGAAACCCTGCGGGCGCACAGTATTGCACCCTCATTGGCACGTCCGTGCGGATGCCCGTGCGGCGGGCGTCCCGGCCCGATTCGGCTGTGCGGGGCCGGCCAACCGGCTCCCCCGGGCATTTCATAAGACGTACAGTTTTCCCGCGATGTGCGACTCGCGCGGAACTGTACTCTTGTTCGCTCATTCGATGTGTGTACTCGCCGCCAACTGTTCTTCTCTTAAGATCCAGTCATTAAGTGCACAGTGCCGCAGATTCAGCTCATCCGGAGCCCTGCCGGCGCATCTTCAAGAGAGAGTCAGTGCGATGGAAAAGGCAAAACCGGAGGGGCAGATCAGGAATCACGACGGCCCGGTCGACGGGCGAAACACGTGCAACACGTGCGTATCGGACGCACACGGCGGGGCGGCGCGGCGGTGCGCGCCGGCGGGAGCCGCGCGATGAAACTCTATGAAAAACTCGCGGATGATATCGAGCGCCTGATCCGCCAGCGCGTATACCGGCACGGCGACCGGATTCCGTCGGTGCGGCAGGCGAGCCAGCAGCACCGGATCAGCATCACGACCGTGCTGCATGCGTATCTGCTGCTGGAAAGCCGCGGGCTGCTCGAAAGCCGGCCGCAGTCCGGCTATTTCGTGAACCTGCGGCGCGACGACGGCCATGCGCCGGTGCGCGAACTGCGGCCGTCGAAGCCGATCGCGATCTCGTCGTCGGTCGACGTGAGCCGGCTCGTGCTGTCGACGCTGCGCGCGATCGGTACGGACGACGCGGTGCCGCTCGGTTCGCCGTATCCGGACCCGAGCCTGTTCCCGTTCGAGAAGCTGAACCGCTACGCATATGCGGCCGGTCGCGACAAGTCGCTGTGGGGCGTGACCGACGGGCTGCCGCCGGGCCATCCGCGGCTGATCCGGCAGATCGCGCGGCGCTACCTGGAAAACGGGATGTCGGTGGACCCGAACGAGATCATCGTGACGGTCGGCGCGACGGAGGCGATCAATCTGTGTTTGCAGGCCGTGGCGAAGCCGGGCGACACGATCGCGGTGGAATCGCCGACGTTCTACGCGATGCTGCACGCGATCGAGCGGATGGGGATGAAGGCGATCGAGGTCGCGACGCATCCGGAATACGGAATCGACATCGCGGCGCTGGCCGCGATCGCGAAGTCGCAGCCGATCGCCGCGTGCATGGTGATGCCGAACTTCCAGAACCCGTTGGGGTTCCAGATGCCGGACGAGCGCAAACGCGAACTGGTTGAGTTCGCAACGAAGGCCGATCTGCCGATCATCGAGAACGGCGTATACAACGAACTGTATTTCGGCGACACGCATCCGAGTTCGCTGAAATCCTACGACCGGACCGGTATCGTGCTGCATTGTTCGTCGTTCTCCAAGAGCCTGACGGCCGCGTACCGGATCGGCTGGGCGCTGCCGGGCCGCTACCGCGATCAGGTCGAGAAGCTGAAATTCCTGAATACGCTCGCGACGCCGTCGTTGCCACAACTGGCGATCGCGGAGTTTCTCGAACGCGACGGCTACGAACACCACCTGCGGCGGATTCGCAAGGCGTATGCGCAGCAGGCGAACCTGATGCGCGCGATGGTGTCGCGATTCTTCCCGGAGGGCACGCGCATTTCGAGCCCGGCGGGCGGCTACGTGCTGTGGGTCGAACTGCCCGCGCAGGTCGATGCGATGCGGCTGTACCAGCTTGCGCTGGAGCAGGGGATCACGATCGGCCCCGGCTATATGTTCTCCATCACCGATAACTACCGGAACTTCATCCGGCTGAACTACAGCAGCCCGTGGTCGCCGGAGATCGAGCAGGCGGTGATCACGGTCGGCAAGCTGGCCGCGGCGTGCATGCGATGAACGGGCGCGGGCGGTGTCATGGGCTTCGATGACAAAGCCGGCTTCGTGCCGGCTTTGTTTTGGTGCTTCGTGGAGTTTCGTGGACGTCGCTGGCCGACCCGTTGCGGACAGTGGTATCGACCGATAGCCGTCGTTCATTCGCCTCTAAACATCTGTGCAGTCGCCATTTAGCTGCTTGTAATGCGTACCCCTTCGCTTCTTAAGCGCTGCAGAAACTGATTCCATGCCACAGATGCGCTAGCCCAAAGATCGACACGATCCCCCTCCCAAAGAAGAAATGGGGCTCTTAGCGGTATGTAGATGTATGCGCTCATGCTGCAACGAAGCACTGTGGCGCAACACCTAAGCACGTCATCTGCTTCGCTGGCCTCGAAGAATTGGCCAAAGCCGTCCCACGGGTTTAACTTGCCGGAGCATGTCGATTCCATTTCCTCCAATAGTGAATCCTCAAGCTCCCCATACCTCGACCAATCCGTGACCTGGAGCAAACAGGTTCTCGGGGGTTCAAGATAGCTGCGAATGCCGTCGACAATCACTGAAGCTGCCCCGTCGTTTTCCGGCACTGCGAATTGCAAATACGATGTGTGGCCTAGTCCGGCCTTCCCGTACGGCGCTTCAATACATTCTTCGTCTTTCAGCCACGTCGAACAATCGGAAGGGAACAGCGATTTCATGTCGGTACCCGAGCATGTAGCGCAAGTAGGAGGTAGATCCAATTGTCGACCAATTAAGTGGTCGCGTCTAACGTCTGAAATTGGCCGACCGCCGACGTTTCTCCCCGGTGTCCCCAGGGACTCCGCGACGAACCTTTGTTTTTCCACGCTGGCGCCGATGACCGCGCTCGATGCGTCGATCGCGGCGAAATGACTGCATGCGAGCGCGCAGCCCCGCGCGTCGCGTCATCCCCCCGTCACCGGCGGAAAGAACGCAACCTCGCTATCCTCCCGCACGACGAAGTCCCCGGTCACCATTTCGAGGTTCACGGCCGCCCGCACGGGGCGGTCCATCCGCAGCGCGTCCGCGCTGCGCGCGTCGCGTGCGGCCAGCGTGCCGCGCAGCGCGTCGACGGTGAGTTCGCGTGCGTCGATCTCGACGGTTTCTACGTCAAGATCCAGTTGTTCGCGAATGCTCGCGAAGTATTTGATCGTCAGTTTCATAGGATGTCGTCAGCAGGAGCGGCGGAATTGGAAACACGAAGCGAACGCAATCAGCCCCAGCGCCGCATCGCCTGGTCGTCGTGCGCCTTCGCCTCGACCCAGCCGGATTCGCCGTCGTGCCGGATCTCCTTCTTCCAGAACGGCGCATGAGTCTTCAGGAAATCCATCAGGAATTCGCACGCATCGAACGCGGACGCGCGATGCGCGGCGGCCACCACGACCAGCACGACGGGCTGGCCGAGCGGAATGCGGCCGACGCGGTGCACGATCCTGACCGCCTCGAGCCGCCAGCGCGCGCTCGCCTCCTCGACGATGCTCCACAGCGCCTGTTCGGTCATCGTCGGGTAATGCTCGACTTCCAGCGCGACGACGTCGTCGACGTCGCCTTCCTTGCGCACGACCCCAAGAAAATTCACGACCGCACCGACATTCGGATTGCGAACGATCGGCGCAAGCTCCGCGCCCGCGTCGATCGGCGCATGCTGCACGCGCACTTCGAAGCCGGCGGCAATCGCGGGCGCCGCTTCGATGTGGGGGGCGGCCGCATCGACGGGCGGCGCGGGGCTGCCGGCACGCAGCGGATCGTCCGGCAGCCCGGCGCGGGATTCGGTGAAGGTCGTCATGACAGGTTCTCCAATGGGCGGCGCATCCGGTGTCGCGCGGCGGCCCTTCAGCCGCCGACGAGCGACATGCGCACGGTCGGATAGGTCTTGCCCGGCGCGCGGGCCGGCCGTGCGGCCCGGCGCTCGGAATAGCGGTCGTCGCGCCGCGTCCAGCGTTCGCGCACGGCGGCGGCGAGGTCGGCGGCCGACGCCGCATCGTCGAGCCACGGCCGCAGGTCGGTGCCTTGCGTCGCGAACAGGCACGTATAAAGCTGCCCGTCGGCCGACACGCGGGCGCGCGAGCAGGTGCCGCAGAACGGATGCGACACGCTCGCGATGAAGCCGACTTCGCCTGCACCATCGATGTGCGCGCAACGAATCGCGGTGGCGTCGTGCCCCGGTTCGCCGACGAGCACGAGCGGATAGTGTGCGTCGATCAGCTCGCGCATCCGCGCGGCCGGCATCACCTTGTCGCCGGACCAGAAGCTGGCGCCGCCGACGTCCATGTATTCGATGAAACGCACGGCCACGCCCGTATGCCGGAAGTGCCGCACGAGCGGCAGGATCTGGTCGTCGTTCACGCCGCGCTCGATCACTGCATTGACCTTGACCGGCGCGAGCCCGGCCGCGTGCGCGGCCTCGATGCCGGCCAGCACGCGCGACACCGGCACGTCGGCGTCGCTCATCCGGCGGAACACCGCGTCGTCGAGCGCATCGAGGCTCACGGTCACGCGTGACAGCCCCGCGTCGCGCAGCGTGCGCGCCTTCGCGGCGAGCAGCGAGCCGTTGGTCGTCAGCGCGATTTCGACGGGCCTGCCGTCGACGGTCGTCAGTGCGGCGAGCCGTTCGATCAGCGCTTCGAGGTGGCGGCGCAGCAGCGGCTCGCCGCCCGTGATGCGGATCTTCTCGACGCCGAGCGACGTAAAGGCGCGGGCGATCTTTTCCAGTTGCGCGAACGACAATCGTTCGGACGACGGCATGAACGCGTAGTCGGCGCCGAAGCTTTCGCGCGGCATGCAATAGCCGCAACGGAAATTGCACTGGTCGATGACGGACAGGCGCAGGTCGCGCAGCGGACGGCCGAGCGTGTCGGACGGGCGGGAGAAAGCGCCGGGCAATGCGTCGCCGGATGAAGCGGCGGCGGCCGGCGCGGCGGAAACGATGGCATTCACGATCGGGTCGTCGGCCTGCATGAAGTAAGCGGAGGGGCGTCGCCGCTCGGCCGTGCGGATGCCGACGTGTCGGCGCACAGGTCGTGACGAGCCTCATCGTGAGCATAGTCCGCCGCGTTTGGCCGGCAGGGACACAATCGCGCCCGAATTGCAGGAATACAGTTCGCCGCGCGGGACGCGCGACACGCGCGGCGAACGGGGCAGGCGCGCCTTATCGGGCGGATAGTCGACTTTGCGCTCATGCGAGCCAGCGCGCGAATTCGTAGTACGGAACCGCGTCGCCGCGCGCGATGGTGAGTCCCGCCGGCAGCCGCGCGAGCCCGCTGGCCTGCACCAGCGACTGCAGCGTGCCGGCGCCTTGCTGACGCAGCGTGTCGAGCGCGAGCGCGCCGTCCGCGCCCACCGTCCAGCGCACGCGCACGAAGCGCTCGCGCTGCGCGTCCGGCTCGAAGCCGGTGTCGATCGGCAGCGACGGCACGACCGGCACGCAAGCGTCGCGCCCCTGCAGGCGTCGGATCAGCGGCGCGACGAACAGTGCGAACGTCGTCATCGCGGCGCCCGGATTGCCGGGCAGCAGCACGACGGGCCGCGCATCGAGCCGCGCGAGCGCGACCGGCTTGCCGGGCTTCATGCGCACGCCGGCGACGAGGAACGACGCGCCGAGCGCGGCCAGCGTGGGGCGCAGCAGGTCCTTGTCGCCGACCGACGCGCCGCCGACGCAGATCACGAGGTCGCACTGCGCGTGCAGGTCACGCAGCGCCCGTTCGACGGCGGCCACCGTATCGGCCGCGTGCACGCTCGCCGCGACGTCGGCGCCGGTTCCGGCGACCAGCGCGGCGAGCATCGGCGCATTGCTGTTGTAGATCTGCTGCGGCGCGCGCGGCTGGCCGCATGCGACCAGCTCGTCGCCGGTCGTCAGGATGCCGACGCGCAGCGCCGCGCGCACGTCGATTCGGGCGAGACCTTGCGCGGCGGCCACGCCGACGTGCATCGCGCCCATCCGCACGCCCGCCGGCACGAGCAGCGCGCCGGCGCGTACTTCCTCGCCGCGGCGGCGGATGTGCGACCCGCTGCGCTGCGGCATGTCGAACGTGACGCGGCCGTCCAGTTCGTGCGCATGCTCCTGCATCACGACGGTGTCGGCGTCGGGCGGAATCAGGCTGCCGGTGAAGAGGCGGGCGGCCGTGCTCGGCGCGAGCGGCGCGGGCGTATCGCCGGCATAGCAGCGTTGCGCGACACGCAGCGGCTCGCCGTGCGCAAGGTCCGCATGACGCACGGCGTAGCCGTCCATCGCGCTCTGGTCGGCCGGCGGCTGGTCGAGCACGGCCGTCAGCGGCGCGGCCAGCACGTGGCCGGCCGCTTGCGCGATCGGCACGGAGGTGACGGCCTCGAGCGGCGCGAACGCGCTGGCGAACCGTTGCTGCGCGGTATCGAAATCGGACAGGTGTGTCATGAAGCGTGGGCCGGATGTGCCGGTGCGGGTTCGTGTGGATCGGGGTGAACGGCGGCGGGCGACACGTATTCGACGAAGCCGTCGTTGCGGCAGAAGCCGAGCAGCCGCACGCCGGCTTCGCGGGCGACGTCGATCGCGAGCGACGTCGGCGCCGAGATCGTCGCGATCATCGGGATGCCGACCCGCGCGGCCTTGCGCACCAGTTCGTAGCTCGCGCGGCTCGACAGGAACACGAAGCCCGCGTGCAGGTCGGCGCGGCGGCGTGCGAACTGCCCGATCAGCTTGTCGAGCGCGTTGTGGCGGCCGACGTCCTCGCACACGTCGAGCACGACGCCGTTGCTATCGCACCACGCGGCCGCGTGGATGCCGCCCGTCTCGCGCATCAGCGTCTGCCGGGCCGGCAACGCACGCGCGGCGCACGCGATCGCGTCGGCGCCGATGCCCGCGGCCGTGCCGGCGGCCGCGATACGCGGCGCGTGCAGGTCGAGCTGCGCGATGCTTTCGATGCCGCACACGCCGCAGCCCGTGCGGCCGGCCAGCGCGCGGCGGTGGGCCTTCAGCGCCATGAACGCCTGCTGCGACACGGTGAGCCGCACTTCGGCGCTGCCGGGCCGGCATTCGCTTTCGATGTCGAAGACGTCCGACGCGCGCTCGACGATGCCTTCGCTCAGCGCGAAGCCGAGGCCGAACGCGTCGAGGTCGATCGGCGTCGCCATCATGACCGTGTGCGAGATGCCGTTGAACACGAGTGCAACCGGGGTTTCGTCGACGACGCGATCGACGGTGTCGCGCGCGTCGCCGGCACGATGGCGCGTCACCCGGCACGCGGTGCTGCCGGTCGGGTCGTCGCGGCGAATGCAGGACTCCATGCGGGTTTCTCCAGGCGGGGCGGCCGGCGGGCCGGCCGGGCTCGGCGCGTACGCCGAACCACGGGTATCGATGCCGCCGGGCGGGCGCCGAAGGGCGCGCGACCGCCGCGGGCAGGTGTTGCACGACATGTTAAGTGGAGTGAACAGTGCGTCCGACGCACAGCGCCGCCACGCGGAAAGCAGTACAGCTGAGCGTCCCGCCGGCATGGTAACTATTTTCCGTGCACACATCTTCGGCGGCGCAAGCAGCACAGTTTCAGCGCACGTTCGAATGATTGCGAGTATCGTTGCAAACGCGATATCGTCGTTCACGCTTCGATGCCGTGCGAGCAACCGCTGGTGCGCGCATGTGTCGTCGTCAAGCCGTCGCGCGATTTCCTGCTTCGAGCGTACGTCCTCACAACCACGAGCAAATTACGGTCATGGAAATCTTCGATGCGTTCCATCTCGCCCGATTGCAATTCGCATTCACGGTGTCGTTCCACATCGTGTTCCCCGCGATCAGCATCGGCATGGCGAGCTTCCTGGCGGTGCTGGAATGGCGATACCTCGTCACCGGCGACGCCGCCTACAAGTCCATGTTTCAGTTCTGGTCGAAGATCTTCGCGATCGGCTTCGGGATGGGCGTGGTCTCCGGCGTCGTGATGGCGTACGAGTTCGGCACCAACTGGTCCGGGTTCTCCCGCGTCGCGGGCAACATCACCGGGCCGCTGCTCACGTATGAAGTGCTGACGGCGTTCTTCCTCGAAGCCGGCTTCCTCGGCGTGATGCTGTTCGGCTGGCAGCGCGTCAGCCCGCGCGCGCACTTCTTCGCGACGCTGATGGTCGCGGTCGGCACGCTGATCTCGACGTTCTGGATTCTCGCGTCGAACAGCTTCATGCAGACGCCGCAGGGCTACAAGATCGAGAACGGCCTCGTCGTGCCGGTCGACTGGTTCAAGATCGTCTTCAACCCGTCGTTTCCGTACCGTCTCGCGCACATGACGATCGCGGCGTTCATCGTCGCGGGCTTCATCGTCGCCGCCTGCGGCGCGTGGCACCTGCTGAAGGGGCGCCGCGACGAGCCGGTGAAGCGCAGCTTCTCGATGGCGCTGTGGATACTGCTGGTGCTCGCGCCGATCCAGATCTTCGTCGGCGACGCGCACGGGCTGAACACCCGTGAATACCAGCCGGCGAAGATCGCGGCGATCGAAGGGCTGTGGGAAACGGAGAAGGGCGGCACCGCGCTGAACCTCGTCGGGCTGCCCGACATGCAGGCCGAAACCACCCGCTATGCAATCCAGGTGCCGCACCTCGGCAGCCTGATCCTCACGCACAGCTGGGACGGCGAGATCCGCGGGCTGAAGGAATTTCCGCCGCAGGACCGCCCGTATTCGCCGATCATCTTCTGGACGTTCCGGATCATGGCCGGCCTCGGGATGTTGATGCTGCTGACCGCGCTGCTCGGGCTGCTGCTGAGAAAGGGCGGGCGCCTGTACGAGACGCGCTGGTTCCAGTGGTTCGTGGTCGCGATGGGGCCGTCGGGCATCGTCGCGCTGCTGGCGGGCTGGATCACGACCGAGGTCGGGCGGCAGCCGTGGACCGTGTACGGCGTGCTGCGCACCATCGATTCGGTCTCCCCGCTCACCGCCCAGCAGGTCGGCGTGTCGCTGCTGGTCTTCGTGGTCGTGTATTTCCTGGTGTTTGGAACGGGTATCTACTACATGATGAAACTGATGAAGCGCGGGCCGGCGGCCCAGGCCGGCTACATCGAACTGCACCGGCATCCGGGGCTGCGCAAGAGCGCGCTGTCCACGCCGCTGAACGTGACCGAGGCGGAGTAACCATGCACATCGATCTTCCTGTCGTCTGGGCCGCGATCATCGGCCTCGGCGTATTCATCTACGTGATGCTGGACGGCTTCGATCTCGGCATCGGGCTGCTGTTTCCGTTCTTCGATGCGAAGGCCGAGCGCCAGGTGATGCTCGACACCGTCGCGCCGGTGTGGGACGGCAACGAGACGTTCCTCGTGCTCGGCGGCGCGGGCCTCTACGGCGCGTTCCCGGTCGTGTATTCGACGCTGCTGCCGGCCAACTACCTGCCGCTGGTGCTGATGCTGGTCGGGCTGATCTTCCGGGGCGCGGCGTTCGAGCTGCGCGCGAAAGCCACCCGCACGCAGCACATGTGGGATCTCGCGTTCATCGGCGGCTCGGCGCTGGCGGCGTTCTGCCAGGGGATCGTGCTCGGTTCGCTGCTGCAGGGCATCAAGATCGAGAACAACCAGTTCGCGGGCGGGCCGTTCGACTGGCTGTCGCCGTTCAGCATGATGTGCGGGATCGGCGTGCTCGTCACCTATGCGACGCTCGGCTGCGGCTGGCTGATCCTGAAGGTCGACGGCGAACTGCAGCGCAAGATGCGGTTGCTGATGAAGCCGCTCACGGGCGTGCTGCTCGCGGTGATGGGCGTGGTGAGCCTGTGGACCGTGATCGGGCTGCCGGCCGTCGCGCACCGCTGGTTCGGCAGCGGCAACCTCGGCTGGTTCCTGCCGGTGCCGATCCTCGTCGTCGCATGCGTGTGGGGCATCTTCTACGCGGTGAAGCGTGCGCACGAGGCCACGCCGTTCCTGCTGACGCTCGCGCTCGTGTTCCTCGGCTACACGGGGCTCGTGATCAGCATCTGGCCGAACATCGTGCCGCCGTCGCTGTCGATCTGGGACGCGTCGTCGAGCCACTCGAGCCAGTTGTTCGCACTCGTCGGCACCGTGATCGTGCTGCCGATCATCCTCGTGTACAACGCGATGCAGTACCGCGTGTTCCGCGGCAAGGTGCGCGAGGGCGATATCGGCTATCACTGAGCGGCAAGCGAGGTGACGGGGCGCGGCGCGCGGGTATCATCACGCGCCGCGTCCGGCACGGCACCCGATGTGAAAGCGGCCCGCCACGCGCGGGCCGTTGCACATCGGGTGCGGGCGCAACGGGTTGCGTATTCGGGTTCCCTATTCCTTTGCCAGTCGAGAAAACATCATGATCGTCCGACCACGACAGAACTGGCTCCGGATGCTGTTCGTATGGAACGGCTCCGTGCTGCAATCGATCATTCCGCAGCTCGTGTTCATGGCGATCGTCAGCACGCTGGCGGTCTTCACGAACGGGCGCATCTTCGGCGAGAAGATTCCGCTGAACACCGCGCCGTTCACGCTGTTCGGGCTCGCGCTCGCGATCTTCCTCGGGTTTCGCAATAACGCGAGCTTCGAGCGCTTCAAGGAGGCGCGGCATCTGTGGGGCAACCTGCTGATCGCCGCACGCGCCGTGACGTCGCAACTGCATCGCTACCTGCCCGACGGCGTGAGCGACGCCGAGCGCAACCGGCTTGCCGATCTGCTGATCGCGCTCGCCTATGCGCTGAAACACCAGCTGCGTCATACCGATCCGACCGAAGACCTGGTGCGCATCCTCGGCACGGAGCGCACGGCCGCGCTCGGCGGCAAATGCTACAAGCCGGTCGCGATCCTCGACGAATTGCGCGGCGGCATCGTCCGTGCGATGGGGCGCGCGCCCGGCAGCGACGCGACGTGCTGGATGGTCGAGACGCAACTCGATGCGCTCGGCAAGGCGATCGGTGGCTGCGAGCGCATCCTGTCGACGCCGATTCCGTTTTCCTACAGCGTGCTGCTCCATCGCACCGTGTATGCGTATTGCGTGTTGCTGCCGTTCGGGCTCGTCGATTCGACGGAGTTCTTCACGCCGCTGATCTGCGTGTTCATTTCCTACACGCTGATCGCGCTCGAGGCAATTGCGAACGAAGTGGCGGAACCGTTCGGTCTTGCGCCGAATGCGCTCGCGCTCGATGCGATCACGCGCACGATCGAGCGATCGGTGCTCGAACTCGGCGATCGGCCGATGCCCGAGGAATTCGTGCCTGCGTCGACGTATCAGATCACGTAGGCGGCGGGGGCGGTAGTGTAGTCGTCGGTAAGGTTGCTCGGCTGGAGCGGGGGCGGTTGTGTAGACTCGTGCTCGTTCAATGGAGCCCACACCATGCAACTTCTCGATCACGTGTCGATCAGCGTGCCGGACATCGATCTGGCACGGCCCTTCTACGACGCCGTCATGGCTGCGCTCGGCGCGACCAAGGTCTATGACCGGCCCAATGCGCTCGGCTATGGCGAGCGTTGCAACGCGAACGATCCGGCATCGACCTTTCTGGCGGTGTATCTGGATCCCGCCGAAGTCGGGGCGAGCAAGCGGCACTGGTGTTTCAAGGCCGCTTCCCGCGAGCAGGTGCATGCTTTTTTCGAGGCGGGCCTCGCTACGGGTGGGCAGTCCGACGGCGATCCCGGCTTGCGGCCGCAGTACCACGGCGACTACTACGCGGCTTTTCTGGTCGATCCGGCCGGCAACCGGATCGAGGCCGTGTGTCATGCGGCGGTGGCGGAGCGTGGGCAACCCTGACCGTGGCGATAGCCAGTCGATGCATCGGGTCTATCCGCATCCGCCGATTCGCATCGATTCAATCGCGATACGACGGCTCCTCGACGTCGAGGATGTGCTTCATCTCGTCGAAATGCGCGATCGAGAATTCACGAAAGCCTTCCCAGTCACGCGCGGTCTTCTCGGCCACTTCGTCGGACAGCACGTTGATCGGCTTGCCGGTCGCGTACGCGTTGACGAGGATCTGGCAAGCGCGTTCGAGCGTGTACATGTCGTCGAACGCCTCGCCGACCGTGGGTGCGGTCACCAGTACGCCGTGATTGCCCATCAGCAGGCGTGACTTGTCCTTGAGCAGCGACACGAGGCGGGCGCCTTCGTCTTCGGTATCCGCCATTCCGGAGAATGCGGTGTCCAGCGCAACGCGATTGAAATAGCGGGCCGTGTTCTGTTCGATGGGCAGGATGGTCGGATCGGACAACGTCGAGATCGCGGTGACATGGACGGGATGCAGGTGCATGGCGACGCGTACATGCGGTAGTTGCTGGTGCAACTGACCATGGATCGCCCACGCGGTCGGGTCGACGCTGCCGTTTTCGAGGCTCGACCGATCGTCGGCGTCCAGCAGAACCAGATCGCTCGCGCGGATCCGCGAGAAGTGCATCCATTTGGGGTTCATCAGGAAGCGGCGGCCGTCGTCCGAAACGGCCACGCTGAAGTGGTTCGCGACCGCTTCATGCATGCCGAGGCGGGCGAAGCAGCGGAAAGCCGCGGCGAGATCGATGCGAAGCTGGGTTTCGTTCATGTCGAAGTGCGTGATCGGAAGCGTGAGAAAGGGGGCGCCGGCCGCAAGTTCATGGTTGGACGCACCGAGTTGCAGAAAAGGCTCGACCAGTGGGGCGGCCGAGCGCCAGCCATGCGTCGATGCATCGACCCGCTTGCTGTCTCAGGGCGGTCCGTTCGCGTCGGCCGTTGCGTCGTCCGATTTCCAGAATGCGTTGCGGTCGCGATAGTTTTGCAGGAACTGCTGCAGCCGCGGGTTCGTGGAGCGGCGGAACACGTCGCCCGGTGCGCCGCTCACGGCGATCCGGCCATGGTCGAGAAACACGACGCGATCGGCCATCTGGGCGGCGAAGCCCATCTCGTGCGTGACGACGACCATCGTCATTCCGTCGCGCGCGAGCTGCTTCATGACCTGCAGCACTTCGCCGACGAGTTCCGGGTCCAGCGCGGAGGTCGGCTCGTCGAACAGCATCAGGTGCGGCTCCATCGCCAGCGCGCGGGCGATCGCCACGCGCTGCTGCTGGCCGCCGGACAATTTCGACGGATGGGCGTCCGCCTTGCCGGACATGCCGACCATTTCGAGCATGCGGCCAGCGACGGCGTTCGCGTCGGCGCGCGACATGCGGCGCACCCGCCGCAGCGCTTCGGTGACGTTGCCGAGCACACTCATGTGCGGCCACAGGTTGAACTGCTGAAACACCATGCCGATGTTGCGGCGCACGCGGTTGATCTCGGCGCTCGACGCGCGCACGCGCACGCCGTTGCGTTCGACATAGCCGAGCATCTCGCCGCCGATCCGGATCTCGCCGTGATCGTAGGTTTCGAGGGCGGCCATGCAGCGCAGCAGCGTGCTCTTGCCGGATCCGGACGGACCGATCAGGCAGACCACTTCGGATGTCGCGATCGACAGATCGATTCCGCGCAGCACGTCGGTCTCGCCGAACCGCTTGTGCAAACCCTTGACTTCGACAAGCGACGTGGCGGATGCCGGGGCGAGCGTTGCGGCGGGTCCGCTTGCGGGGAGGGCGCTGACTGCGTTCATGATTGCCTCGATCGGTTCGGGTCGCCGCGCCGTATTCACGCGTGTCGGGCGAAAGGCGCAATGCGCGTTCGACGAGCCGACTTTACGTGGTCAATATTGATCGGGAAAAACTCTTTTCGAATGGGGTTCGCAGGTTTTTCCAATGCAGCATCGCCTGCCGGCTCGCCGTATCGAGCGACCCTGCGTGGCGCCGGCCCGCCACGTACGCTGCCGGAACCGAAATCAGCCAGTCTTGCGATCGGTCGTTTCGGTCGTGGAGAGATGGTCGGCCAGCCGGCGCAGCATCGCATCGCAACCCTGCAGTTGCTCGACGCTCACGAACTCGTCCGGCTTGTGCCCCTGATCCATACTGCCCGGTCCGCACACCACGGTCGGGATGCCGGCCTGCTCGAACAGTCCGCCTTCCGTGCCGAAGGCGACGGTGCCGAACGCGCTCGATCCGCTGAGTATCGCCAGCAGGCGGGCGGCGTCGCTGTCGTCCGGTGTCGAAAGCCCCGGGTAGGCGGACAGCGGCTGCATCCGGATATCGCAATCCGCGTGAACCGCGCGCATCGTCGGCATCAGTTGCTGCTCCGCATAGGCCTGCAATTCGGTGGTCACTTCATCGGCGTCGAAGCCGGGCAGCGTGCGGACCTCGAAATCGAATTCGCATGCATCGGGAACGATGTTCAACGCCTTGCCGCCGTGGATCACGCCGGTCTGGACAGTCGAGAACGGCGGATCGAAGCGAGCGTCGTGATGCTCCGGTTGCGCGAGGCGCTCGCCGATTTCCTCCAGCCGGTTGACCAGACGCGCCGCATACTGGATCGCATTGATGCCGTACGGCGCATACGCGGAATGACACGCGGCGCCCTTGACGTGGCAGCGCATCGCCAGCTTGCCCTTGTGGCCGAGCACGGGCTTCAGTTCGGTCGGCTCGCCGATCACGCAGAGCACGGGCCGATGCGGGCGCTTCGCCAGTTCGGCCAGCATCGGCCGCACGCCGAGACAGCCGATCTCCTCGTCGTACGAGAACGCGAGATGGATCGGCAACGACAACGGTCGCTCGACGAACATCGGTACCGCGGCCAGCATTGACGCAAGAAAGCCTTTCATGTCCGCGGTGCCGCGGCCATACAGCCGGCCGTCGCGTTCGCTCATCCGGAACGGCTCGACGGTCCATGCCTGGCCGTCGGCGGGCACCACGTCCGTATGACCCGAGAGCAGGATGCCGCCGCGCTCGCGCGGCCCGATCGTGGCGAACAGGTTCGCCTTGCTGCGCGCGTCGTTGTAGAACAGTTCGCTGTCGACGCCGTAGCCCGCCAGATAGTCGCGGATGAACTCGATCATCGCGAGGTTCGAGTGCCGGCTGACCGTATCGAAGCCGATCAGTTCGGCGAGCAGCGTGCGGCTGGTCGGCTCACTCATCGCCGGGGACGCCGTATTTCGGTGCGGTCGTCGGATCGAGCGCGCGCGTTACGTAGTCCTGCATCTGCGGACGGTATGCATGCCACAGCGCGGCGAGTGCCGAGATCGGCGCATCGTCGGTCCAGTCGACGCGCAGGTCGACGAGCGGCCACACCTGCGTATCGACGATCTTCAACGCGGCGGAATGCACCGGGCCGGCTTCTCCGCCTGCGTCGATCGCGGCCTGCATCGCCGCGAGCAGACGATCGGCGAGCGGGCCGGGCGTCTGCTCGAACGCCGGCACCATCGCGTCGATCACGTCCTGACTGGCCAGCATGTTGCCTGCGGCGACGCACTGTCGGCCCGCCACCGCATGATGCAGGCCGAGCGCCTGCGCGCCGGTCCAGAATGCGGTGCGGCCCTGCGCATCGACGACCGTGACCTGCCGGTAGTCGCGCCAGCGATCGGTGTCGAGCGCGGCTTCGAGCGCCTGCGCGGGATCGGCCGCGCCGTCGCCGAGCAGCTCGAGCACCTGCGGGCCGAGCGACGGCAGCGTGACGTTCTGCGTCGCCACGGCGCCCGCGCCGGCGCGAACCCACGGGCAGCGCGCGCCCACTGCGATGCTCGAGGAGCTGATCGCGATGCCGAGTTGTCCGGTTTCGGCACACCGTCCGACGATCGAGAATGTCATGTCACGCTCCGGCGGCGGCGGTCGGCTGCCAGTTGTCGGGAATCACGGCGATGACGTCGATTTCCATCAGCCATTCCGGCTGGCCCAGCGCACTGACCACGAGGCCGGTCGAGATCGGATAGACGCCCTTGAGCCACTTGCCGACGACCTGATAGACCGGCTCGCGATAACGCGGATCGATCAGGTACGTAGTGGTCTTGACGATATGCGTGAGGTCGCTGCCGGCCTCCTCGAGCAGTTGCTTGACGTTCTTCATGGCCTGTTCGGTCTGCGCGCGCGGATCGCCGAGGCCGACCAGATTGCCGTCGAAGTCGGTGCCGATCTGGCCGCGCACGTAGACCGTGTTGCCGGCCCGGACAGCCTGGCACAGATCGTTGTCGAGCGTCTGGTTCGGGTAGGTGTCTTTCGTGTTGAACATCCGGATACGGGTGTGGGTCGGCTGGCTCATCGTCATGAATTCCTGAAGGAGGGTTCGGTAGACCGTGCGGTGCGACTCGGTCGTGCGTTCAGTGCGCGGCGGCGCGGGTCGGCATCGGGCTCGGGATGGTTGGCTCGGCGACGTGATCGTCGGCTTGCGACGCGGCCGGAATGCTGCGTCGCGCGGCAGCCTCGTGATAGTGCTGGTAGCTGCGCTGCGTCGCGATATGTCCGGCCACATGTTTCGCGTCGTGCCAGACGCCCCAGATGAACGCGGAGCCGCGCCGCGACAGCCACGGCAGACCGAGGAAATAGAGTCCGGGCTCGCTGGCGACGCCGCGCTGATGTTTCGGCTTGCCGTGCTCGTCGAAGGCGTCGACCTGCAGCCACCCGAAGTCGTTCGCGTAACCGGTCGCCCAGATGATCGACGTGACGCCTGCCGCGGCGAGGTCGAGTTGCGTGAGCGGGTCGGCCAGGCATGGCGGATCGGCGGGAATGTGGCGGGCTTCAGGCTCCTCCGGCAGATCGAGACCGTTGCTGGCGGCGTACGCGTCGGCGGCGTCCAGCAGCGACAGATAGTTTTCGTCGCCGGCCGCGATGTTGGCCGCGAGATCCGCTTCGAACGTGACGATGCCTTGATCGAACGCTCGCGTCACGCCGACCAGCGTCACGCCGTCGTACGCGAGACGGCGGAAGTCGACCGTGTGGCCGCCGTCCGCGCCGCTCACGGCGATCGTCACGTGCGACCGGCCGGGGCGCATCGTTTCCATGTCCCACAGACCCAGTACGCCGAGCCACCAGCAGAAATCGCGTCCGCGATACGCGCGCGGCGGACGGTCGTGAGGGCCGACGGACAGATAGACCTGACGGCCCGAGCGTTGCAGTTCGGCCGCGATCTGGACGCCCGACGACCCCGCGCCGACGACCAGCACGTTGCCGGCGGCCAGTTGCGCCGGATTGCGGTAGTCGGCGGAATGAATCTGCGTCAGGCGCGCGTCGGTGGGCGCGATGGCCGGAATGACCGGGCATTGGAACGGCCCGGTCGCAACCACGACGCGGTTCGCGTGGAAGGTGCCGTCCGACGTCTCGACGACGAAGCCCTGACGGCCGGCGTCGCGGACCACGCGCCTGACGTCGACGCCGGTCCGGATCGGCGCGTCGATCATGCGCGCGTAGTCGACGAAGTACTCGGCCATCTGATCCTTCGTTGCGAACCCGTCCGCATCGACACCGCCGATAGTCATGTTGGGGAAGCGGTCGTGCCATGCCGGGCCGTTCGCCACCAGCGAATCCCAGCGCGCGGTGCGCCAGCGCTCCGCGATGCGAGCGCGTTCCAGCACGAGATGCGGCACGCCGAGCGCACGGAGGTGTTCGCTCATCGCGATGCCGGCCTGTCCGGCGCCGACCACCAGCGTATCGATGGATGTGACTTCGACGGTCATGTTGATTTTTCCTGGTGCATATCGATCGGGTTGTTCATGGACGGATAAATCCGTTTCGCCGCAATTCGCCGCAGTGCTCGCGATGCGATTGCGCGAGGCGATCGCGACGTTCGAGCACCGAAGCCGGAACGCGTCGGTAATCCGAAGCGATGTGCGTCGTGCGGCCGTGTTTCCTGAGCATTGCGTTCTGCTGAAGAAAATCTACGCCGGTGCACTGAATCTGAAAAATATATTTAAAAAATGAATTGCATCCGGTTTGCCTATGCAGATGCGTGCGTACGGACCGGCAATGAACTGAACGCAAGCGGATGGCGCCGGCAAAACGCCGAGGCCGCCATCGAAGCGGGAAAAGAAAGGAAGCGGACGCAACGAAACGCACGACGCGACGGCATGGGTCGAGGCCGCCTTCCCGCTGCGCGGCGGACGGCCGCTATGCCGCTTCGCGCGCGGCGCCCGCGGCCTGCGCACGGCCACGCAGCCAGTTGATGCTGATGAAGAGCAGGATCGCGAACACGATCAGCACGGTGGCGACGGCGAGGATCGACGGATCGATCTGGTCGCGAATGCCGCTCCACATCTGCCGGGGTACGGTGCGTTGATCGGGACCGCCGATGAACAGGATCACGATCACTTCGTCGAACGATGTCGCGAATGCGAACACGGCGCCGGTGGCCACAGCCGGCAGGATCAGCGGCAGCGTCACGCGGCGAAAGGTCGTCCACGGCGCGGCGCCGAGATTGGCGGCGGCGCGCAGCAGGCTCCGGTCGAACGACAGCAGCGACGCGGTCACGGTAATCACGACAAACGGCGTGCCGAGTGCCGCATGTGCGAGGATCACACCCGGATAGGAGTTGACGAGCCCGAGTGGCGCGAAGATCAGGTAGAAGCCGGCCGCGACCACGACGATCGGGATGATCATCGGAGAGATCAGGATCGGCATGATCAGCGAGCGGAACGGAAAGTCGTCGCGCGCGAGACCGATCGCGGCGAGCGTGCCGAGCGTCGTTGCAATTGCTGTGGACGCCGCGCCGATCGCGAGGCTGTTCAGAAAGGCCCGCTGCCAGTCCGGGCTGCCGAATGCCTGCGCGTACCAGCGCAGCGAGAAGCCTTCCATCGGGTACGAAAAATACGAGCCCGAATTGAACGACAGCGGAATGATCACGAGGATCGGCGCAACCAGAAAGAACAGCACGACCGCGCAGTGGATGCGCACACCGGCAGTGGCAATGCGCGTCGACGGCAGGCTGTTGGGGTTCACGGACACGATGCGGCTCCAGTGACGTCGGGCGTCAGCCGAACCGGAGCCGGTCGATGCCGACGAGCCGGTTGAAGATGAAATAGAACACGGCGGTGAAGATCACGAGATACGCGGACAGCGCACCGGCCAGCCCCCAGTTGAGCAGATCGTTGGTTTGCGACGCGATCAGCTGGCTGATCATCTCGTCGCCCGCACCGCCGAGCAGGGCCGGCGTGATGTAGTAGCCGAGCGCCAGCACGAACACGAGAAAGCATCCGGCGCCGATGCCCGGCAGCGTCTGGGGCACGTACACGCGAAAGAACGCGACGACCGGGTGAGCGCCGAGCGATTGCGCGGCGCGCATGTAGATCGGCGGCACGCTTTTCATCACCGAGTAAATCGCGAGAATCATGTACGGCAGCAGCACGTGCGTCATGCCGATCAGCACGCCGGCGCGGTTGAAGATCAACGGCAGCGGATGATCGACGACATGCAGCGCGAGCAGTACGCGGTTGACCACACCGCCCGGTTGCAGCAATACGTACCACGCGGTCGTGCGGACCAGCAGCGAGGTCCAGAACGGCACGATCACGAACAGCATCAGCAGGTTGCCCTGCCTGGCCGGCAGGTTGGCGAGCAGCCACGATACCGGGTACGCGAGCAGCAGGCACAGCAGCGTGACCGTGGCGCTGATCGACACCGTGCGCATGAACGCGGTGCGGTAAACCGCGCTGTTCGCGGGCACCGAATGGACGGCGCCATCGGGCGACACCTGCGCGTCGAGGCCGTTCAGCAGATAGTCCGGCGTCCATGGCGACGCCGCGCGTTTCAGCAGGCGCCAGGTTTCCGGCCGGTTCCAGCGATCGTCGGCGGCGAGCAGGACGGGCTTCCATGCGGTGACGGCATCCTGGGCACGCACCGTGCGTGCCGACTTCAGCAGCAGCGTGCGGAACTCGGGCTGATAGAAATTCATCCGGCGCGCGACGTCGCCGAGCGTGCCGGCGTCGCCGGCGCTCTTCAGTCCGTTGGCGAGGGACGCGAACACCCGCTCGTCCGGCACGCCCTGACCGTTCCAGTGTCGCAGCGTCTGCGCGAACGACGGCATCGCGCCGGACAGTTCCGGATTGCGCACGCTGCGGGCCAGCAGCGAAGCAATCGGCGCGATGAACGTGGCGAGCAGGAACACGAGCAGGGGCAGCGTCAGCAGCAGCGCGCGTAACGCCGCCTTGCGCCGCGCCTGCCGGTATTTGACGGCGTGCCCGGCGGCGAGCGCGGGGCTTGCCGCCGTCATGGGAAACATTGGCGAATCGTTCATCGGAACCCCGGAGCGACGCGCCCGGAGCGGGGCGCGTCGCGTAAAACCGCTACGACGTCATGCAGACGCGCATTACTGGCCGAGCCATGTCTGGAAGCGCTTGGTCAGCGCATCGCCGTTGTCGGCCCAGAAGTTCGCATCGATCTGGATCGGTCGCTTGAAGTTGGCGGGCGCGGTCGGCAGGTCGGCAAGGCGTGCCTTGTCGATCAGCGGCAACGATGCCTTGCGCGGCGGCGCGTAGGCGATGTACTTCGACAGATCCGCGTATGCCTGCGGCTGCGCCGATGCGGCGATGAACCGCTTCGCGGTCGCGGCGTGCTTCGCCCCCTTCGGCACACCCCACCATTCATAGTCGTATACCTGCGCGTCCCAGACGATCTTGAACGGCTTCTTGTCCTGGTGAACGGCGCTGTCGATGCGGCCGTTGTAGGCCTGCACCATCGTCACGGCACCGTCCGCGAGCAACTGCGGCGCTTGCGCACCGGCTTCCCACCAGACGATGCTCGACTTGATCGTGTCGAGCTTCGCGAATGCGCGATCGACGCCGGCGGGGGTCGCGAGCACCTTGTAGACGTCCGCCGGGGCCACGCCGTCGGCGACCAGCGCCCATTCGAGCGTGACCTTCGGCGACTTTCTCAGGCCGCGCTTGCCCGGGAATTTCTTCAGGTCGAAGAAGTCCGCGATGCGTGTCGGTGCGGTCTTCAGCTTCGACGCGTCGTACGCATACACGGTCGACCACACCATCGCGGCCACCGAGCATTCGCGCAGCGCGCCCGGCAGGAAATCCGACGTGTTGCCGATGGTCTTGCTGTCCAGCTTCTCGAGCAAACCTTCGTCGCAGGCGTTGATCGCGTCGTTGGTCTCCATGTCGATCAGGTCCCACGTCGGGTTCTTCGCCTGTTCCATGGCCTGCAGCTTGGCCAGGCCGCCGTCGTACGACTCGGTCTGGAACTGGGTGCCGGTCTTCGCGGTGAACGGCTCGAACCACGCGTGGCGTGCGGCCGTTTCATAGGCGCCGCCGAACGTGACGACGGACAGCGTATCCGCCGCGCGAGCGGCAGGCAGCGCGGAAAAGGCGCCGAGTGCGACGACAGCCGCGATCGTGCGGCGCGGGGATGCGTAGCGAGGGTTTTGCATTATCAGGCTCCAGAGGCGATGGGCACGGCAACAGGCAGGGTGGGTAAACGAACGGCGGCGCTCGCGACGCGGGTGATGGCCGACGGCGACAGCACCTTGCAGTCGTCGTGTCGCCAGACGATCGTTGCGGCCGCACCGATCGGCGGCAGCGCGACGAGGCGCGTGTTGGAGACCTTGACGACCATCGTGTCGCCGCTGCCGAGTTGCAGCTGAACGCGATGATGATCGCCGCAATACACGATGTCGCGCACGGTCGCCGCGAGGGCGTTCGAGCCCGCCGGCACGTTCGCGGCTTCGGCCGCGCCGAGTACCTGCGCGCGCTCGGGGCGCAGCGCGAGCGTGGCGTCGTCGCCGGCCTCGACCTGGCTGCCGCGGCGACCGCGGATCGTGATGCCGTCGCGAAGCTGAAGCACGGCCCATTCGCCATCGAGCGCGCTGACGCGCCCGGCGAGACCGTTGTTCTCGCCGACGAAGTTCGCGACGAAGGCGTTCTGCGCGTTTTCGTACAGCTCGGTGGGTGTCGCGGCCTGCTGGATGCGTCCGTCCGAGAACACGGCGACGCGATTCGACATGGTCAGCGCTTCGTTCTGATCGTGCGTCACATAGACAATCGTGAGCGACAGATCGCGATGCAGCCGCATGATTTCGTATTGCATCGTTTCGCGCAGCCGTTTGTCGAGCGCGCCGAGCGGCTCGTCCATCAGCACCACGCGAGGCTCGAATACCAGTGCGCGGGCCAGCGCGACGCGCTGCTGCTGGCCGCCGGACAACTGGGCGGGGCGCCGCGACGCGAGATGCGACAGCTCCACCATGTCGAGCGCGCGCTGCACGCGCTGCTTGCGCGCTTCGCGACCGGTCTTGCGCACGGAGAGCGGAAACGCGACGTTCTCGGCGATCGTCAGGTGCGGGAACAGCGCGTAGTTCTGGAACACCATGCCGATGTCGCGCTGATGCGGCGGCTTGTCGTCGAGGCGGTGGCCGTCGAGCAGGATGGTGCCGTCGGTCGGGGTCTCGAAACCGGCGAGCATCATCAGCGTGGTGGTCTTGCCCGAGCCGGACGGTCCCAGCAGCGAGACGAATTCGCCCCGGGCGATGTCGAGATCGAGACCGTCGACAACCGCATGCCGGCCGTCGTAGGACTTGCTGACGCCGACGAACGAAATGTAGGGTTGGCTGGTCATCGTGAGCTTCAATGAGGTGACGTGGGTGGCGAGTCGTTGGCGTGCGGCTTCAAATCGCGACGTGCGACGCCAGATAGCGCGCGAAGTCGTAGTTCGGCCGTTCCAGATGACTCAGATGACCGGGCTTCGCAAGCGGGGCATGCACGCCGCGGAACACCGCCTCGACGCCGCGCCGGTCTTCGAGATTGACTTCGTCGAGCAGCTTCTTCAGCGTCGCCATGTATTCGGCGGCCTTCGGGTCGTCGATGAATTCCGGCGACAGGCCGCCGCCGAAGCGGATATGCACGTGATCGACGCCCAGCGGCTGAAGCACCAGATACCAGAAATAGCCCGGCGTCAGCGTGACGAGATGAGTCGGGTAGATCGCGAGCAGCGCCGTCGTCTTGCGCCATTGACCTTGCAGGCGAGTGTTGTTCGGATGCGCATTGCCGATCGGCAGCGACGCCTCTTTCGTGATCCAGTGATAGTTGAATGCGGGCAGTCCGGGCGGGCACTCCATCTCGTCGAGCTTGGAGTGCGGGCCGACCGTCGCGCGATGCAGCATCGGCAGGTGATAGCTCTCCATGAAGTTTTCCGCGAGGATCTTCCAGTTGGTGTCCCACACGTGTTCTTCGTGGAAGGTTTCGACATACGACGCCATGTCGTAATCGGCGATCAGTTCGTCGAGTTCCTTCAACCGAGCGGCAACAGGCGACGCCTCCTGATTGAGCGTGACGTAAACCCAGCCCTGCCAGATCTCGCAGCGAACCTGCGGAAGCTTGTAGCTGTCCTTACAGAAACCGTCCTGCCTGTCCATCATCGGCGCGCCACGCAGCTCGCCGTCCAGAGAATAATTCCACGCGTGATAGGGGCAGACGATACGGCGCACGTTGCCGCGGCCCTCGAGCAGGGTGGACATGCGGTGCAGGCATACGTTCGACATTGCACGCAGGGTGCCGTCGTCGCGGCGGATCACGATGATCGGCTGGCCGGCGATCTCCGCTGTCAGGTAGTCGCCCGGATTCGGCAGCGCGCTCGCGCGGCCCATGCACAGCCATTCGTTGCGAAAGAGCGTCTGCCGTTCCCGTTCGAGAAACTCGGGCGACGTGTAGACGCCCGGCGGCATCGCGCGGGCGTCGCTGAAGTCGCGTTCGCAGTTGGTTTTCAGGTCGCGGACGATCACGTCGATAGACGGCGCTGCCGTAGGAATGGAACGCATCGTGCCTCCGGGAAACGTTCAAACCGATCACATTGGCGACCAATTTAACAAGTCCAATAAAGAGTCGAAATATTCTTTTCGGATGCAACAAGAAGTTTTTTCCTATGCGGCCGGCGTTGCCTGGACGTGCACCCGAGGGATGTAGGTTTCGCAGAATTGAGCGAAGCGCGTGACGAGCTGGCGGGGTTTCATGCTGCGCGACATGGCGATGCCGAGGGTGATCGCGGTGACCTCGTCGCGAAACGGACGGACCGCGAAAGTCGCGCCATCGACGGTGCGGGTAGAACGAAGCGGGAAGTTCAGGATGCTGTAGCCAAGACCGTTGGCAACCATGCCGCGCACGACTTCCGGCTGCGACGAACGGAACGTCGGCGTCGGCCGTCGGCCCAGCGGGTCGAACAGTCCCGCGAAGTACTCGCGACTGTGCGGCAGGTCGAGCAGGACATACGGCTCGTTGAGCAGATCGGCGAGTGCGACCGTCTTGCCGCGCGTGAGCTTGTGTTCGAGCGGCAGGATTGCGTATGGCGGCAGCGTGACGAGCGGCGTGAACGAAATGTCTTCGGCGATATCGAGGCTGTAGGTGAGCGCCATGTCCAGCGTGCCGTTGCTCAGTGCCGACAGCAGGTCGTCCTGGTTGGCCTCCATCGTGCGGAAGCCGATACCGCCGTGCTCGGAAACGAAGCGGCTCATCAATACCGGCATCAACGGCGGAGCCAGCGAGACGAGGCAGCCCAGCGCGATCGTGCCTGACATGCCCCCGTCCATCTCGCGTGCCATCGTCTGCAGTTCTTCCGCGTTTTTCAGCAGATTGCGCACCTGGCCGAGCAGGTCGCGGCCGGCCGGCGTCAACGACACGCCGCTCGCTCGATGGCGGATGAAGAGCTGGATGCCGAATGAAGATTCCAGTTCGCCGATCGAGGTGGAGATCGACGGCTGGGAAATGTGCAGTTGGCGCGCGGCGGCAGTAAACGACAGCGTTTCCGCCGTGACCACGAAGTAGCGCAACTGGCGCAACGAATAGCGCAACGCAATATTTTCCATGAAGCGTGGCTCGCACAAAGTATCGGGATCGGGCACGGCTCGCAACGCGAGGCGCGCTGCCATTTTGCATAGTCAAAAAGAGGATGATCGAAGATCTGCATCATTTTTTCCCATGCGCATTTGCGCGTGCGTCCCGAGGACGGCGTGGATGCTTCCGTACGTGCATCCAGCGCTCGAACGGGTGACCCGCACTGGTGCATGACGCGACAAAACCGTGCAAACCGCTCGTCCGGGCAATGAATTGGCAGACGATTGATTGCACGCGCGAGACGCGTCGCCGCACCACGAAGCGGCGCGGAGACGATGCAAGACGGCGTGCATAAGGAAAAGCTTTTCGGTGGATCGGAAAACAATATTTCTGCCGATAAATTGGCCACGTAGATTGCATTGACGACGGATTCGCCGGGCGACGACCGGGCGGGAGTCAATCCGGTCATCCGGTCATCCGGTCAATTCCGATTCGAAGGAACACGTCAGATGAAACGATCCAAGTGCTGCACTTCGCTGTTCATCGCATTGACCCTCGCGGCAGCCGGTGTGGCCGCGCATGCCGAGAGCCTGCTCGATCGCGTCAAGCAGCACGGCGAGCTGGTGGTGGGGACCGAAATGCAGTTCGCGCCGTTCGATTTCCTCGAAAACGGCCAGCAGGCGGGCTTCAACAAGGATCTGTTCGCGGCGGTGGGTCGGATCGTCGGCGTGAAGGTGCGCTTCATCGATCTGCCGTGGGAGAGCGTGCTGCCCGGGCTCGACGCGGGCAAGTACGACATGGTCGCGGGACCGCTGACCGTCACGAAGGCGCGCACGGAGCGCTATGCGTTCTCGTTGCCGGTCGCGGAGGCCACCGATGCGTTGCTCAAGCGAACCGGCGACGGCAGTCTCAAGACCTCTGCCGATATAGCGGGTAAAGTCGTCGGAGCAGGCAAGGGCAGCGCGCAGCTCGAACAGTTGAAAAGCTACGCGGCGACGCTGCCGAAGCCGCCGACGATCCGCGAATACGTCGATAACAACCAGGCGTATGCGGACCTCGCGACCGGGCGCATCGCCGCCGTCGCCAACTCGCTGACCAACATCGCGTATGTCGCGAAGCAGCGCCCGGCCGTATTCTCGGTGGTGCAGCCTGCGTTCGGCGCGAAAGTCTACTTCGCCTATGCGCTGCGCAAGGATGCGGACAGCGCGTCGCTGGCCAATGCGTTCAACGCGGCGCTCGTCACGTTGAACAAGAACGGCACGCTGGCGACACTGCAGCGCAAGTGGCTCGGCGTCGCGACCGCACTGCCGACCGAGATGCCCACGCCGAACTACTGAGCGCCGCGTCCGGGCAACACGATCGAGCGCGACCGCCGACGAGCACCGCTACCGAGCAACCTGCCATGTTCAGCCTGAACACTTTCATCGACGGCCTGCCGTTGCTGTTCCATGCGGCGCTGATGACGCTCGAAGTGTCCGCGGCCGGGCTCGTGCTCGGCTTCTTCATCGGCCTCGCGATCTGCTGCGGGCGGCTTGCACCGCACGTTGCGATACGTGTCGCGGCGGGCGCGTATGTGCGGGCGTTTCGCGGGGTGCCGCTGCTCGTGCAACTGCTGCTCGTCTACTACTTCCTGCCGTTCGTGGGCGTCAACGTGCCGCCCGTGATGGCGGCCGTCAGCGCCGTGTCGCTGTGCTCGGCCGCATACATCGCCGAAATTCTCCGGGGCGGATTCGCGAATCTCCCGAAGGGGCAGCTCGAGGCGGCGACGATGCTCGGGCTCTCGACGAAGGATCGCCTGTGGAGGATCCAGGTGCCGCAGGCCGTACGGATGACGCTGCCGTCGCTCGTCAACGAAATGGTGCTGCTGATCAAGGCATCGTCGCTCGTCTCCGTGGTCGGCGTGGCGGAGATCACGCGAACCGCGCAGAACATCGCGGCCAGCACGTACCAGCCGCTCGAGGCTTATGTCGCGGCCGGGATGATCTATTTTCTGCTCTGCGGTTCGCTGGCGCTGATCGCGCATGGCGCGGAGCGGCGCCTGCGCGCCGCATGACGCATCAGTTGCTCGCCGGAGATCCTCATGCTGACTTTCCATCCCGATGTACTCGTGAACAACCTGCCGGAGATCGGCGCGGGTCTCGCGATGACCGTCGCGACCTGGATGGCGAGTACGCTCGCGGGGGCGGCGATCGGGTTCGGTGCGGCGCTTGCGCAGCAGGCGGGCGGCCGCTTCGTACGCGCGGCGATTCGTGTCTATGTCGAGCTGTTTCGCGGCACGCCGTTTCTCGTGCAGCTCTTTTTGCTGTACTACGGCGGCCCCGCATTCGGATTGACGCTCGATCCGCTGACGGCCGGCGTGGTCGGCCTTGCCCTCTACGCGGGCGCCTATTTCACCGAGGCATTTCGTTCCGGATTCCTGGCGGTGCCGAAAGGGCATGTCGAAGCGGCATCCTGTCTCGGCCTGAGCCGCTGGCAAACGACCTTTCGCGTGCAATTGCCGCAGATGATGGTGCTGATCCTGCCGGCGCTGACCAATCTGACCATCGTGCTGAGCAAGGAAACCGCGGTGCTGTCGATCGTCACCGTTCCGGAACTGACATTCGTGTTGACCGGTATCGGCTCGGCGAGCTTCGCGTTCGTCGAGACGTTGCTCGCGCTATCCGCGTGTTACCTGTTGCTCGTCGAAATGGCGACGTGGGCGGGTACGGCCGTCGAACGGCGCGTCGCGCGTCGGCTCGCATGACGCGGCCCACGTCGACGTTCAGGTCCGGCGTGCATGGCATGGCGGGTGCCATGCACGCCGGCATCGCCGCTCAATCGAAATACGTCAACCCCATCGCGCCCTTCACCTGCGCGAGCGTCGCCCCCGCCACTTCCCGTGCATGCAGCGTGCCATGCTTCAGGATCGCCATCACTTCGGCCTTGTCGGCCTCGAACGCGCGACGGCGCGCGCGGATCGGCTCGATCAGCGCCTGCAGCCGCTCGTTCAGCACGCGCTTGACGACGCTGTCGCCGAGGCCGCCGCGGCGATAGTGCGCCTTTAGCTCGTCGACCTTCGCCACGTCCGGCTCGAATGCATCGAGGAACGTGAACACGACGTTGCCGTCGACCTGGCCCGGGTCGCTCACGCGCAGGTGGCTCGGGTCGGTGTACATGTCCTTCACGGCCTGCGCGATCTCGTCCGGCGTCGCGCCGAGCGTGATCGCGTTGCCGAGCGACTTGCTCATCTTCGCCTTGCCGTCGATGCCCGGCAGCCGCGTGACCGCCGACAGCACGGCCTCGCACTCGACCAGCACCGGCTGCTCGACGGTCGCGTTGAAGCGGCGCACGAGTTCGTTGGTCTGTTCGATCATCGGCAACTGATCGTCGCCGACCGGCACGTGGGTCGCCTTGAACGCGGTGATGTCGGCCGCCTGGCTCACCGGGTAGGTCAGGAAGCCGGCCGGGATGTCGCGTTCGAACCCGCGCAGGCGGATTTCTTCCTTGATGGTCGGATTGCGTTCGAGGCGCGCGACCGTGACGAGGTTGAGCAGGTATTGCGACAGCTCGGCAAGCTCGGGCACCTGCGACTGCACGACGATCGTCGAGATCGCCGGATCGATGCCGACGGCGAGGTAGTCGAGCGCGACTTCGATCACGTTCTCGGTGACGCGCTGGCGGCGGCCCATGTTGTCGGTCAGCGCTTGCGTATCGGCGAGCAGCAGGAACTGCGTCGCCTCGTGCTGCATCTGCACGCGTGCGCGCAACGAGCCGATGTAGTGGCCGAGATGCAGCGGGCCGGTGGTGCGGTCGCCGGTGAGGATGGTCGGGCGGGTGGGTTGCGTCATGGTCGTGGTTGGCTCCGGGTTGTCGAGGCCGCCAGCGATGACGTCAGCGCAGAAACGCAAATGCCGCCATGGCTGGCGGCATCACGTTCGGGACATGCAAAAGGAAACGGGCCGCCTGGGTCAGGCGCGCCACCAGCAATGCACGATCGGCGAGGCGGGTTGGGTTTCCATCGCGGCAGTATAGCGTAGTGCACGGTTGGCCGCGCGCGTCAGCGGATCACCGACTCCATCGCGAGGTAGGCGGTTTCGGCGGACGGCCACAGCAGGTACAGCAGGCCGGCCATCAGCAGCCATGCACCGGCGCGTACGAGCGGCGCGCGGTCCTTGTCGCGTGAGGGGCGGATGGGTTGCTTCGATTTCTTCATGCTTGCAGGCGCGGGTGCGCCACTCCAACGGTTACTGCAACGGGTCGCGCGGGGCGAGCCGGGGTATGACGGGTTTTACGGGGATAGGGTACTGTTCGCCCGGGTTGTCCGAGCCGAGCGCGAAGTTTACCAGTCGCGGGCCCTCGAAAAAGGGGGCAGTTCGTGGTCGATGCCGGCTGCCCGCGTCGGGGCGACCGGCATCCTACCAGTTCGATGGGCCGGACACAGTCAAAAAGTGTCGGGAATGGGCGCGACCGGTGCGCCGCCAGCGGCCGACTTCACATCCCCGTCCCACGGTTCGTCCTTGCAACGGTCCTGCCGAAATTCCGGCCAGGCCGTCGCACATCCGTTTCCAGGAGAACCCCATGCGATATCCATTGCAGCACGCCGACCAGGCCGCCGTGGCGCGGCGTCCATCCAAACCCGAACCGCATATATCCGTGCCGCGGGCGAACCTTTACGGGGTGTAAGCCATGAGCAACGAAGCACTCGAACCGCTGCTGCGGCAACTTGCGGAGAAGCGACTGCGGCGGCCTCTCGAGCCGGCCGAAGAACAGGTGCTGCTGGAGCGGCTACCGAGCCGGCACGGGAACCCGCCGGCCCCCGCCGCCGGCCCGGCCGCGCAGGCGAGCGCCGCGAAGCCGCCCTTGCCGCAGTTCAAGACCCGGCAAGAGGCGCGCGAACAGGTCAAGCATTTTCTGCAGCTCAACCAGCAAAAGGCGTACGAGAAGATGCGCGGCATCCTGCAGACGATCGACACGCAGAACGAGACGACCCTCGGCATGCTCGCGTCGGAACAGCGGAAAGTATCGGGCGTACTCGACGCGCACGAGCCGGCCGGCGACGCGCAGGCATCCGACGTGGCCGCGATCCAGGACAGCACCCGCGAGGCGCTGACGATGATCGGCGAACAGTTGACGGGCCTGATCCGTCAGGAAATCGAAGCATGCTTCCGGCAATACGGCGATGCGCTCGCGGAACGGCTTGCCGAAGCGCTCGCCGTCAAACTCGACGCGATGGAGGACCGGTTGCGGCGCATCGGCGCCCCGGCCGAACCGTCCGAACCCACCGCTGCCGTTCACGAGACGCCCGGCGCAGCGTCCATGGAGTAGCACGCGGGTCATGCGGCCGAACGCGAAACCGGCCGGCCCCGATGTGCGACCTCTCAACTACGTGAACCAAGGAGCAACAAATGGCTGATACGTGTCAAGTGTGCCAGGTCAATCCCGCGATTACCGATGCGGTCACACAGGTCAACGTCAAGGTGGTCGCGGAAGCGCCGGCAATGGCGATGGGCTCGCTGTACCAGGCCCAGAGCCATTCGCTCAGCATCCTGTTCGAGAACGCGGTGCAGCAGCAGTCGCAGGCCGCGATCCAGTCGCAAACGTCGACGAACGTGGGGACGATGCAGCTCTACACGATCGGACCGGAAAGCGCGGGCGCGGCCGCCACGGAAATCGGCGCGAACGGGATCATTTCCATTCTGGCCGACGTGATCGCGATCGGGAAGGCCGTGACCAAGCAGTAAGGCGTCGTCGCGGCGCCGTGGCCGAGCGGCGGCGCAAGCGGCACGCGCCGCCGATACCGCCGCCGTGCCGCGGATTCTCAGCATGACCGCCGGCGCCCGACCAGCGGCGCCGCGCGGTGTTCCGGAGCAAACGACGGAGCGGGCCGAGCCGATTCGATGCGGTGCCCGTTCCCGAACCAGGAGAAATACGATGGCAAACGACGTCAACGATCCGCTTGACACGAAGGATCCGAAGGCCCCCTGCAAGACCTGCGCGGTGAACGCCGCGATCACCGACGCGGTCACGCAGACCAACGTCAAGGTGGTGGGCGAAGCGCCCGCGATGGCAACGGGCTCGCTGTACCAGGCCCAGAGCCATTCGCTCAGCGTGCTGTTCGAGAACGCCGTGCAGCAGCAGTCGCAGTCCGCGGTGCAACTGCCGACCTCGACGAACGTCGGCACGATGCAGCTGTACACGCTCGGGCCGGCGAGCGCTGGCGCCGCCGCGACGGAAATCGGCTCGAACGGCGTGCTGTCCGTGCTGGCTGACGTGCTGGCGCTCGGCAAGGCGCTGGCCGAGTAACCCGGCGTCGGCGCCGGGCGGCGGCCCCGAACCCGGTGGCTGTCGTCCGGCGCCCGACGTCGTGTCGGCGCCCGTGACGGCGGACGTCCTGCCGCGTCTCGACGGCGCCGACCGACCCACTCATGCTTTCGCCGCGGCCGCGCCGCAGCGGCGATCCCATCAGGAGCAACGACATGCCGGAACAGGTTTCCCCTGCGATGACCGATGCAGTCACGCAAGCCAACGTCAAGGTGGTAGGCGAAGCGCCCGCCGTGGCCTTGGGCACGCTCATGCAATCGAACAGCCACGCGTCCGCGATCCTGCTTCACAACGCGGTGCAGATGCAGGCGAACCAGGCGGCGTCCAACCTCGCCGCCACGACCGTCGGCATCATGCAGCTCTATGCGAGCTCGCCGGCGGCGCAGGCCAGCGCGGCGCGGTCGGCGAACGACAGCTTCGTCTCGCAACTGGCGGCCGTCGCGCAGTTGATGAACGCCATCGGCCACGGGCGCGGCTGACCTTCACGGCGCGCCGCGCAACGCGGCGCGCGCAACCTGCCCGCACGGCGGCGCCGCGTCACGCGCACGCTTGCCGGGGCGTCAATTGGCGTCGACGATGGTCCGGAGCTGCTCCGGTTTCCGAATCGTCACGCCGTGTTCGTGGAGCCGGATCAGGCCGTCGCGCTGCATCTTCTGCAGACTGCTGTTCAGTCGCGGCCGGCTGACGTTGAGCATCGCGGCGAGAATGCTCTGGCTCTCCGGCAGCGGCACCTCGAGATCGTTCCCTTGCATGCGGTTCAGCAAATGGCGCGCGAGTCGTGCTTCGAGCCGGTACAGGCACGCCGACTCGACGAAGTCGCTCAGCTGATGAATGTGCCGGCACAACTGCTCGTGGATGCGCGCCATGAATTCCGCGTTGGCCTGCAGCGGCGCGAAGTGCTGGCGATGCAGCAGCGAAATGCGGCAGTCGGCGCTCAACTGCGCGGTGAAGCTGCGCCGGTGCGCGAGAATCAGCGTGTTTTCGCCGATGAGCTCGCCCGGCATCGAGTGGCCGAGAATGATCTCGCGTCCGCCGGGCTCGTGCAGCGTCTTGTAGACGCGGCCGCGGTGCACGAACGCGACGAAATCTCCCGGGTCGCCCTTGAAGAACAACAGGCGATTGCCGTGTTCGGGCCAGGGCGTGACATGCCGCTCGACGTGGGCGAGCAGGCTTTCCGGCAGATCGGCGAGTATCGGTATATTGCGCAGCGTTTGAGCGTTAGCAAGGGCAGGCATGTTTTCCGCGCGAGGTTGTTGGACGATGCAGCCACCTAGCGAAAAACGCTGCTTTCGGCATTGCGTGAAAAATGAATAATGAAAGTATCGAAATAATCGACGGGCGGTACGGACAAGGCGGCACTTTGGCAGCCAGTGCGTGTGATCGACCGACATTGGAAGCAGCAGGCCGGCGCACGGACGCATCGCTGCGGCAATCGTTCTTTTTCATCGCCATGCCGTTATTCGGTCAGGCCCGGCGGTGCACCTGAAACGACGGATCGGGTTATGCCGGTGAATTTGAATTTCCATTCATAATAATCAAGAAAATTTACCGAAACCGATTATCGTTATATCGGTGTTACACGGGTAACAGCGCCATTCCCGGCATCGAATCGATTCTGTGTTTTCCATAAAAAAGGAAGACACGGGATGACGACCTCGAACCAGCACGCTGCCCCGACGCCTGAATCTCCGGCGCAGCAGCTCGACCGCACGTGGCGGGAAATGCAGGGGAAATTGCGGCGCCGCGCGCGCCTGTTGTGCAAGGGCGATATTCACCGCGCCGACGAACTGCTTTCCGATACCGCGCTCAAGGTCCACATTTACCTGCAGCGCTCGCCTGAGCGCGTTCGCAATCTGACGGGTTTTCTCTTTCTCGCGCTGAATCACGCGTTCCTCGATGGCGCGCGCCGCCGCCTGCGCGAAAGCGGCATGCTCGAATTCGATCCGGCCTGGGACGACGATCACGCGGTCGAACTGGCCGGCCACGCGCCGTCGGTCGAGCAGCAACTGCTGCTGCGGCAACAACTGCTGCGTCTCGAGCAGGCGCTGTCGGTGCTCTCCCCGCAGCAGCAGATGCTGTTCACGCTGAAGTTCGAGGAGGACCGGCCGTATTTCCACATCGCCGCGACGCTCGGGATCAACGAGCCGCTGGCCAGAAAGCGCGTCGAACTGCTGCGCAAGAAGTTGCGCGAGGAACTCGCGTGAGCGCGTTCACGAATGCCGGCATGCAGCGTTCCTAACGGCATGCGCGGCGTCGATGGCCTGCCGGCCCGCCGTTTTCCTTCAATCGCATGCCGGAGCCGAGATCCGAGGAGGCCTCGTGGCAGACAAAGTCAATGAGCAGATTACCGATGCGCTGACGCAGACCAACGTCAACGTCGTCGCGGGATCGCCGGCCCAGGCGTTGGGCATGCTTTACCAGATGTTCAGCCAGGCCGTCGGCATCTCGGCGCAGAACATGACACAGCAGCAGGCGGCGTTGAACCAGATTTCGAACGCCGTCGTGTCGAAGGCCGTGGCCATGATCCTGTCCGTCGAGGCATCGCCGAAGCCGGCATCGGGCGGTGCGTCGCTGCCCGCGGCGGGCGGCTCGCCGACGGGTTCCACGCATTAGAACGCGACGACTATCGGGATACCTGAATCATGAACATGAAAGGTCTTTTGGGCGGACGCGGAGAAGGTGCGACGCAAGCGCCGGACGACGCCGTGGACGCCGCGGCCGAAGCAACGGCGCCGGCCGAGGTCGCGCCGCACGACGCGACGCCGACACCCGGCAAGCGCGCGTGGCCGGTCAATCGGCTGCGCAGGTTCACCGATGCGCTGAAGGCGCCGGACCAGATCGCGGGGGCGACCGGGGCCGCCCCGTCGGCGCTGAAGACCGTGCAGGCGATCAACGCGGAGGCGGCGTCCTACGCGACCACGCAGATCGCCGTCGGCCCGAACATGATGATCACGCAGGCCGGCGGCATGGTCGCGCAGGCGGCGGCCAACTACTTCGAGGCGTCGACGTCGCTGGCGATCGCGGGCAAGAGCGTGCTGATGAAGGACCTCGCGCAGAAGACCATCGACGAGGACGTGAAAGGCATGGCGATGGATGCGGTGGGCCTGCTGTTGACGGATCTGTTCGTCGCGACCGCGGCGGTCGTCGCGGGCGCCGCGGAAGCGATCGAAGGGGAGGCCGCGAGCGTTGCGCTCGACCGGATCGACGAGAGCCTGCAGAAGTATCAGGCGCTGCTGGACAAGAAGGGTACGTAGGGCACGTAGCGCACGCGGCGCGCGGCGTCGATACGAACGTCGCGGGCAATCAGGCCTCGAGAACCAGCGGGGCATGCGCGTGCCACGCGTGCGGCAGGCGAAGCAGTCTCAATCGACACGACCCGCCGGGCCGGCAGGCCCGATGCGGGATGTGAGCGGCGGGCGCGACGCACGTTCCGGGTTGAACGTGTCGCGGCCTGCTACCGGCAGTGCTGTCCAATCATGTGAGGAACCCATGTCCTACATCATTCAGAACGTACACGGTGTCGCGCCGCTGGGGGTTGGCGAGCGCAAATGGGGCGATGCGACGGAAATCGATTTCGGCGCGATGACGAGCTGCATCGCGCTCGTCGAGCAGACGCCGGGCCAGCCGACGTTGGTGCGCGGCATCCATCTGTCGATCGTCGGCGACGGCGGCACGAAGGTCTACGATACGGCGGCGGATGTCGCCGGGCAGGTCGAGACGATCATGCAGCAAAGCGGCGACATGCGTGCGTGCCTCGGGCGCATCGACGTCTGGCAGGCCAACGTGTCGCAAGAGGTGCAGGATTTCTTCGCCGCGCTGATGATGAGCCTCGACATGACCAACTGGGTGCAGGTGCCGGACGGCAACCTGCGGGTGCGGCTCCACGGCGGCGTGATGCAGTATCAGAAGGGCACCGACGCGTGGGCCGACGTGTAGCCGGCACGATTCGTCGAAACCGGTGCCCGCGATGCGCGCGGGCGCCGGTGACGGCGCCGTCCCGGCTTTGGCGCGTCAACACCAGCCAACAACCGCATTTCGCGCCGCTCAGCCTGTCAGCCGACTGTCTCCCTTGCCGCTCACGCGACGACACGAACGCTGCGTGAGCGGCATTTCAGAAGGAGACAGCCGCGGCAGTCGCAACGCCCTCGATCGATCCGCTCGCCGTCGGCGCCGGGCAGGCCGGCGTGACGATGAGCGAGCCGCCGGGCAGAGGCTGCGCGTGCCGCGGCATCAGACGACCGCCGAGCGGGCGACGCGCACCGGCACCGACTTGTACGACGGCGTGCCGCTTTCCTTGTCGATGTAGTCGAGCGGCACGAGCACGTTTGCTTCCGGATAGTACGCACCGACCGAGCCCGGCGCGATGTCGTACTCGATCGCGGTGATCTTCTCGAGGCGCAGCGTGCGGCCCGACGCGGTGACCGTCTCGATGTCGACGAGGTCGCCGTGTTCGAGCCCGTACTTCTCGAGATCGGCCGCGTTCATGAACAGCACGTCGCGCCGGCCGAACACGCCGCGATAGCGATCGTCGAGCCCGTAGATCGTCGTGTTGTACTGATCGTGGCTGCGCAGCGTGATCAGCCGCAGCACCTGTTCCGCGCCGAGCACGTCCGCGTCCTCCTTCACACCCTTGTAGACCGAGAACATCGCCTTGCCGGTCGGCGTCGGCCATACGCGCTCGGTGGGCGGCAGCGGCAGGCGGAAGCCGCCCGGCGTGCGAATCCGCTCGTTGAACGCGTCGAAGCCGGCCACCGTCTTGTCGATCAGGTCGCGGATGCGGTCGTAGTCCGCAATCAGATCGAGCCACGCGACCTTGCTGTGCGGCAGCGTCGCATGCGCGATGCCGGCGACGATCGCGGGCTCCGAACGCAACTGGTCCGACGCCGGCTTGAGCTTGCCGGCCGACGCATGGACCATCGACATCGAATCCTCGACGGTGATCGATTGCCGGCCGGTGGCCTGCATGTCGAGCTCGGTGCGGCCGAGCACCGGCAGGATGAAGGTTTCCTTGCCGACCAGCAGGTGCGAACGGTTCAGCTTCGTGCCGAGATGCACGCTCAGGTCGAGCTTGGCCATCGCCGGGAACGACAGCTCGGGATCGGGCAGCGCGACCGCGAAGTTGCCGCCGAGGCACAGCAGCGCCTTCGCGGTGCCGTCGATCATCGCCTGCATCGCCTGCACCGCGTCGTGCCCATGCTTCGAAGGCGGCGTGAAGCCGCACACGTCCTCGATCTTCTTCAGGAATTCGGCCGACGGCTTCTCGGTGATGCCGACCGTGCGGTTGCCCTGCACGTTCGAATGGCCGCGCAGCGGGCATACGCCGGCGCCGGGCTTGCCGATGTTGCCGCGCATCAGCAGCAGGTCGGCGATCAGCCGCACGGTGGCCGTGCCCTTGTTGTGCTGCGTGACGCCCATCCCGTACGTGACGATCGTCGCGTTCGACTTCGCGTACGCGAGCGCGACCTCTTCGAGCTGCGCCTGGCTGAGGCCGCTCGCGCGCTCGATGTCGTCCCACGAGGTGGCTTCGAGATCGGCCGAGAACGCGTCGAAGCCGTCGGTGTGCTGCGCGATGAAATCGCGGTCGAGCACGTCGCCGCGCTCGGCTTCGAGCTTGAGCAGCGCCTTCATGATGCCCTTCAGCGCGGCCGCGTCGCCGCCCGCGTCGACCTGGTAGTACGTCGACGCAATGCGCGTCGAGCCGAACGACGCCATCTCGATCATGTCTTGCGGATCGGCGAAGCGTTCGAGCGCGCGTTCGCGCAGCGGGTTGAACACGATGATCGGCACGTTGCGGCGCGAACACTCGTGCAGCGTGCCCATCATCCGCGGATGGTTCGTGCCGGGGTTGTGGCCGATCGAGATGATCAGCTCGCAGTGGTCGAAATCCTCGAGCGACACGGTGCCCTTGCCGATGCCGATCGATTGCGGCAGGCCGACGCTGGTCGGCTCGTGGCACATGTTCGAGCAGTCGGGGAAGTTGTTGGTGCCGAGCTCGCGCGCGAACAGCTGATACAGGTACGCGGCTTCGTTCGACGCGCGGCCCGACGTGTAGAACTCGACCTGCTCGGGCGGCAGCGCGCGCAGCACTTCGCCGATGCGCGCGAACGCGTCGTCCCATTCGATCGCGCGGAACGTGTCGGTCGTGCGGTCGTAGACGAGCGGATGCGTGAGCCGGCCCATGTTCTCCAGCTCGTAGTCCGACATGCGCAGCAGCGACGACACGGTGTTCGCCGCGAAGAACTCGGGTGTCACGCGCTTGGTCGTCGCTTCCCACGTGACGGCCTTTGCGCCGTTCTCGCAGAACTGGAACGTCGACTTGTGTTCCTTGTCCGGCCACGCGCAGCCGGGGCAGTCGAAGCCGTCGGGCTGGTTGGTCCGCATCAGCACGATCGGCGCCTCGATGGTTTCCATCTGCGAGCGCACCGCATCGGCGGTCGCGCGAAGCGCGCCCCAACCGCCGGCGGGCCCGTCGTATTTCCTGATGCCAGGCACTTCGCGTCGATTTGTCATGTGAATCTCCAATAGCCGGGCCCGATGCGGGTGGCTCGGTTGCGCCGTGTCGCGGCGTGGGGCGGCTCCGTCCGCGGACGGAGCCGATCATGCGCGCCCCGGTGTGCGGGGCATGCGTTGTTTTAGTGCGCGTCCTTCTTCGCGCCGGACGACTTCTTGCCCGACGGCTTCGCGGCGCGCGGCGGGGCGTCGGCAGGCGTGTCGTCCGCCTTCGCGTCTGCGGCTGCCTTGCCGTTCGGTTTGGTCTTGCCGTCGGCGTCCTTCGCGTCCTTCGCTTCAGGCGCGGCGAGCTTGTTGAACTTCACTTCGTCGCTGTCCTTGTCGTAGTCGAGCTCGCACGTGTCGCCCGACTTCAGCCGATCGGCGAGGATCTCCTTCGCGAGCCGCGTCTCGATGGTCTGGCGGATCTGGCGCTTCAGCTCGCGCGCGCCGAACTCCGGCTGGTAGCCTGCTTCGGTCAGGTGCGCGACGAGCGAGTCGCCCATCACGAGCGTGATGTCCTGCGCGGCGGCCGTGCGCACCACGCGGTCGAGCTGGATCTGCACGATCGCGCGGATGTTGTCCTTCGACAGCGCGTGGAAGACGATCACCTCGTCGATCCGGTTCAGGAACTCGGGCCGGAAATGCCCCTTCAACACCTGCATCAGTTCCTCGCGGATCGCCTTGTCGGTCTTGCGCGCGGCCTCCGGCTGCGTGAGGTTGTCCATGATGATCGCCGCGCCGAGATTGCTGGTCGCGATGATGATCGTGTTGCTGAAATCGACCACGCGGCCCTTGCCGTCGGTGAGACGCCCGTCGTCGAACACCTGCAGCAGCACGTTATAGACGTCCGGATGCGCCTTCTCGATCTCGTCGAGCAGGATCACGCTGTACGGGCGGCGCCGCACGCGCTCGGTGAGCTGGCCGCCTTCGTCGTAGCCGACGTAGCCGGGCGGCGCGCCGATCAGCCGCGCGACCGCGTGGCGCTCCATGTATTCGGACATGTCGATGCGGATGATCGCCTGCTCGTCGCCGAACACGGTCTCGGCCAGCGCCTTCGCGAGCTCGGTCTTGCCGACGCCCGTCGGCCCGAGGAACAGGAACGTCGCGATCGGCCGGTGCGTCTGGCCGAGCCCGGCGCGCGACAGCCGCACCGCATCGCTGACGGCGACCACCGCATCGCTCTGGCCGACCACGCGCTCGCGCAGTTGCTCTTCCATCTTCAGCAGCTTCTGGCGTTCTTCCTGCGTGAGTTCGGACACGGGAATGCCGGTGAGCCGCGACACGACCTCGGCCACCGATTCGACGGTCACTTCGAGCGTCTCCGAGCCGGTCTTGCGCTGCCACGCCTCCATCATCTCGTCGACGGCCTTCTGCTTCGCGTTGATCTGCTCTTCGAACTGCTTCGCTTCGTCGAAGCGCTTGCGCGACGTCGCGTAATCCTGCTCGCGCTTCAATTGCGCGATCTGCGCTTCGCCTTCCTGAATGTCGACGGGGCGCGAGGTCGCGCCGATCCGCACGCGCGCGGCGGCCTGGTCGATCAGGTCGATCGCCTTGTCGGGCAGGAAGCGCGACGTGATGTAGCGGTCGGCGAACTCGGCGGCCGCGACGAACGCGTCGTCGGCGAACGTCACCTGATGGTGCGCCTCGAGGCTGTCGCGCAGCCCGCGCAGGATCACGATCGTCTGCTCGACGCTCGGCTCCGGCACGAACACGGGCTGGAAGCGGCGTTCGAGCGCGGCGTCCTTCTCGATGTACTTCTGATATTCATTGAGCGTCGTCGCGCCGATCAGGCTCAGCTCGCCGCGCGCGAGCGCGGGCTTCAGCACGTTCGCGATGTCGAGGCCGCCTTCGCCGCCGCCCTGGCCCGCGCCGACGATCGTATGCAGCTCGTCGATGAACAGGATCAGTTCGTCCTGCTTCGCGGTCACTTCGTCGATCAGCTGCTTGGCGCGTTCCTCGAATTCGCCGCGATACTTCGCGCCGGCCACCATCGAGTTGATGTTGACTTCGACGAGCCGCTTGTCGCGCAGCACTTCGGGCACGTCGCCGTTCACGATCCGCTGCGCGAGCCCCTCGACGATCGCCGTCTTGCCGACGCCCGGCTCGCCGATCAGCACCGGGTTGTTCTTCTTGCGGCGCGCGAGCACCTCGATCGTGCTCTCGATTTCCTGCGCGCGGCCGAGCACCGGATCGAGCTTGCCCTGGCGCGCGATCGCGGTGAGGTCGCGGCCGAACTTGTCGAGATTCGGCGTGCCGGTCGGCGCATCGACGCGGCCGTCCTCCGCGCCCTTGCCGACCACCTTCACGACCTTCTGGCGCAGCGCCTCGGGCGTCACGCCGTATTTCTTCAGCAGCGTGCCGGCGACACTGTCCGGCACCGATGCGAGCCCGATCAGCAGATGCTCGGGGCCGATGTACGAGTGGCCGAGATCGCGCGACGCCTGGAACGCGTACTGCACCGCCTTCTTCACGCGCGGCGAGATCGACAGCTTGTCGAGCGGCGCATCGGGGGCGGCCGTGCCGGTGTGCGCATGCGCGTCGATGTACGACTTGATGTCCTCCGGCGACAGCTTCAGTTCCTTCAGCAGCGCGGCGCACACGTCGGTGTCCGCGAGCGCGTACAGCAGGTGTTCGGAATCGAGCTCGCTGCGGCGCAGCGCGTGCGCCTTCTCGGCCGCGCGCTGCAGCAGTTCGAGCGTCTGCTCGCTGAACGCGTCGGTCGGGTCGACCGATTCGCGCGGAATCTCGGCGGCGAGCGGCGATTCGTCGCCGAGTCCGCCGAACAGCGACGACGGTCCGCCACCGCCGAGCAGCGAATCGAACGGATTCAGCATGCTCTGATGCCGCATCAATTGACGGAAGTGGTAATCGCAGATCGAGATCGTCTTGCGCTCGCCGTCCTGCATCACGGTGGCGCGCGCAACGGCCGGCCGCGCGTGGCAGATATCGCAAAGTGCGGGCATGGTGGTCAGGCTCCTGTCGGTGAAGGTGGGTCGAAGCGTGACGCCCGATGCGGTGCGGCGCTCGCACGTCCCGAGCGCGTCCGCACGACGCACACCGCGGCGGCGCGTGTCGCACCCGCGCGATCGCGCGGTGCGCGCCGGCGTGGCGCACGATCGCGGTCGCGGCGGGACGCGCGAGTGCGGCAAGGAGCCCACGGCATCGCTTCGACTGCGTTCAAAATAACGAATCGACGCGGTCCGTCCAAGACACAGTTCCATGCCGGACTGGTCGTGAATTGCACCCTCGCATCGACGCGGGACGGGGCGGCAAGGAGTACAGACGCGCAAGCGGGCGGAGGCGCGGGCGTGTGCGGCGCGTACGGCTTGCGGCGCAGGAAGCGGCACAGGGCGACGCCCGAACGGCGCGCGGTGCGACATCGGCGCGCCGTGCGCCGGCAGCGGCCGAACGGGACGCGAGGTGACACGCGAGACGGCGCGCGACGCGCGGGCGCGAACCGGTGGCGTTTGGCCATGCGCGCACCGCAGGCGCGATGCGCCGTACGGCCGGAGAAGGCGAAGGCGGGCGACACCGCACGCGCCGGACATCGCGCAACCGCGGTGCACCACGATCAGTCGGAGAGTGTCATCGCGAGCCGTTGCCGCGCGATCTGTTTGACGTCGGCCGACAGCGCCGCATTCTGCAGACCATTGGCCCACACGGAGAACGAATCCTCGACCAGGTTGCGCGTGTCGGGCGGCAGCTCGGCCAGCATCAGCGACACGACGGTAAACAGCACGGCGGTGTCGCCGGCCTGGCTGCTCGCGTGCGCGTCCACCGTCTGCTTCAGGGCAGCGACGGACGCCTGCAGCGCCTGTAATGCGTCATTCGATTCGCTCATGACATCCTCCATGCAAGATGGGCTGGATCGGCGACGAACCCGCGGCCGGCGGTGCGGCCGTCGCGCGCGACGCCCGGGCGGGCAGCGCGCGCCGGCAACCGCGCTCAGGCGGCCGCGTTGCCCTGCGGCGCCACGGCCACCGATGCCTCGCTCGTCAGCCTCAGGAACGTGAACGTTTCGCGCAGGTACAGGCGAACGCCCTTGTCGGTGTGGCTCGTGTAGCCGACCGACACGTCTTCCCCGAGGTGCAGCTCGTAATCGCCGCCGCGCGTGGACAGCACGCAGCCGCCGCTGATCGCCGGCGCCCAGATGATCTCGCCGCTGACGATCCGTTTGATATGGCCGAGGACCGGATAGCCCTGGTCGCGAGCTTCGCTGAGCGCGGTGTATGCGTCCGAACCGAGCACGACCGAGTACGGGCCGTCGACGCCGGCCAGGCGCAGCGCTTCCAGCGCGTCGCTGATCGCGTCCGGGTACGCGCCGACGTCCGCCGGCAGCGTGAGCCGGCGGTTCGACGTGCCTTCGCGAATGCCGACGATGCCGGCCGCGCGGTAGCCGTCGAAGATCGCGCCGTCTTCGGCGAACGCGAGCCGTTGCGCGGCTTCCTTCGCCGGCTGCCAGTCGGCGTCGCGCGCACCGCGCTCGACGCTGTCGATCGCGTCGCGGCTCAGCTCGAACGGCACCGTCAGCTCGACGATCGTGCGCGCTTCGCGCAGCCGCGCGTTCACGAGCTCGCGCGGCGCGTCGACGTCGAGCAGGTGCCCGGTGCCGACGGCCGACAGCTCGGGGCCGGCAGGGCCGTCGACGTCGACGACGCGGCGGCCAGCCACCGATCGCTTGAAGGTGCGCGCCACTTCCTCCTCGATTTGTTCCCAGGCGGCCGACGAGATCGGCGCGAGTTCGCGATGCAGGTTATTCATAGGTCGGGGTTCCTTTCAGCGAGCCAATGTTCAGCGAGCCGTCGCGATGCGGTGCGGCAGGCGCGGACGGTGTGGATTCCGGTTGGGTGGCTTCGGCGGGCGGCGCCGGGCGGTCGGCGAGCGCCTCGAGCAGGTCGGCCGACGGCACGAAGAACAGCGAGCCGGTGACCGCGCGGCTGTAGTCGAGCAGGCGGTCGTAGTTGCCCGGTGGACGGCCGACGAACATGTTCTCGAGCATCTGCTCGATCGGGGCCGGCGAGCGCGCGTAGCCGATGAAATAGGTGCCGAATTCGCCGGCGCCCGGGCGCCCGAACGGCATGTTGTCGCGCAGGATCTTCACTTCCTGGCCGCCCTCGTCGAGCGTGGTCAGCGAGCTGTGCGAGCACGACGGCTTCACGTCCGGCGCGAGCTCGATGTCGGACAGCTTGGTGCGGCCGATGATGCGCTCCTGCGTTTCGACCGCGAGCGCGTTCCAGCCGGCCATGTCGTGCAGGTACTTCTGCACGAGCACGTAGCTGCCGCCCGCGAATTCGGCGTCTTCGTCGCCGATCACCGTGAAGTCGACCGCTTCGCGGCCTTCCGGGTTCTCGGTGCCGTCGACGAAGCCGATCATCGCGCGCTGGTCGAAATTGCGGAAGCCGTGGACCTCGTCGACGACCGTGACTGCGTCGCCGAGCGCATTGAGCAATTGCGTCGCCAGTTCGAAGCACAGGTCCATCGCTTCGGCTCGGATGTGCAGCAGGATGTCGCCGGGCGTCGCGACCGCGACGCGCTGGCCGGCGCCGAATTCGCGGAACGGATGCAGCGACGCGGGGCGCGGCTCGCCGAACAGCGTATCCCACGCGTCGGAGCCGAAGCCGCACACGCACGTGAGGTTGCCGCCCGGCACGCGCTTGCCGACCGAGCGCACCAGTGCGGCGATGTCGCCGCACCACGAACGGATCGTGTCGGCGTGATCGGCGCCGGGATTGATCGTCGCCACGAGAAAGATCGCGCTGCGCGTGATCGTGCTGTGGACGGCCTGGGAGAGCGGGGGAGGGGGAGTCTGCATCGCGGCTTGCCGGTCAGTCATGTCGGGACGGACGGGCCGCGGCAGCCGCGGCGCGCGAAGGCGAACGGTTGAGCTGTGTCATGCGACTGTTCTCTGTGCTTTGTGACATGCGGATGAAGGACGTTGCGCGGGCATCGCGCAACGGGCCGCAGCGGCGGCGGCCGGCTCCCGGCGCGATGGGGGGGGCGGACGTATCGGCCGCGCGTTCGCCCGGCGCGTGAACTGTCCGCACCGCGTAACGTCGTCGAGCCTGCAATCTAGCAGCTTCGACGGGGCTTTGGAACACGTATCGATGATCTGTCATTCGAATGGGTCAAACAGGGCTCGGTTTTGTGCGGCGCCCGCGCAGCTGTACTCCTGGCGCGCGCGGCGCTGTGCTCTTGAGCGTGCGTGTCGCGTGCAGTAGATTAGGTTCCGCTCCGCCCGGCGACGGTCATCATGATGAACCTTTTGGAAGTGATGCGTATTTTCGGTGCAATCGTCGAGCATGGCGGGCTGTCCGGCGCGGCGTCCGAACTGAAGCTCGACGTCGCGCAGGTCGGCGCGCGGCTCGATGGGCTCGAACGCTATCTCGGCTGCCGGCTGCTGCTGGACCGCTCGGGCGACGTCGTGTGCACCGAGGCCGGCGTCGCGTTTCATGCGTGTTGCCGGCGCACGCTGTCCGCGGTCGCGCAGGCGACCGGCGCGGTCGGAACCGGTGCGTGCGCAACGGTTTTCCGCCCGCCCGTCTCAGGCTTTCCGTTTCCCGACACCCGCCGCCGCGGCGATGGCGCATCGATCGCGGCACCGACGACACTGCACCGGACGACGCGTTGAATATCTCCACTGCCTCCGCCGATACGGCCGCCGAGCGCATTCGTCGCCGCTTCGGCCATTTCCTTCACGCGGCCGAGCTGGCCGGGCTGGTCGTGATCGGGCTGGCGACCGCGTTCGCGATGACGCAGGAGGCGTGGAAGGTCGTGCTCGCGGGCGAAGTGTCGCTGACCGACTTGCTGCTGATGTTCCTGTATCTGGAAGTGCTCGCGATGAACCTGCGCTACCTGCGGCTCGGCCGGCTGCCGGTGCGGTTTCCGCTGTTCATTGCGATGACGTCGCTCGCGCGCGACCTGATCCTGCGCTGCGCGACGGACAGCCCCGAGCGGATGCTGATGACGACTTTCGGGATCGTGCTGCTCGCTGTCGGCGTGCTGATCCTGAGCTTCGGCCAGCATCGCTTTCCGGCGGATGTCGACGATGTCGAGGACGACGTGCATGCCCGCAGGTAACGTGGCCCGGGCGGCATGCGAAGCGAACCCCGGTGCGCCGTGCGCGGTGCGGCGGCCCCCCATCATTCCATCAAGCGAGGTGTCGCATGACCAGACAATTGATCGTCGCCGTGTTCGGCAGCGTCGAGACGGCCCGCCAGGCCGCGAACGATTTCGAGGCGTTGTCGGAGAAGAACGAAGGATTCCACATCGAGAATGGCGTCGTCGTCGAGAAGGACGCGAACGGCAAGCTCGCGGTGCTCGACGCCGAATCGCGGCCGTTCAAGGGTGGCGTGATCGGCGCGATCGCGGGCGGCTTGCTCGGCCTGCTCGCCGGGCCGATCGGCATGGTGACCGGCATGGCGGCCGGCGCGGGCGCCGGCATTCTCGCGCAAGCGGCCGGCAATGCGCTGCTCGACGGCACGTTCGTCGAGACGGTCGCGGCACGGCTCGTGCCCGGCAGCGTCGCGGTCATTCTCGAAGCCGAGGAGGACACGCCGTTCTCGGTCGACAACGTCGTGACGGGATTTGGCGGCAAGGTCTTTCGCCACGCGCTCGACTGAGCGCCCCTTTCGAACCGATTCGGGAGCATTGCATGCGCGTCGATCAATCCCGCACATAGCGTGGCGGATAGCCATCGGCAGGATCGGGGTAGAGCACGCACAGGACGGTGGCCATCGGGTAGTGCTCCTTTGGCAGGTGAAGGCGGCACGCGGATTGCGCGGCTCGCGCGGCCCCTCGCCGCGCGGCCGGCGTGTTGCGCCGCAACGTCGATCAGGTTCTACGCCGGTCGCGGATCGTGTACGAGCTACCGTCCGCGTTTGCGTGCGCTGCGAGGCGTCTGTACCTGTTCTTTTCAGGAGGATGTCGATAATGGGATCGTTACCTGACTTTTCGGGAGCCACGTCATGACTGGAAGCGATGCGTCCTCACCCGATCTCACGCAAGGGATCGCGCTCGACGATCTCGCCGACGGCGCGATGATCGAAGGCCATGTCGGCGATGCGGCGGTGCTGCTCGTGCGCCGCGGCGACGAACTGTTCGCGGTGGGCGCGCAATGCCCGCACTACGGCGGCCCGCTGGCGAAGGGCCTGCTGGTCGGCGACACGATTCGCTGCCCGTGGCATCACGCGGCGTTCTGCCTGCGCACCGGCGAGATGGAGCGTGCACCGGCGCTCGACGGGTTGCCGTGCTGGCGCGTCGAGCGGCGCGACGGCCGCGCGGTCGTGATCGATGCGCGGCCGGCCGCCGCACCGCCCGCGCCGAAGGCGGCCGGGCTGCCCGCATCGGTCGTGATCGTCGGCGGCGGGGCCGCTGCGATCGCGGCGGCCGTGACACTGCGGCAGGAAGGCTACCCGCACGCGATCACGCTGCTGAGCGCCGATGCCGATCCGCCGTACGACCGGCCGAACCTGTCGAAGGATTACCTCGCGGGCACGGCTCAGGCCGACTGGCTGCCGCTGCGCGCACCGTCGTTCTATAGCGGGCAGCGGATCGACGTGCGCTGCAACACGCGAGTCGCGCGCATCGATCCCGCGCAGCGGGCGGTCGAGCTCGCCGACGGCAGCCGTATCGAATACGGCGCGCTGCTGCTCGCCACGGGCGCCGAGCCGAACCGTTTGAACGTGCCCGGTGCCGATTTACCGCACGTTTGTACGTTGCGCTCGCGCGCCGATTGCGATGCGCTGATCGCGAAGCTGAAAACCGCGCGCCGCTGCGTGGTGGTCGGCGCGAGCTTCATCGGGCTCGAAGCGGCCGCCGCGTTGCGCACGCGCGGGCTCGACGTGCAGGTGGTCGCACCGGATCCGCATCCGATGGGCCGCGTGCTCGGCGATGCGCTCGGCGACACGATCAAGGCGCTGCACGAAGCGCACGGCGTCGTGTTCCATCTCGGCGCGACGCCCGCGCGGATCGGGCCGGACAGCGTGACGCTGTCGAACGGCGACGTGTTGCCGGCCGACGTCGTGCTGGTCGGCATCGGCGTGCATCCGAACGTCGAACTCGCGCAGGAGGCCGGGCTCGCGGTCGAACGCGGCGTGACGGTCGACCGCTTCCTGCAGACGAGCGCGCCCGGCATCTACGCGGCCGGCGACATCGCGCGCTGGCCCGATCCGCTGACGGGCGAGCGGATTCGCGTCGAGCACTGGGTCGTCGCCGAGCGGCAGGGCATCGTCGCCGCGCGCAACCTGCTCGGCCAGCAGCGGCCGTTCGACGCGGTGCCGTTTTTCTGGAGTCAGCATTACGACCTGACGCTCCGCTATGTCGGGCATGCGGAGCAATGGGATCGCGTCGAGATCGACGGCGACCTCGGCGCGCACGACTGCTCGATCGCGTACTGGCGCGGCAACACGCGGCTCGCGGTCGTGACGATCGCTCGCGATCTCGACAGCCTGAAGGCCGAAGCGGCGCTCGAGCGGCAGATCGCGCCCGCCTGAACGCAGCATGACGACACCCGCCGAACCTTGAAGGGAGACGAGATGAACCCCGACGTCCGTGCACGTTTCGAAACCGGGTTCGCGCCGCGTATCGCAACGCGCCTGCGCGACCTGTATCAGCCCGGCGAGGTGAAGGTCGACGTCGTGCCGCACGACGGGCAGGGCAGGCCGACGGTGCGCGGACGATGCGGGCGTCGTTACCGGTCGCGCGTCCGGATCATCACGCGGCCCTGGTCGATGCCGCCGCGCAGCGCTTCGTCGCACGTCAGCCATTCGGGCGTGACGAGTTCGGGCGCGGGCAGATCGACCGGCGCGCCGTCGCGGAAGATCCGCACCTGCGCGACCCACGCGCCGTTCGCGTTGCGCGTCGCGTCGACGCGAATCTCGTGACCCATGAAAGTGTCGGTGGCTTGCATCGATCGGGGCCCTCCGTCGTGAATGAACGTGGTGCGTGGATCGTATCAGCCTGGCGTGCGCCGCGCATCGAAAACGAACCGGCGGCGGCCTGTCACTTGCCGTGCGAGACGGGAGCGACCCGGTGACCTTCGACCTGACCTTTTCGATCAAGGTGTTCGCGGCGCTGTTCGCGATCATGAACCCGATCGCGAACATCCCGGTGTTCCTGTCGCTGACCGAAGGCGCGGCGGACGGCGTGCGCCGCAAGGTCGCGCTGACGGCCGCGATCGGCGTGACGGTCGGCTGCATCGTGTCGGCCGTCGCGGGCGGCGCGATCCTGCGCGTGTTCGGCTTGACGATCGACGATTTCCGCCTCGCGGGCGGGCTGCTGGTGCTGCTGATCGCGCTGTCGATGCTGCATGGTTCGCCGAGCCGCCAGCATGCGCCGGGCAGCGATGAAAGCGCCGATCCGACGGCCGCCGAAAGCGTCGCGATCTATCCGCTGACGATCCCGTTGCTCGTTGGCCCCGGCACGATCGCGACGATGATCGTGCTCGGACACGGCGCCGTCGCGAGCGGGCAGGAGCTCGCGTTCGCGCTCGGGCTTGGCGCGTTTCTCGTGCTGCTCGCCGTGTCGCTGCTGTCGGCGCCGCTGATCGGCCATTTCCTGTCGCCGCGCGTGACGGCCGTCACGCAGCGCCTGATGGGGATGATTCTCGCGGCGATCGCGATGCAGATGATCGTCGCGAGCCTGAAGGCCGCGTTCGGGCTGCCGCACTGAGCGCGTCCGTTCGACTGTATCGGGTGGCCGCACGACGCTGTCGATCGACGACGAACTGAAGCGCGTCGAAGCGATCTCCGTGGCCGAACGCGTGCAATGACAACGGCGGCACCCGCGGCAACGTCGCGCCGACCCACTGATTCCCCGGCCCGGTCTTTCCCCGAAATCGCAGCGCTTCCCGCCCGCGTGTCACCACGCGCAGTGTGCGTTGCACAGGCGCACCCCTTGCTCGATCGGCTCGACGGTCACATTCACCGTTTCCGTTTTCGACAAGGAGGGCCTGACATGAAAGCAGTCGTATTTCACGGTATCGGCGATATTCGCATCGACACGGTGCCCGATCCGGAAGTCTCCGCGCCGACCGACGCGGTCGTGCGCCTGACCGCCAGCGCGATCTGCGGCACCGATCTGCACATGGTGCGCGGCACGCTCGGCGGGATGAAGCCCGGCACGATTCTCGGCCACGAGGGCGTCGGCATCGTCGAGGCGGTCGGGCGCGACGTACGCAATCTGCGGCGCGGCGATCGCGTGCTGATTCCGTCGACGATCGCATGCGGTAGCTGCGCTTACTGCCGCGCCGGCTACACCGCGCAATGCGACGTCGCGAACCCCGGCGGGCCGCGCGCGGGCACGTCGTTCTTCGGCGGGCCGGCGGAAACGGGCCCGTTCGATGGGCTGCAGGCCGAATACGCACGCACGCCGCTTGCGCATGCGAGCCTGATCCGGCTGCCCGACGAGATCGACGACGATCGCGCGATCCTGATGTCGGACATCTTCCCGACCGGCTATTTCGGCGCGCAGCTTGCGGAAGTGAAGCCGGGCGATACGGTCGCCGTGTTCGGCGCGGGGCCGGTCGGCCAGTTCGCGATCGCGAGTGCGAAGCTGATGGGCGCCGGGCGCGTGATCGCGGTCGACCGCATCGCGTCGCGGCTCGAGATGGCGTGCGCGCAGGGCGCCGAGATTGTCGATTTTTCCGAGGACGACCCGGTCGACACGATATTGCGGCTGACGGGCGGAATCGGCGTCGACCGCGTGATCGACGCGGTGGGTGTCGACGCGATGCGCGCGACGCACGGGCCGGCCGCGGCCGATCGCGACGCCGCGCGTGCGTTCGATGCGGAAGTCGAGGCGGTCGCGCCGCACCGCAAGCCGGACGGCCGCAACTGGGTGCCGGGCGACGGGCCGTCGCAGGTGCTGCAATGGGCGGTGCGCGTGGTCGCGAAGGCCGGCACGATCTCGGTGATCGGCGTGTATCCGCAGGCGGCGCGCGTGTTTCCGATCGGCGAGGCGATGAACCGGAACCTGACGATCAAGATGGGCAACTGCAATCACCGGACGGTGACGCCGCCGCTCGTCGAACTGGTGCGCAGCGGCGCGTTCGACCCGCTGTCGGTGCTCACGCGCAGCGAGCCGCTGACGAACGCGATCGATGCGTATCGCGCGTTCGACGTGCGCGAGCCGGGCTGGATGAAGGTGAAGCTGACGCCGTGACGACACGAACCGAAACGATGCGAACCGAAACGATCAACCGAAACCGGGAGCACTACGATGAGCGATCAATACGACAGCTGCATGGCCGCGTGCGACGCCTGCGCGCACGCATGCGACACCTGTGCGGCCGCCTGCCTCGCGGAGCGCGACGTGCACGCATTGGCCACCTGCATCGCGCTCGACATCGAATGCGCGCAGCTGTGCCGCTTCGCGTCGGGCGCGATGGCGCGCCGCAGCGGGCTCGCACCGCGCATTTGCGCGCTGTGCGCACATGCGTGCGATTTGTGTGCGGCCGAGTGTTCGCGGCATGCGCACGAGCATTGCCGCCGCTGCGCGCTCGCGTGCGAGGCGTGTGCCGCGATGTGCCGCGCGATGGCGTGAGCACGGGCGCTTACGGCGTATCCCGAACCCGACGCGCGACGCGCTCCAGCAGCGCGTCGAGGACGGCCATCTCGACGGGTTTCACGAGATGGTCGTCGAAGCCGGCGCTTTCGGTGCGCGCGAGGTCGGATGCGCGGGCATGACCGGACAGCGCGACGCAGGTCGTGTCGCGCAGCGCGTCGATCGTGCGCAATTCTTGCAGCAGCGTGAAGCCGTCGACGTCCGGCATCGTCAGGTCGAGGATCATCAGATGCGGCGTGTAGTCGCGGGCGAGCGCGAGCGCTTCGTCCGCGTCGTACGCGACGCGCGGCGCGTGCCCCTTCATCTGCAGCAACACCGCGAGCGTGTCGGCCGAGTCGTGGTTGTCGTCCACGACGACGATGCGCAGCGGCTCGACGGCCGGCTGTGCGAAGGCGGCGGGTGCAGGCGGTGCGGCGGGCTCGTCGCGTGCCACGTGCGCGATTGGCAGCCATACCGTGAACGTCGCACCGTGGCCGGGCCCGTCGCTTTCCGCGGCGATTCGCCCGCCGTGCAGTTCGACGAACGACCGGCAGATGGCCAGACCGAGCCCGAAACCGCCGGACGGGGCTTGGCCCGATCCCCCTTCCTGTTCGAACAGGTCGAAAATCGTCTCGAGCGCGCGGGGCGCGATACCCACGCCGCGGTCGACGACGTGGATCGCCACCGACTGCCCCTCGATCCGCGCGCCGACGTCGATCCGGCCGCCGTGCGGCGAGAATTTCGACGCGTTGTCGAGCAGGTTATGCAGGACCTGGACGAGCCGTGCGTCGTCGCCGTGCAGCACCACCGCGTCGGCCGGGAGGTCGACGCGGATCCACTGCTCGCGCGCGGCCAGCTTCGGCTGGATGCTTTCGACCCCGCGACACACGAGGTCGCGCACGGTGACGGGGCGTGCGTCGAGTTCGACCTTGCCGGCGGTGATGCGCCCGACGTCGAGCAGATCGTCGACCAGCCGTGTCAGTTGACCGACCTGGCGGTTCACCGCGTCGCGGCATTGCGCGAGCGCAGGCGGCGGATCGGGCAGGGTCTGCAGCACGCCGACCGAATTGCGCAGCGGCGCGAGATGATTGCGCAGCTCGTGCGCAAGCGTCGCGATGAACACGCTGAGCCGCTGCGTCGACGCCTCGAGCTCCTCGAGCCGCTTGCGCTCGGTCATGTCGCGCGTGATCTTGATGAAGCCGCACAGCTCGTGCGCCGCGTCGTACACCGGCGTGATCGTCACGTTTGCCCAGAACTGCGTGCCGTCCTTGCGGACGCGCCAGCCCTCGTCCAGGAAGTGGCCGTGCGCGGCGGCCAGCGCGAGCCCTTGCGACGGCCGGCCGGCCGTGATCGCATCGATCGGATAGAACAGCGAGAAATGGTGGCCGACGATCTCGGCGGCGGAGTAACCCTTGATGCGCTGGGCGCCGGCGTTCCACGTCGCGACGTTGCCATAAGGGTCGAGCATGAATACCGCATAGTCGGTGATCGACTCCACCACGGTCTGGAACCGGAATTCGGCGAAGCGGTGCTGCAGGTCGCGCGCGTCGGACGAGCCGGGCGGCGGCGGATGCGGTTGGAGATCGGCGTCGTCTTTCTTCATCGGAGCGGCAAGTTGAAAATGCGGGCGGCCGCAGGTCGCCGGCCCGCCGCCGGACGCGCCGGCGACGGCCATACGGAGCGAATTGGCACGTTCGAAAGCATAAAGGAACTCGATTCAGCTTATCAATGGGTGCGCACGGGGCGTGCCGTCTGTCGGGCCGGCCGTCCGCGCCGGGCGCGGCATGCCGATTGCACGCCAGGATGGTCCGCCTGCGGTGCGGCGGCCATCCGGCCGATCGCGCGGCGGCAAGCCAGGCAAGGAGGCCGACATGAACAGCACGCTGAATCCCGACAATGAACCGGCCGGCCCGGACGACGACAACGCCAGCCGCGGTCGCGACGGCCGGGCGCTCGGCCCGAGCGACTCGTCCGACAGCGGCAGCGATACGGCGGGGGCGCGGCGCCATCCGTTCGATGTCGATTCGCCGCTGGACGACCACGCGCTGGAGCGCGGCGATGCGGCACTCGACACCGATACGGATCGCGCGGGGACGGGCGAGCGCGCGTCGGCGGACGGCGATTCGACGCTGGAGGACGGCGCCGACATCGAGCCGGACCGCACGGAGCGGCTGAGCGAACCCGGTCGCACCGACGACCCGGACGAACCCGGCGGTGCCCCGTGACGCCCGACACGCAAAAACTGCAATCGCGTTGCAGATTGGGGCGCCTGACGGCTTCCCGGCGCGGCGACGCGCGACCGTCGCGGCACGGCAACGGCGCCGGCACGCGATTTGCATTCACCCGACCGACGCGCGCCGCGACCCGGCAGGGTGTCGTGCGCGGCGCGGGCGATCAAGGAGAGACACGATGCAACGACGATATCCCGGACGGTCCGGCGAGCGCGGCGGCCCGCCCGACTGGTACGAGCGCAACGAACGCGCGTACCGGGGCGCCGGCGAGCGCGGCATCCCGGACGACCCGGCCCGTTGGCCGGAAGAAGACGACGAATCGGCTGACCGGCGCTTCGCGAGCGAGGACGTGGGCCCGGAAGACTGGGGCAGCGAATGGACCGAGCGCGCCGCGCGGCCGGTCGACCAGCGGCGCGGCGCGGCCGACCCGGACTGGCCGGGCGGCGCGCGCCAGCCGGCGCGCGGCCCCGAGCGCGGCTCCGGCGAACCGGGCCGCCGCACGGCGGCGGGCCACGAAGGCCGGTACGGCGGCGAGCGGCCGGAATTCCGCAGCCCGCACCGGATGGGTTCGTACGGCGGCGAGCGCGACGTAGGCGATCCGCGCTACGGCGGTGCCCCCGACCTGTCGCGCTTCGGCCGGGATACCGAACGCGACGCGCTGCGCCATCGCCGCGGGCCGAAAGGCTATACGCGCTCGGACGAGCGGATTCGCGAGGACGTATGCGAGCGGCTCGCGCATGCGCTCGAGATAGACGTGAGCGACGTCAGCGTGCAGGTGAACGCGGGGCGCGTCGAACTGGACGGCACGGTGCCGGCGCGCTGGATGAAGCACGACATCGAGGATCTGGCCGACGGTTGCCTGGGTGTGCGCGACGTCGAGAACCGCGTGCGCGTGCGCCGCGCCGACGAACCCGACGCGGGCATGGTGCTGCATCCGGACCAGCGGACCGTCACACCGACCCAGCCTGCCGCGCGCGACCCGGAACCGGGCGTCGTGGTGAGCGGCCGCGAGCGCGAACCGCGCCACTGACCCCGTGCGTGAGACGTCGCGCCCCCGACCGCGAGTAATGCGTGCATGACGACCGGAATCGACGAAACGCCCGCGAAGGACCGTGATGCGGCCGTAGGCCGCGACCTCCGCCATCGCCGCGACAAGCGCGGCCTGCGAGCCCGGATCGCGGTCGAACTGTGGCGCGCGATCTGGCATTACCGCGCACGCGTGCTCGCGGCGATCGCGCTGCTGGTGCTCGCGAAAGCGGCGGCCGTATCGGTGCCGCTGCTGCTCAAGGATATCGTCGACGGCTTCGGCCGCGCGGCCGGCCAGCCGATGGCGTGGCCGGTGCTGCTGCTGTTCGCGTACGCGGTCGTGCGCTTCGCGTCGAACGCGCTGAACGAAGTACGCGACATGACCTTCGTGCAGGTGACGCAGCATACGGTCGCGTCGTTTACCGTGCGCACGTTCGGCCATCTGCACCGCCTCGGCGCGCGTTTTCATGCGCAGCGCGAGACGGGTGCGGTTGTGCGCGACCTCGAGAAAGGCACCGCCGGCATCGGCTACCTGCTCGGCGTCGCGGTGTTCACGATCGTGCCTACGGCCATCGAGATCGGCTCGGTGCTCGTGATCGTGATCAGCAAGTACGGCGGCGGGTTCACCGCGATCATTTTCGTCACGTTCGCCGTCTACGCGGCGTATACGGTGGTGTTCACGCGCCGGCGCATGCGCTACCAGCGCCGCGTGAATGCACTGGAGGCCGAGTCGAATTCGCGCGTGGTCGACAGCCTGCTGAACGTCGATACGGTCAAGTATTTCGCGCGCGAGGACGTCGAGCGCGATCGGCTCGAGCGCGTGCTCGACGAATGGCGCGAGGCCGGCGTCGACAACCAGTACGCGCTGTCGACGCTGCATATCGGGCAGAGCGCGTGCATCGGCGCGGGGATCGCGGCGGTGATGCTGCTCGCCGGGCAGCAGGTCGCGCGCGGCGCGATGACGATCGGCGATCTCGTGCTGATCAACGCCTACGTCATCCAGATCAGCCTGCCGCTGAATGCGCTCGGCTTCGTGTTCCGCGAGGCGAACGACGCGATGACGAACATCGAGCGGCTGTTCGGGCTGCTCGACGCGCGCGGCAAGCCGGGCGAGGACGGCGACGCGCCCGGCGCGCAGCCGCTCGTCGTGCGCGGCGGCGCGATCGAGTTCGAGCACGTCGACTTCGGCTACGAGCCGAGCCGGCAGATCCTGTTCGACGTGTCGTTCCGCATCGAGCCCGGGCAGACGATCGCCGTGGTCGGCGGCAGCGGCTCGGGCAAGTCGACGCTCGCGCGACTGCTGTTCCGGCTGTACCAGCCCGATGCGGGCACCATCCGGATCGACGGCCAGGACTTGCGGCTCGTCACCGAGCGCAGCCTGCGCGACGCGCTCGGCATCGTCCCGCAGGACACCATCCTGTTCAACGACACGCTCGCGTACAACATCGCCTACGGCAAGCGCGACGCGACCCGCGGCGACGTGATCGCGGCCGCGCGCGGCGCGCAGCTCGACACGTTCATCGAGCGGCTGCCCGATGCGTACGACACGCGCGTCGGCGAGCGCGGCGTGCGGCTGTCGGGCGGCGAGCGCCAGCGCGTCGCGATCGCGCGCGCGTTGCTGAAGGCGCCCCCGATCGTCGTGTTCGACGAGGCGACGTCGGCGCTCGACACGCGCTCGGAGCGCGCGATCCAGCAGGAACTGATGCGCGTCGCGCGGCATCGCACGAGCCTCATCATCGCGCACCGGCTGTCGACGATCGTCGATGCCGACCGCATCCTCGTGATGGAGTACGGCCGGCTCGTCGAGCAGGGCACCCACGACGAGTTGCTCGAAAGCGGCGGCGTGTATGCGCAGATGTGGTCGCTGCAGGCGAAGCAGCGCGAGCTGGAACGCACGGAGGCGAAGTTCGCGCGGCAGCCGGTACGGATCAACCCGCTCGTGTCGCAGGTGCTCGATTCGCTGGCGGAGGCGGCCGCGCGGCGCGGCGTGCCGGTGTTCCGCCATGTGTCGGACGAGGATCTCGTCGTCAACGCCGATCCGGCCGCGCTGCGGCGCTTCGTGTGGGAGCTGTGTCGCGGCGCGATCGAAGCGAGCAGTGGCGGGCAGCTCGAGGTGCGCACGGTGCGCCACGACCCGGAAGCACGCATCACGATCGCGTGCACGGGTGTCGACGCCACGGAGCTGTCGCTGATCGATCTCGAGCGCCTGCAGGACGCGATCGAGGAAGCCGGCGGCTACGTCGTGCGCGAACGCGACGATATCGGCGTGACGCTGCACCTGTCGCTGCCGATGTACGCGGTGGCGCCGGCGTCGATGCCGTCCGGTGACGCCGTGCCGCCTCCGGATGCCGGTGCGGCGGCCGCCGCGAAGCCGCTCGACGGGCTGCGCATCGCGTGCGTGGACGACCACGACGAGGCGCGCGAGGCCCTCACCGCGCTCTTGAAGACGGCCGGCGCCGACGTGCATGCGTATGCGTCGGGCCAGGCGTTGCTGGACGACCTATGGCGTGCGCGCCGGGCCGACTGGCCGGCGCTGCTCGTCTGCGACATCGACCTCGGCGACGACGAGGAGGACGGTTACACGGTGATGGCGCGCGTGCGTCAGCTCGACGCCGCGCGCGATCGCGACGGCCGTGCGCCGCTCGAGGCGCTGGCGTTGTCCGGCCATGCGCGCGATCGCGACCGCACGCGCGCGGTCGAAGCCGGTTTCCATGCGTACCTGACCAAGCCCGCGGTAGCGGCCGACCTGATCGCGGCGTTGCGTGCGCTCGCGTTTTCCTCCGGAGAAATCCATGCCGAACCTTCTGAATCCGACGACACCCGAAGCCCTGAACGCGCATCGCGGCGGTAGCGCGTTCGCGGACCGCCAGGCCGCGGTGGCGGCCGTCGAGCTGCTGTTGCCGACGCTGTCCGCCGCGCTGCAGAGCGATTTCGTCGGCGACAGCGGCTGCCTGCACGTCGTGATCATGGACCCGGCGCTCGGGCCGCGCGACGCGGCGTTCGAGGACGCGATCCTGTATGAGTTTTCGCTGCCCGACCCGAAGGACTGGGACGCCGACTATCGCGCCTATGCGCGGGCCAAGGCGCGGCTGTCGTGGGAAACGGGCCGCGACGGCCACGTCGTGCAGGCGCTGGAGCCGTACCGGCTGCGCGCGGGCGACACGAACCTGTGGGGCGGCGTCGCGCTCGGCGGCATCGTGGTCGGCGTGTCGGGCGCGCAGCCGTGGTTCGACGAGGCGTTCGCGGGCTGCATCGCGCACTGCCTGCGCGCGCTCGCGAAGCACCGCGCGCAGGCCACGCCCGACGCGCTCGCGATCTGAGGGGCCGCCTGGGCGCGGCCGCCCGGGCCGGTTTTTACAGCCGGTTATAAAAAAGCCAGCGAGCGCGAGCCCCGGCCCGATGCGGCGCGGGCGCGCGCAGGCCGGCACGGTTTTCGCTGTACCTCCTGCACGGACGGTTGTCGCGACAAGCGTCGCCGTCATCCGGATTTGCTTTCCGACATCGACAGGAGGTGCAGGTGAACGTGACTCACGATCCAGCCAAACCGCCGCTCGCCGGCCGGACCGCACTCGTGACCGGGGGTGGCCGCGGTCTCGGCGAAGCCATTTGCGAAGAGCTTGCGCGGCACGGCGCGCACGTCGTCGTCGCCGATCTCGACGGCGACCGCGCGGCCGCCGTCGCGCAGCGGCTCGAACGCCACGGCGGGCAGGCGGTGGGCCGGCCGCTCGACGTGCGCGACGAAGCATCGGTGCTGCAGGTCGTGCACGACGCGCGCGAATCGCTCGGCGACCTCGACGTGATCGTCAACAACGCGGCGATCGACGTGACCGCCCCGATCGACGACGTGAGCGTCGACGCATGGCAGCAGGTGCTGATGACGAACCTGTTCGGCCCGTACCTGATGTGTCACGCGGCCGTGCCGATGATGAAGGCGCGCGGCAACGGCCATATCGTGAACATCGCGTCGACCGCGTCCAAGCGCGCGTGGCCGAATGCGTCCGCGTATCACGCGACGAAGTGGGGGCTGCTCGGCCTGTCGCACGCGCTGCATGCCGAGCTGCGGCCGAGCGGCGTGCGCGTGTCGGCGATCGTCGCGGGCGGGATGCGCACGCCGTTCCTGCTCGACCGTTTTCCGGACATCGACGAGGACACGCTGCAGCCGCCGGAGCACGTGGCGGCCGCCGTGCGCTTCGTGCTGATGCAGCCGCCGGGCACCGTGGTGCCGGAGCTGATGGTGCTGCCGATGAAGGAGACGTCATGGCCCTGAAGCGCGAACGGCGGCTGCCCGGCGCGGTGCTGCTCGACAAGGACGGCACGCTGCTCGACGACGTGCCGTACAACGTCGATCCCGCGCGCATGCGCCTCGCGCCGGGCGCGGCGCGCGCACTGCGCACGCTCGGCGCGACCGGGATGCCGCTGGCGGTCGTGTCGAACCAGCCGGGCGTCGCGCTCGGCCGCTTTACCGAACAGGAGCTTGGCGCGGTCCGCCAGCGTCTCGCCGAATTGTTCGAAGCGAACGGCGCGACGCTGGCGGATTTTTTTTACTGCCCGCATCACCCGCGGGGCAGCGTGCCGCGCTACACCTGCGACTGCCTCTGCCGCAAGCCGCGCCCCGGCATGCTGCGCCGCGCGCTGGCCGCGCTCGGCGCCGCGCCCGAATGGAGCTGGATGATCGGCGACATCCTCGACGACGTCGAGGCCGGCCGCACCGCGCGCTGCGGCACGATCCTGGTCGACTGCGGCAACGAGACCGAGTGGCGGCTCAACGCCGCGCGCACGCCGCATCACGTCGTCGATCGCGTCGACCTGGCCGCCGACATCGTCGTACGCGAAGCCGCGCTTCGGCACGGCTCGTGGGTGCGGCCATGAGCACGGCCTGGAGCCGCGCGCGCCGCATCCTGTGCGTGCGGCTCGACAGCATCGGCGACGTGCTGATGACCACGCCCGCGCTGCGCGCGCTGAAGGAGAGCGGCGCCGATCGTCACCTGACGCTGCTGACGTCGCGCACGGGCGCCGCGCTCGCGAAGCATCTGCCGATGGTCGACGACGTGTGGAGTTACGACGCGCCATGGGTCAAGCACTCCGACGTGCGCGGCGATCCGGTGGCCGATCTCGACATGATCGACCGGCTGCTGGCCGGCCGTTTCGACGCGGCCGTGATCTTCACCGTCTACAGCCAGAATCCGCTGCCCGCCGCGATGATGTGCTGGCTCGCCGGCATCCCGCTGCGGCTCGCGCATTGCCGCGAGAACCCGTATGAACTGCTGACCGATCGCGTGCCGGAAACGGAACCGGAATCGCACGTGCGCCACGAGGTCGCGCGCCAGCTCGCGCTGGTGCGTGCCGTCGGCGCGAAGACGGCGGACTGGCGGATGGCGTTCGAGCCGGGCGACGCGGCGCGGCATGCGGTGCATGCGCGCCTGCAGGCCGCGTTGCAGCGCTTCGGCGGTGCGCGCCTGCCGGCGGCGGCGCGCCCGCGGTGGCTCGTGGTCCATCCGGGCGCGACCGCCGCGTCGCGGCGCTGGCCGGCCGAGCGTTTCGGCGAAGCGGCCGCCGCGGTCGCGCCGCTGTTCGACGGCATCGCGGTGACGGGCGGCGCGGACGAGCGCGCGCTGGTCGACGCGGTGTGCGAACGGGCGGGGCCGCGCGCGGTGCCGCTGGCGGGCGTGTTGCCGCTCGGCGAACTCGGCGCGCTGATCGAGACGGCCGACCTGGTGCTGTCGAACAACAGCGGCCCCGTGCATCTCGCGGCCGCGCTCGGCACGCCGGTGGTCGACCTGTATGCATTGACCAATCCGCAGCACACGCCGTGGCGTGTGCCGCACCGTGTGCTGAACGTCGACGTGCCGTGCCGCAACTGCTACCGCAGCGTGTGCAACCAGCCCGGCCATCCGTGCTTGAGCGGCGTGAGCGTCGACGACGTCGTCGACGCCGTGCAAGCGTTGCTGCGTGGCAGCGCGCGCCATGCGCAACGCACGGCCGCGCGGGCTGCCGCGGACGTCCGCGAGCCGGTCGCGGCGCACGCATCGAACGTGATTCCGTTCGCGCACGTCATCACGAGGAACTGACGCATGCCTGATCCGATCCATACGCTCGGCATCAACGCCGCCTTCCACGACAGCGCCGCCTGCGTCATGCGCGACGGCGTCGTGATCGCGGCGGCCGAGGACGAACGCTTCACGCACGTGAAGCACGCGAAGCGCCCGGTGCCGTTCTCGACCTGGGAGCTGCCTTTCCACGCGATCGACTATTGCCTCGCGGAAGCGGGCATCACGCTCGCCGACGTGGACCACGTCGCGTATTCGTACGACCCTTCGTTCGAACTCGACCGCGAAGGCGCGGCGCCGGCGCTGACCTTGCCGCTGTCGCCGTCCGCGCATGCGCCGCGCGAGGACGGCGCGTCGCCGTGGCATCCGCTGTTCCTGTCGTCGATCGTCAACGCGCCGCGCCAGCTCGCGGGCGGCGTGCCGCATCATCTGCAGCGGCGCTTTCGCGGCGTCACGCACGACGGGCCGTTCCGCTGGCATTTCGTCGAGCACCACCTCGCGCACGAGGCGAGCGCGTTTCTCGCGGCGCCGTTCGAGCGCTGCGCGGTGATGACGATGGACGGGCGCGGCGAGCGCGCGACGACGAGCTACGGCGTGTTCGACGGCCGCTCGTACCGGCGGCTCGGGCAGGTGAACCTGCCGCACTCGCTCGGGCTGCTGTACGAGCGCGTGACGCGCTATCTCGGCTTCCTGCACTCGTCGGACGAATACAAGGTGATGGCGCTTGCGTCGTACGGCAAGCCGGTGTTCGCCGACGAGATGCGCAAGCTGGTGCAGTATCGCGGCGAAGGGCGCTACGACGTGCGCGACGAGGATCTCGCGGCACGGTTCGGCCCGCCGCGCGAACGCGGCGGCCCGATCGAGCCGCATCATTACGACATCGCGCATGCGTTGCAGCTCGTGCTCGAGGAGACGACGCTGCAGGCGGTCGACTGGCTGGCCGGCGAGACCGGCGAGCGGCAGCTCGCGATGGCGGGCGGCGTCGCGCTGAACTGCGTGATGAACGCGAAGATCCGCGATCGCGGCCCGTTCGACGACGTGTGGGTGCAGCCGGCCGCCGGCGACGCGGGCACCGCGCTCGGCGCCGCGCTGTGGACCGACTTCCGGATGCGCGGCGTGCGCGGCGGCTGGCGGATGGATCATGCGTACCTCGGGCCGGCCTACGACGACGGCGCGATCGAGGCGTTCCTGAAGGAAGCGCAGCTGCCGTACCGGCGGCTCGACGACGTCGCCGCGCAGACGGCCGCGCTGCTCGCCGCGAACCGCGTGATCGGCTGGTTCCAGGGGCGCATGGAGTTCGGCCCGCGCGCGCTCGGCGCGCGGTCGATCCTCGCGTCGCCGATCGACCCGGACATGCAGCACAAGCTGAACCGGATCAAGGATCGCGAGGATTTCCGGCCGGTCGCGCCGGTCGTGCTCGAGGATCGCGCGCATCACTGGTTCAGCGGCGGCCGGCGCACGCCGCTGCGCGCGCCGTTCATGCTGTTCGTCTACGACGTCGTGCCCGAGCGCGCCGACCGGGTTCCGGCCGTGCGCCACATCGACGGCACCGCGCGTGTGCAGACCGTCGACGAGACGCAGCATCCGCTGCTGCATGCGCTGTTGACCGAGTTCGACGCGCTCACCGGCGTGCCGGTGCTCGTCAACACGTCGTTCAACACGCGCGGCGAGCCGATCGTGTGCTCGCCGCGCGACGCGGTCGAATGCTTCTGGACATCGCCGCTCGACGGGCTCGTGATCGGCCCGTTCCTGCTGGAGAAACCGAGATGAACATGCGCGACACGCACCTGCCGCCGGTCGTATCGGTCGTCGTGCCGACCTACCGGCGGCCCGATCTGCTCGAACGCTGCCTCGACGCGCTGTGCGCGCAGGTGTTCGATCCGACGACCTACGAGATCGTCGTCGTGGACGACGATCCGGCCGGCAGTGCGCGCGCCGTCGTCGATGCGTGCCGCGCGCGCGTGACCGACGTGCCGGCGATCCGCTACATGACCGCGCCCGACACGCAAGGGCCGGCCGGCGCGCGCAACGTCGGCTGGCGCAGCGCGGGCGGCGCGTTGATCGCATTTACCGACGACGACACGATTCCCGATCCGACCTGGCTGCGCCACGGCGCGGCCGCGCTGCTGGCCGAGCCGTCGGCGGCGGCCGCGGCCGGCCGGATCGACGTGCCGTTGCGGCCGTGCCCGACCGACTACGAACGCGACGCGGCGGGGCTCGCGCATGCGGAATTCGCGACCGCGAACTGCTTCGTGCGGCGCGCGGCGCTCGAACGCATCGGCGGCTTCGACGAACGCTTCACGCGCGCGTGGCGCGAGGACGCCGACCTGATGTTCGCGCTGCGCGAGCATGCGGGGCCGATCGTCGAGGCCGACGCCGCGCGCATCGTGCATCCGGTGCGTCCCGCGCGCTGGGGATCGAGCATCGGCGCGCAGTCGAAGGTGTATTTCGATGCGCTGCTGTACAAGAAGCACCGCGCGACCTACCGGCGTCACATCCGGCCCGTGCCGCCGTGGCATTACTACGCGGCCGTGCTCGCCGCGCTCGGCGCGATCGGCTGTTTCGCCGCCGGCTGGCCGGCGCCGGCCATCGTGTGCGCGGCGGTGTGGGCCGCGATTACTGCAGGGTTCTGCGCGAAACGATTGCGCGGCACGCAGCTCACGGCGTCGCACGTGGCCGAGATGATCGTCACGTCCATCGCGATTCCGCCCGTGTCGTTGTACTGGCGCATGCGCGGCGCGCTTCACTTCCGGGTGATTTTCCTTTGACGTCCTCTTCTCCCTGAAGGTTGAGCGCGTGTTTCCGCGTGTCGTTGCAGAAGTGCCAGACGGAGTTCACCGCGCGGCTCTGCTTGTTGAGCAGTCCGTCGAGCGATTTCACCCGGTAGCGATAGACAAGGATCATGCCGGCCATTTAAACGGTGGAATGCCGCTGTCGAACAGCGGCGCTCCTTTTCTCCCGGTCCTGAAGGACAGGGTTTTTCGGAGCAACTGATGAAGCTCGATCCCAGCGTCGATTCCGACGGCCCGCGCGGCCCGAAGCGGATCGCGGTGTTCCGTGCGTTGCAGCTCGGCGACATGCTGTGCGCGGTGCCCGCGCTGCGCGCGCTGCGGCGCGGCGAACCGGACGCGCGCATCACGCTGATCGGCCTGCCGTGGGCGCGCGAGTTCGCATCGCGTTTTTCCGACTACATCGACAGCTTCATCGCGTTCCCCGGCGCGCCCGGCCTCGCCGAGCAGCCCGAGCCCGACGCGGCCGCGCGCGAGGCGTTCATCGCCGAATGCCGCGCACGCGACTTCGATCTCGCGATCCAGCTGCACGGCAGCGGCGTGCACACGAACGCGATCGTCGCGTCGCTCGGCGCGACGCGCACGGCCGGTTTCGTGCCGGCCGACGGCGGCACGACCGCGCTCGACTGCGCGCTCGCATGGCGCGACGACGAACCGGAAGTGGCGCGCTATCTGGCGCTCACGCGCAAGCTCGGCTACGCCGACTGGGGCGACTATCTCGAATTCCCGCTCGGCGGCCTCGACTCTGCGCTGTGGCACGTGCTCTGCGACGAACATGCGCTCGATCCCGGCCGCTACGTGATCGTCCATCCCGGCGCGCGGATGGCGTCGCGACGCTGGCCGGTCGAACGCTTCGCGCTCGCCGCGCGGCAGCTCGCGGACGACGGCTGGCAGATCGTGCTGACCGGCACGCGCGGGGAACTGGGGCTGGCGAGCGCGTTCGCCGAGCATCTCGGGCGGCCGTGCGTGAACCTGTGCGGCCGCACGCCGCTCGGCGCGCTGGCCGCGCTGATCGCCCGTGCGCGGCTGCTGTTGTGCAACGACACGGGCGTATCGCACGTGGCGGCGGCGCTCGGCACGCCGAGCATCGTCGTCGCGTGCGGCAGCGATACGGCCCGCTGGGCGCCGCTCGACGCCGAACGTCATCGTGTGCTCGCGAACTACCCGGCGTGCCGGCCGTGCATGTTCGATACCTGCCCGTACGGGCACGAGTGCGCGACCGCGATCGGCGTCGGCGATGTGATGGACCGGGCGGGCGAACTGCTCGCGGAGGAGAGACGTCATGTCACGTAAGCGGTTGCGCGTGCTCACCTGGCACGTGCATGGCAACTATCTGTATTACTTGTCGCAGGCGCCGCACGATTTCTACATCGTGACGAAGCCGCAGCATCCGCCCGGCTATGCGGGCCGCGTGGGGCACCTGCCGTGGGGCGACAACGTGCACGAGGTGCCGGCCGAATGCGTGCGCGACACCGCATTCGACTGCGTGCTGTATCAGCACGCGAAGCACTACGAGCACGACCGCCTGCGGCTGCTGAGCGAAGCGCAGCGCGCGCTGCCGACGCTGTTCGTCGAGCACGATCCGCCGCGCGAGCATCCGACCGACACGCTGCATCCGGTGCAGGATCCGAACGTATTGCTGGTGCACGTGACGCCGTTCAATGCGCTGATGTGGGACAACGGCGTGACGCCGACGCGCGTGATCGAGCACGGCGTGCTGGTGCCGAAGGACGTCGAGTATCGCGGCACGCTGCCGAAGGGTGTGGCCGTCGTGAACAACCTCGCGCGCCGCGGCCGGCGCCTCGGTGCGGATGTGTTCGAAGTCGTGCGGCACAGCGTGCCGATCGACCTGGTGGGGATGGGCTCGTGCGAACTCGGCGGGATCGGCGAGGTGCCGAATCCGGCGTTGCCGCAATTCCTGTCGCACTACCGGTTCTTCTTCAATCCGATCCGCTACACGAGCCTCGGGCTCGCGGTGATCGAGGCGATGATGATCGGGCTGCCGATCGTCGCGCTCGCGACGACCGAGATGGCGCAACTCGTGAAGACGGGCAGCAACGGCGTGGCCGACACGCGGCCGGCCGTGCTGATCGATGCGATGCGGATGCTGATCCGCGATCAGGAACTCGCGCGCGAGTGGGGCGCGGCGGCCAAACGCGACGCCTGCGAGCGATTCGGCATCGAGCGCTTCGCGCGCGACTGGGACGCTGCATTGCGGGACGCGACGGCGTGACGGTGTAGGGCGGTGTGAGCGCGGCGCGAGCCGCCGCGCTCACTACGGCGTCGCGGGCGGCGAAGCGGATGCGGCGCCGGCATTCGCGGTGTTCGCGGCATTCGGCGCCGCCGGCGTGTTGCCGCTCACCGCATTGCGTTCGCTTTCGGGCAGCAGCGCGAGGCGGTTGTACAGGGTTTTCAGGCTGATGCCGAGCGCCTTCGCGGTGCGTGGCTTGTCGCCGTTGAAGTGCCGCAGCGACGCGACGATGAAGCGCTGCTGCGTATGCGCGAGCGTCGTGCCGATATGCAGCGTCATCGCGTTGTGGCGCACTTCCTCGCGCGGCGGCGGCCGGCGCGGCAATTGCAGTTCGATCTGCTCGTCGGCGAGGATGAACGCGCGCTCCAGCGCATTGCGCAGCTCGCGCACGTTGCCGGGCCACGTGTACGTGCGCAGCGCCTTCATCGCCTGCGTCGACAGGCGCTTTCTCGTGCGGTGCCGCGCGTTCAGCCGTTCGACGATCTCCAGCGCGATGTCGCCGACGTCGTCCTCGCGCTGCCTGAGCGCGGGCACGTGCAGCGCGATCGGCGCGATCCGGTAGAACAGGTCTTCGCGCAGCGTGCCGTTGCGCAAGGCCTCGACGGGATCGTGATGGGTGGCCGCGACGATCCGCACGTCGAGCGGGATCGCCTCGTGGCCGCCCACGCGCACGATCGTGTTGGTTTCGAGCGTGCGCAGCAGCTTGACCTGCAATTCGAGCGGCATTTCGGCGATTTCGTCGAGAAACAGCGTGCCGCCTCGCGCGGCTTCGAACATGCCCACATGTTGTGCAACGGCGCCCGTGAAGCTGCCTTTTTCGTGACCGAACAAGTGCGATTCCGCGATGTCTTTCGGAATCGCGCCGCAGTTGACGGGCACGAACGGACCGCGCCGGCGCGGGCTCATGTCGTGAATGAGGCGGGCGACGATATCCTTGCCCGCCCCGCTTTCGCCGACCACCAGCACACTCACGCGGGTGGCGGCGACGCGCGACACTTTCAGCAGCAGATCCTGAATGGTTCGCGAACGGCCGAACAGTCGCGTGCCGTCATCGTCGGATTTCGACATGGAGTATGACCGGGTTGGGAAGTTTTGACCGAATGTGTCATGACCGGTAAAAAATGGCGTGGCATTCGCCGTTTTTTACGTATCTTCAGAATACCTTTTATACCGGTGCGACGACATTGAATCTGACAATGCGGTGTGCGCGAACAGATAGATTTATTCGATGAACGACGAATGCGAGACACCATTCTTCTATACTGCTAAGCACGCGTTTTCAGTGCAGGACGGCTTGTCCCGCCCATTCGTGTGTGCGGCGTTGAAGATGCCGTCGTGAACAGGCCATGACGACGTGCATGGCGCCGCACGTGTCGCGGTACCGGCCGATGTGTGCGTCGGGCCGCATTACCAGGAGCCTCGATGCCTTACGTCCTGATCGTCGAAGACGATGCCGATACGCGAACGATGCTCGCCACGCTCGCACGCACGCAGCAACTCACGTGCGATACCGCCGCGACGCTTGAAGAAGCGCGCACGCTCGTCTCGACGCATACCCCCGATCTCGTGCTGTGCGATCTCGTGCTGCCCGACGGCAACGGGATGGATCTGTTCGATGCGTTGCCCAAGCGCGCGCATTGCGAAATAGTGCTGACCACCGGCCACGCGAGCCTCGAAACCGCGATCGATGCATTGCGGCGCGGCGCGACCGACTATCTCGTGAAGCCGCTCAACATGCAGCGGCTGAACAGCATCTTCGCGCGCGTGCCGCGCACGACCGCGCTGCACGAGGAAATCGCGGAGCTGCGCTCGGAACTGCAGCGCCTCGGCCGCTTCGGCCGCATGCTCGGCAGTTCGCCCGCGATGCAGGCCGTCTACGATGCGATCGGCCGCGTCGCGCGCACCGAAGCGTCCGTGCTGCTCACCGGCGAGTCGGGGACCGGCAAGGAGCTCGCCGCGCAAACCGTGCACGACCTGAGCCTGCGCCGCCGCGGGCCGTTCCTCGCGGTGAATTGCGGCGCGATCGCCGCGAATCTCGTCGAGAGCGAGATGTTCGGCCACGACCGCGGCAGCTTCACCGGCGCGGAACGCCAGCACAAGGGCTTCTTCGAACGCGCGGACGGCGGCACGCTGTTTCTCGACGAAATCACCGAAATGCCGGTCGAATCGCAGGTCAAGCTGCTGCGCGTGCTGGAAACCGGGCGCGTCACGCGGCTCGGCTCGACACGCGAGATCGACGTCGACGTGCGCATCGTCGCCGCGACGAACCGCGACCCCGAAGCCGCGATGGCCGACGGCAAGCTGCGGCCCGACCTGTTCCAGCGGATCAACGTGTTCCCGATCCCGCTGCCGTCGCTGCGCGAACGCGGCGACGACATCCCGATGCTCGCCGATGCGTTCCTGCAGCGCTACAACGAGGAGAGCGGCCGCAACCTGCGCTTCTCGCCGGCCGCGCGCGAAGCGCTGAAAACCTACGAATGGCCCGGCAACGTGCGCGAGCTGCGCAACTTCGTGCAGCGCGCGAGCATCTTCACCGATGCCGACGTGATCGACACGCTGCCGCCGCCGATCATGGACGAACTATCCAGCATGGTCGATTCGCATGAGGATCGCGTGACGGTGCCGTTCGGTACGCCGCTCGAGGAAGTCGACCGCAAGCTGATCCTCGGCACGATCGCCCAATGCGGCGGCGTGAAGGCGCAGGCGGCCGAGGTGCTCGACGTCAGCCTGAAGACGATCTACAACCGGCTCGCACAACTGGAAGACGAAGCGGAGAAGCCCGATTCCTGATGCCGCTACGATCGCGTTCATGTTTCGGTTCCGGCCTCGCGGCGCGTATCGCGCGCGAGGCGTCGGCGCATGCGTTCGACGTGCGGCGGGATCGCGCGTCGTTCGCGCACGATCCACGGCAGCCCGGCGAACGTGCGCACGATCGCGCGTTCGCGGCGCAGCAGCGGCAGCATGCGCACCGTATGCAGCCACGCGGCGGCGGCCGGCCATCTGAGCCACGCGGTCCACACGGCGTTGCGGGCGGCGGTGCGCTCGCGCGTCGGCCGGTCGCGCCGCGTCGACGGATGGTGATGGACGGTGAGACCCGGCGCATACACGAGCCAATGCCCCGCGCGAGTCAGGTCGAGCGCGAGCAGCGCTTCCTCGCCGCCCAGAAAGTAGCGCGGATGATAGCCGCCCGCGTGCACGAACGCGTCGCGCCGGAACGCGGTCGCGCCGGCCAGCAGCCCGAGGATCGGCCTGCCCGGCAGCGCGACGGGCGCGTCGAGCGGGCTGTCGGCCATCAGCCGGCAGGTCGGGTCCTCGCGCTCGTCGGGGCCGACCAGCACGCGCGCGGTGACGGCCGCGACGTGCGGATACGCATCGAGCAGGTTCGCGGCTTCGGCGATCGAGCCGGGCGCCCACCACGTGTCGTCGTCGCAGAACGCGACGTAGCGCGTGCGCGCGACGTCGACACCGAGATTGCGGCCGGCCGCGCCGAGGTTGCCCGGCGCATGCACGAGCGCGACGTGCGCAAAGCGCGCGTGGATCAACGCGGCCGTCTCGGCGTCGGCGCCGTTGTCGACGACGACGATCGCCGGCCGGTCGGGCAGCGCGCACAGGTGTTCGAGCGTGCGAGCGAGTTCGGCCGGGCGCCGGCAGGTCAGCACGACGGCCGTCACGCGCGGTTCGGCCGGCGGCAGCGCGGCGCGCGGGGGCGTTACACGGACGTGACGTCGCATTCGAGTCGCCAGATCGTTTCGGGTTCGCGGAGAGCGGCGCGCATATGAGGCTCGAGCAGCGTCACCTGGCTGGCATACGCGTCGACGGCGGCGGCTTTCGCGGCGACGCCGTCCGTCTCGCTGCCGGCCGGCGCGGCGACCGGATGCGCGATCCAGCCGCGTTCGCGCCAGCCGATCACGCGCTTGGCCATCAATCCGTCGATGCGACGATAGGGCACGTCCTCGTAGAAGCGCCAGAGGCGCGACGCGTCGTCCGGCGGATCGTCGTCACGCAGCAGCCGGAGCATGGCCTCTTGCACCTGCAGATGATCGTGGTGGAACAGGCCGGCCGGCGCGAGCACGCCGAAGCCGGGGTGCGCGTCGATCACGTCGGCCACGCACGCCGCGATTGCGGTCGACGTGGCCGGCACACCGTACTGATCGTCGAGGAAATCGAGCCACAGGGGGCGTGCGTCCAGCAGCGCGAGCGCGCGGCGGTCTTCGTCGCGGCGCGCGCGCACCGCTTCGTCGGCGTGGCGGAACCCCGCGCGGCGATCCCACGGCGGCGCGGGCGTGCCGCGCGGCGGAATCCCCGCGAAGACGGTGACGACGATCGAGCCGGGCGCCTGCGCGAGCAGTTGCCCGCAACTGAAGACGGCATCGTCGAGATGCGGCGAGACGACGAGCCAGCGTGTCGGGTCGGGCATGGCGTAAAGATCTCCATCGTGAGCGGCCGGGCCGCCGGTGCGAATCGGCCAGCATGCGGGCCAGCACGTGTCGTGCCCGCCGCCGGCCGCCGTCGACTGTCCCCGCAGGAGCGTGTCCAATGAGCGAAATTGCACGGCCGCAGGCCGGAAATTACGCAACGGCCGTGATGCTGGTCGCGATCGCGACCGTGCTGCAGACACTCGCGATCCGGTTCGGCGGCGTGAATCTGCCGTTCGTGCTGTATTACCCGCTGCTCGCCGGCGCCGCGTGGGCGACGTCGTTCCTGTTCGGCATCGTGTCGACGGTCGTCAGCGGGCTCCTGGTCTGGACGCTGTTCCTGTCCGACCCCGCCGCCTATACGGCGCCGCTGCCCGAGCGGCTCGTGCAGCTCGGCGCGTTCATGCTGATCGGTGCGCTGGTATGCGCGGTCGCGTCGCTGCTGCATCACACGCGGCTCACGAACGATCGCGCGCGCCGGCGCGAGGCGGCCGCGCGCCGGCAACTCGAAGCCGTGCTGCGCGCGCTGCCGCACGGCGTGGTCGCGACCGATCCGAACGGGCGGCTCACCTATCTCAACGCGGCCGCGGCCGAACTCGTCGGCTGCCGGCCGGACGATGCGATCGGCCGGCCCGTGCGCGACGTGCTGCGGCTCGTCGATCGCGAAGGCCATCGCGTGCCGACCACGCCGCTCGACCACGCGCTCGGCGGCGCCGAGGCGACGTCCGACCGCCACTGGCTGCAGGCCGGCAGCGGCGAGCCGGTGCCGATCGTCGCGGTCGCGTCGCCGATCGGCGACGGCCACGGCAACCTCGACGGCGCGGTGCTGCTACTGCGCGATGCCGGGGCGGAGCGGGCGCGCGTCGACGCGTCGCGGCTTCAGCATGCGGTCGTCGATGCGTCGCCGGACGCAATCGTCGGAATCGACGCGAGCGGCCGCATCGCGAGCTGGAACGCCGCGGCGCAACGGATCTTCGGATACGACGAGGCCGATGCGCGCGGCCGCCGGTTCGACACGTTGATCGCGCGGCGCTGGCTGCGGCTCAACCCGCTCGCCGAATCGTTCGACACGATGCAGGAACCCATCGGGCCGCTCGAACTGTTGTGCGTGCGACGCGACGGCCGGCGTTTTCGGGCGAGGGTATCGGCATGCCCGGTGCTCGGCGAGGCACGAGCGTGGGTCGCGCTGTCGCTGACGTTGCGCGAAACCGGCGCGCAGCGCCGCCGCGACCTGCGGGCGCAGCGCTCGCTGCAGGGTGCGCGCGATGCGCTCGATCAGGCCGACACGTCGAACCGGCTGAAGGACGAGCTGCTGGCCACGGTATCGCACGAATTGCGCACGCCGCTGAACGTGATCTACGGATGGATCGAGGTCCTGCGCAATACGAGCGACCCCGCGTTGCAGCATCAGGCGGTCGACGCGATCGACCGCAGCGCGCGCTCGCTCACGCGGATGGTCGGCGACATCCTCGACGCGTCGTCGCTCGCGACCGGCAAGCTGCGGCTCGATGCGACGCCGGTCGACGTCGTGCGGCTGTTCTCCGACCAGGTCGGCACGTTCCAGACCGCCGCGTCGTCGGCCGGCATCCTGCTCGAATTCGACTGCGCCGCGCCCGCGTGCATCGTGTCCGGCGACGCCGAGCGGTTGCGCCAGATGCTGTCGAACCTGATCTCGAACGCACTGAAATTCACGCCGACCGGCGGCAGCGTGACGGTCGGCCTCGTGCGCGACGACAAGCAGGCGGTGTTGACCGTGGTCGATACCGGGCAGGGCATCGCGACGGAGTTCGCGCCGTACGTGTTCGACATGTTCCGCCGCGCGGACGATTCGCCCGCGTCGCCGCGGCGCGGGCTCGGGCTCGGCCTGTCGATCGTGCGGCACATCGCGGAGCTGCACGGCGGCCGCGTGAGCGTCGCGAGCGCGGGCCGCGATCTCGGCACGACGTTCACGGTGACGCTGCCGGCCGGCTGGCAGCCGGCCGGCGCGATGGCGTGGAGCATCGTGCAGGGCAGCCGCCGCGACGCGCTCGTGCTCGACATGCACCGCATCCTGATCGTCGACGACGACGCGACCACGCGTGCGAGCCTCACGGCGGCGCTCACCACGTTCGGCGCGGCCGTCGCGATCGCGTCGTCCGGCCGCGAGGCGCTCGCGATGGTGGCCGACATCCGCCCGACGGTCGTGCTGTCCGATCTCGCGATGCCCGACGGCGACGGCTTCTGGCTGCTGGACGCATTGCGGCGCGGCGCGACGAACGGCGACGGCGGCCCGTTCGACGTGCGCGTGCTGGCCGTCACCGCGCATGCGGGCCTCGCCGACGAACGCCGTGCGCTGGAGGCCGGCTTCGACGGCTACCTGTGCAAGCCCGTCGACGTGCGCGAACTGGCGCACAAGATCGCGCACGTGACGAAGGGCGACGGCTGACGCGGGTCGCGTATCGGGCGAACGGGGCGCGTCCGCCGCGTCAGGTGGTGGGCGCCGGCCGGTTCTGCGTGTGGACTTGCGCGAGTAGATGCGACGCGATGCGCGTGCTGCGCACGAGGTCGCCGGGCGCGTGGTGCGTGACCTGACGTTGAATGAAGTAGCGCGCGGTATGCGCGAGCCCGTTCGCGAACGTCGTCGTCGCGCGCCAGCCGAGCCGCTTCTGCGCGGCGGCCAGATTCGGCCGCCGCTGACGCGGATCGTCGGACGGCAGCGGCCGGAACTCAATCGGCACGTTCGCGCCGACGACCCGCACCACTTCGCGCGCGACGTCGATCATCGCGATCTCGACGTCGCTGCCGAGATTGACCGGCTCGCTCGCGTCGCCCGGTTCCTCCATCAGCCGGATCAGCGCGTCGATCATGTCGTCCACGTAGCAGAACGAGCGCGTCTGCTTGCCGTCGCCGTAGACGGTCAGCGGCTGTTCGGCGAGCGCCTGCGTGACGAAGTTCGACACCACGCGCCCGTCGGCCGGATGCATGCGCGGCCCGTAGGTATTGAAGATCCGTGCGATCCGTACGTCGACGCCGTACTGGCGATGGTAGTCGGCGAACAGCGTTTCCGCGCAGCGCTTGCCTTCGTCGTAGCACGCGCGGATGCCGGTCGGATTGACGCGGCCGCAATAGTGCTCGTCCTGCGGGTGGACGTCGGGGTCGCCGTACACTTCGCTCGTCGACGCCTGCAGGATGCGCGCCTTCACGCGTTTCGCGAGGCCGAGCAGGTTGATCGCGCCGTGCACGCTGGTCTTCGTCGTCTGCACGGGGTCGCGCTGGTAGTGGACGGGCGACGCCGGACACGCGAGGTTGTAGATTTCGTCGACTTCGACGTAGAGCGGAAACGTCACGTCGTGCCGCATCAGCTCGAAGTTCGGTGCATCGAGCAGGTGCGCGATGTTGTCCTTCGCGCCCGTGTAGAAATTGTCGACGCACAGCACGTCGTGCCCGGCCGTCACCAGGCGTTCGCACAGATGCGACCCGAGAAAGCCGGCGCCGCCGGTGACGAGCACGCGTTTTCGATCGTAGCCCTTCATTACGTATTCTCCTTGCGGTTTGCGAGCACGCCTCGCGTGGTGGCGACCGGCGTGCGCCGGCCGGTGCCGGCCGACGTGCCGGCGCGCTGCGCGTGGGCGACGTCGCGGTAGATGTCGACGAGCCGGCCGGCTACGCCTTGCCACGTGTAGAAGCGATGCGCGCGCAGGTAGCCGGCGCGGCCGAGCGCCGCGCACAGGTCGGGTTGCGCCCGCAGTTGCACGAGGCGCGTGGCGAGCGCGGCCGGGTCGCGCGGCGGCACGAGATAACCGGTGGCGCCGTGGTCGACCGTCGTGCGAATGCCGCCGACGTCGCTGCCGATCACCGGCGCCGCGCACGCCATCGCCTCGACCGGCGTGATGCCGAACGGCTCGTACCACGGCGTCGTCACGAACACGTCGGCCGCGCTGTAGTACAGGTGCAGCGCGTCGCGATCGCGTCGGCCCACGAACGTCACGCGGTTCGCGATGCCGAGTTCATGCGCGAAGGCGGCGAGCCGCGCGAGTTCGGGGTCGCGCGCGGGGTCGGGCGTCGCCTGGCTGCCGCCGACGACGTACAGGTGCGTCGGCCGTTGCGGATCGCGCGGCATGCGCGCGAGCGCGTCGATCACGGTGTCGATGCCCTTGCGCGGCACGAGGCGGCCCAGTTGAAGTATGACGAATGCGTCCTGCGGCCAGCCCAGCCGCGCGCGTGCATCGACGCGCGGTACCGGCCGGAATTCCTGTGCGTCGAAGCCGCACGGCACGATCTCGATCCGCGCGGTATCGGCGCGATAGTGTGTCGTCAGATCCAGCGCATCCTGCGGGCATTCGGCGATCAGGCGGTCCGAGCGGCGCGCGAGCGTGTCCTCGATCGCGAAGCGCGCGTCGGGGAAGCCGTCGGCCGTGCCCTGATGCAGCCGACGCACGCGACCGAGCGCATGGAAGGTCGTGACGAGCGGGATGCCGAGCGTTTTTTTCACGCGCAGCGCGGCATCGCCGGACATGAAGAAGTTCGCGTGCATCACGTCGACCGGGTCGGGCTCGCGCCGCATGCGCGCGATCATGTATTGCGCGAATGCGCCCATGTACGGCAGCAATTGCTCCTTCGGCACGTCGGTCGGCGGCCCGGCCGGCACGTGGATCACGCGCATGCGCGGGCCGATCGGCACCACCTCCGGCAAGTGGGGATTGTCGCAGCGCGTGTAGACGTCCACGTCGAGGCCACGCTCCGCGAGCTGCTTCGCGACGTTGGCGACATAGATGTTCTGGCCGCCGGCATCGACGCCGCCGATCACGCCCAGCGGCGATGCATGTTCACTGATCAACGCAATTCTCTGCATGGTAGTGCTCCCGATATCGGGGCCGCGCACACGGGCCGCCGTTATCGCCCCTCGGCAATCGGCATGCCTGCCGCATGGCGGGGAAAACCGCTTCCCCCTGTGCCGCAAAAATTACAACGCGTTGGATGAAAGGGCGTCCGATCGCGAGGGCGCGCAGGCATGCGGCGCGCGCGGCGCGGCACGCGATTTGCGCGACTTCTGCTCACCCGCCGGTTCGCCCGGCCCGATGAAAAGGAGGTCACGATGAAGGTATCCCCGCTGCAAGCCCGCTCCCCGCGCATCCGCCGTCAGCGCGCGCTGCGCACCGGCATGGCGGTCGCGATCGCCGCGGCCACCGCATGCATGGTGGTCGCGCCGAACGCGCTCGCCGCCGGCGACGACGGGGCGTCGTCGACGTCGTCGTCGCACTCGAGCACCCGCACGAAGATCCGCGACGCGACGATCACGACCAAGGCGAAGGCCGAGCTGACCGGCACGAGCGGCCTGTCGGCCGGCGACATCCACGTGAAGACGCGGCACGGCACCGTGACGCTCACCGGCAGCGTGCCCGACGAGCAGCAGCGCACGCAGGCCGTCGGCGTCGTGAAGCAGATCGACGGCGTGCAGAGCGTGCGCGACCAGTTGACCATCCGGCCCAAATAACCGCGATGCGACCGTAACAGGAGTCCACTGATGAATTGCATGCTCAAACCGGTCGGCGAACAGACGATCGTGATCAGCGGGGCGACGAGCGGCATCGGCCTCGTCACCGCGCGCAAGGCGGCACGGCGCGGCGCGAAACTCGTGCTGTTCGCGCGCAACGAGGACGCGCTGAACACGCTGTGCGAGGAAATCCGCCAGCACGGCGGGCTCGCGGTGCCGGTCGCCGGCGACGTGGGCAACATCGAGGATCTGCAGCGCGCGGCCGCGACCGCGGCCGACACGTACGGAGGCTTCGACACCTGGGTGAACAACGCGGGCGTGTCGATCTTCGGCACGGCGGCCCAGGTGCCGCTCGAGGATCAACGCCGGCTGTTCGACACCAACTACTGGGGCGTCGTGCACGGCTCGCTCGTCGCGGCCGACCATTTCCGGCGCAAGGACGACTTCCACGGCGGCGCGATCATCAACATGGGCAGCGAGGCGTCCGACGCGCCGTTGCCGCTGCAAAGCGCGTACGTCGCGTCAAAGCATGCGGTGAAGGGCTTCACCGATTCGCTGCGGCTCGAGATGGAAGCCGATCATCTGCCGGTGTCCGTCACGCTGATCAAGCCGGCGGCGATGGACACGATGTTCGTGATGCACGCGAAGAACTACATGAACGTCGAGGCGAAGCTGCCGCCGCCGATCTACGACCCCGAGCTGGTGGCCGACGCCGTTCTGTTCGCGGCCGCGCATCCGCGCCGCACGCTGTTCGTCGGCGGCGCCGCGAAGTTCGCGTCGGCGAGCGCGTATCACGCGCCGCGGCTGTTCGATCGCGTCGCGGCCACGCTGTTCTCGCGCGGCCAGCGCACGGCGCGGCCCGCGCGGCCGCGCGACGACAACGCGCTGTACGACTCGCGCCACGCGCTGCACGAGCGCGAAGGCATGGAAGGGACGGTGCTGCGCAGCTGTGCGTACAACACGGTGGTGCAGCGTCCGAAGGTCGCCGGCGCGGTCGCGCTCGGCGCGGCGGCGCTGGTGTTTGCCGCATTCGCGCGGACGCGCCGTTCGTCCGCGTGATTTCGATCATTTTCCAAGGAGGCTTTCATGACATCCCGACAACATACGGGCCACGAATACAGCCACTCGCGCGCGCACGAAGGCGAGCGCACGCAGCAGGATCACGACAAGGGCGGGCACCAGACGGGCCACGGCAAGCCGCCGAGCCCGGTCGACGTGCAGAAGGCGCTGAAGGGGATGGATTATCCGGCGAGCAAGTCGGACGTCGTGCAGTGCGCGGAACGCTCGCATGCGAGCCGCGAGGTGCTCGACATGCTGCGCAAGATTCCGGAGCGCGAGTACGACACGCCGGCATCGGTATCGAAGGAACTCGGGCGGCTGATGTAAGGGCCGCCCCGTCGCGCCGCGTGCCTGTGCGCGCGGCGCATCCCAATCCCTCACGAGGAGCACGACCATGGCGATGATCGTCGCAGGCCGTTTCACGACGTTCGACGAAGCGGAAGGTGGGGCGCGTCACCTCTACGAGCGCGCGTTCGGGCCCGACGACGTGTCGATCTTCTTCCTGAACCCCGGCGGCCAGCACGCGCGCTTTCCGATCGGCGGCGACGTGTACGCCGACACGGCGGCGAAGCCGGGCGGGCGCGGCGCGATGGTCGGCGCGATGCGTGGGCTGCTGATCGGCGTCGTGATCGGATTGATCGTATATGCGCTCGGCCTGCGCTACTGGTTCGTGCCGGCCGCCGGCGCGCTGGCCGGCGCGTATCTCGGCGCATTCGGCGGCGCGCTCGGCCGGATGCGCGGCGAGCAGGCCGAAGGCAAGGGCACGCTCGCGCGCAGCGAAACCGGCGTGATCCTCGCCGCGCGCGTGACGCCCGACACCGCGACGGCCGCGGAAGACGTGCTGCGCGCGACCGGCGCGAAGTCGATCGAGCGCGTCGAAGGCGACTGGCAGGACGGCGAATGGCGCGATTTCGACCCGGTGCGCCGGCCCGACGAAGCCGCGTCCCGCGGCCCGCGCTGACTACGCCCTTTTTCCAAACGCTTGCAATGCCACCCGCGCGCGCATGGCCGCCGCGTGCGGGCGGGCGTGCGCCGCACGTGGCACGCCGCTTGCGCAGCATCCGCGGCACCCGTTCAAGGAGGAACCCATGAGCACCGCACAGACTCCACCCCCGCAGAAACAGACGCAGCAGCCGGGCACCGAGCGCGGCATGCAGCCGAAGCCGCGCGACGAAGCGGCGGACTACGTCGGCAGCGGCAAGCTCGCCGGCAAGGTCGCGCTGGTGACGGGCGGCGACAGCGGGATCGGCCGCGCCGTGGCGATCGGCTTCGCGAAGGAAGGCGCGGACGTCGCGATCGTCTATCTGGAGGAATCCGACGACGCCGCGCATACGAAGCAGTTGATCGAGCAGGCCGGCCGGCGCTGCGAGGCGATCGCCTGCGACGTGGGCGATCGCCGGCAGGCGCACGACGCGGTGGCGCGCACGGTCGAGCGGCTCGGCCGGCTCGACGTGCTCGTCAACAATGCGGGCGAGCAGCATCCGCAGCCGGGCATCGAGGACGTGTCCGAGGAGCAGCTGGAACGCACGTTCCGCACGAACGTGTACGGGATGTTCTTCTGCACGCAAGCCGCGCTGCCGCACATGAAGCAGGGCGGCCGCATCGTCAATACCGCGTCGGTCACCGCGTATCACGGCAGCCCGAAACTGCCCGACTACTCGGCGACCAAGGGCGCGATCGTCGCCTTCACGCGCTCGCTGTCGATCGAGCTGGCCGAGCGCGATATCCGCGTGAACGCAGTCGCGCCGGGGCCGATCTGGACGCCGCTGATCCCGTCGACGTTCACGCCCGAGCAGGTCGCGAAATTCGGCTCGAACGTGCCGCTCAAGCGGCCGGGCCAGCCGGACGAACTGATCGGCTGCTACGTGCTGCTCGCCTCCGAAGGCGCGAGCTACATGACCGGGCAGACGCTGCATCCGAACGGCGGCTCGATCGTCGGCGGCTGATGGCCGTTTCCACGCAAGCACAAGGAGAAAGCAGATGAGACAACCCCACTGGACGATCGCCGCGCTCGCCGCCGGCGTGCTCGCCGTATCGGGGCTCGCCCGCGCGCAGATGCCGAGCGAGCCGCCCGCGTCGAATGCGCATGTGCCGGGCGGCATGATCAATCCGTCGTCGGGCGCGGCCGGTGCAGGCGATTCCGGCATCGCGAAAGCGCCGAAGGGCACCGACGCGGAGTTCGTCGACAAGGCCGCGATGGCCGGCAAGGCGGAGGTACAGGCGAGCCAGCTCGCGCTGAAGCAGGCGCAGTCGGCGGACGTGCGCGCGTTCGCGAAACGGATGGTCGCCGATCACGGCAAGGCGAACGCGAAGCTCACCGAAATCGCCGCGCGAAAGGGCATGAAGCCGCAGGTCGAGCAGATTTCCGATCCAGACGTCGAGGCGCTGCGCGGCAAGCGCGGGCGCGACTTCGACACCGCGTATCTCGCGGCGGCCGGCCCGGATGCGCACAAGAAGGCGGTTGCGTTGTTCGAAGACGAAGCACGCGACGGCAAGGACGCGCAGCTGCGCGCGTTCGCCCGATCCACGCTGCCGACGCTCAAGCATCACTTGAGCATGGCGGAAACGCTGGCACGCAAGGTGGGCGCGCAGTAACGCGCGCCCGGTTCCACCCCAGGGCCGCACGTGCGGCCCGCTTTTTCGGAGAAGCAGTCATGGCCCAACGGCAATCGAAGCACGAAGGTATCCTCGAACTGCTCTGCCAGGCATACGAAACCGAGCTTGGCGGCGCGAAGATCTACGAGGCCGCGCTCCAGTGCGCGACCGACGAGGACCTGCACAAGGAATGGGAGAAGTACCATCGCGAGACGCTGCATCACCAGGAGGTGCTGCGCAAGGTGTTCGACACGCTTGGCCTCGATCCCGATGCGCAATCGCCGGGGCGCGCCGCGGTGGCGGCGACCGGCGAATCGCTGGTGCGGGTGATCGAGCAGGCGAAGCAGCAGGCCGACCCGGCCGTCGCGCAGGTCGTCGCGGCCGAGTGCGTGGTGCTGGCCGAAACCAAGGATCACCTGAACTGGGAGCTGATCGGCTACGCGGCGGACCAGTTGCCCGACAGCGACGCGGCGAAGGTGTTGAAGGCCGCGCACGACGAGGTCGAGGCCGACGAGGATCATCACCTGTATCACACGCGTGGCTGGGCGCGCGAGATGTGGATCGAGTCGATGGGCTTCAAGGCGGTGCTGCCGCCGCCGGAAGAAGTGAAGAAGGTGGAGTCCGCCGCCGATGCGGCGCGTGCCGAGCGCTCGCGCGGCAAGATGATGTAATACGCGGTTGTAGTACGCGGGCAAGCGGGCGGCGTCGCATGCGGCGCCGCCCGTGTTCCATCCGGTTGCGTACGCAACCGTCCACGCAGCGACCCAGTGAGGTTCGATCCCTCACGAAAGCAGATCGACGATCATCGTCGCCACCGACGCCGCCATTAGCGCGACCGCCAGCCAGCCGAACAGTTTCGATACCGGGCCGCTGCCGGGCTGGCCGGCCGCATCGCGCCGGCGCGCCAGCAGCATCACGAACACGAGCATCGGCACCGCCGCGATGCCGTTGAGCACGGCGCTCCAGTACAGCGCGCGGATCGGGTCGATCGGGCTGAAGCAGATCGCGATGCCGACGATCACGCACAGCGCGAGCACCGTGTAGAACGCGGGCGCGCGCCGCACGGGCTCGTTCAGCCCTTCGCGGAACCGCCACGCTTCCGCGCAACCGTAGGCCGCGCTGCCCGCGAACGCGGGAATCGCGAGCAGCCCGCAGCCGACGATACCGAACGCGAACACCAGGAACGCGGCTTCGCCGGCGATCGGCCGCAACGCCTCGGCGGCCTGCGCGGTGCTGCCGATGTCGTGCCGCCCGCGCGCGAAAAACACGGCCGCGCCGATCACCATGATGCAGAACGACACCGCGTTGGTCACGATCATGCCGGTCCACGTGTCGAACGTGATGCGCCGTTCGGTCTCGCGGCGCGCGGCCGGCGCGCATGACTGGTCGCCGTTGCGGCGCTCCGCCTGGGTCTCCTCGACCTCGAGCGCGGCCTGCCATACGAACAGGTAGGGGCTCAGCGTCGTGCCGAGCACCGCGACCGCGGTCGTCGCATAGTCGTGCGTGAACGAAATCTGCGGCAGCGCGATGGCACGCAGCAGATTGCCCCAGTCGACGTGCACGAAGCCGAGTTCGATCACGTACGCGAGCAGGCCGAGCGTCATCCATTTGAGCCAGCGCGCGTAGCGCTCGTAGGACAGCAGCACCTGCAGCCCGAGCGACGCCAGGCCGTATACCGGCGCATACCAGTAGCTGCGGCCGCCGGCGACGAGCGCCGTCGCATCGCCCATCGCCGCGAGGTCGGCGCCGACGTTCACGACGTTGACGATCACGACCATCACGATCAGCGTCTTCGCGATGCGATCGGAAAAGTGGGCGCGGATGCCGGCCACGAGCCCTTCGCGATTGCGTCGCCCGATGAACGCCGCCGCGAGCTGCACGGCGACCATCATCGGCAGCGTGACGACGATCATCCACAGCATGTTGAAACCGAACTGGCTGCCCGCCTGCGCATAGACGGCGACGTTGCTCGGATCGGCGTCGGACGCGCCCGCGAGCAGGCCGGGGCCGAGCCGCCGATACCACGGTTTCGCGGCCGGCGGCGCGTCGGCGGCCGGCCGGACGTCTTCGTCCGGGCCGCTCATCCCGCGTCCCCGTGCGACGCCCGAGCGCCGCCGTGGCGCCGCTCGCGTGCGAGGCGCGATGCGGTGCGCAGCGCGTCGACCAGCGTGCGGTACGCGCGTTCGCGGGAATCGGCGCCGCGTGTGCGCAGCACGTACGACGGGTGATAGGTCGCGACGACGAGCCGGCCGTCCTCGGTGCGCACCGGTGCGCGCGTGCGCTCCAGTGTCGCGTCGTTGTCCTGCAGCACCGCGCGCAGCGCCGTCGCGCCGAGCGCGACCACCACGCGCGGCTGGACGGCGTCGAGCTCGCGCTCGAGCCAGTAATGGCATGCGGCCACTTCGCGCTGCGCGGGCGTCTTGTGCAGCCGCCGCTTGCCGCGCGGCTCCCACTTGAAGTGCTTGACCGCGTTCGTCAGGTAGACGTCCGAGCGTTCGATCCCGGCCTCGTCGAGCGCGCGATCGAGCATGCGGCCGGCCGCGCCGACGAACGGCACGCCCGCGCGGTCCTCCTGGTCGCCCGGCTGCTCGCCGACCAGCATGATCGGCGCGTCGACGGGCCCGGCGCCGGGCACCGGCTGCGTCGCGTGTTCCCACAGCGCGCAGCGGCGGCACGCGTCGAGCGTGGCGGGTGCGTCGCCGTCGGCCGGCGTCGTCGTCGTTTTTTCGCGATCGGGCGTTTTGCGTGTCATGCGGCTTCTCCGGCGCAGGCCCGACGGGCGGCGTGCCGCGCGCCCGCGGAACATGCCGGCGCCCGTGTTGTCGCACGTGCTGAGGGAAGCAAACCGGAGGATCGAAGCCGCATCGCGCGCATGAAGGACTCCTGGGTCGACGATGCGAACGAGACAGCAACCGGCATGCCGGATGCAGTCGGCATGGGCGCGCGCCTTGCGGGGCCACCCCGTCCAACGACAGGAGAAGCACGATGCAACCCGAACCCGGCGACGATCCGGCCGCCGACGACGTGCTGTTGTGGCGCGCACCCGACAGCGTGCCGCGCCGCCCGCGCCGCGTGCTGGTCGTCGACGACTATCGCGATGCGGCCGATGCGCTGCGCCTGCTGCTGGAGGCGCGCGGCTTCGAGTGCCGGGTTGCCGACGATCCGTTCGCCGTGTGCGACGTCGCGCGCGCGTGGCAGCCGTTCGCGGTCGTGCTCGACATCGCGATGCCAGGCCTCGACGGGCTGCAGCTTGCCGCGCGGCTGCGCGGCGATCCGCAAACCGCCGACATGCTGCTCGTCGCGTGCAGCGGGCTCGTGTCGCGACTCGATTGCGAACGGGCGAAGGAAGCCGGCTTCGACGCGCACTGTGCGAAGCCGCTGACGCCGCACCGGCTGCTGGGCTACCTCGAATCGGCGAGCGGCGGCGCCGTGAGGGCCGACGAGGACGTTACACGACCCTTGTAAAAAGGCTGGCGGGCGGCGGATGCGGCATTTTCGCGCCGCGGCCCGAGGACAAAAAAACGCCCCGCGCAGGCGGGGCGTATCGAACGCATGCCGAACGCACGCGCCGGCGAAGCGGCGCCGCGTCCGGGTGCGGTCAGTGACGGCCGCGCGTGCGCGGGTCGTCGAGGTCTTCGGTCGGATCGGTCAGCCCGAGCTCGTCGCCCGCGCTCCAGTACGGCGTGCTGCCGTAGAACTCGTGCAGCGGTTCGGCCCATTGCGGATCGGCCATCGCCGGCCAATGGTCCTTGTCGAACCCCGGCGCGTTGCGAATCCGCTCGGACGACACCGACAGCAGGAAGCACTTGCGTTCGGTGTCGAGCGTCAGCGCGCTCCACGGAATGGCGTGCAGCTTGTCGCCGATGCCGAGGATGCCGCCGCTCGACAGCACCGCATACGCGATGCGGCCCGAGCGCACGTCGAGCATGATGTCCTTGATCTTGCCGACGTCGTCGCCGTCGGTCGTATAGACCTTGTCGCCTTCCAGCGTATCGGCCGCCATCACGTCGGGGCCGGGGCCGGCCGCCGTCGCGGCGCCCTTGCCGATGATGCGGGTCTGCCCTTGATTGGGAGTCTGCATGGTGTCCTCCTGGCTGCGTGGGGCGCGACCGTGCCCGGGGGCGGGCCCTGCGGGTCGCGCGGGTTGTCGAGGCGGAGCGGGAATCGCCCCGTCACGTCTGCTTCGGTTGCGACACGCCTTCCAGCGTGTTCGCGACGTCGTCGCGCTCGGGGCTGGCCGTGCGCGTCGCGATGTCGGCGAGCGACAGCATGCCGACCAGTCGCTTGTCGTGATCGACGACGGGCAGCCGGCGCAGTTGCGCATCGGCCATGTAGTGCTGGATCTCGTCCAGCGGATCGTCGTCGAAGCACCATTCGATCGGGCCGGACGCGACCTCCTGGATTCGCGTCTCCGGCGGCTTGCCGGCCGAGATCGCGCGCACCGCGAGGTCGCGGTCCGTCACCATCCCGATCAGCCGGTTGTTGTCGCACACGGGCAGCGCGCCGATGTCGTAGCGCTCCATCAATTGGGCGGCGTGACGGATCGAGTCGGTCGGGGCGATCCGCACGACGTCCTGCGACATGATTTCGTTGACGCGATGCATGAAGTTCTCCTTCCGGTAGGGGTAGCAAGGTGCCGATGCGGCCGGTGCGATTCAGCAAACTTCAGCAAACCGCATGCCGCGCGCGGGCCGTCTCGTCACGCATCGTCGCGGTCGCGCTTGTCGTCCCGCGGGCCGCCGTCGTGCGTGCCGGCCGGCTTGTCGGTTTCGATGCGCGTGACGCCGCCGGTCGAGGGCGGGTCGCTTGCAGGAAACGTGTCCTCCAGCTGCTTGTCGATATGGCGCTCCGAATGGCGCGTGCGCGTGCGGTCCTGATCCTTCAGCGGCGGTTGCGGGTCGGGCTGCCGCTCGTGCGCCGGTGCGTCGTGGCCCGGCCGGGTCGAATCCTTCATGGCGGTGCTCCGTATCGTGACGAGGAGCCTGTGTGGCGCAACCGGCGTGCCTGCTCCGTGCGCACGGCACGCGACTTGCCACTGCGACGACCACGACCACGACGACGACCATCACGACCCGGCGCAACAGGGTGCCTGCTGCGCGCACATCGAGCGGGAGGCATGACGATGATTCCGAAACGACGACCAGGCGTGCGCTACGAAATCAATGTATGCGGCGGCGGATTCGATTCGGTGAAAAGCCATTTCGATACGTGGAAGCACGAACCGCTGATCTACCGGCCCGAGCGCCGGATGTTCGAAGGCAAGGCCGACGTGCGGCGGCTCGGCGACGAGACGTTCGGCGCGACCGAACCCGCGCGCTTCGCGCTGCAGTGTGCGTGCGAGCCGTCGGATCCGTATGCGCTCGCCGCGCGCGTGCGCGACGACGGCCGCGAATTGTGGCTCGTGATGGCCGCGTACGACGCGTAGCCGCGTGCTTGCAAGATTTGCAGCGACCGGTGTAGCGAAGGCACGGCGCGCCGCGCCGGACCGCACGCATGCGTATCGATCCCCGTGGGGTGCGGCGTGCGCCAACCCGAACGGACGGCACGCGGCTTGCGAATCCGCGATACGCGGCCGTCGCGCCGATCCCGACCCGAACTTCGCAACGAGGGAATGCCGATGACACCCGAACCCGCGCAGTGGCTGCAACGGCCCGAGCCGCCGTTGCCCGACATCGAGCCGGACCCCGCGCCGCCCGATCCCGACGACGTGCCGCCGGACATGCCCGAACCGTACCGGGAGCCGGAGGGCGATCCGCCCGGGCATGCGCCGCCGGAACGCGATCCGCCGTCGCCCGAGCCGCCGGTGCGTGCACGGGCGACGGGTGCGATGCCGCCGAGACGAAAGGAGGGCCTGCAATGAGCATCCGCATGAAACCCGGCATGCTGCGCGACATCGCCGAAACGCTCGGCCGCCATTTCGAGGCGCGCGCTGCCGTTCCACGTCGAGGAGCACCCGGCCGGCGCGCTGCATATCGGCTTTCGCGTCGACGGCCATCCGGCGTCGTTGACCGTGACGTTCGACGCCGACGCGTTCGCCGCGCTCCAACAGGCCGACGTCGACCGGCAACGCGGCACGCTCACGCGCGTCGCGGCCGAATTCGACACGATGATGGCGCGCCGCGCACCGACCGCGTACGCGGGCGATTTCCATTTCAACCGGCTCTGAGCCGTGCCGTAACGGCCAGCCCGGAGCCGTCCATTCCAGGGAGGATTCGATGAACACGATCCAGACGATACGCGCGGGCGCCTGTGCATTCGCCGCGGCATGCGCGCTGGGCGCATGCACGCAACCGGCCAGCGGCCCGTACGGCACGCATGCGGCGCCGCCCGCGCCGCCCGACGGGCGCGGCGCGCAGTCGACCACGACGATGCCGGACGCGAACACGCGCTACGACACGCGTCCGTCGCCGGGCAACACGATGCCGCGCGGCACGACCGTCGGCGAACCGGCCGACGTGCCGCCGCCGGGCCCGAACGGCACGCAGGGCGACCAGCCGCTGCCGGGCACGCCGCCGCCGATGCAGTACTGACAGGACGCCCCGCGGCGACGCGCCGCGGAGGCACGACGCGACGCCGCGTCACGGCATGCCGCACCGCGATGCGGCCGGAGGAACGCGATGGCGAATCAGCACGAGCACCTGGAGGACTGGCTGCGCGATGCGTACGCGATGGAGCGCCAGGCCGAGACGATGATCGACGCGCAGATGAGGCGGGTCGGTCACTATCCGGCGTTGCAGGACCGGCTTCGGCTGCATCTCGACGCCACGCTCGGCCAGCAGGCGCTCGTCGAGGCGTGCCTGATGCGGCTCGGCACGTCGCCGTCGGCGACCAAGGACCTCGCCGCGCGCGTGGCCGCGTACGGGCAGATCGCGAGCGGCATGCTCGCGGACGACGAAATCGTGAAGACGGCGCTCGCCGCTTATGCGTTCGCGCAGCTCGAGATCGCCGCCTACACGGCGCTCGTCGCGGCTGCGCAGGCGGCCGGCGAAGACGAAATTCGCGCGTGTTGCGAGGGGATTTTGCAGCAGGAGCGCGACATGGCCGCGTGGCTGCTGCGCCATCTGCCCGAGTTGACCATCGCGTTTCTCGACCGGTCGGCGGTGGACCGCATCGACGCGAAGCGGTAGCCGCGCGGCCCGTGGGGCGCTTGCGGAACGTGCCGCTTCTCGTGAGCGAAATACGTGCCCCCTAACTTGCCCCCGGCTTGTAAAAAAGCGGCTCTCGCGCGTGACGAAACGGGGTGCGAACCCCCGAGAACCGCTTCGCAGCATGCCTCACGCGACTGGCACGGAAGCTGCATGACGTTGGGCAGAAGCTATACCGCGAACCGCGAACCCAACGTCAGGAGGCTTTCGATGCCCGTCTCGCTTGCGCTGCAGATGCGACAGCATCTGGCACTTACGCCGAGGCTCCAGCAGTCGCTGCGACTGCTTCAGTTGTCCTCGCTCGAGTTTCAACAGGAATTGCGCCAGGCGCTCGACATGAACCCGTTTCTGGAAGACGGCCAGGGCGACGAGGAAACCGCTGCGGCGCCCGCCGAGGCGCCGAGCGAAGCGGCCGCGCCCGACGCGGCGCCTGAGCGCGACGACATCCGTGCGCCGGACGGCGAGGTGCCGTTTACGGCCGCGCCCGCACCGCGCGGCATGAGCCGTCAGGGCGACGACGCCGACGGCTTGTCGCCGGGCGAATGGATGGCCGCCGAACCGTCGCTGCATCAGCAGCTGCACGATGCGCTGCGACTCTATCCGCTGAACAGGCGTGACCGCGAAGCCGCGCGCCTCGTGATCGATGCGCTGGACGACGACGGTTATCTGCGCCAGGAGCTGTCCGAACTGCTGGTTGCCGCCGATCCGGCCTTGCTGCTGTCGGAACAGGATCTGGCGGTCGCGCTGCGGCTCGTGCAGATGCTCGACCGCCCCGGCATCGCGGCGCGCTCGTTGTCCGAGTGCCTGGTGCTGCAACTCGACGCGATTCCCGCCGGCACGCCGGCGCTCGCGGAAGCGAAGACGATCGCACGCGAGCATCTGGAGCGGCTCGCGCGCCGCGAGACGGCCGAAATCCAGCGGCGCCTCGGCTGCAGCCCGCACACGCTGCAGGCGGCCTGCGCGCTCGTGCGCGGGCTCGATCCGCGCCCCGGCAATCACTACGGCAGCACGCGCGGCGACTACGTGGTGCCCGACGTGATCGTGCGCCAGGTGCGCGACGAATGGATCGTCACGATCAATCCGGCGGTGCTGCCGCGCGCCCGCTTGCACGAACGCTATGCGACGCTGTTCGCGCAGTCGAGCGGCGAGCGCGATTCGCCGCTCGGCCAGCAGTTGCAGGAAGCGCGCTGGCTGATCCGCAACGTGCAAAAGCGCTTCGACACGATCCAGCGCGTGGGCGAATGCATCGTCGCGCGGCAGCGCGATTTCTTCCGCTACGGCGAGATCGCGATGAAGCCGCTCGTGCTGCGCGACATCGCGGAAGAGCTCGACCTGCACGAATCGACCGTCTCGCGCGCGACCGGCAACAAGTACATGGCCACGCCGCACGGCACGTTCGAGTTCAAGCATTTCTTCCCGCGCAAGCTCGAGGCCGCCGGCAAGGGCGTGTGTTCGGCGTCGGCCGCGAAGGTGCTGATCCGCGACATGATCGCGGCCGAGCGGCAGACCGACCCGCTGTCCGACGTCGCGCTCGCGGAGAACCTCGCGGGCCGCGGCATTCTTCTTGCGCGTCGGACGGTGACCAAGTATCGCCAGGCGATGAAGATTCCGCCGGCCGACCTGCGGCGCCGCGACGCCGCGTGACGGCCTCATTGTTCCAACCCGCGCGTGCCGCGCGTTGCGTCGGCTCGCGCGCCAACGAGAGGAGCGCAACCATGCCAGCCAAATCCCAGGCCCAGCAGCGTGCCGCCGGGGCCGCGCTGTCGGCCAAGCGCGGCGACACGAAGATGAAGGACTTGAAGCCGCCGTCGAAATCGATGGCCAAGTCGATGAGCGAGAAAGAGCTCGAGAAAATGGCTTCCACGCCCACGCACGGCAAACCGAAACACAAGCACGATGCGTGATCGGCGCCGACGTTTAGTGACGACCGCTGTCATCCAGGAGGGTTCCATGCTTCGATACGCCATCATCTTCTTCGTCATCGCGATCATCGCCGCCGTGTTCGGCTTCGGCGGCATCGCGGCCGGTGCGGCCGAGATCGCGAAGATCCTGTTCTACATCTTCGTCGTGATCTTCCTGGTCACGCTGCTGCTCGGGGTCGTGCGCCGATGACGGTCACGCCCGACCGGTCGCAGCGCATCGCGGAACTCGAGCATGCGCTCGCGATCGGTTTTCCGTCGCAGTCGACGGTCGTCGTGCACGCGGACGACGCGTCCGGGCGGCTGACGATCCACGTGTCGTGGGTGCGCGTGCCGTCCGACGAGGACGCGCGCGAATGGCGCTGCACGGTCGACATGCGGTTCGACGCGGACGTGATCGAACGCTACGCGACGCTCGATACGGCAGACCGGCTGCGCGTGCGCACGCAGCTGTGCGACCGCGCGCGGCGCGCGGTGGACGAGCACAAGCCGCGCGTCGAGGACACGGTGATCGAATGCAACGTCGCGCTCGACGTGACGGCCGTGGCATTCGACGCGGCGCTGCGCGCGCCCTGACGCCACCACCGGCCCGCGGCCGTTCGCGGCGCGCCGGGCCGCCTTTTCCTGCCGTCCGCACGCGCGCGCCGCGGCGCGTCGCCGTGCGGCAGCGGCTTCCTACCGAATCCCACGAGGACACCTGACGATGACGACTCCCCCCTCCGCCGGCAAGACGCCCCCGACGCAACCGACGCCCCCGCACGACAGCGCGAAGTCGCGCCAGCTTGACGAGCATCGTGCGCGCCCCGACGGCGAGGCGCTGCGGACCAACCAGGGTGTGCGGATCGCCGACAACCAGAACACGCTGCGCGGCGGCGCGCGCGGCCCGTCGCTGCTCGAAGACTTCATCATGCGCGAGAAGATCACGCATTTCGATCACGAGCGCATTCCGGAGCGGGTGGTGCATGCGCGCGGCTCGGCCGCGCACGGCGTGTTCCGCGTGTACGAACCGATGGCCGAGTACACGAAGGCCGCGTTCCTGCAGGACCCGGCCGCCGAAACGCCGGTCTACGTGCGCTTCTCGACCGTGCAGGGGCCGCGCGGCTCGTCCGATACCGTGCGCGACGTACGCGGCTTCGCGGTGAAGTTCTATACGCAGGAAGGCAACTACGACCTCGTCGGCAACAACATGCCGGTGTTCTTCATCCAGGACGCGATCAAGTTTCCCGACTTCGTGCATGCGGTGAAGCCCGAGGCGCCGAACGAGATGCCGACCGGCGCGTCCGCGCACGACACGTTCTGGGACTTCGTGTCGCTGGTGCCCGAAACCACGCACACCGTACTCTGGCTGATGTCGGACCGCGCGCTGCCGGCGAGCTATCGCGCGATGGACGGCTTCGGCGTGCACACGTTCCGCTTCGTGAACGCGGCCGGCGCAGAGCGTTTCGTGAAATTCCACTGGCGGCCCGTGAGCGGCGCGTATTCGCTGCTGTGGGACGAGGCGCAGCGGATCGCCGGCCACGACCCGGATTTCAACCGGCGCGACCTGTGGACGGCGATCGAGCGCGGCGACTATCCGGAGTTCGAACTCGGCGTGCAGATGATCGACCCGGCCGATGCGGATAAATTCGACTTCGACCTGCTGGATCCGACCAAGCTCGTGCCGGAAGAACGCGTGCCGGTGCGGCCGATCGGCCGGATGACGCTGAACCGCAATCCCGACAACTTCTTCGCGGAAACCGAGCAGGTCGCGTTTCACCCGGGCCACGTGGTGCCGGGCATCGATTTCACGAACGACCCGCTGTTGCAGGGGCGGCTGTTCTCGTACACCGACACGCAGCTGAGCCGGCTCGGCGGCCCGAATTTCCACGAGATTCCGATCAACCGGCCGGTGTGCCCGTTCGCGAACAACCAGCGCGACGCGATGCATCGGCAGACGATCAACGTCGGCCAAGCGTCGTACGAGCCGAACTCGACGAGCGGCGGCTGGCCGCGCGAGACGCCGCCCGCGCCGTCCGGCGGCGGGTTCGAGACCGTGCCGGAGCCGCTCGAAGGCCACAAGGTGCGCGTGCGCAGCGAATCGTTCGCCGACCATTTCTCGCAGCCCGCGCTGTTCTACCAGAGCATGACCGACATCGAGCAACGGCATATCCGCGACGCGTACTGCTTCGAGCTCGGCAAGGTGACGCAGCCGCACATTCGCGAGCGCGTGGTCAACGAGATCATCGCGCGCTTCGACGCGGGGCTCGCCGCGCAGGTCGCCGAACGGCTCGGGCTGCCGGCGCCGCAGGCGGCCGCGACGCCGGTCGTCGCGCAGCGCTCGCCCGCGCTGAGCCTGATCGGCCGCGCGAAGCCCGGCATCCGCTCGCGCAAGATCGCGCTGATCGCGACGCCCGGCGTGAACCCGGTGCTCGTCGAGCAGGTGCGCGACGCGCTGCTGGCCGCGCACGCGGTGCCGACGATCGTCGCGCCGACGCTCGCGCCGATCGGCGGCATCGTGCCGGAGGCGACGCTCGTCGGCATGCCGTCGGTGATGTTCGATGCGGTGTTCGTGTGTGGCGGCGACGGCGATGGCCGCGATCTCGCGCACAGCGCCGACGCCCGCCATTTCGTGCGCGAGGCGTTCAAGCACCTGAAGCCGATCGCGGCCGTCGGGGCCGGGCGGCACTTGCTCAGCGCCGCGCACCTGCCGGATCCGGCCGAAGGCGTGTGCGTCGGGCAGCCGGTCGATCTCGACACGGTACTGAACACGCTGTCGGATCACCTCGGCCAGCATCGCGTGTGGGCGCGCGAGCAGCAGGCGGCGGAGTTGCCGGCATAGCGCGAAATTGGCCGATCGCGGCCGATAGCGGTTTGGGCCGTACCGCGCACCTGCCTTCGGGCGGGCGCGCATCCGGCAAGGAGGAACACGCATGGCACCGCGGATGATATGGAAAGGCGCGATCAGCTTCGGGCTCGTGCACGTGCCCGTGCAGCTGTTTCCGGCGACGCGCACCGTGAAGCCGTCGTTCCGGATGCTCGACAAGCGCTCGATGGACCCGATCGGCTATCGGCAGATCAACAAGCGTACCGGCAAGGAAGTCACGCGCGAGGATATCGTGCGCGGCTACGAGTACGAGAAGGAGCGCTACGTCGTGCTCACCGACGACGAAATCCGCGCGGCGAACCCGGAATCGACGCAGACCGTCGATATCCTGACCTTCGTCGACGCCGACGCCGTGTCGTTTCTCTATCTCGACACGCCGTACTACCTGGTGCCCGACCGCAAGGGCGAGAAGGTCTATGCGCTGCTGCGCGACGCGCTGAAGGACAGCGGCAAGATCGGCATCGCGCTCGTGGTGATGCGCGACCGCCAGCATCTGGGCGCGCTGATTCCGGTCGGGCCGATACTCGCGCTCGATACGCTGCGCTGGCAGGAAGAATTGCGGCCGCTCGACGAATTATCGGTGCCGGCTGCCGATGCGAAGGGCGCGGGCGTGACCGCGCGCGAACTCGGGATGGCGAAGAAGCTGATCGACGACATGTCGGGCACGTGGACGCCCGACGAATATCACGACACGTTTCGCGACGACATCCTCGAACTGGTGGAGCGCAAGGTGCGCGCGGGCAAGATCGAGGAGATCGAGGATCGGCCCGCGCAGACGGGCCGCGCGGCGAGCAACGTCGTCGATCTCACTGAATTGTTGAAGCGCAGCCTGAAGGGCGGCGCCGGTGCGCGGGCGGCGGATCTGCGTGCGGAACGCGATGAAGGCGAGGACGACGCGTCGTCGTCACCGTCATCCGCGCGGGGCGGCGCGCGTCGCAAGCCGCCATCGAAATCCGCGTCGAAGGGCACGACGACGAAAACCGCGGCGAAGAAAACCGCCGCGAAACGCAGCGCGGCGAGCGACCATGCGACGAAGAAGACCGCCGCGCGCCGCAAGCATGCGGCGTGACGCCCATCACGCCGACTCCGATTCCGATTCCGACTCCTCCGACGAGGTGACGCGATGGCCGGCAAGCTCGATCCGTATCGCCGCAAGCGCCATTTCGGCGCGACGCCCGAGCCCGAAGGGGCGCACGGAAAGCGACGCACGAAGGCCGATGCGCGGGCCGACACGAAAGCGGGCACGAAGCCGAAGGCGAAGCCTGCCGCGCGCGAGCGCCAGCCGCTGCGCTTCGTGATCCAGGAGCACCACGCGCGCCGGCTGCACTACGACTTCCGGCTCGAACTCGACGGCACGCTGAAGTCGTGGGCCGTGCCGAAGGGGCCGAGCTTCGATCCGCAGGTCAAGCGGCTCGCGGTGCACGTCGAGGACCATCCGCTCGAATACGCGTCGTTCGAAGGCGAGATTCCGGCCGGGCATTACGGCGCGGGGTCGGTCGTCGTCTGGGACGAGGGGACGTGGACGCCCGACGGCGGCGTGGCGCAGGCGCGCCAAGGCTATCGGGCGGGCAAGCTGACGTTCCGGCTCGACGGCGAGAAGCTGCACGGCGGCTGGGCGCTCGTGCGCAGCGGGCGGCAGGAAGGGCGCCAGGAGCAGTGGCTGCTGATCAAGGAACGGGACGACGACGCCCGCAGCGCCGACGAATTCGACGTCGTCGGCGAGCGGCCGGGGAGCGTGCACGACGGTGCGTCCAACGGCGCGGCGCGCACGCGCGCGACGCGGCGCGGCCGCTCGACGGACGGGGGCGGCGATGGACCTGACGCGCGACACGCTGGTGACGCCAGCCACGAAAGTGAAGAAAGCCCGCCCCCCGCCGATCCGTCGCAGGTCGAAGGCGCGGTGCGTGCGCCGCTGCCCGAGCGCGTCGCGCCGCAACTCGCGACGCTGGTCGACGCGCCGCCGACCCAGGGCGGCTGGTGCTACGAACTGAAGTTCGACGGCTATCGAATTCTCGCGCGCATTGCAGGGAAGGGCACGCGCCGGCGCGTCACGCTGATGACGCGCGAAGGCCGCGACTGGACCGCGAAGCTGCGCGCGCAGCGCGACGCGCTCGCGGCGCTCGACGTCGACGACGCATGGCTCGACGGCGAGGCCGTCGTGCTCGGCGAAAACGGTCTGCCCGATTTCCAGGCGTTGCAGAACGCGTTCGGCGCGGACCGCTCGGACACGGTCACGTTCTTCGTATTCGATCTGCCTTATCTCGACGGTTACGACCTGCGCGACGCGCCGCTCACCGCCCGTCGCGCGCTGCTCGAACCGCTGCTCGCGAACAGCGATCCGGCGCGCGTGCGCTTTTCGCCCGATCTCGGCGAGGACGTCGCGTCGCTGATCGCGAGCGCGTGCGACACCGGCCTCGAAGGGCTGATCGGCAAGCGTGCGGACTCGCGCTATCGCGCCGGCCGATCGCCTGCGTGGATCAAGCTCAAATGCCGGCGCCGGCAGGAGTTCGTGATCGGCGGCTTTACGGAGCCGTCGGGCAGCCGGCACGGCTTCGGCGCGCTGCTGCTCGGCGTGCACGAGCCGCCGGCCGCCGGCAAACGGCGGCGCGGGCCGGCGCCGCTGCACTACGTCGGCCGCGTCGGCACCGGCTTCGACGCGCGGATGCTCGACCGTCTCGCCGCGATTTTGCGCAAGCACGAACGCGACACGATGCCGTTCGATGCACCGCCGCGCGAACGCACGCGCACGCGCGTGCACTGGGTCGAGCCGACGCTCGTCGCAGAATGCGAATTCGCGGAATGGACCGGCGACGGGATCGTGCGGCAGGCGGCATTCATCGCGCTGCGCGACGACAAGCCGGCGGAGCAGATCGTCCGCGAGCGGCCGAAACACACCGAAACGGAGGTGACGATGGATCAACGCCAGACCCCGCACGACGACACACGCAAGCGCGCATCGCCTGCCGCTCACGAGACCGCCGATCGCAAGCGCCCGTCACGTGCGCGTGCGGCCGCGCGCGCCGAAGGCGACGCGTCCGGCCCCGACACGCTCGGCCGCGTGCGCATCACGCATCCGGAGCGCGTGCTCGATCCGCAAGGCGGCACGCGCAAGATCGATCTCGCGCGTTACTGGCAGTGGGTCGCGCCGTGGCTGCTGCCCGACCTGAAAGGCCGGCCCGTGTCGCTCGTGCGCGCGCCGGGCGACATCGCCGGCGAGCTGTTCTTCCAGAAGCACGCGGAGCGCCGCGAGATTCCGTTCGTCACGCAGCACGAAGGGCTCGATCCCGGCCACGGCCCGCTGCTGTCGATCGACAGCGTCGATGCGCTGCTCGGCGCCGCGCAGATGGGCACGGTCGAACTGCACACGTGGAACGCGCACGCGTCGAACATCGAGCGGCCCGACCGCATCGTGTTCGACCTCGATCCCGATCCGGCGTTGCCGTGGCGCACGATGATCGACGCCGCGCAACTCGTGCGCGGGCTGCTCGACGAGCTCGGGCTCGTGTCGTTCTGCAAGACGAGCGGCGGCAAGGGGCTGCACGTCGTCGTGCCGCTCACGCGGCATGCGGGCTGGGACGACGTGAAGGACTTCTCGCGCGCGGTCGCGCAGCACGTCGCCGGCACGCTGCCCGACCGTTTCACCGCGACGATGGGGCCGCGCCACCGGCGCGGCAAGATCTTCGTCGACTATCTGCGCAACGGGCGCGGCGCGAGCACGATCGCCGCGTATTCGGTGCGCGCGCGGCCCGGCATGGGCGTGTCGGTGCCGCTCGACTGGGACGAGGTGCCCCACACGACAGGCGGCGCGCAATGGACGATCGATACGCTGCACGAGCGGCTGGACACGCTGAAGCGCGACCCGTGGGAAGACTATGCGAGCACGCGCCAGCGCATCACCGCGGCGATGCGGGCGCGGCTTGGCACCGACGCATGAAGCGTCAGCGCCGACGCTGCTGCAGCCGGTAATACCAGTTCATCAGCGGCGTCGCGGAGATTCCGTGCGCGACCACCGACGCTGATACCACGGCCAGCACCGGCGCCGCAAGCGGGCGCACCACTTCGGACGGCCCGTGCTCGAGCGCGAACAGCAGGTAGTAGAACGAGCCGATCCCGCGGATGCCGAACCACGCCATCAGCCGCCGCTGCGCATGCGTCGCGCGCGAGCCGGTGAGCGTGACCAGCACCGCGAGCGGACGCACGGCGACGAACAGCGCGGCGGCCAGCGCGAGGGCGCCCCACGTGAGCAGCGGGCCGGGCAGCGTCGCGAGCACGCTGCCGATCATCGTCATCACGACCGCTTCGGCGATCCGTTCGAGCTCGATCGTGAAGCCCAGCACCGATTCGGCCATGAACGCATGCGCTTTTTCCGGATGCTTCTCGGTGGCGACCACGTCTTCCGAATCGATCTGGCCGATCACTTCGCGCGGCGGCCGGTCGCCGCTCGCCCGATGCTCGACGCGCCGCATCGCGACGCCGGCCGCGAACGTCGCGATGAAGCCGAACGTGTGCGCGAGCTGCGCGGCGCCGAACGACAGCACGATCAGCGCGAGCGCGAAGAAGCCTTCGAGGCCCAGCGCCTGCGCGTGCCGCGTGCGCAGCCAGCCGATCGTCTTCGTCGTGACCCAGCCGAGCCCGCCGCCGATCGCGACCGCGCCCGCGATGCCCCACAGCGCGACGAGCGCGAACGTGCCGGACAGCGGCGGGATGCCGTACGTCGCGCCCGGCGCGCCGCACAGCGCGAGCCCCGCGAGCGCGAACGGCAGCGCGATGCCGTCGTTCATCCCGCCTTCGCCGGACAACGCGAAGCGCACCAGGTCGCGATCGCCGGGATCGTGCACCTGCACGTCGTGCGCGAGCACCGGGTCGGTCGGCGCGAGGAGCGCCGCGAGCAGCAGCGCGGGACCCCAGCCGAGACCCAGCGCGAGCACCGCGCACGCGGCGAGCAGCGGCACGGTGACGATCATCGCGAGCAGTCCGAGCCGGCACGGTACGAGCCACAGCTTGTCGGACAGCGGCACGCGCAGCCGCAGCCCGATCGCGAACAGCGACACGAGCAGCGCGACCTCGACGATCTCGCGCAGCAGCTGCCCGTCACGTTCGAGGTCGAGATGCAGCAGGCCGGCGCCGGCCGGGCCGAGCGCGACGCCGATCACCAGGTAAATCATCGCGGAGCTGCATGGCAGGTGACGCAGCGCGGACGTCACGACGCCCATGCCCAGCAGCACCGCGCCAACGATCAGATACCAGAGGGTTTCGTGCATGCGTGGGAATCGCAGCGGAGGGAGACGGGCGGCGCGCCAGCCGTCAGGGCTTGCGGCCGAAGGCTTCGCGCAGTTTCCGCTTCGCGCGTTCGAGCGTCGTACGGCGCGTCTTCGGCAGGTTGCGGCCCGCGCGGTTCACGTAGAAGTTCAGCATCGACATCGCCGACTGGAACGGCGACGCCTTGCGGCGGCGGCTGTGTTCGGCCGAGTGCTTCAGCGACGCCGCGATCTCGGCCGGATCGTCGGATTTGAAGATGTCGGGCTCGATGTCGAGCGCATCGCTTTTTTGCGTGACTTCGCCGGACCAGCGCTTGCGGTGGGCCGGGTCGGCGCTGCGCGCGCGGCCCGGGCGGCGCGTGTGGCGCTTGCCGTGAGCGTGGGAAGCGGAAGCAGAAGCGGAAGGCATAAGGCAAGGGCTCCGTATGGGATGACAGAAGGGGCGTGCGAACAGAGGGGCCGCAAATCGCGTGCCGCGTCGCGAACGTGGCCGGTGACGGCATGGGCCTTGCTGAAGGATCGGAGCAGGAATTTCCATCACGCCATCACCCATAGGGAGAAAACGCCATGAAGTCAGCAGCATTCGAATCGAAGTTCGTCGCGCGGCGCGTGCTGGCCTGCGCGGCCGTCGCGATCGTCGCGGCCGCGCCGGCTGCATGGGCGCAGAATTCGCAGCGCTCGGACGAGGGCACCGGTGCGCCGAATCCGTCGATGGACATGTCGACGCCGGGCACCAACGGCAATACGACCGCGCCGCCTCCGCCGGCGGGCACGCAACGGCATGGGGCGAAGCACGGGATGCGTTCGCACAGCGGGGCGGCAGGCCACGTGAAGCCGGGCGGCGGCCCGAACGGCGCCGGCCAGGGCGGTAGCGGAGGCATGGGCGGCGGGGTCGGCGGCGGGTCGGGCGGGGCCGGCGGGTCGGGCGGCACGGGCGCCGGCAACGGCGGTTCGGCGGGCTCGACGGGCACGGGCGGCGGCGGGGCCGGCGGGACGGGCGGCGGTTCCAGCGGTTATTGACGGCACCGTGCCGGCGCGGCCGGCACGGTGCGATGGCGGCGCGGTTTCCCGGGACGGGCCCGCCGCCACCACGCAGGAGGACATCATGCAATCGAATTCCCGGATTTTCCTGGAGAACGACGAGATCGACGGCGACGCAACCGACGTGGACGATCTCGACACGACGGTTCACGTGGACGTCGAAACGGGCAGGGTCATGTTCCATGCGGCGTGGGCGAACGCCGTCGAGGCGCCGCCCGAGGCGGCCCGGCATTCGGTCGTGCTCGCGCTCGAATGCTCGACGATGGAGCGCTACGCGGATCTCGACGACGGCGCGCGGATGCGCGTGCACGCGATGCTGCACGACGCCGTGCAGCAGACGCTCGAACAGTTGCCCGATACCGACGAAAACCTGACGCTGACGGTCGAGCTGACCGACGCGATGCTCGACGCCGCACGTCATCTGCAGTAATCGCGCCGGATCGACGTACGGCGTCGCCACGGCGTCCCGTTACATCCCGTTGAAATCTTTGCAGCCGGGCGCGGCGACGGGCGGCGGTCGGTCCTCCCCTGCGTGGATGGCCGCCGTCGATCGCGGGTCGTTCCCCGTTGTCCCGCATTGCGCACGAAGCGACGAGGCCGGTGGGCCGCGGCGCTGGCGGGCGGAATGGCGATTGCTGCACGACGGGAAACGGCACGGCGTGTGCCGTCCCACCTTATTCCCATCCACGGAGGCACTCATGAGCGGCAGGCTGGATCATTGCAAGATAGCGATTCTCGCGGTCGACGGCTTCGAGGAAGCCGAACTCGTCGAACCGCAGCGCGCGCTCGCGGCCGAAGGCGCGCAGGTGGACGTGATTTCGCAGAAGCGCGGCGAGATCCAGGGTTTCCGGCACGTCGACAAGGGCGAGCGCGTGAAGGTCGATCGCACGTTCGACGATGCGCGCGAAGGCGACTACGACGCGGTCGTGCTGCCGGGCGGCGTCATCAACGGCGATGCGATCCGGATGGTGCCGGCCGCGCGCGAATTCGTGACGGCGGCCGTCGGCGCCGGCAAGCCGGTCGCGGCAATCTGCCACGGCGGCTGGCTGCTGGTATCGGCCGGGCTGGTCGAGGGCAAGACGATGACGAGCTGGCCGAGCCTGCAGGACGACATCCGGCACGCGGGCGGCAAGTGGGTGGACGAGGAAGTCGTGCGCGACGGCAACCTGATCACGAGCCGCAAGCCGGCCGATCTGCCCGCGTTCAACGGCGCGCTGGTCGAGCGTCTCGCGGCGCGGAGGGCATGAGCGATGCCGGCCGATTCCCCGCGCGCCGTGACGCTGACCGACCAACCGCCCACGTTCGACGGCGCGGCGCTGCAGTTGCGCTTCGTCGTCGACGTCGACGGGGCGCCGCAGGCGTGCGCGATCACGGTGGAGGCGCTGGAAGATCATTTCGGCGCGCGCTCCGCGCTGGAGGCCGATTTGCGCGACGCGTTCGAGCAGGGCCGTGCGCGGATCGAAGCCGCATGCGCGGACGTGCTGGCGAGCGGCAACCACGACGTGGTGCTGCACAGCGGGTATTTCCGTGCGCCGGCCGGCGCGGCGCGGGCGGGATTGTTTCGCTCGCGGGAACCCTGAGCGGGCCGCATTTCGTCTCGCGATCCCGGGCTGTGACGGGTCGGCCCCAGGCCGGTTTCACCGGACGTCTCCCGTGTCCGCCGTTGCCCTGCCGTTACCGATTACATGCCGTTGAAAACTTTGCAGCGGCTCGAACGCGTTCGCGTGGTGCCACATCGCGCGGCGCGCGCACTGCACGGCCACCGATTGAACGACACCGGTTGGCACGCTCCCTGCATGTCCATGACGTTGCCGGCGCACGATACGCGCCGCTGGCCGATGCGACGCCGGTGTCGCGTCGCGCGTAGCCGCCAACGGGGAAACGAGCATGCTGACCGCCCATGAATTCGCCGCACTGTTCCTGGTGCATCGCGCACCGGAACAGATTCAACTCGACCGCGACGACATCGTCGCGCTCGTCGAACGACACCTGATCGTGATGGAGCGCGACGATGCGTCCGGCCAACACCGGCCCGCGCTGACCGCCGACGGCCTGTCGGTCCTGCACAGCGTGCAGCGGCACGACGGGGCCCGGTCCGACGCAACGGAAGCGGAAGCGTGACGCACCGGGCCGCCCGCGGCGCTCAGCGTGCGATCGCGACGGGCGCATTGACCTGCACGACCGGCGGCTGGCCGTCGAACGGCGGCGCGTACAGGAAGCGGTCGATCACGCCGGCCTCGAACAGCAGACAGTAGGTCGAGCCGCCGAACTGGAAATAGCCGATCTCGTCGCCCTTGTCGACGCGCTGCCCCGGCATGACGTCGATCACGCACGACGACACGTCGCCCATCCCGACGAACACGGCGGCCACCGTGCCGATGCCGGGATCGTCGCTGGAGATCGCGACCACCGCACGCGCGGCGACCGCCGTCATGTAGCCCTGCGAGTCGTTGAGCCCGGCCGGGTCCGGGCCTTCCGCTTCGGCGACCGAGTAATAGGCGCCGTCGACGCGATACGCGTGCGTGACCACGCCGCGCACCGGCGCATGCCAGCGATGGTAGTTGTACGCGCTGAGGTAGGCCTGGTAGACGTCGCCGCCGACGAAGCGCTCGGCGAGCGACAGCCACGCAGGCGTGAACAGGTCGCGCAGCGAGTACGGCTGCGATTTGATCCAGAACGTGTCGCGCAGCTTCACGTTCGTTTCGGTGTGATACGGCGCGGCCTCGCACGCGCTGACGATCACGTGGGGATCGTCGGGCGCCGCGACGGGCCGCGCACCGTCGCGAAAGCGCCGCGTGAAGAAGTCGTTCCACGAATCGAAGCCCCAGTGGGGCTGGTCTTCGCGATACTGGAACTGCGACAGCCCGAGGCGCTTGCGGGCTTCGTCGCAGAACCAGCCGTCGGGCGGCGACGTGTCGAGATGCGCACGCGAATGCGGGCCGCCGAGGAAGTCGCACCACGCATTCAATACGCGCTTCAACTGCGCATTGACGGACGCGTCGCGAAACACCGCGTGGCCCGACGGCATGCACATCGGCCAGTCGAAGAATGCGTTCAGCGGGCACACGATCAGGCTTTCCTCGCTGAACGGCGGCGTGTAGGTCATCAGATGGTCGAGCACGGTCATCAGTTCCCCGATCGACGCGTAGCCGAGCCGGTATCCCGCTTCGCGCGCCTCGTCGATCGCGCGCGTCACGCTCATGCGCAACACGGCGTTGTCGTCGAACAGCCGCGCGAGTTCCTGCACGGCCGGCGTGCGCAGTTGCTCGCCGGCATGCGCGCGCGCTTCGTTCGCGATTTTTTCGCGGAACGCGGCCATGTGCGCTTCCTCGCTGGCCATCCATTCGCCGAGGCGGCGGCGTGTGGCGGGCGGCGCGTTGCGATTCGTCGGCATCGTCTCCTCCGGAATGGTTAGGGGGCGAAGCGATGGAGCAAGACGCTTGCCCGGCGCGCGGCACCGAAATTGCGGCGCTCGGGCAACGGGTTTCCTTCGATGACTCAGGAGAGAAAAATGGCTACAGCTTCGAACCCACGACAGACGAACGATGCGGGAACGACGGACGAGCGTCGTCGCGACGGGCAGCGGACCGTGACGCCGACGCGTACGCGAACACGGCCGCGTGCGGCGACGACGCGCGACGGGGCGCGGCGCGGCGAGCGTGGTGACACTCGTGCAAGCGGCAACGGGCCCGTGACGCCGAGCCGTGGAGAGGAGACGGCGAAACCGCTGTGGGAAGATGACCGCGGCGAGATGCCGCCGGAAGAGTGGTCGTGACGAGGCCGCACGCGATAAATCCGCGGCTCGCACGATAAATAGGTCGCTCGAAAAATCCCGCGCGGCGTACTTATATTTCCGCCAATGAAAAAGCCCGGTCGCGTCGCCGACCGGGCTTGCCAAATACGATCACTTCCCTTCAGCAGCCTCGATCGCGTCCGTGTCCCACTTCCCGCGTCGCTAATGCCGCTCGGACATCGGCTTCAATTTCCCCTCCGCGCCGCGACCAGCACCGCCACAGGCAACTCTGCCAGACAGCGATCGAGCGCCAGCACTCCTTCCGGCGCATCGATCGCGTCGCCCGCATTCAGCCAGTCGATCCACGGCCCTTCCACGTCGCGCGGCAGCACGACCGCCGTATCTCCCCATCGCGCAGGCTCCACGCGCGGCAACGCGGGCGCTTGGCCGAGCAACCGGCACGCGAGCCGCGTCGTGACCACCACCACGGTAGCCGCGTCGTCGCACCGCGCGAACGCCACCACGTGCCGCGCAAGCGGGCCACGCACCCGCAGCGGAACGTAAGCGCCGTCCGCAAACGTCGCGGGCCATCGCGCACGCAGCGCCAGCATCCGTTCGATCAGCGCGCGCTTCACGCGCGCATCGGGCCACGTCGGCAGATACGACGCAACCGGCCCATCGACCGATTCAGCCGCCAGCGTCGCGAACGGCACGTCGCGCCGGTTGTCCGGATCGACGAGCGAGTGATCCCACGACTCGGTACCTTGATAGAGATCGGGCATGCCGGGCGACGCGATCCGCAGCGCCGTTTGCGTCAGGCTGTTGACGACGCCGGCCGGCGCGATCCGTGCGACGAACGCATGCAGCCGATGCGCAAAATCGCCCGCGCCGCGCGGTGTCAGGATCGCGCGGACGAACGCTTCGCAGCCGTGCTCGTAGTCCGGCTCGGGCGCGAGCCAGTCGGTGTACTGCTTCGCTTCGCGCAGCGCCTTCGTCTGCCATTGCACGACGCGCGTCGCGAGCGCGTCGAGGCCGGCCGCGTCGTCGGGAGCGAGCGTCGGCGGCCAGCAGCCGACGAGCGTCTGGACCAGCATCGCCTCGGCGGCCGGCCCCGGCGTCCACGCGAGGTCGCGGTGCGCACCGCCGCGATGCGGCAGATTCAGCGCCGACCAGTCGAGCGACACCGCGCGCCACGCATCGGGCACCTCGCTCAACACCGCGAGCCGCGCCCGCGCGTCCTCGCCGCGCTTGTGGTCGTGCGTGGCCGTCGCGACGAGCCCGTGCGGCACGGTGCGCGCGCGGCGCCGGTTGCGCGCATGGAACGCGCCGCGCGACAGGCTGAAGTCGCCGGCATCGGCGCCCACCTCGTTGCGCGACAGCAGCCGCCCGTAACGATAGTTGGCCGTGTCCTCGACGCCTTTCGCGGCCAGAGGCGCGGTGAGCTGCGCGAACGCGACCCGCGCCGCGGCCAGCGCATCGGCGTCCACGCGCGGCACCCGCACGACCGGCAAGCCGAGCCACGCGGCGACACGCTCGAGCGCGAAGCGGTCGGTCGGATCGACCGCCGCATACGCACCGTCGTACGCATGCGCGAGCACGCGCCGGTCGGCGTCGGCCGGTTCGACGCCCGGCGCCGGATACATCCGGTACACGGGTAGCCGCACCGCGAGCTCGCCCAGCACGCGCCGGATCGCGATCAGGCTGATGTCGCGCGTCGCGGGCGACGCTCGCGCGATGCCGTGCAGCAACCGCGCGACGCGCGCATGCTCGACGGCGAGCTGGCGCATCAGCACGCGCCGCTTGCCGTCGACCGCTTCCTGCGCGAACGTGCGCGCCGAACCTGATATGGCCGCCCAGTGCGCGGCGAGCGGTTCGGCGCCGGCCGGGTCGTGCAGCAGCGCGCCGACGTCGTTCATGAAGTCGTAGCCGGTGGTGCCGTCGACGGCCCAGTCGGTGCGCAGCGCTTCGCCGGGCGCGAGGATCTTCTCGACGACGACGTAGGGTCGCGCGTCGCGCTGCGCGGCGAGCCGCGCGTGCAGCCGGCGGCAATACGCGCCGGGATCGGCGAGGCCGTCGACGTGATCGACGCGCACGCCGTCGACGAGTCCGGCCGCGTGCAGCCGCAGCGGCAGCGCATGCACGGCGTCGAACACCGCCTCGTCTTCGACGCGCACGCCCGCAAGCGTCGCGATGTCGAAGAAGCGCCGCCAGTTCAGCTCGTCGGCCGCCGTGCGCCACCAGGCGAGCCGGTAGTGCTGGCGTTCGAGCAGCCGGTGCAGGCACGCGCGCGAGCGTGCGCGGCGCGGATCGGCGCCGCGCAACACCGCGTCGAGCGCATGCGGGCCGTGCGCGGCCGCATGGTCGCGCAGCGCCGCATGGGCGGCGGCCAGCCGCGCGCTGTCGCGGATCGGCGCGACGTCGAAGCGCTCGGCGAGCGCGTTCAGGTCCGCGCGATTCGCGATGCGCAGGATTTCCGCGTAGGTGGCGGCGGCGACCGGCAGCCGCCGCCCCGGGCACGCGATATAGAAGCGGCCCGCGGCCGGATCGGCGCGCAGCGTGATGTCGCCGGCCGCGAGCGCCTCGCCGTACGGCGCGCCGAGGCACGGCAAGAGCACCTTGCCGTCGAGCGCCGGGTCGGGCGGATGCCAGTCGATGTCGAAATAGCGCGCGTACGGGCTGGCCGGCCCCCATTCGAGCACGTCGTTCCACCAGCCGTTCGACGAGCCGCCGACGCCCATGTGGTTCGGCACGATGTCGATGACGATGCCGAGGCCGCGCGCGCGCAGCGCGTCGACGAGCCGGATGAAGCCGGCTTCGCCGCCGAGTTCCGCGCCGAGCGCGCCGTAGTCGACGGTGTCGTAGCCGTGCAGCGAGCCGGGCTCGGCCGTCGACACCGGCGACAGGTACAGGTGACTCACGCCGAGCCGCGCGAAGTAGTCGGCGTGCGCGGCCGCGTCGTCGAACGTGAAGCCCGCATGCAGCTGCAGTCGCAGCGTCGCGCGTGGGGTCATGGGCGGTGCCCCTGCGCGCGGCGCGCCTGCACGACGGCGGCGATGCGCGTGCGCACGTCGGCGTCGAACAGCGTGTCGATCGGGCGCGGCAGCCGCTGCCGCCAGTTCGGATGGCCGCATGGCGGCCCCGGCAGGTTCGGCTGCGCGTCGAGCGCGAGCAGATCCTCGAGCGGCAGCAGCGCGAGCGGCGACGGGCTGCTCGCGACGTAGGCCAGGATCGCGTTCACCGGCGGCATGTCGGCCGGCGGCACCGCGGCGCCGGCCGGCGCGCAGCCTGCGTGCTGCAGCGCGTGCCACAGCGCCGCGCGCTCGGTGGCGCGTTCCCTGTGAGCGGCGAGCAGTTCCGGAGGCGGCGCGGGCGTCGAGCGATTCGAATCGGGGCGCTGCACGGTGTCGTGGCCGTACGCCATGCTTTGCACGATCTCGTCCGAATCGTGCGTGCTCGCATCGTCCGGCGCCGGGGCGGCGACATCGTGCGGTGGTTGCGCTTCGTCGCGCCGCTTCGCGGCTTCGGCGTCGGCCGCGACGCGCCGCCACCCGAGATCGACGCCGCGCCACCAGCCGGCCACGGTCGGCAGATCGTGCGTCGAGGTCATCGCGATCGCCTCGCGATCCCACGCGGACGGCGGCCGGAACGCGCCGTTCGCGTCGCGCTCGAACCACAGCACGCGCATCCCCGCGACCCCTTGCGCGCCGAGCCGTTCGCGCAAGCCGGCCGGCACGGTGCCGAGATCCTCGCCGATCGCGATCGCGCGATGGCGGGCCGCTTCCAGCGCGACGAGCCGCACCAGATCGTCGAGCGGATAGCGCAGGTACGCGCCGCTGCGCGGCGAGCCGCCGTCCGGCACGATCCACATCCGCGCGAAGCCGAGCACGTGATCGATGCGGATGCCGCCCGCGTGCGCGAACGCCGCGCGCAGCAGCTCGATGAACGGCATGAAGCCGTCCGCGCGCAGCGCGTCGGGCGTCCACGTCGTCACGCCCCAGGCCTGGCCGGCCGCATTGAACAGGTCGGGCGGCGCGCCGAGCGATACGCCGCGCAGCAGCGTCGTGCCGTGCGCCCACGCGTCGCTGCCGGACTGATCGGAGCCGACGGCGAGATCGGCGATCAGGCCGGTCGCCATGCCCGCGCCGCGCGCCGCGTGCTGCGCGTCGCCGAGCGCGCGCGACGCGCACCATTGCAGGAACGTGTGGAACGCGATCGTGTCGGCATGCGCGTGCGCGAACGCGTCGACTTCCGCCGATCCCGGGATGCGCCATTGCACGGGCCATTGCCGCCAGTCCGCGCCGATCCCGTGCTCGATGCAGAACGCCTGCAACGCATCGAAGCGCGCATGCGCGTCGAGCGCCGCGCCGCCCGCCGCACGAAAACGCTGGAACGTATCGCGCGACGGGTCGTCGCTGGCGCGCCATGCGTCGAAGCACGCGCGCAGACGGCGCAGCTTCGCGGGCAGCACGCGCGGCCAGTCGATCAGCGCGGCATCGGCCGAACCGGCGGATGCCCGCTGCGCGGCAGTGGCGCCCGGCACCGCGTCGCAGTCGAGATACGCGACGTTGTGCCAGCGTCGCGACGACGGCGAATACGGGCTGTCGTGCGCGGGCAGCGCCGGATAGCCGGCGTGCGTCGGGCTGATCGCCACCGCTTGCGCGCCGTGGCGAGCGGCCCGCGCGGCCAGCCGCGCGAGCGCCGTGTAGTCGCCCGCGCCATCGTCGCCGGTGCGGCGCAGGCTGTAGAGCTGCGCCGCGATGCCCCAACGGCGGCCCGCGTCGTGGGGGCGGGCGAACGTGTCGAACGGCTGCGCGCGCGGCGGCGCGATCGCGAGCCCGACGCGCTGCTCGCCGATGTCGAGCGCGTGATAACCGGGCATCGCGAGCGGCGGCAGCGTGCCGTGTTCGCCCGTGCCGCTCACGCGGCCGTCCACGTGGCCGCCGGTTTCGAGCGAGATCCGGAAGCGCGCGCCCGGCGCCGCGATGGTCGCCGGCAGCGTCAGCGGCTGGCCGGCATCGCCGGTCACGACGCGCGGCGGGGAGGCCTTCGCATCGGCGAGCGCCGCCGCGCTGTCCACCCGCTGGATCGCGGTGCCGCACGGCCAGCCGAGCGCGTCGACGAGCGCGACGAGCGCGTCGTCGTCCACGCGCCGCGCGACGCCGCCCGCGTCGGTCCAGTCGGGTGCCAGGCCGGCCGCGCGGGCGAGCGCCGCGATCGGGACGTCGGTCGTCATGACGGGCTCCGTCCGTTCGCGCGGTGCTGCCGCGCATCGTGGTTGACCGCGCCGTCGCGCCACGCGATGCACGCGCGCGGCGGCACGTGCCCGCCGGGTAGCCGGTCGCGCGCGCGCGGCGGCGTCTCGAACACGATCTTGCCGACCGGCAGCGCGGGCAGCGTCGCGTCGTGCGAGCCGAGATTCAGCGCGATCGTCAGCGTGCTGCCGTCGCCGAGGCGCCAGCGCGCGAGCAGCGCGGGCGGGTCGCCGTCGCCCGCGAGCAGCGCGACGCCGAGCGCGCGCGCATCGGCCAGGTGCGGCGTCACGAGCGCCGCGCGCACGGCCAGCGCGCTGCGGTAGAAGCGCCGCCACGCGGCCGCGTCGGGCCACGATTCGTCGGGCGGATGGTGCGACGACGAGCGCACGAACGTCGCGATGTCGTTCGGGTCGGGAATCGCGTCGCGATGCGCGGCGTCGGCGAACGCGGGAAACGCGGCGAATTCGCGACGCCGGCCTTCGCGCACCGCATCGGCGAGCGCGCCGCGATAGTCGGTGAAGAACTGGAACGGCTGCGTGCTGCCGTCTTCCTCGCCCATGAACAGCAGCGGGATCGACGGCGCGAGCAGCATCAGCGCGGTGGCCGCGCGCACCGCGTCGTCGTTCGCGAGCGCGCGCAGCCGTTCGCCGAACGCGCGGTTGCCGATCTGGTCGTGGTTCTGCAGGAACGCGACGAACGCGGTCGGCGGCAGGTGCGCGCTCGGTTCGCCGCGCGCGGCGCCGTCGTGCAGCGGCGACGGCTCGCCCTGGTACGCGAAGCCTTCGCCGAGCGTGCGCGCGAAATGACGCAGCGGCGCGTCCGCGTACGCGCGGTAATAGCCGTCGCGCTCGCCGGTCAGCAGCACGTGCGCGCTGTTGTGGAAATCGTCGTTCCATTGCGCGTCGAAGCCGCCCGGGCCGAGCAGGCTCGCGCTATTGCGCTCGTTCTCCAGCACGAGATGCACGTGGCGTGCGTCGCCCGCGTAGGCGCGCACGCGGCGCGCGAGTTCGCACAGCCACGCGTCGTCGTCGATCGCATGCGCGGCGTCGATGCGCAGCCCGTCGAAGCGGTATTCGTCGAGCCAGTACAGCGCGTTGTCGATGAAGAACGTGCTCGTCTGCGGGCGGGAGAAGTCGATCGCCGGCCCCCACGCGGTCTGCCGGTCCGCGCGGAAGAAGTCGGGCGCGTAGCGCGGCAGCAGGTTGCCTTCGGGGCCGAAGTGGTTGTACACGACGTCGAGGAACACCTGCAGCCCGAGCCCGTGCGCGGTGTCGACCAGCGATTTCAGTTCCTCGGGCCGCCCGTACGACGCGTCGGGCGCGAACGGCAGCACGCCGTCGTAGCCCCAGTTGCGCGCGCCGGGGAACGCATTGACGGGCATCAGCTCGACCGCGGTCACGCCGAGTTCGGCGATCGCCGGCAGCCGCCGCTCGACGGCCGCGTAGCCGCCGCATGCGCCGACGTGCAGCTCGTACAGCACCGTCTCGTGCCACGGGCGGCCGCGCCACGCGTCGTTGCGCCAGCGGTACGCGGCCGGATCGACCACCTGGCTCGGGCCGAGCACGTCGTACGGCTGGAAGCGCGACGCGGGATCGGCCACCGCGAGCGCATCGTCGAGCAGGTAGCGGTACAGCGTGCCGGGGCCGCACGGCGCGATCGTCTCGAACCAGCCGTCGCCGGCCGGCGTCATGGCGATCGCGCGACCGCCGGCGTCCTGCAGTTCGACGGCGGCCGTGCGGCTCGCGGGCGCCCACAGCCGGAAGCGCGTGCGATCCGCATCGAGGCAGGTCGCGCCGAACGACGACGCGTACGCGTGCGTGCCGGGCGAATGGGCGGAACGGGGCGTCATGGCGGCTCCTCACGAAGACAGGTCGGGTGGCACGGCCGCGACCGCGATCACGGCCGCGTGCGCGGCGACGTCGAGCCCGGCATCCGGCCACGAGCGCGGGCCCGAATCGGGGTTCGCGGTGTCGAGCAGGATCCGGTAATCGAGCACGGGCGCGGGCGGCATGAACGTGATGGTGTCGGCCGACGCGTTCAGCATCACGAGCAAGGCCTCGGTGCGCCCGGTGCGGCCGGTGCCGACGCGCCGCATCGTCAGCGCGCGGCGTTCGCCGTCTTCCCACGCGGGGACGGTGAGCGCGTCGCCGCGTTCGTCGAACCAGCCGATCTCGCGCATGCCCGGCGCGCCGTCGCGGTCGCCCGACGGATAGCGCGGCGCCGACATCACCGGATACATGCGCCGCAGCGCGGCGAGCCGCGACACGAAACGCGTCATTTCCACGCCGGCTTCGCTGTGCGCGAGGTCCCAGTCGAGCCACGACAGTTCGTTATCCTGGCAATACGCGTTGTTGTTGCCGTGCTGCGTGCGGCCGAATTCGTCGCCGGCCACGAGCATCGGCGTGCCGAGCGCGGTAAACAGCGTCGCGAGCATCGAGCGCGCGACGCGCCGGCGCACGTCGCGGATCGCCGCGTCGTCGGTCGGCCCTTCCGCGCCCCAGTTCGCGCTGCAGTTGTCGTCGCGGCCGTCGCGGTTGTCCTCGCCGTTCGCGTCGTTGTGCTTGCCCGCATACGACACGAGGTCGGCCAGCGTGAAGCCGTCGTGCGCGGTGACGAAATTGATCGACGCCCACGTACGGCGCCGGCCGTGATTGAACAGGTCGGCCGAGCCCGACAGGCGCGCGGCCAGTTCCGGACGCTGCCCGGCGTCGCCGCGCCAGAAGCGCCGCACGGTGTCGCGAAACCGGTCGTTCCACTCGGCGAAGCCGGGCGGATGGCGGCCGAGCTGATAGCCGCCGGGGCCGAGATCCCACGGTTCGGTGATCAGCTTGCGCTGTGCGAGCACCGGGTCCTGCCGCAACGCGTCGAAGAACCCCGCGCCGGGCTCGAAGCCGTGGTCCTCGCGGCCGAGCGTCACGCCGAGATCGAAGCGGAAGCCGTCGATGTTGAACGCGGTCGCCCAGTAGCGCAGCGAATCCATCACCATCTGCACGACGCGCGGATGCGACAGGTTCAGCGTGTTGCCGCAGCCGGTTTCGTCGACGTGGTAACGCGGATCGTCGGGCCGCAGCCGGTAATAGCTCGCGTTGTCGAGCCCGCGCCACGACAGCGTGGGCCCGAGCTGGTTGCCTTCGCACGTGTGGTTGTAGACCACGTCGAGCACGACCTCGATGCCGGCCGCATGCAGTTGGCGCACCGCGATGCGCATCTCGTCGAGCCGCCGCGTCGTCAGGTACGACGGCTCCGGCGCGAAGAACGCGGCCGTGTCGTAGCCCCAGTAGTTGCGCAGCCCGCGCTTCACGAGTTCGCGCTGCTGCAGGAACGCGTGGATCGGCAGTAGCTCGACCGTCGTCACGCCGATCGACAGCAGGTGGTCGACGAACGCCGGATGCGCGAGCGACGCGAACGTGCCGCGCTCCGGCGGGCGCAGCCCGGCGCGGCGCATCGATGCGCCGCGCACGTGGGTCTCGTAGATCACGGTGCTGCGCCACGGCACGTTCGGGCGGCGGTCGTTGCTCCAGTCGAATGCCTCGTCGACGACCACGGCTTTCGGCATCGCGGGCGCCGAATCGCGGCGGTCCATCGACAGGTCGGCCCGGTTCGAATGCACGCGATAGCCGAACAGCGCGTCCGACCAGCGGAACTGGCCGACCAGCTTGCGCGCGTACGGGTCGAGCAGCAGCTTGGTCGGATTGAAGCGGTGGCCTTGCTGCGGCTGGTACGGGCCGTCCGCGCGGAACCCGTACACGGTGCCCGGATGCGCGTTCGGCAGGTAGCCGTGCCACACCTCGTCGGTGCATTCGGGCAGGTCGAGGCGCGCGAGTTCCCTGCGGCCGGTCGGATCGAACACGCACAGCTGGATCCGGTGCGCGTGCGCGGAAAACACCGCGAAGTTGGTCCCGAGGCCGTCCCAGGTCGCGCCGAGCGGGTAGCTGCGGCCGGGTTCGAGACGGTCGGGCAGGGCGGTCGGCATGGGGTGAATCTCCGTGTCGGGGAGGTGGGCGATCAGGCAGGGGTCAACCACAGCGTTGCGAGCGGCGGCAGGCGCAAGGTCGCCGACCACGCCTCGCCGTGCGCGGGCACGGCTTCGGCCCACACGGCGCCGTCGTTGCCGGCGTTGGTGCCGCCGTACGACGCGGCATCGGTGTTCATCAGTTCGCGCCAGTGGCCCGGCGCGGGCAGCCCGAGCCGATAACCGGCGCGCGGCACGGGCGTGAAGTTGCACACGGCGACGACCAGGTGCCCCGCATCGTCGCGGCGCGCGAACGCGAACACGCTGTTGTCGCGGTCGTCGCCGATCAGCCAGGAGAATCCGGCCGCGTGGCAGTCGAGCGCATGCAGCGCCGGTTCGGCCGCATACGTGCGGTTCAGGTCGCGCACGAGCCGCTGCACGCCGCGATGCGCGGGCGCGTCGAGCAAGTCCCAGTGCGGCGTCGCATCGTGCGCGAACTCGCTCCATTGCGCGAATTCGCTGCCCATGAACAGCAGCTTCTTGCCGGGATGCGCCCACATGAAGCCGAAATACGCGCGCAGCGTCGCGAGCCGCTGCCACGCGTCGCCGGGCATCTTCGCGACGAGCGAACCCTTGCCGTGCACGACCTCGTCGTGCGACAGCGGCAGCACGAAGCGTTCGGAGAACGCGTATACGAGCCCGAACGTCATCCGGTCGTGGTGATAGCGGCGGTGGATCGGGTCTTCGTGCAGATACGCGAGCGTGTCGTGCATCCAGCCCATGTTCCACTTGAAGTCGAAGCCGAGCCCGCCGTCGGCGGTCGGCGCGGTGACGCCCGGCCACGCGGTCGATTCCTCCGCGACGGTGACGACGCCGGGCGGCGCGGCGTCACCGTGCAGCGTGTCGTTCAGCCGGCGCAGGAACGCGACCGATTCGAGGTTCTCGCGGCCGCCGTACACGTTCGGCACCCATTCGCCTTCCTTGCGCGAATAATCGCGGTACAGCATCGACGCGACCGCATCGACGCGGATGCCGTCGACGTGATAGCGGCGCGCCCACGCGAGCGCCGACGCGACGAGAAACGCGCCGACCTCGGTGCGCCCGACGTTGAACACGCAGGTGTTCCAGTCGGGATGCATCCCTTCGCGCGGATCGGCATGCTCGTACAGCGCGCTGCCGTCGAATTGCGCGAGCCCGTGCGCGTCGTTCGGAAAATGCGCGGGCACCCAGTCGACGAGTACGCCGATGCCGGCCGCATGCGCGCGGTCGACGAAGCGCGCGAAGCCGTCGACCGGCCCGAAGCGCGCGGACGGCGCGAACTGCGCGAGCGGCTGGTAGCCCCACGAGCCGCCGAACGGGTATTCGGCGATCGGCATGAATTCGACGTGCGTGAAGCCCATTCCCTTCACGTATGGAATCAGCCGCTCGGCGAGTTCGTCCCACGTCGCGCTGCGCTCCATGTCCTCGGGGATGCGCTGCCACGATTCCGGATGGACCTCGTAGATCGACCACGGCATACGGTAGCGGTCGTTGCGCGGCCGCGCGTGCATCCAGCCGTCGTCGTGCCATGCGAACGCGTCGAGCGCCGCGACGTCGGCGACGACCGACGCCGTGCGCGGCGGCGCCTCGGTCGCCCGCGCGCACGGGTCGGCCTTGTGCGGCAGCACGCGCCCGTCGGCCGCGCGCAGCTCATATTTGTAGCGCTCGCCCGGGCCGATGCCCGGCACGAACAGCTCCCACACGCCCGACGGCCGCCGCAGCCGCATCGGATGGCGGCGCCCGTCCCATGCGTTGAAATCGCCGACCACCGAGACGCGCTGCGCGCTCGGCGCCCACACCGCGAAACGCACGCCGTCGGTGTCGTCGACGCGCATCGGCATCGCGCCGAGGCAGTCGAGCACGGCGGCCGGGTCGCCGGCCGAGAAACGCGCGAGCGCCGCTTCGTCGAGCAGCGTGCCGAACGCATACGCGTCGTCGGTCACCTGGTGCGCATCCGGCCAGTCGATCGCGAGCAGGTAATGCGGCGAGCCGCCGTCGTGCACGATCGTCCCCGCGAAGCAGCCGGCGCGATCGACGCAGGCGAGCGCGCCGAGTTCGGCGCCGTCCGGCGACAGCGCGCGCACGCGCTCCGCGCCGGGCAGCAGCGCCCGCACGACGACCTGGTCGGCCTGTTCGTGCGGGCCGAGGCACGCGAACGGGTCGGGATGGCGGCCGGCGAGCAGCGCATCGATATCGGCGCGTTCGAACAGCGTGTCGGTCATGGGTTTCCTCCGTCGTCGGGCAGCACGCCGTCGCCGAGCAGCCGGTCGACCAGCGCCGCGAGCCCGCCGACCGGCACGCTCAGCCAGTCGGGCCGGTTCGCGGCTTCGTAGCACAGCTCGTACGACGCCTTGTCGATCAGGAACAGCGCGAGCAGGCGATCCGCGTAGTGCGGATCGACGAAGCGCGCGGGCGCGTGGTCGGCCGCCGCGCGATAGCATTCGACGAAGCGGTCGGCGGCGGCCTGCCCGAAGCGGTCGAACAGCGCGCGCTTGCGGCCGGCCGCCTGCGGCGGCGCCTTTTCGATCGCGAACTGCGCGGTCGCGCTCACGTACGACAGCGAGCGCAGCAGGCCGGCCACGTCGCGCAGCGGATGCGATTTCGCGCGACGCCGCTCGAGCGCACGCGCCGGTTCGCCTTCGAAGTCGATCAGCAGCGCGTCGCCCTGCACGTCGAGCACCTGGCCCAGGTGGAAATCGCCGTGAATCCGCGTGCATTGCGCGTCGAGCGTGCGCGGCACGAGTTCGCCGAGCGCGTCGACGGCCGCGTCGCGCGACGCGAGCAGCGCGTCGGCCGACGCGCGGGTGGCCGGATCGAGCGCGTCGAGCCGCGTGCGCAGCACGTCGAGCGCGCGCTCGAACGACGCGATCGCGTCCACGCACCAGCCTTCGACGTGATCGGGCGTCGCGCGTTCCGGCGCGAACGCGGGATCGTCGGACGGCTGCGCGAGCGCGACGTGCAACTGGCCGAGCCGTGTGCCGATGATGCCCGCGAACGCCGCGTAACCGAGCAGCGCGTCGGGCTCCTCACCGGTTTCGGCCGCCTCGCCTTCGTCCGCGGCCGGCAGCGCGAGTTCGTCGATCGCGCGCCGCAGGAAATCGAACGAGCGCGTCCACGCGTCGCCCTGGTTGTCGACGTAGCGCTGCAGGATCGCGACCGTGTGCGGCGTGCCGTCCGGATCGACGTGCACGACTTCGCCGGCCAGCGTCGCGGTGTTCGCGTAGCCGATGCGCGTCAGGTGCCGGCTCATTTCCGCTTCCGGATGAATGCCGTGCGCGACCTTGCGCACCAGCTTCAGCACGATCGCGTCGCCGATCACGAGCGAGCTGTTGCTCTGCTCGGCCGCGAGCCAGCGCACGTCCGCGTCGTCGCCCGGGTCCAGCCCGGCGAGCGCGTCTTCCGGCAGAAAGGTGAGCCGGCCGCCGTCGGACGTGGGCGCCGTCGCGCCGTCGCGCAGCTTGCGCAGCATCCCGCGCGCGAACGCCGGCAACGCGAACGCGTCGGTCAGGTAGCCGACCGTATGGCCGCGCCGCACGCGGGCGAGCGCCAGTTGCGCGAACAGCGGATGGGACGTCTCGCCGCCCCACGCGGTCGCGAGCGGCACCACGTAGCGTTCGACGCCGCCGTCGCTCGCGGACACCCACGCCTCCGCATACTGGAACGGCTCGTCCGGAATCGGCGTGACGACGTTCAGCCACGCGTCGCCGATCTTGCGATCCTTCGACGCGAACCAGCGCCGCCGCGCGAGCCACGATGCCAGCGCGTCGTGCGCGAGCGCATGCAGTTGCGACACGTCCGGCCGCGTATCGCCGCGCCGCATCACGAGCGTCACGTATTCGGGCAGCGGCTCCGCATGCGGCTGCCGCCACGACGGCTCGCGGCCGTGCTCGGCGAGCACGAACCACAGGAACCCGTACGGCGGGAAGGTGAGGAGATACGGGAGCTGGCCGATCGGCGGAAACGGCGAATCGGACGTCATCTCGGTCGGCACGCGGCCCGCGAATTCGGACAGGTCGAGTTCGACGGCCTGCGACGCGCGCGACAGGTTCGCGACGCACAGCACCGGCTCGTGGCCGTCCAGTTCGCGCAGGTACGCGAGCACCTTGCGGTTGTCCGGGCGCAGGAAGCGGATCGTGCCGCGCCCGAACGCCTGCGACGCGCGGCGCGTCGCGAGGATGCGCCGCGTCCAGTTCAGCAGCGAATGCGGGTCGCGCGTCTGCGCCTCGACGTTGATCGCGTCATAGCCGTACAGCGAGCCCATCACCGGCGGCAGCACCAGCAGTTCGGGGTCGGCGCGCGAGAAGCCGCCGTTGCGGTCCGACGACCACTGCATCGGCGTGCGCACGCCGTCGCGATCGCCGAGGTGGATGTTGTCGCCCATCCCGAGCTCGTCGCCGTAGTAGATCACCGGCGTGCCGGGCATCGACAGCAGCAGCGAGTTGATCAGCTCGATGCGGCGCCGGTCGCGCTCCATCAGCGGCGCGAGCCGGCGCCGGATGCCGAGGTTCAGCCGCGCGCGGCGGTCGCTCGCATAGGTCTGCCACAGCAGGTCGCGCTCCGAATCGGTGACCATCTCGAGCGTCAGCTCGTCGTGGTTGCGCAGGAACACGGCCCACTGGTTGCTCGGCGCGAGCGCCGGCGTCTGCCGCATGATGTCGAGGATCGGGAAGCGATCCTCGCTCGCGATCGACATGTAGATGCGCGGCATCAGCGGGAAGTGGAACGCCATGTGGCATTCGTCCTCGTTGCCGAAGTATTCCTGCACGTCTTCCGGCCACTGGTTCGCTTCCGCGAGCAGCATCCGGTTCGGATACTCGGCATCGATCGTCGCGCGGATCCGCTTCAGGATCGCGTGCGTCTCCGGCAGGTTCTCGTTGTTCGTGCCTTCGCGCTCGACCAGGTACGGCACCGCGTCGAGCCGCAGCCCGTCGATGCCGAGATCGAGCCAGAAGCGCATCACCTGGATCACTTCGCGCACGACGGCCGGGTTGTCGAAGTTCAGGTCCGGCTGGTGCGAATAGAAGCGGTGCCAGTAGTACTGGCCGGCCACCGGATCGTGCGTCCAGTTCGACGTTTCGGTGTCCAGGAAGATGATCCGCGTGCCCGCGTATTTCGTGTCGGTGTCGGACCACACGTAGTAGTCGCGATGCGTGGAGCCCGGCTTCGCGCGGCGCGCGCGCTGGAACCACGGATGCTGGTCCGACGTGTGGTTGATCACGAGTTCGGCGATCACGCGGATGCCGCGCGCATGCGCTTCGCGGATGAAGCGCCGCACGTCGGCCAGCGTGCCGTAGTCGGGATGCACGTCGCGGTAGTCGGCGATGTCGTAGCCGTCGTCGCGGCGCGGCGACGGATAGAACGGCAGCAGCCAGATCGTGTCGACGCCGAGTTCGGCGATGTAGTCGAGCTTCGCGATCAGGCCGGGGAAATCGCCGATGCCGTCGTTGTTCGAGTCGAAGAACGACTTCACGTGCACCTGGTAGATGATCGCGTCCTTGTACCACAGCGGATCGTCCGCACAGAGCGCGGGTTCGCGGCGGCGCGCGCGGCGCCGGCGCGGCGTGCCGGCCGGCGCGAGCGACGGGAATTGCGCGCGGCGCACGTCGTCGAGGGAATCTTCGCGTTTCATCATGCATGCGCTCCCGAAGGGCGGCGGGGGGGATCCGGTTCGGGCGCCGCCGCCCGCGCGGCGCCCGGAGACGGCGCGAGCCGCCAGATGGCGTACGGCCGCACGTGCGGATCGAGCGACACGTACTGGCGATGGCCGCGCCAGGTTTGCGCGTGCGCGGCGTCCTGTTCGAGCGCATCGAGCGGCTCGCCGTCGGCCAGCCCGAGGCCGCGCCACAGCGCCGCATCGAGCGTGAAGTTCGTGGCCTGCGGATGCCACGGGTCGAGACTGATCGCGACGAGCACCACGCTGTCGAACGCGGGCGTCGCCTTCATGAACACGAGCACCGAATCGTTGTCGGCGGCGACGAACGTGAGCCCGAGATGCGTCTGCAGCGCCGGATGATCGCGCCGCGCGCGGTTCAGCCGCGCGATTTCCGTGCCGATATGCGCGGCCTTGCTCCAGTCGCGTGCGCGCAGCTCGTATTTCTCGGCATCCGCGTATTCCTCGCTGTCCGGCAGCGGCGCCGATTCGCCGAGCTCGAAGCCCGAATACAGGCCCCACGAGCCGGCCAGCGTCGCCGCGAGCGCCGCGCGGATCACGAACTGCGAGCGCGGCGCGTTCTGCAGGTGGCGCGGGTTGATGTCGGGCGTGTTCACGAAGAAGTTCGGCCGGAAGAATTCGCGTGGCGGGCCGGCCGTCAGCTCGGTCAGGTAGTCGATGAAGTCGCGCTTCGACTCGCGCCACGTGAAGTACGTGTACGACTGCGAGAAGCCGACTTTCGCCAGCCGGTACATCATCCCCGGCCGCGTGAACGCTTCGGACAGGAACACGACGTCCGGATGCCGGCCGCGCACGTCGTCGATCATCCACGCCCAGAACGGCAGCGGTTTCGTGTGCGGGTTGTCGACGCGGAAGATCCGCACGCCCGCGTCGACCCAGAACAGCACCGCGTCGCGCAGTGCGAGCCACAGGTCGGGCAGCGCGTCCGGCGCGTAGAAATCGGGATTCACGATGTCCTGGTAGCGCTTCGGCGGATTTTCCGCGAAGCGCAGCGAGCCGTCGGGCCGCCACGCGAACCAGCCCGGATGCGCGGCGAGCCACGGATGGTCTGGCGAGCACTGGATCGCGAAATCGAGCGCGATTTCGAGGCCGTGCCCACGCGCGGCGTCGACCAGCGCGCGGAACGAATCGAGCGTGCCGAGTTGCGGATGCACGGCCGTGTGGCCGCCGTCGGGCGAGCCGATCGCGTACGGGCTGCCGACGTCGTCGGGGCCGGCGCTCAGGCTGTTGTTGCGTCCCTTGCGCGCGGACGTGCCGATCGGGTGGATCGGCGGGAAATACAGCACGTCGAAACCCATGTCGCGGATGCGCGGCAAATGCGCGATCACGTCGTCGAACGTGCCGTGCCGGTGCGGATCGTCGCTGGCCGAGCGCGGAAACATCTCGTACCAGCTCGAGAAGCGCGCCTTGCGGCGTTCGACGTCGACCGGGTAGACCGTCGCGTCGTGCGTGACGAACGGGCGGTAGCGCAGCGCCGCGAACGCATCGGCGAGCGCGGGGCCGCCGATCAGCGCGAGGCGGTCGTCGGGGGAGGCGTCCTTGAGCTCCGCGATGCGCTGTTTCATCTGCGTGAGCGCGCGCGGATCGGCCGGCTCGGCGAGCTTCAGCGCGGTCGCCAGCAGCAGTTGCGCTTCGCGCACCTCCAGCGTGACGTCCTGGCCGGCCGCGCGCTTCTTCGCGATGTCGGTGACGAGCGACGCCCAGTCGTCGCGCCATGCGACTACGCGGAATTCGTGGCGGCCGAGCCGGTCGAGCGCGACGCAGGCGTGCCAGCGGTCGTTCGGCTCGGCTTCGAACGGCACTTCGCGCCATTCGTCGCCATCGGCGGGGCGCCACTGGAGCACGGCCGCCAGATGCGCATGCCCGTCCGTGAAGATCGATGCGCTCACGACGAGCGGCTCGCCGACCACGCGCTTGATCGCGAAGCGGCCGCCGTCGACCGACGGTTCGACGCGCTCGATCGCGATCCGGTCGGCCGCGAGCGCCGCCGACAGCGCGGTGCGCTCGCGCGCGGCGTCGGCGCGCGCCGTGACGGGCGGCGCCCGCCAGGCGTGCAGCAGCGCATACGCGCCGGGCGCGAGCGTGAACGGCTCGATCGCGGCCGGCGGCTGCGTGTGCGCGCCGTCCTGCGTGGCGACGCGCGTGAAGCCGCCCGGCACGCCGGGCAGGAACGTCGCGGGGTCGATCGTGGCGGGCGCGTCGAGATCGGGATTCAACGCGATCAGCAACGCCGCGTCGTCGTGTTCGAGCAACGGCCCCGTGCCGCGCAGCAACGCGGTCGCGCCCGCGCCCGGCGCGCTCAGTTGCACGATCTCGCCGCGCGTGGCCGCGACGGGCGTGGCGCGGCGCCACGCGTTCGCATCGGCGAGCGCGCCCGACAGGTCGAAACGGGCGTGCTCGAACGCGGCGCGATAGCGCGCGGCATCCGCGTCGCGCGCCATCAGCGGCACCGTCACGCCGCGCTCGAACCCCATCGGCACGAGCCAGCCGGTGCCGACGGCCGCCGCCGTCCACAGCGCGCGGCGATACGCGCGGGCGATAGTGTCGTCCGATGCGTCGGGCCAGTCATCGGCGAGACGCGGGCCGTCCGGCGCATCGGGAAACGCGATCGGCGCGCCGATGCGCCGCAGCAGCCGGTGTTCGTCCGCGAACCACGGCGCGCGCAGGTCCCACCAGCGCACCGATGAAAACACCGCGTCGAACCCGGCGGCCTCGAGCTGCGCGAGCGCGTCGCGCGCATGGCCGGGCACGCCCGCGAGCACCGCGACGTCCGGACGCGCCCGGCGCAGCGCCGCGCGCCAGCCCGGCCACCAGTCGGCCGGCAGATGATGCGGCGCGTCGATCAGGAAACCGGCCGCGCCGGCATCGGCGAACGCCGCGAGATGCGCGCACCACCATGCCGACAGCGCGTCGCGCACCGCTTCGTCGCCGGTGTTCGCATGCGCGATGTCCAGCGCGTGCGCGGTGCCGCGCGGGTCGATCAATGCGTCGTCGTGCGTGCGCTCGACGTACCAGTCCGGATGTTCGGCGCGCAGCGGGTTCTCGCGTGCGATGCGATCTGGCACGACTTCGAGCAGCAGGCGCAGCCCGTGGCCCTTCGCCAGTTGCGCGAGTCGCGAGAAGGTTTCGAGCGCGCTCGCGCGCGTCTCGAACGACCGGGCCGGCCGCCGGAAATCGGCTACGTGGCGCGGAAAGCCGGCCACGCTCGCGGCCCAGAACGCGCCGACGAGCACGTGATCGAAGCCCATTCCCGCGATATGCGCGAAGGTCTGCGGCCATGCGTCGAGCGGCCCGACGAGGCGGGCGTCGCAGAAGTAGAGGTGCGGGGCGAACGGCGGTGTGGAGTCCATGGCGTGGCGCGGGTGGTGGCGGCGAGCGGTAACCGTCGGTGCGTCGCAACGTGCGTGCCTGCTGCGCGATGCCCCGTGGGCACGGCATGTGCGGGGAAGCCGGTTTGAAAGGGCCTGTCGTTTTTACATGACCGCTGGACTCGCGGATGTACTACATGCGCGGTATCGACCGGATGTCCGAATTGTCGCCCGTTGCCGGATCGTTGTCCGAAGTCGGAATCGGCGCGCCTGGGTCATACCGCACCACCGTCCCATGTTCGATCCGGTGCGGAAACGGCGGCGGCTCGTCCACCTCGTCGCCGAAGCGCGCGCGCACGAACGCACGCAGCAGCGCCACCCGCGCATCGCGCCCATGGGCGCCGCAGGTCGACGGGCCGTCGACGAAGGTCGCGTCGCATTCGACGTCGTCGCCGTGGCGGGCGATCCGCAGATCGATCGCACGATCGAGCACCGCGCCCGCGTCGGCCCACGATGCCGACGGCGCGAACGGCGCGTCGAGATGCCGGAGCGCGTCGCACGCGGCCGTCACGACGACGGTCGGCGCGACGGCCGTGAAGCCCAGCGTGTCTTCGTCGTCGGCGCACAACGCGCGTGCGCACCAGTAGTCGAGATCCTTTCCGTCGAGTGCGTCGGTTCGCATGAGCTGCCTCCGTCGGATCGAAAAAAATCTCACCGCGCAAGCGCCGTGCCCGTCGCGGGTGTCGCGCGCATCCGGGCCACCAGCGGATAGTGGTCGGACGCGTGCCGCGCCCGTGCGCTGCGATGCACGGCCACGTCGACCAGCAACTCGCCCGGATGAATCCAGATCCGGTCCAGCGAGAACACCGGCCACACGGTCGGGAACGTACGCGGCGCCGGCGCGCGCCGGAACCGCGTGACGAGCGCCTGCAGCGCGCGCCCGCGCACGAACCATTCGTTGATGTCGCCGAGCAGGATCACCGGCATCGCGCCCGTGTCGAACGCCGCGAGGAGCCGCTGCACCTGCGCGCTGCGTTCGCTGGCCGACAGCCCGAGATGCGTCGCGACCACGCGGATCGGGCCCGCGCTGCAATCGATGTCGGCGTCGAGCGCGCCGCGCGGCTCGCGCGGGTGGAACGACAGGTCGAGCGTGCGCGCCGCGCGGATCGGGCAGCGCGACAGCACCGCGTTGCCGTAGCGGCGCTCGGGCGTGTCGATCGTCGGGCCGGCCACCGCGTGCATGCCGGTCGCGTCGCGCAGATGCGCGAGCACGTCCGGCGTGCGCGTGCCGCCGAGCGGCACCTCCTGCAGCGCGATCACGTCCGCGTCGAGTTCGTCGATCACGGCCGCGATTCGGTCGACCGCGCGCGCCGGCCACGCGCCGTCGCCGCCGTGAATGTTGTAGGTCGCGATTCGCAGGTCGCGCCCGCCGGGCGCGGCGGCGGGCGCCGCGTCGGCGGTGACGACGTGCGGCGGCGGGGCGGGGTCCTTGCTCAGCGCCATCGTCGCAGCATCCTCACGAGCAGGACCGACACGCCGACCAGCGCGAGGCCGATCGCCGCGAGCCACGCGAACGCGCCGGGCTCCGGATGGCTGAGCGCGGCGGTCAACTGGTGCGCGAACGTGACGGTCAGCACGATGCCGGGCAGCATCCCGAGCGCGGTGCCGATCAGGTAGTCGCGCAGCCCGATGTGCGATGCGCCGGCGACGAGGTTCACGACGGTAAACGGCGCGATCGGCAGCAGCCGCAGCACGGCCATCGCGACCACGCCGCGCCGGCCGATGTGCTCGCTCAGCCGGTTCGCGCGCGCGCCGGCGAGCCGGCGTACCGCGTCGCGCCCGAGCCAGCGGCCGAGCGCGTAGGTCGCGGCGGCCGCCGCCATCGAGCCGACGCCCGCATACGCGAAGCCCGGCCACGCGCCGAACACGAGCCCCGTCGCGGCGATCAGCAGCGTGATCGGCACCGCGAAGGTCGCCGCGATCACGTAGGCCGCGAGCAGCAGCACCGGCGCGGCCGGCAGCCGCGCGATGCCGGCCACCGCGTGCGACAACGACGCGACGTTCAGGTGCGCGCCCAGCGGCGTGAAGCGCCACGCGAGCGTCAGCGCGGCGAGCGCGAGCACCACCGCGCCCAGCACGAAAAACCGCGCGGTGAGCGAGCGATGCTGCTCGTGCGGCACGAATTCGCGGACGAACCGGTCCGGCTCGATCGGCTGCTCGGGGTCGAGCCGCGCGCTGACCGGCACGAGCGCCTCGAATTGCGGCGACACGGCCGGGTCGAGCGTGCGCAGCGTGCGGCCCGGCTTCGCGCGCAACCGGTCGAGGACGACGTTCGGCCGTGCTCCGCACGCGAACGCGTCGGCCACCGCCGCGGGCGTCGTGCCGAGGTGCTCGGCCAGCAGCCGCTCGCGCATGCCGGCGATCGCCGCGCGAATGCGGGCATCGCCGGCCGCGACCAGCGCGATGCAGCATTCGGTGTCGAGCAGCATCGAGCGGTTGTTCAGGTTCGCGCTACCGATCACGATGCATTCGTCGTCGACGACCGCGACCTTGCTGTGCACGTTCACGCACCCGTCGCCAAGCCCGTCGACGTGCGGATACAGCAGCCGGTAGCGGTCGAAGCGGTCGGCCGACGCGAGCGTCGCGTGCAGCCGCGCGCGCAGCACGCCCATCGTCGCTTCCTGCAGCCAGCCGCTCTGCACGCGCGGCGCGACGACGGTCACGTCCGGCCCGTGCGCATCGGCGAGGCGTTCGGACAACGCTTCGCGTACCACCGCCGCGGTGAAGTACTGATTTTCGAGATACAGGTGCCGCTGCGCGGCGCGGATCGTGTCCTCCACGAGCGCGCGCACCTGGGTGACCGCCTCGCGGCCGCCGTGGCGCGGCGCCGTATACGCGATGCCGAGCCGCACGTCGCGTACGTCGACGGGCGCGCCGGGCGGCCACGGATCGGGGTCGTCCGGCCGGTCGAGATGCCGCTGCGCGCGGATCGCGATCGGGCGCCCGCACGCCTGCAGCCAGCGGGCGCGCGCCTGTTCGCCGATCGCGGCGGCCGCGTCGCCGTCGAACATCGTGTGCACGTCGTGGAACGGCCCGTACGGCATGCCATGCTCGTCGCGGCGGCGCGGGTCGTCGGCCGCATGCGCGGGCGTGTCCCAGCGGGCGCGCGTCAGGTCGAGGCCGCCGACGAACGCGAGCCGGTCGTCGATCACGACGAGCTTCTGGTGATGCGACGCGCCGCGCGGATGCGTATCGTCGAGCCGGAACCGGATCCCGCGATGCGCGCGCCAGGCGGCCCGATACACGGGCGGCCAGTCGCGCTCCAGCGCGTAGATCATCGCGAAGTCCCACGCGAGCACGTAGATGCGCAGATTGTGGCGGGCGGACGCGAGCGCGTGCAGGAAGGCCGCGAGCGTGTCGGGCAGCGTGTCGTCTTCGCCGCCCGGCGCGAGCCGCATCCGGCTGTCCACGTCCCAGCCGACGATGAACACCGTATGGCGCGCGCGCAACAAGGCGGCGCGCAGCGTCGAGAAGTACGCGTCGCCGTCGACCAGCATCGCGAAGCGGTCCGCGTGGCGGATCGTGTCGCAGTTGCGCCCGCGCTCGAGCAGGCCGTGCCGCGAAGGGCCGTCCGCCGGCGCCGTGTCGACGCGCCGCTCGTCGGCGCGGGTCACGCGATCCGCCACGATCATCGCGCGCCGACGTCCCGGTCGCCGTCGATCCGCTGCAACAGTGCATCGCAGCGCGCACGCAGCGCCTGGAGTTCCGGCGAATGCGCGTCGAGCCGCACGCGTTCGCCGCTCTGCGGGTCGCCGTGCGTGATCGCGATGTCGTAGATCTCCTGCGCGATCGTCGCCGACGCGTGCGCGATCCTGATCCGGTCGAGCCACTCGCAGTCGGCGTGCCGGCACGCGAGCCATGCGCGCAACGCGCCGACGAGTTGGCCGGTCGTGAGCCACGCGCCGCTGCGCATCCGGGCAGCGAGCTGGCTCGTCACGAGATAGGAGAGCAGGTCGGTCTGGGTCACGCGAAACTCCTTGACGAGGTGTCGGGTTGACAAGTCCGTACGCACGCGATGTTTTGCAGCGTTTCGCAGATCGCCGCAAATTCCGGCCCGCTCGTGCGCGAGAACGAGACGGAGATGTCGTCGGTGTCCGGATCGTCGTCCGACTGCTGGACGATGAACCGTTTCACGCGCACGCGGCCGGGGCCGAGCGCCTCGTGCAGCGTGCCGAGCGTCAGGCCGCCGCGTTCGGCCACGAGCAGCAGCGTGCGTTGCTGACGCTGCGCGATGAAGCGGCGCTCGAGCGGTTTCACGCCCGCGAGGATCGCGAGCACGATCGCCGTCGCGCCGACCGATGCAACCACCATGCCGCCGCCCGCGGCGAGCCCGACGCCGGCCACCGCCCACAGGCTCGCGGCCGTCGTCAGCCCGCGCACCACCTCGCCGCGCAGCAGGATCGAGCCCGCGCCGAGAAAGCCGATGCCCGACACGACCTGCGCGGCGACCCGCGACGGATCGAGCACGACGCCATTTTGTCCACGCACGTCCTCGAAGCCGAACGTCGACACCAGCATCACGAGCGCGGAGCCCACGCACACGAGCATGTGCGTGCGCAGCCCGGCGGCCCAGTTCAGGCGTTCGCGTTCGAGCCCGATCACGCTGCCGAGCAGCGCGGCCAGCAGCAGGCGTCCAAGCAATTCGAGGTGGCCGATCATGATGTGCATCCCTTCCGGCCCTTCGCGATGCGGGCCGGCAGCGGTTCGATGCGGAAAAGGGACGCAAGCAGCGTGCCGGCCGGGCACGGCGCGTGCGCGCGAGGGCGGCGGCGCGCACGGCGGTCATGCGGTGCGCATTTTTTTCATCGCCATCGCAGATAAGACAGGAGGCCACCGTGGCACATCAACAGGACGCACAGGTTCGGGATCCGTATCGCGGCCACGAAATCCTGGTGTGGGCGCGACCCAACGAGCGCGGCGCATGGCGCGACGAGGTACAGGTGTACGTCGACGGCGCGCGCATCGAGCTGCTGGTGCCGGAGGCCGCCGGCCCCGAATGGCTGACCGAGGTCGAGGCGCTGCGCGCGGGGCTCGAGCGCGGCCGTTATCTGATCGACAAGCGGGTGGACGACGACTGAACGGCATGGCGCTTGCGGGCGCCGCTGGCCGCGACAGCCGCCCCGCGGCATCCCGTGAACCCATCCATGCCGGCCCGCGCCGGGAGGAACCGATGAGCGATCCGCGCACGCTTCATATCTACCGCTACGACCCCGATCGCGACGCGCAGCCGTATCTGCAGCGCTACGAGATCGACGTGAACCCGGACGACCGCATGCTGCTCGACGTGCTCGGCCGCGTGAAGCGCGACGACGAGACGCTCGCGTATCGCCGTTCCTGCCGCGAGGGGATCTGCGGGTCGGACGCGATGAACATCAACGGCAAGAACGGCCTCGCGTGCCTGACCAACATGCAGACGCTGCCGCGCGAGATCGTGTTGCGGCCGCTGCCGGGGCTGCCGGTGGTGCGCGACCTGATCGTCGACATGACCGACTTCTTCAACCAGTACCACTCGATCCGGCCTTACCTGATCAACGACACGACGCCGCCGGCGCGCGAGCGGCTGCAATCGCCGGAAGAGCGCGATCAGCTCGACGGGCTGTACGAATGCATTCTGTGCGCGTGCTGTTCGACGTCGTGTCCGAGCTACTGGTGGAACCCGGACAAGTTCGTCGGGCCGGCCGGCTTGTTGCAGGCGTACCGGTTCATCGCCGATTCGCGCGATCTGGCGACGGCCGAACGGCTCGACGATCTGGAGGATCCGTACCGGCTGTTCCGCTGCCGGACGATCATGAACTGCACGGACGTATGCCCGAAGGGGCTGAATCCGACGAAGGCGATTTCGGAGATTCGGACGATGCTGGTCAGGCGGACGGTGTGATGCGCGATGTCTGAATGCGTGCTTTCGAAATCAAGAAAATAACGCGATCAGTCGTTGCAGCAAAGGTATTCGCGCCGTCCAGCCATCGACGTTGGAAGGCGGCATGGCGATGAAGCGCAATGGAGACGACTTCGATTGGTCGTAGTAGAAAATGGTGTCGTCGCCGTACTCCAGTTCCCGAGGGGCTGCGTCGTTAATCGTGCGTACCGAAAAATACCGCTCCGCCCGCACCTCTCCGGCCGGGCCTATCACCCGGAGCCGAATTTCGTCGCCGTCGCCAAAGGAGCGACGTGCCCCACACAGCTCGATTTTGTATTTCTCGCCACCGAACTCTTTCGTTCCTCCGTTAAGAGTCTGAGTATAGTTTTCGCAACCCCCATATGATTTCCGCAACATAAGAGACGGAATCGCCAGCGCCAAAACGAGCGCGAATGCGATTAAATTTTTTCTGGTGACCTGCATATTTCGCCCAGGCTCAATTTAATGGGGTTTGTCAACTTGAGGTATCGGAATTGGGAATATATCACGAAATCCTCTCCGCGATTATGCTTGATTCTCCAATCGTTGTAGGTTCTGTTGAAAACAGGGTAGTGCACGTCACAAGCCCTGAATTTCCTGACCAGGCCCTTCCGCGTATCGATAGGTTTATCCAGAAAATCATCAATCAGATACTTCCATTTAATCCTGGATTCAATGTCGAGGGAGTCTCCAAGATTCGAATTGACGCCGCTTCGATATAGAATCTCCCTGATTCGCCCTCCATTCGTGATAACCATGCCTTTTTTATTCCAGTGTCCCAAATACTGGCTGCCCGATGGCAACTTCTCGTCATTGAAGGAGTAGCTATCTTTTATGTATGCATAGACGTGCGTTATGGATGCAATCAAGTCGATGCAGTAGGATTTGGTTTTTTCATGATTGTCGTATTTATAATATTTGTCTCCAGAAAACTCTGCGCGTCCAATGGCGGCATAGATGTTGAAGTTCGCGAGAGCAGCAGTCAAATCTGTCGGCGCATACGGGAGACCTCCCGTCGTGTCAAAGCTGGACACATTAACGAGTTGAAATTGCCACTTCCTGCAAAACTCGACGGGATTGCCTTTATCGCCAACCGTCTGAAAATCGAAATCTACCGAAGATGCGAATTTTTCTTTCACCACATGCCGTAGCAGTTCTCTCAACCTCGCCCAGCTATCTGGAGGTGCGCGAAATGCCGGATGCTGCCGGGCAGCGCGCCGGCGCGTTCCAGTTCGTCGTTGCCGTCGCCGGCTCCCGCTACTTCTCGGCGAACGCGTCCACATGCGCGGCACGCCGTTGCGCCGCCGCGCGACCCTCGCTCGGATAGAACTGCCGCGCCCATCGCTGAAACACCGGGTACGGCCCGTCACCCGCGACCGGCGTCCCGTAGCCCGTGTAATCGCGATGGCTCCACACCATGATGTCTTCCTTGAACACCGGCACCAGCCATAGTCGGTGCAGCAACCGGCCGAGCGCCGCATAGACGATTCGCTGCAACGGGGCCGGCCACCGCGACAGCCACGAAAAGCGGAACGAAATACCGTCGCGGAACGTCCAGCGCAGCGGCGCGATCTGTACGCCGCACGCGAAGATCTTCGCTTCGAGGCCGATCGCCTTCATTTCATGGTCGGACGACACGCAGCCGAGGCCATGAACGCCGATCAGCGTGCTCCATTTGACGTTCTTCCATGCCATGTCCACCTGCATCGAAATGCGCGGGCCGTCGATCACGGGCGCATGCGGCTTCATGTCCTTCCAGCGATGCAGCGCACCGAAATGCTCGAGATCGTAGCCGTTTTCCGGCAGGTTCTGCATCACGCCGCGCAGCGTGAAAGCCCGGCCCACCGGCGCCGAGAAGCCGGTCATGTCCACTTCCGGCAGTTCCCATGTCGGCGCGAAGCCATCGGCGTTCTGCCACACGAACACGAAGCCGTTCCACTCGCGCACGTGCCGGGTGCGAAGCGTCAGCGCGTGGCCGCTTTTCGCGCAGCCGGCGGTGGTGCGCCGGCCGTCGGGGCCGTACGCGTAGTGATGGAACGGACAGACGATCTGCTCGCCGTCGACCGTGCCGCCGTGGCCCAGATGAGCGCCCTGATGCGGGCAATACGCGTCGACCGCGCACGCGACGCCGGAAGCCGTCCGGTACAGCACGACATCGCGTCCCATGAAAGGCGTCGTGAGCACGGTGCCCGGCTTCAGCTCGCGGCTGAAACACAGCGCGAACCATCCGTCCGGATAGGGCAGCGGCGCGGTTTCGTCGACGGGGCCGGTTGCATGCATCGTGTGCTCCTGCATCGGCATGGCCCTCATCGCGCGAACTCCCTACCGGCGTGCGCGGCGGCGGCGGCCGGCACGGCGTCGCATTGTCCGACGGGCACGTCATCGCCGGCCGCCGGATAGAACTGCGCAGCCCAGCGCCGGAACGTCATGATCGGCATCTCGCCCGCCATCAACGTCGGGCGCGCGTCGTAGTCGCGGTGATCCCAGATGCGCAGGTCGCGCTTGAATTGCGGCACGAACCACAACCGGTACGCGGCGCTCACGAGTATCTCGTGCACGGCCCGGCGCAGCGGCGACGGCCACGCAGATGCGCGTTCGACGCGCAGCGCAACGAATTCGCGACAGGTCCAGCGGTCGGGTTCGATCTGCGTCGGGAACAGCACGACCCGCGCATGCAGCCCGAGGTCCGGCAGTTCCATGCGCGCGGCCATGCAGCCAAGGCCGTGCATCGTGATGTCCAGCAGCAGCCGTTGGCCGAGCAGTACGAGCGTCGAGCGCATCGTCATCCGGTAGCCGTCGGCTTGAGGCGGTTCGAGCACCGGATTCGACCACCCGTGCACCGGGCTGAAATGGTTGACGTCGACGCCGTTCTCGGCCGGATTCTGCAGGCTGCCATTCAGCGTGTGGCATGCGCCGCGCGGCCGCGAATAGCCGTCGAGATCGAGTTCGGGCAGCGACCACGACGGCGGTGCGCCCGCACGGTCCTGCCACGCGAGCACGAGGCCGTTCCATTCGAGCACGTGGCGCTGCCGCAGCGTGGCGGCGGGCGGCTTGCCGTCCCGTCCTGCGCGCACGCAGGTGCCGTCCGGCGCGAACGCGAGGTGATGGAACGGGCACACGATCTCCTCGCCGCGCACGACGCCGCCATGCCCGAGATGCGCGCCGAGGTGCGGGCAATGTGGCGCGACCGCGCGAATCAGGCCCGATGCCGTTCGATAGAGCACGACGTCCTCGCCCATGAAGCGCGTGACGATCAGTGCGCCGCGTTTGACGTCGCGGCCGTAGGCCAGCGCGAACCAGCCGTCCGGGTAGCGATGTCGGGAAGTGGCGGCGGCTTCGGGCACAACGGGGATCGATGCGTGCATGCGCGTCTCCAGTCACCGGTGCGAAGCATGCCGGTCCGCCGCCGCGATTTCCTCGAGCGTCGGCAGCGCCGTCATCGCGACTTCACCGCCGGCGAAGCGGCCGCCGCCGAGATCGTCGCCGTGGTAGCGGGTGCTGAACGCGTGAAATTCCGCGTTGCCCGCACTCATGTAGCCCAGCTCCGTCACGTAGGCCTGCGCGTCGGCGTCGTCCGCCAGCACGCCTGTCGCGACCGCTTCGCGCGCGTCGATCAGGCGGCGCTCGTTCGACGTGCAGAGCGCCGCGAGCCGGTCGAGCGCCGCCTGGACGTTCAACTGCTCGACACGCATCAGGATCCAGACGGCATTGAATCGCTCGTGCGCGGAGCGTTCCTTGCGAAACGAAAACAGGTCGTTGACGAGGATCACCGAATCGATCGTCCTGTCCCGCGCGTCGGCCAGGGCCGCGTGTTGCGCGAGGCGCTGCTCCATGTCGATGTCGAGCGCGTATTCGGTGAGCAGCGTGATCCAGTGGCCGAAACCCTCGACCCGGCGAAACGCCAGATAGTCGGCGAGCGACAGGCGCGATGCGTCGGTCGCCGTCGGATCGGCCTGCGTACGGATCTGCGCGCGGACGCATTCGACGAACCGCTGCCAGAAGGCCGGGCGCGCGTCGCACCGGGTGCGCATCAAGCACAGCGTGTCGTGCAGCAGTCGCGCGGCGGGCACATCGGCCGGCGGCGGCATGCCGTCGACGGCCGCGAGGCAATGATCGCGCAACGTGTCGAGCCCCGCCTGGTCGCCGGTGCGCGCCAGATGCGTGAAGGCGTCGTCCATCAGCGTCGTGACGTTCATCATCCGATGGATCGTGTACGCGCGATCGGGCCGCGCATTCGGATAGCACAGGCTGCCATACGCGGGAATGCGCTGCGCGAGAAAGCGGCGTGCCGCCGCGTCGCTGCGATAGTGCCGCAGGATGGTCGGATAGTCGTCGATCGCGAGTTGCCGCTCGATGGCTTCGTGCTGCGGGTGCCGTGCAACGGGCAGCAAGAGCCGCGGCAGCGGCAGCACCAGCGTGTGCGTCGCGCTCGGCACGACGTTCTCGACGCGCGGCGTTCCGGATGCTTGCATGGGAATCTCCGGGTTACGCGTCCGGTTTGACCGCGACGATGCTGTAGGTCGACACCTTGTTCTTGATCAGCGCGACGGACCAGTTTTCGGCGAGCACGCGCAATTCCTCCAGCGTGTCCGGCGCGCGATGCGGAAAATGGCGGTCGATGTTGGCCTTGGCATCCATCAGCCAGCGTGCCACGTCGATGTTCGACGGCAGCACGCGCATGTCGCGGATCGCGAATCCGGCGTCGATCAGCACCTGCCTGAAATAGTCCGGCGTCTTCCGGTGCTTGCACGCGATCCGGTCGATCTCGTCCGGCGTGTCGGACTGGTATTCGCTCAGTTCGACGTTGTACAGATTATCGGAGATGATCACCGACCCGCCGCCGCGCACCCGCGCATGCAGCGCGCGCATCGCCTTTTCGTACAGCGCGTTCGGGAAATGCGAGATCACGCCGCGAATGATCACGAGATCGTACGGTGTCGCGGGATCGGGCAGTCGGTCGACGTCCTGCGCGTTGCACTGGTATAGGTTGATGCGTCGAGCGAGCCCGTGCTGCGCATGAAAGCGGGCGCAGTAGTCGAGCTGTTCGCGACTGACGTTGATGCCGTCGAGGCGCATGCAGCCGGGGAAGCGGCCCGCCAGATACTTGAGGATGTAGCCCCAGCCGCAGCCGATGTCGAGAATGCGCTCGACGCACGCGGGCACGGGGTCGTCGAAGCCGGCGAGGCGAAGCTGGCGTTCGAAGTAGCGAATGCCCGATTCATCGAGCGAGATCGGCGGCGTGGAGCGCGGATCGTCGTAGACGCCGAACTGGAACAACAGGTATTCGCCGATCGCCTTGCGCCAGTCGTCCGGACTGCCGGCGTAGGTCGCCTGCACTTTCTGCTCGTAGTCGCTCACCGTCTCGCCATGCAGCACCCGGATAGGCAGCGCGGGCGCCCGGTGCGGCGCGCGCATGTCGGCGATTGCCTGTTCGCTGATCTGATTCATCGAAACCCTCGCGTCGTCCATTTCCGTCAAGCCGGACACAACGATGCCCGCCGATACGTGCGATCGTGCGATCGAATAAATCGATGTCATGCTTCTGTCGAAGCGTTATGAAGGGGAAATATCCGTGCGCATTTATAGAGCCCCGAATAAATGGCGGAAATGGCGCCGTAACGCAGTATCGCGATGCAGACCCCATATCATGCACAGGCCTTCTGGCGACGTGGGGTTGCGCCGGCTGGGCGGTTCGGCTCCGTATGATGCTCGCATTTTCGTGATCCGGATACCAAGATCGTGAACCGGACGCGAGGTGTATTCGTTATATGAGAGGTGATTCGTTTTTTCAAGAATCTTCCCGTCCGTTTTAAAAACACGGGAAAACAAGCATCGGTAAAATAATTAAATCGCGATCGTCAATGGCAATCCGGATTGTTTCGATTCGATGAATCGAAACAGGGCAGCCGCGCCGAGAAGGATCGCGCCCGGCTGCCCGGTCGGACGAGGCGGGCGTGACCCGCCGGCGCCTACGGCCGCGCGGCAATCTCGTCGAGATGCCGCAGCAGATCCGCCGGATCGTCGTACACACGCAGCGCGCCCGCCCGTTCCAGCTCGTCGCTGCCGTACCCGCCCGCCAGCAGCCCGACGCCCAGCGCGCGGCAGCGGCTCGCGGCGAGCATGTCCCAGATACTGTCGCCGACCACCACCGTATGCTCGATCGGCACGTTCAGTTTCGCGGCGGCGGTCAGGAACAGGTCGGGGTCCGGCTTCGCATACTTCACCTGGTCGCGCGTGACGACGACGTTCTTCGCCGGATCGACGCCGAGCGCCTCCAGATTGATCGCCGCGGTTTCCATCCGCCCGCTGGTCGCGATCGCCCAGCGAATGCCGGCGCTCGACAGCGCGGCCAGCAACTCGCGCGCGCCGGGCAGCGGCCGGACCTGCGCGCGCAGCCGCTGGTACGCGGCCGCGTGCAGCCGCGCGAGCCGTTCGACACGGTCGGCGTCGATGTCGCCGTCCGTCTCGCGCAGCAACTGATTCAGGAACAGGCCGCCGCTCATCCCGATCTTGCGATGGATGCGCCACACCGACAGTTCGATGCCTTCGGCATCGAGCGCTTCCTTCCACGCGAGTACGTGCTGATAGACGCTGTCGACGAGCGTGCCGTCGAGATCGAACAGAAATGACGTTTCAATGCGCATGCGAATCTCCTGGCCCGATGGCATTCGGGCAAATCGTCGGCAAACCCAATTCGTCACATTATCGGCGCGCGGCCGTGTCACCGCCATGTCCCGCGCCGCCCGCGCCGCGCCTCGCGGCGGCGTGTCGAATGGCGCTGGTACAATCGCGCCGATGCGCCGGGCGGGCCGCCCGCGCGCGCCCAACCTTCGTCGAATCCCCGTATGGCAACCCCCGACGCCGTGAGTTCCGAACAATCCTGGTGGGGCGTTCTGGCCCTGGCGCTCTCCGCCTTCATCTTCAACACCACCGAATTCGTGCCCGTCGCGCTGCTGAGCGCGATCGGCGACAGCCTGCAGATGCAGCCGACCGCCGTCGGCCTGATGCTGACGATCTACGCGTGGGCCGTCGCGGTCGTATCGCTGCCGCTGACCTTCGTCACGCGGCACGTCGAACGCCGCAAGCTATTGAGCGTGGCGCTGCTGGTGTTCATCGGCAGCCATGTCGTGACCGGTTTCGCGTGGAATTTCGCGGTGCTGATGATCGGCCGGCTCGGCATCGCATGCGCGCATGCGGTGTTCTGGTCGATTTCGATCCCGCTCGCGGTGCGGCTCGCGCCGAGCGACCGCAAGAGCCGTGCGCTCAGCCTGATCGCGATGGGCTCGGCGATCGCGATGGTGGCCGGGATTCCGCTCGGCCGCTTGATCGGCGAGGCGTTCGGCTGGCGCGTCACGTTCCTGATCATCGCCGGCGCGGCGGGCGCCACGCTGCTGTTGCTGCGCGCCACGTTGCCGGTGCTGCCGAGCCAGGGCGCCGGGTCGCTGAACAGCATCGGCGTGTTCCTGCGCAAGCCGGCGCTGGTCGCGCTGTACGCGATCACCGTGCTCGTCGTGTCCGCGCACTTCACGTCGTACACGTATATCGAACCATTCGTGCAGAGCATCAACCATGCGAGCAGCAGCCGGATCACGTACGTGCTGATCCTGTTCGGCGTCGCCGGCCTGCCGGCCGCGGTCTGCTTCAATCGCATCTATCCGCACCGGCCCGACGATTTCCTGCTCGCGTCGATCGTCGCGCTGTCGGGCTGCCTGCTGATCCTGTTCCCGTGCGCGCTGAACATCGTCACGCTGTCCGTGCACACGCTGGTGTGGGGCGGCGCGATCGTCTGCTTCGGGCTGGCGATGCAGGCGTGGGTGCTGAAGCTGGCGCCGGAGGCGACCGATCTCGCCGTGTCGATCTACTCCGGGCTGTACAACGTGGGTATCGGCGCCGGTGCGCTGCTCGGCAACCATATCGCGGGCGACTTCGGGCTGCCGTGGATCGGCACGTTCGGCGGCGTGGTCGCGATCCTCGCGGCCGGTGTCGCGTGGGCCGCGTTGTGGCTGCACGCGAAACGCGAAGCGGCGGTCGAGGCCGCTGCGCATTGAAGCCGCCGCGCGGCGCGCGTCCGGTGGATCACGCGACCGAATAGCCGCCGTCGGCCACGAGCGCGTGCCCCGACACATAGCGGGCATCGTCCGACGCGAGAAATGCGACGATCGTCGCTATCCCGGCCGATGACGCCCGGCGGCCGGCCGGCGTCGATACGGCGTGTTATGCTCCGCGCGAAACCCGTGTTCCGAAATTCGCGGCTCGGCAACGGGCCGCGTTTGCGGCACGGCCGTTCGCCCTCGATTGATTGACGCTCATGAACGGTAACTCCACGCTCGATCCAGTGGCGCAAGAGGCGATTGACTGGGAAGTGAGGCTGCGCTCCGGCGAGATTTCGCAGGACGAGCGCGACGCATTCCTGGCATGGCGGCGCGCGGATCCGGCCCACGAAGAAGCGTGGGCGCGGCTGCAGCAGCGGCTCGGCAGGCTGGGGCCGTTGCAGGGCACGTCGAGTACGGCGGTGCGGCGGGCGCTCGATGAGCCGTCGCATCACCGCAGACGATGGCTGAAAGCCGGCGCGGGCCTGGGAGGCATCGTGCTCGCCGGGATCGGTACGCGCCAGCTCATTTCGACGTTTTCGCTCGACGCGGACTACCACAATGGCGATGTGGTCCCGCAAAGAGTCCAGTTCGACGGCGATGTTTCGGTCACGGCCGGCGCGGCCACGCGGGTGTATACCCATGCACGTGAGCAAGCCGACCTTTATCTGGCTGCCGGTCAGGTTGCAACCGATCCGAATCGCGCCGGCTATCAGCCTGTCGTCGTGACCACCCGCGACGGCATGGTTCGCACCGAGCGGGCGCGCGTGAGCGTGGACGTTCTGCGCCTGCATACCGTCGTGGCCGTGCAAGGCGGCGACGCGGTCCTCGCCGTGCCTCGCGGGCGCCGCTTGCGGGTACCCGATGGATCGGCGTGGTCCTTGTCGGGCGGTCAGATCGCGCGCATGCCCGAAACGTCGGCCGACATCTTCTCGTGGACGCGCGGCACGCTGGTCGTGCTCGATCGCGCGGTGCCGGACGTGATCGAAACGCTGGGCCGTTACTTCGGCGGCTATATCCGTTTTCCGGAGGCCGCGCTGTCGCGCCGGGTGAGCGGTGTCTTTCCGCTCGACGACGCGCCGGCCGCCCTCCGGCAACTGGCCGAAAGCCTCGGGTTTTCCCTGAATCTGTACGGCAAGATGCTCGCCGTCGCCACTCCTGCCTGAAACCGCAGGCTGCGGCGGCGGCCCCCTCCGAATTTTTTTTCGATTTGCGGTGTCACTTTTCGCCGCTCGTTGCACAAGGTAAATAAGAGCGCATCGAATCGCTCGACATCAACCCGTGCACTCGAGTGGAGGAAGTGTGTTCGACGCTATCGACAAGTCCATATTGTCCGTGCTGCAGCAGGACAGCACGCTCTCGGTGGCCGAGATCGCCGACCGCGTGAACCTTTCGACGACGCCATGCTGGCGACGCATTCAGAAGCTCGAGCAGGACGGCGTGATCGCGCGTCGCGTGGCGCTTTTGGATGCGAAGAAGCTCAACGTGGGCGTGACCGTTCTGGTGGAAATCAAGACCGCGGAACATACCGCCGCGTGGTTGCGGCGCTTCTGTGACGTCGTGGCGACGATTCCCGAGGTGGTGGAAGTTCATCGCATGAGCGGGCACATCGATTACATGCTCAAGGTGGTGGTGCCGCATATCGACGCGTACGACAGCGTATACAGGCGTCTGATCGGCGCGGTCGACATCTTCGACGTCAGTTCCAGCTTCTCGATGGAGACCATTAAGCAGACCACCGTATTACCGCTCGATTACATGCTGTGACCGCACGGGCCGGGCAATTTGTCGGCGGCGGCGGAGAAGGACGGAATTTCACCGGCGCGGCGGAAACCGCGGAATGGAATTCCAAAACGGGCAGCGCAAGGGAATTGTTTCAAAAAAACATTCCAGACCCGGACGATAGACTTGTTTCATCGATGACGCGTTCGGGCAAGAGGCTGACCCAGGCCCGAATTGAAGTATGAAGATACTTTGCGACACGACGATGACGCGGTTACGCGTAGGAATACTGATAGAACGGACGAAGAGCCAATACATTCGACAAGGGAGCGGTTCAAACGTGAAGCTCAACATCAGAACACGCCGGGTTATCTCGAGCCAGGCATCAGGGGTTGCCATCGCGGTCGCCGTCGCACAGGTTTTCATCGCGGCGTCGGCGCATGCACAACAGGCGGCCCAGCAGTCGTGGCATCTCGCGAGCGGTCCGCTGGACCGTACGCTGGTCGAAATCGCGCAGAAGGCCAACGTGAGGTTGAGCTACGACGCGGGCCTCGTGCAATCGTTGAAGTCATCGCCCGTCGAGGGTAGCTACACCGCCGAGGCCGCGATTCGACAAGCGCTCCGAGGCACCGGCCTCGAACTCGTCGCGACGGGCAGCGGTGGTCTGACCATTCAGAAGGCGGTTGCGAAGCCTGCCGCGGCGGCGCCCGCTGCGGCGTCGGCGGCAGCGGCCTCCGTGGGGCCTGTCGATACCACGCTTCCGCTCATCAGCGTGGCGGCCAGCCGGGACTCCGGCGGTACCGGCTTCGTCGCGGAATCGTCGTCCACCTATGCGCGCTCGGACGTGCCGCTGAGCGAGACGCCGAAATCGGTCAGCGTCATCAATGCGGCGGTGATCCAGAGCCAGGCCGCTCAGTCGCTCTCCGATGTGCTGAGGAATGCTTCCGGTGTTGTGACGCGGCCGGGGCCGCTGGGCGTGCCGAGTTACACGATTCGCGGGTTCACGGCGCAGAACCTGACCTCGGACGGGCTCGCGACGGTGGGCTCGGCGCCCAACGTCACGCCGACGATCGCCATCTCGAGCGTTGAAGTGGTCAAGGGCCCGTCGGCGATCGTGAACGGCAACAGCCCGCCGGGGGGCGTCATCAATATCGTCAAGAAGACGCCTCAGGCTGATCCGTTTCACGAAATCCAGGTGGGCTACGGCTCCTACGGCAGCGAGCAGATCGCACTGGACAGCACGGGCGCCATCACCGCCGACAAGAAGCTCCGGTATCGCTTCATCATCTCGGGTGAACGGGTCGGCCAGAATTCGATGGGATATGACGGCGAAAGAAATTTCTACTTCGCACCGACCCTGCAATGGAAGGACTCGACCACGGATGTGACGGTCGGATATGAGCGCACGGTCAATCGCGAGCCGGTTCCGCCATTCACCGTCGGCTATGCCAAGGGCGACATCTATCGAAACTATATCGACAGGCCGCTTGGCACGCCGTCCGACCATTTCGGCGCGCAAACGGACAATATTTTCGTTCACCTCGAACAAAAGCTCGGCACGGCGCTGACCTTCGTGAGCAAGGGTTCCTATACGCGGACCCAACAAACGCAGCAAGCCTGGACAACGGCGACGCCGCTCTCGGCGACCAACGGCATGTTGTTCCACAACTTCGATTCGGTCTCGGATTTCTACAGTTGGAGCTTCCAGAATTACCTGCGAGCCAAGTTCAATATCGGCGCTGTGAAAAATACGGTGATTGCGGGCTGGGACGTTCTTCGCTACAGCCAGCATCAGTCTGACACCACGACATCGAAATTCATTTCCATTCCGAATGTCTTCGGCTCATTTGCGCTTCCGTCTCCCGACACCGGAAACGTGATGCCGAATAACACTACCTACTTCACTCAAACCGGTTTATATCTACAAGATCAGTTTTCCTATAAGAATTTCCATGCGCTCGCGTCCGTGCGCCGGGATACCTATCTGACACATGCGACCTACGCCGGTAACCCACCACCGGGAAGCCATCAGAACGCCTATAGCCCGAGCCTCGGCCTGCTCTACGAACTGACGTCCGAGGTTGCCGTCTACGCCAGCTACAACCGTGGCTTCCAGCCGGGCACGGCGCTTCGTTTCGGTGGCGGTGTGCTCCCACCGCAAATCAGCCAGCAAGTCGAAGTGGGCATGAAGTTCAACCTGCTGGACGACAAGCTGGCCATCACGACCTCGGCTTACCGCACCTCGTTCAGCAATTACAACGTTGCCGACCCGGCCCATCGCGGCTTCTCTCTTCCTGCCGGCGGCGCGGTGAGCCGCGGATTCGAAGCGGAGATCAGCGGCCAGCCGCTGCCTGGCGTCAACGTGGTGGGCAGCTACACCTACAACGACTTCGTGCAGCCCTCGACCACCACTCTGGCGGTGAACCTGCCCAAGAACAGCGCGAGCCTGTGGGCCACCTATAACTTTCGCTCTGAGAAGCTCCAGGGTTTTGGGGTCGGCGCCGGACTATTTTTTGCAAGCGGACAGTACATCGGCTCGGGCGGGCTGTATCGCATCCCCAGCCAGGTGGAGACGGATCTCGGCCTGTTCTATCGGAAGAAGGGCTACGGCCTGAATCTTTCGATCAAGAACGTATTCAATCGCAAGCTCTACTACAGCAGCACGACGTCCAGCATGATCCCGATGGGACCGGAGCGGACGGTCATGCTGACCGGAACCTATGACTTCTGATTCCTTGCCCGGCCGCCCCTGGGACGACGTCGCCGCGCGCGAGAACACGTCCCAGGTACTCCATGCGCGCACACGCCGCATCGCGTGTGCCGCAGGGGTACTTCTCGCGCATGCGCTGGGGCTGTACGTCGCGGTTCACCAAAGCGCGGTGACGCTCAGGCTCGAGGCGGGACGTCCCGCGGGCGGCACGGTGCAGGTGCAACTGGTCGCCGCGCCGGCGCCGCGGCCCGCGCCGACACCGCCTGCGCCGCCCAAGCCGCGCACCGAGCCGCCGAAACCGGTGGCGCCGGCGAAGCCGGAAAAGGCGCACGTGCTGGCGTCGCACGCGCCGAGCCCGCGCACGGTGGAAGCGGCACCCCAGGAGACGCCGAAACCCGCCCAGCCGCAGCCGGCCGCGCCGTCGCCCACGCCGCATCCCGCACCCGAAGCGGCGCCGGCGCAACCTGTCGCGCCCCCCGCGCCGGGGCCGAACCTGCTGGACGCGCCGAAGCAAATCAGCGCGGGTGAGTTGAAGCAGTTGGGATGCCAGATGCCGCGACCCGACTACCCGGCGAAAGCGCGACGGCTGCAGCAGGAAGGCACGGTGGTCGTGCATTTGAGCATCGGCACCGACGGCGCGGTGACGTACGCGCGCGTGGCGCAGAGCAGCGGTTCGCCGCTGCTCGACGCGGCCGCCGTCGCGGCGATCCGTGCCGGCCGCTGTCATCCGTACGAGACCGCGGGCATCGCGCGCTCGGTCGAAGCTTCCCAACCCATCGCATTCAACCTGAACGACTGAACCCGCACCAATCGGAGCAACACATGGAACAGTATGGCATCGCCAACGTCTGGCAACAGGGTGACTTCGTTACCCGCTTCATCTTCGTTTTCCTGATCGGCATGTCCGTCGTCTCCTGGTTCGTGATACTGACGAAAGGATTTTCCAATCGGCGTCTCGAATCGCTCGGCAAACGCGCGCAAACGGGTTTCTGGTCCAGTGCGTCGATCAGCGACGGCATCGCGGCGCTGGGCGAGCGCGGTGACAATCCTTATCGTGCGCTGGTGCTTGCCGGGCGCGAAGCGAATGAACAGCATGCGGGCAACGAACCGTCGATGCAGGGCAGCCTGAGCGCGAGCGAATGGGTGGCGCGCGGGTTGCGCAATGCGTTCGACGACGAAGTCGCGCGCCTGCAGAACGGCCTGGCCGTGCTGGGCTCGATCGGCAGCACCGCGCCGTTCGTGGGGCTGTTCGGCACCGTCTGGGGCATCTATCACGCACTCATGGCGATCGGCATGTCGGGGCAGGCCAGCCTCGATCACGTTGCCGGCCCGGTGGGCGAGTCGCTCGTGATGACGGCGATCGGGCTGTTCGTCGCGATTCCGGCGGTGCTCGGCTTCAACTACGTGAACCGCGGCAACAAGCGCGTGAGCCATCGGCTGAACCGTTTCGCGCACGAGCTGCACGTGTATTTCGTCACCGGCGCGAAGGCCCGTGCCGACGCCAGCCGGCCGGTCGGCGCACCGGCCGCGAGTAAGCGCGCGACGCCCAACCTGGCCGCCTGAAGGAGCCCGCCATGTCAATGATTACCGATGGCGGCGGCGACGAAGGCGTCATGAACGACATCAATATGACGCCGTTGATCGACGTCATGCTGGTGTTGCTGATCATCTTCATCGTGACGCTGCCCGTCATCAACAAGGCGGTGAAGGTCGATCTTCCGCAGGCTGCCGCGCAGCCGGCCGTCTCGAGAACGCAGGACATCGATCTGTCGATCACGGCGGACAAGACGGTGCTGTGGAACAAGCAGCCGGTCGACGCGGATGCGTTGAAGGCGCGCGTGGCCGAGGCCGCGGCGCAGGGCGAGCCGCCCGCGGTCAACATCAACGCGGATCAGCACGTCGAGTATGGCAAGGTCGCGACCATTCTCGCGGCGCTCCAGGGCGGTGGTCTCAACAAGATCAACTTCGTGATGCAACCGCCCGAGGCGCACCAATGATGGTGAACGGCGCTTTCCCCGTTGACCGCGCGGAAGATGCGCAGGCGCGCCGCCGTTTTCCGTCGGTGTGGCGCCTGCTGCTGCCTTACTGGCGTACGCGCGAAGGCGTTTTCTCGCTGATGTTGCTGCTTGTCGTGATCGGTTCGAGCTGGGCCGTGACGTACGTGATGCTGTGGAACAACAACTGGACCGGCACGTTCTACGATGCGATCGGCGCTTCCCGATTCAAGGTGTTGCCGGAGCTGCTCGTGCGTTTCCTGCTCGTGGCGATGGCCGGTGCGATCGTGCATATTACCGGGGTGGTGTTGCAGGAAATCGTGGAGATCCGCTGGCGCAGGTGGCTCACGACGTGGCTCGCCGAAAAATGGCTCGCGCGCAACAACTATTACCGGATCGAACGCGACCGCGAACTGGAGAACGTCGATCAGCGTATCGCGGAGGACGTGAAGCTGTTCGTCAACGACACGCTGCAGCTGAGTCTGGGGTTTCTTTCGGTACCGGTCAGCGTCGTATCGTTCAGCGTCGTGCTGTGGCGCATGGGCGGCCCGTTGCAGATGCATGTCGGCGGATCGTCGTACGTATTGCACGGTTATCTGGTGTTCGCCGCATTTGCCTACACCAGCGTTATTTTCGCGGCGACGCACTATCTGGGCCGCAGGCTCATCACGCTGACGGCGAAACAGCATCGTCTCGAGGGCGATTTTCGCGTGCTCATGGTGGGCGTGCGTGAATTCGCGGAACAGATCGCGTTTTTTCGAGGGCAAACGTCGGAGCATGGGCGTCTGCAGGCATCGTTTCGCTTCGTGGTATCGAATCTCTACGCGACGCTGTGGGTGAGGACGCGCCTCTCGTTCTTCACCAATATCATCGGTCAGTTCAGTTCGGTCGTTCCGATCATTCCGACCTTGCTGATGCTGCCGCAGCTGATGTCGGGCGGGTTGACGCTCGGCGGGCTGATGAAATCGAACAGCGCATTTAATTCCGTCACGGGGTCGCTGGCATTTTTTTGGCAAGCCTATCCGGGTTTTACGTCGTGGCGTGCGGAGGCCAACCGTTTGCGCGAATGCCTGCACGTGAGCGAGCATGAGCCGCGGCAGGAAATCGCGCTGGACGAAAGCCGCACTGGAGCGGTCGCCGCGAGCGGGCTCGTCTTGCGCGACGCGTCCGGCGACACGCTGTCGCGCGTGCCCGACTTCGTGCTCGAAGCCGGCCAGCGTTGCCTCGTACGCGGTCGCTCGGGGTGCGGGAAAAGCACGTTGCTGCGTGCACTGGCCGGCCTATGGCCCTACGGCGAAGGCACGATCGTGCGTCCGGCGGCCGGCACGTTCTTCTTGCCGCAACGCAGCTATATCCCGCCGGGCTCGCTGAAGGCGGCCGTGACTTATCCGCGCGACGCTTCGGCGTACTCGGACAGCGAATGCGAGGCACTGCTGCACGCGTGCGGATTGTCGGCCTATGCATCCCAACTCCATGTCGAGGACCGCTGGAGCATACGGCTGTCCGGCGGCGAGCAACAGCGCGTGGCATTTGCGCGCGTGCTGCTCGCCAAACCTTCCACGGTGTTCCTCGACGAATGCACGTCCGCACTCGATAGCCAGAGCGAGAAGGAACTTTACGGTTTGCTCATCGAGCGTCTGCCTCAGGCCACGGTCGTCAGCGTCGCGCATCGCAAGGAACTGCTGGCGTTTCACGACACGACGCTCGATTTCCCCGCGCCGGTGGCACCGGAAGCACGACAGGATGCGGCCGACGAAGCGGAGGGCGCACACGCCGGGAGTCGCGCATCCGTTGGAACGCAGCTGTGCTGAGCACCACGATCCCAACCGACGCCGTGCATTTGAACAATGTACGGCGCGCCAACAAATGAAACAGGACAAGGTCGATCCATGAGCAATCTGAAAGCAGTGACGCTGGAAACAATCGAAGCCGACGTGATCAACAACCCGCTTCCCGTATTGGTGGACTTCTGGGCGCCGTGGTGCGGTCCGTGCAAGGCGCTCGCGCCGACGCTGTCGAAATTGAGCGAGCAATTTCAGGACAACGTGGCGTTCGTGAAGATCGACGTGGACGAGAATGCCGGCGTTCGCGAACGATTCGGCGTTCGTGGTATTCCGACGCTGATCCTGCTGCGCGGCGGCAAGGAGCTCGGCCGTGTGGTCGGCAATCGCTCCGCCACGCAACTGGCCGGCTTCATCGACAACCACCTGGGCTCCGTGACGCCGTTGCCGACGGTGATCGCCGTTGTACCGAACGCGTTCGGCGGCAACGCGCAGCTCAAGGCGGAGCGCCTTGCCGCGCTGGGCGCGTGGCTGGACCGCAAGCGGGCCGCGCCTTCGGAAGCGATGTGGGATGGCGAAATCGGCAGCGCCATTCAGTTCGTCTGCAACACCGCGGACGTGGACGATTGCGCAAGAACGCTGGGTATTCCGGCCAACGTGCTGGCCGTGGTGGAATCGCTGTCGAGCTATCGCAGCACCCATCTGAACGGCGCGGAGTTCGTCGCGCACTGGCTGGATGCCGTGCCGGTCGGGGCGAATCTCTCGCGGCTGCCGCAAATGCTGGTCACCGATCTGCTGTCCGGCGGCGAGATGACCGAGTTGATCGGCGGCGATCCGACGTTGCTGTCGATTCGCGACCGGCTGACCGCGCAGCATGACCCCGCGCGGGCGGAAGGGCCGCTCGCCCCGGAACTGGCCGCAATCAGGCAGGCGCTCGCGAAGTCCGACACCGCGGCGGCCGGCGCCGCGCATGCGCTGGCGACACGGCTCCTCGTGTTGACCGCGCAGCCGCTCGGCGACGCCGCGATCGTCACCGATTTCATATTCGGCCTTGCGGGCGCGCATTGGGAATTGTTGCGCGCGGCCTGCAACTGGACGTCCGACGACGACCGGCGCTTCATGCAACTCGCGGACGAAACGTCGAAGCGCGCGGTGGAGCGCGGCGAAGAAGCTTCGCATGGCGAGAAGACCCTCGAGCGGATCGAGTTGGTGGATTCCTCACTCATCGCGCGGTTTCGATCCCACTACGGCGATGGCACGCGGGCCATGAAAAAGGTCGGCATTAGCATCGGCGATCGTTTGATCGCGATAACGAAGCGCTGCACGTAAATCTTCTGAGAAAAAGCGCGCGTCGAACGTAAATTCCGGATACGCCGGCGTGCGCGCAAAACGATTCCACGAATCCGCGAGACGGCGATTTCTTTCGTAAAAAAATTTCGATCGCGATCGATAGACTGTTTCCAATGTGCTCCCCCTCGATATGACGCGAAAACGTCTCGGCAGATGAGCGGGCTCAGCGGGTACACGGCATTCCAACACTCGGAGTAATTTCCATGCAAGACGGCGGTACGCAGTGGCGCGACGTGAAATCCAGCCTGGAGGCAGCGGCCGAATGTGCACTCGATCTCGCACGACGCGCAGGGGCCGACGGCGTTCGTGTGGAGATCGATCATGTCGAATCGCGGACAGCGACCGTGCGCAACCGGATGCCGACCGAGCGGAGCCTTCGGCTGTCTTCATCGGTCTCGCTCGTGGTCTATCGCAATGGCCGACGCGGCGCGACGACCTCGTCCGATTTGTCCGCCGACGGCCTCGCGGGTGCGGTGGCGGCCGCCATCGACATCGCGTCCGTCACGGACGTCGATGCTGCCGCCGGCCTGGCTCGGGCGGACTTGCTCGCCAAGGACTTCATCGATCTGGATTTGTATCATCCGCTCGATCTGTCGCTCGATGACATGCTCGACGACGCCCGTCGCGCGGAAGAGGCCGCATTTTCCACGAGCCCCGCCATCGTGACGACCAACGGCGCCAGCGTCGGGACTTCCGCGGGGCTGTCGCTGCTCGCGACCAGCGAAGGGTTCGGGCACAGCGTGCCGTGGTCCACGCATTTTTTGTCGTGCATGCCTGTCGCGGCAGGCACCGGCGAGAAACAGATGGGATTCTGGAGCGATGGCGCGCGCGCCTATGCTGATCTCGACGCCCCCGCACGGATCGGCGCGCAAGCCGCGACGCGCGCGCTCGCGCTGCTGGGCGGCACGCAGGTTGAAACGCAGCGTTGCTCCGTGTTGTTCGAGCCGATGGCCGCGATGTCGCTGCTCGGCGAGTTCGTCAACGCGGCGTCGGGCGATGCGCTCTATCGGACGGGCTCATACCTGACCCACCGTCTCGACACTCGCGTCTTTGCCGATCACATTCAGGTCTACGAAGATCCGTTCGTCCCGAGAGGCTTGGCGAGCCGCTGTTTCGACGCCGACGGCGTGGCCGTGTCCCGGCGATCGATTGTCGACGCAGGTGTGTTGCGCGGCTATTTTCTTGGCTTGTATGCGGCCCGGCGTCTCGGCATGGCGCCGACCGGTAACGGCTGGGGCCCGCACAACCTCGAAGTGCGCAGCGAGAAAACTGGCCACGCGGACGGGATCGACGCGATGCTGAAAAGGCTCGATCGCGGCTTGTTCGTCACCGAGATGGCAGGCGGTGGCGTGAATCGATTGACCGGCGATTTCTCGCGTGCCGCGAAAGGGTTCTGGGTGGAGAACGGCCAGATCCGTTTTCCGGTCACCGGCATCACGATCGCGTCGAATCTGGACGCGATGTTTTCCGGCCTGCTCGCCGTGGGCGCCGACACCGTGACCAGAGGAAGCTTCCGCACGGGTTCGTGGCTGATCGATGAAATGAGAATTGGCGGCAGCTGACGCGCCCGGCGTGCGCGGCCAACCTTTCCTGTCACATACCGGTACGACACCATGCTGGACACGAACGAAACCCTGACCCACACCCGCGGCCCCTCGCTCGACGACATGCGTCGCGCGGCGTATGCCGGGCTGCTGGACAAACACGGCATCGACGAAACGCACCTGTTCGCCGCGCTGAACAGCGCGCTCGGCCAGTCCGGCGACTTCGCCGACATCTATCTGAAGGCGTCGATCGCCGAATCGTGGTCGCTCGAAGGCGGCGCCGTGCGGGGCGGCGCCTGGCTATGCGATTCGGGATTCGGCATTCGCGTGCTGAACGGCGAGGAGACGACGTTCGCGAGTTCGCAACGAATCGGGGCCGACGCGTTGCGCACGATCGCGCGGCAGATTCGTTCGGGACCGGAGGCAATCGCCCGCGCAACGCCTCGCGGCGAACCAGCCGGCTCGGCGGCGGCGCGATCGATCTATGCCCCGCGAGCCTCGCTCGGCACGATCGGCGCGGAGCGCAAACTCGCGCTGCTCAAGCGCGTCGACGAACTGGCGCGATCGAAGGATCGGCGCGTGGTCGAGGTCAACGCCATGCTCGCCGCGACGCACGAGACGGTGTGGATCGCGCGTTGCGACGGGCTCAGTGTCGGCGACGTGCGACCCATGCTGCGGTTGGCGATCAACGTACGGGTCAAATCGGGCGACCGGGTCGAAAGCGCAAGCGGGGGGATCGGCGGTCGCTACGGGATCGCTTCCTGGTCTGACGACGACCTCCGCACGCTGGTGTACGACCGCGTCGAAGCCGCGCTGACGAAACTGGATGCACGGCCCGCGCCGGCGGGAACGATGACGGTCGTCGTCGGGCCGGGCTGGAATGGCGTGTTGTTGCACGAAGCCGTGGGTCATGGTCTCGAGGCCGACGGCATACGGCGCAAGACGTCGGTGTTCGCGGGCCGCATCGGTGAGCGAGTGGCGGCGCGCAACGTCACCATCGTCGACGACGGCACGCTCGAAGGCCGCCGTGGTTCGCTCAATGTCGACGACGAGGGCTGTCCGACGCAACGCACGGTGTTGATCGAGGACGGCGTGTTGCGCGGCTGCATGCAGGACTCGCTCAACGCGCGCCTAATGAACATGCGGCCGACCGGCAATGGCCGCCGTGAGAGCTATGCGGTGTTGCCGATGCCTCGCATGACCAACACGTTCATGCTCAACGGCGATCGCGAGCACGACGAGATCATTGCGTCGGTGAAGCGCGGGATCTATGTAGCCGGGCTCGAAGGCGGCCAGGTCGACATCACGAGCGGGCAGTTCGTGTTCGAGGCATCGGAAGCGTTCCTGATCGAAAACGGCAGGCTCTGCGCGCCCGTGAAAGGCGCGACGATCACCGGCAACGGGCTGGAAACGATCCAGAAAATCAGCATGGTCGGCAACAACCTCGAGCTCGACACCGGCCGCGCCGTGTGCGGCAAGGCCGGCCAGTCGGTGCCGGTGAGCGTGGGGCAGCCTACCGTTCGCGTGGACGACATGACGGTGGGCGGCACGGCATGACGAATGCGTGCGGACGGATGGCGAGCCGACGATGAGAGGGTGGGCACAGCGTCTCGACCAGTCGAGAGTGCGGTCGCGGGCGGACAAGACGGAGCTTCTGCCTTTACCGAAGGCCATTCGCGATGCGCTTGCCCTGGAGTATCACCTTCAGCTCGAAGCGCTGCGCGCCGGCGCCGGCTCGCTGACCGCGCTGCGCATCCTGTTGCGCGTGGCGATGGCCGCCACGATGCTGCGCGAACTCGGCTACGGCGGGCAACACCTGCATGCGTCCGACGAATACGAGCGCATCGCCGGCAATGCCTATGAATCGGGAGAGGAAGGCCGCTACGGATTCGACCAGGCCGCCTTTCGCGCCTTCGCGGCGCTCGTGACGGATCACGACTCGCAACTCGAGACAGCGCCCGTCCGGGTGATCGACATCGTCGCACGGCAACTGGAGCGACCCGGTGCGGCGCAGTGAGAGACGCACGTCCGTGACGACGAACGGCAGGGGAGAATGTCAGCCGGCAGCGGAGCGCCGACGCGGGCGCAGCCGGCTCATGCCATCAGATAGCACTGCGTCAGCGCCTGCGCGATATATTTGCGCACCATGCTCACCGACACGCCGAGCTGCTCGGCGATTTCAGCGTGCGTGAGGCCGTCTATCTGACTCATCACGAAAGCGCTTTTCGTATTGGGTGACAGGCCGTTCAACGCCTGATCCACGAGCAAGAGCGCCTGCGTCACTTCCGCCATGCTTTCCGCCGACGGCGTGACGGCTTCTTCCCGATGGACGAGCGTTTCGAGGTACGCGCGTTCCAGGTCGCGGCGGCGCCACATCTCGTAGGTGAGACGCTGGGCGATGACCGTGAGAAAGGCCCGTGCATCGCGCACGGCTGTCAGGTCCTGCACATCCGCCAGTTCTGCAAACGATGACGACGCGAGATCCTCCGCGTCGGCCGGCGAGCCGACGCGCCTTTGCAGTTTCGACTTCAGCCATGCATAGCTCGCGCGGAATTCACTGGTCAGCCATGCCGCACGCGAGCGCGTGCGTTCGTCGTCGACGTCGCTTCTCGTGGGGGAGCCACTGATCGGTGAGCTGTAATTCATATGAAACGGATTCCTGGACCCGTGGCGTCAAGGCACGCAAGCGTGCACGAAAACAGCACATGAGAAGCGCACATTATTTGCGCCGCCACGCCTCTGGAAGTGACAACGCCTCTGCGCAGCGCCCAGGCTTGAGTATGCCATTACAAAAACCGCCGGAGTCAAAGTGGTTTGAAACCAACGCAATATTTTGTGCCGTCGCTTCGCCGTCGAAAAATCACGCTGCCATCGGCCGATAAGTCTGACGAATCCGTGAACGATACGGATACCGCATCGTCGACAAACCAAGGGATCGTGGAATCGTGGTGAGGCGACGATCGGAATGAGGACGGCGAATTCCCGACATCGCAACCTGCGCTGAAAAGGTATTCCGCCGAGCGCCGCCGCCGCGGAAAAACGTCCCTCATTTCGGCCGACCGGCGATTTAATTTGCAAAAGTCGTTTACGTCGTGACGCGTACGATTTCGGCAGTGTCGCGGCAGGGCCGGGAACCGCCTGCCGTGACGTTTCCCCCTTACTCCCGCGTTGTGCTCGATCCATGAATTTTCTGCTCTGCACGCCTGCCGAAGGCTACGCCTCCGATGCCGATTGCCTCGTGATCGGTTTGTTCGAAAACCAGAAACCGTCTGCGACGTGGGCGATGCCCGATCGCGCGGTCGCGGCACGCATCGACCGTTTGTGGAAGGCAGGCGATATCGATGGAAAGGTCGGTTCGACATGCTGGTTGCACGAAGTGCAACACATGGGCGCGTCGCGCATCTTGCTGGTCGGGCTCGGCACGTCGGAGGCGCTCGACCGTCGACGCTATGGGCAGGCACTGCGTGCTGCCTGGCGCGCCGTACTCGCCACCCGGCTCACGAAGGCGAATATCGCGCTGACACTCGCGCCGGTGATCGACCTCGACGCAGCCGCCCGCGTGCGCGCTGCCGTGCTTGAATTGCGCGAGGAGCGTTATCGCTTCGTCGACATGAAAAGCGAGAAAGACGATGTTCCTTGCTCATTGACCGCAGCGGTGTTCGCAGTCGAAGCCGATGCGATGAAAGCCGCGAAGCGAGTCATCCGGCGCGCCGTGGCACTGGCAAACGGCATCGATCTCGCGCGCGATCTCGGCAATATGCCCGGCAACGTTTGCACGCCCGCATGGCTTGGGAATACGGCAAGGAAGATCGCCCGCGACTGGGACATGAAGGTGGACGTGTTCGGACCGCAACGTATCACCGCGTTGAAAATGGGCGCATTCCTGAGCGTCGCGCGCGGCTCGGCACAACCGGCGCAACTGATCGTCCTCCAGTATCGCGGCGCCGGCCCGCGCACGGCGCCCGTCGTGCTGGTCGGCAAAGGCATCACGTTCGATTCGGGCGGGATTTCGCTCAAGCCTGCCGAAGCCATGGACGAGATGAAATACGACATGTGCGGGGCGGCCGCGGTGCTGGGTGCGATGCAGGCCGTCGCCGAGATGGGGCTGCGGCTGAATGTCGTCGCGATCATTCCGGCTTGCGAGAACATGCCCGGCGGCGATGCGAACAAGCCGGGCGACATCGTCACGAGCATGAAGGGCCTCACGATCGAGGTGCTCAACACCGACGCGGAGGGGCGACTCATTCTGTGCGATGCCCTCACGTATGCGGAGCGCTTCCGGCCCGCCGCCGTGATCGACGTGGCCACGCTCACGGGAGCGTGCGTCGTCGCGCTCGGCCATCATCGCAGCGGCCTGTTCGCCAATGACGATGCACTTGCCGACGCGTTGCTGCATGCGTCTGAAGCCGCGTCGGACGCGATATGGCGTCTGCCCGTCGACGACGCGTACGGCGAGCAACTGAAATCGAATTTCGCCGATCTGGCGAATATCGGCGGCCGCGCGGCGGGCAGTATTACGGCAGCCTGTTTTCTGTCACGCTTCGCGCAGGCATATCCGTGGGCGCATCTCGACATCGCAGGCACCGCGTGGCGAAGCGGCGCGACGAAAGGCGCGACCGGCCGGCCGGTCGCATTGCTCGTGGAGTATCTCGCGAGTCGCGTGCAAGCGTGAATTCGCACGCCGCGCGCCGGCCGGCTCGAGTCCGGCGCGGTGCTCGACGGTGAAACGGCGCGCGCCCCTGCGAATGACTGGCTGCGACTATACGAGACCAAGAGGACGAGACCCAAACATGTATTGGCCTGTGGGGGGCGGCGCAAACCTGTTATCAGCGTGAACAAGCCCCAAGCGCCATGGCCACGCAGCCTGCTTCACCCCGCATCGTCAATGCGACCCGTCGTGTCGGATCCCCGCCGCATCGCGCTGCCGAAGTTTCGCGTACAGCGTCGTGCGTGAAATGCCCAGTTGCCGCGCGGCCGCCGACACGTTGCCGTCGTGCTCGTCGAGCGCGCGCCGGATCGCATCGAGCGACTGTTCGTGCAGGCTGGCGTTGGCGTGCGGGCGGACGGCCGGCGCCGCGGTGCACACGTCCTCCGCGTCGACGAGCACGTCGGCGTGGCGCGTTGCGCTCGCGCGATCGAGCGGTGCACGCACGGTGCGAACCCATACGTGGCTACCATCGTCGCGAGCGATCCGTTGCGGCGTGCGTGCCGGTGTCAGCAAACGGCGCTGCTGCGCGGGCGTGGCGCCGGGCAACAGCTGCCGGAGATCGTGCGGCGCCACCGGCCCGGCAGGCGCGAGGTCAAGCATCTGGCGTGCCAGGCGGCTCACCGCGCGCACGCGGCCCGCTTCGTCGAGCGCAATGACGCCGGCGAGCGGCGTGCCGAGCCAGCGCGGATCGAATTGCACCTGCAACAGATGGCAGTCGCGCAGCATCGCATAGAGCCGCTGCTCGGCGGATAGCGACGCATGCCGGAGCGGCTCGCGCAGTTGCGCGACGTTGCGCCGGCCGATGCCGGTGATATCGAGCGCGCCGATCACTTCGCCGTCGAAGCCGACCAGCGGCACCGCGAGACAGAACACCCGCGAGAACGCGTCGAGATAGTGCTGCGCGCCCGCGACGATGGCCTCGGCGCCGTCGTGAATCACACAGCTCGGCGCGGTCGTGCCGATGTTCGGTTCGACGATCCGGCGCCCGGCGACGATCGGCGTCAGCAGCGCGTCGTCGCATTGCGGGCTGCGCCGCGCATGGACGACCGTGCCTTGCGGATTGACGCACATGATCGTCCATTCGCTGCCGCCGAATGCGGCCCACAGCGGCTCGATTTCCTGCGCGACGCAGCGATGGAGCCGGCGGTCCGCGCGCGATTCGTCGTGCTCGCGCTGCATTTCATAGCGGGCGGTTTGCCACGGCCGGAGCCCGGCGTCGCGCGAGCGCAGCCACGAGCGCGCGACGCTGGCGGGCAATGCCGTTTCCGGCAGCGGTTCGCCGGCGGCGAAGCGGGCGCGGAGCCGGTTCAGGTCGACCGGCCGTGCAGGGGATTCGGGGGCCATGTTCACGCTGCGCTCCATGTGGGTCGAAGGTCCGGACGCGCGTGCCGCGCCGGCGTGTCGAGCGAATGCGTAATATAGCCCGGTGCCCGGAATGCGGCATTTTTCTTCCCGACCGGGCGTCGTCGCGTGCTGCCGCGAGGGGCGGCGGCACGCACGGGGCCCGCGCGCGCTCAATGCGGCAGCCGCAGGATGGGCTTCAGCGTGATCCCCTTGCTGCTGTCTTCCGCCGCCTGGTTGATCTGGTCGAGCGGATAGAACTTCACCAGCCGGTCGAACGGAAACCGCCCTTGCAGATACAACTGCACGAGCTGCGGAATGAACGTCTGCGGCACGCTGTCGCCTTCGACGATGCCGCGGATCGTATGGCCGCCGAGCAGCAGGCTGTTCACGTCGAATTCGGCTTTCGTGCCGAGCTTCGGCGCGCCGACCACGCCCATCGTGCCTCGCGAGCCGAGCACGTCGATCCCTTGCGACAGCACCGCCGGCAGCCCGGTCGATTCGAGCGCGTAGTCGACGCCGCCGCCGGTGATTTCGCGGATCGCGTCGACCACGTCGATTTCCTTGCTGTTGATCGCGTGCGTCGCGCCGAGTTCGAGCGCCAGCGCGAGCCGCGACGGCACGATGTCGACCGCGATGATCGTCGTCGCGCCGGCGATGCGCGCGGCCATCACGGCACTCATCCCGACCGCGCCCGCACCGAAGCTCGCGAAGCTGCTGCCCGGGCGCACCGCGAGCGAGTTGATCACCGCGCCCGCGCCGGTCTGGATTCCGCAGCCGAGCGGGCCGAGCAGCTCGAGCGGCGCTTCCTTCGGCACCTTGATCGCGTTGTTCTCGCGTGCGAGCGCGTAGCTCGCGAACGACGACTGCGTGAAGAAGTGATCGTGCAGCGGTTGATCGGCTTCGTCGCGGATGGCCGTCTGCCCGTCGGCGTCGGCGCCGCCGAAATTCAGCGCGAAGAACTGCCGGCAATACGCGCCGTGGCCGCCGACGCACGACGCGCAATGGCCGCACGCGCCATAGGTCAGCACGACGTGATCGCCGGCGGCGAGCGTCTTCACGTTCGGGCCGACCGCCTCCACCACGCCGGCGCCTTCGTGACCGAGCACGGCCGGCAGCGGCACAGGATAGTACTGGTCGCGCACGATCAGGTCGGTATGGCACAGGCCGGTCGCGACGACGCGCACGAGCACCTCGTCGCCGCGCGGCGCGCGGATGCGGGCCGGTTCAATCGAGAAGGGCGCGCCGGCGGCGCGCGCGACGGCCGCGGTGACGGCGCGTGCATCGTTTTCGGTGTACATGGTCGGTCTCCTCGTCAAATCGGATACAGCGGCGCTTCGCCCTTGATCGTCAGCCACTGCCACTGCGTGAATTCCTCCCAGTTTGCCGCACCGCCGATGCTCGTGCCGTTGCCCGATGCGCCGACGCCGCCGAACGGGTTGATCACTTCGTCGTTGACCGTCTGGTCGTTGATGTGCAGCAGCCCCGTGTTCAGCCGCTCGCCGATCCTCAGCGCGCGGCCGACGTCCGCCGACAGGATCGCCATCGACAGCCCGTATTCGGTGCGGTTCGCGAGCGCGATCGCGTCTTCGTCGGTATCGAACGGCACGACGATCGCGACCGGCCCGAAAATCTCCTCGTCGAACGCCGGATTGCCCGGCGCGACGCCGCTCAGCACGGTCGGCTCGAAGAACAGGCCGCGATGATTGCCGCCCGTCTCGACGCGGGCGCCCGCGCGGCGGGCCGCGTCGACCACGCTCGCCGCATGGTCGCGTTGCGCGGCGTTGATCAGCGGGCCGAGGCCGACGTCGCCGGTGGCCGGGTCGCCGACGCGCAGGCTCTGGGCCTTCTCGACGAGCTTCGCGACGAAGCGGTCGTGAATCGTGCGTTGCACGAGCACGCGGCCGGTCGCCATGCAGATCTGGCCTTGGTGCAGATACGCGCCCCATGCGGTGTTCGCGACCGCGCGGTCGAGGTCGGCATCGTCGAGCACGATCAGCGAATTCTTGCCGCCGAGTTCGAGCGATATCTTCTTCAGGTGGCGGCCGGCCGCTTCGCCGACCTTGCGCCCGGCCGCGGTGGAGCCGGTGAACTGGATCATCGCGACGTGCGGATCGGCGACCAGCGCCGCGCCGGCCGCGCCGTCGCCCGGCAGCACGTGCAACACGCCTTCGGGCAAGCCGGCGAGCTCGAACACCCGGGCGATCGCGACGCCGCCGCACACGGCGGTGCGCGGATCGGGTTTCAGCACGACCGCGTTGCCGAGCGCGAGCGCCGGCGCGACCGCGCGTATCGCGAGGTACAGCGGGAAATTGAACGGCGAGATCACGCCGACCACGCCGCGCGGGCGGCGGCGCGCGAGCGACAACCGGCCGGCCGCCGACGGCAGCACTTCGCCGGCCGCGCGCGACGGCAGGCCGGCCGCTTCGTGCAGCGCCTTGATCGTGACCGACGTTTCGAACGCGGCCTTCGCGCGCGTCGAGCCGCTTTCGCGCACAAGCCAGTCGACGATCGAATCGAAGTGCGTTTCGGCGACGGCCGCCGCGCGGCGCAGGACCGCCGCGCGCGCGTCGTAGGGCAGGGCAAACCAGGCGGGCTGGGTGCGGTGTGCGGTGGCCGAGGCTTCGGCGATGGCGGCGCCGTCGGCAAGACCGATGCGGCCGAGCGTGTGGCCGGTCGCCGGTTCGATCACGTCGGCCAAGTGCGGGCTCGCGTGCCAGCGGCCGGTGAAGATCTTGCCGCGCCAGATGTCGGTGTCGAACAGTACGGGGTGGATGCTATCCATGTGCGCTCCTGGGAAATTCGGATCGGCCGGATCGTTGCTTGGGCGTCGACCGGCATGCGCGCGAAGGTAGGCGAGAGCGGTGAAAGGGGGGTATCCGGGTTTTTTCCCATCCGTCGCGCCCGCATGGACTGGCGGGGGAAGGCGATTCGGTGTGCGGAAATTGAACAGTCGCTGGGTGGACGTGTGCCGCACGCGGTGTGACGACACTGCAGATATCGTCGGTGCGGCATTGGCCGTTCACCGTCACAGTCTGGCGCTGTCGCCGGTAAACCGCCGGCAGCAAGCTTGTCGCGAGCGGTCAGGTGCGGCAGGATTTACCGGATGAGTGGTTCGAATCCGATGGGGCCGACAGAAGTCAGAAGTGACGAGACGTCAGTTGCATCGAGTACGGGATGCCTTCAGCTCGCGGGGCGAAGGCAGACCGAACTTGTTGAAGAGCCTTGCCAGATAGGACGGTGATTCGATCCCGACGCTCAGGGCTGCCGACAGCACGGTCGTGCCGGGAACATTCAAGAGCGAACGCGCGCGCATGACACGTTGCCGGAGCTGATAATCGGTGAGGCTTTCGCCGGTCTCCTCGCGGAAGATCCGGGTGAGATGACGTCGCGATATCGCGAATTCCGAAGCGATTGTCTCGATATCGATCCGCTCCGCCAGCCTGACGTCGAGATACGCCTTGATTTCATTGACCCGTTGCTCGCGCGAAGCCTTCGGATTCGCATCGCTCGGTGCGGCGCCGAGCATCGCCGCCACGCACGCCGACGCAATCAGCCGATCGACCAGATCGTTTTGATACCGCGACATATCGTGCGCTTCCCCCGTTTTGTCGTCCGCGTCGAACTGTGTTTGCAAACGCAGCGCCCCGAGCAGCGCAGGCGGCGGCACGCAGTAGCGCGGGGCATCGCCCCCGGCGATCCGGACGTTGGATTTGCGCGCACAAAACGAAACGAAGTCGCGCTCCGCGTAGACCGCCGTATGACAGTGCTCGCCGGGATTGCTCGCCGTGTCGTGAAAAATCCCGGCAGGAACCATCGCAAGCACGCCGGCGCTGATGCGCTGCGCATGCTTGGAACGCTCGGAAGTCAGCGTCAGCGTGCCTTGACTCGGCAGCAGGAACATGAACTCTTCGTGCTCGTGCCACGACGTCACGTAATCGGCCATCGTGATGCGACGGGTCGCAGCCACGCGGTCGGCGGGAATGTGCGATTTAGACGTCTGATAAAACATGGCGATTACCTGCGACTGGGGGCTTCATAAGGAATGGGCAACGCGCTGACGCCCACCGCCATGGCCCGATAGTGAGCATGTTCCGGCCCAAATGGAAGCGAAGAAACAACGCGGATCGTGCATGCTGCGAGGGACGACGGACTGGCCTTCGCGCCAGCTTCACAAAAGGCCGCACACCGATAGGCGGGGTTAATCAGGGAGCAAGCGAATGAGCATCGTACAACGTGTGCGGTTTGTACGGGTATTTTCCACCACCGACGACGGCGGCAATCCGGCCCCGATTGTGCTCGACGCGAACGGCTGGTCCGACGCGCAGATGAAAGAGGTGGCCCGCGCGTATGGTCTCGAAAGCGGGTTTGTGATGCGCGCCGTCGATCCGCGCCATGATTTCCGCTTCCGCTTTTTCGTGCCCAACCACGAGATGGAGATGTGCGGACACGCGACGCTGGGCGCATTGTGGCTGCTGCGTCACACAGGCGTATGGCACACGAACACGGCGCTGATTGAAACGCTGAGCGGCAGCGTCGAAGCGCGGTACGACGCGTCCGACGCACGGATCGAAGTCAGCCAGCCCGCGGGACGCGTCGAGCCGGTTGTCGACGCGGCGCTCATTGCCAGGACACGCGACGTGTTGAACCTCGATGCGGACGATCTGCTGCCGCTCGGCATCGTCAACGCAACGACGAGCCGCCCGAAAACGCTGGTGCCGATCCGCACGACCTCACGGCTGAATGCGATCACGCCGAAACTCGATCAGATCGAAGCCTTATGCGACGCGCTGTCGTCGACCGGCCTGTATCCGTTTTCGCTCGATGCCAATGCCCCGCACGTGTTCGACGCACGGCAGTTCCCGCGCGCGTCCGGCTATCCGGAAGACGCGGCCACCGGCATCGCCGCGGCAGCGCTCCTGTACGGCGCGCATCGCCATGGGCTCGTCACCCGAGGAGGGCGCGGCATCGTCGTGCGTCAGGGCGTGGCGATGGGCCGTCCATCCGCGATCACGGTGAACTTTCGCGATCCGGCCGATGAAAGCAGAGGGTGCTGGCTCAGTGGCCCGGTTTGTCTGATGGACGGGGCCTGAGCCATGTTGGCAGGCACACTCGAAGTCGATTTGTCGACGCGCTCGTTACGACGTGACGGGAAGGCTATCCATGTCGGTTCGCGTGCCTTCGACGTGCTCGCGGTACTGTTGTCGGCGGAGGGACGTCTCGTAACGAAAGACGAGTTGATGGCCGCGGTCTGGCTCGGCACGGTAGTTGAAGAAAACAATCTGCAGGTGCACATTTCCGCGTTGCGCAAATTGTTCGGATCGCAACGCGACCTGATTGTGACCGTACCCGGTCGCGGTTACCAACTGACGCAGAGATCCGCCCCGAGCGCGAATTCGACGCCGGCTACACCGGTCAGGCAGGGCGACAGCGATATCCCGCGACGGCACGGACAGCTCATTGGGCGCGATAGCCTGGTCTCCAATATCGCGGCAACACTGGACACGACGCATATATTGACACTGGTGGGCGCCGGTGGCGTCGGGAAAACGAGCGCGGCAATTGAAGTGGCTCATGCGGCGGCCAGCGGCCGTTTTGATATCACACGTTTCGTCGCGCTTTCCGATGCGGCGTCCCCGGAAGCGGTTCTGCAGAAAATCGCGACGGCATTCGGCCTGTCGATACGGTGCGACAGGCCGGCCGTCGACGCGCTGGTCGCAGCTTTGCCGCGAGACCGCACGCTGCTGGTGCTGGACAACGCCGAGCACGTCGTCGATGCAGTCGCTCGACTGGTCGATTCAGTTTGCATGCGGCTGGGCAACGTGCGGGTACTCGTCACGAGCCGCGAGCGGTTGAGGGTGTCCGGTGAGACGGTCTTCCACGTGCGCCCGCTCCAGGTGCCACGCCCGGAGTCATCCATCGCGGAACTGCTGGATTGCGAGGCAGTGCAAATGTTCTTGCAGCGCGCGAAACAGTCAGGTTGCGACCTCGATACTTTAAGAAAAAGCGCTCGTCTCGTCGGGGACATCTGTCGTCGCCTCGACGGTAATCCACTCGCGATCGAAATGGCGGTCGGGCGTATCGGTGCCTTGGGCGTTCGAGGTGTTCACGGATTTCTCGACGATCGCTTCCAGTTGCTGACGCGGGGATACAGGACGGCGCTTGCGCACCACCAGACGTTACAGGCCAGCTTCGATTGGAGCTTTGCGTCGCTGAGCCCGTCGAGTCAGAAGCTATTGGGTCACGTGGCGGCATTCCAGACTGCTTTTACGTTCGAGGCATTGCGCGCGCTGGTATGTGATGCGAGGTATACGCTGTCCGACGTTGCCAGCGACATCGCCGAACTGACCGAGAAGTCGCTCGTGAGCGTCGAGCCGGGCAACGGCGAACATCGATTTTTCCTTTCCGAATCCGCTCGAGCATACGCGTTGCAAAAGCGTCGTATCGGAGGAAAGGACATTCGAATGCTCGCGCACTATGCCGGGTACCACTTCGGTGCTTGTGAGGAGGCGCCGACCATGGAAACGGGATCGCTCAACGAGAAAGTGGAAGAGCGGGAGCTGGCCTACGGCATCTGAGCATGTACGGAAATCGCGGCCCGGACCCGCTAACGCAGCCTGAACGAATGGCGGCGCGCGGTGGTCCCACCCCAAAGCTGATCGACCGAAACGCGTCGGGCCGTTTCGAAACAATCCCTCCCGTGGCGACCTTCCGTCTACTCAGGCACGAATCCGCAGAAGACGGCACCGGGTGATAGCTGTCCTTCCTGCTCGGAATAGTTTGAAGCGCGGCGCGTCGAGCGTCATGGGGCATCGTCGGGCTCTGGCCCGATAGTGGCCGTCAGCTTCTGACGGCCGACGCATATCGGTGACGAACGCCGATATCCGCCCACGCGCTTCCAGCCGGTCATTCGCGAAAACCGATGCCGAAACCGAAGGCCGGATGGCCGGCCCACGGTTTTTCCCGTCAGGAAAACCCTGATCGACTCGGCAGGCCGCCGGTTTCAGCCGGCTTTTCCCGTGCCGAAACCACTCGTGCCGCTTCCCCGCCCAAGCGATATGGCGTACCCGCGCGACCCCGCTCCATCAAGCCTTTAGGCCCGCATATCTAGCTAAAACAGGTATGGTGCAACGCAATATTCCGGATCTAAAGTCGGATTTTGATACCCATAAGGTATAAAAAATCCCGCCTAAAAGTATTGGACGCGTCATTTCCCCGCCGCGTATAAATCCATTCCATGAACAGCCCCCACGCAGCGCGCTCCATGTCCTCCGCCACCATCGAACGCATCGAAACCCGCCTCGTCGATCTGCCGGCGATCCGCCCGCACAAGCTGTCGGCGGCGACGATGCACGGTCAGACCTTGATGCTGACGAAGGTGTTCGGTAGCGACGGCGTGACCGGTATCGGCGAAGGCACGACGATCGCGGGTATAGCCCACTGCCCGGAAAGCCCGGCATCGCGCTCGACGGGAACGAGGTCGGGCGCTTCGCCCGGAAGAGGCTGACGAACGTCACGCGGCAATCGAGTCAGGCAAAGACCGTCATCCCCCCCAATACACATGGAGACAGCATCATGAGCGTCAAAGTTTTCGATACCCGGGAAGTGCAGGACCTGCTGAAGGCCGCATCGAACGCGGGCGGGAGCGGCGAAAACGGCACGAAAGGCGACGCACGCACGCAGCAGATCGTGCTGCGCCTGCTCGGCGATCTGTTCAAGGCGATCGACGATCTCGACATCACGCCCGACGAAGTGTGGGCCGGCGTGAACTATCTGAACAAGCTTGGTCAGGATGGCGAAGCGGCGCTGCTTGCGGCCGGCCTCGGTCTCGAGAAGTATCTCGACATCCGGATGGATGCCGAGGACGAGGCGATCGGCCTCGACGGCGGCACGCCGCGCACGATCGAGGGGCCGCTGTACGTGGCGGGCGCGCCGGTGCGCGACGGCGTCGCGAAGATCGACCTCGACGCGGACGACGGCGCGGGCCCGCTCGTGATCCACGGCACGGTGAAGGATCTCGACGGCAAGCCGGTGGCCGGCGCGCTGGTCGAGTGCTGGCATGCGAATTCGCACGGCTTCTATTCGCACTTCGACCCGACCGGCAAGCAGAGCGATTTCAACCTGCGCGGCGCGGTGAGGACGGGCGCCGACGGCCAATACGAATTCCGCACGCTGATGCCGGTCGGCTACGGCTGCCCACCGCAGGGCGCGACGCAGCACCTGCTGAACCGTCTCGGCCGCCACGGCAACCGCCCCGCGCACGTGCACTTCTTCGTCGACAGCCCCGATCACCGCAAGCTGACGACGCAGTTCAACATCGACGGCGATCCGCTGATCTGGGATGACTTCGCGTATGCGACGCGCGAGGAACTGATTCCGCCCGTGACCGAAAAGACCGGCGGCACGGCGCTCGGCATGAAGGCCGACGCGTACCAGGACATCGAGTTCAACTTCGTGCTGACGCCGCGCGTGCAGGGCAAGGACAACCAGATCGTCGAACGCCTGCGCGCGTCCGCCGCCGCATAACCGCCGACGGCACGGCGGCGCGCGTGCGCCGCTGCTGCCGGCCGGTCCCCCGAGATTCAACCGATACCGATGCGAGCGTGCTTGCAGGACGCGGCACGCGCATGGAAGGAGCCATCATGGCCGTCACGATCGACGCTACGAACGAACTGGATCACCTGCTGGAGACCGCCGTGCAGGATGACAAGGCGGCCGGCATCTTCCGCTGCCGCCGCGACATCTTCACGAACGCGGAGCTGTACGAACTCGAGATGAAGCACATCTTCGAGGGCAACTGGGTGTACCTCGCGCACGAAAGCCAGATTCCCGACAACAACGATTACTACACGACGTGGATCGGCCGCCAGCCGATCGTCATCACGCGCGACAAGACCGGCGAGCTGCATGCGGTGATCAATGCGTGTGCGCACAAGGGCGCGATGCTGTGCCGCCGCAAGCACGGCAACAAGGGCAGCTTCACGTGCCCGTTCCACGGCTGGACCTTTTCGAACACCGGCAAGCTGCTGAAGGTGAAGGACGAGAAGACGACCGAGTATCCGGTGCAGTTCAACACGCACGGCTCGCACGACCTGAAGAAGGTCGCGCGCTTCGCGAACTATCGCGGCTTTCTGTTCGGCAGCCTCAACGCCGACGTGCTGCCGCTCGAGGATTATCTCGGCGAAGCGCGCGTGATCATCGACCAGATCGTCGACCAGGCGCCGAACGGGCTCGAAGTGCTGCGCGGCAACTCGTCCTACATCTACGAAGGCAACTGGAAGATGCAGATGGAAAACGGCTGCGACGGTTACCACGTCAGCACCGTGCACTGGAACTATGCGGCGACGATGAGCCGCCGCAAGGAAGACGGCACCAAGGCGGTCGATGCGAACGGCTGGAGCAAGTCGGTCGCGGGCGTGTACGGCTTCGACAACGGCCACATCCTGCTCTGGACCAAGACGATGAACCCGGAAGTGCGGCCCGTGTACCAGCACCGCGACGAAATCCGTGCGCGCGTCGGCGACGTGCAGGCCGATTTCATCGTGAACCAGACGCGCAACCTGTGCGTGTACCCGAACGTGTTCCTGATGGACCAGTTCAGCACGCAGATCCGCGTGGTGCGGCCGCTCGGCGTCGACAAAACCGAGGTCACGATCTTCTGCTTCGCGCCGAAGGGCGAGAGCGAGGCCGATCGCACGACCCGGATTCGCCAGTACGAGGATTTCTTCAACGTGACCGGCATGGGCACGGCCGACGATCTCGAGGAGTTTCGTGCGTGCCAGGCCGGCTATGCGGGCATCACGGCGATGTGGAACGACCTGTCGCGCGGCGCGCCGCTGTGGATCGACGGGCCGGACGAGAACGCGCAAAAGATGGGGCTGAACCCGCGCATTTCCGGCGAGCGCAGCGAGGACGAAGGGCTGTTCGTGTGCCAGCACGAACACTGGGTGCGCGTGATGCGCGATGCGCTGAAAAAGGAACGCCGGGAGGTGGCGGCATGAGCTTCGATTACCGGACGATTTGCGCGGCGCTGTATCGCGAAGCGCGCCTGCTCGACGATCGCGAGTGGGACGCGTGGCTGACCTGCTACACGGAGGACGTCACGTACTGGATGCCCGCGTGGGACGACGACGATCGGCCGACCGACGATCCGCAGCGCCAGATTTCGCTGATGTATTACGCGGACCGCGGCGGCCTCGAGGATCGCGTGTTCCGGATCAAGACCGAGCGCAGCGGTGCATCGACGCCCGAGCCGCGCACCAGCCACAACGTGACGAACGTCGAGGTGCTGGCCGAACGCGACGGCGAGGTCGACGTGCGCTACAACTTCCACACGCTGAACCATCGTTACCGCGTGACCGATCACTTTTTCGGCACGATGTTCGTCACGTTGCGCCGGGCGGGCGATGCGCTGCTTATTTCACACAAGAAGATCGTGCTGAAGAACGACTACATCCGGCAGGTGCTGGACGTGTATCACGTCTGACGCCGTTGGTTTGCCATGAAAGGAAGTGGAGGTGACGCGATGTCCAGCTACAAGATTGCATTGAATTTCGAGGACGGGGTGACCCGCTTCATCGACTGCAAGGCCGGCGAGAAGGTGCTCGACGCGGCCTTTCGCGCGAAGATCAACCTGCCGATGGATTGCTCCGACGGCGTGTGCGGCACCTGCAAGTGCCGCGCGGAAAGCGGCCGCTACGACCTCGGCGACGATTACATCGACGATGCGCTCACCGAGGACGAAAAAGACGGCGGCCTCGTGCTGACGTGCCAGATGGTGCCGCACAGCGATTGCGTGATCGCGGTGCCGACGTCGTCGGTCGCGTGCAAGACGGGGCAGAGCAGCTTTGCCGCCACGGTCACGAAGGTCGAGCAGCACAACGATGCGGCCGTCGTGCTCGAACTCGACGTCGGCGCGAGCGCGCCAGCGTTCCTGCCCGGGCAGTACGTGAACATCGGCGTGCCGGGCAGCGGCCAGCATCGCTCGTATTCGTTCTCGTCCGCGCCGGGCGACGCGAAGGCCGGTTTCCTGATCAAGAAGATTCCCGGCGGCGTGATGAGCACGTGGCTCGAATCGGCGAAACCCGGCGATACGCTCGAACTGCACGGGCCGCTCGGCAGCTTCTACCTGCGCGACGTGCAGCGGCCGCTGCTGTTCCTCGCGGGCGGCACGGGCCTCGCGCCGTTCCTGTCGATGCTCGACGTGCTCGCGCGCAGCGGGTCGCAGCAGAAGGTGCACCTGATCTACGGCGTCACGCGCGATCTCGATCTCGTGCTGGTCGACGCGATAGAAGCGCTGGCGGCGAAACTGCCGAACTTCAGCTTCGCGACGGTCGTTGCGGATGCGGCATCGAACCACGCACGCAAGGGCTGGGTCACGCAGCACATTCCGGCCGACGCGCTGAACGACGGCGACGTCGACGTGTATCTGTGCGGCCCGCCGCCGATGGTCGATGCGGTGCGCCAGTATTTCGACGACGCGGGCGTGAAGCCGAACAGCTTCCACTACGAGAAGTTCACCCCCAACGTCACGGTAAAGGCGGCATGATCATGCAACGATTCTCCGGCAAGATCCTCGTCGTCACCGGCGCGGCGCAGGGCATCGGCCGCGGTGTCGCGCTGCGCGCGGCGGCCGAGGGCGGCAGGGTGCTGTTCGTCGATCGCGCCGATTTCGTCGCCGAGGTGGCGGCCGAGGCGACCGGCGGCGAGACGGCGGGCTTCGTTGCAGACCTCGAAACCCATGAGGGCGCGCATGCTGCGGTCGCATATGCAGTGCGGCGGTTCGGCGGCATCGACATCCTGATCAACGGCGTCGGCGGCGCGATTCGGATGCGGCCGTTCGCCGAGTTCGAGCCGGCGCAGATCGACGCGGAAATCCGCCGCTCACTGATGCCGACGCTCTATGCGTGTCACGCCGCGCTGCCGCACCTGGTCGCGCGCGGCGGCGGCACGATCGTCAACATCTCGTCGAATGCGACGCGCGGCATCCGTCGGGTGCCGTACTCGGCGGCGAAAGGCGGCGTGAACGCGCTGACGTCGGCGCTCGCGATGGAGTATGCGGAACACAATATCCGCGTCGTCGCCACCGCGCCGGGCGGCACCAGCGCGCCGCCGCGCCGCGTACCGCGCAATGCGGCCGGCGACACCGGGCAGGAACAGGCGTGGATGGCCGAGGCCGTGCGGCAGGTGACCGACTCGACGTACTTCAAGCGCTACGGCAGCCTCGACGAGCAGATCGCGCCGATCCTGTTTCTCGCGTCGGACGAGGCGAGCTACATCACCGGCACGGTGCTGCCGGTCGCGGGTGGCGATACGGGTTGAAGGGCGCGTTGCCGACTTGCTTGCTTCACCGTGAGCGCGCCGCGGCCGGGCGCACGATGACCGTCACATCACCGGCCGGCGCGGCGAGCCCGGCCATGGAGAACCTCATGAGCACACGCGAAGCGATTATTCCCGCCGGCATGGAAGCCGTATACGAAAAAATCGGCTATGCGCCGGCGATCAAGGTCGGCGATACGGTTTACGTGTCCGGCCAGATCGGCCGCGACACGGCGATGCAACTTGTCGAGGATCGCGAAGCGCAGATCGTGCAGGCGTTCGAGAACCTGAGGCGCGTGCTGGACGCGGCCGGTGCGTCGTTCGCCGACGTGGTCGACCTCACGACTTTCCATACCGACATGCGCGACCTGCCGCTGTTCATGCAGGTGCGCGACCGCTATTTCCACGCGCATCCGCGGCCGGCGTGGACGGCCGTCGGTGCGCACATGCTCGGCGGCACACCCGGCTATATCGTCGAGATCAAGGCGGTGGCGGTGCCACGGCGGTGATCGATGGGCATCGTTCCCCGGTGCCGCGCTTGCCGTCGATAGGGCGGTTTCGTCGATCGACCCGTCGCGCGAGCCGGAATTGCCTGCGCAGGCCCGAATCGATCGGGCCGGCCGGCACGACGAATGGCGGACGGATCAATCGCGCGCGTCGACCGCGGACTGAAGCGCAGGCTCGCCCGGCGCTGCCGGTTCATGCGCGCCGCGATCCGAGCCGGCGGCACGGCCCGGCCCGATCCTGAACCAGATCGCGTACATCGCCGGCAGGAACACCAGCGTGAGGATCGTCCCGGCGAACGTGCCGCCGATCAGCGTGTACGCGAGCGTGCCCCAGAACACCGAATGCGTGAGCGGAATGAACGCGAGCACGGCCGCCATCGCGGTGAGGATCACCGGCCGCGCGCGCTGCACGGTCGCCTCGACGACCGCATGGAACGGGTCCAGTCCGGCCTGTTCGTTCTGATGAATCTGCCCGATCAGGATCAGCGTGTTGCGCATCAGGATCCCCGACAGCGCAATGAGTCCGACCAGCGCATTGATGCCGAACGGCTGCCCAAACAGGATCAGCGTCGGCACCACCCCGATCAGCCCGAGCGGGCTCGTCATGAACACCATCACCATCGCCGAGATCGAGCGCACCTGGAAGATGATGATGACGAGCGTGATCGCGAGCATGATCGGAAACAGCGGCAGCATCGCCGTCGTCGCCTTGCCCGATTCCTCGATGGAGCCGGCTTCTTCGATCCTGTAGCCGCTCGGCAGCCGCGCGACGATCGGCTGTAGCTGCTTCGTGATCGCGGCCGATACGTCCGGCGGCTGCAAACCGTCGGCGATGTCGCCGCGCACCGTGATCGTCGGCACGCGATCGCGCCAGCGCATGATCGGCTCCTCCATCCGCACGTCGACTTTGCCGACCTGCGACAGCGGAATGCGCTGCCCGTTCGCGCCGGCGAGCGTGAAGTCGTCGAGCCGCGCCGGGTCGAGCCGCGCATCGCCGCCCGAACGCGCGACGACCTGCACGGTCCGGATATCCTCGCGCACCGCGGTGACCGGCACGCCGGTCAGCAGGAACTGCAACTGCTGCGCGACCGCGCTGGACGTCAGCCCGACCGCCTGCAGGCGATCCTGCTGCAACGTGAAATGCAGCGTCGGCGCGCGCGTGCCCCAGTCGGCATTGACCGTGCGCATCATCGGGCTGTCGTTCATCACGTGCCCGACCTCGGACGCGATGCCGCGCAGCGTGTCCGGATCGGGGCCGGTGATCCGGTACGCGACCGGGAACGGCGAATACGGGCCGAACACGAGTTGCGTGACGCGCACGCGTGCTTCCGGCGCGAGGCCGTCGGCGACGGCGCGGCGCAGCCGTGCCTTCAACGCGTCGCGTTCGTCCTGGCTGTCGGTGCGCACCACGATCTTCGCGAACGACGGATCGGGCAGCTCCGGCCCCATCGCCAGATAGAAGCGCGGCGCGCCCTGGCCGACGTACGCGGTGACGATCCGCGCTTCCTTCTGCTTCGCGAGCCACGCTTCGACCTTCGACGCGGCGGCGCTCGTCTGCGAGATCGACGTGCCGTACGGCATCTGCACCTCGACGAGCACCTCGGGGCGATCGGAGATCGGGAAGAACTGTTTCTTGACGACCGCCATGCCGAGAATGGCGAGGACGAACAGGCCGACGACGGACCCCGCGACCAGCCATTTACGCGCGATCACGCGCGTCAGCAGCTGGCGGAAGCGGTTGTAGCGGGGCGTGTCGTAGATCGCGTCGTGGCCGCCTTCGATCTTCCTGAACTCGGGCAGCATCTTCACGCCGAGGTACGGCGTGAACACCACCGCCACGACCCACGACGCGATCAGCGCGATCCCGACGATCCAGAACATGTTGCTCGTGTATTCGCCGGCCGTGGAGCGCGCGAAGCCGTTCGGCATGAAGCCGACCGCGGTCACGAGCGTGCCGGCCAGCATCGGCGCGGCCGTATGGCTCCACGCGTAGGCCGACGCGGCCACCCGCCCGTAGCCTTGCTCCATCTTCACGACCATCATTTCGATCGCGATGATCGCGTCGTCGACGAGCAGCCCGAGCGCGAGAATCAGCGAGCCGAGCGTGATGCGGTCGAAGTTCTTGCCGGTGGCGGCCATCACGACGAACACGATGGCCAGCGTCAGCGGCACGGCCGCGGCGACCACGAGCCCCACGCGCCAGCCCATGCTGACGAAGCTCACCAGCATGACGACGAGCAGCGCGGCGAAGAACTTGACCATGAACTCGTCGACGGCCGAGCGGATGTTCACGGATTGATCGGTGACCTTGGTCAGGCTCATGCCGAGCGGCAGCCCCGCATTGATCGCGCCGACTTCGCGGTCCAGCGCGCGGCCGAGGTCGAGCCCGTTCCAGCCGTCGCGCATCACGATGCCGAGCAGCAGCGCGGGCTCGCCGTTGTTGCGGATCATGAACGTCGACGGGTCTTCGTAGCCGCGTTCGACGGTCGCGATGTCCGACAGCTTCAGCGTGCGGCCCTGCGAGACGATCGGCGTGTCGCGGATCTTCTGCAGCTTGTCGAACGCGCCGTCCACGCGAATGAAGATCTCCGGCCCACGCGTCTCGACGGAGCCGGCCGCCGTCAGCACGTTCTGGCCGTTGAGCGCGGCAAATACGTCTTGCGGGCTCACGCCGAGCGTCGCGAGCCGGTCGTGCGACAACTGCACGTAGATGCGCTCGGCCTGCTCGCCGATGATGTCGACTTTTTTCACGCCCGCCACGTGCAGCAGCCGCTGACGCAACGCTTCGGCGTCGCGCACCAGCAGGCGCTGCGGTTCGCCCTTGGCCTTCAACGCGAACAGTGCGAACGTGACGTCCGCGTATTCGTCGTTGACCATCGGGCCGATCACGCCGGCCGGCAGGTTGGTCGCCTCGTCGCCGATCTTTTTCCGCGCCTGGTAGAACTGCTCCTGCACCTCCGACGGCGGCGTGCTGTCGAGCAGCGTCAGCGTCGTGATCGCGAGACCGGGGCGCGTATAGGTTTCGGTGCGGTCGTACCAGCGCAACTCCTGCATGCGCTTTTCGATCTTTTCGGCGACCTGGTCGTGCATTTCCTGCGCGGTCGCGCCCGGCCATGCGGTGACGATCGTCATCACCTTGATCGTGAACGCCGGATCTTCCGCGCGGCCCAGCTTGAAGAACGACACGAGGCCGGCCAGCGAAATCAGGCAGATCAGGAAGAGGGTGATCGCGCGCTCGCGCACGGCGAGCGCGGAGAGGTTGAAGCGGCGTTCGCTCACGGCCGTGCTCCTTCGCTCGCGATGGTGGCGGCCGGCGCGGCCACGCGCACCGCTTCGCCTTCGTGCAGCAACTGCGCGCCGAGCGCGACGACGCGCTCGCCTTGCTTGAGTGCGCCGTCGCCGGATACGCGCGCGCTGTCGTCGTCGAGATGCGCGACCTTGACCGCCCGCCACGTCACCTTGGCCGGTTCGCCGGCGACGACCCACACGCCGGGCCCGTTGCCCGAGTCCAGCAGCGCGCCGATCGGCACCTGCATGCCGCGTTGCGAAGCCGTGCGCGCGTCGTCCGCGATGCGGATCGTGACGGTCGCGCCGAGCGGGGCATTGGCCAGCGCGCCCTGCAACACGTAGCGCGCTTCGAATGTCCGCGTTCTCGGATCCGCGGTATCGGAAAGCTGGCGCAGCGTCGCGAGGACGCCGGCGTCCGGCTTGCCGAACAGCGCGGCCTGCGCGATCGACCCGATCGCCGGACGCAGGGTTTCCGGCAGCTGGATCACGGCCTCGCGGCTGCCGGCGTGCGCGAGCCGCACCACCGGCTGTCCCGCGCTGACGACCTGGCCGGGTTCCGCGAGCGTTTCCATCACCACCCCATCGCCATCCGCGACGAGTTGTGCATAGCCGGTCGCATTGCGCGCGACGTCGGCGTCGGCCTCGGCGGCGCTCAGTTGCGCCTTTGCGGCATCGGCCGCGGCCTTGGCCTGGTCGTACGCGGATGCCGATATCGCGCCGGTGCCCCGCAGGTCGCGGTAACGGGCTTCATCCTCGGCGGTTTGCCGCGCGCGGGCCCGTGCGGCAGCGACGGCCTCGTCGCGGGCACGCGCCGCCAGCTTCAGGTCGATCGGGTCGAGCCGCATCAGCGGCTGGCCACGCCGTACGGTTTGCCCGGTATCGACGAGCCGCTCCAGCACCTTGCCGGCTACCCGGAAGCCGAGATCGCTCTGCACGCGCGCGGCGACGGTTCCGGTGAACGAGCGGGACGCGGGAGCGGCCGCCTGCACGACGGCGGTGCGCACGAGCGGCGCCTCCGTGCGCGGGTCGGACGGCGCTTTTCCGCTGCAGGCGGCTAGCGCGAGGGGCAGTGCGGAAGCGACTGCGAAGAAAGCGAGGCGACGCCGAACCATGAAAGACCCAATGACGAAGTGAGCGGGGCTTTCATTGTGTATCTAGTGACCAATATAGTCAATAGTCACAATCGGTGACGTATCACGGCGCGAGGCTTCGAAGGACGAGGCTGGACAGTTGGGCGGGCGCGGCGTCGGTCGTGTCAAGGTTGTACTGCAGCAGCAGCGGGTTCAGGTACGGCCGCATCACGAGGTAGATCGCCGTCGCGGTTTCGTCCAGCGGCGTCTTGCGCTCGAACTCGCCGCTCTGCCGGCCTTCCTGGAGGACGTCCTGCAACAGCGTCTGCACGCGCGCCTCGTAGGCCTGCACCGACTGCCAGTTTTCGGTCGCGGCCGAGGCCGCGATGTCGTACAGCTTGCGGTCGCGGAAAAACAGCCGCAGGCTCGCCTCGGTAAAGACCTTGAACATCCGTCGCAGCTTTTCGGTGGGCAGGTCCGCCGCGGCCACGGCCGCGCGCACGTCCGTCTCAATCTCGCGCAGGCAGTTCGCGCAGATCATCTCGCCGATCGCCTGCTTCGACTCGAAGAACTTGTAGATATAGGCCTTCGAGAAGCCGATCGCCTTCGCGAGGTCCGACACGGTCGTCTTTTCATAGCCGTACCGGCTGAAGTGCTCGGTGGCGGCGGCCACGATCTGGTCGCGGACGTCGTGGTCGGCCGGGCCGCGCGCGGGCGCCGGGGAAGGGTCGATTTTTTTCATGAGCTGCAACGGACAGGAATGGACAACGAGTGACTATTTGGTATTATAGTCACTACCGGATTCTTGCTAAAACCCCTCATGCTACCCAAACCCATCGTTGCCGCGGCGCTGGCCGCCCTCTTGTCGGCCGGGTGCGCCGTCGGTCCCGACTATGTGCGCCCGGACGTGGCGATGCCGGAGCAGTTCCAGGGGCAGCGCGCCGTGGAGCAGCGCCACGCGGCGGCCGATGCCGATCTCGCGACGTGGTGGACGGGCTTCGGCGACCCGCAACTGACGCGGTACATCACGCTGGCGCTCGCCCAGAACCTCGACCTTGCGCAGGCCGCGGCGCGCGTCACGCAGGCGCGCGCGGGGCTCGGTGCGGCGAATGCGGCGCTGCTGCCGTCGGGCAACGTGAGCGGCCAGGCGGCGCGCGTCTACCAGTCGGTCGAAACACCGTTGGGGCAAGTGTTGAATGCGACGCCCGGTTTCGACCGTCATGGCACCGACTACGAGGCCGATCTCAACGCGAGCTGGGAGCTGGACGTATTCGGCGGATTGCGTCGCGGCCGCGAAGCGGCGCTCGCCGACTATCAGGCGTCCGAAGCGGCGTCGGTCGCGACGCGGCTGGCCGTCGCCGCGCAAACCGCGGATACCTACATCACGATTCGCGGGTTGCAGGGCCGCCTCGACGTCGCGCGGCGCCAGGTGCGGACCGAGCAGGATCTGCTGTCGACGCTCAACCTGCTCTATGGAAAGGGCCTCGCGGCGGAGCTTCAGGTGAGGCAGGCCGAAGGCGCGCTCGCGCAGGTTCGCGCCACGGTGCCGGTGCTCGAAGCGGCGCTGGACGCGGCGATGAATGCGCTCGACGTGATGCTCGGCGCGCAGCCCGGCACGCATCGCGCGGAATTGCTTGCCGGCGGCGACGTACCGGTCGCACCGCGGATCGCGGCGATGGGCACGCCCGGCGAACTGCTGCGGCGCCGGCCCGACCTGATCGTCGCCGAGCGGCGCGTGGCGGCGTCGAACGCGCGCATCGGCGCGGCCATCGCCGAGTACTACCCGAAGTTCTCGCTGAGCGGGCTGATCGGCAGCGCGACGACGATGGGCGCGGGCAACCTGTTTGCCGGCGGCGCGAACCAGGCTGCCGGCGTGCTCGGCTTGCGCTGGCGCCTGTTCGACTTCGGCCGGATCAGTGCGCAGATCGCGCAGGCAAAAGGGCAGGATGCCGAAATGCTGGCCGCGTATCGGCTCGCGGCGCTGCATGCGACCGAGGACGTCGAGAATGCGTTCTCCGCGCTCGTCAAGCGTGACGAGCAGGCGGCCATTCTCGGCGACGGCGTGAATTCGCTCGGCCGCGCGCGGGCCGCGTCGTTTGCGGCTTACCAGAGAGGGGTGGTCAGCCTGATCGAAGTGTTGCAGGCCGACGAAAGCCTGCTGCGCGCATCGGACGAGCGCGTGCAGGCGCGAACCGAATCGGCGCGCGCGGCGGTCGCCGCATTCAAGGCGCTCGGCGGTGGATGGCAGGCGCCGGAAGCGCAGGCTGTTGCGAGCCGGTAGCGGGAGCGTCGAAGCCGCGGTGATCACGACGGTCATCGCCGCGTCGGGATTGCATCTGACCGTTTGCGCCGACCACGCAGACCGCCGAAGCGGCACCTGTGCCTGAACCGACGTCGCGCACGCGTGCGGCGGCCCACCGGTGAATGTCATCAGGGGCGGATTGCAAACGTCGCACAGGTGATTCAGTCGGCATCACGTGGAAAGCCCTGCGCGTCACGTGCCGACACCATGTATCACGCCTCGCAACCGCCTCACGTGGTGCTCCGATACCGGCGCCGCCTGATTCCCCCACGCGTAGCTGACTTCCGCGGTGGTCTGGCTACTCGTTCATCTACGGCGTCACGCGCGATCTCCAACTCGTGCCGATCCGGGTATTGATTCCTTTTGCATGGGCATCGGCTCGCCATTCACGTCGCTATTCGCCGCTTTGTATTTGAGATAACGATATTTTCTCGCGTGATAAATTATTTCGGGTGCGATTGAATTGACGGTCTCGACTGCCAAATTGAGATCGATCGGTTTCGTACGCGTCCTATGTGCTGTTCGAGCGGCACGTCGCCAACTTATCAAGAATATAAAGCATGAAAAAATCAGCCGGCACCCTCTTGCGCGCACTCGCCTGTGCGAGCCTGTTTGCAACCTCTGCTTCGTGGGGATTGACCACGACTCCGTCCGGCAGTTTTGTGTTGAGCAAGGGGAATAATTCGAGTATTGACTTCTCGTTCAATATTCAAAGCGATCCGGGCAGCAAGAACTATGTTTTTTGGGCTCAACAGTTTGGGTTCGAGACCGGACCTATTGGCTATCTCGGCCTGCAGCGGGTGGGGGATACCAAGAAGATCATCTTCTCCATCTGGAATGCCGCCTCGTCGGTTGCGTTGATGGAGGGCGCTGTCGCGGAGCGGTTTGGTGGTGAAGGAACCGGGCAACACGTCATCGCACCATTTGATTGGCAGCCCGGGCACGATTACCAATTCAGACTCGAAAATTCGGGAGGTGCCTGGTGGGAGGTATCGGTCACCGATCTGACTACCTCTGCTCGGTGGCGTTTGGGCAAGATCGAGGGGGCACCCGCATGGGGGAAGCTGCGGAAGAATGTAACGACGTTTACCGAAGTATTCGTCAACAGTCGCCGCTGCGAGAGTATTCCCTATGCGCGGGCTGCATTCGGTCCGCCAAGTTCCGACAACGGTGTGGGCAGGACGACGCAAGTGACCGCGCGCGCCTACGGAACGTTCGGCGCGCCGTGCACACTGCAGCAATTGGCGGGAGCAAAGGACGGGGTCAACTTCGGTACACGGTCCGACAAGGTCGGTTCGACGCTCGTTCATCAAATCGGACTCGGCAATGGCCCGCAAAATTGGGGGGACTTCGATCGACGAGGACGGATCGGCGCAATTTTCGCGAAACCGAATTCGACCACCGGCGGGGCAGACTATTTCATGTTGAAAGCCCTGGGGCCCGACGGGCGTTATTGGTATTTTCCGAAAAATGGTTCCGATAATTATTTCTGGTCGTATCTGGGTAATAAAGAGCCCAGTTATAACGTTAATCCGATGATGGCGCTTTCGGATCAAATGGTCCGCCAGGAAAATCTCGACAAGCTTGATGCCAGCGGTGCTTTTATTCACGGCGTGTTAGCTAACAGCCCTGTGAAATCGATGCAAATTACCACTGCCGACGGCAGCTGGGTCAGCGCTATCAATCTTCCGGCCACGACAGTGGACGGAGCGGTCGTGCAGGCCGCCATACGTTCGACATGGCCTGTCAACGTCGTTGTCAATGGTGAAAATATAAAACTCGATAAAGGTTCGACAAAGAATTTCCTCTACTCGTACGGCGAGTGGAGCGATCGTCTTCCTAATGTGACCGTGAGTTCGCAGCCAGACTTGAACAAACTGGACGGTGCGGGCAACTATCTTCGTACTTTGCTCCAACATAGCGACTACGTGCATATCGTTACCGGCGATGGACACTGGGTCGGTCAGATCAATTTCCCCTCCAATGCCGTTGAGGGCGCAACGATCAGGGTCAGCGTGCGTTCTACTTATCGCGTGACGGTGGCATATGGCTCGGGGGCCATCACCGTCGTCAAAGGCCAGTCAAAGCTTTTCAAATATTTGAGTAACGCGTGGACGCCGTGCCAGACTGACTGGTCGTGTCGGAAATGAGGAACGACCGGGCGTTGCCCGGCCTGAAGGCCGTGTGACGCCCGCCACCGGGGCGACAAGGACGGCCGCACAGGCACGGCCGAACGGCAAGGCCACGGCGCCGGCCCAGGCACGGCGGCCTACCGCTTGATCGCCCCCCGCAACCGCCGCACATCCTGCTCCGACACCGGTGCCGCCCGATTCCCCCACGCACCGCGCACGTAGCTGACCACCGCCGCGATCTCGCCGCTCGTCAGCGCGCCGCGCATCGCCGGCATCCGTTGCACCGGCCCCGGCTTGCCCGGCGCCGGCTGCGCGCCTTCGACCACGATCCGGATCGTGCTGGTCGGATCGGCCGCGAGCACGATCGAACTGCCCGCGAGCGCCGGCCCGTGATCAGGTACGCCTTTACCTTCGGCGCCATGACAGCGTGCACAGAACCCCGCATACACCCCGGCCCCCGGCGCCTGCTGGCCGCCTCCCGGACGCGGGCCCGCAACCGTCAGCCGAGGGACACCGACACCGAGCGGATTCGTCGCGGCAGTCGGTTGCGCGGGCAACGATTTCAGGTACACGGCGATCGCGTGGCGATCGGCATCCGTCAGCAGCGCGGTGCTTTCGCCGACGACCGGCGCCATCGCGCCGAACACCGCGCCGCGCGCCGCATGGCCGCTGCGCAGGAACGCGGCGATGTCGTCGGCCGACCAGCGGCCGAGGCCGTCCGGGTCCGCGCCGGTCAGGTTCGGCGCGAACCAGTGGTCGTTGATGCCGCCGGTCAGGAACGCGGGGCTGCGCTCGTCGTAGCCGCGTTCGTTGTAGGCCGGCCCGCGCGGCGTATGGCATGCGCCGCAATGGCCGAGCCCCTGCACGAGATACGCGCCGCGATTCCATTGCGCCGATTGCGACGGCCTCGGCGTGAACCGGTCGCGGTTCGCGAACGCGAGGCTCCACAGCGCGAGCGCCCAGCGCTGGTTGAACGGAAACGGCAATTGCGTGAGCTTTGCCGCGTTCGGGGATGGCGCGACGCCGCGCATGAAATACGCATACAGCGCGCGCACGTCGTCGTCGGTGAGGTGCGCGAGCGACGGGTACGGCATCGCCGGATACAGCCGGCTGCCGTCCGCGCGCACGCCGCGCCGCAACGCATCGTCGAACTGGCGCAGCGTGTAGTGGCCGATCCCGTGCGTCGGGTCCGGCGTGATGTTCGGCGCATAGATCGGCCCGAACGGCGAATTCACCGGCTGCCCGCCCGCGTACGGCGTATGGTCGGCCGCATCGTGGCACGCGGCGCAATCGCCGGCGAGCGCGAGATAGCGGCCGCGCGCGATCGTCGCGGCGTCGGCGCTCGCGGCAGCCGCCGCGATGACCGGGCGGCGGGCGGTTGAAGCGGAAGCGGCGTCGGGCGGTGGGGGGGATGCCGCGGAAAATGGCGCATCCGCCACTGACGCATCCCGGTCGCGTGACAGTCGACGATCTTCCTTCACGCGAGCGGACATCGACGCGCCGGCATCGGCCGCCGCCGCGTGAATCCGCACGAACCGCCAGCCCGACGCGGGCCCGGGCGCTTCCGCGGCCGACGCGGCGTCTGCCGCATCGGCGGGAGCGGCGGTATTGTCGTCCTGCTGCATATCGCATCCGCAGAGCGCGACGCATACCGCGAGCGCGACCCCCGCGCGGCGGCCCGGCACCTGGAACGGGAACGAAGCGAACGGGATCAGCGCCATGGACTGCAAGGCCCCACGAAAGCGGTGACGATTCCCGTGAACACCAGACCGATCACGAAACCAACCGCCGCGAGCATGCCGCAGCGCGCGAGAAAGCGCGTGCTGCCGTCGCGCGTCACGGCACGCGCATCGGCATCGTGCCGGCGCCGCCACGCGTACGCGAGCCAGGTCGCGCAGGCCGCGGCCGCCGCGAACGCACCCGCGGCGATCAGCGCGAGCCATACGCCGACGTGCGCCCAGCGCGGCGCGGTTTGCGCGACACCGAGCGGATAGCACGCGGTGGACGCGAGCGTCTCCGACACCAGCATCTGCGCGAACCACAGCGCGGGTGCGCCGACGAGGCCGGCCGCGATCGCGAGCAGCGGTGTCCACGCGCGTCGGGCGTCGTTCATCCGGTGCTCCTCAGCCAGAAGGGCGATACGTACAGCGCGGTGAAGATGAACAGCCACACGATGTCGACGAAGTGCCAGTAGAGCCCGCCGACCGTCAGCGCGACACGTCTTTCGCGGCCGAAGAAGCCGGCGGCCGTCCACGCGGCGAGCAACGCGAGGATCACAAGACCGACCACGACGTGTGCGAGGTGGAACCCCGTGATCGTGAAGTAGAGGCTGCCGTACAGATGCGCGGTCGGGCCGTACGGGTGGTCGCGCCATTCGTGCAACTGGACCAGCGCGAACGCGGTGCCGAGCGCCAGCGCGACGACGAGCAGCGCGACCGCGCGCGCCTGCCGGTCGGCCCGCACCGCGCGCTCGGCGAGCCACACGAACACGCTGCTCGACAGCAGCACGACCGTGTTGGCGGCCGCGAGCCCGATCTTCGGCATCCCTTCGGGCGGCCACGGCGCGGACCACTGCGACTGCAGGTAGAAGTAGCAGAACAGCAGGTAGCCGAACAGCCCGGCCTCGGTCACGATCAGCGTGAGCACGCCCCACCAGCCGCTCGCGCGTTCGCCGCAACTACCGATCGGCAGCGGCTCGATGCACACGGCCGGCGCGCCGGCCGGCACCGTCGCCGACGGCGGTTCGTCCGGATGACGCCCGACGGCCGCGGCGAGCGCCTGCGTGTCGGCGCGGGCCGGCGGGCGCGCGCGCTGCCCGAGTTCGCGGCGCGGCCACAGCCATGCGGCGGTGGCGATCGCGCAACCGGCGGCCGCCGCGCAGACGAGCGTCGGCGAGCGCGCGAGCATCGCCGCGAACACGGCGGTCGCGAGCAGCGCGAGCACGAACGGCATGCAACTGTCTTCGGGCATCTTCAGGATCGCGCTCGGCGCGGCGGCGAGCGGCGTGACCGCGAGCGCCTCGCGCCCGTCCGCGAGCCGGTAGCCGACCCGCAGGCTGGTGCGCGCCGGATCGTCGCGCGTTTCCCACAGCGGATGCCGCGACGCGACGAGCGGCAGCACCGCGAAGTTGTACACGGGCGTCGGCGACGCGACCGACCATTCGAGGCCGGCCGCGCCCCACGGATTCTCGCTGGCGCGCACGCCGCGCTTCGCGCTCACCAGCGCGTTGACGACGAACATCACGATGCCGATCCCGAACACGAACGATCCGATCGTCGTCAGCAGGTTCGACGTGTCCCAGCCCATCCCGGACGGATAGGTATAGATGCGCCGCGGCATCCCGAGCAGCCCGGAAATGTGCATCGGGAAGAAGCCGAGGTTGAAGCCGACCAGCACGACCCAGAAGGTCCAGCGGCCGAACCGCTCGTTCATCATCCGCCCGGTGAATTTCGGGAACCAGTACGCGACGCCGCCGAGTACCGGAAACACGTTGATGCCGAGCAGCACGTAGTGCAGGTGCGCGACGACGAAGTACGTATCGGTGAGCTGCCAGTCGAGCGGCACGGCCGCGGTCATCACGCCGGACACGCCGCCGATCACGAACATCAGCACGAAACCCGCGAAATACAGGAACGGCGTGCGGAACACGGGGCGGCCGGTCCAGATCGTCGCGATCCACGCGAACACCGCGACCGCGCTCGGAATCGAGATCAGCATGCTCGCGGCGCCGAAGAACGCGAGCGCGAGCGGCGCGATGCCCGTCGCGAACATGTGGTGGACCCACACCTCGAAGCCGATCAGCATCGTCGCGACCGTCGACACCGCGACGGCCTCGTACGCGACGAGCGGCCGCCGGCAGAAGGTCGGCAGCGCGTCCGACACGATCCCCATCGCCGGCAGCACGACCACGTAGACCCACGGGTGCGCGAACATCCAGAACAGGTGCTGCCACAACAGCGGACGGCCGCCGTGCGCGACGTCGAAGAAATGCGTGCCGGCATTGCGGTCGAGCCACAGCAGCAGGAACGCGAGGCTCACCGACGGCACCGCGACCAGGTTCGCGACCGACGCGGTCAGCGTGCCCCATACGATGATCGGCACCCGGTCGATCGACATGCCGTGCGCACGCATCCGCAGCAACGTGACGACGAAGTTCGCCGCGCCGCCGGTCGTCGAGATGCCGAGCAGGATCATCCCGAGCGCGTAGATGTCGATGTTCGCGCCGGCGCTGTAGTCGAGCGACGTGAGCGGTACGTAGTTGAACCAGCCGCCGTCCGGCACCGCGCCGAGCGGAAAGCTCGCGTACAGGAACAGTCCGGCGAACAGGAACGCCCAGTACGAGAACGCGTTCAGCCGCGGGAACGCCATGTCGCGCGAGCCGAGCATCAGCGGCCACAGATAGTTCGCGAAGCCGGACAGCACCGGCAGCGCGTACAGGAAGATCATCGTGACGCCGTGCATCGTGAACAGCGAATCGTATTGCGCGGGCGTGAGCAGCGTCGCGTTCGGCCGTGCGAGCTGGATGCGCATCACGAGCGCCTCGACGCCGCCGAGCAGCAGGAACACGAACGCGGTGACGATATAGCGCAGCCCGATGCGCTTGTGATCGACGGTGCCGAGCCAGCCGCGCCAGCCGGGTTGCGATTCCCACAGCTCGGCCAGCGCGCGCTCGTGCGCGGAGCCGGGCGGCGCTTCGCCGAGATCGGGTACGCGGCTGAGCGGGGCGGGCGTGTCGCGGGCAATGGCCATCGGCATCCTCGGTTCAGTGCAGTGTCGCGAGATACGCGGCGAGATCGTCGGCGTCGCGCGGCGCGAGCGCGATCGACGGCATCAGCGATTGCGGTTTGATCTGCTGCGCATGCGCGATCCAGCGGCGCAGGTTGTCGGGCGTGTTGTCGAGCGTGCCGGCCGCGAGCAGCCGGCGCGTGCCGACGTGCGTGAGATCGGGGCCGGCATCGCCCGTCGCGTCGGTGCCGCGCACCGCGTGGCAGCCCGCGCAGCGCGCGGCGAACACGCGCTGGCCGCGGCGTTCGGCGCCGGCGCTCGCCGCGGGGGCTTGGGCCGGTTGCCGCTGCGCGGCGAGCCATGCACGAAACGCATCCGGCGGCTCGGCCACGACTTCGAACGCCATGTGCGCGTGCTGCGCGCCGCAGTATTGCGAGCACTGCCCGCGGTAGATGCCCGGCCGGTCGGCCTGCAGCCATTGGCGGTTGGTCTGGCCGGGAATCGTCTGCGTCTTGCCGGCAAGTTGCGGCACCCAGAACGCGTGAATCACGTCGGCGCTTTTCAGTTCGATCGCAACGGGCTCGCCCACCGGAATATGAATCTCGTTCGCCGTGACGAAGCCCGGGCCGCCCGCATCGTCCGGATAACGAACGGCCCACCACCAGTCTTGCGCGGTCACGTCGATCGTCAGCGCGGGCGGACGCGGCGGCGCCGCGATCGCGCCCAGCACGCGCAGCATGTATACGAGCGCGCCGAACAGCAGCAGGATCGAGATCGCGGTGCCGACGGTCACGATCGCGAGGCCGCTGCCGTAGCCGCCGCCCTGCGCGCGACGGCGAAACAGCGCGATCAGCAGCAGCACCGCGATCGCGACGCAGACGAACATGCACAGCGCGAGCAGCGCCCAGCCGAGCACGAAGACCGGCTGCGCGGCAGGGCCGGCCGCGTGCACGACGTACGCGAGCGGCAGCGTCGTGGCCGGGTTGCCGGGCTCGGCAGGCTCGGCGGCCGCGTGCGCGACGATCGGCGCGACCGCCCACGCGAACGGCGCGATGCAGGCGATACGACGCGTTTTCCTGGACAGCGCGACGAGCAACACGACTCCTTGCCGCATTCGGCGGCGTGACGATAGCCGTTCGCGGCAGAGCAAGTTTCGTGCGCATGACGCTCGTGCGTATGCAGCCTTGGGGGGGCGGAATGGGGCGCGCCACGGCGACTGCGTTACAGCCGGCTTGTAAATTGGGTGGGCGTTCGCGGCAAGTGCCCGGGAGATACGGCTCGCGTGGACGGACGGCATACCGTTTGCTACGTCGATCCCGTTCCGGCACGCATGCCGCATGCCGGCCCTCATCGCAGAACGGGAGGAACCGACCGTGAAGACCGTCGCGATCACCGGCGCGAGCGCCGGCGTCGGCCGCGCGACCGCCCACGCATTTGCACGGCTGGGCGCGAACGTCGCGCTGCTCGCCCGCGACCCGCACGCGCTCGACGACACCGCGAGCGAGGTACGCGCGTATGGCGTCCAGGCGCTGCCGATTGCCGTGGACGTCAGCGATGCGGCCGCGCTCGACGCGGCGGCCGAGCGGATCGAAAACGAACTCGGGCCGCTCGACGTGTGGGTCAACAACGCGATGGTCACCGTGTTCGCGCCGTTCGACGAAATCTCGCCGGAAGACTATGCACGCGTGACGGCCGTCACCTACCTCGGTTGCGTATACGGCACGCGGGCCGCGCTCGCGCGGATGGCCCCGCGCAACCGCGGCACGATCGTGCAAGTCGGCTCGGCACTCGCGTACCGGTCGATTCCGCTACAGGCGCCGTATTGCGGCGCGAAACACGCGATCCGCGGCTTCACCGACGCGCTGCGCTGCGAGTTGCTGCATGCGCGCAGCCGCGTGCGCGTGACGATGGTGCAGTTGCCGGCGATCGACACGCCGCAGTTCGACTGGGCCGAATCGGTGCTGCCGCACGCGCCGCGTCCGGTCGCGCCGGTCTATGCGCCGGAAGTGGCGGCCGATGCGATCGTGCACGCCGCCCGGCATCCGTGCCGCGAGCGCTGGGTCGGCTGGTCGTCGCTCGCGGCGATCGTCGCGAACGGCGTCGCGCCCGGCTGCTTCGATCGCTATCTCGCGCGCACCGCCGTACGCGGCCAGCAGCGCGCGGCGCCGGCCGGCCCGCGCGTATCGAACCTGTGGGCGCCGGTGCCGGGCCGGCATGCGACGCGTGGCACGTTCACCGACGAAGCACACCGCACGGGCGCCGAGGCAGGGCTCGGCGCGTCGCGCGCACTGGCATTCGGCGCGGCCGTCGCGGTGCTCGCGGCTGCGTGTGCCGCCGCACGTAAATGGCGCCGGTGAGCGCGATGCGGATCGAGGATTACGCGCTTGTCGGCGACGGTCGCAGCGCCGCGCTCGTCGCGCGCGACGGCAGCATCGACTGGCTGTGCTGGCCGGACTTCGATTCGCCGCCGTGTTTCGCCGCGCTCGTCGGTACGCCGGACAACGGCCGGTTCCGGATTGCGCCGCGCGAGCAGGATGCCCGCACGACACGCCGCTATCTCCCGCGCACCGCGATCCTCGAAACGACGTTCGAAACGTCGTCGGGCCGTATCTCGATCACCGACTGGATGAGCTGGAACGCGCGCGATCCGTGCCTGATCCGCAGTGTGCGCGGCGAGCGCGGGACGGTCGACGTCGACGTCGATCTCGGCGTGCGCTTCGATTACGGCAACGCGCTGCCGTGGTGCCGGCCTTTCGGCCGCCGCTGGCGGATGATGACGGGCGGCGATGCGATGTGGGTCGACACCGATGCGCGGCTCGACGTACAGAGCGACCGGCTGGTCGGCACGCGACGGATCGCGGTGGGCGAGCGGGTCGATTTCTGCATCAGTTACGCGCGCTCGTTCGACCCGGCGCCGGCCGTGCCCGATGCAGACGCGTCGTTGCACGACACGCAGGCGTTCTGGCGCGGCTGGTCGGATTGCAACGCCGCCGAGGGCCCGTATCGCGATGCGATCGAGCGCGCGCTGATCACGGTGAAATTGCTGTCGAGCCTGCGCACCGGCGGCATCGTCGCGGCGCCGACCAGTTCGCTGCCCGAGCGCTTCGGCGGCAAGCGCAACTGGGACTACCGGTTCTGCTGGCTGCGCGATGCGAGCTTCACGCTGCACGCGCTCGTGCGCTGCGGTTATCGCGACGAAGGCGCGCGCTGGCGCGACTGGCTCGTGCGCGCGATCGCCGATCATCCGTCGCAACTGCAGGTGCTGTATGCGGCCGACGGCGGCCGGCGCGCGGCCGAGTGGGAAGCCGCGCATCTGGCCGGCTACGAAGGCGCGCGGCCGGTGCGCTTCGGCAACGCGGCGGCCGACCAGTTGCAGCTCGACGTGTACGGCGAAGTGCTCGGTGCGCTATATCAGGCGCGCCGACACGGGCTGCCGCCCGACGACGACGCATGGACGCTCGAGCGGCGCCTGCTCGAACATCTCGCGACGATCTGGCGCGAGCCGGACGAAGGCATCTGGGAAGTGCGCAGCGGCCGGTATCCTTTCACGTCGTCGAAGGTGATGGTGTGGGCCGCGGTCGAAAGCGCGTACCGCTCCGCGCGCGCATTCGGTCACCGCGCACCGCTCGACGTGTGGCGGCGCTGGGCCGACGCGGTGCGCGCGGAAGTGCTGGAGCGCGGCTATCACGCGACACTCGGCCGCTTCGTCGATCGCTTCGACGGCGACGGCATCGACGTCAGCCTGTTGCTGATTCCGTTGACGGGGATGCTCGACGCGTCCGACCCGCGCGTCGTGGCGACGGTCGCCGCCATCGAGCGCGAGCTGATGGACGACGGCTTGCCGTTCCGCTATCGGCCGCCGCGTTTCGCGGACGGCTGCGAAGGCGACGAAGGCGCGTTTCTCGCGGCCGGCTTCTGGCTCGTGCAGGTGTACCGGATGCAGGGGCGCGACGACGACGCGCACGCGCTGTTCGAGCGGCTGCTCGGCCTGCGCAACGACGTCGGGCTGCTGTCCGAGGAATACGATGTGAAAGCGCGGCGCATGTGCGGAAATTTTCCGTTCACGCTCGCGCACGTCGGGCTCGTGAACGCGGCGCTCGCGCTGCAGGGCGACGGGCGGGACGACGTCGACATCGGCTAGGGTGCCGCGCCGTCCCGCACGCGCGTCTTGCTTACGATTCGCTTTTCCCTCCCTTGCCTCGCTTGTCGCCGTGTTTGTCGCCGTGTTCGCCATTGCCCGGCAGCACGGCCGACAACACCTGCCGCGCGGTCTCGACGATCACGTTGCCCTCGCGCGGATCGCCTCTCAGCAGCGTTTCGGCGAAATGCTTCGCCTGCTGCAACGTCACGTGCGGCGGCAGCGGCGGCACCTCGGGGTCGCTTTTCACCTCGAGCACGACCGGCCGGTCCGACGCGAGCGCTTCGTCCCACGCGGCGCCGAGCTGTTCCGGATCGTCGACGTAGATGCCCTTGAGGCCGAGCAGCGTCGCGAAGCGGTAGTACGGCACGTTCGGAATCTGCTGCGATGCGTCGAACTTCGGGTCGCCTTCCATCACGCGCTGCTCCCACGTGACCTGGTTCAGGTCCTCGTTGTTCAGCACCATGCAGATCCAGCGCGGGTCGGGCCACTGGCGCCAGTATTTCGCGACGGTGATCAGCTCGGCCATGTTGTTCATCTGCATCGCGCCGTCGCCGACCATCGTGATCACCGGGCGCACCGGATACGCGAACTTCGCGGCGATCGCGTACGGCACCGCGGCGCCCATCGACGCGAGACCGCCCGAAAGCGACCCCATCATCCCGCGCCGCATCATCAGGTCGCGCGCGTACCAGTTCGCGCAGGAGCCCGAATCGCTCGTCAGGATCACGTCGTCGGGCAGGCGTGGCGACAGCTCGGTAAACGCGCGCTGCGGGTTCACGCCGCGTCCGGCGCTCGCCTTCGCGGCCGCGCGCGCCGCGAGCGTCTCGTGCCAGTCATCGTTCCATTTCGCGATCCGGTCGCGCCACGCGGTGTCGCGGCGCTCGTTCAGAAGCGGCAGCAGCGCGCGCAGCGTCTCGGCGCTGTCGCCGACCAGGTTGACTTCCATCGGGTAGCGCAGGCTCAGCATGTCGGCCTTCAGGTCGATCTGCACGCCGCGCGCCTGGCCTTCCTTCGGCAGGAATTCCGAATACGGAAAGCCGGAGCCGACGACCAGCAGCGTGTCGCATTCGGTCATCAGCTCGTAGCTCGGCTTGGTGCCGAGCAGCCCGATCGAGCCGGTGACCCACGGCAGGTCGTCCGGCAGCGCGGCCTTGCCGAGCAGCGCTTTCGCGGCGCCCGCGCCCAGCCGGTCGGCCACCGCGATCACCTCGTCGGTTGCCTTCAGCGCGCCGGCGCCGACCAGCATCGCGACTTTCGACCCCGCGTTGAGCACGTCGGCCGCGCGTCGCAGGTCGTCCGCATACGGCACGACTTTCGGCGCGGTATAGCCGACCCCCGAATGCACGGTGCCGTGCGCGCGCTTGGGCGGCGCGTAGTCGAGTTCCTGCAGATCGTTCGGCAGCACGAGCGCGGTGACCGCGCGCGCACCGAGCGCGGTGCGCACCGCGCGGTCCACCAGATGGCGCACCTGGCCCGGCACCGTCGCAAGCTGAACGAATGCGCCCGCAACGTCCTTGAAAAGCGCGGGAAGATCCACCTCCTGCTGATAGTGGCCGCCGAGCGCCGCGCGCGCCTGCTGGCCGACGATCGCGAGCACCGGCATGTGGTCGAGCCGCGCGTCGTAGAGGCCCGTCACGAGGTGCGCGGCGCCTGGGCCCGACGTCGCGACGCACACGCCGAGTTCGCCTGTAAATTTTGCATGCGCGGACGCCATGAAGGCCGCCATCTCCTCGTGGCGCGCCTGGATGAATTCGATCTTGCCGTCCGCGCGGTTCAGCGCGCCGAAAAAGCCGTTGATGCCGTCGCCCGGGTAGCCGTAGATGCGGCGCACGCCCCAGTCGTACAGCCGTTCGACGATGAAATCCGCCACTGTCGCCATGCCGTTTCTCCTTGGTTGGGATGAGCCGATGGGAGGCGCTCGCGCAAGGCACGTGCCGCCCCGCGTGGCGTCGGGCACATCGGTTGCACGCGATGTCCGCAAGCCAATAGCAAGCTGACCGGAGCGCAACGATGGCACTTTCCGCCGCGCCGGCGATCGACGACGTGCGCGCCCGCGCGTACCGCGTGCCGACCGACCGGCCCGAAGCCGACGGCACCTACGCATGGACCGCGACGACGGTCGTCGTCGTCGAGATCGACGCGGGGCCCGTGACGGGGCTCGGCTATACGTATACGGACGCCAGTGCCGTACCGCTCGTGACGTCGCTGCTGGCCGGCGTGTTGCGCAAGCGGCCGGTGGTGGACATCCCGGCCGCGGTCGATGCGTTGTGGCGGGCGGTGCGCAACATCGGCCGCGGCGGGATCGCGGCGACCGCGATTTCGGCGCTCGACGTCGCGCTGTGGGACGCGAAGGCGAAACTCGCCGACGTGCCGCTCGCGATGCTGCTGGGCCGCGTGCGCGAACGCGTGCCGGTATATGGCAGCGGCGGTTTCACGACTTACGATGCACCGACGCTCGTCGCGCAGCTCGACGGCTGGCGTGCCGAACACGTACGCGCGTGCAAGATCAAGATCGGTGTGGAAGATGTGCGCGACCTGTCGCGCGTGCGCGCGGCGCGCGACGCGCTCGGGCCCGGTGTCGACCTGTTCGTCGATGCGAACGGCGCGTATGCGCCGCGCACCGCGCTCGCGTTCGCGCAGGCCGCCGCCGATTGCGACATTCGCTGGTTCGAGGAGCCGGTCAGCAGCGACGACGTCGCCGGGCTGCGGTTCGTGCGGGAGCACGTCGGCCCGCGGGTTGACGTCGCGGCCGGCGAATACGCGTATACGCCCGACGATTTCCGGCGCTTGCTGGAATGCCACGCGGTGGACGTGCTGCAGGCCGACGCCACGCGCTGCGGCGGCGTCAGCGGCTTTCTCGCGGCCGCGGCGCTGGCCGATGCGTATCACGCCGACCTGTCCGCGCACTGCGCGCCCGCGCTGCACCGGCACGTCGGCTGCGCGGCGCCGCGCCTGCGTCACGTCGAATGGTTTCACGATCATGTCCGCCTCGAGCGGATGCTGTTCGACGGCGCGCCGACGCTCGTCGACGGCGCTTTGGAAATCGACGCGACGCGCACGGGGCTCGGCCTCGAATTGCGCGCCGCCGATCTGCTGGATTTCGCGCGCTGAATACGGACGAGGAGGAACGATGCGACACCCCCGACGTCGCGCCGCCGAGCGTGACAGGTTGCTGGCCGACGCCGCACGGTTGCTCAATCGCAGCGCGCTGCTGCTGGCCGGCTCGGTGCTCGCCGACAGCGGCGTCGAGCACTATCGCGGCGCCTTCCACAATCGCGCGATGCTCGCGCCGCTCGCGATGTCGACGCTGTCGGTAATCGCGAGCGTGCACGGTCACGCGGACGACACGCCCGAGCGTCATCGGTTGCGCGACGCGGTGCACGTCGCGTCGGCCGCGGTGGGCGTCGCCGGCTCCGCGTTCCATCTGTACAACGTGACGAAGCGGCCGGGCGGATTCAGTTGGCACAACCTGTTCTACGGCGCACCGCTCGGCGCACCGTTCGCGCTTTTGCTGTCCGGCGCGCTGGGCGCGGCGGGCGAGCGGCTGCGCGAGAGCCCGGCCGATGCGCCGCGGCTCGCCGGACTGCCGGCCGGGCGCGCGCTGGCCGGGCTCGTCACGGCGGGGCTCGTCGGCACGCTCGGCGAAGTCGGGCTGCTGCATTTTCGCGGCGCGTTCCAGCATCGCGCGATGTTCGCGCCGCTCGTCGTGCCGCCGGTGGCCGCGCTGGCGACTGCTCAACTCGCGCTGTCGCGTCCGCGCGCCGAGCGGCGCTTCTGCCGCGGGTGGCTGCGCGCGACGGCCGTGCTCGGGTTCGTCGGCGTCGCGTTCCATGCGCGCGGCGTCGCGCGGCAGATGGGCGGCTGGCGCAACTGGTCGCAGAACCTGCTGTCGGGTCCGCCGCTGCCGGCGCCACCGAGCTTCACCGCGCTCGCGATCGCAGGGCTTGCCGCGACCGCGCTCGCCGAACGGGAGGCGTCATGAGCGACGCAAGCCGCAAGCCCGTCGGGTTGCCGCGCTATCCGGGTTACGACGTGCTCGCGAAGCGCGACTCGCCGTCGTGGAACGATGCGACGCGGCGTGCGATCGATGCACGTCTGCGCATCGCGGCCAATGCACCACGCCATCTCGATGCCGAACGATTTGCGTCGCTCGCGGCGTTGTGTGCGCGCATCGTGCCGCAGCAGGCGGGCGGCGCTGGCGCGATCCCGACCGCCGCATTGGTCGACGCGCGGCTCGCCGCCGACGACGGCGACGGCTATCGCGATGCACGCCTCCCGCCGCTGCGCATCGCATGGCGGACGGGCCTCGCCGCACTCGACGCGATGGCGCGGCACGCGCATGGCTGCGCGTTCGCGGCGCTCGGCGCACGCGATGCCGATGCGTTGCTGCACGCGGTGCAGAACGGCCGCATCGATCCGCAGGTCGCGCCGGCCTGGGCCGGCATGGACCCGCACACCTTCTTCATGAAGCGCGTGCTGATGGATATTTGCGGCGCGTATTACGGCCATCCGTTCGCGTGGAACGAGATCGGCTTCGGCGGCCCTGCGAGCCCGCGCGGCTACGTGCGAATGGATTTCAACCGACGCGACCCATGGGAAGCGGAAATGCGCACGGAGGAGGGCGATCGCGATGGCCGCCGATGAACCGCTGTCCGCCCCGACGCCGCGCGGCCGCGACGGTCGTGCGCCCGATCCGCTGCGCGTGGGCGGCTGGTCGCCGATGCGGATGTTCCGCGACGACGACGCGGTCGACTTCGTGATCGTCGGCACCGGCGCCGGCGGCGGCACGCTCGCGTGCAAGCTCGCCGAATACGGTTTCTCGGTCGTCGCGCTCGACGCGGGCGCGTGGTGGCGGCCGCTCGAGGAATTCGCGTCGGATGAAACGCATCAGCACAAGCTGTTCTGGACCGACGAGCGGATCTGCGACGGCGCCGATCCGCTGACGCTCGGCACCAACAACAGCGGCCGGGCGGTCGGCGGCAGCACCGTGCATTTCGCGATGGTGTCGCTGCGGTTCCGGCCCGAGTGGTTTCGCTCGCGTAGCGCGCTCGGCTACGGCGTCGACTGGCCGCTCGACTGGCGCGAAATGTGGCGCTACTACCGCGAGGTCGAACAGGCGCTGAAAATCAGCGGGCCGGTGAACTACCCGTGGGGGCCGCCGCGGCCGCGCTATCCGTATCGCGCACACGAACTGAACGCGGCCGCGCTCGTGCTCGCGCGCGGCGCCGAGGCGATGGGCATCGACTGGACGCCGACGCCGCTCGCGACGCTCTCCGCGCCGCGCGGCCGCGCGCATCCGTGCGTGTATCGCGGCTTCTGCATCGCCGGCTGCGCGACCAACGCGAAACAGAGCGCGCTCGTCACGTGGATACCGCGCGCGGTCGCGGCCGGCGCCGAAGTGCGCGATCTCGCGATGGCGCTGCGGATCGACGCCGAAGGCGATCGCGTGACCGGGGTGCACTACCGGCGCGACGGACGTACGCGGTTCCAGCGCGCGCGCAACGTCGTCGTCGCCGGTTATGCGATCGAGACGCCGCGCCTGTTGCTGCTGTCCGCGAACGGGCGCCATCCGCAGGGGCTCGCGAACAGCTCGGGCCTCGTCGGCCGCTACCTGATGGCGCAGCTCAACCAGGCGTCGTGGGGGACGATGGACGACGAAGTGCGCTGGTACAAGGGGCCGCCGTCGCTGTCGATCACCGAGCACTGGAACTACGCGGACGAAGGCAAGGATTTCTTCGGCGGCTATTGCTGGATGAGCCAGGGGCCGCTGCCGATCGAATGGGCGCGCAAGGTCGCCGCGCGCGGGCTGTGGGGCGATGCGCTCAAGCGCGAGATGGCGCGCTACAACTTCCAGGCCGGCCTGAAGATCGTCGGCGAGACGCTGCCGCGCGCGGACAACCGCGTGACGCTCGCCGACGAGCGCGACGCGTTCGGGCTGCCGGTCGCGCGCGTCACCTATTCGTACGACGACAACGACCGCCGGATGATCCGCCATGCGCTCGCGCAGATGGGGCGTTCGCTGGAAGCGGCCGGCGCACGGGGCATCTGGCACGAGGAGGACGACACGTGCCATCTCGCCGGCACCGTGCGGATGGGCGGCGACCCGGCGACGAGCGTCGTCGATGCCGACTGCCGTAGCTGGGACATCCCGAACCTGTGGGTGTGCGACGGCTCGGTGTTTCCGACGGTCGGCGGCGTGAATCCGTCGCTGACGATCCAGGCGATCGCGTGCCGTACCGCCGACCGCATCCGAGCGCTGGTCGCGCGCGGCGAGGCCCATGCGCGTGCGCGATGGCGATGAATTGCGCGGCGCAGCTCCGCTGGCGGCCGATACGACGTGCGCGTGCGAGCCACGATGCCGCACCCGCTCCATTCACTTTCTTGTCGAGGATTCGTCTCATGCCTGCATTCAACCGTTCATTCATACGCCGCGGTGCAGCCTGCGCGCTGCTGGCGGCGTGCGCATCGGCGCTGCCGGCGGCGGCCCAGTTGCGCCCGCCCGATCCCGCCAGCGTGCCCGACACGTCCACGCAGGCGTTCAAGCGCGCCGACCGAAAGATGATGGAAGCGATGGAGGGCGCGCCATACACGGGCGACGCCGACCGCGATTTCGTCGCGCACATGGCGCCGCATCACCAGGGCGCGATCGACATGGCGCAGGTCGAGCTCAAATACGGCAAGGACCCGACGCTGAGGCAGCTCGCGAGCCGGATCGTCGCCGCGCAGCGCGACGAGATCGCGTTGATGGAGCGCTGGCAGAAGGAGCACGGCAAGACGCCGTGAACCGCGATGCGAGACGTCGATACGCGGCCGGCTGTACCGGCGGTTCAGCATTCGGCAAGCGGCGAAACCGGCCCCGCGCCGACGCAATGGCCGCCAGCACGGTAGTCGCGGCAGGAGGCATGATGCATGGACGACAAGCGTGTGGCAGAAGATCGCTCGATCGACAGCGTGGCCGACTACATGACCGTGATCGGCGCGCAGCGGCAGACGATGGCGCTGCGCCTGTTTCGTGGCCAGTGCAACGCCGGCTGGCCGCTCGTGCCGGGTATCGCGCGGCAGCGCGCGTCGCCCGACGTCGAAGCGCTGATGCTCGACGAATTCATGCGGCGCGCGCTGCCGCATCTCGAACCCGGACAGAACCTCGATGCGTGCGACTGGCTTGCGCTCGCGCAGCAGCACGGGATGCGCACGCGCCTGCTCGACTGGTCCGGCAACGCGCTGGCCGCGCTGTGGTTCGCGGTGAGGCGCGCGAGCGAATCGGGTGGAGACGGCGTGGTATGGTGCCTGTCGCACGATGCCGACGACATCGCGACGGCCGCCGAACGGCGTGCGCCGCTGGAGGTCACGCGCACCAAGGTGTTTCGGCCTCGCCACGTGATGCCGAGGATCACCGCGCAGGATGGCTGGTTCACGATTCACCGTTATGACGCGCGTGACGAGCGCTTCGTGCCGCTCGACGAGGACGCGGATCTCGCCGGCCGCCTCATGCGGATCGTCGTGCCGGGCGCCCGGTTCGCGACGATCCGGCAGGAGCTTGCGGGTGTCGGCGTGAGTATCGCGACGATCTTTCCGGATCTCGACGGCATCGCGCAACTGACCGACACGCGCTATTTCCCGGGCGACGAGGACACGCATGCGCCGCGGTAAAGCGTGCACCGGCGTGGGGGGCGGGCACGCGTAATGCTGGGCTCGACGGCGCGTACACACGGACCGACCCCCAAGTCTCCAGCTTGCGATCGGTTCGCGGCGGGCGATGCGGCGGCTCCTGCGCACATTCCAACAAATCATCGAATCCGGAGGCTTTCATGCGCGAACCCAACGAACCACCGAGCGACCGTCGCGACACGGCGTGCGGGCCCGGAGCCCGTTCCCGGCCGGCCGGGAACACCGTCACCCGCGCGTTCGAACGTTTTGCGTCGGGCGTGACTACGTGGGCGGGCTCACCGGTGGCGTTCGGGAGCGCGGTCGCCATCACCGTGCTGTGGCTCGCGAGCGGGCCGGTGTTTCACTACTCCGACGCGTGGCAGCTCGTCATCAATACCGGCACCACGATCATCACGTTCCTGATGGTGTTCCTGCTGCAGCGCAACCAGAATCGCGACAGCGTGGCGTTGCACCTGAAGCTCGACGAACTGCTCGCGGTCACGCGCGCGGCGAGCGACCGGCTGATCGGGATCGAGGATGCGTCCGAGGAAGAATTGCGCGCGTTGGCGCAGACCTACGTCGAAATGGCGCAGCGCGCGGCCGAGCGCGGCGAGGACGAGCCGGGCGAGAAGCGTGCGGAAACGGCCGACGCGCCGCCCGAATCGTGATCGTCGGATCGTCTGATTTTCCGATCGAGCGATGCGCGGCCCGATGATTTTTCAAACGCTTGTCGTTTCTGGCGCCGCCTCGCGGCGCGAGCGCGTGCACGCGATGCGCGCAGCGGGGAACGACATGTGCTGCATACCGAAACGAAGCCCGGTCGTTCCGGGTATTGCCTACGGTGCTTCCATGAACTCCAGAACTCCTTCGAATCCGCTGTTGAATCTGGCGGTGGCCGTCGCCTGCGGGGCGGCCGCGATGTACTTCCTCGATCCGTCGTCCGGCCGGCGTCGCCGTGCGTATCTGCGCGACAAGGCGGTGGCCGGCCGGCACGGCGTGGCCGACTACACGAATGCGCAGGTGAAGCGGGCGGCCGACCATGCGCGCGGTGCGATCGCCGGCCTGCGGGCCGACTGGCTCGCGGGCGATGCGAACGACGTGCAGGTCGCCGAGCGCGTGCGTGCGGCGTTCGGCCGGCTCGTCGGTCGCCCGCGCGACATCGACGTGAGTGTCGAGCACGGCAACGTGTGCCTGACCGGACAGGTCGAGGAGGCCGAACGGCAGGCGCTGATCGACGGCGTCGCCGCGCTGCAGGGCGTGCATCACGTCGAGGACGCGATGGGCGCGCGCAGCGAATACAAGGTGCCGCCCGACGGTCATTCGCACTGACGCGGCCGCGGCTGCCCGCCTCGGCGGGGGCCGGCGAACGAGTACGACACGCATTCGGCGCACGCACGGCCGCCGGTACGACGGCAGCCTGGCGCCTCAACCGGAGCAAGCCCATGATCGACCGCCAGCCCTCCGATACGACATCCCCGCCGCCCGAGCCCGGCGCGCACGACGCGCTCGAACACCTGCTCGGCAGCCTGCATCGGCACGGCTTCCTGCGCTTCGCGAACGAGGTCGTCAGCGCGAACGCGCGGCTCGCCGACACGTTCGTCGACGCGCTCGACAAGCCCGGCATGCAGAGTGGCATGCAAAATCTGGCGATGCTGGTGACGGCGCTGTCGCGTATTCCGCCGGAACAGTTCGGTCGCGCCGCGTTCGCGGCGGCCGACGCGCTGCATCACGTCGGCGCGTGGCAGCCGGGACAGCACGCGCATGTCGCGCCCGGCGTGCGCGGCATTTATCGGCTGCTGCACGACGAGGCGCTGTGGGATGCGCTGACGCCGCTGCTCGAAGGGTTGAAGGTGTTCGCGCAAGGGCTCACGCGCGATCCGCAGCCGCCGGCCGCCGGTCTCAACGAGACGACGAAAGACGCGTGAGCGCGTCCGGGTCCGGTTGCGGGCCGCTGGCGACACACAGGCCCGCGAACTGACGGATGATGCGCTGTGTCGGCGCGCTTGCCGGCCAGTGCGCCACCGCGTCGATGCCGACCCAGCGGCACAGCGCTATTTCACGTCCCGGGCACGCGTGCGCGCCGCGCGGCAGGCTCGCGACGAAGACGTGATGGCGTTTCACGCTGCCGTCCACGTAGAAGAAATACGCGAGTTCGAGATCGGCAAGCCCCGTTTCCTCCCGAAGTTCGCGATGCGCGGCGTCGAGCGCCGATTCGCCGCGCCGGATCACGCCGCCCGGCAGCGTCCACCGCGACGACCGCCCGCGCGCGACCAGCAGCACGCGCCGGTTGCGAAGGCAGACGATAGTGGCGCGTTCCTTCGCCAGCGGCGCGAGCGGCACCGCGCGAACAGGGAAATCGGACGGGTCGGGTAGCGTCATGCAGGGCAGGCGGCCGGTGATTGAAAGATCCATGCGCTTGTGCCGCAAGGTGCGTGCCTGCGTCGCGCTCGCGCGGAGCCGCGTGTGAACGTTTCGGCCGAACCTGTCGATCGTCGCCCGCGATTTTTCAACGGCTTGTCATTTCTGCCGCCGTTTCTTGCAGCCGATTCGGGAGCGTGGACGGGGGGCGACGCGCGGCGATCACGCGTCGCCCTGTTCGCCGTGTTCGCCGGATGGCGGACGATGGGGCGGCGTCCCGTTTTCCGTTCCGTCCGGTTTGCCTTCGGCGGGGTCGCGCGCACTGCGCGGCGGTGGCGTGCTCGTGCCGCGGCGCTTGCCCTCGGGGCCGGGCGTGCTGTCGCCGCGATCTTCATCGCGTGTGTCGGTGTCGAGTGAGGTCGAGCGTGTCATGGTTCGCGAGTCCTGTCGGAGCCGTTGAAGCGTACGGATCGCGCATCGGACGTGCCGCGGTCGAACGAAGCACGTCGGCGGGCCCGCTGCTTGCTTGATCGCGCGCTTGAGGTCGGCGCGGGCAATGACGCTCGCGCCCGCCGCCAGGAGCCCCGTTTCATGCCCGATGCGATCTTGTTCCCGTTATCCGTTCGTAAGCGATCCGGCGTCGTGCTCCGGCGCGCGATGACGCCGGGACGGTACGGCGCCGGCCAGCCGGACGCGCTTGCGTCGGCAATGGCCGGCGTCGTACCGTCGACGCCGCTGCGCGTGCCGTGGCCGGCGTTCGAGCGCCGGCCTGCCGCCGTCGCGCGGGCGGGTGACGGTCAGTCCGGCGGCGGCTCGGGCGCCGCGCCGGGCGGCAACGGCGAGCGGCCGACCGACGCGCCGGGCGGCGGGGGCGGCGATCACCATCCGCACGACGATCGCGGCGGCCGCACCGGCGGCGACGGCGACGGCAACGGCAACAACGGCGAAGGCGAACGCAAACGGCCCGGCAAGAAGCCGTTGATCATCCTCGGCGCGGTGGTGTTGGTGCTGCTCGTCGGCGGGCTCATTTGGTGGTTCGCCACGCGCAACCAGGAAAGCACCGACGATGCGTACACCGACGGCAACGCGGTCGCGGTCGCGCCGCACGTGTCCGGCTACGTGACGCGGCTGGCGGTCGACGACAACACGTTCGTGCGGCGCGGCGACGTGCTCGTCAAGATCGATCCGCGCGACTACCGCGCGCAGGTCGACGCCGCGCAAGCGCAACTCGGTCTCGCGCAGGCGCAGCTCGACGCGGCGCGCGTGCAGCTCGATATCGCGCGCGTGCAGTATCCGGCCCAGTACCGGCAGGCGCGCGCGCAGATCGAATCCGCGGAAGCCGCATACCGGCAGGCGCTCGCCGCGCAGGAGCGGCAGCGCACGGTCGATGCGCGCGCAACCTCCCAGCAGGCGATCGACGCGGCCGACGCGCAGCGCGCGACCGCCGATGCGAACGTCGCGATGGCCCAGGCCCAGGCGCGCACCGCGAGCCTCGTGCCGCAGCAGATCCGGCAAGCCGAGACGGCCGTCGAGGAACGCCGCCAACAGGTGCTGCAGGCGCGCGCGCAGCTCGAAACGGCCAACCTGAACCTGTCGTACTGCGAGATGCGCGCGCCGTCCGACGGCTGGGTCACGCGGCGCAACGTGCAACTGGGCTCGTTCCTGCAAGCGGGCACGTCGATCTTCTCGCTCGTCACGCCGCGCGTGTGGATCACCGCGAATTTCAAGGAGTCGCAGCTCGAGCGGATGCGCGTCGGCGACCGCGTCGACGTGTCGGTCGACGCATATCCCGATCTCGATCTGCACGGCCACGTCGACAGCATCCAGCTTGGCAGCGGCTCGCGCTTCTCCGCGTTCCCGACCGAGAACGCGACCGGCAATTTCGTGAAGATCGTGCAGCGCGTGCCGGTGAAGATCGTGCTCGACGGCCCGCTGCCGAACCGTCCGCCGCTCGGTCTCGGCCTGTCGGCCGTGCCGACCGTCCACCTGAAATGACCGGTCGCCGTGCCGCGGCCGGTGTCGACCGGAGCGATCCGATGCCCGATACCCGCATGCCGTTTCCACTTGTCGAGGCCCGCCGATGAACCGGCCGCCCGACCGCAGCGGCGCATCCGACGGCGCATGGCGCCCGGCCGCGAACCCGTGGCTCATCGCGATCGTCGTCACGCTCGCCGCGTTCATGGAAGTGCTCGACACGACGATCGTCAACGTCGCGCTGCCGCACATCGCCGGCACGATGTCGGCGAGCTACGACGAGGCGACCTGGACGCTCACGTCGTATCTGGTCGCGAACGGCATCGTGCTGCCGATCTCGGGGTTCCTCGGGCGCCTGCTCGGCCGCAAGCGCTACTTCCTGCTGTGCATCGCCGCGTTCACAGTGTGCTCGTTCCTGTGCGGCGTCGCGACCAACCTCGGCGAACTGATCGTGTTCCGCGTGCTGCAGGGGCTGTTCGGCGGCGGGCTGCAGCCGAACCAGCAGTCGATCATCCTCGATACGTTCCCGCCCGCCCAGCGCAACCGCGCGTTCTCGATCTCGGCGATCGCGATCGTCGTCGCGCCGGTGCTCGGCCCGACGCTCGGCGGCTGGATCACCGACCATTTCTCGTGGCGCTGGGTGTTCCTGCTCAACGTGCCGATCGGCGCGCTGACCGTGCTCGCGGTGATGCAGCTCGTCGAGGATCCGCCGTGGCGGCGCGGCGCCGAACGCGGAATTTCCATCGACTACATCGGCATCGGGCTGATCGCGATCGGGCTCGGCTGCCTGCAGGTGATGCTCGATCGCGGCGAGGACGAGGACTGGTTCGGCTCGAACTTCATCCGCGTCTTCGCCGTGCTGTCCGTGCTCGGGCTGGTCGGCGCGACGCTGTGGCTGCTGCGCACGAAGAAGCCGGTGGTCGACCTGTCGTGCCTGCGCGACCGCAATTTCGCGCTCGGCTGCGTGACGATCGCGACGTTCGCGGCCGTGCTGTACGGCAGCGCGGTGATCGTGCCGCAGCTCGCGCAGCAGCGTCTCGGCTACACGGCGACGCTCGCGGGCCTCGTGCTGTCGCCCGGCGCGCTGCTGATCACGCTCGAGATTCCGATCGTGAGCCGGCTGATGCCGCACGTGCAGACGCGCTATCTGGTCGGGTTCGGCTTCGTGCTGCTGTGCGGTTCGCTGATCTATTCGCGCACGCTGGTGCCGGACATCGACTACACGCACCTGATGATGATCCGGTGCGCGCAGTCGCTCGCGATCGGCTTCATGTTCGTGCCGATCACGACGCTCGCGTACCTGACCGTGCCGCAGCGGCTCAACGACGACGCGTCCGCGCTGTTCACGATGTTCCGCAACGTCGCGGGCTCGATCGGCATCTCGGTGTCGACCGCGTTGATCCGCGAGCGCACGCAGGCGCGCATGGCGCATCTGTCCACGCACATGTCGACGCTGTCGCAGAACTTCCGGGATACGCTGCAGGAGAACGCGCGCGCGGTGAGCGCGCTGACGGGGGCGCCGCCTTCGTCCGCGCTGCAGACGGCCACCGGGCGGCTGTACGAGACATTCATCGCGCAGGCGACGATCCTCGCGTATATCGACGTGTTCGCGATCCTCGCGGTGTTCTGCGCATTCAGCATTCCGCTGACGTTCCTGTTCTCGCCGGCGAAGGCCGCGGGCGGCGCGGGAGGGCACTGACATGCGCCTGTATCGAAACAACCGTAGCCGTCGCCTGAACCACTCCATCGTGTGCCGCGCGGTGACGCTATTCGCGGGATGCGCCATTGTCGCGGGCTGCACCGTCGGCCCCGACTACAAGCCGCCGCAAGCGGACGTTCCGGACACCTGGCATGCGATGCGGGCGGACGGGCAAGCGGCGGCCCCCGCGTCCGGCGCGGCCGCACGATCGTCGCCGACGGTCGATGCAGATCCCGATCCGCGCTGGTGGCGCGCGTTCGGCGATCCGCTGCTCGATCAGCTCGTCGAGCGCGCGGCGCACGACAACCTCGACGTGCAGGCCGCCGTGCTGCGCATCGCGCAGGCGCGCGCGCAGGTTCGGGCCGCTGCCGCACAGGGTTTGCCGGACGTGCGCGCGAATGCGAGCTACCAGCGCGAGCAGCTCGGCCTGAAAGGCATCGTCGAGGAGCAGGGCATCGACCAGCGCGTCGATCGTCTCGGCGCGCCGGGCTCGCCGCTCGACCGGTTCGGGCCGGGCACCGGCGCGAGCGTGCAGCAAGGCGCGCGCGGCGCGCTCGATGCGCTCGAATCGCCGGTCAACCTGTGGCAGGCCGGGTTCGACGCATCGTGGGAGTTGGATCTGTTCGGCCGCGTGCGCCGCTCGGTCGAAGCGGCCGGTGCGCAGACGCGCGCGGCGGTCGCGAGCCGCGACGATGCGCTGCTGTCGCTCGAGGCCGAAGTCGCGCAGACCTATCTGCAACTGCGTGGCGCGCAAGCGCAGCGCGCGCTGGCCGACGATCTGCAACACGCGCAGCGCGAACTGCGCGACCTGACGCGCGAGCAGGCCGCGCACGGTCTCGCGAGCGATCTCGACGTGCGCAGCGCCGACGCGCGGCTCGCGCAGATCCGCGCGCAACTGCCGCAGTTCGACCAGCAGATCGTGCTGCTGCGCAACGGTCTCGCGTATCTGGTCGGCGGCGCGCCGGGCGCGCTCGACGACTGGCTTGCCGCCCCGCGCGCGTTGCCGGACGTGCCGCCGACCGTGCCGGTCGGCCTGCCGTCGACGCTCGCGCGCCGGCGCCCGGACATCCGCCGCGCGGAGGCCGAACTGCATGCGGCCACCGCCGACGTCGGCGTCGCGGTCGCGCAGTTCTATCCGGACATCTCCCTGACGGGGCAGGTCGGCCTGCGCGCGTCGCACGTGCGCGAGCTCGCGCACTGGTCGCACCTGTTCTATGCGTTCGGGCCTGCCGTGTCGCTGCCGATTTTTTCCGGTGGCGCGCTCGTGTCGAACTTGCGGCTGTCGCAGGCGCGCCAGGCCGAAGCGGCGCTGGCCTATCGGCAAACCGTGCTCGTCGCGCTGCGCGACGTCGACAATGCGCTGGCCGTGTACCGCACCGACCAGGCGCGCGCGGCCGCGCTCGACGATGCGGTGCGGGCCGAACAGGGCGCGCTGGACCTCGCGCGCGATCGCTACCGGAAGGGGTTGTCGCCGTTCCTCGACGTACTGGACGCCGAGCGGCAATGGTCCGAGGGCCGGCAGCAGGCCGAGCAGGGCGCATTGCAGACGACTACCGATCTCGTCGCGCTGTACAAGGCACTTGGTGGCGGATGGCAGGCGGGCACCAACACGAACACGAACACGGACGCGGGTATGAGTCCGGATGCGGCACGCGTGCGATAGTCGCAAACGTGGCCCGGGAGTCGCGGGCCGCATTCGCCGGCCCGCGCGCGGCCTCAATCCTATGCGTGCTTGCTGAACTGATAGCCCTTCGAGCGGATGGTCTTGATCCGTTTCGGTTCGTTCGCGTCGTCGCGCAGCTTGCGGCGCAGCTTCGAAATGCGGCCGTCGATCGAACGATCGAGGCCGTCGAACGCGATGCCGCGCAACAGCAACGTCAGGTCCTCGCGGCTCACCACCTCGCCGGCGCGACACGCAAGGGCCCACAGCAGGTCGAATTCGGTCGACGTCAGGCGCGGCATGCTGCCGTCCGGAAGATGCACACGGCGGTCGGTCCGGTCGATCGAGAACTTGCCGAATACGTATCGCTGCGGCGAATCCGGCACGGGGTCGCCCGTCGGCACGCGCGTGCGCCGCAACTGCGCCTTGATCCGCGCGAGCAGCAGGCGCGGTTCGACCGGCTTGCGGAGAAAGTCGTCCGCGCCGAGTTCCAGGCCGAGCAATTCGTCGAACGGTTCGTCGCGGCCCGTCACCATGATCACGATGCCGTCGTAGCGCATGCGCGCCTCGCGGCAGATCTCGAAGCCGTCCTTGCCCGGCAGGTTGACGTCGAGCAGCACGAGGTCGGGGCGGCTTGCGACGATGCGCGACCGGGGCATCCTTCGGACGAAAACGTTTGCGCCGATGCGCTGTCGCGCGCGTCGCTCGCCCCCGGCCGAACCCAGGCCAGGCAAGGTTAGTCGACATATCACTACAAAATATTACCGACGTTCCGGCATCCTGCTCCGTACAATTCCCGAACCTGATTCACGCGCCTCGTATAGTGCGATCGCCTCCGTTTCCCGATCGCGTCGACGGCCGGTTTCGACGGCACGTCGCGTCATGCTGCTCGCGTGCGAAACCGGATGTGCGTGGGTCCAATCGACACCGCGCCGGCTCCCGACGGGCCTGCAAGCGGACAGTACGAATCATTCACGGAGAAGCGACATGACGCCGTTGCAAGTCGTCCAGCGTCTCGAAGCACTCACGCACGCCATCGAAGCCGCGGTGGCGCGTGCCGACTGGAACGAAGCTGTCCGGGCCGCCGAGACGCGTTCGGCGTTCATCGTTGCGCTTGCACCCGATCAACCGGCCGCGGTCGCGGCGGCGCTGATGAAAGTGCAGGAGTTCGACGTGAGGATCTCCACGGTCGCGCGCGACACGCTGGAGGCGCTCGTCGCGCAGGGCTGGCAAGCATTGCACGAAACCCGCATGGCAACGAACGCCCTGAGGGCGCAGCAGCGGTTGCCCGATGCGGGCGCCGCGGCCACGCGACACTAAGATTCGTTTCCTTCGGTGATGGCATGAAATTCAAGAAACGCGCCGGTCTCGTCGATGCAACACGGTGGTTCGCCGACGGCGACCATGAACGGGTAGAGCACCGTCACGGCGGGTGGGCGGTCGCGACGCCGGAAGGCTGGCGTCCGGTGAAACCGGGCGACTGGATTCTGCGCGACGAATGCGGCAACTGCTGGCCGATGGACGACGGCCTCTTCATGCATTGCTACGAACCGGTCGCCGACTGACTCGCCGGACGGTTCGCCACGCCTATCGGCGCTTGCGCGAAAACATCAGCGACTCCGCGTCGTTGAAGCGGATGCGCCGCGGCTCGCCGTAACCGGCTTTCTCCGCGACCCGGATCGACGCGACGTTGGTCGGCGCGATCAGGCACACGCTGCGCTCGAACCGCTGTTGCGCGTCGAGCCATGCGAGCGCGGCCGCGAGCGCCTCGGTCGCATAGCCGTTGCCTTGCGCCCACGTCGCCAGCGCCCAGCCGGCTTCCGGCACGCCGCGAATCGGCGGCTCGATGTTCCGGTGGAAATCCGCGAAGCCGAGATCGCCGACATACCGGCCCGACGCCTTTTCCCGAATCGCCCAGTACCCATAGCCGAGCAGCGGCCACAGCCCGCGATACGCGAGCATGCGCATCCACGAGTCGCGCGGCGTGGAGGGCGTGCCGTTGAAGATGTGCGCGACGACGCCGGGTTCCGCCCACATCGCGGCGAGTGCGTCGAAGTCGCCGAGCGGATGGCCTTCGAGGATCAGGCGTGGCGTGTCGAGAACGGGCGGGGACGAGACGGGTGGCACGGCGCTGACTGTCATCGGGCGTTCCATGAGGAAGGGATCGCGACGCAGGGCGCCGCGCTTGGGGTTCCGTACGATACCGCGTAAACGGCGATGCGGACGCAATTCCCCTTTCGCATCGGGATAGGCGTCCGCATGGGCCCGCGACCGCGTCGCACGGTTGGCCCGGCGGCCGGCGGTGCCCTCACGGACCGGCTCGCGTGACGACGTCGCGGTCGGCCGCGTCACGCGAGGCGCTCGACGAATGCGGGCCGTTCGGCGCCGTGTGGCGAACGCCTGTAGTGAACGCCTTCGCGAACACCGGCTGCGGCGAGCAGTCGGCCCTCTCTCCGACGGCGGCCATCGGCGCACCCGCGCGTGACGTATCACGCGGGATCGGCCCGTGCCGGCAGAGGTTACTTGCGGCTCTTCAGGAAATTGCGACCGTGCGCGGTGATCGACGCACCGGAGCGTCCGTTCGCCGCCTGGCTGACGAAGCCCGCGCCGACGAGTTCCTGCTCGACCGACCAGCCGAGCGCCGGCGCGTCGCGGCCGTAGCGAACATCGGCGAGGCGTTCGAGCGCCCAGATCGCGGAAGCCGACAGGTTGGGGGTGTTGGGCATGAGAGTGTCGTTCATCGCTTCCTCGGGAAATGGCGTTTCGGGATGGACGGCGCGTGGCCGCGGGATCGGCGGCGCGAGCGTCAGCTTGCTTGCAGCAACGGCAGCAGCGCGTGCAGCGCCGCTTCCTCGTCGGGGCCGGTGGCGAGCACCTGCGCCGACGTGCCGCCGTGAACCTGCAGCGACGCGATCGCGCCGCTGTCTTTTGCGTTGCTGCGGTGCCCGTTCGCGATCAGCTGGATGTCGCTGTCGAAACGGCGTGCCGCGTCGACCGCCGCGTCGCGCGCGGCGCGGCCGCGATTGCGGTTCCATGCGGGGCCGATTTCAACGTACACAACGGTTGCCACGATGCTGGAAAGCCTCCGGACAAGTGGGCGGGGCGGGGCGGTGCGCGACATGCACGTGCGCGGTTGCGCACGCGTTGCGGACATCGGGCGGCCGGCCTATCACGATTTCCCGCAGGATCGCGGGGCGCCGGCCGGGCGGATCACGCGCGCCATTCGGCGCGAACGTGCCGACATCCGCTGCGAAGGCGCATGCAAATTCACGGATTGTCGGAAGTGGACGATTATAATGCATCGGTCAGAAGATGTGAATTGCATTATAATGCCGTGTGCGCCGACGCCGGCCTGCGGCACTGCCGGCGAGGCGAGCCGCCGCGCCTCCGGGCGCACAATATGCTCGCCCGGCATCGTCGATCGACCCGAACCCCTCCCGAATGGAAGCTGCAATGAACGCCCCTGCCTGCCCGCAATGCGCGATGGAAAACACTTACCCCGACGGAGCGCTGACCGTGTGCGCGGACTGCGGCCATGAATGGTCGGCCGACGCGGGCGCCGAGGCTGGCGACGAACCGGCAGGCGACGTCGTCAAGGACGCGAACGGCAACGTGCTGTCGGACGGCGATTCGGTCGTGTTGATCAAGGACTTGCGGGTGAAGGGTTCGTCGATCACGCTGAAGATGGGCACCAAGGTGAAGAGCATCCGGCTCGTCGGCGGCGATCACGAAGTCGACTGCAAGACCGACATGGGTGGTTTCATGCTGAAGGCGTGCTACCTGAAGAAGGTTTGAGCGCACGGTTCAGGCGACCGTTGCATCCGCGTTTTCATCCGCTGCCGTTTCAGCCGACTATCCGCACATGGCCGAGGATCGAACTTCCTACGACGCGTTCGTCAGGTTCCTGGCGACGCCGCTGAACGACGGCCGGCCGTTCGTGCTGGAGACGCAGCACGCGGTCTCGCTGCACTTCGATCATCTCGGCACCCAGAGCTTCATGTCGCTGCGCGATCCGGTGCGGCTCGCGCTCGGCTATACGCGCGTGATGATGGGCTTTCTGCTGTTGCAGGCCGAGCCCGCACACATCTGCATGCTCGGGCTGGGCGGCGGGTCGCTCGCGAAGTACTGCTACCGCCACCTGCCCGGCACGTCGATCGACGCGATCGAGATCAATCCGGACGTGATCGCGCTGCGCGACGTGTTCAGGATTCCTGCCGACGACGCGCGCTTTCGGGTGGTATGCGCCGATGGCGCCGATCATCTGGAGCGAGCGGACGTGCGCACGGACGTGATCCTGCACGATGCATTCGTCGCCGACGGTATGCGCGGCCGCTGCACGGGCGGCCCATTTCTCGATGCGTGCCACGCGCGCCTGAGCGAAGCCGGCGTGCTCGCGATCAACTTCATGGACGACGATCCGGCATTGCCGCGGCACCTCGAACAGTTGCGATCGATATTCGGTTCGTCGTATGCGCTGGTGCCGTGCGGCGACGACAACAACTTCATTGCATTCGCATGGAAGGACGGCAGCCGGCTGCCGTCGTTGCGTATCCTGCTGGAGCGGGCGCTTGCGTGCCCGCAGGCCGGCGAACTGAAGCTGGCCGCCACCGCGAGGCGCATGAAGCACGGCGAGGGTATCGATCCGCGGCGCTTGGTGTGGCGTGCGCAGTCGCACGAACGCTGGGAGATCGGCGCGTAACTGTGGCCGGGAGGCGCCGCGCGCCTTGGCGGTCGCGCTTACTTCGCGCGCTTGCCGATCGCGCTGCGGGTCTTGTAGGTGACGCCGTGCCGGTCGAGATATTCGCGGATCAACTGCCGCACGACTTGCGACGGCGTAAGATCCTGCTCCGCGCAGAGCAACTCGAAGGCTTCCTTCTTCGCGGGATCGATCAGGACGGTCAGGCGGGCGGTTTTCGTTTCCATGACGGGGCGAGAGTGGTCGGTATGTTAATCAAATTATAATCGATGCGCTTTCGGCCCGATCACCGGAAGCGCCGCAAGCGCCGCCCGTGGCGCATGATCAGCGCTTGCTGCGCAGTAGCGCGAACAGGTCGTCGAGCACCGGCACGATGGCGAGCGTGACGAGCACCGCGGCGAGCGGCACGGTCGACACGTAGCCCACGTGCTTGAACCCGATGGCGCCGGCCAGGCCGCCGACGAAGAACGACGCGAGCATCGTCGCGTGGATCCTCAGTTTCGAACGGTTGGCGATCACCGCGTGCGCGTCGACGTCGATGGCCGACCGGTTCCAGTAGAACAGCTTGCCGAGTTCGATGCCGAGATCGGTCACGATGCCCGTGACGTGCGTCGTGCGGATTTCCGCGCCGGACAACTTCGTGATCGTCGCGTTCTGCAGCCCCATGATGAAGCACAGCAGTGTCACGGTCACCGGCACGAAGAACGTTTCCCACAGCGCGAGGTGGCTGCCGAGCAGCCCGAACAGCAACAGCAACGCGGCTTCGACCAGCAGCGGCAGCATGAACTGGCTGTGCAGCCCGCGGCGACGCCCCCAGTTGACGAGGATCGCCGAGCAACCGGCGCCGATCAGGAACGACCCCAGCGAACTGATGCCGGCGAGCGCGAGCTGCACGTCGCCGAGCGCCGTCTGGTCGGCGATCGCCGACACGATGCCGCTCATGTGCGACGTGTATTGCTTGACCGCCAAAAAGCCGCCGGCATTGGTTGCGCCGGCCACGAACGCGAGCGAAAACCCGAGCTGGCGGTTCGCGGTCGCGCTGCGGTGTTTTCCCGTCAGGTTTCGAAAGTACTGCGCTGGCATAAGGGCTTCGCTCGATCGTCGCGGATTCGCGGGTACAGGCCGAAAACCGGTGCGAACGGCGTGACGGGCACGCTGCTTGCGCCGGATTCCGGAGCTGTCGAATCATGTGATGGACATGATAATATCATTATCATACTCTGTTGGCGGGATGGTGCTTTCAGTACAATAATGCGACGTGCCGCCGGCTGGCTGTTTCGCCGCGGCGCTCGCTCGCGATTCCCTTCTGCTCACCGCTTCATGACCCCGATCAAGTTCATCCTTCGCTACACGGCGATCCCGTTCACGGCCATCGTCGCCGTGGTGATCTGGACCGTCATACCCTCGTCGAAAGAGATCGATGCGAGACAATATGCGGCGCTGTCGCGCGCGTACACGAGTTTCCCGCTGCCGTTCCGGCGCGAGATCTCGGACACGATGGAGGACGGCACGATCAACGACCGGCGCTACCAGGCACTCGTGCGTGATTCGCTCGGCAACGGCGTCGCGCTGGACTGGCCGGCATCGGGCGTCGGCGGCGTCGCCGACGAGCGGCAAAAACTGGCCGAACTGATTCAGGCCGATTCGGATCTTCAAAGGCAACGGCAATGAAAACCCTGCTGGTTTCTGTGGCATTCGCGATGATCATCGCGAGCCTGATCTTCGCGCTGTACTTCATGAATCACGATCGCGGCAAATCGAAGCGGATGGCGTGGTCGCTCGCCGCGCGCGTCGGGTTGTCGGTCACGCTGTTTCTGTCGCTGCTGATCGCGTACAAACTCGGCTGGATCGAACCGACCGGTTTGCCGATCGGGCGATGACGCGCGGTTCCCGCACGGGCGCAGGGCGGTTCGATTCCGCGCGATACCGCCTCGCGTGATCGCACCGCGGCGGACCTGACGGCGAGAACCGACGGTCGATCAGCCCAACGCAGCGGTTCGACGAGGGCGCGCCCGCACAACCTCCGCCATGCGCTGGACATCGTGTCACCAGAGGCCATCCGTGCATTGCATCAGGCGGTCGAAGCGGTGTGCCCGATCTTCGACCTGCCGAGGCTGCCGCAGCACATCGACGGCGAATTGCGGCATGCCTGCGCGTGATGCGCGAACGCATTGCCGCAGGGCCGAGTTTTGAAATGAAATCGACGTATTGTGATAAGAATACTTTTCTTATCCTGATGATCGTCATGCGAATGCGTGACGTTGACGGATTCGCACCACCACGTGCCTGACGAGGGCGGTCACGACGCTAGTTGCCCGGTTCTTTCGTCACGTCATGACGATAGGCGCGCGGCGAGCAACCCACGATGCGTTTGAACGCATGGCCGAACGCGCTATCCGAGTCGTAGCCGAGCCGCTGCGCGATCGCCGAGATCGACGCGTTCGAGCGACGCAGTTCGCGCATCGCCAACTGTATCCGCCAGCGCAGCACGTATTCGAGCGGCCCGAACCCGAGCCGCCGCTTGAAATGCAGCGCGAACGTCGAGCGCGACACGTGGCAGCAGGCCGCCAGCGCGTCGACGGTCCACCGTCGCTCGGGCGCGGCGTGAATCGCGGCCAGCGCCGCGCTGACCCGCGCATCCGCGAACCCGGCCAGCCACCCGACATCGCCGTTCGCGCCGGCGTCCACATAGCGCCGCAGGATCTGCACCAGCATCATGTGGCCGAGATGCCGGACCATCAGCGATCCGCCCGGCGACGCCGCGCCGAATTCCCGTGCGAGCTGCTGCAGCGACCAGCGCAGCACCGCCGCCGGTTCGGAGTCGCCGCTCACGACGACCACGGGCGGCAGGCTGCCGAGCAGCAGCGGCATGCCTTCCTCATACGCGAAGCGGCCGCCGATCAGAAAGCAGTCGGCCGGTTCGCCGTAGTGCGCGATCCCGCGTTCGAGATGCCGGTACACGTCGGCGGCCGGCACCGGCGTGACCGATGGATCGCTCGCCAGCGAAAATGCCCGCGGCGCGGCGAGCAGGAAGCAGTCCCCCGTGCGCAGCCGGACGGGCGGCCCCGCACCGTCGACGGTCAGCCAGCAAGTGCCTTCGACCACCGCGTTGAACTTGATCCCGTCGGGCGGCGGAAGGTCGATCGCCCACGGGCCGCCGGCCCGCAGGCCGGTGAAAAACGAGTCGCGCGTTTCCAGCAGCGACAGCACTTCCGATAGCGGATCCACGCGCAATCCCCGGACGATCTCGACGAAAAACCGGATTCTATTGCATTCACAGTCCGGATGCGCGGCCCGAGAATGATCTCGTGCAGTGACGCGGCCGACAGGCGGCCGCGCGCTTCGTGCATCATTTCAGGAGCCTTCAATGACGAGCAGGCAGCACCCCCTTCATTCCGGATTCGACGCTGGATCGACGGCGACCGACGTACTGGCCGGTCTCGACCTGCACGGCAAGACCGCCATCGTCACGGGCGGCCATTCGGGTCTCGGGCTCGAAACCACGCGTGCGCTGGCGCAGGCCGGTGCGCACGTCGTCGTCGGTGCACGGAGCGCCGAGGCCGCGCACGAAGCGACGCGCGGCATCGCCGGCGTGGAGATCGCGACGCTCGATCTCGCGGACGTCGCGAGCGTGGCCGCATTCGCCGCGCGGTTCGTCGACGCACGGCGCAACGTGCATGTCGTCATCAACAGCGCGGGCATCATGGCGTGCCCCGAAACCCGCGTCGGCGACGGTCGCGAAGCGCAGATGGCCGTCAATCACCTCGGTCACTACGCGCTCGTCAACCGGCTGTGGCCGTCGCTCGCGCACGGCGACGGCGCGCGCGTCGTCGCGGTGTCGTCGCTCGGGCACCGGCTGTCGCCGATCCGCTGGGACGATATCGATTTCGCGCGCGGTTACGACAAATGGCTCGCGTACGGGCAGTCGAAAACCGCCAACGCGTTGTTCGCGGTGCAGCTCGACGTGCTCGGCGCGCCGTTCGGCGTCCGCGCGTATTCGCTGCATCCCGGCAAGATCGCGACGCCGCTGCAGCGTCATCTGACGCGCGAGGAAATGATGGCGCAGGGCTGGATCGACGAACACGGCGTGCCGATCGATCCGACGTTCAAGACGCCTGCGCAGGGGGCAGCCACCCAGGTTTGGGCGGCGACGTCGCCGCGCATTGCCGATCTCGGCGGGGTCTATTGCGAGGATTGCGACGTCGCGACGGTGACGCGCGGCAACGAGGAATCGGGCGTACGGCCGCATGCGATCGATCCGGAGGACGCGGCGCGGCTGTGGGCGTGGTCCGCGGCGGCGACGGGCGTCGATGCCTTTGCCGTGCGCCGCTGACGCCCAGGCGTTCGCCGGGCCGGCCGCCGAGCGGGTAGCGGGCGGCGGTTCGATACTCGCGTGCGGCAGGCTATCCGCGCGTCGGCCGCAGCGCGCGCCCCATTTCCGCGAGCGGCATCGCGACGATCGAATTCAGCAACCGCATTTCCCCGGCGTCCGGATGCGCGATGTTTCGCACTTCATCGAGCGTCTGATCGACGTGACGATCGAGCGGTTCGAGAAAGCGCTGCAGTTCGATGGCGGCCGCTTTCTCCCTGAGCCCGAGCGCCTGGCCGAATGCGACGAGTGCATTCGCGTCGATATCGGCAAACCGCGTCGCATTCCCGAGCGGCATCGTCAACTCGCAGTGCGGCCAGTGATCGCCGCGATGGTCGGGCCGGTGCGTGGGGGTGTGATACACGACCGTGCTGACGATGTCGTAGAACGGCGCGAGCCGGTAGCCGCGCGCGTCGACGAAGAACGACAGGTTCTTCAGGTGCGCGTCGGCATTGCCGACCACCACGTTGAACACGGTCCAGCGGAACACCGACAGGCGTGTCAGCGCGCGCGTGCTGGTGCGGTCGATCGCGCGGGCGAGTTCCTGCGCATTGGCGCGCTGGTACTTGAAACCGCGGTCGTAGTTGAGCAGTTGCATCGCGTCGATCGTATGCACGCGCCCGGCCGGTTCGGATGCGACGTCGCGGTCGAACCGGTCGATCACGTAGCAGGCGGACGGCGTGCGCAGGAAATGCACGTCGGGCACGTCGAGCCCCATCTTCTTCGCGAGCCGCATGCAAAAGAACTCGTTGATCGCCGAATGCGGATAGCCGGCCGCGCGCATGTCGGGTTTGAGCAGGTGCATCGACGGTTCGCTGCCGACGGGCTCGAACAGCGCATAGTCGGGCGCGTCGCCGCGCAGCACCAGCAGCAGCTTCTGCTGCGCGCCGGCCGCCGACATGCGCTTGGGCGCGGTGGCCGTCAGCGCCCGCTCGGGCATCGCCTGGATCCGGCGCTCGAGCTCGTCGAGCGGCAGCGGCTGCAGGCCGCCAGGCGTTTCGTGCTCGCCGTCGGCCAGCAGCGTCAGCGCGCCGGCCGATTCTCGGCCGAAGTACGCGAGCAGGCCCCACGCGTCGGCCGCATCGACCTTCGCCTCGCGCGCGAGCGACGTGCGCATGCCTTCCTCGGGCAGCAAGTTGTCGAAGAACCACTGGACCGGACGATCGGTCGACGTGTCGGTGAACACGTCCGTGCGCAGCGCGAACGCCGGCGACAGCGGATACGCGGCCGGCGACGCAAGCCATTGCGGGTCGTACGCGAACGACCAGATCCCCTTGTCGTCGGTCAGCGTGCCCATGCGCACGCCGTTCGCGGACGCGATCAGCGTTCTAGCCGCCATAGCTGCTCCTGCGGCGTTGCGCGGCCTTCAGCGCGGTGGCCTCGGAGATCTCGATCGACGACTCGGCGTACAGCCGCACGCCGAGCTCGCTCAGCAGCAGCATGACCTTGCCGATTTGCGCGGTCGGCTTGCCGGCTTCCACCTGGCTGATGAATTTCGGCGACAACCCGGTCGCGTTCGCGAGTTCGTCCCGGGTGAACCCCTGCTGGATTCGCGCCGCGCGAATGAAGTGGGCGAGCGCGCCGATCGTGTCGACGGATTGGGATTCCGACATGACGTTCTCCGTGCTTCGTATCTGATCGGGAACAGTATTGCATAACTCGCCGGATTGGGTAGTAGTTCGTATTCGTTCGGGAACGAAGGGATGATTTCCATAACGGTAACGTCATTTCGTACCCGATCGGGAACGGATCGTCAAGGAAGGGTGGTGGAGACGATGTTCGTATCTGATCGGATACGGAGAAAGAAGACACGGGGTGCCTTTGCACGCGCGTGCGACCGTGCACGCCGGTGATGGCTCCGGCGATCTTCCTGGCGGCAGTCAGTCACCGTCGTCCCGAGCGGCGACACGCGATCATTCCGCGCACACAGCCTGCACCTCCGCCACCGAGGCAGGGTGCTGACGCAACACGCCTTTCTACAATTCCCTTCGACTCGCTACACGTGCCGCCATCCTCCGGAAGCAGGCCCGATCCTTGCGACCGCCGAGCGTCGTCGGGGGCGTTCGCGCCCAGGCACATGATGATTTGCACGGGAGGGCGCATGGAACCGATGCCGGTCGCACTGCAGTGGCACGACGTTCTCTTCAGGATCGCACTGGCGCTGGTCGCGGGCGGGCTGATCGGCCTTGACCGCAGCGAATCCGGCAAGACGGCCGGACTGCGCACGACGATCCTCGTGTGTCTCGCCGCGTGCCTGTCGATGTTGCAGGTCAATGCGCTGCTGCTGCAGGCGGGCAAACCAGAGGGCGCGTTCTCGGTGCTCGACCTGATGCGGCTGCCGCTCGGCATCCTGACCGGGATGGGCTTCATCGGCGGCGGCGCGATTCTTCATCGCGACGGCCTGGTGTCCGGCGTTACCACGGCGGCGACGCTGTGGTTCGTGACGGTCATCGGGCTGTGCATCGGCGGTGGCCAGTTGGCGCTCGGCGCGCTCGGGCTGGTGCTCGCGCTGCTGGTCGTGTGGCCGCTGCGGTTCGTCGAGCGGCGTTTGCTGCGTGTCAGGACCGCGCTGGTCACGATCGAGTACCCGCCGGGCTCGGCGGTGCGCGAACAACTGGCCGCGAAGCTGCGCGACGCGGGTTTCACATACCGGACGAAAGGCTTTTGCGAAGCGGCCGCGCGCGCGGTGCGCGAGGAAGAACTGTTCGTGCAGTGGCGCGAAGCGACCGGCGCCGACGTGATGCTGAAGCAACTGATGCGGATCGTCGAGTCGGCCGGCCTGACGTCGGTCCGCTGCTCGACGGCGAACTGACGCGCGCGGCCGCCGGAACGCGCGATGCTCGTGCAGCAGGCCGCCATGGGCGGTTGACCAAGGAGCGAAACATGACATGTGTATCGGAAGTGATGACACGCGACGCCGCGACCATCGGCCCGACGCAGAGCCTGCGCGAGGCGGCCCGGCTGATGAGCGATCTGAACGTCGGCGCGCTGCCCGTATGCGACGGCACGCGGCTGATTGGGATGCTGACGGACCGGGACATCGTCGTGCGCGCGGTGTCGATGGGCGTGCCGCCCGACGAGGCGGTCGAGGGCGTCGTCAGCGGACCCGCGAACTGGTGTTATGAGGACGAGGACATTTCTGCAGTGCAAAAGAAGATGGAAGACGCACAGATTCGTCGCGTACCGGTGGTCGACCGGCAGAAGCGGCTGGTCGGCATCGTTGCTCTGGGCGATCTGGCGACCGCCGCCGACGGTGCGATGTCGTCGACGCTCGGTGCGGTATCGGCGCCGTCGCGGCCGGATCGGTGATTGCCATGGCAAACAGGGAGAACGACATGAACGAAGAGAGAGAAACGCAGATTCGCGAGCGTGCATATCGGCTGTGGCAGGTGGACGGCGCGCCCGACGGCCGAGCCGACGAATACTGGCAGCGGGCCGAGCAGCAACTCGATGCCGAGGGCGGCGGCGGCGAGCAGGCACCGGATTTACCGGTCGATCAGTCCACGAAGCGTCGCATTCCGGGCGAGCCGCTGCAGGACGTCGACGCGGTGCCGCCCGGCGAGGTCGCGCACGAAAGGCGACGCACGCGGTGAAGCGCGGAGCGTCGGCCGGCGGAGTCGAAAAACCGTAACCTGCCGCGCGGTTTGCGCGAACGGCTAGCCGTCTTCGCCCACTTCGGTCGGGTCCGGCAAGTCGGGCAGGTCGTCGTGGCGCCCGTCGTCGGGCGCCGGCGGCGGAATATCCGGCGTGTCGGTCATATCGTCGTCATTCGGTGTCGCGTTTGTCACGTGCGTCGCGCTCATGATCGTCCTCCTTGGCGTCGAAAGGGCGCCGGCGCGCAGCCGGCATATCGCTTCGGAGCATCGCGCGTGCCGCATGTCGCTTTCGCAGCGGGGTGGCCACGTGTGTTGCCGACACTGCGCCGGATCACGCGTCGCTTGTAATTTCTTTAGCGGCGGCCTCCGGCGGCAGTGGGGCGGGACAGCCCGACGACGGCATGTCCCTTGCTGGAAGCGTGGTGGGCCGCCGCACCGCCCATTGCGGCGCGATGCGGTGCAACGCAATCAGCATCCGGAGAGGGAGAAATTCATGACCCGCGACAGTCAACGGCAGGACCCCGCGTCGCCCGACGCGGCACGCGAGGCAGCCGACACGCCGGACCGGCGCCACTCGACGCCCGGCGGCGAATCGACCACGCGCCCCGGCCATGCGCCCGGCGGCGGCGAACTCGACACGATTCCGGACGATCAGGCGCGCAAGGTCGTGCCGGACGACCCGCGCCAGACCGAGGCGCGCGATCCGGCCGGCAAGCCGTGGCCCGAAGAGCACGACGCGCCCGACGATTCCGGAAATCGGCCACGGCCGCTGTAGCGCGCATGCCGGCCGAATCGCCGCGTCTCGTTCCGTTTCGACATCCACGCACCGGAGTCCACCATGTCATCAGACGAAGTTTCCGAATCGCGTCGCAAATGGGTGCAGGGCACGACGGCCGGATTGGTCGCCAGCGTCGCCCTGCCGACGATCGCGCAAACGGGCGGCGTCCCGCCCGACGCCGGCGATACCGCGCCGCGCGATCCGCGTACGCTCTATCCGCATGCGCCGTTTCCGCAGCAGCATCAGCCGTGGCCGGGCCTCGCGGGCCGCATGACGCCGCGCCCCGATCACGGCGAACGCAGCTATCGCGGCAGCGGCCGCCTCGACGGCCGCAAGGCGCTGATCACCGGCGGGGATTCCGGCATCGGCCGCGCGGTGGCGATCGCCTGTGCACGCGAGGGCGCGGACGTCGCGATCGTCTATCTGCCCGACGAAGAGCCCGATGCGCGCGAAGTCGTGGAGCTGATCCGCAGCGCGGGACGCAAGGCGGTGCCGCTGCCGGTCGACATCCGCAGCGAAGGGGCGTGCAACGGGCTCGTCGAGCGGGCGGTCGCCGCGCTCGGCGGGCTCGACATCCTCGTGAACAACGCGGCCCGCCAGCAGAGCCACGAATCGATTCTCGACATCAGCACCGAGCAGTTCGACTGGACGCTGCGCACCAACCTTTACGCGATGTTCTGGATCACGCGGGCCGCCATTCCGCACATGCCGGCCGGTTCGGCGATCGTCAATACGACGTCGGTGAATGCGTACGACCCGTCCGCGAACCTGCTGGACTACGCGATGACGAAAGCGGCGATCGCGAATTTCACGAAGGGGCTCGCGAAGCAGATGATCCAGCGCGGCATCCGCGTCAACGGCGTCGCGCCGGGGCCGTTCTGGACGCCGTTGCAGGTCAGCGGCGGACAGACGACGCACAACGTCGAGACATTCGGCGAGCAGGTGCCGATGGGGCGACCGGGACAACCGGCCGAGATCGCGTCGATCTATGTCGAGCTGCTTTCGTCGCGCGCGAGCTACGTCACCGGGCAGATCTATGGCGCGTCGGGCGGGGGCGGGCAGCCATAGTCGGGTCGCGGTGCGGGGCGACGCGGGTTGCGCCGGAAGACGTAGGCGCGGCAGCGGACCGTTGACGAAGGAATCTCCCGGCGTCTGGAACATGAGCGGCCCCCGGAGCGGGTGTCCGACCGCAAGAACGCACCGTCCCCCCGACCGACCGTCTGCACGTGCAGGCGGTCGGCCGGCACTTTCCCGTCATTCACCGAGCGCCGCGTGACCACGACCGAATCGCTTTCCTCCGAAGCGAAGTACCGTCACGCGACCTCCGGCGTTCAACGTTCACGCAAGCGCCGTCAATTCACCCCGACAGCACTCCACGCGCGCGCGACCGTCGCGCTTTCGGCCGAGTTCGCGCCGTACAGGTCGTTCGCCGCCTGGATCGACGCACGCCGCGCGTTCGGGTAGCTCGAGTTGGCGTTCAGGTATACGGTCAGCGTCCGGTACCAGATCTTGCCGGCCTTGTCGCGACCGAGCCCGCTGAACGTCGTGTCGCCGTTGCAGACCAGTTGCGCTCTCGACAGGCCGGTGTCGGTCGACGGCACCGACGGCCCTTCCGACAGCAGGTAGAAGAAGCGGTTGCCGACCCCCGACGTGAAGTGCGGATCGTGGCGCGGATTCGACCATGAGAAGCCGCCGGACGGGTAGCAGCTGAACGACCGGCCGTCGAGATCCTGCTTGTACATCTTGCGCAGCCCGCCGCTCACCACACGCGCGCCGATCACGTAGTTGCCGGGATCGTTCGGGTTGTTCGCGTAGAACTTCACGAGCGTGCCGAAAATGTCGGACGTCGCCTCGTTCAGGCCGCCCGCGTCACCCGAATAGTTCAGGTTGGCGGTGGCCTCGGTCACGCCGTGACTCATCTCGTGCCCGGCGACGTCGACCGACACCACCGGCTTCGGCAGGCGCGTGCCCGGCTCGCCGTCGCCGTACGCCATCACGCGCGACGACAGCCACGCCGCGTTCGCGCCGGTCGTGCCGCTGCCGGTATTGAACACCACGTGAGCGTAGCTCCTCACGCCGCGACCGTCGTTGAAGATGCCGTTGCGATTGTGCGTGGTCTTGTAGTAGTCCCAAGTCAACGCGAGCCCGTAGTCGATGTCCGCCGCGACGGTCTGCCGGTCGGTGGTCGTGTTGTTGCCCCACACGTTCGTGCTGCTCGTGAAGATCGGCAGGTCGGTCGCTTGCTCGACTTCGTCCGAGGTCAGGCCGCGACCGTCGTAGACCGAGCCGCCGCCGCGGCCGGGATCGAGCATCCGGTACGCGTTCGTGCCGGTCTGGTCCGTCGTGAGCGTCAGGTTGCCGTAGTACAGCGAGCGGCCGGTGCCGGTCGCGGCGGCGGTCTTGATCAGGTCCTGCGCGTCGAGCACGGCGCCGGTGCGTGCGTCGACGTAGTACAGCACGGCGTCGCCGTGCGTGTCGGTGGACTTGCCGTAGACGCGCACCGCGTAGGCCAGCGTCGGCGTGACGTCGCGTGCGAACACGACGAGTTCCGCATCGTCGACGCGGCGCACGTCCGAGTTGAAGCGCGCGGCCGCGATGTGTCTGGCTCGCGTCGCACCGACATCGGGTGCGTTGCGGACCACGGCGCGGTTCCCGACCTTGCCGATCGTGCCGGCGAGGTTGATCGGGGCGAGCTGGGTCACGCTGGCCTGCTTCAACTGCCCGTTGCTCGAATGAACGACCACGTCGCCGCCGATCACGGGCAGGCCCGCATGGAAGCGATCGAAGCGCACGTGCTCGGTGCCGTCGGGATCGACGATCACGTCGCGCACCCGGAACTGGTCGCCGTCGGTTGGGGCGCCTGCTTGCGGTCCGGCGAACTTCAACGTGCGGGCCGTGCCGCCGGTAGCCACACTGAAGGCGGCCGGGTTCTGCTGGATCAGTTGCAGCGCCTTGTCGACCGCGGCCGGCTGGTCGCCGGCCTGGGCAAAAGCGCTGAGACTCGCGACGGTAATCGCGGTGATGGGCAGCAGTCGAGACAGTTTCTTCATGTAATTCCCCAGGTTATGAGTGGGTTTGTTCGAGGAATGCATCAAGTAATGACTTTTAAACAAGACATGTCGCGAACAGCAGGGGGATGCTAGGAGGTCGTTTTTATAATTACAAGATATTTTCTTGATAATTAATTTTTCATTTCGCCGTTGCTAACCAAGTCAGGATTTGGTGAGGAATTTGAAATGATCGTGGCGACGTGGGTCACGCGGACGACGCATGGCCGGCGTGTCGCAACGACACTTTGTGGTTTTCTCGTCGTGGCACGTTGTGTAAGGAGAGTGCGCAATCAGAGGTCGAATTAAGTGGATCGTTGAAACTTCTCGTTATTGAATATTGATATCGATTGTTGTCGATTCGCAGGCCATAAAATTAATTTCCCACGCTTTGATATCTTCCATTCCTAACGTGGCGTCATTAAATGTCCAATGGACGTCGGGCGAAGGAGATCGCATGACACGACTGCAAAGGTGATTTCGTAAAGTATCTTGCGGTTGTATGGGAGGCGTTGTTCGAGCCTCGGCGACCGCAGGCACAGAAGCTATCGAATGATAGTTGACATAATGCGTATTATCAACTTGAAGGGGTCGAATCGATGTTTCGACTCCGATCGGGCCGCTTTTGTCGGAGTTAGAATAGCGCCCCTTCACATGGGAGACGACAATGTCCTGGTTCGTTTATGAAGTGCCCGAATATCACGAAGACGCCGCGCGCATCGAACCCTTCAGCGAGCTGCGTAGCCGTGTGCTGAAAGCCGGTGGCCCGGCCATGGCAGACGACCTGGAAAGCGTTCGCGAAAACGCCGCGGCGACAGCCGACACGCCGGAGCGTCCGCTGCGTACGCCGGAAAATCCGCAGGTCTTTCCGATTCCTTACGCCGACTCCATGATCCTGGTCGGGTTCATCTTCGATCTGAAACGCGAATTCCGGCAACTGGTCGTGTCGCCCGTGGAAATGCCCTGGCTGAAAGACGCGTAAAACCTGACAGACGCGTAAAGCGTTGCGTCGACGTGATCGTGCTTTCGTCACGAGCCGGCCGGGGCGCCGCGTCCGCGTGGCCCGCGCCTTGCTCGCGTACACGGTGCGCAACATCCCAGGTTGCGACCAGGAGAGCAAGATGACACATCAACAGCCACAAGCAGACAAGCAGACAGGTAAGGAGCAGCCCGCGGAGAAGCGCGACGATGGGCAGCAGACCTTCGAAACCGATATTTCCGAAACGGGCGACGACGGCACCACGGTGCGTCAGGCCGAGGTTCGCGAGGACGACCTGTCCGAAGTGAAGCCGCCGTCCGGGCCGTCGCGCTGAACGGATGGACGCGACGGCGCAGGGACGCCGCCGCGTCTTTTCCAGCGTGCCATTGCAAATTCCGCCTTCTATCGCCGTGCTCCGATCCGCGCAACGTCGGCATGTCGGACCCGGCCATCTCGACGCCGACCATGCCGGCCGCTCCGACGACGATTTCCCACAGGGCACACGCACGTATCGACGGAATGCCGCCGCCCCTCCCCTTGAAATTCACGCGCCGTATCCTATTTTAGGTATCGCTCAAGGCAGTCGCGGTTGACGCGCTGCGTGTTTCGATTTGTTAGTCAGCGACCCTGTCGCGGATGGACGAACTGGAGCGCGTGGTCCGGTTCGTTCCCTCGCAGGGAGCACCCCCAGGAGCCAGTCATGAGCGATATCTTCTTCCCCACCGATCTGCTGGCGGAATTCGACCGCCTGCAACGGCAGATGGCCAGCGCGTTCACGGGTTTTCCGACCAGTCTGCGCGCCCCGCGTCCCGGTGCATTTCCACCGGTCAATATCGGCAGCACCGACGACACGGTCGAGATCGTCGCGTTCGCGCCGGGTCTCGACCCCGCGAAGCTCGACATCTCCGTCGATCGCCGGCTGCTGACGATCAGCGGCGAGCGCACGCCGCCGGACGATGGCGCGACCGACGACGAGCGGCGCATCTACGCGAGCGAGCGCTTCATGGGCGCGTTCCGCCGCGTGGTCGAACTGCCGCAGCACGCGGACCCCGACAAGATCGACGCGCGCTATGCGAACGGCTGCCTGACGATCAGCGTCGGCAAGTCGGAAGCATCGAAGCCGCGGGCGATTACCGTCCAGTAAACAGCACGGCGTCACGAACGCATGACGGAGGACATCATGAGTGACACGAACACCACTGAACTGACCACCCGTCCGGCCGATACGCGAACGGCCGTGACGAACCGCGAGCCGGCTCGGCGCGACACGCCGCGCACGCGGATTGCGCCAGCCGTCGATATCGTCGAGGATGCGCACGGCATCACGTTGTACGCGGACCTGCCGGGCGTGCCGCGCGACAAGCTCGACGTTCGCGTGCACGACGGCCGCCTCGCCATCGACGCGGAGGCCGTCGTTCCGACGCCACCGGGATTGCGTCTGCAACACGGTGAAGTGCAGCATCCGCACTTCTCGCGCGCATTCACGCTGAGCCCGGATGTCGACGTGTCGCGAATCGACGCGCAACTGCGCGACGGCGTGCTGAAACTGCGCATCCCGCGGCGCGAAGAAGCGAAGCCGCGACGGATCCAGGTGACGGCGGGGTGAATGTATCGGCCCCCGTCAGTCGGCGACGATTTCGATCGTCGCCGACTGACGGATCGCCACGCGACACAGCTGCAGGAACCTCGGCGGGCAGCGTGTAGGTGGCATCCGTGACCACGTAGGGGTTCGGCGCCGGAGGCGCCGCCGCGGCAGCTCGCGCACGGCCTGCGCGAGCCGCGCGGCCATGCCGTCCGCCCGGGACGACAGCAGCCGGCGCAGCGTGCCGAGGCTCGGCGCATAGCCGTGGGCCGCGTAGAACGTGCCGTAGTCGTCGCCGAGGTAGTAGCCGGTCGTGCCGTTGTTGTCGAGCCCGTGATCGCCGACGCGCACCGGCAACGACACCCGCATCAGGCCGCCGTCCTCGTCCTTGCCGGTCGCGCTCCAGTTCTGCCGCACCCACGGCCGCCCGGCCACGCCGAACGACGTCGCCATGCGCACCACCGCGAGCAGCCGCCCGACCAGCACGGACAGGTTGCCGCTGTTCGGAATGCCCGACCCCGTCGGCAGGATCGACGCGAAATCGGCGGCGCCGAGCGTGACCAGCGTGGCCGAACCCGGCGGCACCGCCAGCGTGAGCGCGCTCAGCGTCTGGCCGGTGAAACGCCCGGTCGTGTCGCGCCACGCCAACGCCGTCGCATGGACGCCGCGACACGCCTGACCCCGCCGGAATCATGCAAAATGCTGCGCATCTGAGTGGCGGAGAGTGGCCGGTGGGCATCAATTTCGATTTGACGGACTTGCAGGCGTTTCGCGCGGTCGTGGAAACGGGCAGTTTCCGCAAGGCCGCCGAAGCGGTCAGCCTCTCCCAGCCCGCATTGAGCCGCCGGATCGACAAGCTCGAGGACGCGCTCGGCGTGCGGCTGTTCGAACGCACCACGCGCCGCGTCGCGCTCACCACCGTCGGCCGCGTGTTCGCGCAGAGCGCCGAACAACTGCTCGACGATCTCGACGCCGCGCTGCTCGGCATCCGCGACGTGTCGTCGAGCCGCCTGGGCCATGTGACGATCGCGTGCGTGCCGTCGGTCGCCTACTACTTCCTGCCGCCCATCATCGCCCGCTATCATCAGCGCTTTCCGCGCATCCGGGTGAAGCTGCTCGACGCCAGCGCCAACGAAGTGCTGGGCGCGGTCATCAGCGGCGAGGCGGATTTCGGCGTGAGCTTCATCGGCAGCCAGGAGGCGGAGGTCGAGTTCAAGGTGCTGCTCCAGGAACGGTTCGTCGCCGCCTGTCGCCGCGACCACCCGCTCGCGCGCAAGAAGCGCGTGACCTGGAACGAACTCTACGAGCACGATTACGTGTCGGTGGACAAGACGTCCGGCAACCGCCTGCTGCTCGACCAAGCCTTGGCGGCCGTCGCGCCGCGCAAGCCGAGCGTCTGCGAGGCGCGCCACGTCACGACGCTGCTCGGGCTGATCGAGGCCGGGCTCGGCGTCGCCGCGGTGCCGTCGATGGCGATGCCGGGGTATGACCACCCTGTCCTCACGAGCGTGCCGCTCGTCGAGCCGGCCGTGAAACGGCGCGTGGGCATCGTCAAGCGGCGCGGGCGCTCGCTGACGCCGGCTGCCGAGGCGTTTCACCGGATGATCGTCGACGCGAAGCGCGGCGGCGCCGACGGCGACGGTACATCGGCATGACGACGACGGAACGGAAACCAAGGAAGGCGGCATCGTGAGGTGGACCCGGCTGTTCAAATCGCTTTACGTGCAGGTCCTGCTCGCGATGATGCTCGGCATCGGCATCGGTCACGTGTGGCCGGCGGCGGGCGCGATGCTCAAGCCGCTCAGCGACGCATTCGTCGCGCTCGTGAAAATGACCATCGCGCCGATCGTCTTTTGCACGATCGTGTCGGGCATCACGTCGCTGTCGAACGGGCGGGCCATCGGCCGCACGATCGCGCGGGCGCTCGCGCTCTTCTATCTGTTGACGGCCGCCGCGCTCGCGTTCGGGCTCGCCGCCGCCTACGTGCTGCAACCGGGCGCCGGCATGCACGTCGACGTCCGTCATCTGGATGCGAGCATCCTCGCGCCGTATGCGAAGCATGCGGAGCCGCGCAGCCTGGTGGCGTTCGCGCTCGGCGTGATTCCGGACACGATGCTCGGCGCGTTCGCGACCGGCGAAGTGTTGCCGGTGCTGCTGCTCTCGCTGTTGTTCGGCTTCTCGCTGAATGCGCATCCGCGCGCCGCCCGGCCCGTGCTTGCGCTGATCGACGGCATCGCGCAGGTCGTCTTTCGCGTGCTCGCGATGATCATGCGGCTCGCGCCGCTCGGCGCGTTCGGCGCGATGGCGTTCACGGTGGGCCGCTTCGGCATCGGCTCGGTCGGCTCGCTCGCGAAGCTGATGGTGTGCTTCTACGTGGCCTGCGCGCTGTTCGTCGCGCTGGTGCTCGCCCCGCTCGCGCGACTGCACGGCTTCGCGCTGTGGCGGCTCCTGCGCTATCTGCGCGAAGAGTTGCTGATCGTGCTCGCGACCTCGTCCACCGAGCCGGTCCTGCCGCGCCTGATCGTCAAGCTGGAAGCGCTCGGCTGCGACAAGGGCGTCGTGGGGCTGGTACTGCCGGCCGGTTATTCGTTCAATCTGGACGGCACCGCGATTTATCTGACGCTCGCGGCGTTGTTCATCGCGCAGGCCTGCGACGTCCCGCTTTCCGCGCCGCAGGTCGCGACGATGCTCGCGATCATGCTGGTCACGTCCAAGGGCGCGGCCGGCGTGTCCGGCAGCGGGCTCGTCGCGCTGGTCGCGACGCTCGCGGTGATGCCCGACCTGCCCATCGCCGGGGTTGCGCTGCTGGTCGGCATCGATCGCTTCATGTCCGAAGCGCGCGCGCTGACCAGCGTGATCAGCAACACGTGCGCGGTGATTTTCGTGTCGATGTGGGAAGGTGCGTGCGACCGGACGCGTCTGGTGCAGCGGCTCGCGGCGGCCGGGCCGGCGTTGCCGGACGCGGCCGATGAAGACAGCGCCGCGGCGGACGGCGGCGGCGCTCGCGACGGGAAGACGATCTGATGCGCGCCCTCCCGTCGATCGGGCTCAGTGCGCGGAAACGGAATCCAGGCCGGTCGCTTTCACGTCGGCCTGCACGCCGGGCGACGCGAGATAGTCGAGCAACGCCTTCGCTTCCTTCGGATGCTGCGCGCCGACCGGGATGCCGGCGGCGAAGCGCGTGACGGACTGCAGCGATTCGGGAATCTTGCCGACGAAGGCCGCGCCCTTGACGGGCAGCAGCTCACTGACCTGCTGGAAGCCGATTTCGTAGTCGCCGTTCGCGACGACCGACGCCACTGGAATCCGCGGAATCATCTTCGCCTTCGACTTCACCTGCTCCTCGATGCCGAGCTTCTTGAACAGCTCGCGCTCGATATACACGCCGCTCGCGCTGTCCGAATAGGCGATCGACTTCGCGTGCAGCAGCACCTGCTTGAGCCCTTCGGGGGTGCTGATGTCGGGCTTGGCCGCGCCGTCGCGCACGACCATGCCGATGCGCGAGTCGGCCAGATCGACGCGGGAGTCGGGGATGACCTTGCCCTGCTTGATCAGATCGTCCAGCGCGTAGCCGACCATGATCACGGCGTCGGCGGGCTCGCCGCGCGCGAGCCGGTTCGGAATCGCTTCGGGCGACTTGCCCATTGACGGGCCGAGCGCGGTCGCGAGCGTATTGCCCGTCGTGGACGCGAATCGCGGGCCGAGCACCTTGTAGGCGGCGGTGAAGCCGCCCGAACTCATCACGTGCAATTCGGCGGCCTGGACGTTGGCCGCCACCGCCGCGGTGGCAACGAGCGCGGTCGCGCAGCATTTCAGGAACAGGTTTCTCATGGTCGGGGTCGTGCGGATGCGTGGGTGGGGATGAACGTTGCGGATGGGCCGGACATCAATGCGCGGGCGTCAACGTCGCCGTGCGGTGACGATAGAGCGCGAACGTCGCGAGCAGCGCGCACACGGCGGCGAAGCTCATCCAGTAACCCGGTGCGGCCTTGTCGCCCGTCGCGTGAATGAGCGCGGTCGAGATGGCCGGCGTGAAACCGCCGAACACGGCCGTCGCGAGGCTGTACGCGAGCGAGAAGCCCGCGACGCGCACCTGCACCGGCATCACTTCGGTGAGCGCGACGACCATCGCACCGTTGTAGATCCCGTACATGAACGACAGCCAGAGCAGGACGAGCAGCATGTTGGCGAACGACGGCGCGTGAGCGAGGAACGACAGCGCCGGATAGGCGGTCACCACGGTGAGCATCGTCATGCCGACCAGCAGCGGCCGACGGCCGATCCGGTCGGACAGCGCCCCGCCGATCGGCAGCCACACGAAGTTCGACACGCCGACGCAGAGCGTCACGAGCAGGCTGTCGGCGGTGCTCAGGTGCAGCACGGTCTTGCCGAAGGTCGGCGCGTAGACGGTGATCAGGTAGAAGCTCGTAGTGGTCATCGCGACCAGCATCATGCCGGCGATCACGACGCCCCAGTTCTGCACCAGCGTAGCGAACACTTCCTTCATGCCCGGACGATGCTGGCGGGCCTTGAACTCCTGGGTTTCCTGCAGGTTGCGGCGCAGCAGGAAGATGAACGGCACGATCATGCAGCCGACGAAGAACGGCACGCGCCATCCCCAGGCGGCGATCTGCGACGTGCTCAGCCACTGATTGAGCGCAAAGCCGAGGGCCGCCGCGATGACGATCGCCACCTGCTGGCTGGCCGATTGCCAGCTCGTGAAGAAGCCCTTGCGGCCGGGCGTCGCCAGCTCGGCGAGATAGACCGACACGCCGCCCAGTTCGGCGCCCGCGGAGAAACCCTGCAGCAGGCGGCCGATCAACACGAGCACGGGCGCGAGCAGCCCGATCGTCGCGTAGCCGGGGACGAACGCGATCAGGATGGTGCCGCTCGCCATGATCGACAGCGTGACGATCAGGCCCTTGCGGCGGCCGACCTCGTCGATGTACGCGCCCAGCACGATCGCGCCCAGCGGGCGCATCAGGAAGCCGGCGCCGAACACGGCGAAGGTCATCATCAACGATGCGAATTCGCTTTGCGCGGGGAAGAAGACGTTGGCGATCTGCGTGGCGTAGAAGCCGAACAGGAAGAAGTCGAACTGCTCGAGAAAATTGCCGGCCGTGACGCGAAAGATCGCGGCGGCCTTCGAGCGTTCGGCCGGAAGGCTGGACGAGGGGTGCATCTGGGTGTCTCCTGAAAATCCTGGAATACGCGGGAGGGGCTGGTCGATTGTCGTTTTCCGGCATGTTGGCGCGGGATCGATCAAACGATAAGTGCGATTTTTGGAAGGATTGATGCAGTCCGGTTATCAATCGACGTGATCTGCGTGGGGCCGGGCCGCGCTCGGGCCGTCCCGCCGCATGGCCGCACACGTTTGCGTCGTCGCGTCGGGCCGCGGTCGTCGATGGGCTGTCGACGGGCGGCCTCGATTTTTCATTAACCGTGCCGTTAACCAGAATTGGACCCGCGCCGGCGCACGTGCAGCCGGCGTCTCAAAACGAGCGCGAGCATGCCCGCATTCACTTCGATCGAGAAAATCGCCGACTGGGCCGGACGCCACCCGTTCGTCGTCGGCGCGTTGGGCACGCTGATGTCGCTTGCGGCGCTCGCGATCAGCGCGGTGACGCTGTGGGTCGCGCGCAGCGGAATCATCGAGCATGCGCACGAGACGTCGCGCAACGTCGTCGCCGTGCTCGCGAGCCAGATATCGAGGACGGTCGACACGTCGAACACCGCGCTGCTCGCGCTGGCGGCCGATCTCGGCAAGCCGGCCGTGCAGCGCATGGACGCCGGGCTGCGGCACGATCTGCTGTTCGAGCGCACCGCGGCGCAATACATGACCGGCATGGGCGTGACCGACAGGCAAGGCCGGCTGATCGACGGGTGTTGCGGCACGGTCCACCGCTGGGACTTCAGCGATCGCGACTACTTCAAGGTCCATCGCGATGCGGACGACGTCGGGCTCTACGTGTCCCAGCCCTATCGCGCCCGCTCGCGCGGCGGCAAGGAGTCCATCGCGCTGTCGCGGCGCGTCGAGCGGCCGGATCATACGTTCGACGGAATCGCGGTCGTCGCCGTCGATCTCGCTTACTTCGAGCAGTTGCTGTCCCGTCTGGACGTCGGGCCGAACGGGGTCAGCGCGATCGTACGCGCGGACGGCACGATCCTCGCGAGAAACCCGTCGTTGAACGACGGCCAGATGAAACGCCTGCGTCGCTCGACATCCTTCAAGCGGATGGTGAACAGCGAATCGGGCTTCTATCCCGCGCGTTCGAGCATCGACGGCACCGTGCGGCTCTATACCTACCAGCGGATACCGGGCACCCCGCTGATCGCGGTCGTCGCGCCGGCCGAAGACGACGTGCTGGCCGGCATCCGGCGCCTGTCGTGGGCGGTCGGCGTGTCGGCATCCGTGATCTGCGCATTGTTCTGCGCGGTGGTCTGGCTGCTGGCCTTCGCGTTGCGCGACAACTTCCACAAGCAGACGCTGCTGACCGATCTCACGCGTACCGATCCGTTGACCGGCTTGCGCAACCGTCGCGCGCTCGATACCGCGCTGGCCGATGAATGGGAGCGGCTGCAGCGCGGCAGCGGCGGCACCCTGTCGGTGCTGTTCATCGACGCCGATCACTTCAAGCAGTACAACGACCGGCACGGGCACGCGCAGGGCGACACCGCGCTGCGCTTTCTCGCCGAATGCATCCGCGCGCATACGCGGCGGCGCGGCGACCTCGCCGCGCGCTACGGCGGCGAGGAATTTGTCGCGGTCTTGCCCGATACGGATGAAAACGGCGCCGCACAGGTTGCCGAAGCGATTCGCCGCGAAGTCGAACGCAACCGGCTCGACGGGTTTGCGGAAACCGTGCCGGCTTTCACGGTCAGCATCGGCTGCGCGACCGGCCGGCGCACGCGGCATGCGTCCATGCTCGCGCTGTCGCACCAGGCGGACATGGCGCTCTACCGCGCAAAGCGCGAAGGCAGGAACCGCGTGTGTTGCGCGCAGACGGACCCGGTGTGAAAGCGCCGGTTCGACCGGGACCGACGGCAGCACGCGCGGCGCCGGTTCCGACGGCATCCCGCTCGGAACGTCGCGGCCACGCGCGTGCGCTGCCGCGACCGCGGCCGTTTCACTGCCCGGGTTCGATATACGCCGCCAGTTCTTCCGGCTCGCCCGACGGAAACGCGTCCTTCAGGTGATCGAGAAACGCGGACACGCGCGCGCTCAATAATCGCCTGGACGGATACAGCGCCCACAGCGCGATATCGGAACCCGGCACGTCGCCCCAACTGACGAGCGTGCCGGCGTCCAGGTCGCGGCCCACGAGCGATATCGGCAGGCACGCGGCGCCCAGGCCGAGACGGACCGTATCGCGCACCATGCTCAGCGACGACAGCCGCGCCACCGGTTCGACCGGGATGCGCGCGGCCCCGGCCGGCCCGGCGACCTCCCATGCAGTGCGCGTGTCGTTCGCGCCGCGCACCACGGCCGGTGCCGGCGTGGGCGCGTCGCCGCCGGGCCGCGCCAGCGCGGGCTTCGCGACGACGACCAGCCGGTCGCGCAGGATCACGCGCCCGATCAGGCTTTCGTCGGGGTCCGGGTTCACGCGGATCACGAGGTCGTACCCTTCCTCGATCATGTCGACGGGCCGGTCTTCGGTCGTTACCTCCAGCCGAACGTCCGGGTATTTCAGCGCGAACGTCGCCACCAGCTTCCCCATCGCGAACTGGGAAAACAGCATCGGCGCGCTGATGCGCAACCGGCCGCGCGGCCGCTCGCTCCCCGCTGCGATCGCCGACGCGCTGTCGGCCAGCTCCGCGAGCAACGCGCCCGTCCGCTCGTAGAGCGCGCGCCCTTCCTGCGTGAGCTTCACGCCGCGCGAGCCGCGCTCGAACAAACGCAGCGACAGGCTGTTCTCCAGTTCCGCGACACGGCGCGACAGCGTCGCCTTCGGGCGATCGGCGACCCGTGCGGCCTCCCCGAAGCTGCCATGGCGGGCGACGAGATTGAAATCGGCGAGAGCGAGCAGGTCCATGTGTTCCACCAGTGAGACGACACGTCTATTTATCACACCTTCCGGATCGTATGTGGATCACCTAACTTACGTGTGCAGTCAATCCCATCGTTATCTCAGGAGTGAACATCATGACCATTCTCGTTACCGGCGCCACCGGCCGTATCGGCCGCCAGCTCGTCCGCCAACTTGTCGATCGTGGCGCCGACGTGCGCGTGCTGGTGCGCGATCCGGCCAAGGCCGACTTTCCCGCGGCCGTGACCGTCGCGCAGGGCGACATGCTCGACGTCGACGCGTTGCGGGCGGCCTTCTCCGGTGTACGCGCGCTATTCCTGCTCAACGGCGTGGCGGGCGACGAATTCACGCAGGCGCTGATCGCGCTGAACCTCGCCCGCGAATCGGGCATCGAGCGCGTCGTCTATCTGTCGGTCCTGCACGCCGACCGCTTCGTGAACGTGCCGCACTTCGCGGTGAAATCCGGCGCGGAGCGGATGATCGAGCAGACGGGTTTCAGCGCGACGATCCTGCGGGCCTCGTATTTCATGGACAACGATGCGATGGTCAAGGACGTGATCGTCGGGCACGGCGTGTACCCGATGCCGATCGGCGGCAAGGGCGTCGCGATGGTCGACGTGCGCGACATCGCGGAAGTCGCGGCGATCGAGTTGATCCGCCGCCACGATGCGCCGGGCAAGCTGCCGGTCGACACCCTCAACCTGGTGGGGCCCGACACGCTGACCGGCCCGCAACTGGCGTCGATCTGGTCGGACACGCTCGGGCGCCCGGTTGCCTATGGCGGCGACGATCCCACGCCGTTCGAAGACAATTTCGCGAAATTCATGCCGAAATGGATGGCATACGAAATGCGGCTGATGGCCGAGCGCTACGTCAGCGACGGGATGGTGCCGGAGGCCGGCGACGTCGAACGGCTGACCGCGATCCTCGGCCGCCCGCTGCGGACGTATCGCGACTTCGTGGCCGCGCTCGTGCGTTGAGGGCGATGCCGAGCGTTCGTGCATCGGGCGGCAGAGCAGGCAGTCGCCAAGCGGTTGCACCGGCCGCACGCGCGGCCGGTTCGTCCATCCGGTCACCCGGCCGTCGCCGGCGACGCGGCCACGGGGTGGCATCGCCGCGTGCGCGGCGGATTTCGCGGCATCCCGACATCTGGCAGCGAAGCGGCGGCGTCAATATAATCGCCTGTTCGTGCCGCGCGGCACGCCGCACAATCCGGTCGCCGACGACGAATGCTGGATCGTGCTGATCGAGCCCGTGCAGACCCGGCATACCGGCGACGTCCAGTCGCCGCTGACGCGCACGATCGACGAGCAACTGGGCCGGGCGCGCTGAATTCGCCGGGCGCGGCGGCGGCCGACGGCTACAACATCGCCTGACTGACCAGCCCGTACAGTCCGACTATCGGGTCGGCCGCGCCCTCGTGTGCCGCGGCCGGCGCGTTGCGAACCATCTTCGAACAGGTATCCACCTGCTTCAGTCCCTGTTCGCTCAACCAGTCCGGCAAACTGCTCCCGTCGGGCACATCGATACGCACGAATTCGCCGTCGCGTTTCGTCAGCCAATAGCCGATCAGCGCCTTCGCGCGCGCATCGTCGCTCGAACGCGGCGCGACCACCGGACCGACCACGTAACCGCGACCGAAGCGCCGCAGCACCGAAAACCCGACGATCTCGCCGTCGCGTTCGAGCACGACGCTTTCTCCCCGCGCCTGCAACGCGGACAACAGCGCTTCGCGCTCGAGGCCGGACGCACGCGCGTCGAGTTCGACCAGACGTGGCCAGTCGGTCGGCGAACCCGCACGCAGACGCTCGCCGTCGGGCACCGCGACGGCGGCGGGCCGATCCACGTTCCCCTGATATTGGCCCAGCGAGCCGCACACGGTGAACCCCAGTTTCTCGTAGAGCGGCCGACCGGCCGGCGTCGCGTGCAGGAACGTGATGCGCGGCCCCAGTTCGTCGAGGAGCGTCTCCATCAGCTTGCGGCCGATTCCGCGGCCCTGATGCGCGTCGGAGACGATCACATGCCCGATCGCCGCGCGATCCCCACCGTACTTCCAGCACATCGCCGTGCCGATGACGACGCCGTTTTCCTCGGCCGCGAATGCGGTCGACGTTTCCGCGGAAAACTGCCAGTCTTCCGCCCGGAACGGCCAGCGAAGCGCCGTGGAAAGCGCATGGGCGGCGGGGACGTCCGCCGCGGTGAATCCGCGGTAGTGAAGCGCCGACGTCGCGCCGGCCTCGTTCATTTCGTGTTCCTGTTGCATCAAGCAGTCCTTCCAAACGGTGTTGTTTTGCAATGCGGCACGCAAGAAAAATGCGGCGTGCTCATATCGAAGGGACGGCAAATCGACGTTTGCGTCCCGATGTTCGAGATGCCCGGATCTCGCCGATTGGCGCGTGCGCCCGACGACCGGACGTCGACCGGTTTCCACGCCGCCCGACGCATCACGGCGATCGCGCGAAGTAATGCTGCGCCAGCGCGACCCAATAGCGGACGCCGGCCGGAATGATCTCGTCGTTGAAGTCGTATTTCGGGTGATGCAGCGCCGGTGCGCTCGCGCCGTCCTGCGCATTGCCGATCAACACGTACGCGCCCGGCCGTTCCTCCAGCATGAAGCCGAAATCTTCGGAGGTCATGTTCGGCGGCACGTCGCGATCGACGCGCGCGTCGCCGAACGTGTCGCGAATCACCGCTTCGCACAGCGCCGTCTCGGCCGGCGTGTTGACCGTCGCCGGGTAGTACTGGAAAAACTCCACGTCGACCTGCGCGCCATAGGCTCCCGCGAGCCCTTCGCACGCGAGCCGCACGTCGCGCTGCAGCTTCTGCTGCAAGGCCGACGACAGCGTGCGGATCGTGCCGCGCAGCTCGGCGGTGTCGGGAATCACGTTGTCCGTCGTGCCCGCATGGAACATGCAGACGGAAATGACCGCCGGGTCGACGGGATCCTTGTGCCGCGCGGCGATGGTCTGGCACTGCAGCACCATCGAGCATGCGAGCGGCACCGGATCGATGCCCAGATGCGGCTGCGCCGCGTGCGCGCCCTTGCCCGTCACCGTGATCCTGAAGCGCGAGCCGGCGGCCATGATCGCGCCGGTGCGCAACCCGAAATGCCCGGCCGGCAGACCAGGCCAGTTGTGCATGCCGAACACCGCTTCCGTCGGGTATTGCTCGAACAGCCCGTCGTCGATCATCCGGCGCGCGCCCGCGCCGCCCTCTTCGCCCGGCTGAAACACGAAATGAACGGTGCCGGGCAACTGCGGCAGTTCCTTCAGCACGCGTGCGGCGCCGAGCAACATCACGGTATGGCCGTCATGGCCGCACGCGTGCATGATCCCGTGCGTGCACGACGCGTGAGCGAAGTCGTTGGCTTCGTGGATCGGCAGCGCATCCAGATCGGCGCGCAACACGATGCCGCGGCGCGGATCCGCACCGGGCAGGCTCGCGACGACGCCCGTGCCGCCGAGCCCGCGCGACACCGCATAGCCGAGCGCCTCGAGCTCGCGGGCGACGACGTCGGCCGTCCGGTGTTCTTCGAATCGCAACTCGGGATGCGCATGCAGGTCGCGGCGCAGCTTCGCCCAGTGCGCGTGATGCGCATGCAGCGACGAGTCGGGGATGACGGGATTGTCCAATTTCGGCACCTTCGGAATGTAGCGGGCTTCCAACTGTACTGCCGGCGCGAATCGCGCGCCGTGGCTGCGTCAGTCGTAATAGCCGACGATCGACTTGGTTTCCATGTATTCCTCCATCCCTTCGATCCCGTACTCGCGGCCGTTGCCCGACTGCTTGTATCCGCCGAACGGCGCCTGAGGGTCCCATGCCGGGTAGTTCAAGTGCACTTGGCCGGCGCGGATACGCGCGGCCACCGCGCGTGCACGCTCCTTGTCGGGACCCTGCACGTGCGCGCCGAGCCCGTAGACCGTATCGTTCGCGATCGCGACCGCTTCGTCCACGGTGTCGTAAGGCAGGATCGCGAGCACCGGGCCGAAGATCTCCTGCTGCGCGATCGCCATGTCGGTGCGCACCTCGGAGAAAATCGTCGGCCGCGCATAAAAGCCGCGGTCGAGCCCCGCGGGCCGGCCGGGGCCGCCTGCGATCAGCTTCGCGCGTTCGTCGATGCCTACGTCGATCATCTGCGCAACGCGCCCGAACTGCGCGCGATTGGCGAGCGGCCCGTGCGTCGTGGCTTCGTCGAACGGATCGCCGACCACGAGCGTTTGCGCGGTCGCGACGGCCAGCGCCTCGACGTCACCGAGCACGGCGCGCGGCACGATCATGCGGGTCGGCGCGCTGCACGACTGCCCCATGTTGCGGAACGCGGCGGCCACGCCGGGCGGGATCGCACGCGACAGGTCCGCATCCGGCAACACGATATTCGGCGACTTGCCGCCCAGTTCCTGCGCGACGCGCTTGACGGTCGCCGCCGCCGCCTGCGCGACGAGCACGCCGGCGCGCGTCGAGCCGGTGATCGACACCATGTCGACCTCCGGATGCGACGACAGCGCGGCGCCCACCGTTTCGCCGCTACCGCTCACGAGGTTGAATACGCCGGCGGGCACGCCCGCCTCGGCAACCACTTCCGCGAACAGTAGCGCGCTGAGCGGCGACAGCTCGCTCGGCTTCAGCACCACCGTGCAGCCGGCCGCGAGCGCCGGCCCGACCTTCGCGGTGATCTGGTAGATCGGCCAGTTCCACGGGGTGATCAGCGCACATACGCCGATCGGCTCGCGCGCGACCGCGGTCGTGCCGCGCCGTTCGACGAACGGGTAGCGCGCGAGGTTGTCGCGTGCGACGCGGATATGTTCGGCCGCGAGCGGCACGTGCGCGCCGCGCGCATAGCCGATCGGCGCGCCCATCTCCAGCGCGAGCGCAGTGGCGAACAACTCGGCGCGCGCCAGCATCAGCGCATGGATGCGGTCGAGCAACGCCGCGCGTTCCTGCGGTGAAGTCGCGGACCAGCGTTCGAACGCACGGCGCGCGGCCTGCACCGCGCGATCGGCGTCGCGCGCGCTGCCGAGCGGGATCTCGCCCAGCGTGCCCTCCGTGGACGGGCTGATGACGGCAAACCGATCGCCGCCTTCGGGCATGACCCAGTCGCCGTCGATGAAGAAGCGATCCAGCCGGCCGGCTTGCATCAGGTGAACAACAGGGGAATTCATTGAAGAGTGTCCTTGAGTCGATACCAGGCGCCGACGAACGGCAGAAACCACGGTTTGCCGAAGTGGCCCGGAATCGCGGGCCAGTCGAAACCTTTCCACGGGTTCAGATCGGCGCGTCCGTCCATGATCTCGGCCATCAACGTGCCCATCAGCGTGGCCATGTGCGTGCCGTGGCCGCTATAGCCCATCGAGTAGTAAACGCCGTCGCGCTCGCCCGCGCGCGGCAGCCGGTTGGCCGTCATGTCGACCATCCCGCCCCAGCAGTAGTCGATGCGTACGTCGGCCAGCTCGGGAAACACGGCGGCCATCTGCTGCCGCAGGATCGCCCCGCTCTTTTCGTCGGAGCGCGGATTCGACGCGGCAAAACGCGCGCGCCCGCCGAACAGCATCCGGTTGTCGGGCGTGACGCGAAAGAAATTCACGAAGTTCTTCGTGTCGGTGGCCATCCGGCGCGTCGGCAGCAAGCGGTCGAGCAGGTCGTTCTGCAATGGCTCCGTGACGATGATGAACGCGCCGACCGGCACGATCCGGCGGCGAACCCAGCCGAACGGCCCCACCTGCGAAATGCCGCTCGCGAGCAGCACCTGGCGCGCGCGGATCTCGCCGAGCGGCGTACGCACCGCGTACGCGCCGCCCGCTTGCCTATGCAGGCCGAGCACCGGCGCATGCTCGAGAATATGCGCGCCGCGGGCTTGCGCGGCGCGCGCGAGGCCGCGCACGTAACGGCCGACGTGCATCCCGGCGCTCTTGCCGAACAGCAGCCCGCCGTGATAACGATCCGAGCCGATCTCGTCGCGCAGCTCCGCCTTCGTGACCACGCGCGTGTCGGGGTCCACGCTCGCCGCGAGCAGCGCCTGACTGCGCACGAGCTTGTTGTAATGCTCGGGCTTCGCCGCGAGCTTCAGCTTGCCGCGGCGGACGAAATCGCAATCGATCGACTCCTCCCTGACCAGCCGCTCGACCGTGTCGACGCCCGCGTCGAACGCGAGATAGAGCCGGTTGGCCAGTTCCGTGCCGAGGCGCTGCGACAGCGACGCGTAATCCTGCGCGAAGCCGTTGTTGCACATGCCGCCGTTGCGTCCCGATGCCGCCTGCCCGACGGTGCCCGCCTCGCAGACGATCACGCGCGCGCCTTTCTTGGCCAGCGCCAGCGCGGCGGCCGAACCGGTGATCCCGCCGCCGACCACCACCACGTCGCAATTTCCGTCATGCAACGCCGGCGAGCTGCTCACGAATGGCTCCGACGTATCGAGCCAGTAGGAACTGAAACGCATCAGGCACTCCTAAGCTGTCCATCGCACCGCACCGCACTGCGCTGCCAGGCTGCCGAACGTCCGCCGCGCCGACCGGTCGCTTGCCCGCGATCCGGATCGAAGCACGTCGTCCGCAGGCCGCCCCCCCGCATCGGCGCGACGCGCCCTGCATCAGAAATCCGCGACCTTGCCCCAGGCGGACTCGCTGAACCGGCCGGGCCGGTACGGCGTCGGGTCCACGAACGGCTCCGCACCGGACGCGAGATCGGCGATCAGGTGCCCGGCGCCCGGGCCGATCCCGAAGCCGTGCCCCGAAAACCCCGCGGCGAGGATCAGCCCCGGCACGCCCGGCACTTCGCCGATGCCCGGCACGCCGTCCGGCGTGCTGTCGACGTATCCGGCCCACGCATGCGTGATCTTCGCCTCGCGCAATTCGGGCAACAGTTCGGATGCGCGGCGGTACGTTTCGGCGACCGTCGGCATGTCGGGCTTCGGATCGAGAATGCGCACGGCTTCCATCGGCGTCGGCGCGTCCAGGCGCCAGCGCTTCAACGTTTCATGACCGCCGCGCACGCCTTCGAGGCCGCCCGGCAGCAGATTGCGCCAGCGTTTCGCGAACATCGGCACGAATTGCGGCGCGAAGCGCAGGAACTGCGGCGTCAGGTCCACGCGCGCGCGGCCGCTGATCGCCAACGCGTAGCGTCCGTCGCAGCGGCGCGTGATGGACACGCCGGACGTGTACATCGCACCCGGCAGCGGCGTATCGACGGGCGACACGCTCAGGATCGACTGACGGATCGACGCTTGCGGAAACCGGATGCCGAGCTGGCGGCAGAACGACGACGCCCATGCGCCGCCGGCCATCACGACCGTTCGGGTCTTGATGACGCCGGCCTCGGTGACGACGCCGGCGACACGGCCGCCTTCGAGCTCGATGCCGCGCGCCGCGCAGTGCTGGTGGACACTGCCGCCCAGCTTGATCAGCGCGGCGGCCACGGCCGGCGCGGCCTTGCCTGGATCGGCCGTGCCGTCGGTCGGCGAGAACACGCCGCCCTTCCATTGCCGCCCGGTTGCCCGTCCGCGCTCGGCGGCCTGCTTGCTGTCGAGCATGTAGGTGGTCACGCCCGCGGTCTTCGCGAATTCACCCCAGCTGGCCCAGCGGGACAGCTCGGCCTCGTCGTTGCTGAGATACAGCAGCCCGCAGCGATGAAAGCCGGTGTCTTCTCCGGATTCGGCGGCGAACCGTTCCCACAGATCGATGCTCTTGCTCGCCATCGGCAACTCGCGCGCGTCGCGGTTCTGCTGGCGGCACCAGCCCCAGTTGCGGCTCGACTGTTCGGCGCCGATGCGCCCCTTCTCGACGAGCGCGACCGATATGCCGCGGCGGGCCAGGTAGTAGGCGGTGAAGACGCCGATGATGCCGCCGCCGATCACGACGACGTCGGCCGCGGCCGGCGGCGTGGACAAGGTTTCGATATGGCGCAGCGGAGGGGACATGCTCAGTCTCGTTCGGTGGAGGGTTTGACGTTCTGCATCACGTAGAACTTCGCCACGCGTTCGCTGCTTTCCCACCCGATCGACGCGCCGCGCGGCACGAACAGCGCGTCGCCGTTACCGAGCGCCTGCACGCTGCCGTCGGGCGCCGCGAACCGGACGCCGCCGTCCAGCAGGAACATGAACTCGTTCGCGCGATGCGGCCGGACGATCCGGTGATACGGCGTCGAATCCCACGTGCCCGCGCAGTACCCGGCGCCGTCGTCGGTGAACACGTTGTCGCTGCGGCATTGCGGCGCGGGGCCGAGCAGCACGTCGGCCGGCAGCGTGGCGGACGGTTTGAAGTTCGCGTCGGCGTGCAGCGCGAAGAGGCCTCGTTTCGTCGGTGTCTCGCACGCTGCCGAGCAGAACGTCAGCAGCACGGGGGATTGCGCGGCGATGCGCAGCGCGGTGCCGCGGCCGATCACGACGCCTTGCCGCGGGCCGAGCACCAGCGGCGCGGCCCCGGCCGCTTCGAGCGTCAGTTCGCCTTCGACGACGACGAAGGTTTCGATGTGCGGAAAACTCGGCACGTCCAGTTCGCCGACGAAGCCGATGCGCCCCGCGGCCATCGCGTCGGGGCCTTCCCACGCGATCTCGCGATGCGACGCGAACGGATCGCTCGCGCCGAACGCCTGCTTGCGGAACGCGGTGGAAGACGGTGCGCCGTCGGCCCGGTGCAACACGAAAACTGCGGTCATTTCTGCTCCTGTGCAGTGCGTGACGGATTCGTTCGAAAGCGGTCACGCGATATCGGAAATCGTCGTTCGCCGGCTCGCCTGCCGGACATCCTCAGCGGGGCATGTCGTCCATGCACGTGTTACGCCGCGTGACACGACGCATCGCGGCGTTCGCCGCGCAAGCGCGTCGATGGCGTTCGCACCGGCGCGCCGCCCGTTCTGGCGACCACGTAATCGCGCGGCGTGATCCCGAGCACGCGCCGGAAATGCCGGCACAGATGGCTCTGATCGAAGAAGCCGACGTCGGTCGCGACGACCGACGGCGCGAGACCGGCGCGCAACAGGTCCTGCGCCCGCCGTATCCGCACGAGACACAGATACCGGTGCGGCGACAGCCCGGTTTCGCTGCGAAAGCGCGCGGTGAAACGCGACACGCTCAACCCGGCCACCGCCGCGAGCGTGTCGAGGTTCAGCGGCTGCGCGAACGATGCATCGATCGTGCGCAGCACGTCGCCGATCGCCGGCGACACGGGCCGCGCGACACGCGGCGAGCCCACGAATTGCACTGTCATGTCGAGTTCTCCCGGCGCTTGCTTCAATGCAGGAAATCCTGCATCCGGTAATACGCGCCGACGAGCGGCAGGAACCACGCGTGCCCGAAATGGCCGGGTATCGCCGGCCATTCGAGCTCGCGCCACGGATTCGACGCGGCCGCGCCATACAGCACGTCGGCCATCACGCGGCCCATGTGCACCGACATCTGCACGCCGTGGCCGCTGTAGCCCATCGAGTAATAGAGCCCGTCGTGCTGGCCCGCGCGCGGCAGCCGGTCGGCGGTAATGTCGACGAGGCCGCCCCAGCAGTAGTCGAGGCGCACGCCGGCCAGTTCCGGGAAGTAGCCGGCCATGCCGGCGCGCAGGACGTCGCCGCTCTTCGCGTCGGAGCGCGGGCTCGACATCGCGAAACGTGCGCGGCCGCCGAACAGCAGCCGGTTGTCGGGCGTCACGCGGAAGTAGTTGCCGATCTGGCGCGACGTCACGTATGCGCGGCGGTGCGGAAACAGCCGGTTCAGCTGCGCATCCGGCAGCGGCTCGGTCACGACGATGAAGCTGCCGACCGGCGCGATGCGCCGCCGGAACCACGCGAACGGCCCGTGCTGCGATGCGCCGGTCGCGACCAGCACGCGATCGGCGACGATCGTGCCGCGGGCGCAGGTGACGCGGTGGCGCTCGCCGTCGAGCCGGTCGAGCTGCGTGACGGCCGCGTGCTCGTACACGCGTGCGCCGGCACGCACGGCCGCTTGCGCGAGGCCGACGCCGAACTTGCCCATGTGCATCTGCGCGCCGTTGCGCTGCAGGAGCCCGCCGTGGAAACCGTCGGACGCGATTTCATCGCGGATCCGCGGCGGTTCGATCAGTTCGATGTCCGGATCGACGTCGCGCCGCAACGCATCGAACGTCTTCGCGAGCCCCGCGAAATGCTGCGGCTTCGCGGCGAGCTTGAGCTTGCCCGCGCGCCGGAAATCGCAGTCGATCGCCTGTTCGGTCACGATCGTCTCGACGCTCTTCACCGCGCTTTCGTACGCGAGATAAAACTGCTTCGCCTGCGCAGCGCCGATGCGAGCCGCCAGCGACGCGTAGTCCTGCGCGACACCCGTATTGCACTGGCCGCCGTTGCGGCCGGACGCTTCGCCCGCAACCTGCGCGGCCTCCAGCACGACCACCGAGACGCCGCGCTGCGCGAGCGCGAGCGCCGCCGACAAGCCGGTGAAACCGCCGCCGATCACGACCACGTCGGCGCGCCCTTCGACGGGCCCAACGCTGCCGTCGCGAAACGCGGGGCGGGTATCCAGCCAGTACGATTCCAGTTTCATCGGATCCTTCTCGAGCATTTCCGCAACGACGATCGGCGATCGTTCAATGAGAATCATTTAATCACCGTCAAAAACCGCAGTTGCCGCGTATTCGCGCGCGGCACGCGTGCAAATTGCCGTTTTGCGCGACCGCCGCGGCAGACTATGCGGCGGGCCGTCCACCGCACCGCGCGATGAACGATTCGCGCGCCACGCGCTACAGCCGCACCGGCGCGACATCCGCGGGAACCGGCTCCGCCTGGAAACTCGCGAGATCTTCCTCGCTGCGATGGCACAGCACCTGCGCGCCGTTGCCGAGCGTGCGCAGCGACGGGGCCGTCCGGTTGCACACGCCGTCCACGCGCATCGCGCAGCGCGACAGGAACGGACACAGCTCGGCGTCGTTCTCGCGCTCGCCGATCGGCACCAGCGGCCGGTGGCAACGCTCGGCCGCAGCGTCGAGCCAGCCCGCGCGCAACTCCGGCGCGGACGACACCAGCAAATGCGAATACGGGTGATAAGGCGGCGCGCACAGCGCGTCGCGGCTGCCCGTCTCCACGCGGCGGCCCGCATACAGCACGACGATGTCGTCGCTGATCGCGCGCACCTTCGCGATGTCGTGCGTGATGAACACGTACGACACGCCGAGCTTCGCCTGCAGGTCGCGCAGCAGTTCGATGATCGCGGCGCCGACCACGGTGTCGAGCGCCGACGTGACCTCGTCGCACAGGATCAGGTCGGGCTCGGCCGCGAGCGCGCGCGCGAGGTTCACGCGCTGCTTCTGCCCGCCCGACAGCTCGCCGGTCCGCCGCGACGCCACCGCCGGCGGCAGCCGCACGAGTTCGAGCAGTTCCGCGACGCGCTGGCGTGCGCGCGCGCCCTTGATCCCGTGGTAGAACGCGAGCGGCCGTGCGAGCGTGCGCTCGACGGTGTGCACCGGGTTGAGCGCGGTATCGGCGTTCTGGAACACGATCTGCACGCGGCGGTGCTGCTCCTTGGTGCGCTTGGCGATGTCGCGCGCGAGCGGCTCGCCGTCGAGCAGGATCGTGCCGCCGGTCGCCGGCACGAGGCCCGCGATCACCTTCGCGAGCGTCGTCTTGCCGGAACCCGATTCTCCGATCACGCCGACCGTCTGCCCGCGCCCGATGCGCAGGTCGACTTCGTGCAGGATCACCTTCGCGGGCCAGCCGTTCGCGGCGCGGCCGCCGTAGCCGGCGATCGCGCCGCGCACGTCGAGCAGCGGCGCCGGCGCGGCCGGCTCCGCTGCCTGTGCTTGCGCGGTGCGTTCGGCGTCGTTCGGCGTGACCGCCGCGATCAGGCTCTGCGTGTACGGGTGCGTCGGCGCATGCAGGATCTGTTCGGTGTCGCCCGCCTCGCGGATTACGCCGTCGCTCAGCACGACGATCCGGTCGGCCATCTGCGCGACCACGGCCAGGTCGTGCGACACGTACACCGCACTCATCCCGTAGCGCTTGATCACGTTCTTGAACGCCTGCAGCACGTCGATCTGCGTGGTCACGTCGAGCGCGGTGGTCGGCTCGTCGAGAATCACCAGCTCCGGATCGGTGATCAGCGCCATCGCGGCCATCAGCCGCTGCAGCTGCCCGCCCGACACCTGGTGCGGATAGCGCTTGCCGATCGTCTCCGGCTCCGGCAGCGCGAGCGCGCGAAACAGCTCGATCGCCTTCGCCTGCGCGTCGCGCTTCGTCATCGTCTTGTGGATCAGCGCGCTCTCGATCACCTGGTCGAGAATCGTGCGCGACGGGTTGAACGAGGCAGCCGCGCTCTGCGCGATATACGCGACCTTGCGGCCGCGCAGCGCGGTCAGCGCCGCCGCGGACAGCGTGCACACGTCGGTGCCGTCGAGCTTCACCGAGCCGCCGGCGATCCGGCATCCGGTGCGCGCATGGCCCATCAGCGACAACGCGATCGTCGTCTTGCCGGAGCCCGATTCGCCGATCAGCGCGAGCACCTCGCCGCGCCCGATCTCGAAGTCGACGCCGTGGACGATCGTCGTTTCCTCGCCACCGGGCCGGCCGCCGACCACGCGCAGCCCGCGCACCTCGACGAGCGGATTCGATTCGTGTCGCATCAGTGTCCTCCGGCGGCGCCGGCCGCGCCCTTGCGGCGGCCGCGATGCGGCAGGCCGTCGATCATCAGGTTGACGCCCACCGTCAGGATCGCGATCGCGACCGCGGGAATGATCGCGACGGCCGAGCCGTCGCCGAGGCTCGCGATGTTCTCGCGCACGAGCGAGCCGAGGTCCGCGTAAGGCGGCTGCACGCCAAGCCCGAGAAAGCTCAGGCCGCTCAGCAGCAGCACGACGAACGTGAAGCGCAGCCCGGTGTCCGCCAGCATCGGGTGGATCATGTTCGGCAGCATCTCGACGCACGCGATGTACAGCGCGCTTTCGCCGCGCGCCTTGGCCACCTGCACGAATTCGAGCGTGCTGATGTTGACGGCCAGCGCGCGCGCGATCCGGTACGAGCCGGGCATGTAGCTGACCGCGGCGGTGAGGACCAGCAGCGGCAGCGACGAGCCGAACGCGGCGACGAACATCAGCGCGAACATCTTCGACGGAATCGACGTGAGCGCATCGAGCAGCCGGCTCATCGTCTCGTCGACCGCGCGGCCCGACACCGTCGCGAGCAGCCCGAGCGTCGTGCCGGTCACCGCGGCGAGCAGCACCGCGGCCAGCGCGAGCAGCACGGTCAGCCGCGTGCCGTACAGGATCCGGCTCAGCATGTCGCGGCCGAGGAAGTCGGAGCCGAACGGCAGCTTCGCGCTGAACGGCGCGAACACGTCCGGCGTGACGATCGTGCCGACGTCATGCGGCGCGATCAGCGGCGCGAACACCGCGACGAACAGCATCAGGCCGGCCATCGCGAGCCCGACGCGGCCGCCGGTGGTCAAGGCGATGCGCGCGGCGCGACGCTTGCGCGGCTGTTCGGGGGCAGGCGCGGCAGGCGGCATGCTGCCCCGCCCCAGGGGCGGGTCGCCGGAGGGCGGCAGCGCGCTGCTGCGTTGTACGGGTTCGATCGGTTGCATGGGCGGCATCTCGGAAGAAAGACGAAACACTCAGGTGCGCAGTCGCGGGTTCGACACGATCGAGCACAGGTCGGCGAGCAGCACGAGCGTCAGGTAAGCGACGCAGAAGATCAGCGTGCACGCCTGGACCAGCGGGAAATCGCGGTTGCTGACGGCGTCGACCATCAGGCTCGCGAGGCCCGGATAGTTGAAGATCGTCTCGACGACGATCACGCCGCCGAGCAGATACGACAGGCTCAACGCGATCGCGTTGGCGATCGGGCCGATCGCGTTCGGCAACGCATGGCGCAGCACGACGCGAGCCGGGCTCGCGCCCTTGAGCACGGCCATCTCGACGTACGACGCGCTCAACTGCTCGATCACCGCGGCGCGCGTCATGCGTGCCATCTGCGCGATCACGACCGCGCACAGCGTCAGCACCGGCATCGCATACGCACGCAGGAAATCGTGCAGGCTCTCGATCGGGCCGCTGTACGACAGCGCGGACAGCCAGTGCAGCTTCACCGCGAACACGAGCACGGCGACGGTCGCGATCAGGAACTCCGGCGTCGCGACGAGCGACAGCGTGCCGAGGCTGATCACGCGGTCGACCACCGACTCGCGCTTGACCGCCGCGAGGATGCCGAGCAGCAGCGCGATCGGCACCGACACGGCGGTCGTGATCGCCGCCAGCGTGAGCGACTTCGGCAGGCGCCCGCCGATCAGCTCCGACACCGGCATGTCGCCGGAAAGCGACCGGCCGAAATCGCCGTGCAGCAGCCCGCCGAGCCAGTGCAGGTAGCGCACGTGCGCCGGCATGTCGAGACCGAACTGCTGGCGCAGCGCGGCGACCGTCTCCGGCGTCGCCGACTGGCCGAGCGCGGCCTGCGCGGCGTCGCCCGGCAGCAGGTTCGTGATCGTGAAGATGATCGCGGACACGATCAGCAGCGTCAGCGCGGTGACCGCGATGCGCCGGCCGATCAGCCCGATGAGGATTCGGTTCATGGAGCGAGACTCCGGAAAAAACCGCGCGTGGCCGGCGCGGGGGTCCGCGCCGGCCGCGCGACGGCGGCCAGCGACAACGTCATGCGTTCCACCACACGTTCTCCGCGAACGTGAAGCCCATCATCGGGCCGGTCGGGATCGAACCGAGGCCCGCGAGACGCTTGTCGTATCCGTCGAGGAAGCTGATGAACGCCGGAATGCCGACCCGGCCCTGCTGCGACACGATCACCTGCATGTCGCCGTACATCTGCTTGCGCTTCGCGTCGTCGGTTTCCGAACGCGCGGCAAGCAGCAACTGGTCGAACTTCGCGTTCTTCCAGCCCGACTCGTTCCACGGCGCATCCGACTTGAAGAACTGCGTGAACAGCACGTCGGCGCTCGAACGCGGATTGATGTTGCCGAAGGTGAGCGGATGCTTCATCCAGTGGTTCGACCAGTAGCCGTCGGGCGACGCGCGGTTGACCTGCAGGTTCAGCCCGATCTTCTGGCCGGCCTGCTGCAGCAGCACGGCCATTTCGATCGACCCGTTCGCGTCGGACGTCGCGTAGATCGGCGGCAGCGTGGCGCCGAGCGCCCCCGCCTTCTGGAACAGGAACTTCGCCTTGTCCGGATCGTGCGCGCGCTGCGGCAGCGACGCGTTGAAGTAGCGATGCCCCGGCGGAATCGGCTGGTCGTTGCCGATCACCGAGTAGCCGCGGAACACCGCCGTGCGGAGCTGCTCGCGATCGAACAGGTACTTCATCCCTTCGACGAAATCGGGGTTCGCGACGATCGGGTTGTCGCTGCGCATGATCAGGTCGGTATAGAGGCCCGACTTGGTTTCCTTCAGCGCGTAGCCCGGCGTCGACGAGACCCGCTGCGTCGAGCGCGGATCGATCGCGTTGATCAGGTGCACGTCGCCCGACAGCAGCGCGTTCAGGCGCGCGGCGCTGTCGCTGATGCCGATCAGCTCGATCTCGTCGAGATACGGCTTGCCCGGCTTGAAGTAGCTGTCGTTGCGCACGCCGACGGTCGACACGCCCGGCTTGAACGACTTCAGCTTGTACGGGCCGCAGCCGATACCGGTCGAGAAATCGGTCGTGCCGTCCTTGACGATCACGAGCTGCGGCGTCGCGAGGATCACCGGCAGATCGGCGTTCGCGCTCGCGAGCGTCAGCGTGACTTCGTCGGGGCCGGTCGCCTTCGCATCCGAGAACTGTTCGGCGAGCGTCTTGACCTTCGACGCGGTGGCCGGGTTCTTGTGGCGCATCAGCGAAAACACCACGTCTGCCGGGCCGACGGGCTTGCCGTCGTGGAACGTGACGCCCTTGCGCAGCTTGATGATCCACGTCTTCGCATCGGTCGTTTGCAGCGACTCGGCGAGGTTCATCTGCGGCGTCAGGCTCGCATCGAGCTGCGTGAGGCCGCTGTAGAACATGAAGAAGCGCGTGTAGTCAGCGCCCGTCGAGCCCTTGGCCGGGTCGAGCGTATCGGCCGTCGAGCCGGCTTCGTTCGCGACCCGGATCTTGCCGCCGCGCTTCGGCGCGGGTGCGGCGAATGCCGAGCCGGGGGTCATCAGCAGTCCGCCGGCACCGGCGGCCATCATGCCGCCCGCCGCCATGACCTTCATCATGTCGCGGCGCGTCAAGCCGCCCTTGCCGCCATTGTCGATATCGTCGCTCATCCGAACTGCTCCTGACTGTGGAAAGTGGGTCCAAGGGTCCAGCGTGGTTGTTCAATCCCGCCGCGTCCGCTTGCTGGTGGCGGGCGCAACGTCGTACACATGCAATTCATTTAAGCATCGCCAAAATGCGGTTTGTCGCGATTCGGGCGGCCCGCACGATACGAATCGACCGTTTTGTGCCGCCCGTGCAGCATGAATTGCTGCGTGCGCGCCCGTGTCACCGTGTGCCCGGCCGCGTGTCGCGGCGGCTGCCGCACCCGTGTCGATGAAGGAAATCGTAAAGCCGCAGCCGCCGCAGATTGCGCCGACAAAATTGCCCGTTCGGCATCCGGCGCGCGTTTGGCTCACGCAAACCGCACGTTTGTGTCGAATGCGTGTCCGCATGCCGACGACGGCTGAAGCGAGCGGTACGACGCGGCAGATCGCCGCGTGCACAGGCGTCGACGGTGGGGATCGCGACGGGATGTCGCGCAGGAAAGTTCAGAAGAAAGCCGCTCGATCGGAACGGCCTGGCGGGAAGACGGGAAGATGACGGGACTGCGGAAACCGGGTTCGTGCGGCCGTCAGGCGCCGCGTGCGCGAGCGGCGACGCGTGCGTCACCGGCCTCTCGGCGCGCGCGCCGGCCGGGCGCCCGCGCGGCGCCCAGGCGGCAGGATGACGCGCCGGCCGCGAGCGGCCGGCGCGAAACTGTCACGCGGCGAGCCGGAATACCGACACGGCGGCTCGCAGGCGCGCCGCCTGCTCGTCCAGCGACGAGGCAGCCGCGGCCGCCTGCTCGACGAGCGCGGCGTTCTGCTGGGTGACTTCGTCCATTTGCGCGACCGCCAGCCCGATCTGTTCGATGCCGGTGCTTTGCTCGGCCGATGCCGCCGAAATCTCGCCCATGATGTCGGCCACCCGGTCGATCGACCGGACGATCTCCGTCATGCGCTCGCCGGCCGTCTCGACCAGCCGGCTGCCGTTGCCGGCCCGCTCGACCGACGCGTCGATCAAGCCCTTGATGTCCTTCGCGGCCGCGGCGCTGCGTTGCGCGAGCGAGCGGACTTCCGACGCGACGACGGCGAACCCGCGCCCCTCCTCGCCGGCCCGCGCGGCTTCCACCGCCGCGTTGAGCGCGAGAATGTTGGTCTGGAATGCGATGCTTTCGATCACGACGGTAATGTCGGCAATCCGCACCGATCCATCCGAAATCTGCCGCATCGTTTCGACGACCGCCTGCACGGCGGCGCCGCCGAGTTCGGTCGCATCCTTCGCGTGGGCCACGAGCGCATTCGCCTGGCGCGCGTTGTCGGCGTTCTGTTTGACCGTGGACGTGATCTGCTCCATGCTCGCGGCCGTTTCCTGCAGCGACGCGGCCTGCTGCTCCGTGCGCTGCGACAGGTCCAGGTTGCCTTGCGCGATCTCGCCGGTGCCGGTGGCGATCGAGTGGGTCGTGGTCTGGATTTCGGCGATGGTGTCGGTCAGCCGCGCCTTCATGTCGCCCAGCGCGACGAGCAGGCTGCCGGGCGCGGCATGCGCCGTATCGAACTGCACGTCCAGATCGCCGGCCGCGATGCGGGCGGCGATCTGCGTCGCATGCGCGGGCTCCCCGCCGAGCGTCCGCTTGACGCTGCGCAGCACGCCCCATGCGATGGCCGCGAGCGCTGCGGCGATGCCGAGCGCGACGGCGCCCAGCACCATCGCGAGCCGGGTGAACGCCGCATTGATGTCGTCGTAGAAGAATCCCGTGCCGATCCACCAGTTCCAGTCGGGAATCGCGACCACGCCCTGCAGCTTCGGCTCCAGGTCCGCGTCGGGGCTGCGCTTGACCAGCACGTCGACGAGCGCGAAATGCGCCTGCGCCATCCCCGCGCGATACGCCTCGCTGTCGGTCATGCCGCTGGTCGTGCGGTTGCCCTTCGCGCGCGTGCCGATGAATTTCGCGTTCGGGTGCACGAGGTTGACGCCATCGGACGTCGTGACCCAGAAGTAGCTCTTCGAATTCGCGTTGAGCGCCGACAGCGCGGCCTTGGCCTGCTGCTGCGCCTGCTCCTGCGTGAGCGCGCCGCTCGTCTGCATCGCGCGATACGAATCGACCAGATGCTCGGCCTTGGTCAGCAGAATCACGATCTCTTCGCGGCGGCTGTCGATCAGCGCGTCGCGCAACGTGTGCAGCGACAACGCGGCGAGCAGGACGACGCCGAGCAGCGCCGCGCCGACGAGCATCAGCAGTTTGGTGGACAACTTCATGCGAGGGGCCTCGAAATATTAACCGTTCGGTACATATATCGGCCTGGGCGGCCCCCGCCTTGAACGACTCCGTATCGGTAATTACCCTCGTTCAGTACGCTGATCGTACGCAGCGGGACGCGACGGCATCGCGGCCGCGCCCCGGCGCTCGATAGCCTGGCCGACGCAGGCGGCTTACAGCCCGAGCTGCGTCGCGAGCTGACCGATGTCCGACACTTCGTAATAGTTGTAGAACGGCGTGCCCGGCTCGTGGCCGCGGTTCACGAACGCCTTGTGCTTGATCCCGAGATCCTCGGCCGTCATCAGGTCGTAGCGCAGGCTCGACGACACGTGCAGCACGTCCTCGGGCTTGCAGCCGAGCTTGTCGAACATGTATTCGAAGCCCTGCATCCGCGGCTTGTACGACTGCGCCTGCTGCGCGGTGAACACGGCGTGGAACGGCGCGCCGAGCTTGTCGACGTTGCTCATGATCTGCTCGTCCATCGCGTTCGACAGGATCACCAGCTTGTACTTCGACGCCAGCCGCGACAGCCCGGCCGGCACGTCCGGGTGCGGGCCCCACGTCGGCACCGCATGATAGAAAAGCTCGGCCTCGGCTTCGTCGAACTTCACGCCGAGCCGCGCGCAGGTGCGGCGGATCGCGTTGACCACGACGTCACGGTACGGCTTCCACGCGCCGAGCACTTCGTCGAGCCGATAGGCGGCGAACGCGCGCACGAAGGCCTCCATCGTGGCCGGCGACAACCGGTCCGCATAGATTTCGCGCGCCGTCTCGGCCATCCGGAAATGGGTCAGCGTGCCGTAGCAGTCGAAGGTGATGTACTTCGGTTCAAACTGGATCATGGTGACGTCCTGTCGGTGTGAAGCCCCGGCAGGGCCGGGGATGGGCTGGGTTTAACGAAATTGAATCAGGGCAAAAAGTCGTTCGCGCATCGTTCGGCGCCGCTCAAAACGCAGAATCGCCGCGTGTTGCCCGCCCCATGCAGCACGATCTGCGGCGCGATCGGGCGCGCGGCGGCGGGGCCGGCCGACGGGTGCCGTGCGAGCGCGGCGGCGCCCGTCGGCCGGTGCGCCGTTCGACAAACGGCGGTGCCGCCGTGCATTGATCGTAGTGGCATTCCACAGCATGCGTGGCCGGATTGACCGGCCTCGCCAGCACGATCCGCGCGTTCGTTCGCGCCGACCGAGCCGGTTTGCATCGATCTCGCGGGCGCGCCCGCCGCCGCCGGAAAACAGGCGAATCGTCCTATCCGTGCCGCCACCGCGCTGGCAGAGTGACCGGACCATTCCCACCCATCCGGAGTCCGGCGTGTCCGACCTCAATCCTTCCCGCACGCTCATCTATCGCCCGTTCGCCGAAACCGACCTGCCCGCCGCCCATCGACTGTCGGAGGCGGTCAAGTGGCCGCACCGGCTCGACGACTGGCGCTTCGCGTTCCAGCTCGGCGGCGGCTTCGTCGCCGAAGATGAAACCGGCGTCGTCGGCACCGCGTTCGGCTGGCGCTTCGACGAATCGCACGCGTCGCTCGGCATGGTCATCGTGTCGCCCGAGCGCCAGGGCCGCGGCATCGGGCGCGAGCTGATGACCCGCGTGGTCGACAGCCTCGGCGCGCGGACCATTTTTCTGCATGCGACGCCGGCAGGCGAGCCGCTGTACGCGAAATTCGGCTTCGACGTGATCGATACGATCGATCAGCACCAGGGCGCCGCGTTCCAGCCTCCGCTGATCTCGCTGCCGCCGGGCGAGCGCCTGCGCCCGCTCGGCACCAACGACGGGCCGCGCCTCGCCGCGCTCGCGTCGCGCGCGGCCGGCTATGAACGTGGCGCGGTGATCGAAGCGCTGCTCGACGTCGCGAACGGGATCGCGCTCGACCGCGACGGCGAGCTGCTCGGCTTCGCGCTGTTCCGCCGGTTCGGCCGCGGCCACGTGATCGGCCCGGTGATCGCGCCGGATGCGCTGCGCGCGCAGGCGCTGATCAGCCACTGGCTCGCGCTGCACGAGGGCATGTTCGTGCGGCTCGACGTGCCGGGCGACAGCGGGCTGTCCGACTGGCTGCAGGGGCTCGGGCTGCCGCGCGTCGACACCGTCGTCGCGATGGCGCGCGGCGCGACGCCCGAACGCGATCCGGCGCTGCGCGCGTTCGCGATCGTGAACCAGGCGCTCGGTTGAGCGGAGCGCACGATGAGCTTTCTCTACAAGGCCGACCCGGTGCGCGGCGCGCAGTGGGCGGCGCGCTTCGCGCAACAGGCACCCGATCTGCCGTTCCGGATCTGGCCGGACCTCGGCGACGCCGAAGCCGTCCGCTATCTCGCCGCCTGGCAGCCGCCGGACGACCCGGTCGCGCTGCTGCCGAATCTCGAGGTCGTGTTCTCGGTCGGCGCCGGCATCGATCAGTTCGACCTGTCGCGCGTGCCTTCGCACATCCCCGTCGTGCGGATGATCGAGCCGGGCATCGTCGAAGGGATGGTCGAATACGTGACGCAGGCCGTGCTGACGATCCATCGTGACCTGTTCGACTATGCGGCGCAGCAGCGCGACCAGGTGTGGCGCGAGCATCCCGTGCGCGCGGCCGGGTCGCGGCGCGTCGGCGTGCTCGGGCTCGGCACGCTCGGCCAGGCCGTGCTCGACACGCTGCGGCGCTTCGGTTTTCCGTGCGCCGGCTGGAGCCGCACGCCGCGCACGCTCGACGGCGTCGACTGTTATGCAGGCGATGCGGCGCTCGACGCGTTCCTCGCGCGCACCGACATCCTGATCTGCCTGCTGCCGCTCACCGACAGCACGCGCGGGCTGCTCGGCGCGCGCGTGTTCGACGCGCTGCCGGCCGGCGCGTCGCTCGTGCAGGTCGGGCGCGGCCCGCAGCTCGATGAAGCCGCGCTGCTCGCGGCGCTCGCGAGCGGCCGCCTCGACAGCGCGATCCTCGACGTGACGGATCCCGAACCGCTGCCCGCCGGCCATCCGTTCTGGACGCATCCGCGCATTCGCATCACGCCGCACATCGCCAGCGCGACGCGGCCCGACACCGCGGTGGACGCGGTGCTCGCGAACCTCGCCCGCCATCGCGCGGGGCAGCCGATGATCGGCGTCGTCGATCGCGTGCGCGGCTACTGACCTGACACGCGCGCCCGGCCCGCCGGGCGCGCAGCAGAAAATGCCGAAGCGCCCCGCACAAACGCCGCGCGCATACGTTTCGGGCCTCAAATTGAAGACGCATGCGGATTTCTCGCCCGTTAGCATGAACTCACCGCTGACACCTGACGAGAGTCCCGCCTCCCCATGAACCAAGCCGCGCTGATCGAAGCCGATCGTCAACACCTGATCCATCCCGTCGTCAATTACCGTGCGCACGAGGCGCGCGGCGTCACCGTGCTGGAATCCGCCGACGGCGTGTTCCTGCGCGACGCCGCGGGCCACACGCTGCTCGACGCGTTCTCGGGCCTGTGGTGCGTAAACGTCGGCTACGGCCGCGACAGCATCGTGAAAGCCGCCGCCGACCAGATGGCGAAGCTGCCCTACGCGACCGGTTATTTCCATTTCGGCTCGCAGCCGGCGATCGAACTCGCCGAGCGGCTCGCCGCGCTCGCGCCGCCGTCGCTGAACCGCGTGTACTTCACGCTCGGCGGCTCGGACGCGGTCGATTCGGCGATCCGTTTCATCACGCACTATTTCAACGCCACCGGCCGCCCGTCGAAGAAGCAGATGATCGCGCTGGAACGCGGCTATCACGGTTCGTCGTCGGTCGGCGCGGGCCTCACCGCGCTGCCCGCGTTCCATCGCCACTTCGACCTGCCGCGCGCGGACCAGCACCATATTCCGTCGCCCTACCCGTACCGCCATCCGCTCGGCGACGATCCGCAGGCACTGATCGCCGCGTCGGTCGCAGCACTCGAAGCGAAGGTCGCCGAACTCGGCGCGGACAACGTCGCCGCGTTCTTCTGCGAGCCGGTGCAGGGCTCCGGCGGCGTGATCGTGCCGCCGGCCGGCTGGCTGAAGGCGATGCGCGACGCGTGCAAGCGCCTCGGCATCCTGTTCGTCGCCGACGAGGTGATCACCGGCTTCGGCCGCACGGGCCCGCTGTTCGCCTGCGAGGCCGAACAGGTCGACCCGGACCTGATGACCGTGGCGAAGGGCCTGACGGCCGGCTATGCGCCGATGGGCGCGGTGCTGATGTCCGACGAAATCTACGAAGGGATCGCGGGCGAGCGCGCCGATTCGCCGGTGGTCGGCCACGGCCATACGTATTCCGCGCACCCGGTGAGCGCGGCGATCGGCCTCGAGGTGCTGAAGCTCTATCACGAAGGCGGGCTGCTCGCGAACGGCCAGGCGCTGGCGCCGCGCTTCGCCTCGGGGCTCGATGCGCTGCGCGCGCATCCGCTCGTCGGCGACGCACGCTCGGTCGGCCTGCTCGGCGCGCTCGAACTGGTGGCCGACAAGGCGCACAAGACGCGCTTCGACCCGGCGCTGAACGTACCCGACAAGATCGCGGCCGCCGCGTACGCGAACGGCGTGGTGTTCCGCGCGTTCGGCGACGGCGTGCTCGGCTTCGCGCCGGCGCTGAGCTTCACCGCGGGCGAATTCGACCTGCTGTTCGAACGCGTGCGCAAGACGCTCGACGACGTGCTGGCCGACGCGGGCGTGCTGCGCGCGCTCGACGCCGCGCACGCGCAGCCGGCCTGAGCGGCCAAGGGAAAGCCGGGCTTGTGGCCGCCATCGTTCGACTCTAAAGTAACCGGACATTCCATTTTTGCCTTCTCACGTGAACATGACGGACAGCAAGCTGGATCGCATCGACCTGCGCATCCTCTCCCAGTTGCAGAAGCGCGGCCGCATGACCAACGTCGAGCTGGCCGATGCGGTCGGGCTGTCGCCCAGTCCATGCCTGATCCGCGTGAAGCGGCTCGAGAAGGCCGGCTACATCGGCGGCTACGGCGCGCACATCCAGCTCGAGAAACTCGGCGACGTGCAGGTCGTGTTCACCGAGGTCACGCTGGCCGACCACCGGCGCGAGGATTTCGACCGCTTCGTCGCGGCGATCCGCAACGTCGACGAGATCGTCGAATGCCACCTCGCGAGCGGCGGCTACGACTATCTGCTGAAGTTCATCACGCGCAGCGTGAGCCATTACCAGACGATCGTCGAAGGGCTGCTCGAGCAGAACATCGGCATCGAGAAGTATTTCAGTTACGTGATCATCAAATCGCCGTTCGTCAAACGGCACTACCCGCTCGAATCGCTGTTCGGCGAACGTCACTGACACCCGGCGTGCGTCGCCCCGTCACGCGGCAGACCGCTGTCCGCGCAGGGGGAGTCGCGCCCGCGCCGGGCCGCCAGCGTCGTCGAACCGCCTCATTCAAGGAACCGTCATGCCGCTTACGCTGTCCCGAACCGAACTCGTTCGCACCGCCAACCTGATCGACGGCGCCTGGCGCGATGCGCTCGACGGCCGCCGCTTCGCCGTCACCGATCCGGCCACGCTCGAGACCGTTGCCCACGCACCCGACAGCGCCGCCGCCGACGCGCGCGCGGCGACCGACGCCGCGGCCCGCGCGCTGCCCGCGTGGCGTGCGACGCCCGCGCGCGAACGCGCCGCGATCCTGCGCGCATGGCACGCGGCGATCGTCGCGCACACCGACGATCTCGCGAAGCTGATGTCGCGCGAACAGGGCAAGCCGCTGGCCGAAGCGCGCGGCGAAGTCGCGTACGGCGCGTCGTACGTACTGTGGTTCGCCGAGGAATCGACGCGCACGTACGGCGACCTGATCCCGCAGCAGCAGCGCGGCAAGCGGCTCAGCGCGGTGAAGGAGCCGATCGGCATCGTCGCCGCGATCACGCCGTGGAATTTCCCGCTCGCGATGATCGCGCGCAAGATCGCGCCCGCGCTCGCGGCCGGCTGCACGGTCGTCGCGAAGCCGGCGGAGGACACGCCGCTGACCGCGCTCGCGCTGGCGTTTCTCGCGCAGGAAGCCGGCGTGCCGGCCGGCGTGCTGAACCTGATCACCGCGTCGCGCGAGCGCGGCGTCGAAGCCGCGGCCGACTGGCTTGCCGACGGCCGTGTGCGCAAGATCACGTTCACCGGCTCGACGCCGGTCGGCAAGCTGCTCGCGCGCGAATCGGCGGCGACGTTGAAGAAGCTGTCGCTGGAGTTGGGCGGCAATGCGCCGTTCATCGTGTTCGACGATGCGGAACTCGACGCCGCGGTCGACGGGCTGATGGCCGCCAAGTTCCGCAACGGCGGGCAGACCTGCGTGTCGCCGAATCGCGTGTACGTGCAGGCCGGCGTCTACGACGCGTTCGCCGCGAAGCTCGCCGCGCGCGTCGCCGCGCTGAAGGTCGCGCCGGCGACCGACCCGGCCGCGCAGATCGGCCCGATGATCAACGCGCGCGCGGTCGACAAGATCGCGCGGCACGTCGGCGATGCCGTCGAACGCGGCGCGCGCGTGCTGACGGGCGGCAAGCGGCTGACCGAACTCGGCGCGAACTATTACGCGCCGACGGTGCTCGCCGACGCCACCGCCGACATGCAGCTCACCTGCGAGGAAACCTTCGGCCCGGTCGCCGCGCTGTTTCGCTTCGATACGGAAGACGAAGCGGTCGATGCCGCGAACGACACGCCGTTCGGGCTCGCCGCGTATTTCTATACGCAGGACGTGCGGCGCATCGCGCGCGTGTCGGCGCGGCTCGAAACGGGCATCGTCGGGATCAATGAAGGCGCGCTCGCGAGCGAGGCCGCGCCGTTCGGCGGCGTGAAGGAATCGGGCTATGGTCGCGAAGGCTCGCGCTATGGGCTCGACGATTATCTGTCGATCAAGTATCTGTGCCAGGGCGGGCTCGACTGAACCGGCGTCGCCGCGCGTTCGGTTTTCCGTTGCGCGTCCCGCGCCCGCTGGTCAGTCCTGGCGAGTTCGGGCGCCGCGAAACGGTAGGCGCGGGCGCGACGCCGAATCATGCGTGCCCGACGCGTCGCCCCGTCGTCCCAGGTGGAACCGCGCCCGCAGCCACGGGTAAAAACGCATTGCCAACCGGAATTTGTGTGCGCATTGTCGGCGGACGCCTCGTCCATCGCCCCACTCGACCATGCATTCCGCTCCGCTGCCGTCCACCGCAGGCCTTGCCGACACCGCGCCTGACGCGCCGCCGTTGATCCGGCGCTTCGCCAGCGAGGATGTCGACACCCACGCGGAATGCACGCACGGCTGGTCGATCCGGCTCGATCAACTGTCGCCCGGGCCGTTCCGCGGAACACTGCACGAAATCCGCTTCGACGGCATGCAGTTGCTGCGCGAACGCGTGAACCGCGCGCTGCTCAAGCGCGGCGACCAATGCGCCGGCAGGACGTCGTTCAGCATCCCGCTGGAAACCGCCGGCGCCGGCTTCTGCGGCGGCGCGCCGCTGCGCGACAAGGCCCTGCTCGTCTCCGGCGGCACCTCGTTGCCGGAATTGCGCACGCCCGACCATCAGGACGTCGTGCTGTTGACGGTGCCCAACGCCACGCTGCGCCAACTGGCGTGGCTCGGCGACCGGGACGAAAACGGCGACGGCGTATCGTCGAGCGAAACCCGCATCCTGCGGGTGCCCTCTGCCCGCCACGACGCGCTGACCGCGTTGCTCGTGGCCGGCTTCGAGGCGGCCGATACGCCGGAGCGCCCGCTCGCCCGGCCGCACACGCGCAAGTCGCTGCGCGACGCCATTCTGGTCGAACTCATGCACGCGACCGAGGCGGCCGGCCGCCCCGTCCGGCTCGATCCGTCCGCGCGGCACCGCGTCGTCGATCGCGTGCGCGAACTCGTCGCGGCGCGGCCCGATGTGCCGTTGACGGTGCTCGACGTGTGTCGAGAAGTCGGTGCGAGCCGGCGCAAATTGCAGTATTGCTTCGAGGAAATCCTCGGCACCCACCCCGCGTGGTATCTGCGCGTGCTGCGGCTGAACGCGGTGCGCCGCGAACTGCGCGAACATTCCCCGGCCAGCGCGTCGGTCAGCGACGTCGCGTGCCGCTGGGGCTTCTGGCACCTGAGCCGGTTCGCGTCGCACTACCGGGAACTGTTCGGCGAGCTGCCGTCCGACACGCTCAAACGCGCGCCGCGATAATTACCAAAAGCGGATAACGCCCCGGATTTTGACGTTCCTAGACTCCGTACACATTTCAACTGTACGGGGAACGGCACGATGGAAATCCTCAGACGTCCGCACGGCGTGCGGCGCTGCCGCACACGCACCACCGCCGTCGCGATCGGCACGTTGGCGGCCACGCTCGCCTGCCAGCACGCCCATGCGCTCGAAAACGACGGCCCGATCACGCCGTTCGGCGTATTCGATTTCGGCGCGGGCATCACGCCGCCGCCCACGCCGAACGGCACGCTCGCCACCCGCTTCGCGTACTACTCGACCCGTACGATCCGCAACGGCGGCAACGCGGACTTCTCGCTGACGGTCGCGTCGTGGAGCCTCGCGTACATCCGGATGACGAACGCGAAGCTGTTCGGCGCGAAGGTCGGCTTCGGCGCGATCGTGCCGTTCCTGAACATGAACGGGCACGTGAACGTGCCGACGCCGGTAGGCACGCTCGCGATGTCGGCCGCTCCGACCAACATCGGCGACGCGGACTTCCAGCCGCTGATCCTCGCATGGGCCTCGCCGAACCTGTTCGTCAACGTCGCCCTGCAGGTGCAGGCGCCGACCGGCGCGTATCGCGTCACCCGCCTCTTCAATCCGGGCGTCAACCATTGGACCTTCTCGCCGATCATCGGCGCGACCTACATCACCGATAGCGGATTGGAAATCTCGACCAGCATCGAGCTCGATCAGAACACGACCAACCGCGCGACGAACTATCGCAGCGGCACCGGGTTTCGCCAGGAATTCGCGCTCGGCCAGCACATCGGCCCGTTCACGGCGGGCCTCGGCGGCTACATCGAGCGGCAGTTGACCAACGACCACGGCCCGAACGTCGACGGCAACCGCTCAAGCGTGAATGCGCTGGGCCCGGCGATCAGCTACGTCGAGCCGGGCAAGCCCGCGTTCTGGCTGCATGCGTACAAGGAATTCGGCGCGCAGAACCGCGCGCAGGGCTACCAGGTCGCGCTGCGTGCCGCGCTGTCGTTCTGATGTTCCGATTCGGGAGTCGTCGATGAATCCGCTTTCCTCAACGCAATCCGCGTCCTCTTATACGCATGCCGCCCGACGGGCCGGTGCAAGCCAGGGCGCCGTGCTGCTGCTCGGCAGCAGTCTCACCGTGATGGGCGCGGTCATGATCGCGCCGATCCTGCCGAAACTCGCGGCCGAATTCGGGCCGGCCGACCCGCGGCTGGCGGCGCTCATCCCGCTCGTCGCGACGGGCCCCGCGCTCGCGATCGCGCTGTGCGCGCCGCTCGCCGGCTGGCTGGCCGATCGGGTCGGACGCAAGATGTTGCTGTTGCTCGCGACGCTCGTGTACGGAGTCGTCGGCGCAGCGCCGGCGTGGCTCGACAGCCTCGCCGCGATCCTTGTGTGCCGGCTCGCGCTCGGTGCGGCCGAGGCGTGCGTGATGACCTGCTGCACGACGCTGATCGGCGATTACTGGCATGGCGAACAACGGGTGCGCTACGTGAACCGGCAGGTCGTCACGATCGGTATCGTCGGCACGGTGTTTTTCGTGCTCGGCGGCGCGGCCGGCGAGCACGCGTGGCGCTATCCGTTCTATCTCTACCTGCTGCCGATCCTGCTCGTGCCGGCGATTGCGGCCGTGCTGTGGGAGCCGCTGCGCGACGCTCAGCCCGCCGTGCCGGCCGACAGCGCGACGCCGCCGGCCGGAAACCGGCTCGTGCCGACGCTCGCGACCGGCTACGGACTGATCTGCATCGGCATGATCGGTTCCTTCGTGGTGCCGGTGCAGATGCCGCAGTTGATGGTCGACATCGGCCAGCGCTCGTCGACGATGATCGGCGCGGTCGCGGGCGTCGGCCTGCTGTCGACGTTGGCCGGTTCGATCGCGTGGCCCTGGTTGTGCGATGCGCTCGGCCGCCGCTTCGTCAACGTCGTGCTCCTGGCGCTGCTCGCGGCAGGCCTGACGCTGCTGGCCCGTGCGCAAACGGTGCCGGCCATCGTCGTGGCGGTCGTGATTCACGGCTTCGGCGGCGGCATGCTGGTGCCGAATGCGATCCTGCCGCTGATGCGCACGCTGTCGCTCGCGATGCGCGGTCGCGGCCTGGGCGGTTTCACGGCCGCGCTCTATCTGGGCCAGTTCGTCAGCCCGCTCGTCGTGCTGGGCTGTGCGCACGCATTCGGCGGGTTGCGCGCGGCTGTGTTCGCGGTTGCGGCGGGCACGGCCTTCACGGCGTTGCTGTGGTTGTTGCCGGCGCTTCGCCGTCGCGACGACGAATGACCCATTCACGTTTTCCTGTTCTTGAACGATCCCATCCATGACAGATTTCCAGACGCTCATCGCCACGCACGACGGTATCGCGCTCGCCGCGCTCGTACGTGCGAAAGAAGTGCAACCCACGGAATTGCTGGACGCCGTGCTCGCCTGTCTCGATACGCTCAACCCCGTGCTGAATGCCGTGGCGGAACGACTCGACGACTCGGCGCGACAGGCCGCCGCGTCCGTCACCGGACGCGAAAGCATCCTCGCCGGCGTCCCGACGCTGATCAAGGACCTGTTCATGCCGGTGCGCGGCGCGCGGATGTCGAACGGATCGTTTTTGTTCGGCGACCACCGGCCGGACTTCGACGGCGAGCTCGTGGCGCGCCTGCGGCGGGCCGGCATACCGATCGCGGGCACGTCGTTGTCGCCGGAACTGGGCACGTCTTATTGCACGTCATCGGCGCGTTTCGGCGTCACGCGCAATCCGTGGCATCCGCACGTGAGCGCCGGCGGTTCGAGCGGCGCCGCGGCGGCGCTCGTGGCCGCCCGCGTGCTGCCGTTCGCGCACGGCAACGACGGGGGCGGCTCGCTGCGGGTGCCCGCCTCCTGTTGCGGCGTATTCGGGCTGAAACCGACGCGCGGCCGAACGCCGAATGGCCCGATGATCGGCGAGGGATGGGCCGGCATGGGCATCAACCACGCGATCACGCGCTCGGTTCGCGACAGCGCCGCGCTGCTCGACCTGACCGCCGGCGCCGATATCGGCGCGCCGTATGCGTCGCCGCATCAGGCCGACACGTTTCTCTCGGCCACGCAGCGCGATCCCCGGCCGCTGAAAATCGCCGTGATCGAGCGGGCGTCGCCCTGGCCGCTTGATCCGGCATGCCGGGCCGCGCTGGACCATACCGTCGGGTTGCTGCGCGCGCTCGGCCATCACGTCGAGCCGCTCGCCAGCCCCGTCGATTCGGCCGTTTTCTATGACCGCGTGTTTACGATCATCGGCGCGCAAACGCGCGCGTTGCTCGATACGGTCGGCGACCAGCGCGGCACGCCGGTGCGCGACGACGAAATCGAGCCCCGCACCCGCATCATCCTGCGCGAAAAGGGCAACGTGAGCGGCGCCGAATACGCGAGTGCGGTCGACTGGATCCATGCATTGGGCAGGACGTTCGGCCGGCTGATGGAACGCTACGACGCGTTGCTGACGCCGACGCTCGCGATGCCGCCGCTCGCGCCGGCCGCACTCGCGACGATGGACGACGCGCAATCGTTGAGCGACGTCATCGATCGGTCGCATCGGTTTTCGCCGTTCACCGCGTGGTTCAACGCGACCGGGCAGCCCGCGATGTCGGTGCCGCTTTACCGGGACGAACACGGTTTGCCGATCGGCAGCCAGTTCGCGGCGGCATTCGGCGCGGAGTCCTTGCTGTTCTCGCTTGCTGCCCAGCTCGAACGCGCCGCGCCGTGGGCCGATCGAGCCCCGCCGGTGTGCGTCGGGCTGTCGGGCGCGTGACCGGTTCGGTGGCGAGCGACAGGTGCGCGGCAGCCGGGTTTGAGCCTCGCGTGCGTCGCGTACCACCATCATCGGTGGCCAGAGCAGCCGGTGTGCCAGCCGTGGCCGACGTAACGTCGCGCGAACGCGCTACCGCCCCACACGGCGGCCGCGGCCGTGCCGTAATCCGTGCCAGGGCGGGCTCGACTGATCGGATGAATCCGGGCCGTCCGCGAGGACGGCCATCGCCGCGCCTAGTCGACATACGCACGTTGACATCGGAACCGATCGGTCCATATAATCCATCCAACTTCAGGCACCGCATCGTTTGCGAAACCGACCAATGGCAAATCCGGCTGGCGTGGGCCGTCCCCGCGAATTCGAACTTGGCGATGCCGCGCGCGACGCGATGGACGTTTTCTGGGACCGCGGCTATGAAGGCGCGTCCCTGCCCGACCTGATCGCCGGCACCGGCCTGTCGCGCGGCAGCCTTTACAAGGCGTTCGGCGACAAGAAGGCGCTGCTGCTGGCGGCGCTCGACCTGTACATGGCCGACGGGCTCAAGGCGACCGCCGACATCCTGTCGCAACCCGGTGCCGTGAAGGATGCGATTCGCGATTCGCTGCTGCGTTATGCGCGTCTGTCCGTCGGCGAGGCGGGCCGGCGCGGCTGTCTCGCAGTCGCGATGACCACGGAACTGGCCGCGCGCGACGCGGATGTCGCGGAACGCACCGGGCGCATGTTCCGGCGGCTGCAACAGCTCTATGCCGGTGCGATCGTCCGTGGCCAGGCGAGCGGCGAAATCGCCGAGCAGGACGAACAGGTGCTGGCGCGTTTGCTCGTCTGCCAGATCGAAGGCATGCGCGTGCTGGGAAAAACCGGTATGTCCGAGCCCGACATGCTCGCGCTGGTCGACCGCACGATGCGCATCCTCGACTGATATTTTTTTACCCAGTTTGGAACCGAACGGTTCCGTATGGAGAGCCGTCCATGTCACGGAATGACCCCGTATCGCCCGACCCGCGTCGCTGGGCCATGTTTGCGGTCCTGCTCGTCGGTGCGTTCCTGCCGCCGCTGGATTTCTTCATCGTCAACGTCGCGCTGCCGTCGATCCGCGCGGAACTCGGCGCCTCGTCGTCGGCCGAGCAACTCGTCATTTCATCGTATGCGGGCCTGTACGCGGTGACGCTGATCACCGGCGGCCGACTGGGCGACCTGTTCGGCCGCGGCCGCGTGTTTTTCCTCGGATTGATCGGCTTTGCGATCGCCTCGACGCTGTGCGGTCTCGCGAGTTCGCCGTGGACGCTCATCGTCGGCCGCGCGTTGCAGGGCGTGACGGCCGCGATCATGGCGCCGCAGGCGCTCGCTTCGATTCAGGCGATCTTCCCCGAATCGGAAAAGCCGCTCGCGCTCAGCTTGTACGGCGCGGTGTTCGGCCTCGCCGCCGTGGTCGGGCAGGCGCTGGGCGGGATCCTGATCTCGCTGAACCTGTTGAATCTGGGCTGGCGCACGATCTTCCTCGTCAACCTGCCGCTGGCGATTCTGGTCGTCCTGTTCGGCATTCGACTGTTGAAGGAAACGCGTGCGCAGCATGCGCGCAAGCTCGACCTCGGCGGCACCGCGCTGTCGATGCTGACGCTGGGCGCGCTGATCGTGCCGCTGATCGAGGGGCGCGAAGCAGGCTGGCCCGTCCGGGCATGGGTGTCGCTGCTCGCGGTGCCCGCCCTCGCCGGGTTCTTCTGGCACTACGAGCGCCGGCTCGGCCGCCGCGGCGGCGCGCCGCTGCTCGATCCGGCCGCGCTGCGCGCGCCGGGGCTGGGCCGCGCGTTGCTGATCGCGCTGCTGCTGTACTCGATCGGCGCGTTCTTCCTGCTGTTCTCGGTGTATCTGCAGAATGCGTTGCACGTCGACGCGCTGAGCGCAGGCCTCGTGTTCTTGCCGTTCGGCGTCGGGTTCCTGCTCGGCCCGTTGTCGACGCCCTTCTGCTCGCGTGTCATCGGCGCTTACGTCAATCCGTTCGGCATGAGCCTGGAGATCGCCGGGCTCGTCGGCCTCGCGTGGTTGATCGATGCCACGCCGATCGGGATGCCGCTTGCTGCCGCGCCGCTCGCCGTCGTGCTCTTCGTCATCGGTTTCGGACAAGGTCTCGCGCTGCCGACGCTGATGCGCATGGTGACGGGACGCGTCGCACCGGCGCTGTCCGGCATGATCGCGGGCATCGCCAGCTCGACGCTGCAGGTCAGCACGTCGCTGAGCGTGGCGATCATCGGCGGCATTTTTTATACGACGCTCGGCACGCGCCAGGATCCGGCGGCCATCGCGCACGCGTTCATCGTCGCACTGCTGTCGATCTCGGTATTCCTCGCGGTGGGTGCCGCGCTAGGCATCTCGCTTGCACGCGCGCCCGCCGCGCATACGTCGATGCGCGCCGCCGCCCGTCCGGGCTTCGGCCCTGAACGCAAACGGCCTTGATCGCCCGTATTTGCCCCTATCCGTCCGTATCGACACTCATCGGCGTATCAGTCCGACCTGGAGGTTCTTCATGTATCTCGTCGTTTCCTATCGCCGAGCCGCGGGCACGCGATTCGATGCCCGTTACTACGTCGAACAACACATTCCGCTGGTGGAAAAGTCCTGGAAGCCGTACGGGCTCGACTATATCGACGCTTTCTTTCCGGCACGCGAGGATAGCGAATTGATCGTCGTGGCGATGTGCCGCTTCAAGGACAGCGCGGCGCTGGACGCCGCATTCGCTGCCGCTGAGACGGCAGACGTCATGGCCGATATCGATGCGTTCACCGATATCGAGCCTGATCGGCAAGTCACGGATGTGTTATCACGCGTGTCGTAGCGGCGATCGCGCGCCGCCATGCAGCGGTTTCGGCCGGCGCCATCGGTCACTTGTCCGATAGCGCCGCGAAAGGTCGGGTGTCAGGATAGGCAATCGTCACGCGAATACCGGACCGGGAGGATCACTGCAATGTCCGTACGTCAGATCTTCATCGTTGCATTGGCGAACGGCCTGCCGCGTGCGTTCGGCGTGCTCGCTATCGTGTCGGGGCTGTTTCGGATTGGCGCAGCAATGCATCGCGGGAAGCACGCCGGCACGCCGGCGCAAGCGATCTCGGGTGGAGCGCGAACGGCGCTGGCGGGCGCGCTGCTTTCCTGCGAGGCAGTCGGTGCCGTCTACTTCGCAATCGCGGCGTTGGGGTACGGTTGGGCCGACACCGGGGCTACAGCCCCCGATTGCAGGCAACGGATGAACGACTGGCCGACTTGAATGGGGCAACCGCCATCTGGGATACGCGGGATAAACCACCGGACAGGCGGAGCGTCAAAGCTCGCGCCGGCCTGACCGGCGGTCCGCGTACATACGAAAGCGAATGCGCATCAGAGCAGCCCTAGCGTAGACGCCTTGAGGGTCGCCGCGGCACGTGTCGAACATTCGAGCTTGCGGAACGCCTTCTCGACATGGGTGCGCACCGTGCTCGGACTCATCGCGAGCGCCTGTGCGACCTGCTTGTTGCTCGCGCCACGGGAGATCGCCCGCAGGACGTCGATTTCCCGTGCGGACAGGCGCGGGCCAGCGGCCGACGCGCCCGTGGCGATGCGCCGGAGCACGGGCGCCTCGCCCGTCACGAGCGCGGCCACCACTTCGCCGCATAGCCGGCCGCACACAACTTCTTCCTGCAACTGGCCGGCGGCGGCCGCATCGCTCAACGCCGCGCGCCACGGACGCGCCGAGCGCAACGCGACCCACGCCAGCGACGCCGCCAGCACGCGCGCTTCCAGCGTCAGCGCCGCATCGCGCGCGCCGCGGAAATAGCCCGAACCGTCCTGCCGCTCGTACGCATACGACGCAAGCATCGCGGCTTCGCCGAGCGCGCCCGTCTGCCTGCCGGCGCGCTCGGTCCAGTACGGCACGAGTCGCACCTTTTCCCATGCGCTCGCAGGCAGCCGCGTCGGCAAATTCCACACGTCGTTCGGCACCGCGGCCCGGCCGATGCCATGAATCAGTCCGGCACGGTACACGCGTTCGCGCGCGGCTTCGTCCGGCGACAGACGGCCGTAGCACGCGGCCGCCGTCGCGGCGACCGAACGCGAAAAACCCGTCATCCACGGCAATTTCAGATCGATGACGTCCGCAATCAATTCGGCGGACGTCGCGCCCTGCATGTCCGGCGTGGCCAATGCGGCATCCAGGTCGGCGGGCGCCATGTGCTCGAGCGCCGCCAGCCAGCGCGGTGCGTCGCGCGTAGCCTTCTCGACGAGCGCGGCCGGATAGCGTGACTCCGCGCGTTGACCGATCAATTCGAGGGCCTGCTCGATGCCGTACGTGCGGCTGAGCACGTCGAGGTCCCCCGCCAGCGCGACGATCGACACGGCGGGCGGCACCTGTTCGCGCACGAGCCGAGCAGGCAGCCCGTTGCCGTCCCAGGTTTCGAAAATGTGCCGCAGCGCGGTTTCCGTCGCGCTGGACAGACCGAGTATTCGCGCCACCTCGCCCGAGACTTCGCAATGAATCTGCGCGAGCGGGATCAGCGCGGCACCCGCGCCGCCGACCGCTTCAGCCACGCCGGGCCGGCTCTCGAGCATCGAGGCGCGGATCGCGATGTCGTCGCCGAATACCTGCGCGAAGCCCGCGGCGTTCGCCGTGCAGCCCGACCAGCGCAACAGCGCCACCTCGCGAGCCGTGTCGCACACCGAGGCATCGAATCGTGCCGCGTGCGCGAGCTGCGCCGCCAGCCAGGCGGTGCGCGGCGAATGGTCGGTCGGCTGGCCCATGCTGAGGTCGCCGATGAAGGCCAGCGCGCGTACGGCGTCGACTATGCGCAGCGGGGCGTGGCGGGCTTCGGCGTCGGGCATCGGGTGGGCGCAGACATTCGCGAGGGCGGGAAAACGATCATACGCGACGGCGTCGCGGCGTGCATGAGCATGCGCGCCGGCGGCGCGCCGTGGCCAAGCCGGTGCGATGTTGGCCCTCGTCGGTGCAAGCCGCCTGTGGCCTTCGCCATCGGACATCTGACCGATGGCGGCAGGCGCGGACCATTGCGATACTCGGTGCACTGGAGATCCGGCCGGCGCCGCCCCCGAATCCGCACTGCGGACATGCTGCATGCCGGCCGGAACGAGTTCAATGCAAAAGGAATACAAATGACTGATCGCTACCCCGAATTCCATGCGCCTGCCGACGAACACTGGCTGAAACGGTATTACTTTTCCCGGGCAGTGTTCTCGCTGATCTGGGTCGCGCTGGCGTTTTCCGTCGGCCGGCAGAGCGCGGCCGGCGCCGCGGTCCTGCTGGTCGTTTATCCGGCCTGGGATGCGCTCGCCAATTTCGTCGACCTGTCCCGCAGCGGCGGGATGGCGGCAAACCGCACGCAGGCGGTGAACGTCGCGATCAGCGTCGTCACGACACTGGCGGTATTTCCGGCGTTGAGTGCGGGCCTGCCGGCGGTACTCGCGGTGTTCGGCGTGTGGGCGATTCTGTCTGGCGCGCTGCAGCTCGGCACCGCCGTGCGGCGGTGGAAGCATGCCGGTGCGCAGTGGGTGATGGTGCTGAGCGGCGCGCAATCGGCGCTGGCCGGGTTGTTCTTCATTTTGCAAAGCCACGCGCCGATGCCGCCGGCGATCGTCAAGATCGCGGGTTACGCGGGAGTGGGTGCGCTTTATTTCCTGATATCCGCCATTTGGCTGCAGGTGCGGGGGATGCGGCGCAGGGTGTCGTAAGCGGTTGATCGAAAATGAAGATGTCACTGCACGGATTGTCATCGCCGTGCTTGCGGGCAACGTAAAGCGTCGTGCAAAGCATGCGCTCTTGCAGACGATCGTAGTCGTGAAAACAGGGTTTGTTTTGCGGTCGCGAACGGCTCTGAACGACCCGAAGCGGTCGGTCGGATTCGCCGGTAGCAGACATTCGCCGCGGAGTCAGGGCGCTGGTAGGATGCGAAATTTGATCGAGATGCCTCGCAATGAACCGATGAAATTCGAAGCTGAGGGTAAGGCGGGGATCACCACTCCTAGTCCAGCCCAAATCACAAAGGGGATCCGGACTTTGAGAAGCTACGGGAAGTCATCTTATGCGTCGTTGACCGATCCAGAAGGCAACTATGTTCAGGTGGCCGGCGGTGGCGTTAGTTGCCTGATCGAGCGTTTCGAAGTCAACGCGTCGCAACGATGGAGAGCATTCCACGATAGACCTTCCCCAGTGCGCCCAGATGGCACGCTCCTTGTCTTCCGAGCGGGAAGCATCCTGATGCGTGCAGATGAATGGTTCATATCTGATCAGGTTCTGGAAGTCTTCCTAGCCTTTCTCAAAGGCACGCCGTTCCCGGAAAATGTCCAATGGAGGCCATCCGTGGGCTTTTGACCTCTCAGGTTTGGTGAACATCGCGTGTCCGATACGCATAATCCGACCTGAGCAGACCTCAGATTTGTCGAAAGCAGCCGTTTATATATTTTTCCCGTGTCGTCAGGAAATCATCCATGCTCGCGAAAAGCATCGCATTTTTTATCGTGTGCACGTTGCCGTGCACGTCGTTTTCCCAGACTGATTCGTCGCGATTGGTACGCCCTGCCAGCCAACGTGAAATAGAGGGTGACTGGCAACTGGCGCGTTTCCCCGATGCACTCCAGGCGAAAATTCTTCGGGCGAACCCATGGCCATCAGAGTGTCAGTGGTTCGCTTACCGGAAAGATGGTGTATTCAAGAGCTTGAGCCGACCAGCTGCGCCTTGTCCTCCACTAACGGCTACCGACATGGACGCCCCGCCGTTTGCCTCACCACCGAATCTGCCAGAAATTTCATGGAAGTACGAAACAGTCGAGGCGAGTGGAGAAGGCTATATCGTCATAAGTCGCTCAGATAAGAAGGGTTATCACGAGATATGGCAAGCCGACATCGTTCAGAACAGCTTCCAGAAAGGCGATATCGACTTCGTGCAAGGCGACCTAATTCTCTCCCTTGTTGACCCCAAATCAAACAAGGCTCTCTGGTATCGCCATCTTCGGCATCTCGATTGACGCGATAGGCCACACGGTGTTTGTTGGCCGATTGTCGACAACCAAAGTCCGAATGACGAACGACCGGACAGCCGCCCGACACGTTTGACCGTCACCTCCCCGGAGAAACCGCCAGCCCCTGCGCAAACCAGCCTTTCGCACCGGTCGGTGCGCCCGGCGCGACCTGCATCCCTACCGCCTACTCAACGCCTGAGCCAGCGCATCGCCCGCCGCCAGAATATGCGCGGACAGCGCCGCACACGCCGCGTCCACATCGCCATCGCGTATCGCCTGCACGATGTCCCGATGCTCGTCGTTCGAGCGGTCCTGCCAGTCCAGTTGCTGCCACGTCGCATACAGATGCCGTGAACTGGCCCGATGCATGTCGCCAATCGCGGCGACGAGCCGCGGCATCCCGCACCGCGCGGTCAATGCGCGATGAAACCTCAGGTTCAGCGTGCCGAGCACAGCTATGCCGTGCGCCGCCGACTCCTGATCGAGGATCGCATCGAGTTCCTCCAGCGCATGTGCATCAAGAGCGGGCATCGCCTCCCGCAGCGCCAGCGCCTCGAAAGCAGCGCGCATCTTCGCCATTTCAAGCACGTCCGCCGACTCGAGCGGCGCCGCCCGCACGCCCCGCCGCGGCTCCACCACGGCCAACCCCTGCGCTTCCAGCCGTCTGAACGCCTCGCGTACCGGCACATGGCTCGCGCCGAACTCCGCCGCGATGTGGTCCTGACGCAGCCACTCCCCCGGCGCGATGACGCCCGAGATGATGCGGTCCGCCAAGGCGGCAGCGATCCGATCGGCCAGCGAGCGATCCTCCTTGACTTCAAAGTTCATTCCTACCACCATGCATATATTATCTATTAAATTGTAACAAAACCGGAGGCTCGATGCGCCACCACCGTCCTGTGCGCCTGCAGCACATTGCCGGCATCGGCGTCGATCGCATGGGTTCGATCGCCGATCATGCCGACGTCGACCTTTTGCGACTCGAAAATCTCGACACCGACATCCCACCCACTTCCGAGGCGCTCGCGTTCACCCGAGAGGCCATCCAGCGAGACTCGGCCAACTCCTATTTGCCGTTCGTCGGTCAGGACCGGCTGCGCGCGAGCGCTGCCGCCCACGTGTCGGCGCTGTCGGGGCAGCGCTTCACGGCCGACCAGGTGGTGGTGTCGGCGGGCGGGCTCTCCGGCATTCTGAACACGCTGCTCGCCACCGTCGAGACGGGCGATGAAGTCATCGTCACCGACCCGACGTACGCAGGTCTGCTGAACCGCGTCCGCCTGGCGGGCGGCGTGCCGCGCCAAGTCCCATTCACCTTCACGCCGGGCGGCGAATGGAAGCTGGACCAGGCCGCGCTGCGCGCAGCAATCGGCCCGAAAACGCGGGCCATGCTGCTGATGTCTCCGTCGATGCCTTCGGGCGGGTTCTTCGATGCGTCCGACTGGCAACTGATCGCGAGCCTGTGTGTGGAGAACGATCTGCTGCTGATCCTCGACAGCGCGATGGAACGGCTGCTCTTTGATGGACGCGAGGTCATCCATCCCGCCGGCCTGCCCGGCATGGCCGAGCGTACGGTCACGGTCGGCGCCGCGTCGAAAGAGTTGCGCATGATTGGCTGGCGGGTCGGCTGGATCGTCGCGCCGGAATGGCTGATTCCGGATCTTGTGGCCGTGTCGCTCGCCAATGTCGTGGTGCCGGTCGGCATTGCCCAGGAGGCCGCGGCGGTGGCGCTCGAACACTCCGCATCCGATCTGCCTGGCTATGTGAGCGAACTCGAGAGACGGCGGGATGCGGTCGCCGCCGAACTGTCGGGGCTCCCGTTCGGCATGCCGGCGGGCGGCTGGTCGATGCTGCTGCGCGTGTCCGATTTCGGCCTGACCGGATCGCAGATGTCGGAGCGGCTGCTCCGCCGCGGCGTGTGTGCGACGGCCATGACCGGATGGGGTGCCGCACACGGCGAGCAGTACGTCCGTTTCGTGTTCTCGAACGAACCGGTCGAGCGGTTGCGTACGCTCGGGGGCAAAGTGCGCTTCGCACTGGAAGACGCATGACGGCCGCTCACGAGAAAGCGGCGTCGCGCGCAGGGCGTCACTGGCCGGAGGTATCCGGAATTCCGTGTGTGATGGTCGAGCGAACTCACACGAGATCAATCCACGTGACGCGATGCATCCGGTGCCGGGGCGACGCGATGCCCCAGCCCCGGCCGGACGTCACGTCGCGCGAACGCCCTACCGCCCCGCCGGCGGCCGCAGAATGTCGCGCGGAATCGACGCGATCAGCACGCAGCTGACCAGCAGGCAGGCGCCCAGCGCATAAGTCCCGTTGTTGATGTTGCCGGTCATCTGCTTGGCGACGCCGGTGATCATCGAGCCCGTGAAGCCGGACAGGTTCCCCACCGAGTTGATCAGCGCGATGCCGGCGGCCGCAGCCGTGCCGGACAGGATCTGCCCCGGGAAGGTCCAGTAGATCGGCATCAGCGCGAGGATGCCGCACGTGGCGATGGTCAGGAATACGATCGACAGCGCCACGTTCTGCGCGAACGCCGCGCTCAGGATCAGGAACACGCCGCCGATCAGCGCGGGAATGGCCGCATGCAGGCGGCGTTCGCCGGTCTTGCGCGAGTGCGACGCGTTCCACACCATCGCGAAGATCGCCGTCAGGTACGGAATGGCCGTCAGCACACCGATGTGCAGCGGGCTGCGCACGCCCGACGCGCGGATGATCGACGGCAGCCAGAAAGCCAGCCCGTAGAAGCCGGTATTGAACGTCAGCAGGATGAAGGTGAGCAGCCAGACGCGCGGGCTGCGCAGCGCGGCGCCGATGCTGTGCGACTTGTGCGCGGCCTCGGATTCGAGGTTGCGCGACAGCACCGCTTTTTCGTCGGCGGACAGCCACTTCGCCGTCTGCGGCCCGTCGCCGAGGCAGGCCAGCACGATGAACGCGACCACGATCGACGGCAGCCCTTCGAGCAGCAGCATCCATTGCCAGCCGCTCATGCCCGACAGGCCGTGCGTCTGCTCCATCAGCCAGCCGGACAGCACGCTGCCGAGCGTCAGGCTCAGCGGGATCGCGACCAGGAAGCCCGACATCGCCACGCTCTGGCGCCGCGCCGGGAACCAGTAGTTCATGTACAGGATGACGCCCGGGAAAAACCCCGCTTCGCACAGCCCCAGCAGGAAGCGCAACGTGTAGAACATCGTGGTCGTCTGCACGTGGAAGAACTGCGCGAGCGGTACGATGAACGCCATCGACGACGACACGATGCCCCACGTGATCATGATCCGCGCGATCCAGAAGCGCGCGCCGTAGCGGTGCAGCAACAGGTTGCTGGGCATCTCGAACAGGAAATAGCCCCAGAAGAAGATGCTGGCGCCGAGCGCATAGACGCCGTCGCTCAGGTTCAGGTCGTCGAGCATCTGCAGCTTCGCGAAGCCCACGTTGACGCGGTCCAGGTAAGCCACGACGTAACAGAGCAGCAGCAACGGCAGGATGCGCCGCATGACCTTGCGGTAAAGGGCGTCTTCGGACGAGTCGGCCGCGGCCGGTGCGGCAGCGGCCTGCGTAAGGGATGGCATCGGTCTGTCTCCTGATTGTGTCGATCTTCTTCGTACCGTCGCGTGCGCTTCGCGCATCGATGTTACCGATAACATCCGGTGGCAAAAAAAAGCCGACGATGCGACGGGAGCGATCGGCATGCTGATACCGGTAACAAAACTGAAGGTAGCATACTGCGATACGCGCGTACAAGTGCCGCCGAACGCGTGGTTTCCCTAGTACGGCCCTCATCGCGACGGGCACGCCGCGACCGTGCCTGCGCGGTATGCCGCACCGGTATGATGTAGCCTTTCCGGCCTTCCCCTGATCGCGATTCCGATGCCCAGTCCCACCGCCGTCCGGCCCGCCGGGCCGCCCCGCATGTCCGACGTAGCGCGCCTCGCCGGCGTATCGAAGATGACGGTGTCGCGCGTGCTCGCCGGCCACAGCGTGGCCGCCGAAACGCGCGCACGGGTCTGCGAGGCCATCGACCAGCTCGGCTACGTGGCGGATGCCGCCGCCGGCGCGCTGTCGTCGGGGCGCTCGGAATTCGTCGCGGTGCTGGTGCCGTCGCTGTCGAGCTCCAACTTCTCGGACACCGTGCGCGGCCTCACCGACGCGCTCGAGCCGCACGGTCTGCAACTGCTGCTCGGCGATACCGACTACGACCTGGAACGGGAAGAACGGCTCGTGCGATCGATGCTGCGACACCAGCCGCGCTGCATCGCGCTGACGGGATCGCAGCACACCGACGCGACGCGCAAGGTACTGGAGCGCTCGGCGATTCCCGTGGTCGAGATGTGGGACCTGCCCACGCGCCCGATCGACACCGCCGTCGGCTTTTCGAACGTGCGCGCCGCCCGTGCGATGGTGCGCCACCTGGCCGAGCGCGGTTATCGGCGCATCGGCTTTCTGGTCGGCGCGAGCGAGCTGGATCGCCGCGGCCTGGACCGGCTCAAGGGCTACCAGGCGGAGATCAAGGCGCTGGGCCTGGGCGAACCGCGCGTCGTGCGGCTGGGCGAATCGCCGATCACGATGAGCCACGGCGGGCCCGCGATGGCCGCGCTGCTGGAGCAATGGCCGGATACCGACGCGGTGATGTGCGTGAGCGACATGTCCGCATTCGGCGCGATCATGGAGTGCCACCGGCGCGGGCTCGCCGTGCCTGCCGACATCGCCGTGGCCGGCTTCGGGAACTTCGAAGTCGCGACGTGCTGCCACCCGACCATCACGACCGTATCGGTCGACGCGTACGGCATCGGGCTGCGCACCGGCGAAGCATTGCTGGCGGCGCTGCAAGCGCGCGACGGCGGCGAGCGCACCGAATCGAAAAGCATTCGCATCGACTACACGATCATCGCGCGGGAAAGCGCCTGACGGGCCGACGGCCGCGCGCATTCCAGTACGCGACGCGTGCGGCCTCGTACCGCCCCTACCCCACGCCTTCGCCACGCGCGCACGAAATCCCTTCCGTGACGCAAAAAACCCGTGCTAACATCCAAGCGATGTTACCGGTATCATCCGGCACGCAAAATGAAAAAGGTCCTCAGGAGACAGCCTGCCATGTCACACACCCCTCGCCGCCTGCGCAGCCAGGAATGGTTCGACGACCCCGCGCACGCAGACATGACCGCGCTCTATGTCGAGCGCTTCATGAACTACGGGTTGACGCGCGAGGAACTGCAGTCGGGCCGCCCGATCATCGGCATCGCGCAGACGGGCAGCGACCTCGCGCCGTGCAACCGCCACCACATCGAGCTCGCCGAGCGCACCAAGGCCGGCATCCGCGACGCGGGCGGCATTCCGATGGAGTTCCCCGTGCATCCGCTGGCCGAGCAGAGCCGCCGGCCCACCGCCGCGCTCGACCGCAACCTCGCCTACCTCGGGCTGGTCGAGGTGCTGCACGGCTTTCCGCTGGACGGCGTGGTGCTGACGACCGGCTGCGACAAGACCACGCCCGCGTGCCTGATGGCCGCGGCCACCGTCGACATGCCCGCGATCGTGCTGTCGGGCGGCCCGATGCTCGACGGCTGGCACGAGGGCAAGCGGGTCGGCTCGGGCACGGTGATCTGGCATGCGCGCAACCTGCTCGCGGCGGGCGAGATCGACTACGAAGGCTTCATGCAGCTGACCACGGCTTCGTCGCCGTCGATCGGCCATTGCAACACCATGGGCACCGCGCTGTCGATGAACAGCCTCGCCGAGGCGCTGGGCATGTCGCTGCCCGGCTGCGCGAGCATTCCCGCCGCCTATCGCGAGCGCGGCCAGATGGCTTACGCGACCGGCAAGCGCGCGGTCGAGCTCGTCCGCGAAGACCTTCGCCCGTCGACGATCATGACGCGCGCGGCATTCGAGAATGCGATCGTCGTGGCCTCCGCGCTGGGCGCATCGACCAACTGCCCGCCGCACCTGATCGCGATTGCGCGCCACATGGGCGTCGAACTGAGCCTGGACGACTGGCAGCGCCTGGGTGAATCGGTGCCGCTGCTCGTGAACTGCATGCCGGCCGGCGAATACCTCGGCGAGAGCTTCCACCGCGCCGGCGGCGTGCCGGCCGTGCTGCGCCAGCTCGACGCGGCCGGCCTGCTGCGGCGTGACTGCCTGACCGTATCGGGCCGCGCGATCGGCGAGATCGCCGACACCGCGCAGGACGCCGACCGCGACGTGATCCGCACGCCCGACGCGCCGCTCAAGCATGGCGCCGGCTTCATGGTGCTGTCGGGCAACTTCTTCGACAGCGCGATCATGAAGATGTCGGTGGTGGGCGACGCGTTCCGCCGGACCTATCTTTCCGAGCCGGGCGCGGAGAATACGTTCGAAGCGCGCGCGATCGTGTTCGACGGCCCCGAGGACTATCACGCGCGCATCAACGATCCCGCGCTGAACATCGACGAGCGCTGCATCCTCGTGATCCGCGGCTGCGGCACGGTCGGCTACCCGGGCAGCTCCGAAGTCGTGAACATGGCGCCGCCCGCCGAACTGGTGAAGCGCGGCGTGACGTCGCTGCCGTGCCTGGGCGACGGACGCCAGAGCGGTACGTCGGCCAGCCCGTCGATCCTCAACGTGTCGCCGGAAGCCGCGGTCGGCGGCGGCCTCGCGCTGCTGCGCACGAACGATCGCGTGCGCGTCGACCTGAATCGCCGCAGCGTCGACGTGCTCGTCGACGAGGACGAACTCGCGCGCCGCCGCGAAACCGCCAGCTTCACCGTGCCGCAGGCGCAAACGCCGTGGCAGGAACTCTATCGCCGGTTCGTCGGCCAGCTGTCCACCGGCGGCTGCCTCGAACCGGCCACGCTGTACCTGAAGGTGATCGAGCAGCGCGGCAATCCGCGCCATTCGCACTGACCCCACCGCCCCCGACTCTTGCCGAGCTGACCATGCGTACTCCTTCCGTTTCCGACTGCCTGCCGCACGACCTCGACCACGCGCTGCTGATCGGCCGCGTCTGGCGGCACGACGGCGCCCACGCGGGCCCGAGCGTCGTCGCCGTGCGCGGCGGCGAAGTGTTCGACATCACGCGCACCGTGCCGACCACCGCCGACCTGTTCGACCGCGCCGATGCGCTCGCCATCGCGCGCACCGCTGCCGGCGAATCGCTCGGGCGCGTCGAGCCGCTGGTGCAGGCGGCGCTGGACGGCACGCCGGGCGTGACGCACCTGCTTGCGCCGTGCGACGTGCAGGCGATCAAGGCATGCGGTGTCACCTTTGCCGTAAGCCTGATCGAGCGTGTGATCGAGGAACAGGCCGGCGGCGATCCGGCCAAAGCACGGGAGGTGCGCGACACCATCGCCACGACCATCGGCACCGACCTGTCGAAGATCGTGCCGGGCTCGGAAGCCGCGCTGCGCCTGAAGGCGGAACTCGAGCGCCGCGGCGCGTGGTCGCAATACATGGAAGTCGGCATCGGCCCGGATGCCGAGGTGTTCTCCAAGGCGCAGCCGATGTCGGCGGTCGGCTTCGGCGCGGACGTGGGGCTGCTGCCCATATCGGTGTGGAACAACCCGGAGCCCGAGATCGTGCTGGCGGTCGCCAGCGACGGCCGGCCGGTGGGCGCGACGCTCGGCAACGACGTGAACCTGCGCGACGTCGAAGGCCGCTCGGCGCTGCTGCTCGGCAAATGCAAGGACAACAACGGCTCGTGCGCGATCGGCCCGTTCGTGCGGCTGTTCGACGACGGCTTCACGCTCGACAGCGTGCGGCAATGCAGCGTGTCGCTGCGCGTCGACGGCGCGGACGACGGCTTCGTGCTCGACGGCATCAGCCACATGCGCGAGATCAGCCGCGACCCGGCCGACCTCGTCGCGCAGACCTGCGGCGCGCATCATCAGTATCCGGACGGCTTCATGCTGTTCCTCGGCACGATGTTCTCGCCGATCCAGGATCGCGACGCGCCCGGCGGCGGATTCACGCATCACCTCGGCGACCGCGTCACGATCTCCACGCCCGCGCTCGGCGCACTCGTCAACACCGTGCGGCTTTGCACGGAGATCGCGCCGTGGACCTTCGGCGTGCGCGCGCTGTACGCGAATCTCGCGGCACGCGGGCTGCTTGCCTGAACGACACGACAGCGATATCGGCCTGCCCGCCCGCGATCGATCGCGGTCAGCCACGGCGTGAGCGACGCCTCCGCGGACCGGCGCCGGCAACGGGCGCGATCCTGCCCGTTGCCGGCGGGCATGCCGGCCGGGCCGGCCGCGCGGCGCCACCCTGCTCCCCGGTGCGGCGGACGAAGCCGGCGCTCGCCGGCCCGGTTCACCCGGCCATCACGCCGGCACCGCACGCTCCGCCAGCTTGAACTCGCCGACCGTCTGCGCGAGCCGGGCCGCCTGCTCGCGCAGCGACGTCGCGGCAGCCGCCGATTGCTCGACCAGCGCCGCGTTCTGCTGCGTCGTATCGTCGAGCTGCGACACCGCCTGATTCACCTGCTCGAGCCCCGTGCTCTGCTCCTTCGCGGCCACGCTGATTTCGGCGATCACGCTCGTGATGTTGCGCACGCCGTCGACGATTTCGTCCATCGTCGCACCGGCCGTCTGCACGAGCCCGGAGCCACCCTCGATCTTCTCGACCGACGAGTGGATCAGTTGCTTGATTTCGCGCGCGGCCTGCGCGCTGCGCTGCGCGAGCGCACGCACCTCGCCGGCGACGACCGCGAAGCCGCGGCCGTGCTCGTTCGCGCGGGCCGCCTCGACGGCGGCGTTCAACGCGAGAATGTTGGTCTGGAACGCGATGCCGTCGATCACGCCGACGATGTTGGCGATCTCTGCCGACGCCTGCGTGATGTCGTTCATCGTCGAGACGACGTCGCGCACGACCGTGCCGCCCCGCAGCGCGACATCCGACGCCGATTCCGCCAGACGGTTCACCTGGCTCGCCGCATCGGCCGAATTGCGGGCCGTGCCCGCGATCTCCTCGAGCGCCGCGGCCGTTTCCTGCAGGCTCGACGCCGCGTGTTCGGTGCGGGCCGACAGATCCTGGTTGCCCTGGGCGATCTCGGCGCTCGCGAGGTTGACGGACGTGCTGAACTCGCGAATCTGCAACAGGATCGCACTGATCTTCTCGGCGAACGCGTTGAACGCTCGCGCGATCTGCGCGGCTTCGTCCGCGCCGTCGGCGGGCAAGCGCTTCGTCAGGTCGCCGCTGCCGCTCGAAACGTCCGTGAGCGCGTCGCGCACCATCAGGATGCGTTTGAAGGCCGCGTTCGTCATCGCGCCGACGAGCGCGGCGGCGATGCCGGCCACGATCACGATCGCCAACAGCGTCGTCGTCGCGACCGCGCGCATGCCGGCCGTCACGTCGCCCTTGTCGAGCGCGAGCACCAGCGACCAGTCGGTGCCGGCGATCGGTTGTGCGCGCATCAGCTTGGCGGCGCCGTCGATATCGACCGCGACGGGCGCGGACGCCGTCTGCAGCGCGCCGAGGCGATCGGCATCGAGTTCCGGCGACAGACCGGTGGCCGGCTTCATGATCAGGTCGGTCTTGGCCGACGCGATCACGCGGCCGCCCTTGTCCACCAGGAACGCGAAGCTCGCCGGCGTCGGGTGAACGGAAGTCACGATCGAGCTCACGCTCTCCATGAACAGGCTGGCTGCCAGCACGCCCTTCACCGCGCCGTCGCGCACCACCGGCACCGCGAACGCGACGGCCGGCTTGCCGCTCGTCGCATCGCGGTAGAGCGCCGTCACGACCAGATGGCCCGCGCCGACGGCCTGCTTGTACCAGGGCCGCCCGGTCGGATCGTAGCCGGGCGCGAGCGGCACGTTCGAGAACGCCGTCTTGTCCGGCAGGCCGAGCGTCAGCACCTCGAAGCCGCCCGACTTGCCGAGCAGCTTCAACGCCGGCACCGGGTCGCCCTCGCCGATCGTGATCGTATCCGCGAGCGCCTGGGTTTCGCGCGACCGGCTGGCCACCCATTCGTCGATCGCCAGCGCGTGGCCGGCGAGGATCGACTTGTGATTCTGGTCGATGGCCTCGTCGTTGTGGGTCTTGACGACGTAATAGACGAGCCCACCGGTGACGGCCAGCGCCGTCACTACGATGGCGACACACGTCGCCAGTATCCGTGCGCGAATTGATGACAGCATGATGACTTCGGTCTCCGTTACCGCGTGATTGAACTGGATCGCTGAACAGGGCGACCCTGATCCGTTTAACGGCACCGGAGGCGGGAAGTTGAGCGATGCCGGCAGGACGGCGGCACGCAGGAGGCCGCAAGACGCGCTATCGCGCGAAGCGCGAACATGGATACCGGTTGTAGCGTGCGGATCCGGAGCCGTTCGCGCGCTCGGCGTGACGAACGCGGACCGCGGTCGAATTTTTTTTGACGTCAGGCAACACGCAAACGATTGCCCGGAGAGCCCGTCCTAAACTGTTCGTTCTCCATTCCGTTAATCAGGAAATCTATTTGATACTCCCAACTGGATTCCTCCTATGAATGATCGACGATTGACGGTTCGCATGAAGCTGACCATGGCTTTCGGACTTCTTACATGCCTGGTCGTGCTCGTCTCGCTCCTCGGCATCATCTCGCTCGGCAACGCAAACGATGCCTTCGAGAATTACGTCAACGGCACCAACGCCCGCGCGAACCTGGCGGACAAGATTCGCTTCGCCGTCGACCGGCGCGCGATCGCCGCCCGCAACCAGGTCCTCGCGGCCAGCCCGCGCGATGCGGACCTCGAGAAGGAAGCGGCGCTGCAGGCCGACCGCGAAGTCGGCATGCTGATGAGCGAACTGACGAATGCGGTCCGCGACGGAAGCGGCGCGTCCGACAAGTCTCGCGAACTGGTTCGGCAAATCGGGGCGATCGAGACGCAGTACGGCCCCGTGGCGCGCGCCATCGTCGACGCGGCGGCGAACAACCGGCGCGACCAGGCGATCACGATGATCAACGAACAGTGTCGACCGCTGCTGGCGCAGCTTGTGGCGGCCACCGACACGTATGCGAAGTACTCGCGCTCGCGGGCCGACCAACTGGTGAAGGAATCGGACGACCGTTATACCTCGCGCCGACTGATGCTGATCGCCATCTGCATCGCCGCCGCAGCAGCAGCCGCGCTCTCGGGCCTCTTCATCACCCGCGGCCTGCTGCGCGCGCTGGGCACCGAGCCCGCCGTGCTCAGCGATATCGCCGGCCATATCGCCGCCGGCGATCTCGGCGCCGAATCCGCGACCGGCGCCGCGCCGGCCGGCAGCGTGCTGGCATCGATGCGCGACATGCAGGCGAACCTGATCCGCCTGATCTCGGAAGTCCGTACCGCATCGGGCAACGTCGCGACCGGCGCCGGCGAAATCGCGTCCGGCAACCAGGACCTGTCCTCCCGCACCGAACAGCAGGCCGCGTCGTTGCAGGAAACCGCGTCGAGCATGGAGCAACTGACGTCCACCGTGCGCCTGAACGCCGACAATGCGCAACAGGCAAGCGGCCTGGCCAACAACGCATCGGAGGTCGCGCAGCGCGGCAGCTCGGCGGTCGGCCTGATGGTCGACACGATGACCGACATCAGCTCGAGTTCCGCCAAGATCGCCGAGATCACCGGGATCATCGAAGGGATCGCGTTCCAGACCAACATCCTCGCGCTCAACGCGGCCGTGGAGGCCGCCCGCGCCGGCGAACAGGGCCGCGGCTTCGCGGTGGTGGCGAGCGAAGTCAGAAGTCTCGCGCAGCGTTCGTCGAGCGCCGCGAAGGAAATTCGCGAGCTGATCTCGCAATCGGTCCGGAAAATCCAGGACGGCTCGCATATCGCGAACACCGCGGGGGACACGATGAGCGAGGTCACGCACGCGATCTCGCGCGTGACCGACATCATGGGCGAGATCGCCGCGGCGTCGAGCGAACAGAGCCGCGGCATCGAGCAGGTCAATCTCGCCATTACGCAAATGGACGAGGTCACCCAGCAGAATGCGGCGCTCGTCGAGCAGGCAGCGGCCGCCTCGAAATCGCTCGAGGAACAGGGGAACCGGCTTGCCGAGGCCGTCTCGCTGTTCCGGCTGGACACGCGCACGGCAAGCGCGTAAGCCAGCTCCCGCCACCCTGTATCGGTGACGGACGACGCATCGATTCCGGCGTCCGTCATGTTCAGTACAGGAAATTAACCAGATAGTGGGAATTTTCGCCCGCTGCGTACGACGCGAAACAATTCCGTAACGACCGTGTAACGATCGCTCACCACAATCCTCCGTCTTCTACCCTCAGGATGGAGTTGTGCATGTTTGCGTCACCAAGCCGTTTCCCGCTGCACGTCGCGGCATTGTCGAGTGCGCTCGTATTGGCTGCCTGCGGCGGCGGCGACGACGTCGCGCCGACCGCCACGATCGCCGCGGCCGTTCCGGCGCCGCCCGCCGACCCCGGCTTCGTCGACAGCGCGCCGATCCCGAGCGCGCCCGCTTTCGTCGACAACATCGCGACCAACCAGCGCGGCGATGCGCGCTATGCGACGCTCTCGACCAACGCCGCGGTGCGCGTGTTGAGCCGTTTCCTCGATCTCTGGCAGCCGGCGACGATGCTGGTCGACGCGGGCGTGAGCGCGCCGGCGAACGGCGCGTTCCCGGCCATCTCGCCGTCGACCTGCTCCGGCCTGCCGAACAGCGGCGTGCCGTGCGGCACGATCCTGAACGATGCGGTGCTGTCGGCCAACGTGCAGTACGTGGTCAATGCGACGACCGCCCGCACGCCGCAGCAGGCCGATGCCGCGTACTACGACGACCGGCGCGGCAAGGGATACAGCGTGACCGACGGCATGGGCCCGCTCACCGCCGCATGGCGCACCGCGGCCCAGCAGACGACCAGCATCACCAGCGTGCCCGCCGATGCGACGACCGTGCTGTACAACGACTCCGGCAACAACGTCGGCGTCGGCAGCAGCAGCGGCAACGCCAGCTTCGGGAAGGTCGTCGACCTGCTCAACGAAATGGGCAACAACGCATCGACCGAACCGTCGAAGCGCTTCTTCAAATATGCGCGCCCGTACCGCTGGAGCTCCAGCGTGGTCGTCGCGCCGACGCTCGTGCCGGCCGAAAGCACGACGCCCGCGACCGACGGCGGCTTCATCAGCGGCCACACGGCCGAAGCGATGCGCGATGCGACGACGATGGCGTGGCTCGTGCCGGAACGCTTCCAGGAAATGGTCAGCCGCGGCCTCGAACTCGGCGAGAACCGGATTCTCGCCGGCATGCATTCGCCGCTCGACGTGATCGGCGGGCGCATGCTCGCGATGGCCGTCAGCGCGGCGAACCTGACCGCGTATGCCAGCGACGCGCAAGCCGCCTACACGCAAGCCCATCAGACGCTGCAACAACTGACGGGGACGAGCGCCACGACGTTCTCCGCATTCGCGCGCTCCGGCACGACGGCCACCGACCGGTTCGCCGACTACACGGCGAACAAAGCCGCGTTCCTGCGCCGCATGACGTTCGGCTTCAGCGCGATCGAATCGACGAACGCACCGCCGGTCGTGCCGAAGGGCGCGGAGATCCTGCTGCAGACGCGCTTCCCGTATCTGAGCGCCGACCAGCGACGCGTCGTGCTGAAGACGACCGAACTGTCGTCCGGCTATCCGGTGATGGACGATGCGGAAGGCTGGGGCCGCCTGAACCTGTTCACGGCCGCCGACGGCTACGGCGCGTTCAACGGCAACGTGATCGTGTCGATGGATGCGTCGCAGGGCGGGCTCAATGCCGCCGACCTGTGGCGCAACGACGTCGCGGGCGCCGGCAAGCTGACGCTGCAAGGCAGCGGCACGCTGACGCTGGCGGGCAACAACGCCTACACCGGCGGCACGCAGGTGAGCGGCGGCACGCTGGCGGCCGCGTCGCCGACGGCGTTCGGCACGGGCGACGTGTACGTCGGCTCGGGCGGCAGCGTGCGGATCGCGGCGGCCGCGCCGGTGACGATCGCCACCCGCTACACGCAGCTCGACAACACGACGCTCGAACTCGACATCGACGGCAACGGCGGTGGGCTTCTGCGCGTGGGCGGCCCGCTCACCGTCACGGGCGGCACGCTGCACGTGAAATTCGTGAACGGCTACGCACCGAAGGCAGGCGACACCATCGCGCTGATCGACGGTGCGGCGGGTGCCGCGAAGTTCGCGACGGTGACGGTCGACGGGTTCAAGGCCACGCCGGTCTACACGGCGACGGGCGTGTCGATCAAGCTGTCGGCGGCGTAACCGGCAGCGAAGATCGTTCCTGCAACGGCGCCGCCCACGGGCGGCTTCGGCTTCGGCTACGCGAGGCGGCCGGAGGCTGCCATGCCGGCGCCGTCCGGGCCGGATCGCGTACCGAAGCGCCGTTGCAGTTCGATGATCGTCGGCAGGTTGAAATCGTGAACGTCCGGCGCGGCGGCGCCCTGCCGCCGGCTGACCTCCACGCAGAGCTCCAGCGCACGGGCCCGCGTCTCGGCGAGCAACCGCAGCGCTTCGCCGAGCAACCCCTTCTCCAGTTCCGACAGCGAGCCGTCGTGACCGGCTTCGCCGATCGCCGGCTCGCTCATGCTGGTTTCCATCGCGGCTTCTCCTTCGCTGTCCGATTGCGCGCGCGGCCGCACGTCGCCTCGCGCGTCACATGACCGCGCCGCGCAGCCACGGCACGAATTCGCGTTCGCCGATGCCGTTGTCCTCGCTGCGCGATCGCCGCCCGGAGGCGACGTCGAGCATCAGCCGGAACAGCCGCTCGCCCGCTTCGTCGACCGAGAGCGAACCGGCGACGATCCCGCCGCTGTCGAAATCCATGTCCGATTGCATCCGCTCGAACAGGCCGCTCGTCGTCGCGATCTTGATCGTCGGCACCGGCTTCGAGCCGAATACCGAACCGCGGCCCGTCGTGAAGCACACGAGATTCGCGCCGCCGGCGATCTGCCCGGTGGCCGACACCGGGTCGTAGCCGGGCGTGTCCATGAACACGAGCCCGGCTTGCCGCACCGGCTCCGCATAGTCGTAGACCGCGCGCAACGGCGAGCGGCCGCCCTTGGACACCGCGCCGAGCGATTTCTCGAGAATCGTCGTGATTCCGCCGGCGAGATTGCCGGGCGACGGGTTGTTGTTCATTTCGCCGCCGTTGTCGGCGACGTAGCGCTCCCACCACTGCAACCGGCCGAGCAGGCGCTCGGCCACGTCGCGCGAGGCCGCCCGCGCGATCAGCAAGTGCTCCGCACCATAGATCTCGGGGGTCTCGGACAGAATCGCGGTGCCGCCGTTGCGGACCAGCAGGTCGACGGCCGCGCCGAGCGCCGGATTCGCGGTGATGCCCGAGTAGCCGTCGGACCCGCCGCACTGCAGGCCGACCGTCAGCCGCGAGGCCGGCACGACGCTGCGACGCGCGCCGTCGGCCGCCTCCACCAACTCGCGCACGATCGACACGCCTTTGGCCACGGTGTCGCGCACGCCGCCCTCGTCCTGGATCACCAGCGTGCGCACGGTGCCGGGCGCCGCCGCGTCGAGCCGTTCCGCGAGCGCGCCGACCTGGTTCACCTCGCAGCCGAGGCCGACGAGCAGCACGCCGGCGAAATTCGGGTTCCGTGCATAGCCGACGAGCGTGCGCCGCAGCAGTTCGATGCCGTCCCCGCTCGCGGACATCCCGCAGCCGCTCTGATGGGTGATCGCGACGACGCCGTCGACGTGACCGAACGCATCGAGCGCGCCGTGCCGGTATGCATCGGCGATCGCATGACAGACGCTCGCCGAACAGTTGACGCTCGCGATCACGCCGACGTAGTTGCGGGTCCCCACGCTGCCGTCGGGCCGCACGAATCCGTCGAAGGTGTCGCGGCGATCCGCCGCAACGTCGTGCGTGTCGCCCGCAGGCCCATCCTCGCGCGCATGCCGATCAGGCATCCCGACGTTGTGCACGTGCACGTGCTCGCCCGCGGCGATGTCGCGCAGCGCGACGCCGATCGGCTGCCCGCATTTGACGATCGCGTCGCCGCGCGCGATCGGCGCGGTGGCGACCTTGTGGCCGGCCGGCACCGCGGCCGCCGGCCGCAGCGGTGCGCCGCGCACGTCGATCGGCACGTCGGGCGCCAGCGCGTCGAGTGCGACGGCGACGTTGTCGTTGCCGTGAAGGATCACGATTGCCGGTTGTGTCACGATGTACCTCTTCCTGTCGTTGCGATGCCGGCCCCTGGAGCGCCGGCCGCCAGCTCATGGCGGGCGACGAGTTGCCGCAACCGCGATTGTTCGGCCGGCAGCGCCAGCGAATCCGCGAGTGCGAGCAGCGGCTCGATCCGCCGTGCCACCTTCTCGCGATGGTTCACCGCGATATCGGCGATGCGATGCGCGAGAAACGGATTGAGAAAGCGCTCGCGCACGCTGTCGACGTAGCGTTCCGCGGCTTCCCGCAACCCCAGCGCGACGAACACCGGCGCGACTTCATCGCGCCACACGGCTTCGAGACCATCGCGCAGCCGCGCATCGTTCATCGCGTCCAGCACCGTTTCCGATGCGTCACGCCCTGCCGAGAGCCACTGCTCCGCGAGCCAGCTGTGCCCGAGATTGAGGAAGAACAGCTTCAGCCGCTCGTGGCTGCGCAAATCGTCGGTGACGACGATCCGAGCATGCGTGCACGGTAGCGCCATGCCCGCACGTCGTTCGATCGCCCATAGCGCATAAGGCTCCGCGATCGCGCCGACCGGATGAAGCGGCTCGGACACGATGCGGTCGACGAGCGAGTTGATCCATACGCAGCGGTTGCACAGATAGTCGGCGAACGCGTCGGGCAGCCGACACTGGCGCGCGAGGCCCAGCACGATGTCGCGCAGCGTGTCGCCATTGTTCGTCACCAGTTCGCACGGCAGGATGGAAACGCCGTCATCGGGCCGCGCCTGCCAGCGCGCATGCAGCAGCGCGAGCAGCTTCGCCGGGAAACCGTGCGGTGGGTGCTCGGGCCGGGCCAGCAGGTCCGCGGTGTCGCGCGGATCGGCGCGATAGCCTGCGTCGCCGGTGTTCGACACGATCACGCGCACCGTCTCGATCGCGGCGTCGCGTATCTCCGCCCAGTCGCGCTCGGCGTCCCATGCACGATGTACGGCGTGGCACTCGACGACTTCGTCGACCACGCCGCCGCGCTCGCGCCCGCGAATCCGTACCGGATAGCGACCGGTGGCGCGCAGCGCGTCGATGCGAGCGCGGCTGGCCGGATTGCCGGTCGTCTGCACGATGCCGATGCCGCCCATCGCGTTGCCGTCGTCCAGCGCCTGCGAGACGAACAGGTCGACGTGCGCGAGCAGGAAGCGGCTCGTGCCGAACTGCAGGATCGGTGGCGTCATCGCATGCGCTCCGCACGACGGATTCGATCGCTCAGCATTCGACGAGCGCCTTCACGACGGTCTGCCCCGCATCCAGCAAACGCGGCAGCGCGTCCGGCACCTCGTCGAGCCGCATCCGGTGCGTGTTCAGCGCGCGGTCCGGAATGCGCCCCGCGCGCATCGCGTCGAGCACCGTCGCGAAATCCTCGGCCGTCGCATTGCGGCTCGCGAGCAGCGTGGTCTCCCGCTTGTGGAATTCGGGATCCGAAAACGCGACGTGCCCGCGCACGATCGAGATCAACGTATATTTGCCGCCGTGCGCGACGAATTCGAAACCGCGATTCATCGCATCGAGATTGCCCGTCGCGTCGAATACCGCATCGAAATACTCGCCGTTCGTCAACGACGCGAGACGCTCCGTGTCGCCTTCCCCCACCTCCACCGCCGCATCGACCGCCAGATGCTGCCGGCAAAACGCGAGACGGTCGGCCCGCGTGTCGAGGCACGTGACGTCGGCGCCGCGCAGCTTCGCGAAGATCATCGCGGCCATGCCGATCGGCCCGGCGCCGACGACCAGCGTGCGCTGCCCGGCGCGGACGTCCGCGCGCCGCACCGCATGCGCGCCGATCGCGAGAAATTCCAGCATCGCCGCCTGGTCGAGCGAAATGCCGTCGGCCTTGTGAACGAACTGCGCGGGCACGCTCAGGTATTCGGTCAACGCGCCGTCGCGATGCACGCCGAGCACCTTGATGTTCACGCAGCAGTTCGTGTTGCCGTGACGGCAGGCGATGCAATGCCCGCACGACAGATACGGCATCACGTACACCGCGTCGCCGGCGGCGAGCCCCGACTCGGCTTCCGCCTCGACGACCACCGCCGACAGCTCATGGCCCATCACGCGCGGATAGTCGAGGTACGGCTGGTTGCCGGTGAAGATGTGCAGGTCGGTGCCGCAGATGCCGACCCGTTGCACGCGCAACAATACTTCGCCGCTGCCGCGCACGGGCGGTTCGCGATGCTGCACGCGCAGCACGCCGGGGGATTCGCAAATCACGCTGAGCATGTCGGGTTCCTTTCGTTCTGGTTCATTCGTCGTGGCGTGCGGTGTCGATCCGGTAGAAGCGGCGCGCGTTGCCGCCGAAGAGGCCATCCAGCGCCGCGGCGCCGAGCAACCGCGCGCAATCGTCCTCGCACGCGGCCAGCCATTCGCCGTAGCCGCCGCACGCCGACGCCAGCCGCAGCACCGGCCAGTCGCTGCCCCACATCAAGCGCGTCGGCCCGAACAGCTCGGCCAGCGCGTGGACGTACGGCCGCGTGCGCGTGCGGGCGGCATCGGCGCCGGCCGACGGCCCCGCTTCGGTCCACAGGCCGGACAGCTTGCAATGAAGATTCGGCAGGCGCGCGAGCCGGCTCATCGCGGACAACCACGGCTGCAATTCGCCGCGCTCGATGAACGGCTTCGCGCCGTGATCGATCACGATCGGCAGCTCCGGATGGCGTCGCGCGAACGCATGCAGCGCATCGAGATGGCGCGGCATCACCAGCGCATCGAAACTCAGCGCATGCTCGAGCATCGCGGCGACCGCGCGATCCAGCCGCGGATCGTCGATCCACGCGTCGTCGGGCAGATCCTGCAGCATCGGTCGCAGGCCGCGCGCCTTCGGTGCGGATGCAAACGCCGCGATCCGCGCCGGTGCGTCGTCGGCCTTCAGGTCGACCCAACCGACCACCGCGCCGACGGTCGGCGTGTCAGCCGCGAGATCGAGCAGAAAGCGCGTGTCGGCTTCGCTCGGCAACGATTGCACGAGGACGGTGGTATCGATGCGCGCGGCATCGAGCAGCGGCGCCAGATCGGCGGGGCCGAAATCCCGGTGAATCGCATCGAGTTCGGCCGGCGGCCAGCAGCCGGCCCGCGCGCCGATGCGCCAGTAGTGCTGATGGGCGTCGATCCGTGCGGTCATGCGCGTGCTCCCGGCACCGGCGCGTGCGCGTCGATCAGCCCTTCGTCGCGCAGCGCGTCCCACAGTTCGGCCGGCGCGGGGCGCTCGAACCAGTCGATGTTCTGCTGCAACTGCGCCACGCTGCGCGCGCCGACCACGCACGACACGACGGCCGGATGGCCGAACGGAAACTGCAGCGCGGCGGCGGGAAGCGGCACGTCGAAGCGCTCGCACAGCGCGCCGAGCCGCGTCGCCTTGTCGATCACGTCGGCGCTCGCGTCCGCATAGTTGAACTTGCCGTTGCCGGCGAGCAGGCCGGAATTGAACACGCCGCCGATCACGATTGCCGTCCCGTCACGGGCGCACGCGTCGAGCAGCGGTTCGAGCGCCGTCTGTTCGAGCAGCGTGTAGCGGCCGGCCAGCAGCACCGCATCGAGCGCCGCTTCGTTCAGCGCGTCGGCCGCCACTTCCCATTCGTTCACGCCGAGGCCGAATGCGCCGATCTCGCCGCCCGAGCGCAGCGCGTCGAGCGCGCGAAACCCGCCGCCGCGCGTCAACTGCTCCCAGTAGTGCGCGTGACGATCGCCGTGCGTCATCGCGCCGATGTCGTGCACGTACAGCATGTCGACGCGCGCGAGCCCGAGCCGTTGCCGGCTGTCGTCGTGCGAGCGCATGATCCCGTCGTAGCTGTAGTCGTAGACCGGCCGGAACGGCAGCGGCTCGGCCCAGCCGTCGTCGCCGGGGCGCACGCTCGCGTCGGCGCGCATCAGCCGCCCGACCTTCGTGCTGAGCGTGAACGTGCGGCGCTCGCGCGGGGCGAGCCCCGCCCCCACGCGCCGCTCGGACAGCGTGTAGCCGTAGTACGGCGCGGTGTCGAAATAGCGCAGGCCGGCCGCCCACGCGGCGTCGACGAGCGCGGCGGCGTCGGCGGCCGCCATCGGCCGATAAAGGCCGCCGAGCTGCGAGCAGCCGAGGCCGAGCGCCGACACCGTCAGCCCGCTGCGCGGCAAGGTGCGCGTATCGTGTGCGTTCATGAGGCGTGACTGGATACGGGGAAAAGGGATCAGTACAGGACGTTCTTCGCCGCCTGCGAATCGAGGTTCTGCTTGTCGACCATCACGACGCCGGTATCGATCAGCTTCGGCGTGGGCTTGTGCTCGATCACGTCGAGCGCGGTGCGCACGCCCTGGTTCCCCATCTGCCACGAGCCCTGCACGGCGATCGCCTGCACGGTGCCATCGCGCACGAAGCCCTGCAGATCCTCGTTGCCGTCGAATCCGATCGCCACCACCTTGCCCGCCTTGCCCGACTGCTTCAGCGCACGGCCCATCCCGACCGCGGTCGGCTCGTTCGCGCCGAAGATGCCCTTCAGGTCCGGGTTCGCCGACAGCACGTCGGTCGTCTGGTTCAGCGCGGTCGCCATCTGCGATTGCGAGTAGTACGGGCCGACGATCTGCAGCTTCGAATGGCTCTCGATGTATTTGCGGAACCCGCCGACGCGGCTGACCTCGGAGCCCGCGCCCGGCACGTACGACATGATCGCGATCTTGCCCGACTGCCCGACGCGGTCGATCAGCGCCTTCGCGCACAGCGCGCCCGCCTTCTCGTTGTCGGTCGACAGGAACGCCTGGTAGTACGGCTTGCCGGCGTCCGCGATCGCCGAGTCGATCAGCACGACCGGGATGTGCGCTTCCCACGCCTTCTTGATCGCGGGCACGAGCGCATCGGGATCGGACGGCGCGAGCACGATGGCCGCCACATGCCGCGTGACCGCGTTGTCGACCATGTTGACCTGCCCGCTGATGTCGGATTCGGCCGCCGGCCCCTGGAACGTCATCGTGTAGCCCTTGGCGCCGTCGAGCGCCGCCTTCGCGCCTTTCTGCACGTTCTGCCAGTAGTTCGAATTGACCGTCTTGACGATCACCGCGATCTCGCCGCCCGCCGCATACGCGCCGCTGCTGCACACCGCGAACACGCACGCCGATGCCGCCAGCAGGATGGATTTGTTCATGTCTCGCTCCGCTTCTCGTTGGTAGGGACTGCTTGCTGCCGGTCAGGGCCGGCGGTTGCGCAACTGGTCGATCCACACCGTGCCGAGGATCACGACGCCGATGATGATCTGCTGGATGAAGCTCGATACGCCATTCATGTTCAGGCCGTTGCGCAGCACGCCGATCACGAACGCGCCGATCGCCGTGCCGGAGATCGTGCCGACGCCGCCCATCAGCGACGTGCCGCCGATGACCGAACTGGCGATCGCGTCGAGCTCGTACATCACGCCTTCGTTCGGCTGCCCGGTGACGAGCCGCGACATCAGCACGCAGCCGGTCACGCCCGCGAGCGCACCGGACAGCACGTAGGTGAACAGCTTCACGCCCTGCACGTTCACGCCCGACAGCCGCGCGGCTTCCGCGTTCGACCCGACCGCGTAGATGTGACGGCCGAGCGACGTTCTCGACAACAGCACGGACACCACGACGAACAGCACGACCATGATCACGACCGGATACGGAATGCCGGGAAAGGTCGTGTCGGGAAAGCCGTCCGCGCCGATGTGCGAGATCCGCAGCAGCGCGCCGTTGCCGAGCGCGCCGAACGCGTCGCCGAGATCCGATACCGGCCGCGCGCCCGTGATCTGCAGCGCGATGCCGCGCGCGACGAGCATCATGCCGAGCGTCGCGATGAACGGCGGCAGGCCCATCTGCGTCACGCAGATGCCGTTGACGAGCCCGCACAGCGCGCCGACCAGGATGCCGGCCGCCATCGCCACAGGCACCGGCACGCCGACCTTGACCAGCAGCGCGGCACAGACGCCGGCCAGCGCGAGCACCGAGCCGACCGACAGGTCGATGCCGCCGGTGATGATCACGCAGGTGGCGGCCACGCCCAGATAGGCGATGGAGGTGACCTGCAGGCCGACGGTCATCAGGTTGTCGACGGAGAAGAACGCCGCGCTCGATATCGAGAACGCGAACACGAGCACGACGAGGCTGCCCAGCGCCGCGAACTTCTGGATCAGGTCGCGCCGCCGCTGTCGCGCCGCCCGCTCGTCGGCCTGGCTTCGATCGGATGTCATTTCAAGCATGGGAACGCCCCGACGCGTAGTGCATGATCTCCTCCTGACTGGTGTGTTTCGTATCGAGAAATGCGGTCAATCGACCTTCGTGAAAAACGGCGATCCGGTCGGTCATGCCGAGCAGTTCGGGCAGTTCAGAACTGATCAGCACCACGCCGACGCCGTCGGCCGCGAGCCGGTCCATCAGCCCGTAGATCGCGAATTTCGCGCCGACGTCGATGCCGCGTGTCGGCTCGTCGAAGAACAGGATCTTCGAGCCGCGGTAGAGCCATTTGCCGATGACGACCTTCTGCTGGTTGCCGCCGGACAGGTTGCGCACGCGCTGGTGCACGGACGGCGTGCGAATCGCGAGGTCCTGCACGTAGCGGCGCGCGACGTCGAGTTCGTCGTCGAAGCGCAGGAACCCGAAACGTGACGTGATGCCGCGCACGTTCGCGAGCGTGAGGTTCGCCGCGACGGGCATCGGCAGCGCGAGCCCCTCCTTCTTGCGGTCCTCCGACAGATACGCGATGCCGTGCCGGATCGCCTCGCGCGGCGAACGGATCGTCACGGGCCGGCCGTGCAGCGCGATCGTGCCGCCGTCGATGCGATCCGCGCCGAAGATCGCGCGGGCGATCTCGGTGCGCCCCGCGCCCATCAATCCGGCGAAACCGAGGATCTCGCCGCGGCGCAGCGCGAACGACACCGGCCCGAACACGCCGTCGCGGCGCAGGTCCCGCACGTCGAGCAGCACCTCGTCGGTCGGCACCGATTGCCGCGACGGATAGGCGTCGTCGAGCGTGCGTCCGACCATGCGCGCGACGATGTCGTCGATGCTCACGTCGGCGAAATCGTCCGTCGAGATGTGGCGCCCGTCGCGCAGCACCGTCACGCGATCGACGATCTGCGCCATTTCGTCGAGCCGGTGCGAGATATACAGAATCGCGACGCCGTCCGCGCGCAGTTCCTCGATGATGCGAAAGAGCTGCACCGTCTCCGCTTCCGTCAGCGACGACGTGGGCTCGTCCATGATCAGCACGCGCGCGTCGTGCGACAGCGCCTTCGCGATCTCGACCATCTGCTGCTGCGCGATCGACAGCACCCCGACCTTCGTCGTCGGGGCCACGTTCAGGCCGATGCGCGCGATGCAGCGCGCCGCATCCGCGTTCATGCGTTTCGTATCGACGAACGGCCCGCGCCGCGGCTCGCGCGCGAGGAACAGGTTCTCCGCCACGCTCAGGTGCGGAACGAGATTGAGTTCCTGGTGAATGATCGAGATGCCGGCCGCCTGTGCTTCGGAAGCCGAACGAAACCGCACCGGCGCGCCGCGATAGTGAACGACGCCGTCGTCGGGCAGGTACTGGCCGCTGATGATTTTCATCAGCGTGGATTTGCCCGCGCCGTTCTCGCCGCACACCGCATGCACCTCGCCGCGGCGCAAGTCGAGGCGAATCCCGTCGAGCGCGAGGACGCCGGGGAAGCGCTTGCGAATCCCGTCCAGGCGCAGGATCTCCCGGTCCGCTTCGTCGTGCGCGGCCTGACCGGGCAGATTGCGAGGCATTGCCATTGCGTCTCCTTGGGGTGGATCGACCTCGGCACTATCCGGTCAGTCCAATTTGGATGAATTACAGCAATCAAACCACTTTTGGTCAAGCCAATTTAACTATTCACATCCGATCTTACCAATAGTGAAAACCCGGACATCCGGAGGAACGCGCCGCCACACGGGGCGATGCGGCAAGCGTGATAGACTCCGCGACACGCGCTTTCGCCCAAAGCGCATCGATCCCTATCAATCGGATGAAATCGACAGAACCCAAGCGGCTTTACCAATCGGTCGCGGCCCAGATCGTCGCGTTGATTCGTCAGGGCGAATTCGCCATCGGCGAGCGGCTGCCGCCGGAGCGCGAGCTGGCGCTGACGCTCGGCGTATCGCGCCCGTCGCTTCGCGAGGCGCTGATCGCGCTGGAAATCGGCGGCCAGATCGAAATCCGGATGGGCTCCGGCGTCTATGTGCGCGACACGGCGGCCGACGCTGTCGGCACGATGGTCACGCTCGGCGACAGTCCGTCGGAATTGATGCAGGCGCGCGCGGCCGTCGAGGGCAGCGTCGCCGCGCTGGCCGCCGCGCGGATGACGGCGGCGATGCTCGAGCGCTTGCGCCGCACGGTGCAGCGCATGAAGCGGCTCGCGGAAGCCGGCAAATCACCGGTCGAAGCCGACCGGCAGTTCCACATGCTGATCGCGGAAGCCGCCGGCAATTCGGTGCTCACCCGCTTCGTCGGCGAGCTGTTCGACAGCCGTCACGACCCGATCGCGACCGCGATGCGCGGCCACGCGGAGAATCCGCAAACGTGGACCGCCGCCGTGCGCGAGCACGAGGACGTGCTCCTCGCGTTGCAGGCCGGCGATCCGATCGCGGCCCAGACGGCCATTCGCGCGCACCTTCGCGCATCCGAAGCGCGGTGGATCGAGGGTGGGCTGAAAGCCGATCCGGATTGAGCGTGCGCTGGCGCGGACACGCGTCGGCGAACGCGCAGCCTCGGCTACGCGCTATTCAACGCCCTGCCACGCGGCCCGTTCGCTCGCCGTGCGGCGCGACGGCAGCGTGCGCGGCACCAGGCTCGTCACCAGCACCGAGCCGACCACCAGCAGCCCCGCGACCACCGCGAACCCTGCATACGGCGCGCCCGTACGTGCGAACAGGACGCCGACCAGCCACGAACTGAACGCGCCGCCGAGCGAACCGAGCATGCTGATCACCGCGATGCCGGCTGCCGCCGCCCGGCCTGTCAGCTGGGCAGCCGGAATCGTCCAGAACACGATCGGCACGGTGAACGCGCACAGCTGCGCGATCGCGAGCAAGGCCACGGTGATCCCTACATGGCCGACCGAGAAGCGCAGCAGCAGCAGGCTGCACGCGGTGACGAGCATGCAGGCCACCGTATGCCAGCGGCGCTCGCCGTATCGGTCGGAACTCCATGCGATCGCCACGTTGCCGATCATCGTGAACACGGAAATCAGTCCGGACAACCAACCGATTCCGGTGACGCTCGCCACCCCGGCCGCCTTCAGCACCGTCGGCGACCAGAACGTCACCGTCCCCATCCCGACGTAGACGCAGAAATAGATCGCCGCAAGCCCCAGCACGCGCGCGTTGCGAACGATGTCGAGCACGCCCGCCCGGTCATGGCCGACGACGGCCGACGCGCGCTCCGCGTCCAGATCGCGCAAGAGCGCCTGCCGGTCCGCAGGCGACAGCCATGCCGCCCGCTCCGGCCGGTCGCTCAGCATCAGCGGCGCGACCAGCCCGAGCGCGATGGCCGGCAATCCCTCGATCAGGAACAGCCACTGCCATCCGCGCAACCCCATCGTGTCCTGCAGGTGCGCCATGATCCAGCCGGACAGCGGTCCGCCGATCATCCCCGCGACCGGCACGGCAAGCAGCAGCACGCTGTTGACGCGGGCGCGCACCGCATCCGGAAACCAGTACGACAGGTACAGGATCAGGCCCGGAAAGAAGCCGGCCTCGGCGGCGCCGAGCAGAAAGCGCACCACGTACAGCGACACGCTGCCGGTCACGAACATCTGCGCCACGGTACACAGGCCCCACAGCACCATGATTCGCATCAGCGTGCGGCTCGCGCCGATGCGCGCCAGCACCAGGTTGCTCGGCACCTCGAAGGCGGCGTAACTGATGAAGAAGATGGCCGTCGCGGAGCCGAATACGGCTTCGCTCAAGCCGAGGTCCTGCAGGAACTGCAGCTTGGCGAAACCGATGTTGACGCGATCGACGAAATTGATCACGTAGCAGACGAACAGAAACGGAATCACGCGCAGCGCGATCCGACGATACAACATGGCAGGGGGTGACTCGGACATGGACCGCTCCCGGTATGTGGACATGCGTCACGAACAGGCGAGGCGTGGCGGGACAATTATACAAATCCCGTATTTCGGGATTTATTGGTAGTTAACACGAGGCGAGCCGTTGCATGCCGCCTGTGTCAGGTTGTCGGCCTTCATTCGTCAGTTTTGTAATAAATTCTAGACCCCTCTCGATCGCCTTGACCATGAAGCCCACGTTACCAGGTCGCGCGGGACACCCTATGTAAACCCCACCTCATAAATAAACTCAATCCCTTATAATGAGATTAATAAAAAATATGGTTGTCAACGACATTCGCTGGCCGATATCGCCCGGCACCCCCGCATTTCTTTCGATTTAGTTACGCTCCGTCACCTTCCGCGGGGGTGTTCGCTCGACCAGCGCCCGCAGGCTCTTCGATCGCGTCACGCGGTGTTTTTTTCTGGATATGATCGTCGGCAGGACTGACCGCATTGCACCGCGCGTTCGGAAGCCATCCGGGCCGCGCGCGCATGGCGCGATCGCGCTGCCCGCGCCGGCAGCATGAGCCGGCTTCGGCCGGCATCGAATTTGAAACGGGATGCATTCGCCACGCCATGAACCTGCGCGCTGAAACACTGTGCTTCTCGGATGTGTTCCTCCATTCCCAGGCGATCGTGAACTGGTCGCAGCACTACGACCAGATCAGTCCGGGCACCGCGACGACCACGCTGCGCCAGGTCGCCGGCCAGCGTTTTCACGTCTTTCGCGAACGCATCAACCAGCGCGTGATGCAGCACGGCCTCGCGCCGCGCGACCGGCTCTGCTTCGCGCTGCCGATCGCCAGTGCGGTCGCGCCCGTGGTCCAGGGGCGCACCGTCGAGCGCCCGAGCCTGCTGACGCTGCGCGGCGGCGAGGAGTTCGTCGCCCATCTGCCGTGCGACACCGAGGTGCTCGCCTTCACGATCGACCGCACGCTCGCGGCCGATCGCGAGGTGGATGAACTCGCGAACCTGCCCGCGCGTTTCCTGAAGCAGCCCGTGCTGCCGATCTCGCCCGCGCGCTACCGCAACGCACTGGACGGCCTCGAACGCGTACTGGGCCAGGCGCTCGACAGCGGTTCGCTCACCGCCCGCGATGCGTTCGACGAACGCGTGCTCGCGCACAGTCTGGTCGGCATCCTGCTCGACCTCGTGCAACCCGACGACCCGGATGCCGGTGCGCTGCCGTCGGCCTCGACGCAAAGCTACATCGTGCGCCGCAGCCAGGAAATCGCGCTGGAATCCGACGACGTGCCGACGGTGATCGATCTCTGTCACCATCTGCGGATCAGCCGCCGCACGCTGCAATACAGCTTCCAGAACGTGGTCGGCACCACGCCGACCGCCTACCTCCGCTCGATCCGGCTGAACGCCGTGCGCCGCTTCCTGATGACGACGCCCGACACGATACGGATCGGCGACGCGGCAGCGCAATTCGGCTTTTGCCACTTCGGACGCTTCTCCGCCTACTACCAGCAGCATTTCCACGAGCTGCCGTCGCATACGCCGCGCCTGAGCTGAGCCCGCAGCGGGCGCATGGCGGCGCCGCATGCGGGTAATCCCCTGCCGCCGCCGCGCATGCGGATTGCCGATTACGGACAACGCCCGTTTTTTCGGCACCGTAAATTTTTGTCGTCGGCCCTGCTCGCATGCTCGCTGCACCGCATCGAGCGGCCGTCCAAGCGCACACCCGTGTCGTCGGCGAACGTCGGCATCGCTTGCCGGCGCGTCAGGATCGGCGCGCGGCACGGGGCTATCGATCAGGCATGCCGGTGTCGACTCCTGACGGACGATCCGGCCAGCGGGACTACTCATGAACGAATCGTCACCCCGGTCCGAAGCGGGGCTCAGCAGGAACGCCGTCGGACTCTCCCACATCGTCTTCTTCGTCGTCGCCGCGGCCGCGCCGCTCACCGCGATGGTCGGCGCGACGCCCGCGGCATTCTCGCTCGGCAACGGCCCCGGCGTGCCCGGCGTATTCGTGCTGGCGGGCATCATGTACCTCATCTTCAGCATCGGCTATGCCGCGATGAGCCGGCACATCTCCAATTCAGGCGCCTTCTATGCGTACATCGCCAACGGACTCGGACGCCCCGCCGGCGTGGGCGGCGCGTTCGTCGCGATCGTCGCGTACAACGCGGTGCAGATCGCGATCTACTGCATGTTCGGCTTCTTCCTGAACGACAGCATCCAGCGGCACTACGGCGTCGACGTGCCGTGGTGGGCGTTCGCGCTCGCGTGCGTCGTCGCGGTCCACTTCTGCGGCGCGCGTCGCATCGAGTTCAGCGGCCGGCTGCTCGGCATGCTGATGATCGGCGAAATCGCGATCGTGATGCTGCTCGATCTCGCGATCGTCGTGCACGGCGCGAGCGCCGGCGGCTTCAGCGCGAAACCGTTCAGCCCCGCGATGGTGTTCGCGCCCGGGCTCGGCACCGCGCTCGTGTTCGTGCTCGGCTCGTACATGGGCTTCGAGGCGACGGCGATCTTCTCCGAGGAGGCGCGCGACCCGAAGCGCACGATTCCGCGCGCCACGTACCTCGCCGTGATCCTCATCATGGCGTTCTACGCGCTGTCGTCGTGGGCGATCGTCGAGGCGTGGGGCGAGCGCGCGATCGCCGCGCAGGCCGCGCGCGATCCGGCCAATCTCTGGTTTGCCGTCAGCGGCCGGCTGCTCGGCGGCATCGCGACGGACGCGATGAACGTGCTGCTCGTCACGAGCCTGTTCGCGGCCATCCTGTCGTTCCACAACACGATCACGCGCTATTTCTACGCGATGGGCCGCGAACGCGTGCTGTGGCGCAAGCTCGGCCATACGTGCCCCGTGCATCGTTGCCCGGACGTCGCCGGCAAGGTGCAGACGTCGATCGCGCTCGCGGCCATCGTCGGGTCGGCCGCGTTCCGCCTCGATCCGTTCGCGGTCGTGTTCTCGTGGATGAGCGCGCTGGCCACGATCGGCATCATCGCGGTGCAGATCCTGGTGGCGGCGTCGGTGATCGCGTTCTTCGCGCGCGATCACCGCGACGCCGGCGTCGTGCATCGGCTGATCGCGCCGCTCGTCAGCGTGATCGCACTGGGCGCGTGCCTCGTGCTGGTCGTGCGCAACCTGTCCGTGCTGAGCGGATCGGATTCGACCTTCGTCGCGATGTTTCCGTATTTCCTCGTCGCCGTCGGCGCGCTCGGCATCCGCGCCGCGCTGCGGTTGAAGCGCAGCGACCCCGACCTGTATCGCGAACTCGGGCGCGCCGCCCAGTAACCGCCGTCCGGACGGTGCCGCGCCGCACCGTCGTCTCGTTGCGCCCTCCCCGAGCATTTCCCGCTGCCGACGCGACCCGCCATGCGTCGCGCCGGCGCGGGTATTCCCTATCCCGCTCGCGCCGCAACGATTGCCGATAGCGGACAAGGCGGGCGTTTTCATCGACATACAGTGAATGCGACGTCGAAGCCGCGCCGCGGGCAGTTGCCATCGCCCTCACCCGTTCGGCCCGACGATTCGCCCCTCGGAAACACGGAACACCATGATGAAAATTCAGAATCTGATCGACGGCAGGCATTGCGACGCAGCGGCCGGCCGTACCTTCGAAAAGCTGGCGCCGGCGACCGGCGACTACGTCTCCGCCGTGCCCGCATCGACCGCCGAAGACGTCGATCGCGCGGTGCGTGCCGCGCACACCGCGCTGCACGGCGACGCGTGGGCACGCGCGGGCGGCCCGGCCCGGGCCCGCTGGCTGCTTCGGCTGGCCGACCTGGTCGAGCGCGACCGTGACGCGCTGGCGGAATGCCTGGCCGTCGAACAAGGGCGCCCGCTTGCCGAGATGCGGATGATGGACCTCCCGATGTGCATCGACACGCTGCGCTATTTCGCCGGCTGGGCCGACAAGCTCGAGGGCCGCACGATTCCGACCGACGGCTTCATGGGCCGCCCGACGCTCAGCTACACGCGGCGCGCACCGGTCGGCGTCGCCGGTCTGATCATCCCGTGGAACGCGCCGTTGATGATCGCGGTGTGGAAGCTCGCGCCGGCGCTCGCGGCCGGCTGCCCGGTGGTCATCAAGCCGTCGGAGGACGCGCCGCTGGCCGTCGCCCGGCTCGGCGAACTCGTGTGCGAAGCCGGCCTTCCCGCCGGGGTGGTCAACATCGTCCACGGCGTGGGCGCGGAAGTCGGCGCCGCGCTGGTCGCGCACCCGCTCGTCAACAAGATCAGCTTCACCGGCAGCACCGAAGTCGGGCGCGCGATCGCGGGCGTGGCAGCGAAGACCTTCAAGCGCGTCACGCTCGAACTCGGCGGCAAGGCCGCGCAAATCGTGTTCGCGGATGCCGATCTCGACCGTGCGATTCCGTCGCTGATGGCCGGCATGTTCGCGAACCAGGGGCAGACGTGCGCGGCCGGCTCGCGCGTGCTCGCGCACCGCTCGATCGCGCAGGCACTCGAAGAACGGCTTGCCGACGCGGCCCGCGCGATGCGCGTCGGTCCGCCCTCGGAGCCAGGCGTGCAGATGGGCGCACTGATCAACCCGCGCCACCTCGCGCGCGTCCGGGCGCTCGTCGACGGCGCGCTCGCCGAAGGGGCGGTGATGCTCGCCGGCGACGAACAGGTGCCGCCGCGCGGCTGCTTCATGCGCCCGACGATTCTGGGCGGTGTCCATCCGGGCATGCGGATCGCCCGCGACGAGGTGTTCGGCCCGGTCGGCATGGTGATGCCGTTCGAGACCGAGGACGACGCCGTTCGCATCGCCAACGACACGCCGTTCGGCTTGTCCGCGTCGGTGTGGACGCAGGACGTCGGCACCGCGCACCGTGTAGCCGAGCGGCTCGACGTCGGCGCGGTCGCGATCAATGCGTGGAGCCCGATCGACGCGCGCCTGCCGTGGGGCGGCACCAAGCAAAGCGGGATCGGGCGCGACCTGTCGAAGGCCGCGCTCGATTCGTACCTCGAGGAAAAGATCGTCACCGCAGCCCTGTGATCCTGCGGCGCACACCGCGCCGCCCCCTGTTCAAGCACTTCGTAAGAGAGACGAGAGACACCATGGACTATCAAAAGCGTCAAAAACGATTCTGGCACCCGATGAGCTCGGCGGCCGCCGGGCATACGACGCCCACCGTGATCATCGAGCGCGGCGACGGCAACTACGTGTACGACGTCGACGGCCACCGCATGCTCGACGGCGTCGGCGGACTCTGGAACGTCAACGTCGGCCACAACCGCCCGGAAGTGAAAAGCGCGATCGCGCGGCAGATGGACGAGCTGTCGTACTACCAGACCTTCGACGGCGTCGCCCATCCGCGCGTCTACGATCTGGCCGACCGCCTGTGCGCGATGTTCGCGCAGGAAGACATGCAGCGGGTGATGTTCGGCAGCGGCGGCTCCGACGCGATCGAGACCGCGCTCAAGATGGCGCGCCAGTACTGGGTCGCCGCGGGCGAGCCGTCGCGCACGAAATTCCTGTCGCTGCGCAACGGCTATCACGGCGTGCACATGGGCGGCACGTCGATCGGCGGAAACGGCGTCTACCATTACAATCATGGCCCGCTGCTGCCCGGCTGCGTGCTGCTCGACACGCCGTGGCTCTATCGCAATCCGTGGAATTGCGACGATCCGCACCAGCTCGTCGAGCACTGCATCCGGCAGCTCGAGGAAACGATCGCGTTCCACGGCCCGCAGACCATTGCCGCGTTCGTCGCCGAGCCGGTGCAGGGCGCGGGCGGCCTGATCGTCCCGCCGGCCGATTACTGGGCGCGCGTGCGGGCCGTGTGCGACCGCAACGGCATCCTGCTGATCGCCGACGAGGTGGTCACCGGCTTCGGCCGCACCGGCAGCCTGCTCGGCAGCCGCGGCTGGGGCGTCGCCGCCGACATCCTGTGCGTCGCCAAGGGCATTTCCGCCGGCTACGTGCCGCTCGGCGCGACGCTGTACAACGGGCGGATCGCCGACGCGATCGAACACGGCGCGGGCTTCTCGCACGTGGTCATGCACGGCTATACGTACAGCGGGCATCCGCTCGCGTGCGCCGCGTCGCTCGCGGTGCTCGACATCGTCGAGGCCGAGGATCTGCCGGGCAATGCGGCACGGGTCGGGCAGCGCCTGCTCGAACAATTGCTGCCGCTGAAGGCCGACTTCGAAACCGTCGGCGACGTCCGCGGCAAGGGGCTGATGCTGGCGCTCGATCTGGTGACCGACAAGGCCAGCCGCACGCCGCTCGATCCGGGCAAGGGGTTCGCCGCCCGCGTGGCCGATGCCGCGCGCCGGCGCGGCGTGCTGGTGCGCGCGATCGCGAACAAGCTGGTGATGTCGCCGCCGCTGACGCTGCAGCAAGGCGAAGCCGACTTCATGGCCGTGACGCTGCGCGAGGCATTGCAGGAGTGCTGCGCGGATTCGCGCGCGATCGCCTGACCTCGCGAAACAGCCTGGCGCACGGGCCTTTCGTCGAAGGTCCGTGCGTATCGCCATCCGGCCTCGGTTCGACGAAGATCGCCGCGGGACGTCGAAATCGACGATCGGCATCCCGCCTGTCGCAGTGTCGTTTCAAAGGAAGACAAGTCAAATGGACAACCAGGCCATTGCATTCCCCGCGGAGAAATACCCGCTCGCGCTTCGGCTGCTGCACTGGGTCAGGGCGATCCTGATCGGCGCGCAACTGTGGACCGGCTGGACGATGGTCCGGCTCGACGACAACCTGCCGGCCAAGTTCGACTGGTACTACCCGACGCACAAGGAGTTCGGCGTGCTCACGCTGCTGGTGATCGTCACGCAACTGGCGATTCGCTCGATGAAGCCGTTGCCGCCGCTGCCTTCCACGCTGCCGACGCTCGACCGCAAGCTCGCCAAGATCGGCCACTACCTGCTGTATGCGCTCGCGATCATCGTGCCGCTGATGGGCTATTCGATGTCCAGCACGTATACGCAGAGCGACGGCGTGCCGTTCTTCTTTTTCCGCGTACCCGAGCTGCTGCCGAAGAACGACCATTGGTTCGAGGCGTTTCAGTGGTTGCACAAGACGCTCGCCTATACGTTGCTCTCGCTCATCGTGCTGCATGTCCTTGGCGCGCTGAAACACCGGTTCTTCGACCGCAACCCGGAAAACGACGTGCTGCGGCGGATGCTGTAGCGCCGACGCCACGCGGAACCGCGCACCCTGCGCGGTTCGTCATTCGGTCCGCCCAGTCGCGCGGACCTCTTTTCTTCAAATTTTATATTTCGTTTTACTAACGACAAGCGGACCCACTGAACGCGTCCGATGCTGGCGTATGCCGTCTGAAATCGCACCACGCCGCGTGGGCCGCCACACCTGGAGATCGACGATGAAGAAGATGATGGCGGCCGTATCGGCCGCGAGCGCGATGGGATTCGGCCTGACGGCCCACGCGCAAAGCACCGTGACGCTGTACGGCCTGATCGACGAAGGCGTCAATTTCACGAGCAACGCGGGCGGCAGCAAGGCTTACCAGATGGTCAGCGGCGATACCGTCGGCAGCAACTGGGGGCTGAAAGGCACCGAGGATCTCGGCGGCGGGCTGAGAGCACTGTTCCAGCTCGAGAACGGCTTCAACGCGAGCAACGGTGCGCTCGGCGTGACGTCGCGGATGTTCGGCAGGCAGGCCTACGTCGGCCTCGATTCCGACCGGTTCGGCACGCTCACGTTCGGCCGCCAGTACGATCCCACGCTCGACATGTGGAGCCCGTTCACGGCCACCGGCAACTGGCTCGGCGATTTCGGCGCGCACCCGTACGACAACGACAACGCCGATTGGGACTACCGCATCCAGAACAGCGTCAAGTACGTGTCGCCTTCCTACGCCGGCTTCAAGGGCGAAGTGCTCTACGGGCTCGCGAACCAGGCGGGCGGCTTCGCGCGGAACCGCGTCTATAGCGCCGCCGTGCAGTACCAGGCGGGTGCGTTCTCCGCCGCCGTCGCGTACCTGAAGGCCAACCATGGCGGCGCGACCGCGGGCGGGGCATTGTCGAGCGACGACACCGTCTTCAGCGGCCGCTCGCAGCAGAACATCGATGCCGGCGCATCGTACAAGTTCAGCGACAAGCTGACGCTGTCCGCCGCGTATTCGCACGTCGACGTGACCGACCCCGAATCGAATCTCTACTTCGCGAACCAGCCGGCCGCAGGCTCGCAGAACGCGTGGAAATTCGACAACTTCGAGGTCAACGGCCAGTATTTCTTCCGGCCGGACGTCTGGCTCGGCGCCGCCTATACCTACACGCATGCACACGTCGCGACGGCGGCGGGCGATGCGTCGCCGAACTGGCACCAGGTGTCGATGATGCTCGACTACGATCTGAGCAAGCGGACCTCGACGTACGTCCAGGGCGCGTACCAGCATGCGACCGGCCATACCGGCACCGACTTCGACTACGCGCACGTGCTCGGCACCGCTGGACAATCGTCGGGCCGCAACCAGTTGGCGCTGCGCGTCGGGATGATGCATCGCTTCTGAACCGAGTGGGAAAACACGGGCTCTCGCGCGACGGACGCGACAGCCCGTGTTTCTCGCGCGTCGTCAGAACTGATGCCGCAACCCGAGCCGAACGGCGGTCTGCGTCGAGCCGGACGCCGCCCCGCCGAGCGCCGCCTCGACCTGCGCGCCATACGCACTGTCGTGCCCGCGTGCGAATACCGCGTAAAGGCCGGTGCGTTTCGACAGCGAATAGTCGGCGCTCAACGTGACCTGGTTGGCCGAGCCGACGTCGCCGCCGCGCTGCTGGTACTGGAAGCCGCCGCCCAGCTGCAACGACGACGTGACGGCATAGGTCAGCCCGGCGTCATAGGTGGTGGCCCGCAGCGGCGCGGCCGCGCTGATCCGCACGTCCGACACCATGCCGAAGACGCGAAACGGCCCGACGTTGTAGCCGGCACCGCCCGAGAAATTACGCAGATTGCCGCCGGCAGTTACGTCATGCTGGCCGAAATAAGCCAGCGCGGCGCTGAACGCGCCTTGCGTGTAGGACAGCATCGCGCTTTGCACGCTGCTGCGCGCGACCGTGCCGGGCACGTTGCCGAAGCCCCACAGGCCGCCGAACGCCACACCGCCGAACGTCGGGCTCACGTACTTCACCGCATTGTTCACCTGAACGCCCCACACGCGGTTGTCGAGCGCGCCGCCCGCCGACGCGTTCGCCGGCAAGCCCCACGCGAGCAAACCGGCCGGCGTGTTCGCGCCGATCGCGAACGCCGGCAGGAGATCGCCGACGAAATCGAACTGGCGCCCGAGCGTCACGGTCCCCCAGTCGCCGCCGAGCCCGACGTACGCTTGCGAACCGAACGCGGCGCCCGGCACGGTCAGCGCGCCGTCGGAGGTCTGAAACTGGCTTTCGAGCCGAAAGACCGCATAGTTCGCGCTGCCAAGATCCTCCCTGCCCGTCAGGCCCCACACGTCGTTGCGCGACACGCCGGCCTGCAACGCGAGCTGACGCCCGCCACGCGGCGCGGACGCCACGTCGCTCGTATAGGTCACGCCCGTGTCCAGCGAACCGTAGAGCGTCACGCTCGATTGCGCGAATGTCGGTGCAACGGCACCGCAGCCGCACCATGCCACCATCCTGAGCCACCCCTTCATCTGCTTCTCCTCATCGAATTTTCCCGGCCGATGCGCGCGTGAACCGACCGGCGCGGCAGCGACATCGATGCAGTGCGATTGCATCGCTCAAAATAGGAATCCCTATCAATCGGCGTCGAAACGCACCACCTGGCCACGGCCGGCATGCTGACCGCATATGCATCGATGCGGTTGCGGTTCCCGTTGCCGCCCGCACGACTTAAGTTAGACTACGGCCTGTCGCCCGCGGCGCTACATGCCGTGCCGCAGCGCGGCAACCCGAAACCGCCTTCGCCGTTTACGTTCCATAGCCGCAAGCCGTCTGAGCCCGGATTACGTCATGTCGAGCCTCACCAAAATGCTGTCCATCCTCGACGTCTTTTCTTCGTCCGCGACGTCGATGACCGCCGAGGAAATCGCCGAACACATGGGCTTTTCGCGCACCACGTGCTATCGCTACGTGAAGGAACTGGCATCGGTCGGCCTGCTCGTCGGCACCAACGGCCGCTATACGCTGGGCCCGCGCATCATTCATCTCGACTACAACATGCGGCAGTCGGACCCGACGCTCACCGCGGCGAAGCCCGTGATCCAGAAGCTGGTTCACGTCACCGGCGGCGATGCGCTCGTGTCGACACTGTTCGACGAGCAGATCATCAACGTGATGCACGAAACCGGCGCCGAGAATCTGCAACTGGGCTTCGGCCGCGGCCGCATCATGCCGTTGTTCCAGGGTGCTTCGTCGAAAGTGATCGTCGCCGCGATGTCGCGCGCCCGGCTGAAGCGCCTGCACGAACGGCACAACGCCGAGCTGGGCGAGTTCGCGGCCGACTGGACGCAGTTCTGGCGCGCCTGCCAGCAGATCGTCGAGGCCGGATACTGGATCTCGCGCGGCGAGCTCGACGCCGGGTTCGTCGGCATCGCCGCGCCGATTCGCACCGCCAGCAGCGGCGAGGTCAACAGCAGCCTGTCGCTGGTCTTTCGCGCCGAACACTTCGCGCTGTTCGACGAACACGTGCTCGGCAAGCTCCTGATCGACGCCACCGCCGAGATCGGCGACGCGACCTGAGCATGCGCGCGGCATCGCGCACGATGCCGTGCCCGGTCGCCCACGTGCGCACGGTCAGTTCATCTGCGTGATGAACTTGGTGACCAGGTAACCGTCGAACGTCTCCGTGCCGCCCTCGCTGCCGAAACCGCTGTCCTTCACGCCGCCGAACGGGATCTCCGCCGGCCCCATCCCGAAGTGATTGATGTTGACCATGCCGGCCTCGAGCGCCCGGCCGATCCGGTGCGCATCGCGCGCCGACGTCGTGAACGCGTACGACGCGAGGCCGAACGGCAGGCGGTTGGCTTCGTCGAGCGCATCGTCGAGCGCGTCGAACGGCACGATCCCGACGATCGGACCGAACGGCTCCTCGTTCATCAGCCGCGTGTCGCGCGCCGGGCCCAGCACGACCGTCGGCGCGAAGTAGTGCCCTGGCCCCGCCCCCGGCAAGCGCGTCCCACCCGCGGCAATCTCCGCCCCTTTCGCCTTCGCGTCGGCGACGAACGCGTCGATCTCGGATACGCGTCGTGCGTGCGCAAGCGGCCCCATCGTGGTCCCCTCTTCCAGCCCGTAGCCGACGCGAATCTTGTCGACCGCCTCGAGATACGCGCCGACGAACCGGTCGAACACCGGGCGCTGCACGAAGAAGCGCGTCGGCGACACGCAAACCTGTCCGGCATTGCGAAACTTGTACGCGGTCAGCATCGCCGCCGCGCGTTCGATTTCCGCGTCCGCGCAGACCAGCACGGGCGCATGCCCGCCCAGCTCCATGGTCATGCGCTTCATGTGCGACGCGGCGAGCGCCGCCAGTTGCTTGCCGACCGGCACCGAACCCGTGAACGAGATCTTGCGCACGAGCGGCGACTCGATCAGTTGCCTGGACACGTTGGCCGGCACGCCCCAGACGATGTTCAGGCAACCCGCGGGCAGGCCCGCATCGTGAAAGATGCGCGCGAGTGCGACGATCGCGCTCGGCGATTCCTCCGGCCCTTTCAGCACCAGCGTGCAGCCCGACGCAAGCGCGGCCGCGATCTTGTGCATCGCCTGGCTGAACGGAAAATTCCACGGCGAGAACGCCGCGCACACTCCGATCGGTTCCCGCAACACCATCTGCGCGACGTCCGGCGAGCGCGACGGCACGACACGGCCGTACGTGCGACGCCCCTCCTCCGCATGCCATTCGAGCTGCTCGGCGGACGACACGACCTCGGCGATCGCCTCGCGAAGCGGCTTGCCCTGATCCATCGTGATGTGGCGGCCGATCGCCGGCGCACGCTCGCGCACCAGCGCAGCCGCGCGGCGCAGGATATCCGAGCGCGCGAGCGGCGACTCGCGGCGCCACGTCGCGAACGCACGATGCGCGGCGCGCACCGCGGCGTCGAGATCGTCCGGCGTCGCATGCGGCAAGTCGCCGAGCACGCTGCCGGTTCCCGGATCGAGAACGGGCTGCGTGCGCCGGCCGTCGGCCTGAAGGAACCGGCCGTCGATATATAGATGGAGCGACGCGTAATCGCGTTGCGCATCAGGCGTCATGCGGGAAGTCAGCGGCGTAAACGGGATCAAGACGGATACCTCGGTAGAGATTGCACGATGGGCCGGCACGGCGACCGCGTCACGCGGCCGGCGGCGGTGCGCGCAGCAGGCCGCCGATTTCCTGTCGGAGGATCTGGTTTTCCTGCCGGACGAGCAGATGCCGGACCTTGCCGCGAAACGTCCTGAACTCGGGATCGGCCATCAGCACGGCACGACGTCGCGCCCGATCGTCCAGCGAATCGAACGCCCACAGATAGACGAGCTGGTTCAACGGTCCGATTTCCGTCGCGAAACAGCCGACCATCGTGCCGAGCGCGTGCTCTTGCGCAGCGCGGCCGCACTCCGCATAGAGCCGCAGGTACTCGGCGACGCCGCCCGGCACCAGCGTATAGGTGCGTTGCTCAACCAACATCCGCGGTCTCCCGTTGTCGCGGTGCGAACGCCTGGAACGCCGCGGTCACGCCTGCGATGCCGGCGGCGTCCGTCTGCGCCGCCACGTAGCGATCGGGGCGCACGACCACGAGCGGGCCGCGATGCCGGTCGAACCATGCCGCCAGCGCGTTGTCGACATCCTCGACGCACACGCTGTCGTGGGCGCTCGTCACGCGCCGTGCGCGACCCGTCCCGCTACGCGAGCGATTGACCTGAACGAAGGTCCCGCCCAGCGCCGTCCAGTACGCGCGATCGTCGTCGCTCAGGCACGCCTGCGGATCGCATTGCCAGCCGACGATCGAAAACCATGGGCCGAGCACGTCGTCGAGCTTGCGCCGCACGCCGTCGGCCGTTTCGACGTCGGGCTGCGCGATCATCCTGCCCGCCGCGTCGCCCGGCGCGCCCGGCAGCACGACGCCGCGCGTATAGCTCGGCATCGGCTTGAAGCGCATCTGCAGCACGTAGTCCTTCAGGCCCGGCGCATACCGCGCGAGCCCGAGGAACCGGTCGCGCAGAAACGCGACGACCCGGTTGGTCGGCATCAGCATCGCGCCGAACGTGTCCGCGAGATCGATCATCGCCTTCGCGTGGTCGCGTCGCTCCGATTCGTAGGTCGGGATCACGCCGGGATCCAGCGTGCCGTTCACGACGCCCGCCAGTTTCCACGCGAGATTGCCGACGTCGCGCAAGCCCGCGTTCAGGCCCTGGCCGATCCACGGCGGGCTCAGGTGGGCGGCGTCGCCGACGAGCGCCACGCGGCCCGCCACGAAGCGCTCGGCCACGCGAGAATGGTGCGTATAGGTCCGTGCGCGCACGATCTCGATACGATCGACGTCGTCGACGTACGGCGCGATCAGCGCGCGGATCGATTCGGGCCGGGCGATCGCCTCCGCGTCCTCGTGCGGGAATACGAGAAACTCCCAGCGCCGGAAATTGAACGGCAGATAGATGCACACGTTCGGGCGGCGCGGGTCGCAGTTCAGCGCCGTGCACGGCTGCTCGAGCCCGGCGTTCTTCACGTCGACCACGACCCATTTGATCGGGTGCGTCGTGCCGGCCAGCTTGATGCCGAGCCAGTCGCGCATCGGGCTGCGCCCGCCGTCGGCCGCCACCACGTAGTCGGCGTCGAGCGCATACTGCCGGCCGTCGGCATCGCGCACCTGCAACGTGACGCATCGGTCGTCCTGTTCGACACCGACCACTTCCTCGCCAGTCCGCAACGATACGTGCGGATAGCGCGCCAGCCCGGCGCGCAGCGTGTGTTCGGCCAGTTGCTGCATGAAGATGTTGCGCCGCCACCAGCCGAATTCGCGCATCGACGGGCGGATGTCGGCAAAGCATTCGCCGTTCGCCTTGAACATGCGCAACGGCACGTTCTGGATGATGTCGCGGCTCAATTCGTCGGCGAGCCCCGCGGTCTGGAACATCCGCAATGCTTCGTCGTCGATGCCGACCGCGCGCGGAAAATCGACGACGTCCGCCGCCTTCTCGATGATCACCGTCGCGACGCCATAAAGGCCGAGCAGATTCGCCATCGCGACGCCGTTCGGGCCCGCGCCGACGATCGCGACCGACGTCCGGTTCCGGTTGTTCGCTTTCATTCGCCCGCGCCTCCGCTGCGCCATGCAGGATCGTCGAGACGATCGAGCCACGATCGCAATGCGTGATTGAACGCATCGGGTTGATCGTCGTGCACGTAATGCGTCGCGCCGGGAATGTCGATCCGCTCGATTTCCGCATTGGCGGCCGCCATCTCGGCCGCCACGTCGGCGGACAGGAAATCCGAGTCGCCGCCGCGCAACAGCAACGTGGGTACGTGCAGGTTGAGGATTAGCGGCCACAGATGGACGAGCTGCTCCGGCGTCGCGGCCAGCCGTGCGGCCGCAATCCCTTGCGCGTCGTGTCGCCAGACGATCCGGCCGTGCTCGCCTTTTTTCAGCGAGTGCGCGATGCGCGAATCGAGCGCGGATTCCGCGATGTTCGGCCGCTGGCGTCGCCAGAACGCGCGTGCGTCGTCCCACGACGAGAACGCGTCCGGCGTTTCCCGCAGCTCGCGCTTGATGCGCTCGGAACCCGCCGAGCCGGCCGACGCGCCGGGGCCCATGTCCTCGATCACGAGGCCCGCGAGCCGTTCGGCATGCCGTTCCGGCTGCGCCGCCGCGTAGACGAACGCATTGGCGCCGCCCATCGAGTGCCCGACCAGCACGAATCGTCGCAGGCTGAGTGCACGCACCAGTGCGTCGAGATCGCGCACGTAGGCCGCCGCGTAGTAATTGCGTTGCGGATCCCAATCGCTCAGCCCGCGTCCGCGCTGATCGAGCGCGACGACCCGGTAGCGGTCGGCCAGCGCAGCGGCGACGGGCGCCCAGGTATACGCGTAACTGCGCAAGCCGTGCAGCATCACCACGGTCGGCGCATCGTCGCGCCCCCAGCTCACGTAGTGCAGCCGCAATCCCTCGTTGTCGATCCATCCCTCGTTGACGGACGCCGTGTTCATCATGTGCTCCCCGGCCGGCATGCGCTCAGACCAGACCGTCGCGACCGACGATCTCGCTCGCCTTCAGGCCGCCGAGCCGTGCATGCAGCCGCCCGCGCGTCGCGAACGCGAAGATCACCAGCACTTCGTCGTCGTTCGGTGCATCGGGAAACAGGCACGTCACCGTGTCGTAGTGGGAGCGCACGTAGAGCGCATCCTTGTGCGCGAGCGGCACGTCGATCACCGTATTGATCGGGCCGCGCTTGCCGCTCGACGGCACCCATGATTTGCCGCCGCCCAGCGCCGCGCGGATCGGCTCCGCGAAGATCGACGTGAGAAACGCGTTGCCGTGTTCGTATTCGCCGGCCGAACCGACCAGGCACGCCTTGCCGTAGCTCTCGATCGCACGGCCGTCGGCGAGCGACGCGATGCGTCGCGCAAACTCCTTGCCGAGCGCGGGTGACGGACGCACGAGATCGTCGAGGTTTTCGCTGAATCGCCCCGCGTACGGGTTGTGAACGGCCGCGGCGATCACGATCTTGCGCAACGGCTCGCCGTCCGCGAGCTGCCCGGTTTCGTTCGCGAGCGAATCCTCGATCTGCGTGTACCACTTGCGGATGTGAAAGCCTTCGAAATTGGCGGTCTTGCTCATTTGCATTCCTGTATAAAACGTCGATGATGCGGAGGGAAAGGCGGCGACTCAGTCGCTCAGTCGAACAGCGGTTCGAGCTGGACGGGATCGCTCGGCGCGTTGTATCGATGCAGCACGCGCTTGCCTTCTTCGTCGTCCGTGACCATTTCGCAGAAGAATTCGAGCCGGTTGCCGTCGGGGTCCGTGAAATACACGCCGATCCCGACCTTGTGATCGGTGATCTTGACGATCGGCACGTCGCGGCGAATCAGCATCCCGTACAGGCGGCGCAATTCGGTCAGCCCGCCGGCGATTTCGAGGCCGTAATGCTGCAGGCCGATCGTGCCGAGTTCCGCATCGGACGCCGCGCGAATCAGCGCGATGTCGTGGTGCTTCTGGCCGAACGACATGAACACCCACTGCTCGTCGCGCGCGGTTTCCGTCATGCCGAGCACGTCGGCGTACCAGAGGCTGGAGCGAACGGGGTCGCGCACGAACAGCGACAGGTGGGTGCGCTGCACGCGCGGCGTCGGCAGCGGCAGGCCGCTCGCGTTCGCACGCTCGGCGTGTTGCCGAATATCGGACGGTGTCATCGTTTGCTCCGCTCAGTGGGTCGACTGCGCGTGGGCGGCCAGCGGCGCCTCGAACGGGGTCCATGCCACCGCCGTGATCTCGCTGAAATCGCGCCATTCCTTGGTCCAGTTCCGGCCGCCGTCGCGCGAGCGGAACAGGTGCCCGTACTTGGTGCCCGCATACACGAGCGCCGGTTGGGCCGCATGCACGCCGAACGCCCAAAACGTGGAGTTCGGCGGCGTGTGCAGATCCGTCTCGTGCCACGCATGGCCGCGATCGGTCGAGCGGTAGATGCGGCTGCGGCTGCCCGGCGTGCCGTCGCCGATCGCCATCAGCAGGTCGCCTTCCGGCGCCGGCAGTTGCACGACGGTGCGCGTGTAGTACAGCCCGTCGAAGCGGTCGCGCGACAGCTTGCCGTCCCACGTCAGGCCGTCGTCCTCGCTCACGTACACCGCGTTGACCGTCAGCAGCACCGTGGTCTTCGGCCGGCCTTGCGCGGCGGACAGGATCGCAATCGCATGAATGTCGCTATTGCGGATCGCGGTGCCGGGGCCGTCCACGCGCGTCCAGCTCGCACCGGCATCGCGGCTGCGCCACGCGCCGCCCTCCTCCACGCCGTACCAGACGTTGCGGCTGTCGTCCGGATCCACGCAGATCGTCAGCAGCCGCGGACGATTGACGCCCGAGCAAAACTCCGGAAACTCGGGCGCCGTTCTCGCCCAGGTCACGCCCGCGTCGCTCGACTTGTAAAGCGCTGCGCGCGACGGCGCGCCGGTGCCCGCATAGAGCACCGCCGGGTTCGCCGGATCGATCGCGATCGACCAGACCGTCTGCCCGTTCAGCAGGTTGTCGGGCCGGAACCAGTGCGCGCCGCCATCGTCGCTGATGCACAGCCCCGAATCGGCGCCGGCATAGACGCGCGACGGCGTCGCGGGGCACACCGCGAGCGCGCGCACGATGCCGTCGAACTCGATCGGTTCGGCGAGCCCGAGGCGATGCCAGGTCTTGCCGTCGTCGTTCGAGCGCAGGATGCCTTGCCCGGCGGTGGCGACCAGTACGGTTGCGGTCATGAAGTGCTCCTTGTGTCAGAGAAAAATGCCGCGCGTGAGCCCGCCGTCGCAGCCGATCGACTCGCCGGTGATCGAGCCGGACTTCGGCGACGCGAGAAACGCGACGATCCATCCCATCTCTTCCGGCTGCAGCACGCGGCGGATCGGCGTGACCTTCACGTAGTTGGCCTCGACTTCCGCGGCGGTGAGCCCCTGCTTCTGCGCTTCCTTTTCGTAGAGCTCGTGGATGTGCGGCGTCTCGACGACGCCCGGATGAATCGTGTTGACCGTGATGCCGAACGGGCCGAGCTGGTCGGACAGCGTCTTGGTCAGGTGCACGATCGCCACGTTGCGCATGCCGGACAGCTGCTTGCTGCCGCGCCCCGTCAGGCCGCCGATGTTGACGATCCGGCCGAAGCCGTTGGCCCGCATGTACGGTGCGGCCGCCTTCGCGCAGCGCAGATAGCCGACCACCTTGATGTCGATGTCCTGCAGCAACCCCTGCGGATCGGCGTGCTCCAGCTCCGCGCGCACGAGCCCGCCCGGATGCGCGGCGCCGTTCAGCAGGATGTCGAGCCGGCCGAAGCGCTCGACGCTCGCGGCCATCGCCGCGTCGATCGACGCCATGTCGGTCGTGTCCACCGTGACGGGCAGGATTGCGCCGGCCGCGTCGCCGAACGGCGCGAGCGCCGCGCGAATTTCGGCGGCCGCTGTTTCCAGGTGTTCCAGGCGACGCGCGGCGATCGCGACGTTGACGCCTTCGCGCGCCAGTTCGAGCGCGACCGCCTTGCCGATGCCCATGCTGCCGCCGGTGATGAATGCGGCTTTTCCGTGCAGTTGCAGATCCATGTCGATGAAAGGTGAGAGTCGAGATTGAAGAAAGGAGCCGGTTGCGCGATCAGGACAACTGCATTTCGATGAGCGTCGGCCCGTCGGTGTGCGCGAGCGCGTCGTCGAGCGCTTGCACCAGCGCATGCGCATCGCTCACGCGTTGGGCCGGCACGCCGTAGCCGCGCGACAGCGCGAGCCAGTCGATCGGCGGATCGTCCAGTTGCGTCAGGCGGCTCGCGTGCGGCGTGTCGGCCGGCAAGCCGCTGCGCGCGAGTTCGGTCTGCAGGATCCCGTAGCGCCGGTTCGATGCGATCAGCATCACGATCGGCAAACGCTCGCGCGCCATCGTCCACAGCGACTGGATCGTGTACTGCGCACTGCCGTCGGACTGCAGCGCGAACACGCGGCGGTCCGGGCACGCGACGGCGGCGCCGAGCGCCACCGGCAGGCCCTGGCCGATCGCGCCGCCCGTGTTCGTCAAAATGGTGTGACGCCGCGCACGCGCCGATGCGGTCACGAACGGATAGCCGCACGTGCCGCCCTCGATCGACACGATCGCGTGGTCGGGCAACGCGTTCGCGAGCACGCGGCCGACGGCCTGCGGCGTGAGCGGGCCATCCTCCACGCGCCAGCGCTCGACATGCACACCCTCGTCGTTCGTCGACGCACCGATGCGATCGGCCAGCGCCTCCAGCGCGTCGTCCGCCGCGTCGCCCGGTGTTGCCAGCGTCACGATGTCCTCGGGCCGCGCGAGTTCGCCCGGAATACCTTCGTAGCCGAAGTAGGTGACGGGCGCGAGCGCGCCGGCCAGCACCACGCGCCGGCCGGCCAGCGCCGCGAGCGCCGGTTCGGGGAAATAAGGCAGGCGGTCGATGTCCGGCAGGCCGCCGCCGCGCTCCGCCCGCGCAGGAAAAGTCTCGCTGAAGCAGGTCGCGCCGGTGGCCGCCGCGATGCGCGCCGCCGCGCGCTGCCCGCGCGCCGACAGCGCGCGGGCGCCCATCAGCAGGACGGCGCGATGACCGCTGAGCAGCAGATCGGCGACCTGTTCGACCCGAGCGGCATCGAACGACACCGCGGCCGGGCGCACGACGGCGGGCCACACCGCACCGCGCACGCCGGCCGACTGAAGATCGACGGGCAGCACGAGGGTCGCGACGCCGCGCCGCGCGCCCATCGCGGCCGAAATCGCGTCGGCCGTATCCGTCGCGAGATCGGTGTCGCGCGCCACGCTGCGATACCACACCGACACCGGACGGGCGAGCGATTCGATGTCCGACGTGAGCGGCGCGTCGTACTTCAGATGCTCGCGCGTGTGATCGCCGACGAGGTTCAGGATCGGCGTGCGGGCGCGGCGCGCATTGTGCAGGTTCGCAATGCCGTTCGCATGGCCGGGCCCAAGGTGCAGCAGCGTCATCGCGGGCTTGCCGGTCATGCGGCCATAGCCGTCGGCCGCGCCCGTGCACACGCCCTCGAACAGCCCGAGGATCGACCGTACGCCGGCCACGGTGTCGAGCGCACCGACGAACGGCATTTCGGTCGTGCCGGGATTGGCGAAACAGACGTCGACGCCGGCGTCTCGCGCGGTGGTGAGCACGACGCTCGCCCCGCTTCTTGCTTCGGTATCGCTGTTCAACTGTGGGATGTTCATGCGGCTGCTCGACGGGTTTGGCTGAAGTGTTTTTACTGTAATCCCGAATTACGGGATTTGTCAAACAACCCATTTCACTTTTTCGAGCCACGAAGGGACACGTTTACCCGACATTTCTTATATCTACACCGTTCAAACGAGATCAAGGCGCTATCCGATCGCCCCCACGAAACGATTCATTTCCCGTAATTCGGAATTTTTCGAAACCCTCACGCCCGATCGACCGCCTGCGTGCCGTGCACCGTTTCCCCACCCTCATCCGATCTCAAAATTACGATTGCAAATGCCTCTCATTTGCATTAAATTGCCGCGCAAATGTACTGTTTGGAACACAGATGTCGGCGCAAGGCCGCCCGCCGTGCCCGAACGCGAACGACACGAAAAGGAGATGTATGAGCAGGAGGAACTGGGCGGCCGCACCGATGGCCATCGTCGTCGGCACGGCCGGCATGGGCGCCGCCGACGCGCAGGAAACGTCGCTGCCGACCATCGAAATCTCCGCGCAACGCGCGACGGCGCCGTTTCGCACGCGTGAATCGACGAGCGCGACGCGCAGCGAGGCCGACGTGATGGAGATTCCGTTCGCGGTCAGCAGCGTCGACACGAAGCTGATCCAGACCGTGGCCGCCACGCGCGGCGACGATCTTTACGACTGGGTCGCGGGCGTCTCGCGCCAGAACAACTTCGGCGGCCTGTGGGACAACTACGCGGTGCGCGGCTTTGCCGGCGACGGCAACACGTCGGGCACCGACTATCTGGTCAACGGCTTTTCGTGGAATCGCGGGATGAGCGTGCCGCGCGACACCGTCAACCTCGAGCGCATGGAAGTGCTCAAGGGGCCGGCGTCCGCGCTGTATGGCCGCGGCGATCCGGGCGGGATCATCAGCTATACGACGAAGCAGCCGCAGTTCACACGCGCGAACACCGTCGGCGTGTCGGCCGGCAGCTACGGTGCGCTGCGCCAGACCCTCGATTCGACCGGCCCCGTCACGAAATCGCTCGCGTACCGCTTCGTCGCGATGAACGAGAACAACGGCAGCTTCCGCGATACGGTGTCGAGCAAACGCTACCTGTTCTCGCCGTCGTTCACGTGGGACATCGGCGCGGACACGACGCTCCACTACGAATTCGAGAGCGCGCGTCAGCGCGCGCCGCTCGACCGCGGCGTGCTGGCGGTCAACGGCCAGCTCGGCGTGATCCCCGCGTCGCGCTTTCTCGGCGAGCCGCGCGACGGCGACTACGACGTGCGCAACACGGGCCACCAGTTCACGCTCGAGCATCGCATCGATTCCAGCTGGTCGATCAATGCCGGCGTCGCGCAGCGCAACACCGACCTGTCGGGGCGCTCGTCCGAGGCATTCGCATTGCAGCCGGACGGCCGCACGCTGTGGCGCCGCTACCGGCAAGTCGCGTTTCACTCGAACGACCTGCAAGGTCGCGTCGAAACCACCGGCTCGTTCCGCACGGGCGGCATCGGCCATACGCTCGTGATGGGCGTCGACGCGTATCGCTTCAACTACGACCAGTTCGTCACGCGCTCCACGCCGAGCGCCGCGGCGCCGTATGCGATCGACATCTTCGATCCAGTCTACGGCCAGCCCGCGCCGACGCCGCGCACCGCGACCAACCTGCTCGAACGCGATGACGGACAAGGCGTCTACGCGCAGGACACGCTCGCGTTCGGGCCGCACTGGAAGATCCTGGCCGGGCTGCGCTGGGATCGCTTCCACCAGTCGATCGACAACCGCCTGAAGGGCGTGACGACGAGCCAGTTGCAGACCGCGGTGAGCCCGCGTATCGGCATCGTGTATGAAATGAGCCCCGCGTGGTCGTTCTATGCGAACACCGCGTATTCGTTCCGGCCGAACAACGGCGCGGACGTCGGCGGCAACGCGTTCGATCCCGAAAAGGGCCACGGCTACGAAGCCGGCGCGAAATGGGCGGGGGCGCGCTCGCTCGCGACCGTCTCGGCGTTCTACGTGACCAAGCGCAACGTGCTGACCGCCGATCCGGCGAATGCCGGCTTCTCGCGCGCGGCCGGCGAAGTGCGCAGCCGCGGCGTCGAATTCGAATGGAGCGGCGATCTCGGCCACGGCCTGCGCGGCATCGCCAACTTCGCGTACGTCGACGCCGAGGTCACGCGCGATACCGTGCTGGCGCCCGGCTCACGCCTCGTCGACGTCCCGCGGCTGAGCGGCAGCGCGCTGCTGATGTACGAGACGACCTTGCCGTTCGCGGACAAGGCCGGCGCCGGCGCCGGCGTCATCTACGTCGGGCGTCGCGCCGGCAACACGGCCAACACGCAGGACGGCTTCGAGCTGCCGGCTTACGCGACCGTCCAGCTCAACGGCTACGTTCAGGTCAACAAACACCTGCGTGCCTCGGTCGTGCTGAACAACCTGTTCAATCGCACCACCTACGTGAGCTCGTACAACAGCCTGTGGGTCGCGCCGGGCGCGCCGCGCAGCCTGTTCGCATCGCTCGCGTACTCGTTCTAGGCCGGCCGGGACGGCTGACGCGACGCACATCGCTCATCAGCCGCCCACCACGAACCGCGCGCCCAGCGCGAGCAGCAACGCAGGCGGCATCACGCACGCGCCGACCGCGAGAAATTCGCGGAAACCGACCTGCAACCCTTCGCGCCGGATCGCCGTCAGCCACAGAATCGTCGCGAGCGATCCGGTGATCGACAGGTTCGGACCGAGATCGACGCCGATCAGGATCGCATCGACCACCGTTTGCGGGCTATGCGCGGCGTGGATCGTCGAACTCGCGATCAGCCCGGCGGGCAGGTTGTTGACCCCGTTCGACACCAGCGCGACCGCGACGCCGGCCACGCCCGCGGCGACGTGCTCGCCGCTTTGCATCAGCATGCGCAGCAGGCCGGCCAGCGCGCGCACCGCACCGGTCCGGTCGAGCGTCTCGACGACGACGAACAGCCCCGCGACGAGCGGCAGCACGCTCCATGAAATCGCGCGAACGATCGGCACGCCTGCCGCGCGATCCCGAATTACCACGCACGCGACCGTGACGATGCCCGCCAGCGCGGTCGGCAATCCGAGCGGACGATCGGCGACCGACACCGCCATCAGCGCGACGGCCGTTGCGGCGATGCCTGCCAACGCGATGCGTCCGCCGCCCGTCAGCGGCTGCACCGGCAGCCCGGATTCGCAATGACCGGACAGCGCACGTCGCTGCACGATCCTCAGCACGACGAACGTGCACGCGATCGACGCGACGGACGGCGCCGCGAAATGCGCAAGCCAGACGCCGAGCGCCGGCATGTGCGCACCGTACAGCACCAGGTTCGCCGGATTCGAAATCGGCAGCACGAAACTCGCGGCATTGGCGACGAGCGCGCAGCTGTACAGCAGCGGCATCGGGTCGGCCTTCGCGCGGCGCGCGGCGGCAAGGACCGCGGGCGTCAGCACGACGGCGGTCGCATCGTTCGACAGGAACACCGTGGTGACGACGCCGACCCCGTAGATCAGCGCGAACAACCGCCGCGGCGAGCCCTGCGCGAGATTGACGACGTGCGTCGCGACCCAGTCGAACAGCCCCTCGCGACGGGCCGCCTCGGACAGCAGCATCATGCCCGTCAGGAACAGGTACACGTCGCCGCCTTTCGCGACGGCGTCCAGCGCCTGGGCGGCGGGCAACAGGTTCAACACGACCAGCAGCAGCGCGCCGCTCACGGCCCAGATGGCCTCGGGCCAACCGAACGGACGCGTGATGACGCCCACGGTGGCGAGCGCGGAAATCAGCCAGGCAAGCGAAACAGGATTCATGGGCAAGTGGACGGAGGCAGGGGAATCGACATCGCCGTCACGACGATGTCGCCGATAGATCGGCGGGCTTGCCGCACACGCTGCTCAGCGAGCGCGCATGGCCGAGCCACAGCGCGAGCGAGCCCGTCGACACGGCGCCCAGCACGACGAACGCGGCCGGATAGCCGAAGTGTTGCGCGAGCACGCCGCCCAGCACGGGACTGAGCGCCGCGCCGATACCCTGCGCGGTCGCGACCGCGCCCTGCCCGGCATTCACGCGCCCGGAGCCGTGCAGCAGGCGAACCACGAGCGCGGGCACGACCACGCTTTGCAGGCCGGCGCCGATGCCGTCGAGCACCTGCACCGGCCACACGCCCGCTTCGCTCATCCACGCCGCGGCGACCAGCCCGCGCACCGGCAGCACGAGGTACGAGAACAGCAACACCCGCCAGTAACCGTGCGCGCGAATCAGCCGGGGCGCGAGCCACGCCGCCGCGATCATCACGAACTGCGCGATGACGATCGTCTGTGCGGTGAACGCGCTCGGGTTGCTGCGATGCGTGACGACGACGCCCATTCCGTAGAGCGGCAGCATCGCGGCATTGCCGAGATGAAACAGCGCGAGCGATGCGCCGAGCAGCACCAGCGGCCGGTTGTCGGCGAGCGTGCGCAGGCCGCCGACACGTGACGTCGACGTCGCGGCCGACGCATGCGGATGCGCGGCATCCGTTCCCGGTGCGGCACCGGCAGGATCGAGGCCACGTGCGGACGCATGATCGATCGCGTGCCCGGGAATCGCCAGCGTGCTCACGATGGCGAGGACCGTGAACACGCCGACGAGCGCGAACACGGCGTCGAACCCGACATGCCAGCCGAGCCACCCGGCCAGCGCCGCACCGGCGACGTTACCGGCATGGTTCGCCATCTGGTTGCGCCCGAACTGCCGGTCGAAACCCTGCCGGCGCACGATGCCGAGCGTCACGCCCGCGGCGGCCGGCGCCAGCACCGCGCCGCTGACCGCCGCCAGGACCTGCGACGCCGCCACCGCCGAATAGCTGTGGACGAACATCATCGTCAGCGACGCAAGCGCCGTCACCGCGGTGGCCACGACGATCAGCGCCCGCTTCGCGCGCACCGCATCGACGAGCGCGCCGGCCAACGGCGTCGCGGCCATCGCGGCGAGCCCGGCCAGCGTCATGACCGAGCCGATCGCATCGGCGCCCCAGCCGCGCGACAGCAGGATGACGCCGATGAACGGGCCGATGCCGGCCTGCACGTCGGCGAGGAAGAAGTTGAGCGCTTCGAGCGCGCGTGCCGCTCTCATGGTCGTCTCACCGTCGCGCGATCATTCGGCATCCGCATCGACGAGCTCGGCGATCTCGCTCACGTCGAGCGTCGTGCCGTGCGGCGTGACGACGCCGTGCCCCCACGCCTGCACATGGACACCGGGACGCAGATAATCGTGCAGCGCCTCAGCCGCATGCGGCGGCACCCGCAGCGCGACGCCGCTCGTCAGCAACGCGCCGTTCGACTCGCCTTTCGGGCCGTGCAGCGCAAACGCGACTTCGCCGCTCAGTTCCATCGGTTTTCGAGCGGCGTGCGCCGGCTTCGGCGGCGCGGCGTGCGCGGGCCCGTCGTCGACGATGTCGACGCCGTCGCGCCCGGTCAGTTGCACGGCCGCGATCATCGCCGCGCGACGCGGCTTGACGCCCCGCACGCGGATGCGGTCGCCGACCGCGATATGGCGTACCAGTTCGCGGCCCAAATGCGGCGGCACGTGAACCTGGAGGTCGCCGTTCAGGATCAGGCCGTCGATTTCTCCGTGCGGATTGAGCAGGAACTGCGTGACGCGGCCGCGCGTTTCGGGCAGGCAGGCGGGATCGATCCAATGCATGGCAGGACTCCTTTCGATGGATGGGGGGAACAGCGTCGCGCGATCAACGCGCGACGTCGTCATAGAGATTCACGACATGGCCCGGCGCGCCGAACGCCGTCGCCTGCAACGCTTCGCCGTAGGCGTTGCGCGTGCCGTAACCGACCGCGGCCACGCGCTCGCCGGGGACGAGCAGCGCGCCGAATTGCTGGGCGGCCGGCACGGTCAGCTTGACGATCGCACCACTGTCGAGGATCACGCCGTCCGGCTCGCCGCGCGGCGCGCGCGTCACGCGGCGCACGACGCCGGACACGCTCAGGCGGGCGAGGGTGACGCCGCGCAGCATGGGCGGCACGGGCGCGACGAGCGGGGGCGGCTGATCGGACAGCGACGCGCCGGTGCCGTCGTTGCGAACCACGCGTGCGCGGATTTCGTCGTCGGCGCGTCGTTCGCCGGCTACCGTGACACGCTGGCCCGACCGCACGAGCGCCGTCAGTTGCGAACCGAGATGCGGCGGCAGGCGGACGAGCGTGCCGTCGGTCAGCACGAAGCCGTCGACGGCGCCTTCCGGATTGATCGTCAGGCGCGACAGCGTGCCGGACACCAGCGCATCCGATGCGGTGTCGTTTCCTGGCCCGGCAGGCGCAAGCGCGCGCGGCCGAGGAGGCGCAGGAGGCGGCGGCGGCATGGCGTCGGCCGGGTCTTCCGCGCGCGGCGCGGGCGGCACCTGCGCGAGGCTGACCGTTGCGACGGCAACGAGTGCGGCAGCGCAAAGCATGCGATACGACCGGCGAACGGCGGCACGGCGCGGCGGCCGCGATCGAACGACAGGCAGGTACGACTTCATGACGGGCTCCGGCGACGGGTTGCGATGCATCGGTATTTGCAATACCCGTGCCAACCCGCGACGCGCCGCGCGGCCGTGCGCCGAACGACGACGCGCGGCCAACATGTCGGATTTCCCGACACGTCGCGTCACCGCCTGTCTGCATTCCCGACAGTCGTAACGGATAACTAGTCGTCGCGCTCGATCCCGAGATTCGCCATGCGCGCATAGAGCGACTGGCGGCCGATCCCGAGCTGCCTCGCGGCCTCCGCGCGATTGCCGTTCGCGCGCTCGAGCGCGCGCAGGATCGCCGCGCGCTCGAGCATCGCCAGCGCATCGGGCAGCGGCATGTCGAGCAGGTGCGCCGGCACCGCCTCGGCGCCCGATTCGCGCGCGGGCACGGCGGCCAGGCCTAGATCGGCCGCGCTGACGGCCGGCCCGGGAGCGAGCGCGGCCGCCCGCTCCATCACGTTGCGCAGTTCGCGCACGTTGCCCGGCCAGCGGTGATCGAGCAGCGCGCGCTGCGCGTCGTTCGTCAGATGCAGCGCGCGCATGCCCGCCGCGCTGCCGAGGAAATGCGCGGCGAGCGGAAGGATGTCGGCCACACGTTCCGCGAGCGGCGGCAGGTGCAGCGGAATGACGTTCAGCCGATAGAAGAGATCTTCGCGGAACGTGCCGTTCGCGACGGCCGCGGCCAGGTCGCGGTGCGTCGCGGTCACGACGCGAATGTCGATTGCCGTGGTGCGATCCGCGCCGAGCGGCGTTACCTGGCGCTCCTGCAGCGCACGCAGCAGCTTCGCCTGCATCGCGGCGGGCATGTCGCCGATCTCGTCGAGAAAGAGCGTACCGCCATCGGCCTCGACGAGGCGCCCCGCGCGATCGGCATGCGCCCCCGTGAACGCGCCGCGACGATGCCCGAACAACTCGCTTTCGAGCAGATCGGCCGGGATGGCCGCGCAGTTCACGGCGACGAACGGCCCCGCATGCCGGGCCGACGCGGCATGCAGCACGCGGGCGGCCACCTCCTTGCCCGTGCCCGTCTCGCCGGTCAGGAGCACGGTCGCGTCGCTCATCGCGGCGCGGCCGACCTGCTTCTGCACGTCGCGCATCGCGGCGCTCACGCCCAGCAGTCGCGGTCGGTCCGCCGAAGGTTCGCCCGCGAAACCGTCGTCGGGCGGCGCGAGCGCGGGCGGCTGATTCGCCGACACGATGCGTTCGAGCAATTGCGCGATGTCGCGACGGCCGATCGGCTTCGTCAGGTGATCGAATGCGCCGAGCCGCATCGCTTCGATCGTGTTGTCGCTGGTCGCATGGGCCGTCAGCATGACGACCGGAATCGCGGCCAGCGCGGGATCGTCGCGCAGTTGCGCGAGCACGGCCAGCCCGTCCAGATCCGGCAGGCGGAAGTCCAGGAAGATGCATTCGATACCGTTGCCGCCGCCGTCGCGCAGCGTGCCGAGCGCGGCGCGGCCGGATGCGGCCTCGACGGCCCGATGACCGAGATCGGCGAGCGTTTCGGCGAGGCTGTCGCGAAAGGCCGCGTCGTCGTCGACTATGAGGATGTTTGCCATGGAATTTCAATCACGAATGCGGCACCCCCGTCGAGGCGCGCGTGACCGCCGTGCGCCGCCGCCACTTCGCGGACGACGGCAAGGCCGAGGCCCGTGCCATCCGCGCGGCCCGTCACGAAAGGTTCGAAAATCCGCTCGCGCTGCGCGGCCGGCACGCCGGGGCCGCTGTCCGACACGGTGAGGCACAGCCAGTCGCGCCCGGCGAACGCGCGCCGCTCGGCGGCGAGCGTGACCGCGCCGCCGTCGCCCGCGTGGTGCAGCGCGTTGAGCAGCAGGTTGTCGAGCGCGCGCCGCATCTGGTCGGGATCGAAAGCGGGAAAATCCGACGGCCACGCGAGCCGTTCGCCCTGCCCCGCGAGCGACAGCGTCAGATCGATCGCTTGCCGCTGCGCGAGTTCGCGGTGCGCGTCGACGGCCTGCGCGAGCCACGCGTCGACGTCGACCCGTGTCGCATGCGGGCGCACCGGCTGCGTCAGCGCGAGCAGGCTCGACAATTGCGCATCGATGCGCTCGATCTGCGCGAGGATCACGCGCAATGCGTCCTGCTGCCGCCGGCCATCGCCCTCCAGCGCGTTCTCCGCCTTCAGCCGCATCGCGCCCATCGGATTGCGAATCTCGTGCGCGACCTGCGCGGCCAGCTTGCCCAGCATGCCGAACCGTTCGGCCTGCGCGAGGCGCGTGCGCAGTTCGTCGGCCTGCTGTTTCAGCAAGTCGGCGCGCCGCGCCCGCTCGTTGAACGCATCGATCACGCGGTCGAGATCGGGTTCGCCGACGTACGGCAGGTGATGCTCGCGCCCGTCGGGCCCCAGCCCGCTCTCGATCCGTGCGAGATTGCGCTTCCATCGGCGCAGCGCCACGGCCAGCGCCGCCGCGATCGCCAGAATCACGGCGAGCACGGCCGCGAGGCCCGTTGCCAGCAACTCACCGTGCCGGCCCAGCGGCGGGCGCGCACGCGTCAGCATCCACACGTACAGCCCCGAGCCGCCGCGTACCGGGCAGGCCGCCGCGATCACGGCATCCTGCGCGCCTTCGACGACGTTCGCCGTCGCGGCATGCGTCGCGGCCGCGGCGCGCAGCGTGCGGAGGATCAGCGGCGTTTCCGCTTCCGGAACGTCGTGTTTGACGCCGCTACCCTGATAGGTCGGAAAGGAATACGCGAGAAAGCCGCTCGCCGCAGGGGCGGCGTCGGGCATCCAGAACCCGCCTTCCATGTCGGGCGCACGGGACAGCACGATGTCGAGGATCGCGTGCATCAGCTCGGGGGCGGGCCCGGCGCCCGCCGACGCGGAAGACGCGCTGTAACGCGACGCGACCGCTTCGCATGCCGACGCGCCCGCGGCCTTCGCGCTGGCCACCTGCTGACTCTCGGCGGAACTCGCCGTGATCCAGACGACCGCGACCAGCGTCGCGCACAGCGCCGCGACGAGTGCCCAGAGCATGACGAGTTGGGTGGAAAACGACGGACGCTTCATCGGATCGGGCGGATGGTCGAGGACGACAGAATAGCGTATTGCATGTCATGCGAAGCCGTCGTGACCGCCATGCATCGCACCGGCGGCTTGCCGGATCGGAGCGACAACGGCTCACGCTGGAAAGCCGGGCGAAAGCCTCGGGCGCCAGACTGCCTTCGGTCCAGCGTCCAGGCCGAACCCTCCCGCGCCGCTCGTTCGGCGAATGGCGGCTCGGCGGCGACGTGACGGCCGCGTGGGGCGCGCCGCGGCCATGATGCGCGGCGCATTCGATCAGAATCGGTGGCGAATGCCGACGATCGCAAGCTCCTGGGTCGCCTTGCCGCCATCGACGTAGGCGTCCGCGATCACCGCCTGCGCGGGGCCCGCGCCGTTGCTGCCCGACGCATGCCCGTAGCTCGTCGTCGCATAGAGATCCGTGCGCTTGCTGAGCGCGTAGTCGGCCGCGAGCGTGACCTGCTGGTACGTGGCCGACGAATCGCCGTGCGATTTCAGGTAGTTTTAACCCGTCTCGAACAGCAGCGCGGGCGAAGCCTGCCACGCGACGAACACCGAGCCGTTGTTGTAGCGCTCGGCCGCCCCGAACGTCGCGGCGACGAGCGCGGGAATGTCCGCAACCACGCCCGCGTAGGTGTTCTCCTTCGACGAACGGTATGGCGATTCGCGCCGGATCTCACCATCTCCGCGCACGACTGACTGCCTCTCCATGATGCGTCACCCCTTTTTCGTGTGCCGATAACGCGGACGCCCGTGTCAGATGCCCAGCGCGCATCCGTCCTTGCGATGGTCGGACGCGCCGATCAGCGTACCGGCCTCCCAGTCGATCCGGATCGCCTGCGCGCCGCCGATCGCCGAGCTCGGTGCGACGAGGTTGAAGCCGCGTCGCGCGAGCGCTTCGCGCACCGCCGCGGGCATCGTGCATTCGACCTCGACGTGATCGGTGCCTGGCCGCGGAAAGATCCGCGGCAGGTCGATCGCCGTTTGCAGGTCCAGGCCGTAGTCGAGCACCTTCGACAGGAAGTGCGCATGCCCCATCGCCTGATAATGACCGCCCATCACGCCGAACGCGATCTGCACCTTGCCGTCGCGGGTCACCATACCTGGAATGATCGTGTGCATCGGCCTCGCGTGCGGCGCGATCGCATTCGGGTGGCCGGCTTCGAGCGTGAAGCTCTGGCCGCGGTTGTGCAGCATCACACCCGTTTCCTCGGACATGATGCCGCTGCCGAACGGGTGAAACAGCGAGTTGATGAAGCTCGCGCAGTTGCGATCCTTGTCGACCACGCAGATGTAGACCGTGTCCTTGTGCTCCACCGACGCCGCGACCGGTGCGCCGATCGCGTGCAGCGCCGCGATGCGCGTGCGCAGCGATTCGACGGACGCCTCCGACAACAGCATCTCGACATCCATCGGCCGAAGGCGCGGGTCCGCCAGCAGCACGTCGCGAAGCGCATACGCGACGCGCGCGGCATCGATCTCCCGGTACAGCCGCTCGGCGCCGAGCGGATCGTCGTTCGCGTCGAATCCTTCGAGCAGCTTCAGCATCAGCAGCGCGATGACGCCCTGCCCGTTCGGCGGACACTCGTGCACGTCGTAGCCGCGAAAGCGCGCGGTGATCGGCTTCACGTATTCGCCATGGAACGCCGCGAAGTCGTCCATCGTGTGCAGGCCGCCCATGCCGCGCAGGCGGGCGACGATGTCCTCCGCGACCTCGCCTTCGTAGAACACGCGCGAGCCTGCCTGCGCTATCGTCTCGAGGGTGCGGGCGAGCAGCGGCTGCCGATGCACGGTGCCCGCGCGCGGCGCGTGGCCGCCAACCAGCATCTGTGCGCGGCTCGTGGCGTCCAGCGACAGCAGTTGCGCCTGATGCGCCCAGTCCGCCGCCGCGCGCGGTGCGACCGCATAGCCGTCTCGGGCGAGCCGGATCGCCGGCGCAAGCAACGCGGAAAGCGGCAGCGAGCCGTGATCGCGCACGAGCGTCGCCCATGCGTCGACCGCGCCGGGCACCGTCACCGCGTGCGGCGAGTGGCGCTCGATCGACGTGACGCCGAGCGCGCGCAGCCGCTCGACGCTCGCGGCGGCCGGCGCCCAGCCCGACCCGTTGAAGCCGACGATGTCGTCGCCGCCGCCGCGCGAATAGAGCGCGAAGCAGTCGCCGCCGATGCCGGTCGAGCCGGGCTCGACGACGCATTGCACCGCGCACGCGGCAATCGCGGCGTCCATCGCGTTGCCGCCCGATTCCAGGATCCGGACGGCAGCCAGCGTCGACGCGGGATGCGACGTCGCGGCCATCGCGCCGGTCGACATGACGAGCGAGCGGCCAGGTTGTTCGAAATTCCTCATGGTGTTCTCCTGATTCAACGTGCGGACAGCGACCGGCGCCACGCGAGCGTGTCGTCGAGCGCCCGTTTCGACGCATCGAACAACTGGTCGATTTCGTCGTGCGTGATGATCAACGGCGGGCAGAAATTGAACGCATCGCCCAACGCGCGCGTGATCACGCCGTACGCCAGCGCCCGCTCGCCGGCATGGGCGGCCACGCCTTCGGACGGCGGGAACGGCGTTTTCGTCGCCTTGTCGGCGACCAGTTCGACCGCGGCGAGGAGCCCCGCCCCGCGCGCCTCGCCCACGAGCGGATGCCCGGCGAGATCGGCCACGCGCTGCTGGAAATGCGGGATCACGCTGCGCACGTGGTCGAGCACGCCGTCTTCGTCGTAGATGCGCAGCGTCTCGAGCGCGACGGCCGCGCAAACCGGATGGCCGCTGTACGTGAAGCCGTGCCCGAAGGTACCGATCTTCTCGCTTTCGGCCAGGAGCGCGCGATAGATCGCGTCGTTGACCATCAACGCCGAGATCGGCAGGTAGCCGGCCGACAGTTGCTTGGCGACGACGATCATGCCGGGCTGCATGCCGAAGGTTTCCGAGCCGAACATGTTGCCGGTGCGACCGAACCCGCAGATGACCTCGTCGGCCACGAGCAGGATGTCGTACCGCTTCAGCACGCGCTGGATCTTTTCCATATAGGTGGCCGGCGGCACGATCACGCCGCCCGACGCCATGATCGGCTCGGCAAAGAACGCGGCGATCGTGTCGGGTCCTTCGCGCAGGATCAGTTGCTCGAGCGACTCGGCGCAGCGTGTGGCGAACTGCGCCTCCGATTCGCCCGGCAGCGCATGACGATAGTAGTGCGGGCAATCCGTATGCAGGATGCGATCGAGCGGCAGGTCGAAGTCGCGATGGTTGTTCGGCAGGCCGGTCAGGCTCGCGGACGCGATCGTCACGCCGTGGTATGCCCGCGTTCGGGCGATGATCTTCTTCTTCAGCGGCCGCCCGAGCGCGTTGTTGTAATACCAGATCAGCTTCACCGCGGTGTCGTTGGCTTCGGAACCCGAGTTTGCGAAGAACACCTTCGACATCGGCACGGGCGCCATCGCGATCAGTTTCTCGGCCAGCAGGATAGACGGTTCGGATGACTTATGACCGAACGCGTGATAAAACGGCAGCTTGCGCATCTGCCGGTCCGCCGCGTCGGCGAGCCGCGATTCGCTGAACCCCAGCGACGCGCAGAACAGGCCGCTCAGCGCTTCGATATAGCGGTTTCCTTCCGTGTCGTACACGTAGACGCCCTCGCCGCGCTCGATCACCATCGGCCCGACATCGCGATGACGGCTCAGGTTCGTGTATGGATGAAGGACGTGTTCGACGTCGTTCTGCTTCAGAGTGTGCATGAGTCCCTTCCTGGTTTTCGTCTCTTCCATGGTCATGTCTTGTGTGCGGCACGGGCCCGAACAGGCGCCGGCTCCCGCTATTTGAGCCCGCCGGACAGGAACTTCTGCAACCGTCCGCTTTTCGGCGTCTTCAATATGTCGCGCGGATGGCCTTCCTCCTCCACCACGCCTTGATGCAAGAACATCACGTGGTTCGACACCTCGCGCGCGAAGCCCATCTCGTGCGTGACGACGATCATCGTGCGGCCTTCTCGCGCGAGATCGCGCATCACCTTGAGCACGTCGCCGACCAGCTCCGGATCGAGCGCCGACGTCGGTTCGTCGAACAACAGCGCGTCGGGTTCCATCGCGAGCGCGCGGGCGATCGCGACACGCTGCTGCTGGCCGCCGGACAGGTGCGCCGGATACGCGTTGGCGAAACGCGTCATGCCCACCTGCTCGAGATAGCGTTCCGCCCGCTCGCGCGCCTCCGCCCGGCCGAGCTTCAGTACGTGCAGCGGCGCCTCGACGACGTTCTGCAGCACCGTCATGTGCGCCCACAGATTGAAATGCTGGAACACCATCGCGAGCCGCGTGCGCATCCGGCGCAACTGGACGGGATCCGAAATCCTGATCCGGCCGCTGCGGTCGACCGACGTCCTCACCTCGCCGCCGCCGAGCGACACGCGGCCCGACGAAGGCGATTCCAGAAAATTGATGCATCGAAGCAGCGTGCTCTTGCCCGAGCCCGACGAACCGATCACGCTGATCACGTCGCCCGGGTGGGCCGCCAGCGAGACGCCTTTCAGCACCTCGTGGTCGCCGTAGCGCTTGTGGAGATTCTCGACGGACAGTGCATTCATGTGGCGTGGCTCCGCGATTGCGCAAGCGTGGAAAGCGGCAGCGGCCGCAAGTGGACGAGCAGGCGCCGCTCGGTTGCCCGGATGAGCAGCGCGACGAGCCCCGTCAACGCGAAATAGACGGTGCCGACGGAAATGAACGCCTCGAACGGTGCGTAGTAGTTCGCATAGAAATCGCGTGCCGCGCCCGTCAGGTCGATCAGCGTGATCGCGCTGACGAGCGACGTGCCGTGCAACATCAGGATGACTTCGTTGCTGTAGGCGGGCAGGAAGCGGCGCAGCGCCGACGGCAACACGATGCGGCGCCAGGCGGTCGCACGCGACATCCCGTACGCCTGCGCCGCTTCGATTTCGCCGTACGCGGTCGCGCGGATCGCACCGGCCAGGATTTCGACGGTATACGCGCAGGTGTTCGCGGTCAGCGCGATCATCGCGCAGCCGAACGGATCGCGCAGCAGCAACAGCAGCGGATTGCCGCGCTGCCACGCGTCCTGCACCCACTGGAACTGGCCGAAGCCGTAATACACGATCATCAGTTGCGCGAGCAACGGCGTGCCGCGCATGAACCACGTGTACACCGCCACCGGGCCGTGCACGAAGCGGTTAGGCGACACGCGCAGCACCGCCAGCGGAATCGCGAGCAGCAACCCGAGGGCCAGCGAACCCGCGGTCAGTTGCACCGTGACCCATAGCCCGCCGGCGTACGCACCAAGCAGCGAGATCAGTTGGTCGTGGCTCATCCGTGCAACCTCCCCTCGCGCATGCCGCGGTTCAAGCGCACGCGGGCGCGCGCCGCGCACGCCGTCGATCCCGACGTCACCAGCAGATACACCGCGCAGGCGGCGAGATAGAACGTCATCGGCGCCTGGGTCGTGCGGCCGGCCTGGTCGGAGATGAACATCACGTCGTGCAGGCCGATCAGCGACGCGATCGCCGTGGTCTTGAGCAGCACCAGCCAGTTGTTCAGGGCGGCAGGCAACGCGAGCCGCGCCATCTGCGGAAACAGGATGCGGCGAAACGCGAGCCAGCCCGAGAATCCGTATGCGCGCGCCGCCTCCATCTGGCCGCGCGGCACACCGAGGATCGCGCCACGGAACGTCTCCGTGTAGTACGCGCCGAATATGAAACCGATCGTCAGCACCGCGGTCGCGAACGCGTCGACGTCGGGCGCATGCAGGCCGAACGCGGCCGACAGCCGGTTCAGCACGATCTGGCCGCCGTAGAACACCAGCAGCATCATCACGAACTCCGGCACGCCGCGAATCAGCGTGGTATACGCGGTGGCGGCGGACACCAGCACGCGCGAGCCCGACAGCTTGGCCATCGCGCCCGCCATGCCGATGCACACGGCGAGCGCGACGGACAGCACGGCGAGCACGATCGTCATCTGGGCGCCGCGCAACAGGGCCGGCAGGTATTGCTGCAACTCGGACATGACGCTCCTTTCCTGCGCTCTCGCGGTTCGTTCCGGCCGCGCCGGCGCATACCTGCACGCCAGCACGACGCCGATCGACCGACGGTCAGTAGATATCGAAGTCGAAGTACTTCTTCTCGATGGACTGATACACGCCATTGGCGCGAATGGCCGTGATCGCCTGGTTCAACTGCTGGCGGAGATCGTCGTCGGTCTTGCGCACGGGAATGCCGTAACCCTCGCCGAGCAGCGTCTTCTGCTCGGGTGTCGTACCGACGATCGGCGTACCGATGAACTTGAAGTTCGCGCCTTCCGGTTTCGTCAAGAACGCGGAATACGCGGCGGTCGCGTCCTGCAACGCGGCATCGATGCGGCCCGAGCGCAGATCGAGATAGACCTCGTCCTGGGTCGGGTAGCGCACCAGCTGCACGCCGTTCTGCACCCAGTACGCGCTCGCGTACTTGTCGGCCAGCGTGCCGCGCTGAACGCCGACGCGCTTGCCCTTGAGTTCCGCCGGCGTCGCGTCCTTGATCGGGCTGTTTTTCGCGGCGACCAGCCGGCGCGGCGTGTTGTAGTACTTGTCGGTGAATGCGACCTTCTGCTTGCGCTCGGCGGTGATCGCGACCGACGCGACGATCGCGTCGACCTTGTCGGCCATCAGGGCAGGCAGCAGGCCATCCCAGCCGATCTGCACCAGCGTGCAGTTCGCGTGCATCTGCGCACACAGTGCATGGATGACGTCGATGTCGAAGCCCACCGGCGTGCCGTCGGGCTGTATCGACGAAAACGGCGGATACGCGCCTTCGTAGCCGATCCGGATGTCCTTCCACTCTTTCGCGTGGGCCTGCGCGGCCGCCAGCAGGACGGTGACGAGCAGCAGGAATCTCATCATGGGTCGTTTCATGTCGATACTCCGTAACGTGTTTCGTTGGAAATGACTGCGTGGTCGTGTCGCACGGTTCTTGCCCGACAATTGATTTGGATCACTTATCGACAGGCACGAGGCGGCAACCGCCGCCTGGTCCTGTTCCCTTCAATGGCCGCCCGTCATCCAGTCGCGCACGGCCGGGACGGTCGCTTCGATGTGCTCGCGCACAGCGGCCTCGAGCGCGACAGGATCGCCGTTCCGGATCGCGTCGATCAGCCCCATGTGGTCGTCACGCGACGTCTTCGGCTTGTAGGCGCGCTCGAGCCACAAGCGCATGTGCGGTTCCACCACCGTGTGCAGCCCGGCAATCTGCGTAATCAGGCGCTGGCGCCCGCACAGCCGGCACAGATATTCGTGAAAGCTGCGATGCGCGGTCACCCACTGCTGGCCGTCCGGCTCGGCGCGCTCCATCGCGTCGATCAGGCGCGTCAATTCATCGACATGCTGCGGCGTGATGTTCGGCAGCGCCATGCGCGCGGCCAGCCCTTCCAGCACGCCGCGCATGCCGAACACCACCTCCATCTCGTCGACGTCGAGCCCCCGCACGATCGCGCCGCGATTCGGACGGATCGCGACCAACCCTTCGCTCGCGAGCCGACGGAACGCCTCCCGCACCGGCATGCGGCTCGTATTGATCTCGGCGGCGATGTCCTCGGGAATCAGGCGATCGCCGGCCTTGTACGTTCCCATCCGGATGCGGTAGAGCACGTGTGCGTAGGCCTCTTCCTCGGCCGTGGCGGGAAATTGCGGATGCAGCGGCGGCGTACGGGTGTCCATGTTCATGCAATGACCTCTTTCGCGGACCCTCGGCATCGCCGCGACGCGCCCGCACACCGAAGGCGCGTGGCGGGCTCGCGAACTTCCGTTCGATCTCGATTGAAAGGTATTGGTAATAGTGGATATTTGTATCTACGGCTGCACTATACGACGCCACAAATAATGTCGAATATGGGTTAACCCGTAGAATCGGCGAGACACCGACGCGCCCTCGCCCGCAAACGAAAACGCCCGACGCCGGGCATCCGGCGTCGGGCGTGTCGGCCAACCATGACGGCGGACGGTGCGCCGTCAGCCTCCACCCGCGGGCACGGCCGCGCGCTTCGACACGCCGTCCCGCTCGATCCGCTCGACGATGCGCGCGAGCCGAATGATGTCGGTCAGCGCGAAATCGGCCGCATCGGGCCGCGGCCGGCCGCACTGGTCGGCCATGCGCATCGCGAACGCGAGCGCCTCGGAACGCTCGCGCAGCAGCGCGCGCAATGCATCCGCGATCACCTGCCGGTCGCGCGGGTCATCCAGGCCCAGCACGGAACCGGCATCCGGCATCGCGAACGGGCCGGCCGCCAGCACGGCAACATCGGGCACGCGCATCGTGTTTCGTTCCATGATCTTCCTCTTTGTCGACTCGCGACCGACGGCGCGTCACCGCCGGTTCGAGCGCGACACCACGTCGATCCACACCGCGAGCACCAGCACCGCGCCCTTGACGATCATCTGCCAGTACGCGTCGACGTCGAGCATCGACATCCCGTTGTCGAGGCTCGCCATCACGAGCGCGCCGATCAGCGCGCCGTAGACGGTGCCCGACCCGCCGCGCATCGACGTGCCGCCGATGAAGCACGCGGCGATCGCATCGAGCTCGCCCATCGAGCCGGCGGACGGCGACCCGGCCGCGAGCCGCGCCGTGTTGACGAGGCCGGCGAACGCGCACATCAGCCCCATCAGCGCGAAGATCACGAGCTTCACACGATCGGTGTCCACGCCCGACAGCCGCGTCGCTTCCAGGTTCGACCCCACCGCATAGATGCGCCGGCCGAACACGGTCTGCGTCGCGATCCACGAGAACACGCCGAGCAGCACGAGCAGCAGCAGCACGGGCACCGGAATTCCGCCGTAACGGTCGAGCGTCGCGACGAACGCGAACAGCACGGCGCCGGCACCGACGATCTTCGCGACGTCCTGCCACAACGGCGCGACCGTGAGCCGATAGCGCCGCCGCGTGCCGCGCTGGCGCACCACCAGCAGCGTCGCGACCACGAACAGCAGCACCGCGAGGGCGTCCCCGGCAACGCGCGGCAGATAGCCCTGCCCGATGAACACGAAGCCGTCCGACACGGGCGCGATCGTCGAGCCGCCCGTCACGCCGAGCAGGATGCCGCGAAACGCGAGCATCCCGCCGAGCCCGACGATGAACGACGGCACGCGCCGATAGGTCGACCACCAGCCGTTGAAGAGCCCGATCAGCACGCCGAGCGCGAGCACGACCGGGACCGTCGCCGCGACCGGCCAGTGGCGGTTGACGTCGAGGATCGCGGCGACGCCGCCGAGCAGCCCGAGCAGCGAGCCGACCGACAGGTCGATCTCGCCCGCGATGATGACGAACACCATCCCGCACGCGAGCATGCCGGTGATCGACATCTGCCGCAGCAGGTTCGATACGTTGCGCGGCGTGACGAACGCGCCGTCCGTCAGCACCGAGAAGAACGCCCAGATCGCGACGACCGCGAACAGCAGCGCGAGCACCTTGTAGCGCGTGAAGACGTGGCGCAGCGCGAGCCGCGGCGCATGCCCGTCGGGACGACGCGCATCGGTATCCGGCGTCGCCGGGGTCGAGGAAGAAAGTTCGGAATTCATGTCGCACTCGCTGCGGTGGGTTCGGCGGCCGCCCGCGCGGGCTTCAGCGCGGCGGCGAGAATCTGTTCCTGCGTGAGGCCCTGGTTGACGAAATCGCCGCGCAGCTCGCCTTCACCGATCACCAGCACGCGATCGGCGAGGCCGAGCACTTCCGGCAGTTCCGACGACACGACGATCAGCGCGACGCCGCGCCTGGCCAGCGCGAAGATCAGCCGGTAGATCTCGGCCTTCGCGCCCACGTCGACGCCGCGCGTCGGTTCGTCGAGGATCAGCACCTGCGGCTCGGTCAGCAGCATCTTCGCGAGCACCGCCTTCTGCTGATTGCCGCCCGACAGGCTCGCGATCGACAGGAACGGATGCGCGGCGCGCACCGACAGCCGCTGCATCTCGGTGCGGATCGCGTCGAGCTCGGCGGCCGCGTCGATGCGCCCGCGCGCCGCGAAGCGCCGCAGCACCGCGAGCGTGATGTTGTGGCCCACGCCGAGCTGCGGCACGATGCCGTGGCGCTTGCGGTCCTCCGGCACCATCGCGATGCCGGCGCGGATCGCGTCGGCCGGCGAGCGGATCGCGAGCGGCCGGCCGTTCATCGTCACGCTCGCCGTGCACGCGCCCGGATACGCGCCGAAGATCGCCTGCATCAACTCGGTGCGGCCCGCGCCGACGAGCCCGGCGACGCCGACGATCTCGCCGCGCCGCACGCTGAACGACACGTCGTCGACGCGCTTGCGGCGCGCGTTGGTCACGTCGCGGCACGTCACATGGCGCACGTCGAGCACGACGTCGCCGATCTCGTGCGGCTCGCGCGGATACAGGTCGCGGATCTCGCGGCCGACCATCATCGCGATGATGCGGTCGGTGGTCAGCGCGGCCATCGGCTCGGTCGCGACATGGCGTCCGTCGCGGATCACGGTGACCGTGTCGCACACGGCCGCCACCTCGTCGAGCTTGTGCGAGATGTACACGCACGCCACGCCGCGCCGCTTCAGGTCGCGCACGATGTCGAGCAGGATCCGCGTTTCCGACGCGCTCAGCGACGACGACGGTTCGTCGAGGATCAGCAGCTTCGCCTGCTTGTTCAACGCCTTCGCGATCTCGATCAGCTGCTGGTGGCCGCCGCCGTAGTTCATCACCGGCTGCGCGACGTTGATCGCGTCGATCCGCAGTTCGTGCAGCAGTTCCTCCGCCCGCTGGACCATCGCCGCGAAGTGCATGCGCCCGCCCGGCAGCGTGATCTCGTTGCCGAGGAAGATGTTCTCGGCCACCGACAGTTCGGGCACGAGCATCAGTTCCTGATGGATGATCACGATGCCCGCGCGCTCGGTGTCGCGTATGCCGGATGCCGCGAGCGGCGCGCCTTCCCAGCGGATTTCGCCGTCCCACGTGCCGTGCGGGTACACGCCCGACAGCACCTTCATCAGCGTCGACTTGCCGGCGCCGTTCTCGCCGCACAGCCCGACGCATTCGCCGGGGCGCACGGTCAGGTCGATACCGTCGAGCGCCTTCACGCCGTCGAATGCCTTGACGATGCCGCGCATCGTCAGCAAGGGTTCCGTCATTCGTTCATGCCTCGCAGGATGCGCGCGGGCGCGACGGTGCGCCGCCCGCGCGTCGTGCCGTTACTGGCTCGCCAGCTGGGCCTGGGTATAGAAGCCGTCCTTCACGACGACGTCGACGTTGCGCTTGGTCAGCAGCGTCGGCTGCAGCAGCACCGTGTCGACCTTCTTCTTGCCGTTGTCGTATTGCGCGTTGAACGCGGGCTTCGTGCCCTTCGCGAGATCGACCGCGAGCTTCGCGGCTTCGCTCGCGATCAGCTTCAGCGGCTTGTAGACGGTCATCGTCTGCGTGCCGGCGATCACGCGCTTGACCGCGGCCAGATCCGCATCCTGCCCGGACACCGGCACCTTGCCGGCCAGATGCTGCGCGGCGAGCGCCTGGATCGCGCCGCCGGCCGTGCCGTCGTTCGATGCGACGATCGCGTCGATCTTGTTGTTGTTCGCGGTCAGCGCGTCCTCGACGATCCGCAGCGCGGTCGATGCGCTCCATTCGGGCACCCACTGCTGGCCGACGACCTTGATGTCGCCGCGGTCGATCGCGGGCTTGAGCACCTTCAGTTGTCCTTCGCGCAGCATCTTCGCGTTGTTGTCGGTCGGCGCGCCGCCCAGCAGGAAGTAGTTGCCCTTCGGCTTCGCGTCGAACACGCCCTGCGCCTGCAGTTCGCCGACCTTCTCGTTGTCGAACGAGATGTATGCGTCGACGTCCGCGTCGAGGATCAGGCGGTCGTACGACACGACCTTGATGCCGGCCTTCTTCGCCTCGGCGACGACGTTGCCGAGCGTCTTCGAGTTGAACGGCACGATCACGATCACGTCGACGCCGCGCGAGATCAGGTTCTCGATCTGCGAAATCTGCCGCTCCTCGCTCGCATCGGCCGACTGCACCGACACCTTCGCGCCGAGCTTCGTCGCGGCCGCGACGAAATAGTCGCGATCGCGCGACCAGCGCTCGACGCGCAGATCGTCGATGCAGAAGCCGATCTCGGGCTTGTCCTTGCTCGCATGGGCGAGCGGCGAGCCCAGTGCGAGGATCGCCAGCGCGGCGGCGCCGGCAAGCGAACTCAATACGGTACGACGCGTCACGGATTTCATGTCTCCACTCCTTGTTATGGAACCACTCACGAACCGCGGGCGGCCGCCGGATTGCACCGCCCGCATCGAGTCACTGCGACGTGCGTCTCACGCGCCGGTCGCAAACACCGGTTCGAGCGCACGATACAGCGCGCGAAACGTCGGCCGCCGCACGTCGCGATACCATGCGTGCCGCTCGGGATCGGGCTCGCGCACCGCGACGACGGGTGGCTGCGGGCACACGTCGCCGAGCCGCGCATCGGGCTCGAGCGCGAGATGCGCGAGGCGCGCGGCGCCGAGCGCCGGCCCCACCTCGCCGCCCTCGCGCAGCGTCAGCGCGCGGCCGCTCAGATCGGCGAGCATCTGCGTCCAGTACGCGCTGCGCGAGCCGCCGCCGATCACGGTAATGCTGTCGGGGGCGAGCCCGGCCGCATGCAGCGCGTCGATGCCGTCGAGCAGCGCGAAGCCGACGCCTTCGAGCGTCGCGTTCGCGAAATCGGCGCGCCGCGTGTCGGGCGTGAGCCCATAGAACACGCCCTTCGCGTTCACGTCGTTGTGCGGCGTGCGCTCGCCGCTCAGGTACGGCAGGAACCACGGGCGGCTCGCGCGTGCGTGCGTTTCGGCGTCGTCGAGCAGCGCCGCGACGCCGTCGTAGCCGGCCAGTTGCGCGGTGAAGTCGATGCAGCCGGCCGCGTTCAGCATCACCGACATCAGATGCCAGGTATCGGGCAGCGCATGGCAGAAGCTGTGCACCGCCGATTCGGGATTCGCGCGAAACCCGTCCGACACCGCGAAATACACGCCCGACGTGCCGAGCGACAGCAGCGCGTCGCCGGGCCGCACGATCCCGACGCCGACCGCGCCGGCCGCGTTGTCGCCGCCGCCGGCCACCACCGGGATCTCGCGCAGGCCGAGCGCCCGTGCGACGGCCGGCAGCAGCGTGCCGGTGATGCGGTTGCCCTCGAAGACGGCCGGCATCTGCGTGCGCGACAGCCCGCAGGCGGCGAGCAGCGTATCGTCGTAATCGCGCTTCGCGACGTCGAGCCACAGCGTGCCCGCGGCATCCGACGGATCGGTGGCGAACGCGCCGGTCAGCCGGTAGCGCAGATAATCCTTCGGCAGCAGCACGTAGGCGATGCGCGCGAACACGTCGGGCTCGTGACGCCGCACCCACAGCAGCTTCGGCGCGGTGAAGCCCGGCATCGCGACGTTGCCGGCCACCGTGCGCAGCGACGGCGCGAGCCGTTCGAGTTCGTCGCACTCGGCGTCCGCACGCCCGTCGTTCCACAAAATCGCGGGGCGCAGCACGTCGCCGTGCGCATCGAGCAGCGTCGCGCCGTGCATCTGGCCGGTCAACCCGAGCGCGTCGATGTCGCGCGGATCGATGCCGGCCGAACGCGCATCCGCCACGACTGCGGCAAGCGCGCCGCAGGCGGCCTCCCACCAGTCGCGCGGCGCCTGCTCGGACCAGCGCGGCCGCGGCCGGCTCACCGTCAGCGGGCGGCTCGCGCTGGCGCGCACCGCGCCGTCGCGGTCGAGCAGCACCGCCTTCACGCCCGACGTGCCGAGATCGAGTCCGATGTACATGGCGTCAGCGCAGCCCGTAGATCGCCTGGTTCACGATGTTCTCCAGCCGCTCCTGCGCACCGCTCGCATGCCGCGGGTCCACACCGCGCGCGAGCGCGTCGGCCGCCAGCGACTCCAGCGTGTAGCCACCCGACAGGATCTTGCGGCCGAATTCATCGTCCCACCGCGCATAACGCTGCCGGCGCAGCGCGTCGAGCCGGTCGTTCTCGACCGGCACCGCCGCGCGTTCGAGCGCGAGCGCGAGCACGTCGATCGCGCCGACGTGGCCGTAGAACAGGTCTTCCGGATCGATGCTCTGGCGGCGCACCTTCGCGTCGAAGTTCATCCCGCCGGTCGTGAAGCCGCCGTGGCGCAGGATCTCGTAGAACGCGAGCGTCAGCTCCTCGACGCTGTTCGGGAACTGGTCGGTATCCCAGCCGTTCTGCGGATCGCCGCGGTTCGCGTCGACGCTGCCGAACACGCCGAGCGCGAACGCATTCGCGATCTCGTGATGGAACGAATGACCGGCGAGCGTCGCGTGGTTCGCCTCGATGTTCACGCGGATCTCGTTCTGCAGCCCGTACTGCACGAGAAAGCCGTGCACGGTCGCGACGTCGTAGTCGTACTGGTGCTTGGTCGGCTCCTGCGGCTTCGGCTCGATCAGCAGCGCGCCCTTGAAGCCGATCCTGTGCTTGTGCTCGACGACCATCGACAGGAAGCGGGCGAACTGGTCGCGCTCGCGCTTCAGGTCGGTATTGAGCAGCGTCTCGTAGCCTTCGCGTCCACCCCACAGCACGTAGTTCTCGCCGCCGAGCCGATGGGTCGCGTCGAGCGCGTGGCGCACCTGGGTCGCGGCCCACGCGAACACGTCGGGGTTCGGGTTCGTCGCGGCGCCCGCCGCGAAGCGCGGGTGCGAGAACAGGTTCGCGGTGCCCCACAACAACCGCACGCCGCTTGCCTCCTGGCGCTCGCCGAGATAGTCGGCCATTCGCGCGAAATTGGCCGCGTATTCGCGCAGGCTGTCGCCTTCCGGCGCGACGTCGGTGTCATGGAACGTATAGAACGGCGTGCCGAGCTTCGTGAAGAATTCGAATGCGGCGTCGGCCTTCATCCGCGCCCGTTCGAGCGCGTCGCCCGGCTGCTGCCACGGCCGCTGGAACGCGGGCTGACCGAAGATGTCGTGGCCGGGCCAGACGAACGTATGCCAGTAGCAGACCGCGATCCGCAGATGTTCGGCGAGCGTCTTGCCGAGCACGCGCTTGTCGGGGTCGTAATGGTGATACGCAAGCGGATTGTCCGACTGCGGGCCTTCGTAGCGAATCGCGGGAATGTGTTCGAAATACGACATGGCGTCTCCGTGCAGGTTCTTGTTGCAGCGCAACGCGCGTCGCGGCGACGCACGCGGCCGAATTCGGTTGGCTGGATCGTGCCCCCGCGCCTGCCGGCCGGCAATTGCGAAATTGCGCAGCGTGCTTGATGTTTCTTGCCAGTCGTACGCGTGCGGCCCGCGTTCCGTCCTACAATCGCCGTACACCAGACAACCGCGCCGCCTCCGCGAGCGCGCCCCGGAGACAACGGCACCGCGCCCGCCGGGCGCGCGCCCCGACACCGAAATGACACGCGCCCCATCCGCCCAGACACCGCACCGCATCGCGCTGCTGTTCAACGCGAACAAGGTCTACGACCGCGAGATCATCAGCGGCATCGGCCAATACCTGCACACGACGCGCGTCGTGTGGGACCTGTTCCTCGAAGACGATTTCCGCTGCCGGCTCACCGGGATCGAACGTTTCGACGGCGACGGCATCATCGCGGACTTCGACGACCCGGCCGTCGCCGACGCGCTCGCCGGCTCGCCGCTGCCGATCGTCGCGATCGGATCGTCGTACGAGGATCCGGCGCAGTACCCGGACGATGTCCCATATATTGCGACGGACAACCCGAAGCTCGTGTCGCTCGCGTATACGCATCTGATCGGCGCCGGCCTCGCGCACTTCGCGATGTACAGCCTGCCGGTCGCGCAGGAGAACCGCTGGGCGCAGCAGCGCGAGCTGGCGTTCGACCGGCTCGCGCGCGCGGACGGGCTCGACGCGCCGATCTATCGCGGGCTGTCGACCAGCGCGTCGGGCTGGAATCACGCGATCGAGCAATTGGTCGACTGGCTGCATGCGCTGCCGAAGCCGGTCGGCGTGATCGCGGTGACCGATGCGCGCGCGCGGCATCTGCTGCAGGCGTGCCTGATCGCCGGCATCGCGGTGCCGGAACAGGTCGCGATCATCGGGATCGACAACGATCCGCTCACACGCACGCTGACGCGCATTCCGCTGTCGTCGGTGATCCAGGGCACCGAGGAAATGGGCCGCACCGCCGCGCACCTGCTGCACCGGATGCTACTGGGGGCGCGCTTTCCCGGGCAGCGCATTCTCGTGCCGCCGGTCGGCATCAACGTGCTCGAATCGACGCGCCACCAGCCGCTGGCGAGCCCGCACGTGATGCGCGCCCGGCATTTCATCCGTCAGTACGCGTGCCAGGGCATCAAGACCGAACAGGTCGCCGACTACGTCGGCGTGTCGCGCTCGCTGCTCGAGGAGCACTTCCGGCGCGAACTGCAGCGCACCGTCCATCAGGAGATCCTGCGTCACAAACTCGAAGCCGCGCAGGCGCTGCTCGCCGGCCGGCAGGCGTCGAGCGCCGAAGTCGCGATCCGTTGCGGGTTCACGTCGCTTCAATACATGTACGCGGTGTTCCGGCGCGAACTCGGCTGCACGCCGCGCGAATATCAGGACCGTGCGGCCGCCACGAACTGACGCGCGCCGCCCATTCGACATCCACTCATGCACATCGATACCGAATCCTCACCTCCGACACCCGGCGCGGCACGCGTGCTGGCCGAGCCGTGGGGCACGCTGCCCGACGGCGAGCCCGTGCGGCGCTACACGCTGCGCAACGCGCACGGGATGCGCGTCGTCGTCAGCGACCTCGGCGCGACCGTCGTGTCGTGGCTCGCGCCCGATCGCACCGGGCGCCTGGCCGACATCGTGCTCGCGCACGACACGCCGGCCGAGTACCTCGCATCCGGCGCCTATCTCGGCGCGACCGTCGGCCGCTGGGCGAACCGGATCGCCGGCGCGCGCTTCACGCTCGACGGCGTCGATTACCTGCTCGACCGCAACGAGAACGGCAATCTGCTGCACGGCGGCGCGAACGGTTTTCATCGCGCGCGCTGGGACGTGGTCGACGATAGCGGCGGGCTCACGCTGCGGCTCGATTCGCCGGAAGGCGACGCGGGATTCCCCGGCAACGTGAGCGTGCAGGTGCGCTATACGCTCGACGACGACGGCACGCTGACGATCGATTATTCGGGGTGGACCGATGCGCCGACGCCGCTGAACCTGACGAACCACAGCTACTTCAACCTGAACGGGCGCGCGGGCAGCGACGTGCGCGGCCATCTGCTGCACATCGACGCCGACGCGTTCCTCGAAGTGGACGACGCGCTGATCCCGACCGGCACGGCCGACGTGACGGGCACGGCGTTCGATTTCCGGCAAAGCGCGCCGCTCGGCGCACGTCTGGACTGGCCGCATGCGCAACTGGCGCGGGCGCGCGGCTTCGATCATTGCTACGTCGTGGGCAACGGCGCGCGCGAGGTCCGGCCGGTCGCGCGAATCTACGATCCCGAAAGCGGCCGCGAGTTGATCGTGTCGACCGATCAGCGCGGGCTGCAGCTCTATACCGGCAACTATCTCGGCGGCCTGCGCGTGAGCGGCGGCACGCGCTGCGGGCAGCACGCGGCGCTGTGCGTCGAGGCGGGCGGCTTTCCGGACCAGGTCAACATGGACGGCCTACGCGACGACGTGATCGTTCGTCCGGGCGACGTCTATCGGCAGACCACGCGGTATCGGGTCGCCGTTCACGCATAGTGCGGCGGGCGGCATCGTCGACACTGGGGGGCCGCGCCGACATCGACCGCTGCTGCATGATCCGGCTTTCGTCGCGCAGCGCATACGTGACGCGTTTCGACGCGTCGTCACGCATCCGCGCCGACGGCGTGGAACAGTTCCTCCTCCTGCGCGCAATGCAGGCGTACGATCGCGTCGAGCCCGTACAGCACGCGTTGTATCGCCTGAACCTGCATGGCGTCCGTCCCGTCGCGCGACAGGTCCGCGCCCATCTGCCTGAGCGATCGGACCAACGTGAAGATCTCCCGATGGGCGCCGCTCATCGCCGCGAGCGGATCCTCACCCCCGAGCAACGGCGCAAGACGCGCGTAGACTTCCCGGTCGTCGGCGCGCTCGTGCGGCAGTAGCCGTTGATCCAGCGCGTCGACGACGTCGGCAAGCTCGCTGGCGATGCCGGCTCCGGATAGTTGCGGCAAGCGGCCCGCGAGCTCCCTGATCCGGTCCAGCAACGGCGACAAGGCCGCGTGCTCGCGCTTGAGTTGCTCGACGTCGACATCGGCCAGTCGGGTTTCAGGCGGCCGCGGGCGCACGAGCAGCACGCGCAGCGCATTGACGATCACGACGACGTCGACGACTTCCTGAATCACCGCACCGGCAATCGGCGGCAGATATCCCGCAGCCGCGATCGCCATCGCGACGATCGACAACGACATGCCGACCACCACGCTCTCGAGCGCGATCCGGCGCGATCGACGGGCGATGCGCACCGCATCCACGAGTCGATCCAGCCGATCCACCAGCAAGACCACGTCGGCGGCTTCGGATGACGCGGCCGCGCCCCGGGCGCCCATCGCGATGCCGACGTCGGCCGCCGCCAGCGCCGGCGCGTCGTTCACGCCGTCGCCGACCATGATCGTCACGCCCTCCTTGCGGGCGGCCTGGATCGCGGCAAGCTTGTCCGCCGGCGTCTGTTCGGCGCGCACGTCGGTGACGCCGAGCAGTTCGCCGACGGCCCGGGCAATGTCGCGCCGGTCGCCGGTCAGCATGACGAGGCGCTCGACGCCCGCGCGTTTGAGCAGCCGTAACGCCCGCGGCGTTTCCAGCCGCACCTGGTCGGCCATCTGGATCGCGCCGACCATGACGCCATCGACGCCGACGAACACGGCAGCCCCACCCGCGTTGCCGACCCGCTTCAGGAATGCCCCGCTCCACGGGGCATCCGCCGAGCCGGTGCGGACGTATCCGAACTTGCCGATCCTGACGGTCCGGCCGTCGACCCGGCCGGTCAAGCCCTCGCCGGCCGTTTCGAGGACGTGCGACGGCGGCGACAGGTCGATTCGGCGTTCTCGCGCCGCGACCGTCAGTGCATCGGAAATGACGTGGCCCGACGCCTGGGCCAACGATGCCGCGAAACGCAGCACGTCGTCCGTTCCGATGCCGGCACCGCATTCGATCGCCACGATGCGGGCGCGCCCGCCCGTCAGCGTGCCGGTCTTGTCGAAGAACAGGATCGTCGCTTGCGCCAGGCGTTCAAGCGCGCCCCCGCCTTTGACGAGGATGCCGCGCTTCGAACAGCGCGACAGGCCGGACACGATCGCGACCGGCACGGCGAGGATCAACGGACAAGGCGTGGCGACGACGAGCACGGCGAGCGCGCGCGCGACGTCGCCGGTCAGCAGCCACGCGATGCCGGCGACGAGCAGCGCGGCGCACACGAAGAACGCGGCGTAACGATCCGCGAGACGCACGGACGGGCCGCGCTCGTGTCGAGCGCGCTCGACCATGCGGACGATGCCTGCGAACGTGCTGTCGCCAGCCGTGGTGCGGGCGACCATTTCGAACGGCGCGCCTGCGTTGACCGCGCCGCCGCAGACGTTTTCCCCGGAACGTCGCCGCTGGGTGGACGACTCGCCGGTCAGCATCGATTCGTCGAGCTCCGCGTCGCCGGTCAACGTGCCGTCGACCGGCGCGCATTCGCCGCTACGCACGAGCAGCCTGTCACCCGGAATGATGGTGTCCGGCGCGACGGCACGCCATTCGCCGTTCTCGAACCGGGTCGCCTGCCGCGGCGCGCGACCGAGCAGCGCGGTCATCTCGCGTTGCGCGCGATCTTGCGCATACCGTTCCAGCGTCCGGCCGCTTGCGAGCATCAACGCGATGACCGCGGCCGTCAGCGTCTCGTCGAGCGCGATTGCGAGGCCGATTGCCAGCCATGCGAGCACGTCGATACCGGCCTGCCGTTTCACCACGGCCCTTGCAAGGGAGACCGTCAACTCGAGCAAGACCGGCACCGTACCCAGCAGCCATACCACCCGCGCGAGCGAAGGCAGGCCGAATGCCGCGCACATGCCGCCTGCCGCGAGCGTAACGGCCGCCAGGACCAGCAACGCGAGCTCGATCGACCAGGGAATTCGGGACATGACCATTCTTCCGGTTGCCGTGCAAGGCGGGTTCGGCGCATCCGGTTCCGGTTGCGGAGGGCCGATCGCAGTGTGGCTAGCGGTCCGGTTGCGCCTGCGGGCCGGCGCACCCCGTACACAGACGCATCGTCCCGCGCCGGTCAGGGTCGTGCCACGAAAAGCGCACATCGACGGCCCCCCGCGCCGGGACGACGACGCGCCGGACTTCCTGAACGGCCCGGTCGTGCACGGACACGGTGTATCTCCCCGGCGGCACGCGCGCGAACAGGAACGGCCCGCGCGTGCGAACGTCGAGCACCGTCGACTTGCCCGACGACAGCGAGACATCGACATCGGAAAGATACTGGCCGGACTTCGAGGCGAACGTGAGCCGCAGGTTATATCGAGGCGCAACGTCGCGAAACGCGGTGACCTCGTCCTGGCCGATTCCGCCGGTGATATAAGCGACACCGTTGCGCACGACCGGTTCGGTCGACGTGTCGGCCAGCGCGCTCGCGCCGACGTTCAGCAGGCACGCTGCCAGCAGCAGCATCTTCACGGTTGGGGCACCCATCTTCACTCTCCTGATTGACCACGCACCTCGCGCATGCGTATCGAGGACGATGCCAGCGTCGCGCGAAACCACGATCTCCCGTTGACGCATGTCAAGTGCGCGGCAGTCGACGAGCACGCAGCCGGGGCAGTCACCGCGATAAAACCATCGCGCCCCGTCGTCCCGAGCGGCGCCGCCGCCAATACTGGAGACGTGACAGGACACAACATGTCGCGGCCGGGGCGCGGTTCTTCCGCCCCGCCGCCGGATCGAGGAGCTGGCGATGATTCAATCGTCGATCGCGACCTTCATCCGGGCCTGCCGGTCAGCGCGGCACCGCGACAGGATCGTAGCGATTGCGCGGGTTCCACAGCATCCAGCCATCCGTGCCTGCCGCATCGGCCGCGTCGACCTGGGCGCGAATCTCGTCGGCATCGAACAGCCGGCGATCGAATGCATAGTCGCGAAACGCCTGGAGCCACGGCCTGAACCGGACACCGTCCAGCCCGGTGCGGCGCTTCGCCTCCTCCAGCGACCGCGAAACGATCTCGCCCGGATGCTCGGTCGGTTTCCGGCAACCGGGCAGGCCCCACGTGAAGCCGGACGGATACAGCATCGGCGACACGTAGTCCACCACCGGCACGAGCGCATCGAGCCGCTGTCCGATTGCCGTATCGTCGGCGTTCCAGCAGACGTACCCAAAGATATCGGCCGACAGGTAGAGGTTGTACGGCTGCAGCCGCGCGCGCGCACCGGTGAGGAATCCGCTGATCGCCGCGACCCGGTTGGGTTCGGTATTCGGCTCGGCGAACCGCAGGCCGTTGGCGTCGGGAAACCGCAGGTAGTCGAACTGGATTTCGTCGAAGCCCATGCGGGCCGCCTCTTCGGCGACATCGTAATTGTGCTGCCACGCCGCGCGCGACGTCGGGTCGATCCAGCGCTGATGCTCGCGGTCTTCCCAGATCTCGCCGGCCGCGTCGCGCACGGCCCACTCGGGATGGGCGCGCGCGAGCGGATCGTCCTTGAACACGACGATGCGCGCGATCAGGTAAAGGCCGCGTGCGTGGAACGTCCGCAGCAGGTCCGGCAGATCGGGCGGATGAACGATCGCGCCGGATACATTGTTCGCCGCGCCGGAAATCTCACGCGCCTGGCTGCGATAAGGCGTCACGCCGCTGTCGCCCTTCACGTCGATGACGAGCGCATTGATCGCCGTCTTGTCCCGGAGGGCCAGCGCCGCGTCGCGCAGCGTGCGATCCGCGACGCCGTATGCGGACAGGTAGACCGCTTTCGGGCGCATCGGCGTCATGCGGATCGTGTGCGCGACCGCGGCCGGCGTCAGCGTGACTTCCGTTCGCGCGTAGCCCGCCGCACGCACGCTGACGCGTGTCCCGTTCGCATCGAGCTCCAGTGAAAACGCGCCATCGCGATCCGCGGTCCGGTTCACGCCCGCCGCGTGGCCGATCGCGCCGGCCAGCGGACGCCCGTTCGTGGCATCGACAACGTTGATCGCGACGGGCGCCGCCCGGACGGCGAAACCGGCGAGCGACACGAGCAGACAGACGAACAGGCGCTCAATCACGGTTTTCTCCGGCGGTTCTCAGTATTCCGTTCATGCATCGTGTGTCGCACGCGTCCGTCATCAGATAGCGCGGCAACGCCATGGCCGGGTCGGTGACACGAACGGGGCGGGCATCGAGCGTGAACGCCGCGACATAGCCTTCGCGAGCGGCGAGCGCGTCGGTCTGCGCATCGTGGATGCCGAACGGCCAGGCCAGCAGACTGACCGGCTCGCCGGTTTCGGCCTCGAGCCGCGCGCGCGACCGGCTCAGCTGGAACGACACGAAACGCCGGTAGTCGTCCGGCGCGAGCCGGGCACGCTCGCTGCGGAAATTCGGATGCCAGACCGTATGCGACTCGATGTCGAATCCGCCGGCCCGCCCGAGCGTGCGGAGTTGGTCCCACGTCATCGCGTAGCGGGCATTGGAGATGGCCGACGGATAGATGAACAGCGTGACCGGCGCCGGATGCGCCGCCAGCAACGGGCGCAGCACCTCGTACACCGAGCGGTGACCGTCGTCGACCGTGATCGCGACCGCGCGCGCCGGCACGGCATCGCGCTGGCCGTCATGCCAGCGTACGACGTCGGCGAGCGGCACGATGCGGTAGCCGTTCGCCTCGATCGCCTGCAACTGGTCGCGGAACGTGTCGACGCGCACCGTCATCGAATCCAGGCGCGCGGACGCGAACCGGTGGTAGGCCAGGATCAGCACGCGCTGCGGTGGAGAAGCGATCGACGCGACGTCGGCGGACGCAACCGGCCACACGCACGACAACAACAGCAGGCAGGCGATCAGTCGAAAGGCCATGGCGGATCTCGTCGAACAGGTGCCCCATTTTTTGCGATCGCGCCGTGCCATCCGCTGAGCCAGATCAACGATCGATCGCGGCGTCGGCGCGCTTGACGCGCATCAAGCCGCAACGGGCGACAGTCGGCTGCAATGGGGGCGTCGCACGCGTGTGCCCGGCCTGCCGGCCAGGTCCCGCGGCATCGAGCAGACGGGAACGTGCCGTTTCCGTTCGACTACAACCCGCGGGCGCTGCGACATGCAGTCGCCCTGCCCATCGATTCGTTCGCCATGTCCAGAGCGCCACGTCTGCCGTTCACGTCGAGCCGCGGAGCCGCACGACGAAAGGCCATGCAATTCGATCGCGCGTTGCGTCGGCCTGCCACCTACCCCCATCCCGCCGGCCGGATCGTACGGATCGAAACCCATCTGTCCGTCGTCTATCTGGCGGGGCGCTACGCATACAAGCGCATCAAGCCCGTTCGATTCGCGTTCGTCGATCTCGTCCGCCCCGCGCAGCGTCGCCGCTGCGCACTGGCGGAGTGCACGCTCAATCGACCGTTCGCCGGCCCGCTTTACCTGGGCGTCTGGCCGATCGTGGCGCGCGGCCGGCGCAGCGCCTTCGGGCCGCCCGTGCAAACCGGCGCGCGTCGCTATCGACAGCAGGCGGTGCCCGGCGAGTACGTGGTGCGGATGCGCCGGTTCGACGCGCAGGCCATGTTGTCGGTCCGCAGCGCATCGCACGGCGCGGGGCTGGCGGACGCGGACGCCCTCGCGGATACACTGGCCCGCCATCATCTGCACGCGCCGCGCCGTGCGCCGCGCGGCCGCCCGGGCAGCGCGGCCAGCGTCGTGGCTCAATGCCGGCAGTTGTGCGACACGCTCGACGTCACGGTGCCCGGGGAAGTTGCGCTGCGCCGCTGGTACGAGGCCGAGCTGGCCCGCGTCGCACCGCAGTTCGCCGAGCGGCATGCACGCGGATTCGTGCGCGCGTGCCACGGCGATCTGCATCTCGACAACGTCGTCCGCTGGCGCAACCGCATCCTGATGTTCGACTGCATCGAGTTCGACGACACGCTGCGCTGGATCGACGTGGCGAGCGACCTCGCGTTTGCGCTGATGGATTATTCCGCCCGCGGGCGAGCCGACTGCGCCCGCCGCCTCCTGTCCGAATGGCTCGCCCGCACGGGCGACCATGCGGCGCTGGGCGTGCTGCCGTGCTACTTCGTCTATCGCGCGCTGGTGCAGGCGATGACTGCGCGGCTGCGCGGCGACGACGCGGCCCGCCGTCGGTATCTGCGGATTGCGTCGGACATGGCGCGGGCACGGTGCGATGTGCAACCGGCATTGCTGCTGTGCCATGGCGTGTCCGGTTCGGGCAAATCAGTGGCCAGCCGCGCGCTGGCGGAACAGATCGGCGCGATCCGGCTGTCCAGCGACGCCGAACGCAAGCGCGACGCCCGCGCGCCCGAGCACACCCGGCTGTCCGCTGCCGCTTACGCGGATTCGGCGATTGACGCGATCTACGAAAGACTGCGTGAGCAGGCCGGCGTGGTCCTCGGCAGCGGCTACACGACGATCGTCGACGCAACGTTCCTGCGCCGGCGCCACCGCGCGGCCTTCATCGCGCTCGCCGCGCGGCTCGGCGTGCGCGTCGCGGTTCTCGATTTCGTCGCGAGCCGGGCAACGCTCGTCGCGCGTGTCGCGGCGCGGGCCGAGCGCGGGCGCGATGCGTCCGACGCCGATACGGCCGTACTGGCCCGGCAGATCGACCATGCCGAGCCGCTGGCCCCGGCCGAGGCCGCGATCGCGATCCGCTTCGATACCGATTGCGACGCCGCGGCATACGGCGACCGCGCATTCTGGGCGCCGTTGTTCGCGGTGCTACGCACGCAGCCGCGCGTTGTGCGGCCCGCGTGAAACGGCTCCCCGCGTTCACGGAGGGCGCCGGGCCGGCGACTTTACGCGCGCAAACGCTGCTCCCCGATCTGACGCGTCGCATCGCACGGGATGGGAGCGCGCACGGTCAACGGCCGAACGGGCGCGTAGGATCGTCGTAATCGAACAGCCCGGCGTAACGGCCCCGGTCGGTCACGACGCGCAGCGCCTGATCCGCGCCGCGCGGATCGAGATGAAGCCTCGCGTTCCAGTTCAGGTCGACGATGACGCTCGTACAGGTGTCCGGCGCCGTATCGATATACGCGCGAAGGGGTGGATGAGCAGGCACGTCGCAACCCTCCCTGACGTACACCGCATCATCCACGCTGTTTTTCCTCGAAATACGGCTGGCGTGCCGCCACGAGGCGTAGTTCGTCGAGCAGCGCGGCGGCCGCGCGCAGCAGGTCGTCGAGCGACACGATGCCGACCAGCGCACCGCCGTCGCCCACCACCGGCAATCGGCGTACGCCATGCTGGCGCATCCGCTTCGCGAGCAGCCAGAGATCGTCGTCGACGTCCGCGACGGCGACCGGGGCCGACATGATGTCGCCGACGAACAATGAACCGGCCGGCGCGTCGGGGCCGACGACGGCGAGCACGATGTCCCGGTCGGTCAGCATGCCGACCGGCTCGTATCGTCCTTCTCTTTCCCGTACGACGACCAGATCGCCGGCGTGTGCATCGCGCATCATCGCGGCCGCCTCGACGACGGTCATCTGCGCGGAACACATGGCGACATCGCGGGTGCAAAGCATCGCGGCATTCATGTTCCCTCCCCTGCCCGGGCGACGCGGGCCGTCGGTCGACTCGCGATCGACCCGCGCGAACATCGATCTTCGCTCTTGCAGCACGAGCGGTGTTGACGCCGGTCATCAAGCGCACGCATGCACCCCAAACAACCGCCGGTTCGTCTGACGCAATGCCATCCGACGCCGCGGTTTCGCGTGCCCGTCAGGCCCCGTCAAGTTGATCGAAACGCCGCCGTTACGCCACGCCGAAGCAATCCTTGCACACGTCGAACGACTCTGAGGGGTTCGCGCCGCCCGCCCGTCAGCTTGCCTGCGCAACCAGTTCGGCATGAATCCGCTCGACGTCGTCGCGCGTGCACAGTGCCGTCCCCGGATGCTCGACCGATGCCGCCGACGCCGCCAGCGCGTAGCGGCACGCATCGTCGAACGGCACGCCGCGCGCCAGCGCCCACACCATGCCGCCGACGAAACTGTCGCCGGCGCCGACCGTGCTGCATACCGCCGCCGGCCTGCCGGGCAGGCGCAGCGTGCGATCGCGCGTGACGACCCATGCGCCGCGCGCGCCGAGCGTCAACGCGACGATGTCGGCGTGGCCGCGCGCCACGAGTTCGCTCGCCTTCCGGCATGCCGACGTGTCGTCGAGCGATTCGCCGGCCAGCGCGCTCAGTTCGCCGATACTGGGCTTGACGAGATGCACGCCGGCCTCGAGGGCCGCCTGCAGCGCCCGGCCCGCCGCGTCGACCGCCACGCGGCTGCCCCTGGCCTTCGCCGTCCGCGCCAACGTCGCGTAGAGATCGTCGGGGGCGCCGGGCGGCAGGCTGCCGCTCAGGACGAGATAGCGCGGCGCCGGTTGCATCGCGTCGATGCGCGCCGCGCAGTCGCGCCACTCGGCCTGCGTGAGCGTCGGCCCCGGCATCAGGAAGCGGTATTCGCGCCCGGTCGCCGTCTCGGTCACGCACACGTTCTCGCGGGTCTCGCCGGCGATCCGGATGCGCTCGCTCGGCAGATGCTCGGCTTCGAGCAGCCGCGTCAGGACGTCGCCGGTCGGCCCGCCGGCGAGGTACAGCGCGACGCAATCGCCGCCGAGCCGGTGAACGGTCCGGGCGACGTTGATTCCGCCGCCGCCGGGGTCGCGCCGCGGCCGCGCGCAGCGCAGCTTGTGCGACTCGACGATGTGCTCGACCGACGTAGCAACATCGACGGCGGGATTCAACGTGACGGTCACGATGTCGGTCATGGTGGGTGGCTCTCGGTCGATGGCTGGGACGCCCCGCCGGCTTCTCGGAACGGACGCCGGCGCGGCGACGCCCGGCAACCGATGCATGCCGGCCGTGGCTCCACCTTACGTTCGATGCCGGCCACCGCGTTGACCGCCGTCAAGCCACGCCGCGAAGGCGCCCGCTTGCGCTCGATCAACGACGCATCCGGGCGGGCTCCTACAGTGAGTCATTCATCGTTGCCGAGCCCCGCCATGGACGAGCAGCCGCTTTGCACCACCGTGTTCACCGAACGCTATGCGCGGCCCGGCGAAACGTCTCGCGAGGCCCTCTTCCATCGCGTCGCGCAGGCGTTGTCGCTCGCCGAGCCGGCCGAACTGCGCGCGCAGGCGGCGCGCGCGTTCTTCCGGAACCTGCAGCGCGGCGCGATCGGCGCGGGCCGCATCCTCGCGAACGCCGGCGCGGATACCGGCGGAACGATGGTCAACTGCTTCGTCCATCCGCTCGCGATGCCGCCGGGCGCGCCATGGCGCGACATCGATGCAGCACTCGCGCGTGCGCTCGACGACGCACGGCTCACGCTGTTGATGGGCGGCGGAATCGGCTACGACTTCTCGCCGGTGCCGCCTGCCGGCGCGTACGAACGGCGCGTGTCGTCCGAACGGGGTGCATGCGTCGCGATCGACCGCTTCGACGCGATGTGCCGGACGCTGCCGTTCACCGGCCCGCGCCGGGGCGCGCAAATGGGGGTGCTGCGCTGCGATCATCCAGATCTCGCGGCCTTCGTCGCCGCCAAACGCGGACGGGCGCGCTGGCCGACGTTCAACCTGTCGGTCGGCGTCACCGATGCGTTCATGGAGGCAGTCCGGCAGGACCTGCCCTGGGCGCTCGTCCATCACGCGCGCCCCCTTTCCGGGGCCGGCGCACGGCCCCGGCGGCCGGACGGACGATATCTTTACGCGACGATTCCGGCACGCACGCTCTGGCACGAGATCGTCGGCGCGGCGCGCGACAGCGCCGAGCCGGGGCTGCTGTTCCTCGACACGATCCGCGACGCGAATCCGCTGCGCGAACACGAGCGGATCGACGCGACGAACCCGTGCGGCGAGCAGCCGCTGCCGCCGTACGGCAGTTGCGTGCTCGGGCCGATCGACCTGTCGCGTTTCGTCCATCATCCGTTCGGGGTCGACGGCACACCGCGCTTCGATTTCCCCGGGCTCGCCGACGCGGTGCGCATCCAGGTGCGCATGCTCGACAACGTGCTCGACCTGAGCGCGTGGCCGCTCGCCGCGCATGCCTACGAGGCGCGGCGCACGCGCCGCATCGGCGTCGGCGTCACCGGCCTGGGCGACGCGCTGACGATGCTGCGGCTGCGATACGACGGTGCACCAGCGCGGGCGTTCGCACGCGGGATCGCGCTGACGATGCGCGAGCATGCGTTCGCCGCGTCGGCCGCGCTTGCCGCCGAGCGCGGCGCGTTTCCCGCGTACGATCCCGCCGCCTATCTGACCGGCCCCGCGCATCGCATGCCGCTGCCGCTGAAGGTGCACCACGCGATCGCGCGGCACGGGCTGCGCAACAGCCACCTGCTGTCGTTCGCGCCGGCCGGCAGCGTGAGTCTCGCGTTCTGCGACAACTGTTCGAACGGGATCGAGCCGGCGCTCGGCTGGACCCAGCGGCGCCTCGTGCGCACCGCGGACGGACGGGTGCGGCCGTTTCGTGTCGAGAATCACGCTTACCGGCTGTTTCGCGACCTGCATGGCGGCACCGTCAGGCTGCCGGATTATTTCGTCACGGCGGCGGACATCGCGCCGGTCGATCATGTCGCGATGCTCGCGGCGCTGCAGCCGTGCGTCGACGCCGGCATCTCGAAGACCGTGACGCTGCCGGCGCGGTGTTCCCTCGCGGACGTCGACGCTCTGTTCTTCCAGGCATGGCGTGACGGGCTCAAGGGCATCACGGTGTTTCGGCCCGATCCGCGGCTCGCGTCGGTCGTGACCGCCGACGCGGCGCAGGCGCGGCGCGAGCGCCCGGTCTGCATCGGCTGTTGAACGGCGCACGCAGACCAGCGGCCGACGCTTGGCGCGACCGGGCGACCGTTCGTTCAGACGCGGGCTTCCGTGGCCGTTTCCGTGTCGGTCTGCGTGGGCCGCCGCGCGTCGCCGGTATCGCCGGTATCGTCGGCCGGCGTGATGAGCGCCATCAGCCCGTCGTGATCGATCGATTCGTGCTGCAGCAAGCTGCGCGCGATCCGCTCCAGCGCATCGCGGTGCGCGCCGAGCGTCGCCGTGACCCGCGCGTGCGCGTCGTCGAGCAGCACGCGCACCTCTTCGTCGATCAGTTGCGCGGTGTGCTCGCTGCAATGGCCGTCGCCCGGTGTCCACACGGCCGGCGCGCCGCCCTGCGATACCGCGTCGTCGAGCGTCATCAACCCGATCCGGTCGCTCATCCCGTACTGCATGACCATGTGCCGCGCGAGCGCGGTCGCGCGTTCGAGATCGTTCTGCGCGCCGGTCGATACGTCGCCGAACGCGAGTTCCTCGGCCACCCGCCCGCCGAGCAGGACATCGAGCCGGTCGAGCAGTTCGCTCCTGCGCAGCACGTAGCGATCCTCGGTCGGCACCTGCTGCGTATAGCCGAGCGCCGCGATCCCGCGCGGGATGATCGACACCTTCTTCACCGGATCGCAATGCGCGCGGCTTTGCGCGACGAGCGCGTGCCCGGCTTCGTGATAAGCGATGGTCCGCTTCTCCTGTTCGTTCATCACGCGGCTCTTGCGCTCCATGCCCGTCAATGCGCGGTCGATCGCTTCGTCGAAATCGGCCATCGCGATCGCCGGCTTGTCGAGTTCGGCCGCATGCAGCGCGGCTTCGTTGACGACGTTCGCGAGATCGGCGCCGACGAAGCCCGGCGTGCGTTGCGCCAGCTCCGCGAGGTCGACTTCCGGCGCGAGCTTCACGCGCTTCGTATGGACGGCCAGGATCTGCTTGCGGCCGGTCAGGTCCGGCCGGTCGATCGCGATGTGCCGGTCGAACCGCCCGGGGCGCAGCAGCGCGGGATCCAGGATTTCCGGCCGGTTGGTCGCGGCCATGATGATGACGCCCGCATTCGCCTGAAAACCGTCCATCTCGACCAGCAGCTGATTGAGCGTCTGTTCGCGCTCGTCGTTGCCGGACATCAGCCCGACGCCGCGCGCCTTGCCGAGCGCGTCGAGCTCGTCGATGAACACGATGCACGGCGCCTTCTGCTGCGCCTGTTCGAACAGGTCGCGCACGCGGGCCGCGCCCACGCCGACGAACATCTCGACGAATGCCGATCCGCTGATCGTGAAGAACGGCACGCCGGCCTCGCCGGCGACGGCGCGTGCCAGCAGCGTCTTGCCGGTGCCCGGCGCGCCGACGATCAGCACGCCCTTCGGGATCTTGCCGCCGAGCCGCTGATAGCGTTCGGGGCTGCGCAGGAACGCGACGATCTGCTGCAACTCGGCCTTCGCCTCGTCGATCCCCGCGATGTCGTCGAACGTGATGCCGGTTTCCTGCTGCACGTACACGCGCGCCTGGCTCTTGCCCATGCCGCTCAGGTCCCTCATCCCGCCCGGCCGCCGCATCATGAAGTTCCAGGCCAGCACGAGCACGAGCATCGGCAGCAGCCACGTCGCGAGCATCGCGATCCAGCCTGAATCCGGCACGCCGCGATAGCGGATGCCGGCGGCCGTCAGCGCGGCGACCAGATGGTCGTCGCCGACGCGGTTCGTCGTGAAGCGCCACGGCGGCCCTGCCTTCTTGACGGCGCCCGCGTCGGACGCCGGCAGCATGGTGGCGGCCTGCGGCATGCGCAGCACGCCCGAGATCGACGCCTGACCGATTTCGAGCTCGTCGACGAGCCGCGCGTCGACGAGCCGATGAAAATCGCTGTACGAAATCGATGTCGTCGCCGGCTGGGCCGACAGCAATTGATAGGCGACCAGGACCGCGAACGCGATCGGGATCATCAACCCGGCGTAGTCGAAGGTTTTCTTCATGACGTCGAGGCTGTGCGCCGAACCCGCGACCGCTCAGGCCGCGTCACGGGTCCAGTTCGCGCGCGGCGCAGATAATTGCGGCCGGGGCCGGAATGCGAACGATTCATGGTGGCTTCTCCGTGGTAGCGGACGGTCCAGGCGCGACGCTCACGCGACGGTCAACCGGTCGACGACCTCGCGCACGCCCCTGACCGACGCCGCCGCGCCGCACGCGGCACGCCTTTCCGCCAGCGACGCGACCGTGCCCGTCAGCGTGACGATGCCGTCGTCCGCATCGATCGCGATCCCGGCGGATTCGCGCTGCGCGCGACGGGCCAGCGCTTCGGCGATCCGCGTGCCGACGTCGGGCACCGTCTGGTCGGCCCGCACCCGAATGCGGTTCGCGACGCCGACGACGCCTTTCATCCGGCTCACCATCTTTTCCGCCGCACGGCTCTGGAACGCATGATCGACCTCGCCGTCGAGCGTCACGCAGCCGTGATCGACTTCGACGCGAATCCGGTGATCGCGCAATGCCTCCTGCCAGCCGAGCGCGAACGTGATCGCGATCGCCAGTTCGTGGTCGGCGCAGGCATCCTCCAGCGGCTCGACGTTCAGTTCGAGCACCAGCGCACGCGCATCCGCGACATGCAGCGCGGTTTTCTGCGCCTCGAGCTTCTGGGCCCAGCTGTCGACCGTGCCGCGCAGCGTCACGATCCGGTCGCGCACGTCGACGTCGATCCGGCGCGAATCGATCGCCGGATTCCAGAACAGCGCCTGCTCGACATCCTGCTTGAGTGCTGCATCGGACTTCATGTCGGTCTCCCGTCCTGGCGCGTGCCGATCGCGAAGCGTGCGACCGGACGTGCGCCGTACCCGATTCAGCATCGCGCATGGCGGCGCCGGCGGCTTGACGAGGATCAACCAACCGCGGGCTTGCGGCCACGGCGGCCCGGTGCGCAACCGGCCGATTTGTCCGTTGATGCAGATCAACGGGCCGCCGGAGCGCGACTCGATCATGGCGAAAGACGCCGCGAACATGTCGCGACGAGATGACCCAGCCGCTTCCCGGGAGACCGTCATGAACCGAAAGCAGTACCGCATCGCACTCGCGACGCTCAGCGTGTTCATCGCGCTGGCGTCGCTGGCCGGCATCGTGCACGGCATGCTGTTCGACGAGCGGGTGTTCAGGTATTCGATCGTCACGTTGATGCTGAGCATCCTGTCGTTCGTCGTGCTGCTGAATCTCGCGCCCGGCGACCGCCGGTAAATCGAACCTCGGCTGGACGATCGGCCGGATGCCTGTCAAGCGAGGCTTCACTCGAAACGCATGACGGCCGCGGTGACGCAGATCAAGGGAGCGCGCGGCATTCGTCGGATATAAGTGAACCCGAAGCGGCGTCGCCATGGGGGCGGCGCCATCCCGCGTTCCCGTTCCCGTATCCGATGAGGCATCCCATGCGCGTCGTCGCGCTTTCCCCGCTGTTTCAGCCTGCCGTCGCGCGGCGCATTCGTCTCGTTGCGCTGGCGGCCGGCGCGGCCATGCTGTCGGGATGCCTGTCGTTCGCGCCACCCGACGAACGTCCCGCCGCGCCGATCCCCGCCGCGTTCCCCGATCCGTCCGCCCGCGGCGCCGCCATTGCGCAGGCGCCGCCTGCCTGGCAAGACTACTTCGTCGACGGACGTCTGCGCGTGTTGATCGGGCAGGCGCTCGCCAACAATCGGGATCTGCGCGCAGCGGTCGCACGCGTCGAACAGGCACGCGCCGTCTACGGCATTCGCCGTGCGGATCAGTGGCCGACGATCGGCGCCGGCGCGGCCTATGCGCGGTTTCGCACGCCGGGCGGCTTCCTGACGCCGGCGCCGGTCATCGGCCAGGTCTACGAGATCCAGCTGGCGCAGACACAATGGGAGATCGATTTCTGGGGCCGCGTACGCAACCTGAAAGCGGCGGCGCTGCAGCGCTATCTCGCGAGCGACGCCGCCCGGCAGGCGGTGACGTTGAGCGTGATCACCGGCGTGGCGGACGCCTATCTGACCTTGTGCGAGATCGATGAACGGATCGCGCTGACGCGCGCGACGATCGACACGCGACGCGAATCGCTGCGGATTTTCCGGCTGCGTCACGCGGCCGGCGCGATCTCGCGGCTGGACCTGACGCAATCGGAGATCCTGCTGCAGCAGGCCGAGTCGCTCGGCGTCCAGTTGCAGCAGGCGCGTGCATCGGCGGCCGATGCGCTGGCCTTGCTCGTCGGCGCGACGCCGGCGCTGGCCGACACGCCGCTCGCGCTCGACGACGGCGCGGTGATGCCGTCGCTCGCGCCGAGCCTGCCGTCGTCGCTGCTTGCCCGGCGTCCGGACGTGATCGCGGCGGAGCACGAACTACAGGCCACGCGCGCGAACATCGGCGCCGCACGCGCGGCGTTTTTTCCGCGTATCGCGTTGACGAGCGCGATCGGTTCGGGAAGCAGCGCGCTGCACGACCTGCTGTCGTCCGGCGCGGGCGTGTGGTCGGTGATTCCCAATGTCACGCTGCCGCTCGTCGACGGCGGCCGCAATCGGTCGAATCTCGCCCTCGCACACGCCCAGCGCGACGAGGCGCTCGCCCAGTACGAGAAGACCCTGCAGCGCGCGTTTCGCGACGTATCCGATGCGCTCGCCGCACGCTATTGGCTCGCCGATCAGGTCGCGATCGAGCGGGCGACGCTCGCGTCCCAGGCCGAACGCGCACGTCTGGCGACACTGCGCTACGACAGCGGCGCGACCCGCTTCCTGGAAGTACTCGACGCACAACGGGACCTGATGAACGCCGAGCAGCAATGGGTGATGACGCGTCGTGCGCTGTTGTCGAGCCGCGTCGCGCTGTACGGCGCGCTCGGCGGCGGGACGACCGATACCGACGGTGCCGCCGCGGCATCGAACCACCTTTCCATCGATTCGGGTTCCAGACCATGAAGACCATCAAGTGCCCTCTTCTGATCGGTGCCGGCGCGGCCGTGCTCGCGATCGGCCTCGCTTACTACGGCTGGACCCGCTGGCGCGACGCACGGACGGACGCCGGGCTCGTCGGCGGCAACGGCCGCATCGAGGCGACCGAGATCGACGTCGCGACGAAGTTGCCGGGGCGCGTCACCGCCATGCTCGTCGACGAGGGCGATTTCGTCACCGCCGGTCAGCCGCTCGCCCGCATGGACGTCGTCGTCCTGCGGGCGCAGCTCGACGAGGCGCAGGCCCGGGAACAGCAGGCGGTGAACACCGCGGCGAGCATCGACGCGCAGGTGGCCCAGCGTCGCAGCGACAAGGCTGCCGCCGCTGCGCTCGTCGTGCAGCGCGAAAGCGAGCTGGACGCCGCCACGCGCCGGCTGGCGCGTTCCGAAACGCTGTCGCGGGACGGCGCGTCGTCGCTGCAGGAACTCGACGACGATCGCGCGCGCGCCGGCAGCCTGCGGGCGACCGTGAATGCCGCGCGTGCGCAGGTCGAAGCCGCCCAGGCCGGGATCGACGCCACCCGGGCCCAACTCGTCGCCGCGCGCTCGGCGGTGACGGCCGCGCAGGCGACCGTCGCGCGCGTGCAGGCCGATATCTCGGACAGCGAGCTGACGTCCCCGCGCGACGGGCGGGTGCAGTATCGGATCGCCGAATCGGGCGAAGTTCTGCCAGCAGGCGGCAAGGTGCTCAATGTCGTCGACCTGTCCGACGTCTACATGACCTTCTTCCTGCCCGAAACGGTCGTGGGGAGAGTCCCGCTCGGCGCCGACGTGCGGATCGTGCTCGATGCGGCGCCGGAGTACGTGATTCCGGCACGCGTGTCGTACGTGTCGAGCACGGCGCAGTTCACGCCAAAGACGGTCGAGACGGCCACCGAACGTCAGAAACTGATGTTTCGGGTCAAGGCGCGCATCGACCGCGACCTGCTGCGGCGCCACCTGAAGCTCGTCAAAACCGGCCTGCCGGGTGTCGCGTGGCTGAAGACCGATCCGAATGCGGATTGGCCCGCGCACCTCGCGATCAAGGTGCCGCAATGAACGCGACGGTGCCGGTCGCTACCGGCGCCGGTGCGGGCGAAGGTCCGCCGGCATCGGTTGAATCGGGTGTAGTCGCCCGCCTGTCGGGCATCTCGTTGCGCTACGGCGACACGTCCGCGCTCGACGACGTGACGCTCGATATTCCGGCCGGCCGCATGGTCGGATTGATCGGACCGGACGGCGTCGGCAAGTCGAGCCTGCTCGCGCTCCTGTCCGGCGCGCGTGCGATCCAGCAGGGCCGCGTATGGACGCTCGATGGCGACCTGTCGTCGCGCCGCCATCGCGCACGCGTATGCCGGCGTATCGCCTACATGCCGCAAGGGCTGGGCCGGAACCTGTACGCGACGCTGTCGGTCGAGGAAAACCTGCAGTTCTTCGCCAGACTGTTCGGTCACGACGCGGCCGAGCGACGCCGCCGCATCGACGCGCTCACGCACAGCACCGGCCTTCATGCGTTTCTCGACCGCCCCGCCGGCAAACTGTCCGGCGGCATGAAGCAGAAACTCGGCCTGTGCTGTGCATTGATCCACGATCCCGACCTGCTGATCCTGGACGAACCGACGACCGGCGTGGATCCGCTCTCGCGCGCTCAGTTCTGGGAGCTGATCGACCGTATTCGCACCGCCCGCCCCGCAATGAGCGTGCTCGTCGCCACCGCGTACATGGACGAGGCCCGGCGTTTCGACTGGCTGATCGCGATGGACGCCGGCCGCGTGCTGGCGACGGGCAGCCCCGGCGAACTGCTCGCCCGCACCGGCTGCGACACGCTGGAAGCCGCGTTCATCGCGTTGCTGCCGGAAGCGCGACGGCACGGGCACCAGCCGATCCGGCTGACACCGTTCCAGCCCGACGCGGCCGACGGCTACGCGATCGAGGCCGACGGGCTGACGATGCGGTTCGGCGATTTCGTCGCGGTCGACCACGTGAGCCTGAAGATCCGTCGCGGCGAAATCTTCGGCTTTCTCGGCTCCAACGGCTGCGGCAAATCGACGACCATGAAGATGCTCACGGGCCTGCTCGCCGCGTCCGAAGGCACGGCGACGCTGTTCGGCCGTCCGGTCGCCGCGAACGATATCGATACGCGCAGGCGCGTCGGCTACATGTCGCAGGGGTTTTCGCTGTACGGCGAACTGACCGTCCGGCAGAACCTCGTGCTGCATGCGCGCCTGTTCGGCGTACCGGAACCGGACCTGCCCGCGCGCATCGCCGAAATGGTCGGACGCTTCGGGCTCGCCGAGGTGCTCGATGCGCTGCCCGAACGCCTGCCGCTCGGCATGCGGCAGCGGCTGTCCCTTGCCGTGGCGATGGTGCACAAGCCCGAGCTGCTGATCCTCGACGAACCGACGTCGGGCGTGGACCCGGTTGCGCGCGACGACTTCTGGCGATTGATGATCGAGCTCGCGCGCAACGATCGCGTCACGATTTTCATTTCGACGCACTTCATGAACGAGGCCGCCCGCTGCGACCGTATCTCGCTGATGCACGCGGGCCGCGTGCTGGCGAGCGCCGCACCGGACGAACTGGTTCGCCTGCGCGGCGCCGCCACGCTCGAGGACGCGTTCATCGGCTACCTGACCGACGCGCAACGCGTGGACGGCGCACCGGCGGACACGTCACCGGGCGCCGGCTGGCTCGCCGCGTCGCCCGCCGCGGACGACGCCGCCCGCGGCGCCGCCTGGTTCAGTCCGGCGCGCGCCGGCAGCTACCTGTGGCGCGAAGTGCTGGAACTGCGCCGCGACCCGCTGCGCGCGACGCTCGCGCTGTTCGGTTCGCTCGTGTTGACGTGCGTGATCAGCATCGGCATCAGTCTCGACGTGGACAACCTGACGTTCGCCGTGCTCGATCGCGATCAATCGATGCTGAGCCAGGACTATGCGCAGAATCTCGCGGGTTCCCGCTACTTCGTGCCGCGCGCCCGGCTTGCGGATGACCGCGACCTCGATCGCCGCATGCGCAACGGCCAGCTTTCGCTCGCGATCGAGATCCCGCCCGGTTTCGCACGCGACGTCGCCCGCGGCCGGCACGTGGAGATCGGCGCATGGGTCGACGGCGCGATGCCGATGCGCGCGGAAACGATCCGCGGCTATGTGGCCGGCATGCACGAGAACTGGCTGCGCGATCAGGCGAAGCGCCGGCTCGGCGTGTCGCTCGCCCCGGCAGTCGACGTCGCGATCCGCTATCGGTACAACCCGGACGTCAAGAGCCTGCCCGCGATGATTCCCGCGATCATGCCGATGCTGCTGCTGATGCTGCCCGCGATGCTGACGGCGCTGGCCGTCGTCCGGGAACGGGAGCTCGGATCGATCGTCAACCTGTACGTGACGCCCGTGACCCGCGCCGAATTCCTGCTCGGCAAGCAGGCGCCTTACGTGATGCTGGCCATGCTGAATTTCCTGCTGATGGTCGTGCTGGCCGACGTCGTGTTCGGCGTGCGGATCAAGGGAAGCTTCGCGACGCTGGCGGCCGCGGTGCTGATCTTCAACGTCGTCGCCACCGGCATCGGGTTGTTCGCGTCGACGTTCACGCGCAGCCAGATCGCCGCGATCTTCATGACGATCGTCGGCACGCTGATCCCCGTCGTGCAGTTCTCGGGCCTGCTCACGCCGCTGTCGTCGCTCGAAGGCAGCGGCAAGTGGATCGGGACGATCTATCCGGCCACCTACATGCTCGCGATCAGCCGAGGCGTCTACAACAAGGCGCTCGGGCTGGCCGACCTGTCGTCCCAGTTCTGGCCGCTGCTCGCGGCCGTGCCGGTCATCATGGTGACGACCGGCATCCTGCTGCGCAAGCAGGAGCGCTGACCATGTCGCGCCTGCTCGCCGTCTACCGGCTCGGGATCAAGGAACTGTGGAGCCTCGCCCGCGACCCGATCCTGCTCGCGCTGATCATCTATACGTTCAGCGCGTCGATCTACGTCGCCGCGACCGCACGCCCCGAAACGCTGCACAAGGTGCCGATCGCGCTCGTCGACGAAGACGCGTCGCCGCTGTCGGCACGGATCGCGGCGGCGTTCTTTCCGCCCCAGTTCGCGCCGCCCCCGATCGTCGACGCCGGCGCGGCCGATCGCGGCCTCGACAACGGCGACTACACGTTCTCGCTCGACATTCCGCCGGACTTCCAGCGCGACGTGCTGGCCGGCCGTCACGCGACGATCCAGCTCAACGTCGATGCGACGCGCATGACGCAAGCCTTCACCGGCAGCACCTACATCCAGCAGATCGTGTCGGGCGAGATCGACGCGTTCGTGCGGCGCTATCGCGGCACGCCGCTGCCCCCCGTCGATCTCGCGATGCGGATGCGCTTCAACCCGAATCTCGACGAGGTCTGGTTCGGCGCGCTGATGGAACTGATCAACAACGTGACGATGCTGTCGATGATCCTCACCGGCGCCGCGCTGATTCGCGAGCGCGAACACGGCACGATCGAGCATCTGCTCGTGATGCCGGTGACCGCGGCGGAGATCATGCTCGCGAAGGTGTGGTCGATGGGGCTCGTCGTCACGGTGGCGGCCGTCGCGTCGCTGACCTGCGTCGTGGGCGGCGCCCTGCACGTGCCGATTCCCGGCTCCATCCCGTTGTTCGTGGCCGGGATGGCGTTGCACCTGTTCGCCACGACGTCGATGGGGATCTTTCTCGCGACGCTCGTGCGCAGCATGCCGCAGTTCGGCATGTTGCTCGTGCTCGTGCTGCTGCCGCTGCAACTGCTGTCGGGCGGATTGACGCCGCGCGAAAGCATGCCGGCGGCCGTGCGGGACATCATGCTGGCCGCGCCGACCACCCATTTCGTCGAACTCGCGCAACGCATCCTGTACCGGGGCGCCGGCTTGGATGCGGTGTGGCCGCAGTTCGCGGCGCTGCTCGCGATCGGGGGCGTGCTGTTCCTGCTGTCGCTGATGCGGTTCCGCAAGACCATTGGTCAGATGACTTGATCGTTCCCCGGCCTCATTGCCCCATCGCACGCGAGGCCGGGATTCGCCCGTTGATACAGATCAACCGGGCCGGAAGCCGGTACGCGATCATGACGCCATGGCTTGCGAAATCGCAAACTGCCGCTGCGCGTCAACGCGGACGAACGCCAGCCGCTCCATGGGAGACCGTCATGATTCGCCATTCGTACCGGACCACGCTCGCCACGCTGGGCGTGTTCATCGCACTCGCGTCGCTACTGGGCGTCGTGCACGCGATGCTGGTCGACGCGAACGTGCTGCCGTACGCGATCGTCACGCTGGTGTCGGGCGGCGTCGCGTTCGTCGCGCAGCTCGATCCCGCGCCGGGCGAGCGCTAGCGAAACCGCCTGACACGCCGCATTCGACATCGTGCTCGATGCGGGAATCGCTGATTTCCGTCAATCGCCGCGCGCGGGTTCGCGATGTAATCGACGCACTGAACCCCTCGACTTTCAGGAAGGCGAGCGATGAAACTGACATTTCTCGGTGCGACCGAAACCGTGACCGGCTCGAAGTATCTGGTCGAGCACGGCGGCCGGCGCGTCCTGGTCGATTGCGGCCTGTTCCAGGGCACGAAAAATCTGCGATTGCGCAACTGGAGCCCGCTGCCGCTCGCGCCCGACACGCTCGACGCGGTCGTGCTCACGCACGCGCACATCGACCATACCGGCTATCTTCCGGTGCTGGCGCGCGACGGCTATCGCGGGCCGGTGTACTGCACGGCGGCCACGGCCGAACTCTGCGACATCATGCTGCGCGACAGCGCGCGGCTGCAGGAGGAAGAAGCCGACTTCGCGAACCGGCACGGCTACTCGAAGCATCATCCGGCGCAGCCGCTCTATACGCTGGACGACGCGCAGCGCGCGTTGCGCCTGCTGACGCCCGTCGCCTTCGACGAGTGCACCGCGCTCGGCGACGGCCTGGCGTTCCGCTTCCTGCCGGCCGGGCACATCCTCGGCGCGGCGAGCGTGGTGATGCACTGGGATCACAAGGTGCTCGCGTTCTCGGGCGACCTCGGCCGCTATCACGACCCGATCATGCAGCCGCCGCGGCCGCCCGCGCATGCGGATTTCCTGGTCGTCGAATCGACCTACGGCGACCGGCTGCATCCGGAATCGGATCCCGAGAACGCGCTCGCCACGCTGTTCGACAAGACGTTCGCGCGCGGCGGGGTCGTCGTGATGCCGTGTTTCACCGTCGGCCGCGCGCAGGAGATCCTGCACTACGTCGCGCGGCTGAAGGCGTCCGGCCGCATGGCGCGCGTGCCCGTGTTCCTCGACAGCCCGATGGCGACGGACGTGACCGAAATCTATCGCCACCACATCCTCGAACACCGGCTGACCGTGTCCGAAGCCAACGCACTCGGCCACGCGGCGACGATGATCCGGACGGTCGAGCAGTCGAAGGCGATTGCCGAACACCATGGCCCGATGGTCATCATCGCCGGTAGCGGCATGGCCACGGGCGGCCGCGTGCTGCATCACCTGGCCCGCTATGCGCCGGACGCGCGCAACACGATCGCGCTGGTCGGCTACCAGGCCGTCGGCACGCGCGGTGCGGCGCTCGCCGCGCACGAGCCGACGCTGAAGATTCACGGCGAATACGTCCGCGTGCGCGCGCAGGTCGAATCGATCACGACGCTCTCCGCCCATGCCGACTACGAGGAAGTGCTGAAGTGGCTCGGCACGATGCAGTGCGCGCCCGTGCGGACCTTCGTCACGCATGGCGAACCCGCCGCCGCGGATGCGATGCGTCGGCGCATTTCGGAGCGTCTGCATTGGCCGTGCGAGGTGCCGACCTACGCGCAGTGCGTCGATCTGGACGAACGCGAAGCCGGCGGCACGCAGTAACCCGCCGCGCTGTCGTCCTGACTGGCGGTCATGCCGCCCGGCATGCCCAACGCACGTGACGGGCGGCAGCGTCCCGGCTTCCCGTCACCGGCCACCCGACGATCAAGCGACTTCGATGATCACCTTCAGCGCATGGGTTTGCGCGGCGCGGCCGAACGTGTCGTACGCACGCTCGACGTCGTCGAGCGAAAACCGGTGCGTGATCAGGCGTGTCGGATCGAGACGCCCGGCGCGCACGGTCTTCAGCAGCATCGGCGTGCTGCCCGTGTCGACGAGCCGCGTCGTGATCGAGATGTTGCGATCCCACAGCTTCTCGAGATGCAGGTCGGCCTTCACGCCGTGCACGCCGACGTTCGCGACGACACCGCCCGGCGCCACGAGCGCCGTGCACATCTCGAACGTCGCCGGAATGCCGACCGCCTCGATCGCGCAATCGACACCGATGCCGTCGGTCAGCCTCATCACTTCCGCTACCGGATCGCCGGCACGGCCATCGAGGCAATCGGTCGCGCCGAAGTGCCGCGCGATCTCGAGCCGGTTGCTGTCCGGGTCGATCATGATGATCCGCGCGGGCGAGTAGAACTGCGCGGTCAGCAACGCGGCCAAGCCGATCGGCCCCGCGCCGACGATCGCGACCGAGCACCCGGGCTGCACCTTGCCGTTCAACACCCCGCATTCGAACCCGGTCGGCAGGATATCGGACAGCATCACGAGCGCGTCCTCGTCGGCGCCGGCCGGAATCCGGTACAGGCTGGTCGCCGCATGCGGGATACGCACGTACTCGGCCTGCGTGCCGTCGATCCGGTTGCCGAGAATCCAGCCGCCCGTCGTGCAATGCGAATACAGTCCGCGGCGGCAGTATTCGCAGCGGCCGCACGACGAGATGCACGAAATGAGCACGCGATCGCCCGGCTTCAGCGAATCGACCGCGGCGCCGACCTGCTCGACGACGCCGACGCCCTCGTGGCCGAGAATGCGGCCGGGTTCGCAGGTCGGTACGTCGCCCTTGAGGATATGCAGGTCGGTGCCGCAGATCGTCGTGCGCGTCACGCGGACGATCGCGTCGGTGGGCGATTGCAGTTCCGGCTTGGGCCGTTCCTCGAGCGCCTTGCGCCCCGGCCCGTGGTAGACGAGTGCCTTCATCGCTGTTTCTCCGCTCATGTTTCCAGTACATAGGCGCCGGGCGCCGCCGCGAGTCCAGTTGGCGGCGTACGGGCCGGCGCGTCGCCCGACGAGCGCGCGTGCAACCAGTCGCGCCAGCAGGTCCACCACGATCCGTCGACCGCCGGCGTGTCGCCCACGAAGTCGTTCGGGCTGCGGTAAGCCGCGCCGCGTTCGCGCGTCGCGCATCGATAATGGCGCCCCGGATGGCCCGGTTCGGACACGATGCCCGCGTTGTGCCCGCCCGACGTCAGCACGAACGTCAGCGCATGGTGCGTGAACAGATGGAGCTGGTAGACGGAACGCCACGGCGACACGTGATCGCGCTCGGTGCCGACGACGAACGTCGGCACGTCGATATCCGACAGCGCGACCGGCCGCCCGTCGACGCAATACCGGCCGGCCGCGAGATCGTTGTCGAGAAAGAGCCGCGTCAGGTATTCCGAATGCATGCGGTACGGCATGCGCGTGGTGTCCGCATTCCACGACATCAGGTCGTTGGGCTTCGTGCGCGTGCCGAGCAGGTATTCGCTCATCATCCGCGACCAGATCAGGTCGCGTGCGTTCAGCAGTTCGAACGCGGCGGACATCTGCGCACCGTCCAGGTAGCCCTGCCGCCACATCAGCGCGTCGAGCGCGGACAGTTCGCTCGCATCGATGAACAGGCCGAGTTCGCCGGGTTCGCTGAAATCGGTCTGGGCCGCCAGCAACGTGATCGAGCGCAGCGCGTCGTGCTGCTGCCCGTCGCGCGCCAGCGCCGCCGCGGCGATCGCCAGCAGCGTGCCGCCCAGACAATAGCCGACCGCGTGGACCGCTTCGCCGCCGATCGACCCCGCGGCGTCGAGCGCCGCGATGCAGCCGTCGCGCAGATAGTCGTCGAGCCCGAGGTCGCGCGATTCCGCGCCCGGGTTGCGCCACGACACGGCGAACACCGTATAGCCCGCGTCGACCAGGAAGCGAATCAGCGAATTGTGCGGCTGCAGATCGAGGATGTAGTACTTCATGATCCACGACGGCACGATCAGGATCGGCTCGTGCGCCACGCGGGCCGTCGTCGGCGTGTATTGCAGCAGCTCGCACAGCGCGTTGCGCCAGACGACGCGACCCGGCGTGATCGCCACGTCGCGACCGGGCAGATACGCGCGCGCATCGTGGGCCGGCGTGCCGCTCGCGCGCTCGACGAACGCGTTCGCGTCTTCCCGCCAGTGCTGAAAGCCGGTCACGAGGTTCGCGCCGCCGCTGCGCATCGTCGCGTCGAGCACGACCGGATTGGTCGCCAGGAAATTGCCCGGCGAACAGGCATCGAGCCACTGGCGCGCGGCGAACCCGACCAGTTCCTCATGATGGCGTTCGACGCCCGGCACGCCGCGTGTCGCGTCGCGCCACCAACGCTGGACCGACAGGAAACCGTCGCGGTATACGCAAAACGGCCAGCCGCCCCATGCGGGCGCGGCGAAGCGCGGATCGGCGTCGCCGGCGTGCACGGCCAGGCCGCTCGACTCCGCCTCGTCGGCCTCCTCGCCGTCGCGTCCGCTCGCCGCCGGCGCCACGGCGCCCAGCCACGCCTGGGTCGCGAGTTCGAAGCCTTTACCCGGCGTCACCGCCAGATGCGCGCCCCAGTCGAGCATGGCCAGCGCCAGCGATACCGGCGACAGCCCGAACGTCAGCGCGGCCACATTCGCGTGCGCGGCACGGTTCCACTGTTCGGCGGCGCTCATCCGGGCAGGCGCGCATCGCGTCGCCGCCGGCGCGTGCCCGTCGTCGGCCGGCGTCGGCGGCGATGCCGGCGCGCGAGGCGCGCGCAGCACGGACGCGTTCATCGCAAGTACATTCCGCCGTTGACGTCGAATTCCGCGCCGGTTGCGAACGCACCGGCATCGGAGCACAGGAGCGCGACGAACGCGGCGATTTCGTCGGGGTCGCCGAGCCGCCCGGCCGGAATCTGCGGCAGGATCTTCGTGTCGAGCACCTCCTTCGGCACCGACTCGAGCATCGCGGTCGCCAGATAGCCGGGCGACACCGTGTTGACCGTCACGCCATGCCGCGCGAGTTCGAGCGCCAGCGTTTTCGTGAAACCGTGGATGCCGGCCTTCGCGGCCGCGTAGTTGGCTTGTCCGTACGCGCCTCTCGACCCGTTGACCGAGCCGATGTTCACGATCCGCCCGAAACCCGCGTCGATCATGCCCGGCACGAACGGCTTCGTCATGTTGAACATGCTGTCGAGATTGGTGCGCAGCACCGCGTCCCACATGCTCTTCGTCATCTTCACGAAGGTGGCGTCGTGCGTGATGCCGGCGTTGTTGACGAGCACGTCGACGCGCCCGAATTCTGCCAGCACGCGTGCCGCGCAGTGCTGGCACGAGTCGTAGTCGGCCACGTCCACTTCGAACGCGTGAAACGTGCGGCCGGCGTCGCGTTCGCGCGCGAGCCACGTCGCGACGTGGTCGTTGCGCTCCGTGTACGACACCGCCACCGTCATGCCCGCTTCGTGCAGGCGACGGCTGATCGCGGCGCCGAGCCCGCCCATCCCGCCGGTGACGAACGCGACGCGCCTAGCGCACATGATCGCTCTCCCGTGCGCCTGCGATGCCGTTCAGGCGGCCCGCGGCGAGCGCCCCGTTCGTCGCGCCGCCCGCCGCCTCGATCCCGCGCTCCAGCGCGGCCATCCAGTCGGCCCACGGCATGCTGGCTTCGTTGACCACCGCGAGTCGCTCGAGGTCAGGCAACCAGTCGGTCTGATAGCGCGACAGCGCGCCCGAGCCGTATTCGCGCAACCAGGTACGCCACGCACTGGCGCGCTCGAATTGCGCACGCATGCACAGCTCCGCGGTGTCCTGCCAGATCTGGACGCTTGCGATCGCGTAGTCGCTCGTCACCTGCCGGCCGGCCTCGGCGAAGGCCGTCCACTCGTTCGTTTCCGCCAGCGCCTGCTGCAGGCGCCGCACCGCGGTGCGGTCGCGCTCGATGCGCCGCCCTTCCAGCGCATGCCATTCGTATTGCCAGTCGCGGTTCAGCGCGACCATGCGCAACGCGAGATCGCAGCCCGCGCGCCAAGCGTCGTTCGGTGTCGTCAAAGCATCGCTACTCATCGGCTTCCCCTTTCGATCGGATCAATGGGTTGGCATCCGCGTCGCGCCGCCTGCCCGGCCTCGGCGTCGCGACCACTTCACTGTGCGGGTATCGCGCACGGCTGCCGTTGATCTGAGTCAACCGCGTGGAAACCCTGCTTCGTAGACTGGATTGCACTGGCGGATCACCCGTCGATGGAGCGATTCCGATGAGCTACAAGAGCATGGTCGTGCACCTCGATACGAGCACCCGCGCGCATTCGCGTCTCGAGTTCGCGTTGCGTCTCGCCCGGCGCTTCGGTGCGCATCTCACCGGGCTGTTCGCGGTCTACACCCCCGAGCCGCATTCGTTCTACGTGATGGCCGGTTCCGCCGACTATTTCCGCGCGCACCGCGAACAGCGCGACGAGCGGCTCGCCGCGCTGGAGCGCCTGTTCCATGCCGAAACGGCGCGCGCCAAAGTGCCGGCAACCTGGATTCGCGCCGACGAGCGTGCGAACGTGGCCGTACCGCGCGCCGCTCGTCTCGCCGATCTGGTGATCGCCGGCCAGAGCGACCCGAACGATCCCGAAACCTATATCGACGACCAGTTTCCGGAAAATCTCGTGTTGACCGCCGGTCGCCCGGTGCTGTTCTGGCCGTACACCGGAGAATTCCCGTCGATCGGCGAACGGGTTTTCGTCGCATGGGACGGCAGCCGCGAAGCGGCCCGCGCCGCGCACGACGCGCTGCCGTTTCTCGAACACGCGAAGCGCACGACCGTCGTCGCCGTGGTCGACGGCAAGTCGGAGGCTGCGACCGCGCGGATTCCCGCCGCCGATGCCGCGCTGATGCTGGCGCGCCACGCGCACGACGTGAACGTGCTCGACATCGATGCCGGCGCCGGCGCGTCGGTCGGCGACACGCTCCTGTCGCGCGCGTATGAAACGGGTTCCGACCTGCTGGTCATGGGCGCGTACGGCCATCCGCGCTGGCGTGAACTGTTGATGGGCGGCGCCACGCGCACGGTGCTCGCGTCGATGACGCTGCCGGTGCTGATGTCGCACTGAGCCGCCCGATGCGCACGTTCGCGTTGTTCGTCGTCAACGCCGGCCTCGGCAAGCACTCGGCCGTGTTGCGCGGGCGGATACGCGCATCGCTCGGCTGGCTCGGCAGCGAGAGCGACGCGCGCGCGAATGCGGACGACGCACACGTCGTGTCGTTCGCGTCGAGCGCGGTGACGTTGGTCGTCGCGCCGACCAACGAAGCGTCGATCGCCGCGCGCGCCGCGATGGGCGTGCCGCGCGGCAATCGGGACGCTTGATCCAGATCAGCGCCATCGGCGTGCACGCGCCGATGATGGCTTCATCCACATCCGTTCAAGGGAACTGCCATGTACTCGAACATCCTGGTTGCGCTCGACGGCAGCGACACGTCGTCGCGTGCACTCGACGCCGCGCTGAGTCTCGCGGCGGAAACGGGTGCGCGGCTGACACCCGTCTACGTCGTCGATTTCCTGGTGCCGGCCTACGACATGTATGGATACGATCCGTCGATCCTGGTCGATTCGTTCCGTGAAGAAGGATTGCGCGTGACCGAGGACGCCGCGCGGCGCATGAAGGCGCGCGACGTAGCCGGCACGCCGCGGATTTCCAACGTCGCGCCGGCAGGCGAAGACGTCCCGCACCGGATCGTCGGTCTCGCGAGCGAGATCGACGCCGATCTGATCGTGATGGGCACGCACGGCCGGCGCGGCTTTCGGCGCGTGTTCCTCGGCAGCGTGGCCGAACGCGTGCTGCGCCTGGCCAGATGCCCGGTCCTGATGATTCCGGCGAGCTGCGCGGCGAAGGCATCCGCCGACGTCACGGCCGCTTCCACCGAAAAGGAGCCATCATGAGCTACAAGACCCTGCTCGTTCATCTCGACGACAGCGATCGCTGCGCGACGCGCGTCGACCTCGCGCTCCAGCTCGCGGGACGCTGGAACGCGCATTTGATCGGCCTCTACCTGGTCTGCCAGGATCTCCTCGAACCGTTGCGCCGGCCCGACGAACCACTGAAGCTGGCCGTCTACGAGCGCCTGTGCGACCAGCGGCGCAAGGAGGCGGAAGAACGCTTCCTGACGGCCGCCGAACGCGCCGGACGCAGCGTCGAATGGCAAGCGCCGGCCGGCAATGCGATCGATGCCGCGATCCTGCACGCCCGTCACGCCGATCTGCTGGTGCTCGGCCAGGAGGATCCCGACGATCGCATGACCTACGTGGCGCGCCATTTCGTCGAGGATGTCGTGATCGGCAGCGGCCGGCCGGCGATCGTCGTGCCGTATGCCGGCGACGTGCGCACGTTCGGCGAGAACGTGCTGATCGGCTGGGACGGCGGGCGCGAGGCCGCGCGCGCGATGGCCGACGCGCTGCCGCTGCTCGCCCGCGCACGCTTCGTCAACGTCGAGACGGTCGTGCGCGGGCAACCCGATCCGGACCAGACGCCGGCCGGCGTCGACGTCGCCGCGTATCTCGAACGACACGGCGTTCGCGCGTCGTTCTCGACGACGCCGCGCGAGCGATCGGTCGGCGTGGGCGGGACGCTGCTGAACCGCGTGACCGACGTGCATGCGGACCTGCTCGTCATGGGCCTGTACAGCCATACCCGCGCCCATGAGCGCGTGCTGGGCGGGGCGACCCGCACGATCCTCGAGACGATGACGGTGCCGGTGCTGCTGTCTCACTGAACCGGCGAGGTTCGGGCAGCCGGTCGCGGCTGCCCGCTTGCGTCACGACACGGCCGCACCCGCGCCCGGCCCCTCCCGCACGACGAGCACCGGCCGGTCGGCGGTGCGCACCAGCGACTCGGCGACGCTGCCGAGCACCGCGCGGCGCATGCCGCGACGGCCATGCGTCCCCATCACGATCAAGTCCGCGTCGCATTCGGCGGCCGCTCGCGCGAGCACCGACGACACGTCCTCCCCGCACGCGTCGATCGCATGCGCGGTGCCGCGGACGCCGCACAGGCGGAACGCGGTCGCGGCATCCGCCACCGCGATCGCGGCCTTGTCCGCATCGGTCCCGATTGGCGAATACCGGCAAAACGCGCACAATCTCCGCGCATCGGACATGCTTTCGATGCGACCCTTTGAAGAGCCAACATCCGGTTATCGACGGCAGCCATCCTGCCCGCCGTTCGGAATCGGACGATCGCCACGTTCCGTTCGGAATCGGATCGACGAACGCCGACGCGCGCCTGCCCCGCGCGAGCCGGCAAAGGACGCACGCCATGATCAGGGTACTCATCGCTGACGATCACACCCTCGTCCGGGACGGCCTGCGCCACATCCTGCAGAACGCGAACGATTTCGTCGTGGCGGGAGAAGCAAGCGACAGCGCGTCGACGATCGCGCTGACGCGCGGCACCGAGGCCGAAGTGCTGGTGCTCGACCTGTCGATGCCCGGCCGCAACGGCATCGAACTCATCAAGCAGATCAAGGACGAGAAACCGGCCCTGCACATCCTCGTGTTGACGATGCACGCCGAGCAGCAATATGCGGTGCGCGCGTTCCGCGCCGGCGCATCGGGCTACATGACCAAGGAAAGCGCGAGCGCGGAGCTCGTGGCCGCGCTGACGAAAATTTCCGGCGGCGGCGTGTACGTCAGCCTTGCGATGGCGGAGCAATTCGCGCAAAGCCTCAACGAGCCGACCGACCTGTTGCCGCATCAACGGCTGTCCGACCGCGAATTCGACGTGTTCCGGCGCGTGACGACCGGCGAGTCCATTTCCGAGATCGCGCGGGCGCTGTGCGTCAGCGTCAAGACCGTGAGCACCTACAAGACGCGGATCCTCGAGAAGATGCAGATGGCCAACGATACGGCGCTCGTCCGATACGCGATGCGCCACAAGCTGTTCGACGACCCGGACGAACTCTGACCGCGACAACCCGCCACACCGTTGTAGGAATCGTCCTACAAACCTTCGCTATCACCTACCGCATCTTCAATTTCCGCTGATTTCAATCAAGCGTCCGGCTGTCCATACTCCGATCAACAACAACACACCGGCGTGCCTTCCGGAGCTGCCCGGCCTTGCCCTCGTATCGCGACGGCATCGACGGCCCGCCGATCCGGTGCGGCGCCGATTCGACGAACCAGGCGGCGGCCTCCCCGTCCGCCCGTACGACGGCCAGCGCAACCGCGACGACGCGACCCGCTGCCGCCCCAACCGGAGCAGATCATGCAGAGCTATGCCGACATTCCGACGACGGTGCCGTTGCACCCGTTCATTCCGCTGCATCCCGTCGCGCGGGCGGACCAGCCGAAGCGCACGTCGTCCCGCTGCTCGTCCTGCACGCTGCGCACCGTCTGCATGCCGCGGGAAATGACGGCCGACGAATTCGCGCGGGTCGACGCGATGATCTGCACGACGCGCCACGTCAAACGCGGTGAAACGCTGTTTCGCGCGGACGACACGTTCCACAGCATCTATGCGGTCAGGACCGGGTCGTTCAAGACCGTGATGATGCATCGCGACGGCAACGAGCAGATCACCGGCTTCCAGATCGTCGGCGAATCGCTCGGGCTCGACGGCGTGCACACCGGGCGGCACAACGGCGATGCGATCGCGCTCGAGGACAGCACGGTCTGCATCATCCCGTTCGGCCAGCTCGAGCAGATGTGCCGCGAAGTGCGGCCGATGCAGCATCACGTGTATCAGATGATGAGCGGCGAAATCGTGCGCGAATCCGCGCTGATGGTGCTGCTCGGCACGATGACCGCCGAGCAGCGCGTGGCCGCCTTCCTGCTGAACCTGTCCACCCGCTTCAAGGCGCGCGGCTACTCGGCCGCCGAATTCGTGCTGCGGATGACGCGCGACGAGATCGGCGAATATCTCGGGATGAAGCTCGAAACGGTCAGCCGCATGCTGTCGAAGTTCCAGCGCAACGGGCTCGTCGCCGCGCAAGGCAAGCAGATCCGCATCGTGGATCCGGAAGGCCTCGGGCGCATCTGAGCGGAGGGCGCGCGGACCGGGCGGGATCAATCGCGCATGTCGAGCACGGCGGCGCCGGACACGCGCCCCCTGCGCAGATCGTCCAGCGCGCGATTCGCATCGGTCAGCGCGTAGCGCACGGCTTCGACCCGCAGCGGCGTCGCGGCGGCGATCCGCATGAATTCCGCAGCATCCGCACGCGTCAGGTTGGCGACCGACGCGATCCGGCGCTCGCCCCACAGCCACGCGTACGGAAAGCTCGGGATATCGCTCATGTGAATGCCGCCGCATACGACGATCCCGCCTTTGCCGACGGCGCGCAGCGCGGCCGGCACCAGCGCGCCCGCCGGCGCAAAAATGAGCGCGGCGTCGAGTGTCTCCGGCGGCGTTTCGTCGCTGCCGCCGGCCCACGCGGCGCCGAGTGACAGCGCGAGCTGCTGTGCCGCGGTATCGCCGGGCTTCGTCAGCGCGAACACCTTGCGCCCCTCGAAACGCGCGATCTGCGCGACGAGATGAGCGGCCGCGCCGAAGCCGTAGATGCCGATGCGACGCGCATCGCCGGCCATCCGCAAGGTTCGATAGCCGATCAGGCCCGCGCACAGCAGCGGCGCGGCTTCCAGATCGGAATAGCGCCGCGGCAGGTGCACGCAATACCGGTGGTCGGCGACCGCGCGCTCGGCATAGCCGCCGTCGATCGTATAGCCCGTGAAACCCGGGCTGTCGCACAGGTTCTCGCGGCCCGACGTGCAATACGCGCAATGCCCGCATGTCGAACCGAGCCATGGAACACCCACGCGGTCGCCGACGGAGAACCCCGTCACGCCATCGCCGAGCACGCGCACCGTTCCGACGATTTCGTGCCCCGGCACCAGCGGCAGCTTCGGGTGCGCGAGTTCGCCGTCGACGACATGCAGATCGGTTCGACAGACACCGCATGCATGCACGTCGATCAACAACTGGCCCGGCGCCGGCAGCGGATCCGGCACGCGCGCCTCGCGCAAATGCGGTGTCGTGCCGTCAAACATCATCGCAAGCATGCTCGCCTCCCACTCCATCGTCTTCGTGCTTCGCTGTCCAAGACTAATCCCGGCGCATCACGCGTGCATGGCCCGGTGACGGGCGCTTGACGTGGGTCAACGGCTGCCGGACGGTTGCTGACACGATGAGATGGCATGACGCCGCCCACGCGGCGTGCCAGGAGATGATCGCATGATGTCCGTTCCCCCGCTTGCCGCAAGCGCCCATGTCGACGATCAATTGAAGTCGCTGTTGGCGTACGCGGTGCTGGCCCCGTCCAGCCACAATTCCCAGCCGTGGCGGTTCATCGTCAACGGCGCCACGATCGCCGTCTGCGCGGACCGGGTCCGCGCGTTGCCCGTGGTCGATCCGTTCGACCGCGAACTGATCATCAGTTGCGGCGCGGCATTGCTCAATCTGCGCGTCGCGCTCGATCACGCCGGCCTCGCCCACACGATCAGCACGTTTCCGTCCGAGGTCGACCCCGATCTCCTTGCGCTGGTCCGGGTCTGCGACGACGGCTATTCCGATCCGTCTCTCGGCGGGCTGTTCGACGCGATCCAGGGGCGCGTCACGACGCGCGCGCCGTTCGAATCCACCGCGCTGCCCGACGAGATTCAGCGCGAGCTGATCGCGGCCGGCGTCGCGGAAGGCGCCGAGGTCGCGTGCATCGACTCGACCGCGCGTCGCGCACGGGTCGCCGAACTGGTTGCGCAGGCCGACCGGCAGCAGTTCGCGGATCCGCGCTTCCGGCGCGAACTGGCGAGCTGGATCGATCCGCGTCGGCGCGTCGACGGCATGCCGGCATTCGCGGCCGGCGTGCCGACGCTGCTGGACTTCGCTGCGCCCGTCGTGACGATGGCGGTGCGGACGTTCGATCTCGGCAACGGGCTGGCCGCGCTCCATCATCAGCTCGTCGGCGCGTCGCCTTTGATCGTCTGCCTGTCGACCGTGCGCGACGATCGCGAAGCGTGGCTGGCCGCGGGCCAGGCGCTCGAGCGGATCCTGCTCGTCGCGGCGCGCGCGGGCTATACGGCGTCGTACCTGAACCAGCCGATCGAGACAGCCGCGCTGCGTGCCGACCTGGGCCGCACGCTCGGGCTACGCGGCGAGCCGCAGTTGCTGTTGCGGGTGGGCCGCGGCCCGCACACGCCGCATTCGCCCCGTCGCCCGCTCGGCGAAGTGATCTCCTGAGTGATCGCCTGAGCGCAACCGGCGGCGCGCTGCGCGCCTGCCGATCCGGACGAGGAAAACATGAACATCACGCGCTGCTCCGCTTTCTCTTTCTTCCTGATCGCCGCCATGGCCGGAACGGCAGCCGCGCAAACCACCGTGCCCGAGCCGACCGAGCTCGTCGACGCGCAGCACTGCATGTTCTGCCACACGCCCGACATGACGTTCCTCGGGCCGTCGTTCCACGACATCGCCGCGCGCTACCGCGGCGATCCTCACGCGACCGCCGAACTGGAGCGCAAGTTGCGCGTCGGCGGCCCCGCGCATTGGGGCGACACGCCGATGCCCTCCGCCATCGATCGCGGCGGGCCGCTGTCTGCCGACGACGCGCATCAGCTCGTTCAATGGGTGTTGAGCCAGTGACCGTGCCCACGATAGTCAAACGCGCTCCTGCCGGCATGGCGCGCGGCAAGCGGGTACGCACCCGGCCCATCTCGCCCGCCAGCCTCGACGACATCCCGCGGCCGTCTCGTCGAGGGCGGCATCCAGCCAGCCATCCGGGCTGCACGCCCGGCGACGCGGACACGTCGTTGCTGCAACGCGCGACCATGCGCGGTATCCGGCTGCAACTCGACTACTGGAAAGCCGAAGCGCGCCTGCAACACGAGCGCATCGGCCACGCCGTCGTGATCTACGGCAGCACGCGCATCGTCGCGCCCGCCGTCGCGAATGCACGGCTCGCCGAAGCGAACCGCCTGCTCGCGCTGCGCCCGCGTGACCCGGCCCGGCGTCGTGCCGTCGCGGTCGCCAGCCGTCTCCTCGAGCACAGCGCGTACTACCGCGTCGCACGCGAATTCGGCCGTATCGTCGGTCATGCCGACCGGCGCACGCGTACGGCGCGCCTCGCGATCGTCACGGGCGGTGGCCCCGGCATCATGGAGGCCGCCAATCGCGGCGCCTACGAGCGCGGCGCCCCGAGCATCGGCTTCAATATCGAGCTGCCGCGCGAACAGGCGCCGAATCCGTACATCACGCCGGATCTGTGCTTCCGGTTCCACTACTTCGCGATTCGCAAGCTTCATCTGCTCGAGCGCGCCAAGGCAGCCGTGTTTTTCCCCGGCGGATACGGCACGTTCGACGAACTGTTCGAGGTCCTGACGCTGCTGCAGACGCGCAAGATCGCGCCGCTGCCGGTTGTCCTGGTCGGCGAAGCGTACTGGCGGCGCGCCGTCGATCTGGCGTTTCTCGCGGACGAAGGGATGATCGACCGCCGCGACCTCGAACTGTTCACCTACTGCGAATCCGCCGCCGATATCTGGCACGCGATCGGCTCCTGGTATGCACGGTGCCGCGCCGGGCGGGCGGCCCGACGAAGCCCTTCGCCGAAGCCGTCCGCCGTGTAGGAATCCGCCGACGGCCTCCGCTCGATTCCTACTACAACTTCGGGACACGCCGATTGAATCGCGCATGCCCGCCAACGATACTGAAATCACGGACAACGGCTCCCGGCATACCGATCGCGAGCCCTCAGGAGAGACGTCATGTCACACGCTACCCAGCCTGCCGATTCGGGCAATCCGTCCGGTCGGTCCGATGCAGCGACGCTCGACACGCTGGCCTTGGTCACCCTCGCCCGCGACGCCGGCATGCTCGTGATCCTCGACGGCCAGATCGGGCGGGAACGGTACGAAAGCGTGACGGGATCGATCGCCACGCTCGCCCGCTTCGCGCAGGCGCTGCAACGTTCGGCGCTCAAGGCTGCATGACACCGGGCGCGGTGGAAGCCGTGCCGCCCGCCGACCCAATGCCGATGAACCCGCCGCTCACGGATCGGTCCGCCCGTTTTGCCCGGATATCCGCTGGATGAAGCGGCGATGAACCTGCCCCGCTCCGGACGCATCGCACGCATGTTCCCGGGTGCGGCGTTGCTCGCGAATTACCGGCGTGCCTGGTTATCGCGCGATCTCTATGCGGGCATCGCGCTTTCCGCCGTGCTGGTTCCGGTCGGCATGAGCTACGCGCAGGCGGCCGGCCTGCCGGCCGTCACCGGGCTGTATGCGTCGATCGCGGCATTGCTCGCCTATGCGGTACTCGGCCCGAGCCGGATCCTCGTCCTGGGCCCCGATTCGGCCTTGGCCGCGCTGATCGCCGGCGCCATCGCGCCGCTCGCCGACCACGATCCGCAGCGCGCCGTCGCGCTCTCCGGCGCACTGGCGCTGGCGGCCAGCGCGCTGTCGCTGCTGTCGTTCGTGTGGCGGGCCTGGCACCCGTACGATGCCGTGCTTGGCCGGCTGTCAGGCGTGCGCGGCTATCACGACATCACGCGACATCCGGACGCCGTGCAAACCCCGGGCCTCGTGCTGTTCCGCTGGGACGCCCCGCTCTTCTATGCCAACGTCGAGATCTTCTGCGAGCATCTGCACGCGGCAATCGCGCGCTCGGCATGCCCGGTCACGCGTATCGTCGTCGCCGCGGAGCCCGTCACCGATATCGACGTCAGCGCGGCGGACCAGCTCGTCGCGCTGTGCGAAGAACTCCGCGAGCAACGCATCGCGTTGAACTTCGCGGAAATGAAGGGGCCGGTGAAGGATCGCCTGCGCGCCTACGGATTGTTCGACGTGTTCGGCGCGGCCAGCTTCTTTCCGACCGTAACCGATGCCGTTGCGCATCACGTCCAGCGGAAAGGCGATCACGCGGGCGCGGGCGAACACGGCATGCGTTCCGCGTCATCGCCGCCCGCGCGGAACAAGACGGGCGGCTAGACGCTTGAAGACGGGCGGCCGTCACGCGTATCGCGTCGGGCCGGGCGGCGCGGCCAGCTTCAGCCCGCCGGCCTTACTCGACGACCAGGTCGTCGACGACGGCGCGCACGCCACGCGCAGACCACGCGGCGCCGCGCACGGCCTTGCGTTCGGAGAACGAGCCGACCTTGCCGGACAACCGGACGGTGCCGTCGCGTACCTCGATCGCGATGTGCTTCGCCTCGCGCTCCGCGTGGCGCATGATCGCGCGCTTGATGTTGCCGCCGATGTCGGCCGAGCCGACCGCCCCCTGCACGACGATGTGGTCGGTCACGCCGGTCACGCTGCGCATCTGCGAGATCGCGCGCACGGCCAGATGGCTCTGGTATGCCCATTCGACCCGGCCGGACAGCGTGATCCAGCCGTGCTCGACCTGCACCTTGACCGCGTCGTCATGCAGCCCGACCGTCCAGTGCAGCACCGAGCGCACGGCATTCGCGATGTCCTCGTCGGTGCGGACGTCGTCGTTCGGCAGATGCACGGTCATGTCGACGACGAGCGCCTTGACACCGGCCACGCGGTTCGCCGCACGCTCGATCGCGAGTTTCTCCGCATAGCTCGGCGGGTGACCCGAAAGCGTCACGATCCGGTCGGACACCTCGACACCGATCCGTGTCGCGTCGATTGCCGGGTCGGATTCCAGCTCGTCCTGAACGTCCTGTTTCAACTGCTTGTCGGTTTTCATCGTCTGCACTCCCGTGAGCCGCGGCGCGCCTGTCCGCCGTATACGACCAGATTTGCACACGCGCGGCCCCGCGGTGCTGATGCAGGTCAACCGATGCCCAGTGCCGGGCTCCGCGGCTCGTGCCGAGACACGCGGCCGATGCACGCAACCTGACGGGGTACCAGGACTTCGTGGGCCGCGCGCCACTCGATCTCGTCTACGTGGTGCGGACCGCCTCGATCCTCGACATGCCGCCGCCGCAACGCGGCGTGTTCCCAGCCATCGCGGCGGGCGCCATCGCGCAGAACGTTTCGCTCTACTGGGCGGCAGCCGGCCTCGGCACGGTCGTGCGCGGCTGGATCAATCATCGCGTGCTCGCCGACGCGTCGCGGCTGAACGAGGACGACTGCCGATCCTCGCGCAGACCGTCGGATACCGTGCCCGCGGAACGGTAGCGGCGGCGTGAGCGCACATGGCCGATTGAAAGAAACGGCGCGCGGATGGCTCCGTGCGCCGTCGCGCCCCTTCGAGCGACGCGTGCCCCGCATCGCCGGGCATCTGCCTCCCGATCAACTGATCGTCAGCTTCTTCTGCCCGACCGGCGCCTTCTTCGGCAGCGTCAGCGACAGCACGCCGTCCTGATACGCCGCCGTCGCGTTCGCGTCGTCGATCTCGTCGGACAACGAGAACGACCGGCCGATCGCGCCGCTGTAGCGCTCGCGCCGGATCACGCGCTCGCCATCCTTCTGCTCGTTGCTGCGCTCGACCTTCGCATTGATCGTGACGGTTCGGCCCGTCACCTGGACATCGATATCCTCCTTCGCGACGCCCGGCAACTCCGCATGGACCTTGTAGGCGTTGTCGTTTTCCGACACGTCGATCTTCATCGACGCAAGACCGGGTTCGTCCGTCGTCGCTACGCCGCGCAGCGGCCTGAACAGCCCCTGAAACAGGTCGGAGACGGGTTCGATCGAAAACGGATCGTAACGCGTGAGGTGGGTCATGGTTCGCACTCCTCGTACGGTTGACATGCAGCAGCGCTTTCGTCCGGCCAGCGCGGCACCGTGATGCGGATCGGACTGGCGCGGCATCGCGAGCCGCGCAACGGACGAAGGATCCCTCCGAAATCAGCGTATCCGCTCGCACCGTCGCGCGCTTGATACGCGTCAATGACCCGCGGCGATCACGTACAGAACCGGAAAAATCCGCTGTGAAGCAGGATCGGCCTGCCGTCCATTTCCTCGAGCAGGCAGCGCGCCGCTCGTTCGATCGCGGGGCGATGGTGCGCGAATGCGTCGACGAGATCCTGTTCGCGCGGCGATGCCGCCCGGAAGTGATCTTCCAGCGCTTCCGCGGTGATCACGCAGCGCACGCGGCGGCCTTCGACCACGGCCGGAAAGGCCAGCGCCGGGTCCAGACCGCAATACGTCGGCGGTTCGGAAGGAAAAGTTATCTGCATGACGATCCCCTGGGCAGGTTGCGTGCCGACCGTCGCCCGACTCGACCCGGGCGAGCCGACCCGTTATCGGGCACGGCGACGCTAGGCTGCCGCGACGGCAGCAGGCGCGGCATCGTCGCCGCGTACGAGCAGGACCGGGCAACTCGATCCGCGCAGAAACCGCTCGGCTACGCTGCCGAGGACCAGCCGACGGACGCCGCGCCGCCCGTGCGTACCGACCACGGCGAGATCGATCGACCGTTCGACGACATAGCGTTGCAGCCGTTCGGCGATATCCTGGCCGGGCTCGGTCTCGACGATTTCGGTATCGCCGTTGACGGCCGCATGCGAGATGGCCCGTTCCGCGCTTCGCAGCACCGCCGCGCCATCGCGCCGGACCTCGTCGAGCAGGCCATCCGGGCTCATTCGTCCGGCGTACGTGATCAGAAGCGATTGGTCGACGACGAAAACGGCGAACAGGCGCGCGCCGCAGGACCGGGCAACCTTCAAGCCCTCTTGAAGCGCCAGATTCGACGAAGGACTGCCGTCGACGGCAACCATGATGTTCGTGTACATACCGACCTCGCTGGATGACTGGACGCGCCGGTGGCGTTCGGCGTTGTTTCATCATCAGCGCTCGCCGGAAACCTGCGTTGACCGACGTCAACGGTTCGAAGCGATATGAGCCGACGCAGAAGGCGCTCCATTATCGAGGATCGACCGGCGGCGTCGGCGCGCCCGTCGGGCGCTCGTACGTCGCGAAACCGCGCTCGATTTCAAGGATCTTCGACGCGCATGCATCGTATTGCCAGCCGGGGCCGCCATCGGTGCCGTACATGCCCTTGCACATCGCCTTGAGCCGAATCACCGCGCCGCCGTCGTCCGATGCCGTGCGCGACGCCCATAGATAAACTTCGCCGGCGAAATGGGGTTGCGCGGTCTCGATCCGGTCCGCACTGAATCGCGTGACACGGGTCGACGAACGCGCGTCGACGTAGCGCCGTGCGAGCTGCCATGCACGGTCGCATTCAGGCGCCGTCGAACAGTGCAGCGCTGCAGCTTCCCGTGCCGCCCGCAATTGCGTTTCGGTCGACCGGAACGCCGCTTCCTGGCTCATACCGGCGCAAGCGCCCAGCGCGAGCGCGGCGCCGATCGCCCACGTCGGATGTTTCATTGCCCCTGCCTCATCACGCGGCGACTCACGCGCCATCGGGCGCCGCGTCGTGCGAGCGCCGGAGTCCACTGTATTGCCGGCAGCGCGAATGAGGTTGACCTGCGTCAAGCGCCGTCATGCGTCGCACATCGCGTGCGTCACCACGAGACCCTGCTTTCGACGATTCGTTGATTCGATCGGCACGGCGCCGCCCGTAGCATGGGTGCGTCACCGATCCTCGGCGCCCGCCTCGTTTGCCGCTGACGATTCAATTCCACGCATGCCGCGCCGGGCGCGCGCCGTTCAGGTAGTAGTTGCCGACGAGGTGATATTTCCAGCGCACCGGGTCGTGCAGCGTATGCGTGCGCGCGTTGCGCCAATGCCGGTCGAGATTGTGCTCGGCGAGCGTCGACTGCGTGCCGGCCAGCTCGAACAGCTTCTCGCCCGCGAGCAGCGCGATCTCGGTGGTCAGCACTTTCGCTTCGCCGACCGCGACGGACGCCCGCGCGACATCGTCTTCGGTCACGTCGCCTTTTGCCGCGATCTCGTCGAGCGTGCGCGCCGCGCGTTCGAGCAACGCGTCGGCCGCATGCAGCTGGATGTGCAGCCGGCCGATTTCGCGAATCGTCAGCGGATCGTCCACCGCCCGTTCGACGCCGCTGTCGACCCACGGCCGCGTGCGGGTCCGCACGAACGCGAGCGTATCGTCGATGGCCGCCTTCGCGATGCCCGCGTCGATCGCCGCCTGGATGATCTGAGACAGCGGGCCGTTGAGCGTCGGCACGTCCGACACGCGCTGCGCGGGCAGCACGTGCGACGCGGGGATGCGCACCGCGTCGAGCACGACCGTGCCGCTCGCGGTCGTGCGCTGCCCGAATCCCGACCAGTCGTCGATCACGCTCAGGCCCGGCGTCGGTTGCGGCACGTACGCAAGCCACGCCTGCCGCGCGTCGTCGAGCCCGAGCACCGGCACGTAATGCGCGAACAGCGCGCCGGTCGAATAGAACTTCGTGCCGTCGACGACATAGTCGTCGCCGTCGCGGCGCACGCGCGTCTTCAGGTCGAGCACGTGCTTCGTGCCCTTCTCCGAGAATCCGTTGCCGAACCGCTTGCCGCTCAGCACTTCGGCGAAGAAATGCCGCTTCTGCGCGTCGGTGCCGACCAGCGCGATCACGTCGACCAACCCGAAATGATTCTGCGGAAGCTGCCCGAGCGACGCATCGGCCGCGGCGACGATCTTGATCACCTCGGTAAGCGTCACGTGCGACACGCCCGCGCCGCCGTATGCCTTCGGCACCGTGATCGCCCACAGCCCTGACTGCGAGAACCATTCGATCTCTTCGCGCGGCAGCCGGCGTTCGCGATCGCGTTCGGCGGCCCCTTGCGCGACGCGTTGCGCCAGTGCATGCGCGGCCGCGATCGCTTGCGCATCGTCCGCAATCACGCGAGCCACCTGCCGTGGTGCATCGGTGGGCCGCTCCTGAATCGTCGCGCTCGTGTCTGACATCGGGTTCTCCTGTCGAATGACGAAAGCATTCAATCTAGCAGCGCCGCGCGGGCCGGAAAACCGAGCGATTCTCGAAACGATATTCCTTTGGAGAACAAACGACGTCGCGCCTGATACCGGTGAATCGATGTTTTAGCGCCGCAACGGATGCGAGAGCGTCGATGCGTCCCGCGCGGTTGCCGTAATACGCAGCGACGATAACGATCCGAGAATCCGTTATTGGAACGCCCGCGTCGCGCTTCCTATACTGGGCTCCCGGCGCACACGGCCACGCCCTTCGAGGAAATCCGCATGACTTCATCGCACGCAGCTCCCGACCTTTCCACCGGTACCGATTACGACGCGCTCGCGAGCCGGTTCCGACCGATCTTCGAACGTATCGCCGCCGGCACCGCCGAGCGCGAACGCAACCGCGAATTGCCGCACGAGGCGATCGGCTGGCTGAAGTCGGCCGGCTTCGGCGCGATCCGGCTGCCGCCCAGTGCCGGCGGCGCGGGCGCGTCGCTACCGCAGTTGTTCCGGCTGCTGACCGAACTGGCCGCCGCCGATTCCAATTTGCCGCAGGCGTTGCGCGGACATTTCGCGTTCGTCGAGGACCGGCTCAATGCGCCGCCCGGGCCGCAGCGCACCACCTGGTTCGACCGCTTCGCGAGCGGTCAGCTCGTCGGCAATGCGTGGTCGGAGGCCGGCGACGTGCCGCTCGGCCAGACCATCACGAAGGTGTCGGAGCAGAACGGCCGGCTCGTGCTGAACGGCCGGAAGTTCTACAGCACCGGCAGCCTGTTCGCCGACTGGATCGACGTGTTCGCGCAGCGCGCGCACGACGGCAGCGACGTGATCGTCGCCGTCGCGACCGCGCAGCCCGGCGTGATCCGCGACAACGACTGGGACGGCTTCGGCCAGACCACCACCGGCAGCGGCACGACGCGCTTCGAGAATGCGGCGGTCGACGCGGACAACGTGATCGATTTCGCGCGCCGCTTCAAGTACCAGACCGCGTTCTACCAGTTGTTCCACGTCGCGACGCTGGCGGGCATCGGCCACGCGATCGTGCGCGACGCGGGCGAGCTCGTGCGCAACCGCACGCGCGTGTACAGCCACGGCAATGCGCAGCGTGCCGGCGACGACGCCCAGCTGCAGCAGGTGATCGGCGAGATCGCGTCATGGGCGTACGCGGCCGACGCGCTCGCGCTACGTGCCGCGCAGCCGCTTCAGCAGGCCTATGAAGCGCGCTTCGGCGGCGACGAAGCGGCCGAGCAGGCCGCGAACGTCGCGGCCGAAATCGAATCCGCGCAAAGTCAGCTCGTCGTGTCCGAACTCGTGCTGCGCGCGGCGACGCGCCTGTTCGACGCGCTCGGCGCATCCGCGACCCGCAGCACGACCGCGCTCGATCGCCACTGGCGCAACGCGCGCACGGTGTCGTCGCACAACCCGCTCGTGTACAAGGCGCGCATCGTCGGCGACTGGATCGTCAACGGCCGCACGCCGCCGTTCGTCTGGCGGGTGGGCAACGGCGCGGGCGCCAATGCGAACGCCGGCGCGGAGACGGGGGTCGCGCAATGAGCAAGACCATTCGCTTCAACGCGTTCGAGATGAACTGCGTGGGACATCAATCGCCGGGCCTGTGGGCGCATCCGCGCGACCGTTCGTGGCAGTACAAGGATCTCGATTACTGGACCGACCTCGCGCGCGTGCTCGAGCGCGGGATCTTCGATGCGATCTTCATCGCGGACGTGATCGGCTACTACGACGTGTACAAGGGCAGCAACTATCACGCGCTGCACCAGGCCGCGCAGATCCCGGTCAACGATCCGCTGCAACTGGCCGCGCCGATCGCGATGGCGACCGAACATCTCGGCATCGGCATCACCGCGTCGACGACGTTCGAGCACCCGTACACGTTCGCGCGCCGGCTGTCGACCGCCGACCATCACACGAAGGGCCGGCTCGCGTGGAACATCGTCACGTCGTACCTGGAAAGCGGCGCGAAGAACGTCGGCGATCACGGGCTGCGCACGCACGACGACCGCTATGCGGTCGCGGCCGAATACGTCGAGGTGCTGTACAAGCTGTTCGAGGGCAGCTGGGAGGATGGCGCGGTGGTGCGCGATCGCGACGGCCGCGTGTTCACGCATCCGGAGAAAGTGCACGAGATCGGCCACCAGGGCCGCTTCTTCGACGTGCCCGGCTACCACCTGTGCGAGCCGTCGCCGCAGCGCACGCCGGTGCTGTTCCAGGCGGGCGCGTCGGGCCCCGGCAAGGCGTTCGCCGCGCGGCACGCCGAATGCGTGTTCGTCGCGGCGCCGACCCGCGATCAACTGGCGCGCTACGTGACCGACGTGCGTGCGCAGGCTGCCGCCGCCGGACGCGATCCGGCGAAGGTGCTGATCTACAACCTCGTCACGGTGATCGTCGACGAGACCGACGAGAAGGCGCAGGCCAAGTTCGACGAGTATCGCCGCTACGTGTCGTACGATGGGTCGCTGGTGTTCATGTCGGGCTGGACCGGCATCGACTTCGGCCAGTACGCGCCGACCGATCCGGTCAGGCGCGTCGAAACGAACGCGATCGTGTCGGCGGTCGAGCACCTGTCGGGCGGCGACACCGCGTGGACGATCGAAGCGCTGGCCGCCTGGGGCGGCATCGGCGGGATGGGCCCGGTGTTCGTCGGGTCGGCGGCGACCGTTGCGGACATCCTGCAGGAATGGGTCGCCGCGACCGACGTGGACGGCTTCAATCTCGCGTATGCGGTCGCGCATGAAACCTTCGAGGACGTCGTGCGTTATCTCGTGCCCGAGTTGCAGCGCCGCGGCGTGTATCCGGCCGCGTATGCGCCCGGCACGCTGCGCGAAAAACTGTTCGGCGGTTCGGCACGGTTGCCGGACGAACATCCGGCCGCGCGGTTTCGCGATATCGAACAGGTGAAGCGCGCGGCCGAGCGGGAAGCGGTCAGCGCGTAACGAAACGTCGGCAAACGTCGAAGCCGGTCTGTCCACATTCATGCGGCGACCGGCTTCAGTACGAACGGCTTCGTGCAGTGAGACGAAGCCGTTCGTGTTTTCGGGGAGCGGGGACGGCGAGCGCCCCCGGTCAGTGCTTACGCGGTGCTTTCGTCGTCGATGTCGTGCGCCGTCGGTTCATACCGCACGATCAGCAGAAACACGATCGGCGTGACCGCACTGACCGCGACGACCCAGAACATGTCGGTGCCGAGGCGGGCCTGCAGGATCGGCAGCACGAACAGCGCCAGCGCCTGGCCGATGCCGCACAGCGATCGCCCGAAGCCGACGCCGGTGCCGCGAATCGCGGCCGGATACGACAACGTCGGATAGATCATCATCTGCGCGCCGGGCCCGAAGCCTTCGGCGAACAGCCACGTGCCGAGCATCAGCAACACGACGCCGACCGCGATCGCCCCGTGCGGATGGCCCGCCAGCGCCAGCGCGACGAGTGCGATCGTTTGCAGCGCGAACCCCGCGATCGCGACATGACGCGACGGATAGCGATGCGCGACGCGCATGCCGAGCAAGCCGCCGGTAAACGCGAACAGCACGTTCAACGCCAGCGACGCCGCGATCGTCTCGAACACGCCCGCGCCGAGGAATTGCGACAGGATCGACGGCAGGAAGAACGCGATCGCCGTGTATTCGAACGGGATGCACAGGTTCATCACGCTGGCGACGATCGTGCGCCCGAGATACGGACGCTGGAACAACACGCGAATCCGCACGGGCGGCGGGCTCGACTCGCGTCGCGCATCGTCCGCTTCGTGCGCGTGAATGCCGTACGACTCGCGCAGGATGCGCGCGGCATTGGCCAGGTCGCCCTGATTGGCGGCCCACAGCGGCGACTCGTTCATGAAGCGGTTGCGGAACAGGATGATGACGAGCGCCGGCACCGCGCCGAAGATCAGCGACGCGCGCCACAACCAGCCCGCATGCTCGGCCGGCAGCAGGAAATACAGGCCGAAGATCAGCAGGAAGCACACTGACGACGCGACGTACCACATCGGGCACCACGCGGCGAGCCGCGACGCCTTGTTGCCGCGGCCGTTGAACTTCGAGAATTCCGCGAGAAACGCCATCGCGACGGGCAGGTCGATGCCGACGCCGAGCCCCATCACGAAGCGCGCGGCGATCAGTACCCAGACGTTCGGCGCGAGCCCGGCCGCGATCGCCGCGACCACGAAGAACAGCATGTCGGCCATGAACACCTGGTAGCGGCCGATCCGGTCGGTCAGCCAGCCGCCGATCAGGCTGCCGAAGATCGTGCCGATCATGATCGCCGAACCGACCAGCCCGGTCAGCGCGGGCGTCAGGCCGAATTCGCGCGCGACGTCGTCGATGCCGTAGGACAGCGTCGTCAGGTCGTACGCGTCGAGAAACACGCCGCCGAGCGCCAGCAGCACGATCATCCGTGCGTGGCTCACCGAACTGTCCACCGTATTGATCAGGCGCGCGACGTCGCTGGCCGAGCGGATGGGAGAAGAAACCGGCGTGACCGGGCTCAGATCGATCGAACTCATCGGATTCCTTAGTTTGATGCCGAATACATGGCAAGGTCGTCGTGAAGCCGGAAACCAGGCGAGCGCCTTGTCGGCTATCGCGGCGTCGAGCGTATTCGGCCCGCTGCCGTCGACTTCCGGCAGCGGAAATTCTGTTCCCTCGATCCGGTAATCCCAAGCGATATAAACCGATAAATTAATCGGCGTACGTCATAAAGTTGCGCGGGCGGTGCTTAGCGGCAGCATGCATGTGCAATCGCGAATTCCTTCGTTAGCGAATCGCTTGCGCTTCGTCACATTAGCCGGTCACCTGCCTGTTCGCGGCGCGTTGCCGCTCGCGCGCGAATGCTAAATGATTGCCTCCCCTTCCGTGCGCGGTTTCACGCTCGACGATATTCGCGGCTTTCTGGACTGCATGCTGCTGATCGAGGGCACGCGGTCGTGCGACCAGATCGCCGATCTGGAGAAGCGGCGCGACACGCATCGCATCGCATCGCGTCAATCGTCGAAGGTCCCCTGATATTCCGGCGCGGCATCCGCGCGCGTGTTCAGTTCGAACATCACGCCGCCCGGCGCGCGGCAAAAGAAGCGCGAGCCGCGCCCGTTGTTGAAGACATCCGTCTCCATCGCGACGCCCTCTTCCTTGAAACGCGCGAACAGCGCATGCACGGCATCGAGGCTCGGCAGTTCGAAGCCGACGTGGAAGTTGGTCGGCCACGCGGGCACGCCGTCGCCGACGTGATCGATCACGACGTCGAAGCCCGGACGCTTGAGGATCCAGGATTTGTCCCAGCTTCCCGCGATCGTGAAGCCAAGGTATCGCTCGAAGAACCGGGCCGTCGCCAGCGTGTCGGCAGAGGGGAAGCTCAGGTGATTGAGTTTCATCGTGTGTGTCGTTTCGGTCATGGTCGCGCGCTCCGATGCGTTGGTGGGCGAAGGCTCCATGCCGTGCCGCCCGAGGACCTCAGAATACGAGCGGAAGCTCGCATTCCACAACTCGCATTCGACGTTCCGCCGGAACCGCGTGAAACCCTTGTCGCACCGCCCGTTGCGGGAGGGCGACGATTGCGACGGATCGCATGACTCGCATTCGCGACAGTCTCGTCGATGCGAGGCACCCGATCGGCCGACGACATCAAACGACGACGGCCCGGGATTCGCGAACGAACCCCGGGCCGTCGATCGACAGCGGTGTCGGGCTGTACATCCGTTGCCCGGCACCGCGCATCGCGCATCGCTCAACGCGACGCGACCTGCATCAGAACTGATAACCCGCGCCGACCACCGCGCCGAAGTCCGACCGCGTGTTGCCCGTCACCGATGCCTTGACGACCCAGCGGTTGCTCTCCGTCACGTACGAGTAGCCGGCCGCGAAGCCCTGCTGGCCGTGATAGTTCGACGTCGCCGCCGACACCATCGAGCGCCCCGCGCCGGTCGGCCGCGGCAAGCCGGCCACCGCCATCGCCGACGCGACGCCGCCGTACATGTCCTTCTTCAGGTCGAGCGCAGCGATGATACCGGCCGAACGTGGCGCGGTCTTTAAAAAATCAAATCGGCGGCGGCACGCCGATTGCTCGTCGCCCGAACCGCATCAGGGAGCCGGCGCAGCCGGGCATCGACGTGACACGCACATCCGGCAGGATTCACATCGGCATTTCGGGCTGGCGCTACCCCGGCTGGCGCGGGACGTTCTACCCGCCCGACCTGAAGCAGGCCAGCGAGTTGCGGTATGCATCGGCCCACATGCAGACGATCGAAATCAACGGCACGCACTACAGCCTGCAAGCGCCCGACAGCTGGCGGCGCTGGTATGCCGACTCGCCGCCCGGGTTCGTGTTCAGCGTCAAAGGCTCGCGCTACCTGACGCACATGCTGCGCTTTCGCGGCGAAACGGCCACGATCGCGTGCGCGAATTTTTTCGCGCAGGGGCTGTTCGCGCTGAAGGACAAGCTGGGGCCGCTGCTGTGGCAATTCCCGCCGTCGCTGCGGTTCGATCCGGCGCATATGGAGCGCTTCCTGAGCCTGCTGCCGCCCGACACGGAAGCCGCGCTCGCGCTCGCCCGACGGCACGATGCGCGCGTCCGCGAGCCGTATCTGCGGATCGACCGCAAGCGTCCGTTACGTCATGCGGTGGAGGTGCGGCACGAGAGCTTCGTCGATCCGGCGTTCGTGAAACTGCTGCGCCGCCACAAGGTCGCGCTCGTCGTGTCGGATTCGACCGAGGCGTGGCCGCAGCTCGAGGATCTGAGCGCGCGGTTCGTCTATATCCGGCTGCACGGCACTGAAACGAAGTATTCAGGTGAATACGCCGATGCGGCGCTCGAACGATGGGCGCGCAGAATCGAAACCTGGAGCCGGGGCGCGCAGCCCGCCGATGCGCGTCTCGCCGCACCGGCGCTGAAACCGCCTCGGGCGGCGACGCGCGACGTGTACTGCTATTTCGACAACGACACGAAAACGCAGGCGCCGTTCGATGCCGGGCGGCTCATGGCCCGGCTCGGGCTGCATGCGCCCGATGCGGTGTCCGAATGAAACGCTCGGCAAGCTGCGGACGGCAGGTGCCCGCCGGCCCGCCGAAGCCAGGCCAGGTCCGCAAGATGCTCCTATGCTGATGGATAGTGCCCCTCATCGCGCCCGTCGCGCGCCCGGTAAATTTTGCACGACCGATAGCCGGCACCATGGGCCAAAACTGCAAGGAGAAAAAGCGATGACCCTGCTTATCTACCTGGTCGGATGGATCATTTTCATCGGCGGCGTCGCGTGGGGTTTGATGACGCTGCACGTCTCGCAGCACATCATCGAGATCGTGGCCGTCATCCTGTTCGGCATCGCGGTCATCACCGGCGCGACACGCGCCCGGAATCGCGACCGGTCGTAGCGCGGCGTGCTGCGCAGTCCGTAGAAGGTGAACCCGGCGACCGTCGAGTGCGTGACGGCGGCGATCCGCGAACTCGGCTATCGGTCGAACCTGACCGCGCGCGCTCGCCGAGGGCCGTACGTCGACGCTCGCGACCGGCGTTCGCGCGCTGGCCGCCGAACGCGAGTCGTGCAGCCGGGTCACCCCTGCCCGCGCCGCATCCTGAGCGTCGCCGACGGCGATTCCCCGAACGCGCGCTTGTACTCGATCGCGAACCGCCCGAGGTGCGCGAAGCCCCATTTCAGCGCGACGTCGGTGACCGACGCGAGTCCCGGCGTGTCGTCGGCCAACAGTTCGTCGCGTACATGTTGCAGCCGCAACTGCCGCACGAAGCCCATCGGCGTGATCCCGTGGCGATTGCGAAAGCCGGCGAACAGCGTGCTCGGGCTCACGCCGGCGAGTTCGGCGAGCCGTTCGATCGTCAGCGGCTCGTCGAGATGCGCGCGGATGTATTCCTCGACGCGCCGCACGTAGAACGGCGCGAGCGGTGCCGGCGCGGGACGTGTGCCGTTGCGCGCGGTGTTCGGTTGGCCGTACAGCAGCAGGTTCAGCAGCGTCGATTCGAGTTGCTCGAAAGCGAGCGGATGGCGCAGCGGATGGCCGTCCGTCGCGATCGCGTCGGCCAGCATCGGCAACATTTGCGCGAGGCAGGCGCCCTGCTGCGACGCCAGGCTGAACGCCGGCTCGAACTCCACCGGTGCGCGCCGGTCCCCGCCGAAATGGCGCTGCGCATGCCGTTCCATCACGTCGCGCTCGATACGCAGGATGACTTGCGGACACGCTTCGCCCCATCGCATCCGGAGCGGCAGCGTGGGCGACAGCAGCGACGCCGTGTCGGGCGACGACACGAAGCGCGTCGCGCCGCATTCGATCTCGGCGTCGCCGCGCAGCGGAATCTGCAACAGATAGAAATGCTCGAGCGGCCCCGGTTCGATCGACACCTCGCCGCCGTAATCGAGCAGGTTCAGCGACAGGTTGCCCCAGCGCGCATGGTGCATGCAGCTGTGCAGCACGCGCGATTCGCCGGTCGGCGTGAGTCGATGCGGCTTGAAGACGTCCGCCACGCGCGCACGCACCTCGTCGACGTCGTTCGACTCCAGCAGCAGCGTGCCGTGATTGAAACAGGCGGCGTCACCCAGCCAGCCGGTTTCGGAAAATTGCGCCATCGAAGTTCTCCCGTCGTGCTCGATCGCACTCGCGCCGTGCATGCATTCCCGATATCGGGGAATGCGCCGCACGATCCGGACAGCGTCCGGAGTATCCGGACAATCCGTCCGATGAAACACGCAAGTCCCGCGCAAGCCACGCAAGAAGCGGACCGTTCGCGCATCGTAGAAAACTGTGCGGGCTGTCCGCATCCGCACATACCCGCAGTCGGCCCCGGCCCGCCGGCCTGCGGCGGCCGCTGCCGCAGGTTTCCGGAATTCGCGGATACCGGCCGAAGAAAGCGGATAGAAATGCCCATTTCGGCCGCCAATACTGGGCCGTCATCGAAACCAACCGCATGGAGGGACACATGAACGGACGTCACATCGAGATTCCAGCACCGGACGGCGGCGCGTTCCGCGCGTACCTGAGCACGCCGGCCGGCGGCACGGGGCCGGGCCTCGTCCTCTGTCACGAGATCTTCGGCGCGAACGCGACGATGCGGGACGTGGCCGACTACTACGCCGAGGAAGGCTATACGGTGCTCGTGCCGGACCTGTTCTGGCGCCAGTCGCCGGGCATCGAACTCGGCTACACGGCGGCCGATTTCGAGCGCGCAATGGCCCTTTATCGCGCATTCGACGAAAACAAGGGTGTCGACGACGTCGGCGCCGCGCTGGACGCGCTCCGCCGGCGGCCGGAATGCACGGGCGAGGCCGGCGTGCTCGGCTACTGCCTCGGCGGCAAGCTCGCGTACCTCGCCGCGTGCCGGCTGCCGGGCGTGGCCGCGGCGGTCAGCTACTACGGCGTGGGCATCGAGCATGCGCTGGACGAAGCCGCGCACCTGCGCGGACGGCTCGTGCTGCAGATCGCCGCGCAGGACCGCTTCTGCCCGCCCGACGCTCGGCAGCGCATCGCGGATGCGCTGTCCGGCCGCGACGGCGTCGAAGTATACGTCTATCCCGGCGTCGATCACGCGTTCGCCCGCCCCGGCGGCGATCATTACGACCAGGCCGCCGCCATCATGGCCCACCAGCGCGCGATCGCCGCGTTCCGCGCCGCGCTCGGCCCGCGCTACGACCTGTCCGCGCTGTGGGAAACGCACCTGCAGCACGAGTTCGACACGCGCAACGTCGACGCGACGATGGCCACGATGGTCGCCGAGCCGTACGTCAACCATATTCCGACGCTGACGGGCGGCGTCGGCCACGACGAACTCAAGCGCTTCTACACGCATCACTTCGTGCATGCGAACCCGCCCGACACGACGATCACGCCGATCTCCCGCACGATCGGCGCGAGCCAGATCGTCGACGAGCTGCTGTTCTGCTTCACGCACACCACCGAGATCGACTGGATGCTGCCTGGCGTCGCGCCGACCGGCAAGCGCGTCGAGATTCCGCTCGTCGCGATCGTGAAGTTTCGCGGCGACAAGCTCTATCACGAGCACATCTACTGGGATCAGGCGAGCGTGCTCGTGCAGATCGGCCTGCTCGATCCGGCCGGCCTGCCGGTCGCGGGCGTCGACACGGCCCGCAAGCTGCTCGACGTGACCGTGCCGTCGAACGGCCTGATGCGCCGCTGGCGCGATAGCGCGCCGTCCACGGGTGCGCGCTGACGCGCCCCCAAACCCTCACCCCCACGATTCCCGGAGACATCCCATGAATGCCCTTGCTGGCAAAGTCGCGCTCGTCACCGGCGGCGCCACGCTGATCGGCGCCGCGGTCGCGCAGGACCTGAGCCGCGCCGGTGCGTGCGTCGCGATCCTCGATCTCGATGCGGACAACGGCGCACGCGTGGCCGCATCGCTCGGCGAACGGGCGCTGTTCATCGCGCTCGACATCACCGACGACCGCGCGATCGAGCGCGCGGTATCGGCGATCGTCGAACGGTTCGGCGCGATCGACGTGCTCGTCAACCTCGCATGCAGCTATGTCGACAACGGCATCCACGCGACCCGCAACGACTGGCTCGCGGCGATGGACGTCAACGTCGTGTCGGCCGCGATGCTCGCGAAGGCCGTGCATCCGCACATGGCCCGGCGCGGCGGCGGCGCGATCGTGAACTTCAGCTCGATTTCCGCGCAGTGCGCGCAGACCGGCCGCTGGCTGTATCCGACCTCCAAGGCCGCGATCCGCCAGCTCACGCGCAGCATGGCGATGGATCTCGCGCCCGACCGGATTCGCGTCAACTCGGTGTCGCCCGGCTGGACCTGGTCGCGCGTGATGGACGAGCTGACGCACGGCGACCGCGCGAAGACCGATCGCGTCGCCGCGCCGTTCCACCTGCTCGGCCGCGTCGGCGATCCGTCGGAAGTCGCGCAGGTCGTCACGTTCCTGTGCAGCGACGCGGCGAGCTTCGTGACGGGCGCCGACTACGCGGTGGACGGCGGCTACGCCGCGATGGGCCCCGAACAGGCGGTGCCGGCGATTCCGCGCCTCGCGGAGTGACTGCTCCGCGTCGCCCCTTCACGCAATCATTCCGGCCGCCACGCGGCCAACCGAGGACATTTCCATGAGACGCATCGCTATCGTCGGCGCCGGCCAGTCCGGCCTGCAACTCGCCTTCGCCCTGCTCGGCCGGGGCTACCACGTCACGCTCGCGACCAACCGCGACGCGGAGCAGATCCGCGCGGGCAAGGTCATGTCGAGCCAGTGCATGTTCCACACGTCGTTGCAGATCGAGCGCGATCTCGGCCTGAATACGTGGGAGGAAGCGTGCCCGTCCGTCGAAGGCATCGGCATCGCGGTGCCGCACCCCGACGGCAATGGCCGCAAGGCGATCGACTGGTCGTCGCGACTGACGCGCTACGCGCAGTCGGTCGACCAGCGCGTGAAGATGGCCGACTGGCTCGACGGCGTGCGTCGCCGCGGCGCGGACGTACGGATCGGCGACATCGGCGTGCCCGAACTTGAGGAACTGGCGCGCAGCCACGACCTCGTGCTGCTCGCGGCCGGCAAGGGCGACATCGTGAACCTGCTCGGCCGCGACGATGCGCGCAGCCCGTTCGACCGCCCGCAGCGCGCGCTGGCGCTGACCTACGTGAAAGGAATGACACCGAGCGAGCCGTATTCGCGCGTGCGCTTCAACCTGCTGCCGGGCATCGGCGAATACTTCGTGTTTCCCGCGCTGACCACCACCGGCCCGTGCGAAATCATGGTGTTCGAAGGCATCCCGGGCGGCCCGCTCGACTGCTGGGCCGACGTGAAGACGCCCGAGCAGCATCTGGACCGCAGCCTGTCGTTCCTGCAGCAATACGTGCCGTGGGAATACGAGCGCTGCCGCGACGTCGCGCTCACCGATCCGAACGGCACGCTGGCCGGGCGCTTCGCGCCGACCGTGCGCAAGCCGTTCTTCCGGCTGCCGTCGGGCCGCACCGTGTTCGGGATGGCCGATGCGGTGGTGGTCAACGATCCGATCACGGGCCAGGGCTCGAACAACGCCGCGAAATGCGCGAACGCGTATTTCGACGCGATCGTCGCGCGCGAGGCCGCACCGTTCGGCGAAGACTGGATGCACCGGACGTTCGAAAACTACTGGGCGTATGCGCAGCACGTCGTGCGCTGGACCAATTCGCTGCTCACCCCGCCGCCGCCTCACATTCTCGAACTGCTCGGCGCGGCCGGCCAGCTGCCGTCGCTCGCGAAAACGATCGTCGACGGGTTCGACGATCCGCGCCGGTTCGCGCCGTGGTGGTTCGAGCCGTCGGCATGCGCGGCGCTGATCCGCGAACACAGCGTGCGTGCGGAGTAATCGTCATGGAAACCATCGTCACCGACCGTCCGGCCCTCGACCCGATGCAGTTGCGCGCCGCGTTCGGGCAGTTCCCGACCGGCGTCACCGTGATCACCACGTGCGCGGCCGACGGCCGCAAGGTGGGCCTCACCGCGAATTCGTTCTCGTCGCTGTCGCTCGATCCGCCGCTCGTGCTGTGGAGCCTGCGCAAGCTCGCGCCGAGCCGCCCGGATTTCGTCGCGGCGACCCACTTCGCGATCAACATCCTCGCGCACGACCAGATCGACCTGTCGCGCCGCTTCGCGACGCCCAGCGCCGACAAGTTCGACGGCGTGCCGCACGCGGATTCGGGCAGCGGCGGCGTGCCGTGCCTCGACGGCGCGAGCGCGCGCTTCGTGTGCCTCAACGTCGGCCACTACGAAGGCGGCGACCACCTGCTGTTCATCGGCGAGATCGAGCAGTTCGACGCATTCGGCAAGGCGCCGCTCGTGTTCCATGCCGGCCAGTATCGCGCGATCGCCGATCATCCTGCTCTTTCACGCACGCTTTGATTAGTAGATACAAATAAAACTCCAGGAGGTGGTGAATATGAAATTCGGCTCTCGCCTGCTCGTCGCCGCGGGCTTCGCGCTCGCCGGCCTCGGTGGCCTCGTCGGTCATACGCCGGCCCATGCGGCCGACCTGCCGGCGGTCAACCTCGGCATGACCAGTTTCCTCGACGGCATGCCGCCGGCCGGCGCCGGCTGGTACGGCACGCAGTACCTGCAGTACTACACGGCCGGTCGCGTCAACGACAATGCGGGCAACAAGGTCGGGCTGCCGAAGCAGGACGTCGACCTGTTCGCGGGATTGAGTCAGCTCGTCTATCAGTCGCCGCTGACGTTCGCGGGCATGCATCCGGGCCTCGACGTGATCCTGCCGTGGATCGCGTCCGCGCGCACCGACGACGGCATCGGCAACGTCGCGCTGAATGCGCGCGCCGGCTTCGGCGATCTGCTGATCGGCCCGTTCGTCCAGTTCGACCCGGTGATGGGCGCGCAGGGCCCGCGTTTCGCGCAGCGCGTCGAATTCCAGTTCATCGTGCCGACCGGCGCGTACGATCCGGCGCGCGCGATCAATCCGGGTAGCCATTTCTGGTCGTTCGATCCGTACTGGGCCGCGACGCTGTGGCTCACGCCGAAATGGACCGTATCGTGGCGGCTGCACTATCTGTGGAACGCGACCAACCATCAGCCGGCGACGGCACTCGGCCCGGACGTGACGTCGACGCAGGCCGGCCAGGCGATCCACGTGAACTTCGCGACCGAGTACGAAGTGCGGCCCGGCCTGCGGCTGGGGCTCAACGGCTACTGGCTGCGCCAGACCACCGACATGAAGGCCAACGGGCAGGACGTGCCGGGCACGCGGGAAGCCGTGTTCGCGATCGGGCCGGGCGCCATGTATAGCTTCTCGCCGCACGATCACCTGCTGTTCAACGCGTATTTCGAAACCTATGCGCGCAACCGATCGCAAGGGACGCGGTTGGTGCTGCGCTACGTGCATCACTTCCAGTGATGCACGGCGCGCCGGCCGTCCCGATACGGTGCTTGCCGCTTCGAGAGGTTAGCCGCAGGGGGCAGCCGTGAAGGCGGTGGACTACGGCTCGTTCCATGATCGACCATGGGTCCAGGATGCATTGACGCCGCTATGGTCGACCTGTCTCGCGGCGTCGCCTGGGGAGAGAGCCTCCATGAAGCCTATTGCCGCGCCGGCCGCCGAATCACCCGGGGCCGGCACGTCCAGCCTGGATCGGTGCGCGCAAAGCCACATCCGCGCGCCGCTCACGGCGCGATGCCGACGAACGTGGGCAGCAGCACGCGATAGACGTGAATCATCGCCGGGCCGAGCAGCACCACCATCAGCGCGGGGAAGATGCAGAAGATCAGCGGGAACAGCAGCTTCAGCGCGATCTTCGCCGCGCGTTCCTCCGCGCGCATCCGGCGGCGGGTGCGCAGCATGTCCGACAGCACGCGCAGCGATTCGCTGATGCTCGTGCCGAACCGGTCCGCCTGGATCAGCATCGCGCAGAACGATTCGATGTCCTCCACGCCGGTGCGCAGCGCGAGATTGCGCAGCGCCGCCTCCTTCGTGAAGCCGGAGCGCATCTCGAGCAGCAGCAGATCGAGTTCGCTCGCGACCACCTCGCTGCTGAACCGCAGCTCCTCGCTCACCTTCATCAGCGCCGCGTCGAGCCCGAGCCCCGCCTCGACGCACACCGTCAGCAGGTCGAGCGCGTCCGGGAAATCCTCGAAGATCTTCTGCTGACGCACCTTGACCCGCTGCGACAGCACGACGTTCGGGATGTAGTAGCCGATGCCGGCGAGCGCCACGAGGATCAGCGACAACAGCGCGCGCTCGTCGCCGAGCGACGTCGTGATCAGCGCCAGCAGCGCCGCGCACGGCAGGCCGAGCGCGAGCACCGTCTTCGCGGTGAAATACAGCGCGGCCGCGCTCTGGTTGCGCCAGCCGGCATTCATCAGCCGGATGCGCAGCGGCGAATTCTCCCAGCCCTCCTTCGGCACCGACAGCTTCGAGATCGGGGTGGACAGCTCGACCAGCTTCGCGACCCAGCGCGACGCCACGTCGTCGCCGTCGCCCGGGCCGGCGACGGCGCCCGCCCCGGTCCCGCCGGCCTGCTGGAGCCGGCGCTGGATGCCGCGCGGCGCGAACAGCAGCATCGCGACGAGCACGCCGCCGGCCACGAAGATGAACAAGCCGCCCAGCATCACGGCCTGGACCACGCTCAGGTTTTGCATGACAACCTCGCAACGGTTCGTTATTCGGCTCGCGCGTCAGACGCGAATGCGCACGATTCGGCGGATCCAGAACAGCCCGAACAGCATCGACACCAGCATCGTGCCGACCATCCGGATCCCGGCCGGATCCTCCCAGAGCACCGACAGGAATTCGCGGTTCAGCAGCGCCATCACCGCCGCGGTGCCGAACGGCAAAAGCCCGAGAATCCACGCCGACAGCCGCCCTTCCGCCGACAGCACGCGCACCTTGTCGAACAGCTTGAAGCGCTCGCGGATCAGCCCGGCGATGCTGTCGAGCAGTTCGGCCAGGTTGCCGCCCGTCTCGCGCTGGATCAGCACCGCGATCACGAAGTAGCGCAGGTCCTGCACCGGCACGCGCGTCGCCAGATTCGTCAGCGCGTCGTGCAGCGACACGCCGTAGTTGACCTCGTCGAACGTCACGCGAAATTCGCCGCCCATCGGCTCGGAAAACTCGTCGCCGACCATCCCCAGCGTGCTCGTGAACGAATGGCCGGAGCGCAGCGCGCGCGCGATCATGTCGCAGATGTCCGGCAACTGCCGCTCGAGCTTGCGCATCCGCCGGGCGCGGCGGCGCAACACGTACATCATCGGCCCCCATCCGGCGAACAGCGCGATCGGCACCGCGGCGAGCTGCGGCGCCCGCGCGAAACTCGCCGCGAACCACGTGAGCGCCGCGAACGTCGCGCTGAGCGTGATCAGCTTCGGCAGCGTCCAGTCGAGACCCGACTGCTGGATCACGAGATCGAGCGCGTGCACGCGCGGCAGGCGCAGCAGCAGCCGGTCGAACGGCTTCGATTCGTCGAGCATGCGCTTCTTCAGGATCGACAGCCGCTCCTGCTGCACGTTGCCGCCCGCCGACATCGCGCGAATGCGCGATTCGATCCGCCGCGCGGCGGCGCCGTGCCGCGCGTTCCACCATTGATAGATGCCTTCGATCGACAGCACCACCGCGACGAAGGTAAGAATCACAAAACCGTAAAAGATCGCATTCATGAGGCCTCTCCCCGGCAGCACACGACGCCCTGGCGTCAGTCCGTCTCGTATCGCATGGACGGGTCGTACAGCGAATCCGGCAGGTTGATGCCGAACGCCTGCAGCCGCTCGACGAACTTCGGCCGCACGCCTGTCGCGCAGAAGTGGCCGCGTACCGAGCCGTCGCGATCCACGCCCGTGCGCTTGAACGTGAAGATCTCCTGCATGTTGATGATGTCGCCTTCCATCCCGGTCAGTTCCTGGATGCTGACGATCTTGCGCTTGCCGTCCGTGAGCCGCGCCGCCTGCACGACCACCGAGATCGCCGACGCGATCTGCTGGCGCATCGTCTTCGGCGGCAACGTCAGGCCGGACACGCTGACCATGTTCTCGAGCCGCGTCAGCGCGTCGCGCGGCGTGTTCGCGTGGATCGTCGCGAGCGAACCTTCGTGGCCGGTGTTCATCGCGTTGAGCATGTCGAGCGCTTCCGCGCCGCGCACTTCGCCGAGGATGATCCGGTCCGGACGCATCCGCAGCGCGTTGCGCACCAGCGTGCGCTGCGTGATCTCCCCCTTGCCTTCGATGTTCGGCGGGCGCGTTTCGAGCCGCAGCACGTGCGGCTGCTGCAGTTGCAGCTCGGCGGCGTCCTCGATCGTCACGATCCGCTCGTTGCGCGGAATGAAGCCGGACAGGATGTTGAGCAGCGTCGTCTTGCCGCTGCCGGTGCCGCCCGACACCAGCACGTTCACCTTCGCGCGCGACAGCGCGTCGAGCAGCTCGGCCATCGGCGGCGTCAGGCTATGGTAGCGCACCAGATCGTCCATCTTCAGCGGGTTGACCGCGAAACGCCGGATCGACATCAGCGGCCCGTCGATCGCGGACGGCGGGATGATCGCGTTCACGCGCGATCCGTCCGGCAGCCGCGCATCGACCATCGGGCTCGATTCGTCGATGCGGCGCCCGACGCGCGACACGATCTTCTCGATCACCTTCATCAGATGCGCATCGTCATAGAACGTCACGTCGGTCAGTTCGAGTTGACCGCAGCGCTCGACGTAGACCTGCCGGTAGGTGTTCACGAGGATGTCGGAAATGCCGGGGTCGCGCAGCAACGCTTCGAGCGGGCCGAAGCCGAACATCTCGTCGTACACGTCGATCGCGAGCTGGCGGCGCTCGATGTCGTTCGCCGGCATGCGTTCCTCGTCGAGGATGCGTGCGATCAGCGAGCCGATCTCCATGCGAACCTGGTCCTGATGCAGCCGCGACAGGCGCTCGAGTTCCACGCGCTCGAGCACGGCCAGGTGAATTTCGCGGCGCAGCTTCTGGTATGCGTCGCGCACCGACGAATGCGCCGGGCCGGCCGTCTCGCTGCCTGCCGACAGCGGCTGGGCCCGGTGCAACGACATCTGTTCGCGCAATGACATGATGATTCCCCGTAAGAATTACATCGACTTGAGCTTCGGCGTGGCCTTGCGGCCGAACAGCCGGGACATCAACGGCTCGCTGTGCGTCGCGCTGCGTCCCGCGCGCACCTCGCCGTCGACGAGTTGTTTCGCATAGCCCTGCAACGCCCGTACGACCGCCGAGCCGCGTGCGAGCCGCGACACCGGATGGCCCTGGTTGATCGCTTCGAGCACCGTGTCGGCATCGTCGGGAATCGTGCAGGCCGCCTGCAGCCCGAGCACTTCCTCGAGCGCGGTGCGGGTCCGCTCGCTCGCGCGCGTCGCGCGGTTCACGATCAGCCGCAACTGGTCGGTCGAATAGCCGAGCGACACGAGGATCTCCAGCAGCCGGCGGCCGGCGCGCACGTGCGGCATCGCGGGCTGCAGCACGAGCTGGATCTGGTCGCTGCGATCGAGCGCGACCATCGACAGCGGATTGATGCCGACGCCGACGTCGAAGATCACGAAGTCGTAGCGCGGCGCGGCGACGCCGAGAATCCATTCGAGCGCGTCCTCGCGCATCTCGGCGGCCTTGACCGGGTCGCCGGCGCCGGCCAGCACGTGGAAGTTTTCCGTCACGTGCGCGACGCTCGCGTCGAGAAACGCGCTGTCCAGCCGCTCGATCTGCGCGCACAGCTGCGGCAGCGTCGACGGCGGGGTTTCGTCGCTGACGAGGAACGCCGCGTCGGCGAACTGCTGGTTCAGGTCGATCAGCAGCACGCGGCGCTTGAAGCCCTCGGCGATCTCGAACGCGACATTGCTGGCCGCGAAGCTGGTGCCGGCGCCGCCCTTGCACGACATGAACGACACGATGCGCGTGTCGTCGGTATCGCGCCGCGTGCTCTGCGCGGCGGCCCGCCCGAGCGCGCTACCGAGCGCCTGCGAATCGAGCGGCCACTGCAGCACGTCGCGCGCGCCCGCACGCATCGCATCGAGCAGCACGTGCGGCGATGCGTCGGCCGCCACGAGGATGCAGGTCAGGCCCGCATGCGCGCGGCAGATGCGCTCGATCGCCGACAGCTCGGACGGCTCGAGCGACGTGCCGTCGACCAGCAGGATGTCGAACGCGTCGAGCCCGTCGGTGCGATGTTCGATCTGCGACGGGCGGCCGGTGGCGCGCGTCGTGCGATAGCGTCCGCAGTCGGCCACGAGACGCGCGATCTGCGAAAGCCGCGCGGTGTCGTCGGAAGCTACGAGGATGTTGATCATGTCGTGTGCCTCGTCTTTTCGATCAGTTGCAGGCGGAGCCGCCCGTCGCGGAATTCAGGCTTTCGCGCGGCAGCGTCGTCGTGAACGGCGGCATTTTCAGCGTGACGTTCATGAACGGGATCATGGTCTTGACGGTGACGTTCGTGACGCTCACCGTCACGAACGAGCACGTGTTGATGCCGCAGCTCGCGGGCGTGTAGTCGACCGACACGTTCGCGTCCGACAGCAGCGGCAACAGCGAGCGCACGCGCTTCACGACGCCCGCGGCGTTCACGTCGCAGACCACCGCGGTGCGCGCGCCGAGGCGCACGGCCTCGCTCGCGGTGTTCCAGTAGAACAGCACGCGGCCGAACTCGAAGATACCGATCAGCAGCATGATCAGCACCGACGCGATCAGCGCGAATTCGACGATCGCCACGCCGCGCTGCGCACGCCGGCGGGACAGCGGAAAATGGCGCGCGTTCATGACACTTGCCTCATCACGGTGACGATGTTGCCGAAGGTGATCGACGGCAGCCCCGGGTACGCGGGAATCGGCTGGTACTTGTAGCCGCTGATCTTCACTTCGACGACGTTGATCGCGCCGGTGGCCGTGCCGCTTGCCGCGTTGTTGTTCGAATCGTAGGTCGGCAGGTTCGCGAACTGCGGCGGATCGGATGCATCGCTGCAGCCGGTCGTGTGCTGCGCGTCGCAGATCGTGACCATCGACGTCGTGAGCCCGGGCACCAGCTCGGTGCCCGACGTGCCGCACGTCGTGCTGCCGTAGACGACCAGGCACTGCGCCTGCGACACCGGATACGCGCTGTCGGTCGGCAGCCAGACCGACAGGTAGCGCGCCGCATCGCGGGTCGCCTTGGTCAGCGTCTCGTACTGGTAGATCGCCCGGCCGAACTCGGCCACGCCGGTCGCCAGCATGATCATCGGCATCAGCACGAGCGCGAACTCGACGGCGACGGCGCCGCGGGTGCGCGAACGACGAATCGACGGCTTCTTCATGATCGCCTCTCCGCTATTGAACGAGCATCGGCACCTGGGTGCCCGACGCGCTGCCGCTGCCGGGCAAGCCGTGCGTCGCGCAAGGGTTGTTGCCGGAAACCGACGAACCGAGGTATTCCAGGTGCGCGACGACGGGGCCGCTGCCGGCGCTGAACGGAAGCGGATCGAGCATCAGCACGCAATCCCATTGCGTGACGTGCACCTTGCCGCTGCTTCCGGACAGCGTCGAGCAGTCGCCTTCCGGCGCCAGCGCGAGGCGGCGGTCGCTGCCGTAGGTCGCGTAGTTGCTTGCCGTCGCCGTGCCGTTGGTCGCGATGCCGCTGCCCGACGGCGGTGCGCCGTCGCCCTGGTAAGGTTTGAAGCTCGCGCGGTCGGCCACGAACTGCGTGTACGCGTCGCCCTTGATGCCCGGCGTTCCCGGCGGCCCGTAGTTCGGGCCGACATACGCGTAGCCGGTGAAGTCGGGCTGGCCGCTCGAACCGTTCGCGCCGTTCGTGTAGATGCCGAAGCGCGTGTTCCAGGCCCGCTGCGACGCCGCCTTCAGGCCCGTGGTGGCCAGGTCCGGCGGGCTCGTGATGTTGCAGGTATTGCCCGACAGCTCGCTCGCGAGCGTCGTCTCGTTGGTCGAGCCGTCGAGCGCCGCCCAGCCGAAGTTGCCCGGCCCGTAGGTCGACGACGATCCGGACGGCGACGAGATCCAGTCGCCGACCTTGTAGGGCGGATCGGACGGGCCGCGGCACACGAACACCGGAATCGCGCAGGTCGTCTGCCCGCCGCCGACGGTCGCGATCGCGCTCGCCGACACTTCCGCCGCATTCGCGAGCTTCGTGCCCGGCAGCACGTTCAGCACCTCGATGAACCAGTGCGCGATGTTGCTCAGCGTCGCGGTGCACTGCACGTACTTGATACTCGCCGGGTTCGCGACCGCGTTCTTCGCCAGGAACGGGTTGGTCAGCGAATCGCTGAACGTGACGTTCGCGTTGGTCGACATCTGCACCGACTTCTTCTGGAAAAACACGAAATTCAGGTGGCCGGCGGCGATGCCGTCGGCTTCGGCCACCGACAGGCTGATGGCCGAGGTCAGGTCGCGCGCGGCCGACAGCGCGCAGGCGTCGGCGCTGTTCTGCAGTTCGCTGCGCGTGACGTACAGCTTGCCAAGATCCAGCGCGAGCCCGACGAACCCGATCATCACCGCCAGCGAGAGGCCGACGATGATCGCGACGGCACCGCGTTGGCGATGCAGGCCGCGACGCGTAACTTTCGGATAGCGGGCTGCGCTGTTCATGGCGTTCTCCCTGAGCATGCCGTCGTTATTGGGTGGCCTTGCCGATGCCGATCACGAACGCGTTGGCGGGCGGCACGGTCTGCTTGAACGACTTGTCGTAGTTGTCGAGCGCGGCCGCCGCGGCGGCGCCGTCGACCCCCGGCGCCGAGGCCGGATGTTCGCCGGCATGCGGATCGATGATCTGGGCGTGCATCACGGTGCGGACCGAATCGCCGAAGCGGCTGTCCCACACCGGGGTCGACGACATGCAGCCGGCAAGCGCGAACGCGAGCGGGACGGCGAGCGCCGCGCGGCGCACGAATACGAGGTAGGCGGATTTCATGAGCTTCCCCTTGGATGGCTTCAACGATCGGTGGACTGGGGTTCCGCACCCGCACGCGCCATCTGCGCGTTGGGCGCCGCCGCGGTCCGGTGCTTGGTGCGCGCCGCCGGCTGGGCCGACGGTTCGGCGCCGGCGGCCGCAAGACGCGCGGCGGCGGCTTCGATGCGCGCGACGCGAGCCGAGGTGGCCGGGTCGGGCTGCGGAGCGGCAGCCGCGACCGGCGCGGGCGCCTTCGGCGGCTCGGCCGGCGCCGGCTGTTGCACGTCGGCTTGCGGTGCACGCGGCGCGGGCAGCGCGGCCGGCGCGACCGGGGCTTCCGATTTCGGCGCCGGTACCGGTGCCTGGGCCGGGGTCCGCGGCGCGGCGGCTGCATCGTTCGCGGGTTGCATCGGCTGGGCGCCTGCCTTGCGCACGCCGCGGCGGCCTTCCATGTTGCCGGTCGCATACACGTCGATTTCGCTCGGCTTCGAGAAGCTGTCGGTCGGCAGCGCGACGTCCGCGGTCTGCAGCGGCTTCACCAGGTGCGGCGTGATCAGGAAGATCAGCTCGGTGCGGTCCTGCTGAAACGACGTGCTGCGGAACAGCGCGCCGAGCACCGGCACTTCGCCGACGCCCGGGATCGCCTTCAGCGCGCCGGTCGCGTTGTCCTTGATCAGCCCGCCGATCGCGAACGATTCGCCGTCGCTCATCTGCACCGTCGTCGACGCGCGCCGCGTCGTGATCAGCGGCAGGATCGACGTGCCGCCGATGTTGGTCGCGCTCAGCGTGACGCCCGTCTGCGACAGCTCCGACACTTCCGGCGCGACCTTCAGGCTGATCCGGCCGTTGGCCAGCACCGTCGGCGTGAACTTCAGCGCGACGCCGAATTCCTCTTCCTGCAGCGTGATCGACGACGTGCCGTTGCCGCTGCTCTGCGGGATCGGGATGAAGATCTTGCCGCCCGCGAGGAACGTCGCCTCCTGGCCGCTGATCGTCACGAGGTTCGGCTCCGCGAGGATCTTGACGAGGTTGTCGGTGTTCTGCGCGTCGGCCGCGATGCTGAACGGCTTGTTGTTCGCCTTGTTGAAGATGGCGCCGCTCGCGACGCCGGCGAGCAGGTTGCTGACCAGCGCGCCGCTCCACGAACCGAAGCCGCCCTGGATGTTGAACGCGCTGCCCATCTGGTTGATCAGCGTCTTCGACACCTCGGCCACCTTCACCTCGAGCATCACCTGCTGCGGCGACGTGACGTTCAGCATGTTGAGCACGCCGCCGCCCTGCTTGCCGCCGCCCGCGGCATCGCCCGCGCTGTCGCCATACGCATGGGCGATCTGCACGGCCTGCTGCGCGGCCTGCGAGCTCGACACGGTGCCCGCCAGCACGATCGTGCCGGCCGCGGTCGACACATGGATGTCGCGCTCGTTCGGCATCAGTTGCAGCAGCGACGCCTGCAGCCCGCCGGCGTCCGCGCCGACCGCGACGTCGATCACCCGGCATGCCCCGCTCCTGCCCTGCACGATCATGTTGGTCGTGCCGACCGCGAGCCCGAGGATGTACAGCGTCTGGGGCGACACCATCGTCGCCTGCGCGACGGCCGGATTGCCGATCGTCCGGTTGCGGACCGGCTCCGGCATCGGCACCAGCAGCGACTTGCCGAGCGGCACCGCGACGCTGGTCGATTCGCGCACGGCGCCGACGCAGTTCGGCCCGCGCAGCGGCCCCGCCGACGCGGCGGGCGCGGCGGCCGGCGCCGGCGTCATGCTGATCGTCATCTGCATCGGCCCCTTGCCGACCACGGCCGGCGCGCTGGCGCCGCCCTTGGTCAGCACCGCCGATTCGATGCCTTCCTGGGCGAGTGCGCCATATACGGTCAGCCATCCCGAACAGAGGATCGCGGCCATCATCGTGCCCCGTGCGACGCGTGTGCGCAGTGGGCCGGTACCTGTGCGTTGCGGTTTGATCTTCATTTCGTCTGATCCCCCGAGAGACCGGCGCCGTGCCGGTTATCGACTTCCAAGGTCGCCGCGCGTTGCCGGCGGCCGGTTTGTTTGTATGGCTGGTTGGTTTGGTTTCAGAAACACTCGACGCTGCCCTTTACGCCCGTCAGCACGCCGACGCAGTCGCGCCGCACTTCCGGCGCCGCATGCGACGCGACGTGCACACGGACCGGCCGCGCCTGGACGGGCGCCGGCGGCGCTGCCGGTGCGGGCTCCTTGCCGAGCAGCGTCAGCTTGGTCGCGCCGCCGGTGGTCAGCGTCTTCTGGTCGACCTGGTTGCGCAGCACGAGCGACAGCGTGCCGACGCTGCGCGCGAGATCGAGCCGTTCGGCCTGGTCGGGCGTGACTTCCAGCGTCACCGCGTTGACCACCTTCGGCGCCGTGTCGTCGCGGCTGACCTGCTGCGCGACGGCGAGCACGAGGATGTGCTCGAGCACGATCTTCGAGATGCTCTGCCCGTCGGTCTTGCCCTGCTGTTCCTGCGTGTTGACGATCACGTCGACGTAGTTGCCCGGCAGCGCGAAGCCCGCGACGCCGACCACGTCGTTCACGCGCACCGTGATCGCGCGGCTGCCGTCGGCGATCACCGCGGAGAGGCCGCCCTTCGTGCCGACCGGCGCGAGCTTCGACTCGATCACCGGCTCGCCGCGCGCGAGGCTGGTGCGCACGACGCGCCCTTCGAGCGTTTTCGTATCGGTGAACGCGCCGGTCGGCACGCTGCCCGACGGCCAGCTCACCATGTGGATCTGGTTCGGCCCGAGCGGCTCGCCCAGGTTCAGGTCGGTGGTGGCCACCGCGACGGACGTGACCGAGCTCGTGGACGTCTGCATCAGCCAGTGGGAGGCGAATACGACCGCGGCAAGACCCGCGATCATCGCGACGACCAGCATCATGACCGCTCGACTGTTTTTCATGGCAATGCTCCTCGACGAATCGTGAAAGAAACCGCTCAACCGGTGACGAACGTACGGCCGCCGCGCTCGACGGGCGGCGGATGGCTGCCGTCCCGTTCAGGCGCCGCGCCGAAGTAACTCGCCCACGCGTCGTACAGCGCGTCGTGCGTCACCTCGGGCGGGTCGCCGCGGTAACGCGCGCCGGCGGCCACGAGGCGCAGCAGGTCCGCCGGAAAGCACGCGAGAAACGCCTTGCCGGTCGGCAGATGCAGCCGATGCAGCAGGAAGTCGAACGCATCGCTCGCCGATACGAGCCCGAGCGACGTGCAGGCCGCGTCGTACACCGCGCGGTAGTCGTCGATCGACATCGCGCCGACGTGCAGCTTCGAGCCGAGGCGGCGCATGAACGCGTCGTCGCAGAACTGCTCCGGCGCCAGGTTGCTCGAGAACACCGGCCACACGTCGAACGGCATCACGAAGCGGTTGCCGGATTCGAGCGTCATGAAATCGACGCCGCGATCGAGCGGACGCAGCCAGCGATTGAGCAGGTCGCGCGGCTCGACGCGCTGGCGGCCGAGATCGTCGATCACGTACATGCCCATGTTCGCCTTCATGTGCGGCGGCGCCTGATAGAAGCCGGCCGCGTCGTCACGGCGCAGGTCGAGTTCGTCCAGCGTCAGCTCGCCGCCCGACATCACGACCGGCCGGCGGCACAGGCGCCAGCGGCGATCGACCGACTGGCCGCCGCCCGGCGCCGGCGCGTCGACGTGCACGAGCGGGTCGTAGACCTGGATCACTTCGCCGGCCGCGCAGATCGCATGCGGCACCGGCACGCGGCCGTGCATCAGTGCGCCGAGCCGCTCGGCGAGAAAGGTCTTGCCGCTGCCGGCCGGGCCGTGGATGAGCAGCGGCCGGCCGGCGTTCAGCGCGGCGGCCGCCGCATCGAGCACCGCCGTGTCGATCACGATGCCTTCGAATGCCGCCCACACGTCGCTTTGGCCGATGTGCAGCTTGCGCACCGAATGCGCGGCCACGCTCGCCAGATACGCGTCGAGCGTGACCGGCGCGGGACCGCTGTAGCCGCTGCGTTCCCGTTCCTCGAGCGCGAGCACGCGGCCCGCATCGGTGAGGCGGAACGTCACGTCGAGATCGGTCGCGCCGCGATGGGTCAGCTCGACGAGATGCTCGCGCACCAGGAACGCGAAGACGTCGTCGAGCACCGCGAGCGGCAGGCAGTGCCGCTCGACCAGGTCGCCGTACGACGGGCGGCCGAGCACCAGCGTCGACTTCAGCACGAGGCCGGCGACGAACGCCGTGCTCAGCCCGGTTTCGGCGAGAGAGCGCGGCGCCGGCGGCAGTTGCGCGCCCAGCTTCGTATGGACCTCCCGCGACGGCGGCGGATCGGGCAGGCGTGCCACCTGCGCGTCGCGTCTCGGTTCGGTGTGGTTCGTGTTCATGATCGTTGCGTCCTCGTTGCGTCCTCGTTGCGGATCCGCCGCGCTATGCGCACGACGCGAACAGCATGCCCAGCGTGCCGGCCGCGATCGCCACGCCGTACGGCAGCGTGCCGACCGAGGCGATCTCGCCGGGGCCGTCGTCGGCCTCGGCGCGTGCCGCGTGCGAGCGCCGCACGATCAGCGTGCGCACGTTCGCCCACATCCGGCGCATCCGCCCGCGCAGCAGCGCGTAGGCGACGGCGCCGACCCCGCCGGCCAGGAACGTGGCCAGCACGATGTAAAACGTCATTTCCGCGCCGACCCATGCGCCGATCGCGAGCATCAGCTTCACGTCGCCCGCCGCCATCCCGCGCAACAGATAGAACGGCAGCAGCAGCCCGAAGCCGGTTGCGGCACCGGCGAGCCATCCGAGCACGCCGGCCGGAAAGCCGTGCAACAGGCACTGCGCGACCAGCGCGCCGGCCAGGCCGAGCAGCACGAGGCGGTTCGGAATGCGACGGCTCGCGATGTCCGTGCTGGCCGCGGCGATCGCGAGCAGCGTCACGCACAACGGAACCGGATAAGGCGGCGCAACGGGAAACATGGCGAACCTCGCGTATCGAATCGGTGGATCAGGAAACCATGGACAGCGCGGTGGTCACGGCGGTGCTCACGGCGGCCGTCACGGCCGCGGCGATCATCTCGTACGCATCGCCGAGCGAGCCCTTCAGCGTGACGACGCTGCCCAGCACCGCAATGGCGAACATCGACGCGAGCAATGCGTATTCGATCGACGTCACACCCTGTTCGTCGGCGATCCAGCGACGGGCGACACGTGTGATGGCTTGCATGATGGTCTCCGGTTTCCGGTTGACGGAATCGCCGGGGACGGCTCGAACACTGCACCAGCCGAGCCGCCCGCGGCACGGTGCATCAGATGCCTGCAACCGCCGAATCGAGGTCGGCCGCGATCGTGCTGAACACGGTCTTCAGGTCCTTCCCGATGGTCGACAGCGCGAGGATGATGCCGACTGCGATCAGTGCGGCGATCAGGCCGTATTCGATGGCGGTCACGCCGTCTTCGTCGCGAATGAAACGGCCGGCTTGTTGAATGAACTTGGACATGGTGTTCTCCTTTCGTGGTGACTTTCAAAAGCCTCGCGCACCGGCTGGTCGGACGACCGTGCATCGATACGGCGAGGAATATCGTTGATGCCGTGTGGCGCCGACGAACGATTCGAACGATCGGATAAACCGTTCGTCGTACCATCCATCAGAGGCCTGCTACCGCCGAGTCCAGATCCGCGGCGATCGTGCTGAACACGGTCTTCAGATCCGTACCGACCGTCGCCAGGGCGGCGACGATGCCGATCGCGATCAGCGCGGCGATCAGGCCGTATTCAATGGCCGTCACGCCGTCCTGATCCTGGACGAACCACGCGACCTTTTCGATGACTCTTGACATGAGCACTCTCCTTTCGGACTGCTATGAAATACCCTTCGTCGGTCGGGACGTCGGGGTGGGCACCACCGGCACTACGCTGGAAATCGGAAGCCGACGATCAGTCGCGGAAACGGGGCGGACTACCGCGGTCCGTACGAACGGGTATCGGCGAGACGGAGCATGAGAGACGCGTGTACGGTCCGACCGGCCGGACGAATCGGGCGGCTCGAGCGACCGGAACGGCACGACGGCCATTCGACGCATGGAATCCGGTTGAACGGAAAAGGAACTCCCGGCAAAGCTGCAATGTGTCTTTAACGCGGCTTGCGATCCGCGATGTGCTGTGGTCGTTCATTTTTATTCCCCATGTACTGCCATGCCGATTTCTTATTGCCCGGAAGCTGCCAGGTCTGATGGGTCGTTCGACGACGGTTTCCGCGGTTGACCGGACGGGAGCCGCATGTTCCCCAACGCGCTCCGGACCATCCTTTCCGCAGGCGATTCGCGAGCCGGTTCCACTGCTTGTTGCCTGAACCGCCCGGTCGCCACATCGTCGACTGCCGTGCCAACGCTTACGCAAAGAGCGGACCATCCCGGGCGGAATCGAGGCGTATCAAGGGTTCCGGCGATCCGCACGCCTGCCCGTCAAACGCCCGGCTGCCGAAATGTTTCAACTTTGATATATGCGGCTCGGGCGCATGCAGCCGGCATGAAACCCCGTCGCCGCGCTGCACAAAGGGCCTAAAAAATTTTCTCGGGATTTTCCCGAACGCGGCGAGTCGCTCGCGCGTGGAGAGTTCGGCGGCATGCCCGCTCGGTAAAAATCACGGAATGTTTCAGGCCAGAAACACAAATCCCGGCGGCGGGGTTTTCTCATACCAGAAATGGCGGTTTTCGCCCGAATCGCTGAACACATTCAATGCCGTCCGACCGTGCCTGGTTTGCATCACGCGTTTTTTTCTTCAACAATGAATTCACCGGACAACGCCATTTCAGCGCGATCGATCCGCAGGCACGACAACATCAAACGGCTGCGACAGACCACGCGGCCACACGACAGACGGGGCATCATGTACACAGCCAATCGTGAAACGCGCGATCGCGCAATACGCTGTGCTCAATGGCTGACGGCCGACCGGATCATTCCGTACAGCTGCATCATGCTGATGCTCTTCGTGGCGCTGCTGATCGTCTGGGGTATCGTGACCGACGGCTTCACGTCGAACGCCACCGCCCGCCCCGGCACCGACTTCTCGGTCTTCTGGACCGCATCGCATCTCGTGTTGCAAGGCCATGCCGCGGCGGCCTACGACACGTCGTCATTCCTGCAGGCCGAGTTCGCGCACTTCGGTGCGTATCTGCAAAACCGGCCGCTTCCCTGGCTCTATCCGCCGACGATGCTGCTGTTCATCGCCCCGGTTGCCCTCGTGCCTTTCCTGCCCGCTTACTTCCTCTTTTTCGCGGGCAGTCTTTTATGCTATGCGTTCGCCGTCTCGCGGTTGTCGGGGCTGCGCGCGCATCTTCCCGTGCCGCGCGCCGCGACGCTCGTCGTCGTCGCGTATTCGGCCGTGTGCATGTCCGCGCTGTTCGGCCAGAACAGCATCCTGACCGCCGGCCTCGCCGCCCTCGCGCTGCATCTGCTCGGCAAGCGTCCGGTCGTGGCGGGCGTGCTGATCGGGCTGCTCGCGATCAAGCCGCAACTCGCGGTCGTGTTCCCGTTCGTGCTGATCGCGACGCGCGCATGGCGCACCTTCGCGGCGGCCGCGCTCAGCGCGACGCTGTTCGCGGCCGCCGGCGTCGCACTGGCCGGCCCCGCCGCGCTGCACGGATTGAGTCATGCGATGTCGACGGTACGCGAGCAGCATTTCATGCTCGCGTCGTACTGGCTCGCGTCGCCGACGCCGTTCGCCGCGCTGCGGCTCGCGGGCGCGCCGGTGGCCGCCGCGCTGGCCGCCCAGGCGGCGGTCGCGCTCGTCGCGCTCGCCGCGGCCGTCGACGTATGGCGCCGCACGCGCGACATGCGGCTGCGCGGCGCGGCGCTGGCGGTCGCCACGCTGCTGACGACGCCGTACCTTTGGAACTACGAACTGACGTGGCTCGGCATCGCGGTCTTCTGCCTGATCGCGCACGGTCTCGACGAAGGCTGGCTGCCCGGCGACCAGGGCATCCTCGTGCTGGCGTGGCTGCTGCCGATCTTCGAAATGCTGAACCGACTGACGAAGCTGCCGCAGATCGGGCCGGTCGTGCTGCTCGCGGTGCTGTTCGTGGTGGTGCGCCGCACGGCGCTCGCCTCGCGGAGCGCACGATGAAGACGCCGTCGTTCGCCCGCCACGCGCACCCGGCCGCCAGTGTGCATCCGGAACTCCCGATCGCCGGCCCGCGCCGCCGTCCGCACTGGCTCAACCGCGATCGCGTACGGCTCTATGCGGCCGCCGTGCTGTTGACGGAGCTGCTGTTCATCGTCATCTACCTGATCCGCGTGCACCTGTCGCACGACGGCGCGCTGGAGCCGCTGTCGCAGGATTTCTCGCCGGTCTGGAGCGCCGCATGGCTCGCCGCGCACGGGCACGGAGCCGACGCGTGGCATTACTCCACGCTGTTCGCGGTCCAACAGCACGCAATCCCGACGATGACCCTCGCGGACGGCACGCTGCCATGGCTCTATCCGCCGACCATGCTGCTGCTCGTGCTGCCGCTCGGCTGGCTGCCGTACACGCTGGCGCTCGTGCTGTGGCTCGGCATCGGAATCGCGCTGTTCGCGGCGGCGATGCGCGCGACCGTGCAGCGCGATGTCGCGTGGCTCTGCGCGCTTGCGTTCCCCGGCGCGTTCCTCACGGTGATCGTCGGGCAGACGAGCCTCTTCACCGCGACGCTCGCCGCGTTCGGACTGCTCGCGCTGAATCGCCGCCCCGTCTTCGCCGGCATCTGTTTCGGGTTGCTGACGATGAAGCCGCAGCTCGCGGTGCTGTTCCCGCTCGCGCTGCTGTGTGCCGGCCAATGGCGCGCGCTGGGCGCATGGGCCGCGACGATCGCCGTCAGCGCCCTGCTCGCGACGCTCGCGTTCGGCGTCGGCCCATGGATCGCGTTCATGCACCTGATCGCGCACGTCTATACGATCGTCGGCACCGGCCACGCCAAGCTCGCGCGCATGCCGACCCTGTTCGCGCTCGCGACGATGGCCGGCTGGCCCGCGCTCGTCGCGCGCGGCCTTCAACTGGTGTCGGCGGCGGGTGCGGCGATCGCAGTCGTCTATGCGTGGCGCGGCGCGTGTTCGTATGCGCTGCGCGCCGCGACCCTCGCATGCGCATGCCTGCTCGTCAGCCCCTACCTGTACGACTACGACCTGACCTGGTACGGCATCGTGATCGCGTGGTACGCCCGCTATGCATGGACGCACGGCTGGCGGCGCTTCGATCGCGAATGGCTGATGCTTCTGTGGCCGATGCCGCTCGCGAGCCTCGCGATCGTGCCGCATCTGGCGTTCCAGTTCATGCCGCTCGTGACGCTCGCGTCGCTCGCGCTGCTCGTCAGCCGGATCGCCCAGGAAAGACGCGACGTGCCGTCGATGCCCGACGCGCGCGACATCTCGACCGAGACCGAATTCGCACACCCGGTCCGACCGCACCACCGCCCGGCGCACGGCATGCGCCGCACCGGCCGCCTGACGCTCGGCGCCCACCGGTAAAACGACATCACAAGGGGAATCATCATGCGGGAATCCATCTACACGCCGCTCGTCTCGCTGGTCGTACCGTTCTACAACGAAGGCGAAGCCGTCGAGCGCTTCTTCGACGTCGTGATTCCGCTGATGAGCGCGATCGATGCGATCCGCTTCGAGATCGTCTGCGTGAACGACGGCAGCCGCGACGACACGCTGGAGCGCCTGGTCCGGATCGGCGCCGCCGAGCGGCGCGTGCGCGTCATCGATCTCACCCGCAACTTCGGCAAGGAGGCCGCGCTGACGGCCGGCCTCGACGAAGCCGCCGGCGACGCGGTGATCCCGCTCGACGCCGATCTGCAGGACCCGCCGAGCCTGATTCCGGTGCTGATCGAGCACTGGCGCGACGGCGCGGAGGTCGTCGCCGCGAAGCGCAGCAACCGCGCCTGCGATTCGTTCGCGAAGCGCACCGCCGCCGCGGTCTACTATCGCGTGCACAACCTGCTGTCGGACGTGAAGCTGCCGGAGAACGTCGGCGATTTCCGGTTGATGGATCGCAAGGTCGTGAACGCGCTGCGCAACCTGCCCGAGCGGCATCGCTTCATGAAAGGCCTGTTCGCATGGGTCGGCTACAAGACCGTGATCGTCGAGTACCAGCGCGATCCGCGCAGCGCCGGACATTCGAAATTCTCCGGCTGGAAGCTGTGGAATTTCGCGCTGGAAGGCATCACCAGCTTCAGCACCGTACCGCTGCGCAGTTGGACTTATATCGGCGTGGGCATCGCGGCACTCGCGTTCGTGTACGGCGCGTTCATCATCCTGCGCACGCTGCTGTTCGGCAATCCGGTGCTCGGCTATGCGTCGCTGATCTCGGTCACGCTGTTCATCGGCGGCATCGAGCTGATCGGGATCGGCGTCGTCGGCGAATACGTCGGGCGGATCTACGACGAATCGAAGCAACGGCCCGTGTACCTGATCCGCCGCCGCTACCAGACGCATGGCAAGGTGATCGAACTGCCGGTCGCGCGCGACGCACGCCGCCAGGCCGCCCGCCGGCGCGCGCAGCCGGTCCGGGCGCGCATCGGCGCACGCTGACGCGCTCGCGCCATGATCGCGCTGCTCCAGGCCGAGCGCACGCGGCTCGTGCGTTTCGGCGTGTCCGGGCTCTGCTCGACCGCGATCCACTCGCTGGTCGCCGCCGCCCTGTTCGCGCTGCGCGATGCGACGCCGGTGAGCGCGAATGCGGTCGCGTTCCTCTGCGCGACCGCGTTCTCGTATCTGGCGAATACACTGTGGAGCTTCTCGTCGACGGTGCGCACCCGTAACGCCACGCGCTTTCTCGCGGTCACGCTCGTCGGGTTCGTCGAAACGATGCTGCTTGCGCGCGCCGCCGAGGCGCTGGATGCATCGCGCGCGATGAGCGTCGTCGCGATCGCGCTGCTGATCCCGCCGACGACGTTCGTGCTGCACCGGCGCTGGACGTATCGGTAAGCGGCCTGCAACCGAAGCTCCAATGCCGCCGTGCCCATGCAACGCATCGACTCGGTCGATGCCGCGTGCCATCCACCCAAACGTGCCGCGCCCGCGGCGCACTCAACGCAACGGCGACCACGCCTCCGGCAAGCCGATCGTCGACGTCGCCCTTTCGATCTGCTCCGGCCCGCCTCCCGGCGGCCACAGGCCCTCGGCATAGTGCCGCTTTCTCAACGCCATGCGTTCTTCCAGACTCGAAAATCCCCAGATGTGCGTGATGCGCGGCGGTCCATCGAGCGCGTACATGTTGCAAACGAGATGCGACGTATAGGCTTTGGCCGGGCCCACCGCACGTTCCCACGCGGAAATGGTCGGCGCGACACCGCCGGCTTTCAGCCAGTAGCGACGAATCTCATAGAAGTCGCCCAATACCGCCGGCTCGATGTCGGGTAGAAAAGGAAAAAGTGCGTAACTTTCCATGCTCAGTCGAACGGACGCGCTTTCAATCCCGAAAGGTCGCTCGGCGCTCAATGCCCGATTACGTTCATGTTGCAATTCATCCATCGTCTCGAAGCCACGCAGCACGACAATTCGCGATAACTCGCCAATTTCCGTGCGCCATGCACCAAGCAGCCGCCCGCGCGCGTCGGCATCCGATATCCAGTGATGCGCACGGCCGGACACGATATTCTGGTCCGGAAGCGGACACGACAACGTCGTAAGTTCATACCGCATTTCTGCCCTCCTTTCGCTCGCCTGTCGCAATGCATTTCCATCGCAATGTATTTCCAAACCGGCGGCCGATAAACGCGCCGCACCTTGAAACAGAATCCAGTACCATTGCGCAATGGATCTCCTCAAGGCGATGGCCGTATTCGTCCGCATCGTGGAAACGGGCAGCCTGACGGCGGCCGCGCAGGCGTCCGATCTGTCGCCGACGATGGTCGGCAACTACCTTCAGGCTCTGGAAAGTCGGCTGGGCGCGGTCCTCGTTCACCGCACGACCCGTAAGCAGAAAGTCAGCGCGTTCGGCCAGGCTTATTACGAGCGATGCGTCGAAGTCCTCGGTCTGGTCGACGACACGGAACAGCTTGCACTCGATCACCTCAAGCATCCACGAGGGCGTCTGCGCGTGACGGCGCCTGTCGTGTTTACGAACGAGTGCCTGATTCCCGCGCTCGCGGACTATTACCAGCGCTACCCCGAGATCAAGCTCGATATCGTCGCAACCGACTCGCTCGCCGATCTGTTCGACGAAGGTTTCGAGGCCGCCATTCGCATCGGCGCGCTCGCCAGCCCGGATGTGGTCGCGCGTCCGCTGACGCCATACCGGCTGGTACTGTGTGCGTCGCCCGCTTACGTTCACGAACATGGCGCGCCGACTACGCCGCACGCGCTGCGCGAGCATCACTGCCTGACGTATGCGTATCCGCCCCGATCGGAATGGCACGCGGCGCAATCTCACTGGATGCTGGAAGGTCCGGACGGGCCGACGACCCTCTGCGTGGACGGCAGACTGAAAATCGACAGCGCGGAAGCGCTGCGACGGGCGACGTTGAGCGGGCTGGGTATCGCGATGCTGCCTTCGATGTTGATCCACGAGGACATTCTCGAGGGGCGGCTCATCGAGATCATGCCGGACTTCGCCGCCCCCGAGCGGTCGATGCATCTGCTTTATCCGCAACAGAAGCAGAAGTCCCCGAAGCTTCGCAGTTTTACTGAATTCGTGGTCGAGCGGTTCGGCGCCGAAACGGCCTCCCCGACCTGACGCGGCAACCGCCGCCGGTCGCGAAAAGCGCCCTATTCCACCGCGCCCCCGGCTTCACGCCTTCGCGAAGGCGAGCAAGCGTTCGCCGAGTCTGGCCGGCTGCTCCTGCTGGATCCAGTGGCCTGCGCCGTCGATCATCTCGATGCCACGCATGCTCGTCGTCGCCTTCGTTCTCATCAGATCGAGCGCGCCCGGCGCCGAATAAGTGCCCCAATCGCTCGTGCCGCCAATGAAGAGCGAAGGGACGTCGATCGTCTTGCCCGAAAACAGGCGCAACTCCGCGTTCAGGTCGGGATCGGACAACACACGATAAGCCTGAAGCGCGCCTTGAAACCCGGTGCGGCCGTACTCCGCGGTGTACACGCCAAGTTCCGCGTCGGTCAGCCATGTGCAGCCAAGGGTTTGGGCGGCGGACGGTTGGAATGGCGCGACGGTTTCGGGCATCGTCTTGCCGAGATCCATCACGTAGTAGGTGGGCATTTGCGCCAGTTCCGCGGCCGTGAGCGCCTTCAGCGGATGCGGCTTGTTTCCCGGCCAGTCGGCGCTCTTGACATGGAAAAATGCGCGAAGAAACGCGGATAACCCTTGCGGTGGGTGCCACAAGTCCCGGTTGGCGTTCCGCGTACAGAGGTATTGCTGGTAATGCTGTCTCGGCGGATCGAGCGCGGCAAGCGCCGCCGCCAGCTTCCGACCGTCATTGTTCGGTTGAGCCGACGATGCCTCGCTTCGCGCCGTGTCGAACGGAAGCGCCGGCGGGCCAGGAAACGGTGCGCTCATCAGCACCACCGACGGAAAGACGTCAGGTCGCGCCAGCGCGCAATACGCCGCCACGGGCGAGCCGAGATCGTGCCCTACGAGCATCGACGTATGCCGATACCCCAACGCCGAAACCAATCCGAGAGCGTCGCGCGTCATATTCAAGAGGCTGAACGGCGCGAGCGAGGCATCATAGTCGTTCGCCCAACCGGTGGTGCGTCCATAACCCCGCTGGTCGGGTGCCACGACGTGGTATCCCGCGTCGGCCAGGATGGGCATCAGATGTCGCCAGCCGTAAGCCAGATCCGGAAAGCCGTGCAAAAGCAACGCGAGCGGCCGGCCGGCGCTTTCATGGCCGGCCTCGAGAATATGGACATCGAGGCCGTTCACCCCGTGGATCATGCGCGAGCGCACCCCGTTGGGAAGCGTTCCTGCGGCGTAGGTCGGCATGGCCAGATCACCTTCTCGTGTGGGGTTTGCGCGGGCAGGTCGAAGCAACGCCGCAACCAGACCGGCTGCGCCCATTGCCAGGACGGTTCGTCTCGGCGCCGATGGCTTGCTCTTGTCGACGGGCATCGCGGCGCTCCGGAATAGGGTGATCACCATACTATGGCGATCGCCATAGTCGGGTCAAGCCAAACGTGGTACTTTTCCGCCATGACACGCAAGACTGACGCTCGCGCTCGCGCGATTGCCACGGCCGAACGGCTGTTTCGCATCCAGGGCTACACCGCGACCGGACTGACCCAGATCCTCGAGGAAAGCGGTGCGCCCAAGGGGTCGTTCTACTTTCACTTTCCCCGCGGCAAGGCCCAACTCGCGGAAGAAGCAATCGATCAGTACGTCACGAATCGAATGTCCGTCTTGCAGAACATCTCGGCCGAAACGACCGGTCATGCGCTGGATTTCGTGCGTCGGCTCTTCAGCACATTTGCGGCCGAAATGGTCGCCGCCGATTTCCAGTACGGGTGCCTGATGCAAAACCTGGCCAACGAACTGCCCGCGCTCGACGCCGAGCTGACCGAGCGGGTCGCGCGGGGGTTTGCCGATTCGACCGAGGTGATCGCGGCGCATTTCAGGGGGTGCGGTTTTGCTTCCGCGCGCGCATCCTCAGCCGCGACCGCGTTGGTCGCCGCGCTCGAAGGCGCCCGCACGATCGCGCGTCTGGAACGCTCGCCGGCCGTGTTCGACGCGCTGGCAGACGTTAGCAGCCAGGGATGGGGCGCCTCCGAGGGGTGACCAGCCCCGAGGTTCTCGTGACGCGTCGTGCCTTCCGCCGATCACGGGGACATTGTCCGGTGTCGTGAAGCCGCGCCGGTTCGGTATCAGCGCAATCACGAAACTGGAAACGCCCGAAAGCCGCGAGATTTCCAGTCTCCGTCGCGAACGCCGAAGCCACGGATCAATGCGATGCCCCGAACAGTCGAATCACCACGCCGCGCAGCCACCGGTTGCCGGCCTCGTGGTGATAGCGTGCGTGCCAATGCTGCCGCACCGCGAAACCCTCGACTGGAATCGGGCATGCATGAACCGCCAGATCGTTGGCCTGGGCCAGCATCTCACCGATATGACGAGGTAGCGTCGTGATCAGGTCGGTCGTCTGAACGATCGCCCCCAACCCCAGAAAACCCGGCAATTCCAGCACAACGTCCCGCTCGATGCGCGCCTGCCGCAGCGCCTGTTCGAGGAGCTGCGCCCCCGTTCCCGCTGTAATCGCGACATGCCCCTCCGCGCGATACTGCTTGACCCCGAGCCGGCCGCGAATCCTCGGGTGATGCCGATTCACCAGACAAATCCAGTCCTGGTCATACAGCTTCTGCTGGTAAATGCCGCCACCCAGCCACGGCACGTAGCCGATCGCGAGATCGGCTTCGCCGGATTCGAGCGCCCGCTCCGTATTGCCGTCGATCCGCGCGGCTTCCAGCCGGACGCCCGGCGCCTGCGCGCGGACATGGGCCAGCAGCCGCGGCAGCAGCGTGACGTGGCTCGCATCCGTCATGCAGATGCGAAAGCGTCGCTGGGCGGTCGCGGGGTCGAACGCGATCTCCCACGCGGTGAAGCGCCGCAACGATTCGAGGATTTCCCGGCATGGCCCGATCAGCGCGTCGGCTTGCGGCGTCGGCGCCATGCCGCCGGGCGTGCGGATGAAAAGCGGATCGTGCAGGTGTTCCCGCAAGTGGCCGAGCCAGATGCTGACCGTCGGCTGGCTCTGGCCGAGTTGCTCGGCGACGCGCGTGACGCTGCGCACGTCGTACAGGAGATCGAATAGCTGAAGCAGCTTCAGGTCCGGCAGATCGGCGGGCATCGTCGCATTATTGTCCAGGGCAATGACGCCATTGTATCCATTGCATTGTCGACATGAGCGACGACTCCTATCGTGAGGCCATACGTCAAGGAGACACCATTGAAAATCGCGATTCTGGGAGCTGGCGCACTGGGCTGTGCGATCGGCGCCACCCTTACCGAAGGCGGTCACGAGACCTGGTTGATCGACCGCTCGCCCGCGCACGTCGATGCGATGCGCCGTGACGGCCTGCGGGTCGACGACGCGCGCGGCACCCGGCAGGTACGTGTGCACGCGACGACGCAGGCTGCCGAAGTCGGCACGGCCGACGTGGTCGTGGTATTGGTCAAGTCGTTCCACACCGACGCGGCCATCCGCGGCGCCCTGTCGCTGGTCGGGCCCGATACCGTCGTGCTGTCGCTGCAGAACGGCCTCGGCCACGAGGACATCCTGAGCGACGCCGTCGGCCGCGAGCGCGTCCTCGCGGGCAAGACCTACGTCGGCGGCGTGCTGCGCGGCCCGGGTCATATCGAATCCGGCGTGATCGGCAAATACACCTACATCGGCGAACTCGACGGCCGCATCACGCCGCGCGTGCGGGCAATCGCCGCCGCGTTCGATGCCGCCGGCCTCGCGACGACGATCAGCGACAACATCGTCGGCACGATGTGGGACAAGCTGCTGGTGAATGTCGCGACCGGCGCGCTGACGGGCCTCACCGGCCTCACCTACGGGCAACTCTACGACGAGCCGCTGCTGAAGGCGACGTCGCTCGCGGCGGTCGCGGAGGCGATCGCGGCGGCGCAGGCGGCCGGCGTGAAACTGTCGATGACCGATCCCGAACAGGCCTGGACGCTCGCCGCCGAGGGGCTGCCGGCCGCGTTCAAGACCTCGATGCTGCAAAGCCTCGAGAAAGGCTCGATCACCGAGATCGACTTCATCAACGGTTCGGTCGTGCGCTGCGGGCAGCGCTACGGCGTGCCGACCCCCGTCAATGCCACGCTCGTCGCCTGCATCAAGGGGCTGGAGCGCGCGATGGCCGATCGCCAACGCGAGGAGGCAGCCGCATGAGCGCCACGAAAGCCTATCTCGAACACGTTGCGATCTGGGTGAAGGACATCCACTGGCACATCCGTTTCTTCGAGGACGTGCTCGGCATGACGCTGCGCGAAGTGGACGGCACGCTCGACGCGCCGCGGCAGTACTGGACGCTCGGCGGCCTGCAGTTCATCCACGCGCCGGAACATGACGGCCCGGAAGGCCGGCTCGCCCATCTCGGCGTGATGTGCGAGGACCTGGAGGCCGCGCTGGCCGCGGCGCGGCGATTCGACGTGACGGAGATGCCGCAGGGGCGCAACTGGATTCGCCTGCCCGACGGGCTCGCCGTCGAACTGATTCAGGCCCGGCCGGCTTCCTGCGTCGCGCAGGCACTGGCCATCAATCCGCGCGCGGAGGCATGACCATGACGATCGTCGAGAAATACTGGGACGACGCCCGCGAAGGCGACACCTGCACGAGCCCGACCTATCGCGTGACCAAGGAGCGCATTCTCGCGTATGCCGACCTCACCGGCGACCATACGCCCGTTCACGTGGACGAGGAATACGCGAACGCCAGCCATTTCGGCTGCCTCGTCGCGCACGGCCTGTTCGGGCTGTCCGTGGCCGACGGCCTGAAGACCCAGAGCGACTATCGCTTCCTGCCGGGCATGTCGCTCGGCTGGACCTGGGATTTCCTGCTGCCGATCAAGGTCGGCGACGTGCTGCACGTGACGTTCCGCGTCGGCTCGATGCGGGCCAGCAAGAGCCGCCCGGACTGGGGCATCGTCGTGCTGCCGTCGGAACTGATCAATCAGGACGGGCAGGTCGTTCAACGCGGCGAACATCGGCTGATGGTGCCGCGCCGTCCGGAGGCACTGTGATGCAGGCACGTCCCCTCGAAGGCATTCGCGTCGTCGATTACAGCCATTTCCTCGCCGGCCCGTATGTCGGCCGCTGTCTCGCGGCGCTCGGCGCGGAAGTCATCAAGGTCGAGCGCCCCGGCTCCGGCGACGCCGGACGCCAGCACGCGACCGTGCTCGACGACCAGCAAAGCGGCTACTTCCTGCAGCTCAACATGGGCAAGCGCGGCGTGAGCGTGAACATGAAGGATGCGCGCGGCAAGGCGTTCATGCAGCGGCTGTGCGACTCCGCCGACGTCTTCATCGAGAACTATCGGCCCGGCGCGCTGGACAAGCTCGGGCTCGGCTATGAAGAACTGTCGGCGCGCAATCCGGGCCTCGTCTACTGCTCGATTTCGGCGTACGGCCACACCGGTCCCGATGCGCATCGCGCAGGCTTCGGGCTGATCGCCGAAGCGAAGAGCGGGATCATGCAGATGGTCGGCACGCCGGGCGAGCGCCCGCCGCTGCTGCGCATTTCGCTCGGCGACATGTACACCGGCATTCATGCGGTCGCGGCGATCAACGCCGCGCTGTTGGGGCGCGTGAAGAGCGGCCGCGGGCAACACGTCGACATGGCGCTGTACGACACGCTGGTATCGATGCACGAATACGCGGTGCAGTGCTACACGCTGAAGGGCGTGCTGCCCGAACAGACCGGGCACGACATGCCGACGTCGACCCTCTATGGCGTGTTCCGCGCCGCGGATGGCGATCTCGTGATCGCCGCGCAGGTGGACGACGCGTGGAAGCGCTTCGCCGCGCTGATCGAGACGCACGGCGGCCCGGCGGGCTTCGGCGCCGACACGCGGTTTCACGACAGCACCGGGCGCAACGCGCACCGTACGGAGATCCTGTCGGTGGTCGAGCCGTGGGTGGCCGCGCGTTCCGTCGCGTCGGTACTGGACCTGCTGGACGGCATCGACGTTCCGTGCGCGAAGGTGCAGCGCATCGACGAGGTGTTGAACGATCCGCAGATCCAGGCCCGAGGCATGGTCGTCGAGCAGCAGCATCCGCGCTACGGCACGCTGCGCCTGCCCAACCTGCCGTTCCGGTTTTCCGATTGCGATACGACGATTCGCGAAGTCGCGCCCGATCTCGGGCAGCACAACGCGGAAGTCGCACGCTCTCTCGGGTTCGATGCGGCCGAAATCGACGCGATGCAGGCAGACGGTGTCCTCTATTCGAAAGCGAGCCAATGATGACTGATCAATACGCGGTGATCGGCAATCCGATCGGACATACGAAATCCCCGCTGATTCACGGCCTCTTCGCGCAAGAGACGAAGCAGGACCTCCGCTATACCGCGATCGAGGGCCCGCTCGAGCCGGCAGGCGCTTTTGCTGCCACGGTGCGTGCGTTTTTCGAGGGCGGCGGCAAGGGCATCAACGTCACCGCGCCGTTCAAGCTCGACGCGTTCGCGATGTCGGACGAACGCAGCGAGCGTGCGCAGCTCGCGGGCGCGGCCAACGCGCTCAAGTTCGACGGCGGCCGCATCCTGGCGGACAACTTCGACGGTATCGGACTGGTTCGCGACATCGAAGCGAACCTCAATCTGCCGATGGCCGGCAAGCGCGTGCTGGTGCTCGGTGCGGGCGGCGCGGCGCGCGGCGCGCTGTTGCCGTTCCTCGAAGCCGGCCCGGCGGAACTCGTGATCGCGAATCGCGACGTCGACAAGGCGCGCGCACTGGCCTCGCAGGTCGCGGGGCGCGGCCCGCTCGTGGCCGGCAGCTACGCGGACCTCGCGCGGATGGGACGTTTCGACCTCGTCGTCAACGCGACCTCGGCCAGTTTGACCGGCGATCTGCCGCCTGTGCCGCCGAGCGTGTTCAGTCCGAAGGGAACCGCCTACGAACTCGCCTATGGCAAGCGGCTCACGCCGTTTCTCCGGCTCGCGAAAAACGCCGGCGTGCACGGGATCGCGGACGGTGTCGGCATGCTGGTCGAGCAGGCGGCCGAGGCGTTCGCATGGTGGCGCGGCGTGCGCCCCGCGACCAGTTCGGTGATCGACCGGCTGGCCGTGCCGTTCGACTGAGCACGCGATGGATCGGCATGCAGGCGATCCCGATGCGCGACAGCGTCGAGCGCGACAAGAGCGGCAGGCGCGATCGGATAGACTCGACGCGTCCATACGAACGCGCCGCGCCGAGCGCCGTTGTCTTGCCGCCGCCCTCCTCCCACGCCCGAGACCGTGCCGAACACCGTCATGCCGGACACCACGCGCCCCGCACGCCTGAACTTCGCGCTCATGTTGCCGCTGCTGCTGGCGGCCCAGCCGGTGGCGACCGACAGTTACCTGCCGGCGCTGCCTGAAATCGCCGCGACGCTGGGCTCCGCGAGCGTCAGCCTCACCGTTTTCGCGCTGATATTCGGTGTCGGACAGTTGCCGATGGGCGGTCTTTCCGACCGAATCGGCCGTCGTCCCGTCTTGTTGACCGGTCTGGCGCTCTATGCGCTGAGTGCATTGGCGGCAGCACTTGCGTCAACGGCCGCGATACTGGTGGCGGCGCGGGCGATGCAGGGCTTCGCCATGGCCGCGATCCTGGTATGCGCCCGTGCGACGGTGCGCGACCGGTATTCGGCGGGCGACGGCCCGTACGTGATGGCGCGCGGTTTCATGGGAATGGGGATGATGGCGTTCCTCGCCCCGATCGTCGGTGCCTATGTCACGCAGCACGCCGGCTGGCGATGGGTACTCGCGGGGATGAGCCTCTATGCGTTCGGCTTGCTGGTCATGTGCTGGTACGGCTTCGAGGAAAGCGCCGCCAGAATCGCGCCGCGCCGGAACTCGACCGGGGACGTGCGCGAGATATTCGGCAATGCCCCGTTCAGGGTATGGACGCTGCTGGCCGCGTCGACGTACGCCGGCATGTTCTGTTTTCTGCTGCTTTCTCCGACGATCTACATCCGGCAGCTCGGCATCTCGCCCGAGCGATACGGCTGGATCCCGGCGAGCGGGACGCTCGTCTATGTCCTGAGTACCTTTGGTTGCCGGCAGTTGCTGCGACGTCAAAGCATGCTGCGAACGGTGCGCCAAGGCGCGACGTTGAGCCTTTCAGGGGCGGTGATCCAGGCATTGGGGTGTGCGCTCTTTCCCGGCAGCATCTGGCCGCTGCTCGTCGGGCATGGCGTGTATTGCCTCGGCCACGGGATCCATCAGCCGTGCGGGCAGGCTGGCGCGGTCAGCGGGTTGCCTCATCTTGCCGGCCGCGCGGTATCGTGGTCCGGCTTCATCATGATGTTCTTCGCTTTCAGCGTGGGTCAGACGGCGGCGGTTTTCACCGAACCGCGCTATCAGTCGGGGGCGTGGCCGATGGTGGTGCCGATGCTCGTCGTGGGCGTCACGCTGGTCATGATCGCGTTTGCGTGGTTGCCGAAAATTGGTGGCGCGAATTTGGGGGTGGCAGCGGTTCCGGCGCGGGCGGTGGATGGGCGGTGAGTTGCGGCGGGCAACGACGGCTCGGCGGTCAGTGCGATCGCCCCGTTCTTTCCGAACCCGTCATTCGTGTTAGCGAAATCCTCTCCCTACCGTTCCGGTTGCCGCCATGGCTTATCGACTGCACATCGAACATGATCCGTCCATCTCGCTGGATGAATGGCGCGCTGCCATCCGCGGCGATGAAGGCGAGGTCTACCGTGCCGGGTAGGTGAGTCAAGGCAAGGTGCGTACCAATCCGGTGACGCCGCACTACATCACCCCGCAACCGTTGCCAGCGGCAATACTTGGGCAGACGTGCGCGCTGTCGTCGATGGTTCAGACTCGTGAACAAAGCGGCGAATGACCGTCGCTTCCTGGCCGAAATGAGGCGACACCCCGCCCCCGGGTTCTCGCTGGCCGCCTCGATCGATTGAGGGATCGTTCGAATCCGTCGCGGGTGGCGGCTGCTGGCCGGGCGTCTTGCGGCTTCGTACGGCGCATCCTCTTCCGGCTCGAATGCGAGTACACAGAAAGCGACGGTCTGCTACGAAGTCACCCAGGGCGACCTGGAGATCAACCTGACCCATAGCGGAAAATCCGTCGTGACATGCTCGATCACGGCCAATCGCTACGAGGTCGCAGCACAGTCCATGACCGTGCAGGCCGGACGGTCGGTACAGGTTCCGTGGCCCCTCGCGGCCAGCAAGCGGGTACGACATCGGCATCACGTGCGACGCCGATGCACGCTTTCTGCGCCAGTTTGCCGGATATGTCGAGACCGGGGCCCCCGGCATGACGGATCCGTCCATGGCCTGAGTCACATCGACGGATGTCGGCCCCAAACGGGGAAGCCAGCCCTTCCCGGCCATCAGCCGATCGTTTGCGCGAACGACTTCAAATACTTCATGCCCGTGTCGCACATGATCGTCACGATCGTGGCGTCCGGGCCGAGCCGTTCGGCGAGTCGCAAGGCGCCGGTTACGTTGGCGCCGGTCGACGTACCGCAGAACAGCCCCTCCTCTGCGGCCAACCGGAACGCCATGGCTCTCGCGTCCTCCGTGGAGACGCGCTCGAGCTCATCGGCGATGCCGTCCCGCCAGAGCGGCACGACATAGCCCGCGCCGATTCCGTCGATCTTGTGCGCCCCGGTCGGCCCACCCGACAGCACCGCCGATTCGGCCGGCTCGACCCCGGCGATCCGGATGCGTGCGTCATGCTCGCGCAAGCGCCGCGAAATCCCGCGCAGCGACGCAGCCGTGCCGACGCTCTGGACGAAACCGTCGAGACGGCCGCCGGTCTGCTCCCAGATCTCGTCGGCCATCTTCGTATAGGCGTCGAGCTGATCGGTGTTTTCCATCTGCGCGGTGATGTATGCGCCCGTCTCGCCGGCAATCCGATGCGCTTCGCGAATCATGTCCTTCGTCAGCTTCTCGGTTTGCTTGCCGCCGTCGCTCGGGACGAGCGTCAGCTTCGCGCCAAGCAGGCGCATGTGATCCAGCTTCTCCTTCGAGAACGCATCCGATGAAATCACTTCGACAGGAAAACCACTATTCGTCTGACCGAAAATCCGATGCATGGGCGGGCGCGGCGCAAGCGCGCCACGCGTCGCCCACCGCATTCAATCAGACCGTACGCGACACCAGCTCGCCCAGAACCGCGTCCAGCGCGACACGACCGCGCAAGATTTCGTCAGGACCGCTTTCGAAATCGATCCAGCCTTCGTTGAAGCCGTCCAGCATGCGCATGCGCGAGATCGGATGCTTCATGCCCTGCGCGCGAAACAGCGCTTCCCACGTTCGCCGGTCGACGGCTTCCGCGCGCACGTCCCGGCTCAAAACACGAGCGAAGGCCTGCGCGAGATCGTTGGGGCTCACGCGCCGCGGGCCTTCGAGCTCGACGACACGCACCCCGCTCCACGTCTGCTGGAGCAGTTCCGCCGCGACGCGGCCCACGTCCGCGGTGGCGACCATCGGCACGGGCTTGTCGAGCGGCTGCAGGTAACTGGCGACGACGCCCGCGTCGCGCGCGGACGCGACGTCCCACGCGGCGTTCTCCATGAACCAGCCGGGCCGCAGGAACGTCACCGGCATCGGCATCTCGCGCAACGCCTGCTCCATCAGCGCGAGTTGCGTGAGCAGATTGGGCTCGTCGGCCTGCGCGCCGATCGTCGACAGGCACACGACCTTTTCGGGGCGCGCCTTCAGCAGCGCGGCGGATACGGCCTCGATCACCTTCCGCGTTTCGGGAAACCCGGGCGCCGGATCGAACACAGGCGGCAGCAGGATGAAAACGCCCGTCGCGCCGGCGAACGCGGCGGCGAGCGACGAAGGGTCTTCCATGAACGCGGTCGCGATCTCGCACCCGCGCTCCGCCCACGCCGCTGCCCGCGTCGCATCGCGCGCCACCGCGCGCACCGACCGACCCGAAGCCAACAGTTCGCGCGCCAGTGCGCCGCCGACCTGGCCGGTGATTCCGGTGATTGCATACATTGTTCGTTCTCCATGTGTGAATACGTGGGTCGCATTCTGGGCAAACGCCGACCAAAACAAAACGACATGGATGGCATCAGATAAGTGACAACGCGTCATCAATTCGGCATGATCGACACGGACGCCCGGCATGGCTACGCTGTGCGGCGTTGGCGTGCCGGCCTTCAGTGCGCCGCACGATCCGCCACCCGTATTCACTCGAACCTCCATGAGATCCAGTAGCGAGAAGCTGTCCGGCAGCATCAGCGTGTTCGCCGCCGTCGTCGATGCCGGCACGTTCTCGGCGGCCGCCGACGTCATCGGCATGACGCCGCCGGGCGTCAGTCGGGCGATTGCGCGGCTGGAAAGAAAGCTGAACATCCGGCTTTTCAACCGAACGACGCGATCGGTGTCGCTGACGGAAGAAGGCCGCCGCTTTTACGAGCAGGTCATGCCCCATCTCGCCGGGCTGGAGGAAGCCGCGGCGGCGGCGGCGAGCGGCGTCTCCGCCGTGCGCGGCAAGCTGAGAATCAATCTGGATCCGGTCGTCTACCGGGCCATTCTCGGGCCGCGGCTCGATGCGTTCATGGACGCGCATCCCGAGCTCGAAATCGAACTCATCGCGCGAGACAGCCTGGGCGATCTCGTGATGGACGGCTTCGACCTCGCCGTGCGATTCGGCGAACCGCGGGCATCCAGCCTGATCGCGAGAAAGCTCCTCGATACCGGCGTCGTGACGGTCGCGGCGCCCTCGTACATCGCGCGCCGGGGGCGGCCGGCCCAGCCCCAGGACCTCGAAAACCGCAGCCATCGCTGCCTGGAATTTCGCAATCCGGAGACGGGCAAGCCGTTCACGTGGGAATTCCATCGGCGACGCAAACGCATCGTGGTGGACACCCGCGGACGCCTGACGGTCAACGATCCGGGCGCGCTGCTCAATGCGTGCCTCGCCGGTTCCGGCATTGCGCAGATGCTGCTGCTCGGCGCCGAGCCGCTGATCGCCGACGGCCGGCTGATCAATCTCTTTCCCGAATGGGCCGACGAGCGGTATCCGTTATACGCGTACTACCCGTCCCGGCATCACGTGCCGGCGAAAACCCGCGCGTTCCTGGATTTCATGGTCGAACTGACGGGCAGTCACGGGGGTCGCGGCGCGCGTTAGTGTTGTTCCGGCGGCGCCCATGGAACCTTGCTTCGGCATGCGCGGCGACGGTTTTCTTCGAGGCCGACGCGCTCGCCATTGGCGAAGCCATGCCGAGCCGTACCGGGAGCGCCACCGCTTCGCTAGCGATTGTCGGCACGCAATGCCCGCACGCCTCGGCCGAGCCTGCGACGCAACAACGCCCGCAACGTCGCCGAATCCGCGTAGCCCACCTCGCTCGCGATCGTCTCCAGGTCGTACCCCATCGACACGAGGTTCTGCGCCCGTTCGATTCGGAGATCCTGGAAGAACGCCAAGGGCGACTTCCCGAGCACCGCCTCGGTACGGCGCTGCAACGTGCGTGGTCCGACGGCGAGCGCGGCTGCCGCGGTCTGAAGCGAGAAACCGAGGGAAAGATTCTCGCGGGCCCAGCGCTCGAATCGCGCGATCAATGGATCGGCGTGTGCGAGGTAATCCGGAATGATGTATTCGGCCTGCGACGAACGCTTGTCGATCAGCATGAAGCGGGCCACGAGCGTGGCCAGTTCGGGACTGGCCTGACGCAGCAACCACAGCGCAAGGTCGAGATGGCCCATGGCCGATCCTGCCGTGACCACGCGATCCGCAGCGACGACCATGCGCGAATCGTTCAGACCGACTGGTCGAGACGTTGATGGCGTTGTTCGCGAGCGACCACGCGCCGGACCCGCACGACGTCGCCGACGCCATCGTGCAACTCGTCGGGCGAGCGCAGGGCACGCGGCCGCACGTTGGGTCGTCGGTCAGTCATTCGGTGCCGACGCGCTCAACGCTCAAGCCGCAGCGATCCAGGCGCAGACACTGGAGAGCCTCGGGCTGGCGCATCTCGCCGAGCCGCAAGGACGGCCCGCGGCGGCTTGAAGATACGTTCGCGGCAGAACCCCACGCCGGTCCGACGCGCTGCACCACCGTCCGCTTCGCGTCAGCGGGCGGTCGCAAACCCGTCGAAGGTCAATGGCCGCCGATGGCCGGCAACCACCAGTCGATCCCGGCGGCGCGTTACCGCCGACCACGATCCCCGGCACCACGACAACAGGCCCCCACACGCTCCTGCATGCACTGAAACCGATCGACGCGAACGCGTCTACGACGTCGCCGTCGATCCCTCAAACTCAGATCTGCTGCTGGCCGCCATCGACGAACAATTCGATGCCGTTCACGAAGCTCGCGTCGTCGGACGCCAGGAACAGCGCCGCGCTCGCGATCTCGCCCGGCTCGCCGAGGCGCCCCATCGGAATCTGCGCGGCCAGATAATCGGCCAGCCCCTGCCGCTGAGCCGCATCGTCACCGGCGAGATCGAGCAGGCCGGGCGTGCGGGTCGCGCCCGGGCTGATCGTGTTCACGCGGATGCGGCGTTCCTTGAGGTCGAGAATCCAGCTGCGCGCAAACGCACGCACCGCCGCCTTCGAAGCCGAGTACACGCTGAACGCCGCGGTGCCCGCGCTACCCGCCGTGGAGCCCGTGAGAATCACCGATGCGCCATCGGCGAGCAGCGGCAGCGCCTTCTGCACGGTGAACAGCACGCCCTTGACGTTGCGATCGAAGGTGTCGTCGTAGTGCGCTTCGGTGATGCTGCCCAGCGGCAGCATCGAACCGCCGCCGGCGTTCACGAACAGCACGTCCAGGCGCCCCTGCTCTTCCTTGATTTGCGCATACAGCGCGTCGAGTTCGTCGAGCTTCGTGGAATCGGAACGCACGCCGGTCGCGTTGCCGCCGGCTGCGCGAATCCCTTCCACGGCCGCATCGAGTTCGGCCTGTCGGCGGCCCGTCAGATAGACGTGCGCTCCGTCGGCCGCGAAGCGTTGGGCGGTGGCCAGGCCGATGCCGCTGGTTGCGCCGGTGACGAGCGCGATCTTGTTGTCGAGTTTGCGTGCCATCGTATTGCTCCTTTCATTGGATCAGTGTGTGTTTCGGTCGGATGTGACGTGCTGCGATGTGAGGAGAATATCGACGGCCCGATCATTTCGAAATAGAATCAATCGCAAACAAACGTTGCATAAATGCAAAGACGAAAGGAAATGGCGCACCTACCTGATTTCGAAGGGCTCGCGATGTTCGCAAAAGTGGCCGAGCACGGGTCGTTTGCCGCCGCGGCGCGCGCGACCGGGGTGTCGGTCGCCACCGTCTCGCGCGGCGTGGCGCGTCTGGAGGAGCGGCTCGGCGCGCGGCTGTTCAACCGCACGTCGCGCCAGCTGTCGCTGACCGAGTTCGGCCGGACGATCAGCGAGAAAGCCGGCGAGATCTATCGCCAGGCCGAGGAGGCGGAAAGCTCGGCGCGCGAAATGTCGGTGCAGCCGCGCGGGCTGGTGCGGCTGGCCGTGCCGATGTCGTTCGGGCTGCGTTGGGTCGCGCCGCTGCTGCCGGGCTTCTTTCGCGCGTATCCGGAAGTGTCGATCGACCTGCATTTATCGGATGCGTCGGTCGATCTGATCGCCGACGGATTCGACGCGGCGTTGCGGATCGCCGCGCTGCCGGATTCGTCGCTGGTCGCGCGTCGGCTGTGCGCGGTCACGCAATTCGTGGTGGCGGCGCCGGCATATCTAACGCGCGAAGGGCGCCCCACGCATCCGAGCGAGCTGGCCGATCGCCCTTGTCTGTCGTACGCGTATCGCGCGCGGAGTGCCGTCTGGCGCTTCACGAACGACGCAGGCGACGAGGAGCCGGTCATGCCGACGGGCCCGCTGCGCGTCACCAACGCCGATGCGCTGTTGCCGACGCTGCTCGATGGCCTGGCGATCGCCGAGCTGCCGGAGTTCATCGCCTACGAATATCTGGCCGATGGCCGTCTTGAAGCGATCCTCACCGACTGGTCGCTGACCCAGGGCGGCCTTTATTTCGTTACGCCGTCGGCGCGGGCACGGCCCGCGAAGGTGACGGCGTTATCCGACTACTTCGCCGAACATCTGGGTGATCCAGTGTGGCGATGGCCAAAGTAACGTTCCGGTGGATGGTCGAGTCGAACCCCGCTGCCCCATCACGCCCTGTCATCCGATGCCGGGCACGTCCGACGCCCGAACGGCGACGCACGGGCATGCCCCCTCATGGCGAGTGTCGGCCTACCCTGCGTGCAAGACGGCCGGATCGATCTCGCGCGCGGTCAGCCCGAATCTCGCCATGCGAGCGCGATGGTCCGGCGAGCCGAGATAGGCACGAAGTCCCCGATCGAACGCGTCGAGAAGACTGCGGTTTTCTCGGCTGAACGAAAACGCGCCCAGCGGGGGCGTCCGCTGTTCGCCGTCGACATCCGACTCGTGCGCGACGGCCTCGATCAGCGCGCTGCCTATCCGGCCCGCCACGATTCGATTCCCCAACGCGGTGCTCGCATAGGCGTCGATCACGCCGGAGAGCACGGCCGCGATCGCGTCGGCCTGCTGTTCGAAGACGACGATTTGCCGCCGGCTCACGCCCGACGCCATCGCGGAATCATGCTGGACCTGCCCGGCAATGATGCCGAGGCGCGTATCGGGACGTTCGGCGATCGACGCATAGCTCCTGAGCGCCTTCGGGTTGCCGGGACGAACCAGAAAACCGTCTTCGATGCCCCACACCGGCACGCTGAACGCGACGGTATGGGCTCGCTGCGGCGTCACGAAGAGCGGCACGTTCATGTCCCAGTGACCTGATGCGACGCCGGGCAGCAATTCGCCGAACGTCGTCGCGCAATACTCGATCCGGGTGACGCCGATCTGCCGGAGGATCATCGCCGCGAGTTCGAGATCGGCGCCGGTAGCGGTGCCCTCCGCTTCGGTCCAGCCGAATGGCGGTTCTTCGATGTACGCAATCGTCACCTTCATCGCTTTCTCTCGCAAGCCGAAGAATCGATCAGGAATTCGTCAGCTTACCGTGGGAAGTCGAGGTCCACTAAGCGTGGACAAAATTAATCCGGGTGTAAGCCGGTTGGCGACATCATTTTGGTGCAAGCGTCAGTGAAGTCGTCCACTTGAGCACCGGAAATCCGGTACGACATGATCGTCGCGAAGCCGCCGCTGCGCACCGTCGAGGCGCTGAAGGGCAAGAAGGTCGGCGTCGAGCTCGACCTCGTCGATCATCTGCTGCTCGAAACCGCGTTGCAGAAGCATGGGCTCAAGGACGGCGACGTCACGCTCGCGAATGCGAATACCAACGAGCTGCCGCAGGTGCTCGGTTCGTCGGCCGACATCGCGGCGGTGGCTGCGTGGCAACCGAATGCGGGCGAGGCGTTGAAGCGCGCGCCGGGCGCACACGCGATCTTTACGTCGGCCGATGCGCCGGGATTGATCTGCGATGCGATCACCGTCGCGCCGGCGCAGTACCTGCCGCTGCTGAAGGGCACGCACCTGCTCGATGAAGCGGCCGCGCAGCGTGCGTTCCGCAAGGGCGACGGGCTCGATTCGATCTACGGCTCGACGCGCAATGCGCGAGCCGTTGCCGGCTCGGAAAGAAGGTGGCGTCAGTGACCACAGCCAAGAGCAGACGTTCTGGTAGAGCAATCTCGGATATGCGGCCGGGGCGCATGCCGTCTTTCCCGTTCGCAATGGGATTGGGTTATGACTTATCGCCGATAAAAAATAAATCGCGGCTTCGTACTCAGGATTTCAACGGATGGTGAATGAAAAAGACCAGGCATCGAACACGCGAAGATTGGCAACCTCGCCGGCCATCGAAAGTAATTGCAAACCACGGCCATTGGTGCGCAATTGTCACTGGCGATATCTATATATCAGAAAGCAAGCCAAGGCGATAATGCTGTAAGCGAGCGTGAATGCCGTGACGAACGTTGCGAACTGCCCATTTGGCGTATGGAAAAAGAAGTGTATGGCCACCGCAGTGAAAACCGATGCATGAAATCCCAACAATATGCTGCACACTCGGCGTTCCGTAAGGCTGGTGTTTGTGGATTTCACTGGAAACCTCATTTTAAAAATTTTTGGCAATCCATGTGCGCGCACACTTCCGACCGTGCGATTTTCGCCGAAATGATCCGAAAATTTTTTCCAAAGAAATCTTGATTTTTGTAAATTCTTGCCAATCGATATCGAAGCGCTCTGGAGGCAGGTGGGAAAAAGCAAGCGATACGCCTGAAGATGTCCCAATTGAACCGTCCCGGATGTGGCGGCGGCACGTATTCTCGATAGTGGTTTTCGAAAAGGTTGCTGGACAGGCTGGAAGGTATTCCAGGATCAGGCGGCACCTCAGTTTGAGGAATGCGCCATGAACATCGGCACGGCGCCCGAAACGAATGTGGAGGCGGCGGAAATGATGTAGTCGGGCATACGCACGCTCAACGACCCAGCACGTGTCCGTTGCTCCGTAACTCAGTGCACGAATTCCCATCGACGTTTGAGAAAAATGGACGAAATCGCCGCCGCGGCCCTGTTTCTTGCGTCAGATGAGAGCAACTTCATGACGGGCAGCGAATTGTTCGCCGATGGCGGGTATGCGCCGGTCTAGCGCACGCGCGACGCCGGCCGCGGGCCACTCCCCTTTCACCCGCCTTTCGGCAACCGCACCGCAAAAACGGTTTCCGCCTGATCGGACCGAGCGTCAATCCGGCCGCGATGCGCCTTGGCGATTTCGTTGGCGATAAACAGCCCGAGCCCCAGGCCAGCATCGTCGCCCGTCCTTCGCGACCGATCCTCCTCCCCGCGCTCGAGCGGATCGAAAATGCGGTCGAGCGTGCGCGGATCGATCGCCGGCCCGCTGTTGCCGACCTCGACGACCACTTCGGCGCCGGTCGCCGCAGCCATCACCCGCACCGGCGCATCGTGGGCGCCGTACTTGACGGCATTGCTCACCAGATTGCTCAGCAACTGCTGCATTCGCTGGTCGTCCCACTCACCCTGGAGATCCCCACGCATATCGACGGTAATTTCGCGATCCGGATGAGCGGCCCGCAACTCGTCCACCACATTGACGAGCACGTGCGCGAGATCGATATCGCGAGGAACGACGTTGATGCCCAGCCCGAGCTGGGTTCGATTGAAATCGCAGAGATCATCGAGAAGGCCCTGCATGCGACTACCGCTTCTGATCAGCCGAGCGGCAGCCACCGACACCTCCTCACCCGCATTGAGCGCGCCAAGATACGACGCCGTGAGCTGGATCGTCTGCAGCGGCGTGCGCATGTCGTGGCTCAGCATGCCGAGAAACAGGTTACGAGCCCGTTCGACCTGTTCGGTAAAAAAAGCGATGGATTCCGCCAGCGCTTGATCGATCGCTTCGTTGAATCGAATCATGTCGTCCATATCGGGCGGGCACGGCTGACACGCGTCGATCCACAGGCGCAGCACGCTGGCACGCAACGCCCGATACTCGGCCGCCAACTGGTTGATGTCGAAGCCCCGTCTGGCGCGCAGAACGGCATGCGTCTGGGCGGCCGTCTCGCGCGCGTTCTCCGGCTCGCGTGCGCGCCCCAGCGATTTTTCGTGTTGCGCTTCCCTCGTCTGCGGGGTCGCGATGTCCTTGGCGGCGGCGATCAGGATCTCGCGTGCGTGGTCGCGTAGCGCGTGCGAGGTCATATGCCTCGCGGCCGGCAACAGCGTGGCAGCAAACGCTTCCCACTGCACCAGGATCGGTTCCATGTTCCGTACGATGAAATCAGAAAGACGCATGTCGCCCCTCACAACGGAATGAACGGTGGATGCTTCTGTCGAACCGCACGATATCACGTGAATAAGGGCATTAGCCGACGACTGGATCGTCACCGTCGTCATTTCCGGCTGCACGGGCGACGTACGGCCAGCGGCCAGGCCTGGCGGGCCGGACGATTCCCGATGGATTTGATCGTGAAAAACAGCAAGCCGATGCCAGGTAAATAATCGGCAATGAAGTCCGGGATCCAGGCCGCCATTGTCTTTCAAGGGCCGAAACGGGCTTCGATTCTCACGCCCGTCACGTTGGGCGGCCAGTATCGCCGATAATCGATCCGCGTCATTCCCATTCGGCAGCGCGCCACTTTTCGATTGCCGCGACACCGGCAGCATGAACCTTGCGTCGCCCCCGTTCGACTTCCATTCGACGGTGGGATCGGCCGCCTCTTCCCGTCACGGCCGGCCGCCGGCACGAGATTGAACATGCCCAGGAAAAAATCCAGCCTCTGGTTGCGGCATCTCGAACTGTTTTCCGCCGCGGCCGGTGCACGTCCGAAGAAGCGCGCCGGCAAGCCGCGGCCGGCCGCCAAAAATACCGCCGCCAAGCCCAAGCTCACTCGACGGCCCGCCAAACCGGCCGCCCCAGCCCGCGCCGCCGAACGGACAGGTTCCGCACGCGCCCCGTCGGCCCGGCCGCCCGGCACCTGGCTCCGCTCGTTTCATTCGGCTGGCCCGAGCGCCGGTCGGCTCGTGAACCATCTTGCGTACGCGCTGTATCTTCCGGCCGCACCGGCGACAACCGCGGGCATGCCGGCCGTCGTCATGCTGCACGGCTGCAAGCAGACCGCCGAATCGTTCGCCGCGGGCACGCGCATGTGCCGCCTCGCGGAGCGGGCGGGGTTCGCGGTGCTGTTTCCCGAACAGGCCAAGACGGCCCACGCGCACCGGTGCTGGCACTGGCATGGCGATGCGACCCAGTCCGAAGCCGCGTCCGTCGCGTCGCTGGTCGACGCCATCGTCCAGCGCCACGGCTTCGATCGCGACCGGATCTACGTGGCCGGCATGTCAGCCGGCGCCGGGCTCGCCGCGACGCTGGCGCTCCGGTATCCCGACCGCTTCGCGGCCGTCGGCCTGCACTCCGGGCCGGCCATCGCGCCGCCGTCGTCGACGATGGCTGCGATGAACCTGATGCGCCGCGGCATCCGCGACGATCCGATCCACGCGCTCGATGCGTGCGCCGACGTCGCGTCCTATCCCGGCATGCCGGCCTTCGTCGTCCATGGCCGGCTCGATACGGTCGTGACCGACCGGAACGCGACGCAGCTCGGCATCGCGTTCGCGCGGCTCAACCGGCTCATCGACGAACACGGTGCGATCCGCGTCGGCGAGCAACGCAGCTACGCGCACGACGATGCGGACTACGTCGACTATCTGAAGGGTGGACGGCTGGTCGTCAGGGTGTGCGTCGTTCGCGGGCTGCCGCATGCATGGAGCGGCGGCGATCCGGGCGAGCCGTTCCATTCCGCCACCGGCCCGGACGCGACCGCGATGTTCTGGCATTTCTTTCGCCGTCAGCGGCGCAAGCGAGTGGCGTGACGCGCGACGCTCGCTCCGGTCCCCATCGCGTCGTCATGCCCGCTGCTCCAGCGCCGCCGCGTTCGCGCGGTCGCCGGCACGCCGAACCGGCAACCGTATCCGGAAGGTCGTGCCGCGTCCCGGCTCGCTGGTCACGTCGATGGTGCCGCGATGGCGCTCGACGATGCCGTGCGATACCGACAGCCCGAGCCCCGTGCCCTGCCCGACCGGCTTCGTGGTGAAGAACGGATCGAAGATCCGCCGGACGACGTCGGGCGTCATGCCGGCGCCGGTGTCGCTGATCGCGATCGATACCTGATCACCGTCGCTCGACGTGCGGATCGTGATCACGCCGCGCTCCGGAATCGCCTGCGCCGCGTTGACCAGCAGGTTCATGAAAACCTGGTTCAACTGCGACGGCAAGCATTCGACGTGCGGGACGTCGCCGTAATCGCGCACGACGTCGGCCTTGTACTTGAGTTCGTTGTGGACGACGTTGAGCGTGCTCTCGAGGCCCGCGTGGAGATCGACCACGCTCCATGCGTCGCTGGCCGGGCGCGAGAAATCGCGCAAATCCTGCACGATGCGCCGCACGCGCAGCGCGCCGTCGATCGATTCGTCGATCAGCATCGCGATCTCGTCGCGGACGTAGTCGAGATCCGCGGCACGGTGCACGGCCGCCAGCGCGTCGCGGGTGACCGGATCGAGCCGCGGCAGCGCGGCTTCATGCGCGGCGACCACCTCGAGCAGGCTGCGCACCCACGTCTTCAACGTATTGAGGTTGGCGCTGACGAAGCCGATCGGATTGTTGATCTCGTGCGCGACGCCGGCCGCGAGCTGGCCGATCGACGCGAGCTTTTCCGACTGCAGCAATTGCTCGTGCGTTTCCTCGAGCGCATGCAGCAGGCGCCGCTGCTCGTCCTTCTCCTGTTCGAGCAGCGCGTGCGCGGCCTTGCGTTCGTCGATCTCGGTCGCCATGTTCTCGCGCGTGCGCTGCAGCATCTGCGTCGTCTGCTCGTAGCGATGCAGCGCGCGTTCGAGTTCGCCGGTTCGCAACCGCACGAGCCGTTCGAGCGTGTCGGTCATCCCGCGCAGGAACGTTGTGCGCGCATCGAAACGGCACACCAGCAGCGTGACCACCAGCGTCGCCATCGTGAACAACGCGACCGTCGTCGCGAGCCATGGCGCGTCGACGCCGTTCGCGGCGCCGCACCGGGCATCCGGCGCGAAATGCGCGGCCGCCATCGCCGTGTAGTGCATGCCGGTAATCGCGATGCCCATGATGACGGCCGCACCGATGCGCTGCGCGGTCGCATAGCGGGCCTGCTGCATGCGCAACGCCTGCGCGATCCACAGCGCGGCCGTCGACGCGATCACCGCGATGCCGATCGACGCCGCGAACAGCCACGCATCGTAGCGAATGCCGGGCGCCATGTGCATCGCGGCCATCCCCGTGTAGTGCATGCCGGCGATCCCGCCGCCCATCAGCACGCCGCCCCCGCACAGCCGCCGCCAGCCCAGCCGTGCGCGCGTGACGACGTTCAGTGCGAAATACGATACGAGCACCGCGATCGCGAGCGAGGCGCCGGTTTCCTGCCACGCATAGCCTAGCGGTACCGGCAACGAAAACGCGAGCATGCCGACGAAATGCATCGACCAGATGCCGGTGCCCATCGCGGCCGCGCCGCCGCCCAGCCAGGCGCGCTTCAACTTCGGATTGTCGAGCAGCGAAATGAATGCGGCGAGGTCGAGCGTCGTATAGGAGGCCAGCGTCGCGATCGCGAGCGACAGCAGGACGAGCGGAAGGTTGTAGATGCCATGCATGATCGGACGCCCGGAACCGGTTGATTGCATCGCCGCGGTGCGGGCGGTCGCACGCACCGCGGCCATCAGGCCGCCGTTCGACGTCAGCCCGGCGGCGCGCCCGTGTGGGGGGCATGCGCCTGCCCGGCCGGGTGGGCCAGCACGAGAATGTCGAACGGCGTGCCCTCTCGCGTTTCGAAGCGGCGTACGAGCTCGATCTGGTGCGCGGACATCACGCTGCCTTTCGTCATCAACAACACGCCGCGATGCGTGCGCAGATCGTCGGCGAGCTCCATCCCTTCGCGCAGTTGAGCCGACCGGATTTCCGCGACGGACGCCGCGATGCCGAGACTCTCGGGATCCCGCATCAACTCGACGAAGCCTGCGACCAGTTGCGGGTCGTAACGCATGCCTGCTTGCGAGTGCAACACGTCGATCGCCTGCTCGATCGAATGCGGCGCTCCGATTTCGCCGTGGCGCAGCCCTTCGAAATCGCGTGCGATCGCGACGATCCGCGACCCGACCGGGATCGCGTCGCCGACCAGACCGTCCGGCGTGCCGCGGCCGTTGAAGCGCTCGTACTGGTGCAGCACGATCGACGCGACCTTGTGCAACTGGGCGACCGGCGTCAGCACCATCTGCGCGCGCAGCGGATGCTCCTGGAACACGCGGTGCTCGTCCGTCGTCATCCGCGTGAGCGGCTTGTGCAGCAATTCGTCCGGCAGCGACAGCTTGCCGATGCCGTGCAGCAGCCCCGCGAAATAGACGTCCTGCGCATGCAGTTCGCTCATCCCGGCGGCGAGCGCGAGCCGGCGCGCGATCTCGCCCACGCGCATCGCATGCCCGCTCGCGGCCCCGCAGCGCAGCTCGATCATGCTCGCGCATACCTGAACCATCGCGGTGAAGCTGCTTTTCAGGTCGCGCTGCGCCGCTTCGAGGAACATCACCGTCTGGCCGAGCTCCTCGGTGCGCGCGCGAACCTGCGTTTCGAGATCCGTATTGAAACGGCGCAGCGCTTCATTCTGCGCTTCCGTCAGCGCCGCCAGCCGGGACGCTTCGCGGCGCAGACGGCGCTGCTCCAGCGCCTGCTCGACGGTCAGCAGCAGGTCGTGATCGTCCCACGGCTTGTTCAGGTAGCGATACACGCCCCCTTCGTTGACGGCCTGCATGACCGACGCGATCTCCGCATAGCCGGTCAGCAGAATGCGCATCGTGTCCGGGTAGAGCCCACGAGCGCGCGCCAGGAATTCCGCGCCGCTCATATGCGGCATCCGCATGTCGGACACGATCAGGTCGATTTCCGTCGACGCCAGAATCTCGAGCGCGGCCTCGCCGCTGTCGGCGGTCGCGATGTCGTAGCCGGTGGGCCGGAACACGCGCCTGAGCGCGGACAGTACGTTCGGTTCGTCGTCGACCAGCAGAATCGACGGTAAGCGGGCCGCTTCGCCGGCTGCGGCTGCCGTGTCGGGCGTTTCGGGCGGCACGGCATTCACGCCGTTTGTTGCAGATGTCGTCATAATCGGCCTCGGATCAATTATTTACGCCCTCTCTGCAACATCGGCCGATGCCGCGTCTTCCACATTGGTGAAAACGCTAATGCTCGCGTGTCGATTTCAACCGGAATGCGTCACGCAAATGCTACGTCGTCGTCGCGCCCGGTTCGCGACGGTAATGGATGTCCCATTCCGCTTCGTCGGTTCGCACGAAGCCGTGCCGTTCGTAGAAGCGGTTCGAATCGCTGCCGCGCAAAGCGCCGACGCGAACGGACATTCGATGTGCGTCGGCGTCGGCCAGGATCTTGCGCAGCACGGCAGCGCCGATGCCCTTCCGCTGATGCGCGGGCACGATGTACAGGTGGTCGAGCAGCCAGTGATCCGTCATCGGGCGAAGCGTGTAGAAGCCCGCACGCGCATGGTCGGTTTCGATGAAACGGCATAGCGCCGGGTCGAACGACGCGAGAAACCGGTCGCGCGCACGCTGCGGATCGAAACGGCCGATGCGCTCGAGGCTGTCGCGCATCGCGGCGATGCGGATCGCGACGAGGGCTTCGGCGTCGGTGTGCGTGACGAGAAGGAAGGTCAGGGTCATTGTCGTTGGCAGGCGGGGTGCAGGGGCAAGCAAGCGCTCGGCCGGGCGGTACGGGGCCATCCGGGCATCGAGGGCGCGCGATCTCGTCAGGGCGCCTCGATCCCTTGCGCTCGCGTGGCCAGAAATCGCAGGTACTTGCCGTGCTCACCCTCGAAACACGCCGGCCCGTCGCCCATGTAGGCGCGCATCAACTCGTCTGCGGCACGATCCAGATTGCCGAGTTCGAACTGGCACTGCCCGAGCCTGAGATGCAGGAACGGATTGCCGATCGCACCGGGGAAACGCATCGCATAACCGAGATTGTCGCGTCCTGCCCCGTAGTCTTCCTGGAGGAAATTCGCGTCGCCGATCGCGGCCAACAACCAGGTGCCGGCTTCCCAGTCGGTCTTCGGTTCGGGAAGAAGATCGAACGCTTCCCGATATTTCGCCAGCGCGCCTTCGTAGTCCCCGTCTTCGGCCAACGCATCGCCTGCCGCGGCCAATGCGTCGATCTGCTGGTGAATTGCGTCGTCGAGTTCTGCCATGGGAGCCTTCTTTCAGCGAGGGTGGTGAAGTCGAGTGATCGTGGGTCGGCTGGACAGTGTCTGACGTACGGTCGCTGACGATGCAACTGCAACCGCCCCCACACCCGAAACGAAATTCCCGATCGAGCCGATCTTGTGCTTTGTGCGGGATCGCCGCCTTTCCAGGCGGCGACGTTATCTCGCGCTTCACCGACGAGGGAGGCCAACCGCGTCCTGACGTCTTCGTTCGACGCGGACTTCAGCGCGGCACGCCTCTCCTCGATCGGCGAGCGTGAAGCAAGCGAGCCGATGCGATCGGCTCAAGGAATAAAAAACGCTGGCCAGTAAGCTGGCCAGCAAAAGGTCCTGGCGATCCGAGGTTGAGTGTGCCAGAACCACATACTTTGAACGGCGTACGCCTACAAACAAACGGGATGTCAACGACCGCCCCAAAAATCGGGACTTCCGCCCGCCCCGCGCAGCAATCTGTGATCGCAGTTCAGGCCGGGCTAGCGGACGCAGTCACGCGAGCGCTCATGCCCGCACGCTCGAATGCTTCGCCAGACTTCGGTCCTTCCCATGTTGCGATCATCGCGTCGGTCGGCAGATAGTCGGGATCGGCCGATGCGACGCCGGCCCACAGCCCTTGAGACACCTGTCTGCCATGGAGATAAAAGTGGAGCTCCCGGCCAGCACGCTCGCAAGTACACCGGATTCTCTCCACCGATCGGCCCAGCCCCCTGATCTGTGCGACCTGGTTGCGATCCAGCTCGAACATGGCGCTCACCACCCCGTCGCAATCGACAATGCCGATCATGTTGCTGTCATCGGTGAATGTCCACGACGGATGCGGCGTGCCCAAGCGCAGCATGAAAAAATCCGCGGATTCCGAACCAATCATCACGTTTCTCCTGCAACGATACACCGTTCTACTAACTGTAAATTGATAAAGGCACTCGCCCATCCCATGCCGTCTTCCCGTCGTGCCCGGATGCTCGCGTGGCGCTACGCCAGCGCCTTGCAACGGGCGGGCGCAACATGAAATGCGCACCGCCACGCTTCCGGAGCTCCTACACGCTTGCCTGACCCGTCACGGTTTCCGCGGGTGTACTCTCCGAACCCGACAGCCTCACCGCCACGGCGGCAGCCGCCGTGCTCCCGTAGACGTTGAGAGCGGTTCTCCCCATGTCGAAAAACGCGTCGACACCCAACAGCAGCAGCACCGCATCGGCCGGCAACCCGATCGACGTGAGAACGATGGTGATCGCGACGATCGCGCCGGACGGCACATTGGCTGCTCCGTCGATGGTGACTATCGTCAAGATCAGAACCGTGATCACCAGCGGCCAGGACCAGACCAGGTGATAAGCGTCGGCCAGATACCCGACCGCGAGGGCCGTGTAGAGGACCGCGCCGTCGCGATTGAAAATATAGGCAAGCGGCAAGATCGTGGACGCCACGCCGTAGGGCACGCCCAGTTCGACCAGCTTCTTCAGGTGCAACGGGTAGGTAATTTCGGACGAACGCGTCGTGAAACCCAGGATCAGCGGTTCCTTCACCTTCCTGAGCACGGCGAGCGGCGACTGACCGGCGACGCGAATGACGACGGTGAGCACGAGCGCAAGAATCGCCATGCCGAGATAGGCCACCCCCAGCAGCTCGATGAGCGAGTGCGCGCCGGTAAAGCCCTTGGCTGCCAACAGTTGCGCGATCGCGGCGAAGATCGCGAGCGGCGACCATGCGATCACCCACTGGATCATCTTGAACAGCCCCGACAGCAGCGCTTCGAAAACGGCAATCGCAGGCTCGGCACGCTCCGGGGCAGCCGACAATGCCGCGCCGAAAATGACGCCGAAGACGAGCACCGGGAGCGAATTCCCGGCAGCCAGCGCAGCGACGATGTTGGCCGGGATCAAATCGACGAGGAATTTCGTCCAGTCGATGCTGGACGCGAGCGCGGCGGGCATCGATCCGGAGTGGGTGAGGCTTGCCCCGAGACCCGGTCGAAATGCAAAGTTGAGCAGCAGGCCGAACGAGGCGGCCAGGCCGGTCATAAGAATGAAGAAGCCGATACTGGACAGGGCAACCTTTCCGAGCCGCTCGCGCAACCGGCCCGCGCGAAAGACCCCGACCGTGACCGACAGGAAGATCAGCGGCATGACGACCATCTTGATCGCGTGGCCGAACATCGTGCTGAGAAAACCCAGCTTCGCGGCGAAGCCCGGGGCAAACACGCCGCAAGCGGCGCCCAGCACAAGTCCCCCCAACATTTGCATCGGGAGGGAAAGCCCTTTATTTTTCGTGTTCATGCCGTGCCTTTAGCAGTTTTATCCGTGCCGGCGTGCCGTCAACGATGTGATTCCACATATGCTGACGCGCAAGTTCGCCGTCGTTCGCTTCGATTGCGTGAAAGATGTGCAGGTGCTCGATCGTGCCGCGCCGAACGGTTTCCGCGTCGCCACGCGGGAGCTCGTTCAGGGCCAAGGTCTGGGCCCGCAATAAACCATACGCCGACGAGATCCGGACGTTCCGTGCGGCAGCAAACAACTCTTGATGAAACACCCAGCCGATACGTTGCTCGAGCATGATGTCCGCGACGTCCCGGTCGATCAGTTCCTGCATTTTTGCCGCGGCCTCGCGAAGGCCTGCCGTTACGCCCGACTTCGCTGCAAGAAACGCTGCGGTACTCTCCAGGGCCAGCCGCATTTCAAAAATTTCGCGAAGGTCACTGGTAGTCGGCGACGCGACATAGGTGCCACTCTTTTCGATCACGACGACCAACCCTTCGGATTCGAGCAAATGCAATGCGCTGCGCACCGGCATTTGACCAAAACCCAGTTCGTCCGACAGGCCTCGGTGAGATACTTTCTGCCCAGGCGCAAGACGGCCGTCGAAAATCCTCGATCGGATCTCGTCGTAGGCCCGTTCTGCATCTGTCGATACTTTCAACGTCATCTGTGATCGCAGTTGGCGTATGATTCGAAAAAAGAAACAGGTAGGAAATTACCCTTACTGGCCATGCCCGGCAACTGCTAATTTTGCGAGTGGGTATGCCGAAAGAAAATTGGAAGAAAATACGCGTTACGAAGAGAGCCGATAATTATATGACCTCACAAGATGTGCGCTTTACCATCTGTGCCGTCCGTGCGGAAGAAACCTATCCCCTCAGGGCTGCCATCCTGATGGCGGGAGATGAAGAGGGAAGCGCGCTACACGGAGACCACGCCCCAACGACGATGCATTTTGCCGTTCGTGACAACGACAGGATCGTTGCGGTGGCGTCGGTATGTAAAGAAGCACCATCCGGCGCTTCGAACACTGAGGCGTGGCGCCTTCGCGGCATGGCCGTCGATCCGTCGGCACGCGGCCTGGGATTCGGACGCCTGCTGGTCAATCTGTCCATTCGCCATGTGCGCGAACAGCGTGGCGTGCTGCTCTGGTGCACGGCGCGCGAATCGGCATACCCGTTCTACGAAATGCTCGGCTTTGAACGCGATCCGATACCGATTGCAATGCATGGCCGCGACGACATGAAATTCTATTTAATGCAACGCCGGATCGAATGCTGAGTTTCGTGCGCGATTGACGTTCGATTGGAATCGGAGGCCTGGCTACCGCCCCCGGAAAATCCGCTTCGTCCGGCGTCCGCATGAGCCGGTTCGCCCGCATAAAGCCATCCGCCATTCCGTGACACGCGGAAAACCCGCTTGCGGCCAATATGAACCGGCATTCAACAATCGCTCCCTCTGTTTCAATTATTGCAATCCCGGAATAAATGGAACGATGACAACCGGTACTGCCGGATCGACGCTCATCGTGCCGCCCGTCGAATCCGGTTATTGCTCCCCGCTCCACCTAAGCTGAATTCGCTTGCCGTGGTCGAGATCCGTCAGCGTGATGGCGCGGATCTCGATAACGCGTCGCCTTCGTGCCGGTTCTTATCAGGGAAATCCCGTAAGGTGCCCGGCGATCAAACGAGATTAACTTATATCAAACAAATTTTGACCGGAATTTATGTTCCTGATATGGTCCTTCCACTTGCAAAGTGCGGCCAGGCTGGATCGGCGCCCGTCGCCGGCGGCTGAACCGGACGCTTAGCCAGTCCGCAAGGATGAGCGATGCGACAACGGAGCAAGGACAATTGTAAGGACCACGAAGCGAGCAGACTTGGCATGCCGATTTGGCGAATACGGCGCCGGCCGTCGCGACCGACGCGACTTGCAGGCCATGCGCCGCCCGCTGCATCGGATACGACAAAAGCCGTTTCACCCCATCCCGAAACCACTCCTGACAGTGAAATGCAGATGAAAAACAAAAAGATCAACATCAGCGTTATCGCTGTTGCCGCCTTCGCAGCATCGTCGGCAGCAATGGCACAGTCGTCGGTCACCCTGTATGGCATGCTCGATGCAGGTATCGGTTACACGTCGAACATCAATGGCCACAGCCGGTACGGCCTCGATGGCGGCGCCGCGGGTTCGAACAAGTGGGGCCTCAGGGGGCAGGAGGATCTCGGCGGCGGTCTCCAGGCGGTATTCAAGATCGAGAACGGTTTCAGCATCGGGACAGGCGGCATAGGCGGCCAGGGGCCGATCGGTTCCACGCGTTCGCTGTTCAACCGCCAGGCTTACGTGGGCCTCGCGTCCAATCAGTACGGCACGGTGCGCATGGGGCGCCAGCTTGACGCCGTGACGGAAATGGTTCAGGTCCTGACGGGTGACGCCATTTCGGCGTCGACCTTCTCGACGCCGGGCGACGTCGACAACAACGACAACACGACGAACCAGAACAACGCGGTGAAGTACATTTCGCCGATCATCCACGGCTTCCAGGCCGAAGCCGCGTACTCGTTCGGCGGCGTGGCCGGCGCAACGGGCTCGGGGCAATCGTGGTCGGGTGCCGCCACCTACGCTCAAGGCGGCCTGACGGTCGCCGGCGGCTACTTTCATGCGGTCAACCAGGGCGAGAACGGATGGTTGAACGCAACGGCGCAACCGAGCTTCGGCGGCGCGCTGGGCTATCCGAGTTCGGGCTACAACGGCGGCAACGCGTTCAAGAGCGCGGGCATCGCGCAAGTCGCCGCGCAATACGAGGTGGGGCCGTACACGGCTGGCCTGCGCTACTCGAACGCCCAGTACAAGGGCAACGACGGCCAGGCGTCGATCCACTTCAACGTGCTCGGTGCGCTGCTGCAGTACCGCGTCACGCCGGCGCTGTCGCTGGCGACCGGCTACACGTATGTATACGGCTCCGCGGCCACGCCCGCGCAAGCCGCCGAAGGTCGCACGATGGCCTCGATCAACCAGGTGTCGCTGGGTGCGACGTACTCGCTGTCGAAGAGCACCGCGCTGTACGCGATGGGCGCCTACGTGCATGCCAAGGGTGCGCAGGCTTCCGCTGCCGACTTCGGCAACACCTCGTCGGGCGGCAACCAGGTTCAGGTCAACATCGGCATGTTCCACGGCTTCTGATCGCCGACTCGCGACACCGGAGCAGTGGCGGCACGGCTCCGGTGTCGTGCCGCCTGGTCTGACGGCGAATCTAGCCGCCGTCCTGACTCGCCATCCCTTCCATCCACGCGTCGAACGCGGACACGGCCGCGTCGTCGGCGCGATCGGCGTTCGTCACCAGCATGTAGTCGTCGGCACGCCAGACGGGCGACGCGATGGGACACACGAGGCGCCCTTCGGCAAGATCGCGCCCGATCAGCGGCAACGATGCCAGCGCCACGCCGAGCCCCTCGATCGCCGCGCCCAGCTGAAGATTCACGTGATCGAATTCGACGTGGCGCGCGGCCCGCAGATCGGGCGCACCCGCTTCCTTCAACCAGTGCGACCAGGCGGAGCGCGTCGTGGCCGAATGCAGCAGCGTGTGATGACGCAGGTCGGTCACGCTCTGTATCGGATGCCGGCGCAGCAACGCGGGGTTGCAAGCCGGCACACGCGGGTCGGGCATCAACGGACGCGATACGACGCCCGGCCCTTGCTCGGGACCTGAGCGCACGCCGATATCGAAAGCGTCGGCGACATAGCGCAGCTTGCGCGACGTGGTCGAGACCCTGACGTCGATATCGGGGTACCGCGCATGGAAATCGGCGAGCCGCGGCAGCAGCCAGCACAGCGCAAAGCTCATCGGCACGTTCACCCGCACGACGCCGGATATCCGGTGCGCGAACGGGTTATGGCGCAGCCGCACCACCGCGGTGCCGAGGCGCTCGAACGCGTGGCTGACGTCGTTCAGCAACGCGGCCCCTTCGTCGGTCAGCACGACGCCACGCGGGCGACGGTCGAACAACGGCAGGCCGAACCAGTCCTCCAGCAACCGGATCTGTTTTCCGACGGCCCAGTGGGTGACGTGCAGTTCCGCCGCGGCGCCGGCGAAGCTGCCGTGCCGCGCGACCGCGTCGAAAGCGCGCAGCGCATTGAGCGGAGGCAACTCGTCCCGGTGCTTCGAAGCCCCTCGGCTTTCATCCATGACGTGACTTTTTCTCTCTGGTGACGGGATTTTAGCTCAATTGAAATGGCTGGCGCCTCGGTCATAGAATTTACGCGTCGAGCCTCAAAACCCCACCGCGAGCGCCTCCCATTCATCGCTCGTACGGAGAGAATGACAATGCGCTTGCCCGTTTTTTCCCCTCCCGTCGTGCGGGAAACCGCACCGTCGAGGCCGCGCGTGCTGTGGCTGTCCTGCGTGGCGCATGCAATACACGATGGCTACACGGACATGATCTACGCGCTGCTCCCCGTGTGGCAGTCGGAATTCGGGCTCGACTTCGCGGCCCTTGCCATCCTGCGCGGCGTCTACGCCGGCACGATGGCGACGCTGCAGTTGTCCGCGGGGCGTGTCGCGCAACGTCTGGGCAGCGGCGCGACGCTCGCAATCGGTACGCTGCTCGCCGCGCTCGGCTACGCGCTCGCGGGCATGTCGGGTGGCCTGCTCGGGTTGGGCGTCGCGCTCGCGATCTCGGGCGGCGGCTCCAGCACGCAGCATCCGATCGCGTCGGGCGCCGTCTCCCGCGTCTATGGGCGCGATGCGAGAGGCCCGCTGAGCATCTACAACTTTTCCGGCGACCTGGGGAAATCCGCACTGCCGGCCGCCATTTCGCTGCTTGTGACCATGATGCCGTGGCGCCATGCGCTATGGATCGTCGCCGGGCTCGGTTGCGTCGTGGCCGCCGGCATCGCGCTCTGGTTTCCCGCCGTGCCCCGCGCCGCCGCGCAGGCGACGGCAAAAGAGCCAGCGCCCGCTCGACGCGGCGGCACCGGAGGAAGCGGATTCTCCGCGCTGTTTTCCATCGGCGTGCTCGATACGGCCGTACGCATGGGACTGCTTACCTTTCTGCCTTTCCTGCTGAAGGCAAAGGGCGTCTCGCCGCAACTGCTGGGAACGGCGCTTGCACTCGTCTTCATCGGCGGTGCGGCCGGCAAATTCATGTGCGGCTGGCTCGGCGCGCGCATGGGGACGGTGAGGACGGTGTTGTTCACCGAGGGCGGTACGGCGGCGTGCATCGTCGCGGTGATCTATCTTCCGTTGACGCTTACCATGGTGCTGCTGCCGATTCTGGGCATGATGCTCAACGGCACGTCGTCGGTGCTGTATGGAACCGTCCCGGAGATGTCCGCACCCGAGCGCACCGAGCGCGCATTCGCGATTTTCTATACCGGGACGATCGCATCGGGCGCGATCTCGCCCGTTCTCTACGGTTTCCTGGGCGACAGGATCGGTGTGCACGGCGCCACGTATGCGACCGCGTTGACCGCGCTGGCGATTTTTCCGCTCGCTCTCGCACTGCGCCCGCATCTGACAGACCACTCACGGGATGAACACCATGACGAAGCCTGACTACCCGAGCGTCGCCCTCGTCGGCCCGGGCGCGATCGGAACGACCGTCGCCGCGGCCCTTCATGAAGCCGGCCGCACCCCGGTGATCTGTGGCCGCTCGGCGCACGAGCAGTTGACGTTGCGCTTCGATGGCGGCGAGATCGTCGTGCCCGGGCCCGTGCTGACCGATCCGCAAGCGGTCCACGAACGGTTCGATCTCGTGTTCGTCGCGGTCAAGTCGACGCAGATCGCGAGCGCGGCACCGTGGGTCTCCGCGCTATGCGATGCGGATACCGTCGTCTGCGTGCTGCAAAACGGCGTCGAGCAGAAAGCCGCCTTCGCACCGTATGCGGCCGGCGCCACGATCGTGCCGTCGGTCGTCTGGTTTCCCGCGCAGCGCGAATCGGGCACGTCGGTGTGGCTGCGGGCCACGCCTCGGCTCACGCTGCCCGATACGCCGGCGAGCAACGTGGTGGTTTCGGCTTTGCGCGGCACGCGATGCTCGCCCGAGGTGGCGGAGGATTTCATCTCGCTCGCGTGGCGAAAGCTTTTGCAGAATGCAGTGGCGGGGCTCATGGTGCTGACCGGTCGCCGCGCCGGCATGTTCGCGCGAAGCGACATCACCGACCTGTCGCTCGCGTACTTGCGGGAATGTCTCGAGGTCGCGCGTGCGGAGGGGGCGAAGCTGGGCGATGAAGTGCCGCAGGAGATCGTCGACGGATTCCATGGCTTTCCGCCCGATTTGGGGACGTCGATTCTTGCCGACCGGCAAGGCAACCGTCCGCTCGAATGGGACTGCCGGAATGGCGTCGTGCAGCGCTACGGACGAACGCACGGCATTCCGACGCCGATCAGCGATCTGGTCGTGCCGCTTCTCGCGGCCGCGAGCGATGGTCCGGGCTGATGGCGAGGCGCGCTATAGCGCGACGTAGTGCAGCGCGCTGCGTGCGGCGTCTTCATCTTCCAGCCGCGCAATGAGGCACGCGGCCAGATACTGCGAAGCAAAGCGGCCACCCGCCGTGGCAATGGCAAAGCGCGTTAACGTATGACGAAAGAGCGGCGACGTACGATGCAATCGCCTTCGCCAGCCGTCCGGCGCGCTCCGAAGCGACATCAATGCCGGTAAAGATTTACCGACCTAACAAATAGTTACCGTTCGTTTCAAAGATACCCAGATAGTGAGCCGCGCCCCGGCTATTCTTCCGTCACCCACAATAACCATCCCATGGGGGTGACATATGAACAATATGATCAAGAGCGCCCTGTGCGCCGCGTTCGTCCCATTCGTCCTCGCCGGTTGCGGCGGCGGCGACGACGGTGGCGGCACGCAAACCGGTACGCTGCACGTCGCGATGACGGATGCGCCATCGTGCGGCTTCGACCACGTGTACGTCACCGTCTCGCAAGTCCGCGTCAACGCGAACGCGAACGCCGCCGACAACGACGCCGGCTGGTCGACCGTTTCCCTCGCGACGCCGCAGAAAATCGACCTGCTGTCGCTCACCAACGGCGTGCTCGCCGATCTCGGCCAGACCGCGCTGCCTGCCGGCCAGTATCAGCAAGTCCGGCTGGTGCTCGCGCAGAACCAAGGCAACACCCTCGCCAACTCGGTCGTGCCGACGGGCGGCACGGAACAGGCGCTCGCCACGCCGAGCGCGACGCAAAGCGGCTACAAGATCATCCAGCCGTTCACGGTCCAGCCCAACACGCTCGTCGACCTCGTGCTCGACTTCAATGCATGCAAGTCGATCGTCCAGCGCGGCAACGGTTCGTACGCACTGAAACCCGTCGTCACCGCGATCCCGACCGTCGTGAGCGGCGCGATCTCCGGTTACGTCGCATCCGCCGAAGCCGGCGCGACCGTCTATGCGGAACAAGGCGGCAAGGTCGTCCGCGGCACGGTGGCCGACAGTTCCGGGAAGTTCGTGCTGTCGCCGCTGATCCAGAGCTCGACGCAGGGCAACTACGATGTCGTGATCGTGCAGAACAACTTCGCGTCGGGCATCGTCCGCTCGGTTCCGGTGGTCGTGAACACGACCACGGCGGTGTCGGCGTCGAGCGCGCCGATCACGCTGCCGGCCTCGACGATGAGCACCGTCAGCGGTACGGTCACGGCCAGCGCGAACGCCTTCGTGCGCGCGCTGCAGACGATCGACGCGAACGCCTACGAGATCACGTCGATCAACGCGAACATGGACACCGGCGCTTACGCGCTGTCCGTGCCCGCGGCTGCACCGATCGTCGGCACCTACTCGGGCTCGCTGCCGGTCGCGCTTGCCGCGGCGCCGGCCGCCGCAGGTCAATACACGATCGAGGCCGACGCGGCATCGGGCGCGACGCAGTCGGCGAACGTGAACGCAACGACCAGTCAGTCCAACGTCAACTTCAGTTTCTGACGCGCTGACCGCATCATCGAAAGGGCCGAACGGCCCTTTCCTACCAACGGGAGAACGAAGTGAAAAAAGGGGTGATCGCAGTGCTCGCAGCGGCGAGCATGGTGGGCGCGCTCGGCGGGTGCGTCGCCTATGTTCCGGGCCCACCGGTCGTGGTCGCGCCGCAAGGCGGGCCGGGAAATGGATTCTGTCCGCCGGGACAGGCCAAGAAAGGCAACTGTTGACGAAATGCCCGCGGCAATCGCGGGCATTTTTTCATCCATCGCGCGAGCCGACCGACGTCCACGCGTGAGGATTCGACGAATGCCCTGTTCTTTCCACGTCGTCAGTCATTCCGCCATCCTCGGCGGCTACGTCAGTAGATATCGCTACAACGCTTCGGCAGCAGGCGGTTCCACTCGACGCGGGAGGGCGCCGCACCTGGCGGCCGGATCGCCTCGTCGCCGGACCGACGCCGCAGGACATCGTTACGATATCCTGCGACTCGAGCGGTTCAACGCATACACTGAAAGCACGCCACGGCGAACGCCCGTCCCCCCATCGCACGCTTTCGCCGACACCGTTCCGGATGCAGCCGGACGGCAGATGCAGGCCCATACGTGAAACCGCCCCAATGACCATCGATCCCGGCTCCATTCCTTACTATCTCGTCCTGCGGGCCGGTTGGCCACCCTATGTGTTGAATGCGGATCGTCAAGTGCTGCGCCGCCAGGCGAGTCCGCTCTTGCTGGCATTCGCGCGCACGCGCGGCGCGTTCGCCCATGTCGACGACAGCGCGTGGAACGTCTTCTCCGACAGCGAGGGGCTCACGGCAGTCGAACGTCGCGAGACCGGTTTCTTTTCGCTGGTCGCGGGAAACGAGACCGAACGTCAGTTGCAGTTGCTGGCCACGCTCTGACGTCGTCGCCGGGCGTGCCGCCGCGTGCCTGCGCCGCCCTGGAATAAATCGACCGCTCGGCAAACGATGCGCGTATGATGAGTCCATCCGCGCGATCAGCCGTCCTTTGACCGTTCGCCCCTCCACCCGCCCGCTTGCTGCATCGCCCCTCCTTCGCGCTGCAACGTTGTCCCCTTCACCCATCGGCCGCCCCACAACGGGAATACTGGCCGGATGTGTTCGCCCATGCGACTCGTCGTGGCCGAACGCCAGGAGTTCGTCATGAGCATGCACGTTTATCGTGGATTCGAGATTTATCCACTCATTTATCCTCACGTGCCGGCGCTGAATGGCTGCCCGCACAACTACGACGCCGGGTTCGACGCGGCAGTCAAGATTTGCCTGCGCGGCACCACCGATACGCTGACGCAGAGCCAGACCTTCATACTGGGCGACACGTCGCCATTCGACAACGCCGGTGACGCGCGCCGCGCATCGGTGCGCTATGCCGAGAACATCATCGACGACAATCACGGCAAACAGGGATTCTTCGCCAGCGCGTGCTGACGCGGCTCGTCAATGCCATACGGTTTTTTGGTATTTTGGAGGTCGAAATGATCATCGACGAACTGCTCGGCTTGATCAGGCGGCATGAAGTCGCCCGGATCGACACCGCCGTGCCCGCCAGAATCGCCGATTCGGCGATGTGCCATCAACCCGAGCTGCACATGTTCATGGCGGTACGTGCGCTATCGATCGGCGCAGGCTATTCGGAATTCGAATCCGACGAGATAGCCAGCGCCGTCATGACGCGGCTCGGCTAACTTTCCGCTCCAACCTTTCCAGACAGGATCTACATGACGACAATCACGCCGAAGCTGAACGAACCGATCGATGTCACGCTGCGACGATTCCGGCGCGACATCGAGAAAACCGGGCTGATTCGCGAGTTGCGCAGTCGTACGAGCTACGAGAAGCCGACGACGGAGCGCAAGCGGAAAAAAGCCAGCGCCGTTGCCCGACAGCGCTTGCAGACAAAGCGCCTGTTGCCGCCCCGGAAAATGTACTAGGCGCACATCGTGTACAACACACCGGCCGAGGCGCCTCCGTTCTTCCCGCTGACGAAATGCGAAGTCGATTTCGATCGGCAGAACGACATGGTGACACTGCTGCCGAGCTTCTACGCCTTCGGGTGCGAGTACACCAGCCGCGGGCTTCTGATCGCGCGCGGCAATGCGTTCAAGCTGATCGCCGCGCTCGAGAAGGCGCTCAGCATTCAGGAGTGAGCCGACACCGGCGCGGCAGCCCGCTCGTCGGATTGCCGGCGTCGAGGTTTTTCATCATCCAGCCCGTCGCCGCGTGCGCGAATCCCGAGCCCGCCACGCACTAGCGACGGAAGTGCGTCGTTGTCGTTGCCGATCACGCTGCAGCCTGCCTTGATCGCGTGCGGCTCGGCGTCCGGCGTCAGCTTCCTCTCCACACATGTACGCAGCCCGTGACAGGGATGCAGCGACCGGCCATGAAGGCCGCGGGCCGACTCAACCTCTCGTCGTCTCCACGCAGGCAGGCCTGCAATACGCGATGCACGACGTCCGGTGATAAGCTCGACGTCGACGCGCCGTCGCGCATCCCGTCATCCGACCGACCCTACGCCTCCCGCGAGTCCGCCCATGTCCATCGCACCTGCTGTCGTCTCCGCCTTCACCCCCACCGGCAAGCTCCGCGCATCGATCAACCTCGGCAATCCGATCCTCGCGAACCGCGACCCGGCAACGGGCGAACCGTTCGGCGTATCGATCGACCTCGCCCGTGCATTCGCCGAGCGCCTGTCGACCGACCTGGAACTCGTGGTATTCGACACCGCCGGCAAATCGGTGCAAGCGCTGACCGACGAGCGCGCCGATTTCGGCTTCTTCGCGGTCGATCCGCTGCGCGGCGAAACGGTCGCATTCACCGCGCCGTACGTGCTGATCGAAGGCTTCTATCTCGTGCCCGACGCATCGCCGATCCGCACCAACGCGGACGTCGACCAGCCGAACAACCGCGTGGCCGTCGGCAAGGGCAGCGCGTATGACCTGTTCCTCACCCGCGAACTGAAGGCCGCGACGATCGTGCGCGCGCCGACGTCGCAGGCCGTGGTGGCGACGTTCGTCGAGCAGCACCTGGAAGTGGCGGCCGGCGTGAAGCAGCAGCTCGAAACCGACGCCGCGAAAACGCCCGGCCTGCGCCTGCTCGACGAACGCTTCATGGTGATCCGGCAGGCGATGGGCGTGCCGAAGAGCCGTGGCGACGCGGCCGCCGCGGCACTGAGCGCCTTCGTCGAGGAAATGAAGGCGTCGGGCTTCGTCGCCGATTCGCTGCGCCGGCACGGCATCACGGGCGCCTCGGTCGCGCCGGCGGCCTGATCGAACACCGCGTGCCGTTGCCGCATGCGCACCCGGGCCGACGACGCAGGAAGTGCACCACTCTCGCGGTACTCGAACGCCGACGGGTCACGCCCCCGGCGAACCGTCGCCTCGGGATTTGCCGGCACCGGTCGTCGTACTGACGAATTGGGCGATGCTGCGCGCGGCAGCGCGTCGTCGATCGGCCCGAACGAGCGGATCGGCGCGCTGCCATCGATCACGGGCATGTGAGCGTCGAGCACCGGGCTGCGGCGACGACTAAAACGTCTGTCGTCGCATGACAAACCCTTACCCTTGTGCGAAAATCCGCCGACACTTGGACCTACCCCATTGTCACTGGAGCAGCGGACCATATCATCGAATCGGCAAAATTTGCTCGCCGAATTGCCGAACAGAAAACCGATATTCGCTGCGCGTAAAAACGACCGCTGCGCGGCCGGCCAAAGCACAATCGAAACACCCTGCAGCCTGACGAGAGCATGGCAACCATGAGCATCCAGATGCTGAGAGCCCGGCGGAACGCCCTTAAACATGCTCAATGCGTACCTCAATTAGCGCTTCCGCGCCCCCTGCTCCGACGTCGTTCGACATCGGGTTCGGAACGAGAAGGTTCACCGCAAATGGCCGTGACCATGTAACGCGTTCGCCGCACGCGCTGGCTGCGGCAGTGCGCGCGGCGCGTCCAGCGCGGCTCGATGTTTCTCCGAGGGTGCACAGCATGCATGACGCAGCCGTTCCTCTGACGTGCCCGGCGCACGGGCCGCCGCCGCGCCCATCGGTCTGTCGGCGACCCGTGCGCCATCCGCGTGCCCCGCGACGCTCCGTTCGCGCATCGCCCCTGAACCGCGCGCGGCCGCGTCCGAAGACGAAATGACGACGTGGGCGGTGTTGCCCACCTGCTGATGACAAGGATGACGCCCCGATGCGTGTGCTGATAGTCGAAGATGATCCCGTTCATGCGAAAGCCGCGACGCGCGTCGTCGCGCCGCTTGGACACGAAGTGGTTGAAGTGCGTGACGGCGAGTCGGCGCAGCGACTGTTGCGCGCGGAGCCGTTCGACCTCGTGATCCTGGACTGGCTGCTGCCCGCGATGAGCGGCTTCGAGGTGCTGTACTGGATTCGCCGTACGCTCGGCACGTCGCCCGCCGTCCTGTTCGTGACGAGCAAGACGCTCGAAGACGACATCGTGCTGGCGATGGACGCCGGCGCCGATGACTACATTACGAAGCCGTTCCGCGTCGCCGAACTCGCGAGCCGGGTGAACGCACTGTTGAAACGCTCGACGCGCGATGCCGATCGCCTCGGCCTGATCCGCGCGAGCGACTACGTGCTGGATCCGCGCGAGCGCACGATCCTGTTGCGCGGCGCGCCGCTCAAGCTCACCCCGAAGGAATTCGACCTCGCGGAACTCTTCTTCGGTAACCTCGGCAAGCTGCTGTCGCGCAAGCTGGTCTGCATGAGCACGTGGGGACGCGAGCTCGATCCGGAGTCCCGCACGCTCGATACCCATATCTATCGGATACGGCAAAAGCTAGCGCTCGGGCCCCAGAACGGATTGCGCCTGAGCGCCGTCTACACGCACGGCTATCGCCTCGAGGCCGTGCCGTCGGACCACTATCACGCCGGCGCGTCAGTGCACCACCGCCCGCTCGTGCAGCCTGCGTCGCCGCCTCCGCTCGCGCCCGCAGGGCTCGAGTGCGAATGACGCCACTGTCGGCGTCCGCGTTCGCGCGATGAGCCACATCCGATGCTGACCGACGATGCGCGCTTTCCCGACGGTTCCATCCGCGAATGCATCGTGATAGGTGCATGCGTGCTGCTGCTGTGCGTGGCGCTGACGTCGTCCGGCGTGCTGCGTCGCGCCGACCTGTTCTTCTTCGACATTGTGCAGCCGCTGCTGCAGCGGTCGTCGCCGCAGAAGATCGTGCTGATCGCGATCGACGGCGCGAGCGCGAAGGCGCTCGGCGGATGGCCGGTCAAGCGCGCCGATTACGCGACGCTGATCGACCGGCTGACCGCGGCGGGTGCGGCCGCCATTGGGCTCGACGTCGCGATGACGCATCCGGGCAGAATCCTGCCTGCCGGCGACGCGTGGCTGGCGGGCGCGATCGAGCGCAACGGCCGCGTGGTGCTGCCGGTCGTGGTCGCCGACGACGATGGGGACGGGTTGCCGAACGTGGCGCCCCCGCTCGAGCCGATCGCGCGCGGCGCATTCTCGATCGCGCAAGTCAATGCCGCGCCGGACGCGGATGGCGTGTCGCGCAGCTTCCATCTGCGCGAAGGTCCCCCGACCATCGACTACGAGCACATGAGCGCATCGCTGCTCCGCGCGAGCGGCGTGCCGTTCGCGGAATGCGACGAGCCGCCGGCACGTCACGCGATTCGCTGGACCAGCGCATGCCGCCGCTACGTGCCGCTCGGTTCCACCCCGTCGTATCGCACGGTCTCGTTCCTCGATGCACTCGCAGGCCGCGTCGATCCCGGCTTGTTCGAGCACGCGATCGTGCTCGTCGGCCCGACCGCGAGCACCGCGGACACGCAGTTCGTCACGCCGGGCCAGAGGCCGCCGCCGCGCGCCGGCGTCGAGTTCGTCGCGCAAGCCACTTATGCGCTCGCAAGCGGGTCGCTCGTGCGCAGCGGATCGTGGGCTGCCCAGTTGCTGTTCAGTCTGTCCGTGCTGCCGTGGCTTTGCGCGGCCCTGTACGCGCTCGGCCCGCGCGCCGCGCTGCTCGCCTCCACGGCTATCGCGCTCGCCGCATGCGCCGCGTCGCTGCTGGTGCTGAAGACTGCGCATCTGTTCTGCTTTCCGGCCACCACGGTGACCGCGTGCTTGCTGGCATACGCGCTCAGCGCATGGCGGAGGCAGGAAACGTTGCTGCGCTATCTGACCCGCGAAGCCGAACGCGCGATCGCAGACCCGTGCCTGCCGGGCGACGCCCCTGTTCGCATGAATGCGATCGATCCGTTCCGCCGGCGGGTCATCGTGATGACCGCGATGATCGCGCGCCTGCGGCGCTCCGCGCACCTGATTTCCGAATGGATGAACAGCCTGCCGGAAGCCACGCTCCTCGCGTCCGCTTCGGGAGCCGTGATGCTCGCGAACCGCCTGGCGCTCGACCTGTACGGGAAGGATGCCGCGCCGCGCGGTTCGCGGCCGCCGGCCGCTGGCCGACATGCGGCCCACGTACTGCGCGAAATGACCGCATCGAACGACGTGTCGCGATACGTGCAGCGCGCGCTGCGAACGCTGGCCGAGCACAACGGCGGTGCGGACGCACGCGAACCGTCCGCGCCGATGGACGGCCTCGAGATCGTCGATGCGAAGCAGCGCTCGCTGCTCGTGAAATGCGCGATCGTCCCTGCGCACGAAGCGAGCGACGCGATGCTGATCTTTCACGTGGCCGACGTCACGCCGATGCGCGCTGCCGAACGCCAGCGCGACACCGCGCTGCGCTTCCTGTCGCATGACATGCGTTCGCCGCAAGCCGCGATACTCGCGCTGATCGAGCAGCGCCGGGATACGCCGGCCGAGTTGCCCGAAGCGCAGTTCACTGATCTCGTCGGTCATTACGCGCGCAAGACGCTCACGCTCGCCGACCAGTTCCTGCTGCTCGCCCGCGCGCAGGCTCGCTCGCCGAAAGCGACGAAGGTCGATCTCGCGCCGCTGCTCGGCGACGCGGCCGACGACCTGTGGGCGCATGCGAGCGCGAAGCGGATCAGAATCCGGTTGATCGCGGAACCGGGAATGCTCGTCGTCGCCGATGCGCTACTGCTGCGTCGCGCCTTCGCGAATCTGATCGACAATGCGATCCGGTTCAGCCCCGAGGGCGCGACCGTGACCATCGCGACCGGCGAAAGCGAAGAACACTTGCGCGTGACGGTCGCCGATACAGGTGTCGGCATACCGGAACAGCAATTGCCGAACCTGTTCACCGAGTTTTTTCGCGCGGATGCGAGCGACGCGAACGCCGGGCATGGCCTCGGGCTCGCGTTCGTCAAGCAGGTGGTCGACGCGCTGGGCGGAGAAATTCGCGTCGAAAGCGCCGTCGGCCGCGGGTCGGCCTTCACGTTGCTGTTGCCTCGAAACACAGCGCCGCGCGATCGTTGAAATCCGGCGCGTGGCGCCGCGGGCCACGCACGCCGCAATTTTTCCCGATTCCCTCACCGGCTCGAAAGCGTCTCCGCGAGGTCGCCGCGCCACGCCCCGAATTTCCATTGTCTCGATTTAACAAATTTACGGTCTTTCCGCGCATGTCGGCGGTTATCAAAACCCGCAACAAAACGCATTAATCCTGTTGCAAAAAACCATCGAAAGCAGCCTAAAACCAAGGCTCGACTATGCCCGGACATGCCGCAAAGCCGCACCAGGCGGGTTCTCGAGCACGCCAGTTCTCTTTGTTCACATTTCGCTCACAATTATTCAGATTTGCTCCCTCTCGTCGCTGAATACCTTTCCCTTATTCTACGGATCAGCGGGTTCTTGCCCATTTCGATTAATCAAACATGCCCATGAAAAGGTATAAAAATTCGATTGGCTCAATTCACTACTTCCGATTGAAATCGATCGATATAAATCGTTTTATTGCAAGACTCGTTTCCCGATAAATACAGTTTTCATCCGGCTCGACAGACATTCCACGCACCCCGGTATTCGGGGTTGGCCCGGTGCGTGAATGGCGCGCGCCGCTCACCGGCAGAAATCCATGAATAGAACTTACCGCACTGTGTGGAACGCGGCGCGCGGCGCAATCGTCGCGGTGTCCGAACTCGATCGGGCGAACGGCAAGGGGAAAACCGGAACCGGGGCCGACGCGCGCGGCACCGGCACGTCGGTCACGCTGAAGTCGCTGACCGTTGCCGTGCTCGGGAGCATGGCGATGTGGTCCGGCGGCGCGGCGGCGCAGGTGGCGGTTTCCGGCACGAACTGCCCGGGGACGGCGACCGCGAACACGAACAACGGCATCGCGATCGGCTGTACGGCGAATGCCGCGACGACGAGCGGGGCGATCGCGATCGGCGCGAACGTCACGGCGAACGGCGTCAACAGCACGGCCGTCGGCATCTTTTCGCAGGCGACGGCTCAAGCCGCATCGGCCTTCGGTACGTCGGCGTCCGCGGGCGGTACCAATTCCGCCGCGATTGGACCGGCCGCGAAGACATCGGGCGCCGCCAGCACTGCGGTCGGCCCTTTCGCGAACGCGTCGAACACAGCCGCATTCGCCGGCGGCAACGGCGCGGCCGCGTCCGGCTCGGCTGCCATCGCCGTCGGGTCCGGGTCCGCCGCATCGGGTGACAATTCGGTCGCGGTCGGCCAGAGCGCGGTTGCAGACAATCTGGGCGGGACCGCGGTCGGCAGCGCCGCGCAGGCGACCGCCTCGGGTGCGGTCGCGTTCGGCAGCAACGCGACCGCGTCGAGCGGCAACGCGATTGCGGTCGGCTATCAGTCGACTGCCACCGGCACGAACTCGATGGGGTTGATGACCCACGCCGTCGCGAGCGGCACGCAATCGATTGCGATCGGCACCAACAGCACGTCTTCCGCCACCTCCTCCGTTGCGCTCGGCCCCACCGCGCAGGCCACGAATGCAGCCGCCACCGCGCTCGGCAACGGCGCGAAGGCGAGCGGCAACACGGCGCTCGCGATCGGCGGGCAGGCAGTCGCGGCCGGCGACGGCACCGTGGCGGCGGGCCAGGGCGCAGGCGCAGGCTCGACGACCGCCAACACCGGCTCGATCGCGGTCGGTGTCGCGACCGGCACGCTCGTGAGCGGCGCGCAGAACACCGCGATCGGCGGTGGCATCGCGAGCGCGATGCGCGGCGCGGGCTCCGGCGTCACCGGCACGCGCAACGTCGCGCTGGGTAGCGGCAACGGTACCGTCACGTACGACGGCACGCTGGCCGCCTCCGCGGGCAGCCTTGTATCGGGTAACGACAACGTCGCGATCGGAACCAATGCGGGCATCGGCGTCACGGCAAGCGGGACTACGTCGGTCGGTCTGAACGCGAACGCATCGGGTACGAATGCGATCGCAATGGGCGTAGGCGCTCAGGCGAGCGGCGCGAACAGCCTGAGCATCGGCACGGGCAACGTCGTCAGCGGCGCGAATTCCGCCGCGATCGGCGATCCGAGCACCGTCACGGGCTCGGGCTCGTATTCGCTCGGCAACAACAACACGATCAATTCGAATAATGCGTTCGTCGTCGGCAACGGCGTGACGGTGCCCACCGGCCTCGACGGCGCGGTCGTGCTCGGCAACGCGTCGACGGTGTCGGCCGCCGTGCAAACGCCAAGCGCGGTCATCGGCGGCACCACGTACAACTTCGCCGGCGGCACGCCGGCGGCCGGCGACGTGGTGAGCGTCGGCTCGGGCGCAGCGCCGCGGCAGATCCAGAACGTCGCGGCCGGGCGGATCAGCGCGAGTTCGACCGACGCGATCAACGGTAGCCAGCTTTATTCGTCGAATCTGGCGATCAACGCGTTGTCGACGTCGACGGCGTCGAGTATCACGTCGTTATCCACGTCGACTTCGACCGGGCTCGGCTCGCTGTCCACGAGCCTGAGCTCGACCAACAGCACGATCACGTCATTGTCGACCGGACTGTCCAGCACCGACAGCAACCTGACCTCGCTATCCACGGCCACGTCGACCGGCATCGGTTCGCTGTCCACCAGCCTGAGCTCGATCACCAACAACAACACGAACCTCGGCAACAGCACGGCCGGCGCGATCGGCGGCGGCGCCACCTACGATCCGACCACCGGCACCGTCTCCGCGCCGTCCTACGTGACGTACAACAGCGACGGCTCGACCACGATCAACAACAACGTCGGCTCCGCGATCGACAACATCAACGCGAACGGCATCAAGTACTTCCACGCGAACTCCACCGCGCCGGACAGCCAGGCGCGCGGCCTGGACAGCGTCGCGATCGGCCCGAACGCGATTGCGCAGGTGGACGGCAGCATCGCGCTCGGCGCCGGTTCGCTCGCCGATCGCGCGACGGTGCCCACGTCCGGCATCATCCGCAACGGCAGTGCGTCGATCCCGTTCGACACCACCGACCAGACGCTGCTCGGCGCGGTATCGGTCGGCGATGCGACGAACAGGACGTACCGCCAGATCACCAACGTCGCCGACGGCACCGGCCAGCAGGACGCGGTGACGGTGCGGCAGCTGACCGGCGCGCTGCAGTCGTTCGCGGTCACCGGCCAGAAGTACTTCCACGCGAACTCGACGGCGGGCGATTCGCTCGCCGTCGGCGCGGAATCGGTCGCGGTCGGGCCGACGACGGTCGTCAACGGCGACAACGGCGTGGGCATCGGCAACGGCGCGATCGTCGACCAGACCGCGCCGGGCGGCATCGCGATCGGCCAGGCGGCGAGTGCCGCGCAGGCCGATGCGATCGCGCTGGGCAGCGGCGCGAGCGCGACCGGCGCGCAGTCGGTCGCGCAGGGGGCGAACGCGGTGGCGGTCAGCGTGGGCAGCGTCGCGCTCGGCTCGGGCGCGCGCGGCAGCGCGACCGATGCGCTCGCGCTCGGCGCAGGGGCCTCGGCGACGTTCGCGAACAGCGTCGCGCTGGGCGCCGGTTCGCTGACCACGGTCGGCGCGCTGACGAACTACGTCGCGTACGGGCTGAGCAGCCCGCAGTCGTCGGCCGGCGAAGTGAACGTCGGCAACCGGCAGATCACCGGGCTGGCCGCCGGCAGGAACGGCACGGACGCGGTGAACGTGTCGCAGCTCGATTCGGTCGCGAACCAGCTGACGACGTTGATCGACCAGCGCACGACCAACCTCGGCGGGCAGTACACGACGAACCCGCCCGGCGGCAACGTGCCGCCGGGGGCGAGCGGGTCGAATTCGTCGGCGGGCGGGTCGGGGGCGGTCGCATCGGGCTCGAACAGCACGGCGGTCGGCAACAGCTCGACGGCGTCCGGCAATGGCTCGACCGCGATCGGCGTGGGTTCGACCGCATCGGGCAACAACTCGACGGCGCTCGGCGCGGGCAGCAACGACGGCGGACGCTCGAACGTGGTCGCGGTCGGCTCGACGGATTCGGCGCGCCAGGTCGTGAACGTCGCGGCCGGCACGCAGGGCACCGACGCGGTGAACGTGAATCAGTTGAACGCGAGCGTAGGCAGCACGCTGTCGCAAGCGAACAGCTACACGGACGGCCAGGTCGCGGGCCTGCGCAACAGCCTCGACAGCTATCGCCGCGACGCGGACGGCGGCACCGCGACGGCGATGGCCGTGGCCGGCCTGCCGCAACCGTCCGGCCCCGGCAAGAGCATGGTCGCGATCGCGGGCAGCGCGTACCGCGGCCAGTCGGGCCAGGCGCTCGGCATCTCGACCATTTCCGAGAACAACCACTGGATCTACAAGGCGGCCGTGTCGACCAACACGCGCGGCACGTACGGCGCCGTGGTCGGCGCCGGCTATCAGTGGTAGGCGTACGAGGCGATGCGAAACATGAAACGGAACGACAAGCGAACCATGAAAACTCAACAGGCTGGGCTGCTCGCGGCGTGCGTCGCGACGGCGGTCGCAATGACGGGATGCGCGGTGCCCCACACGCCGCCCCGGTTTCCGGACGCCGCGTCCGCGTCGCCCGCGGGCGGCACGTTCGTGAACGTCGCGAACCTGCGCAACGTCGGTACGGGCCTCAACAAGGACCAGCTCTACGAGCTCATCGGGCCGCCTCAGTTTCACGAGTGGTTCGTGGGCAGTCATGTCTGGAACTACTTGTTCGACTTCCGCCGCGGCGACACGGTGGTGTCCTGCCAGTACCAGATACAGTTCGACAGGAACATGCGCGTGAGCGCGACGTACTGGCGCGATCCGCAGTGCGCGGACTTCGTACGGGACGCAGCGCCGGCGGCGTCCGTCGCCGCCAGGCCCGCACCGCTCGAACAGTTCACGATCGGAGGCGAGGCGCTGTTTCCCTTTGCGAAGTCGAGCGTCGATTCGATGCTGCCGGGCGGCCGTGCCGAGCTGGACGCCGCGATCGCGAAGATCCGCGCCGAAGCCGGCATGACGAACATCGACGTGGTCGGCCACACCGATCGCATCGGTTCGGACGAAAGCAACCGTGCGCTGGCGCTGGCGCGAGCGGAAACCGTGAAACGCTATCTGGTGACGCACGGCATCGACGCCGCACGCATTCGGGCCGAAGGCGTTGGATCGTCGCAACCGGTATCGCATTGCCCGCCCGGTGAAACGCCCGCCGTCATCTCGTGCTTGCAGAAAGACCGGCGCGTGACCATTACGGTGTACGGGCAGCGCTAAATTTGGGCTTCCGGGCGCGTGGTTGCACGAACGCGCCCATTCGCTGACCGCCGGAATCGTCCGGCTCGCGGCACGGGCGGGCGATTTCAGCACGCGCGTGCCCGATCCTCGGGCACATGACGACTGCAACATCGCGGCAACGCAGCGTCCGCGGTCGATGGGCACCGGACAGGCGAACATGGCGACGCGGCGCCCGGCACCCCGATCCAGCGACCTCCGAACAGGCGATGTGCTGCTCCGCACAAACCGGCAACGGGTTGCGCCAGCTTCGGGCCCGAAGCGCCACCGGCGCCCTCGCCGATCGCCCGATCGGCCGCGACCCGGCGCTAGCGCAAACCCGAACCCGGTTGCACTGTTCATCGCGATTCTGGTCCTGTATCGTCGTCCCATCCCCGATTGCGAAACCGCTGCATGGGAGGCTCACGATGCGAAAAAAGAATGCTGCAGCCGTCTGGATCCTGATCGCGATGGTGGCAGGCATCGCGATCGGCTACATGGTCTTCACGAGCTTTCCGGACAAGAAGGCCGCCGCCGAAGTCGCCGGGTACATCTCGCTCGTGTCCGACGTGTTCCTGCGGCTGATCAAGATGGTGATCGGGCCGCTCGTCTTCTCCACGCTGGTCGTCGGCATCGCGCACATGGGCGACGCGGCCTCGGTCGGGCGCGTATTCGCCAAATCGATCACCTGGTTCGTCACCGCGTCGCTGGTCTCGCTGCTGCTCGGGTTGCTGATGGCGAACCTGCTGCGGCCCGGCGACAATCTCGGCTTGCCGCTGCCGGACATCGGCGCATCCGCGAACCTCGCGACGTCCAAGTTCACGCTGAAGGATTTCGTCGGCCACATGGTGCCGAAGTCGTTCGCCGAGGCGATGGCGAACAACGAAATCCTGCAGATCGTCGTGTTCTCGATGTTCTTCGGCGTCGCGCTCGCCGCGCTCGGCGATCGCGGCAAGGTCCTCATCGCCGCGATCGACCAGTTGTCGCACGTGATGCTCAAGATCACCGGCTACGTGATGAAGCTCGCGCCGCTCGCGGTGATGGCCGCGATGGCCGCCACCGTCGCGGTCAACGGGCTGTCGGTACTGCTGAAGTTCGCCGTGTTCATGGGCGACTTCTATCTCAGCCTGTTCCTGCTCTGGGCATTGCTCGTCTGTGCGGGACTATTGTTCCTCGGCCGTCGCGTGTTCAAGCTGCTCGTGCTGATCAAGGAAGCGTTCATGCTGTCGTTCGCGACGGCGAGCTCCGAAGCCGCGTACCCGAAGATCCTCGACGCGCTCGACCGTTTCGGCGTGAAGCGCAAGATCTCGAGCTTCGTGATGCCGATGGGCTATTCGTTCAACCTCGACGGCTCGATGATGTACTGCACGTTCGCGTCGCTGTTCATCGCGCAGGCGTACAACATGCACCTGTCGCTCGGCACGCAGATCACGATGCTGCTCGTGCTGATGCTCACGTCGAAAGGGATGGCCGGCGTGCCGCGTGCATCGCTCGTCGTGATCGCGGCCACGCTGCACCAGTTCGGGCTGCCGGAGGCCGGGCTGCTGCTGATTCTCGGCGTCGACACGTTCCTCGACATGGGCCGCTCGGCCACGAACGCGGTGGGCAATTCGATCGCGAGCGCGGTGGTCGCGAAATGGGAAGGCCAACTGCTGTCGGAAGCGGAAGCCGAAGCCAACGCGGCGCGCATCGAAGCGGAGCAGGAAGCGACGATCGCCCATCCGACCGAAGCCTGACGGAGGCCCCGCGATGAAGATGCAGCGATTCTGGCGTGCGCTCGCGCTCGCGGGCCTGCTTGCCGCGGGCGCAACGGCTCACGCGGAAGATGCGCCCTCGACGCCGCCGCGCGCCGAGCCGTTCGCGCCGGCCCAACTGACCGGCACGCTCGCGAAAGTGCGCGGCAGCGGCACGATCGCGCTCGGCTATCGCGAAGCGTCGATCCCGTTCTCGTACCTGAACGCGCGCAACCAGCCGATCGGCTATTCGATCGAGCTGTGCAAGGCACTCGTGTCGTCGATCGAGGATGCGATCAACCAGAGCCTGACGATCCGCTGGGTGCCGGTCACGTCCGACAACCGCATCGACGCGGTGGTCAGCGGCAAGGTCGATCTGGAGTGCGGCTCCACGACCAGCAACCTCGAGCGCCAGAAGCGCGTGGCGTTCTCGCCGATCTTCTTCGTGGCCGGCACGAAAGTGATGGTGAAACGCGGCACGCCGATCCGCTCGTTCCGCGATCTCGCGGGCAAGAAAGTCGCGGTGACGGCCGGTACGACCAACGAGAAGGCGCTGCGCGACCTGAACGACCGGTTCAGGCTCGGGATCCAGCTACAGGTGGTGCCCGATCATGCGCAGGGCTTCGCGCTCGTCGCGAACGGCAGCGCCGATGCGTTCGCGACGGACGACGTGCTGCTGTACGGCCTGATTGCAGAGAATGCGAGCAAGGGCGGCCAGTACGACGTGGTGGGCGATTTTCTATCCTACGACCCGTACGGCATCATGTTCCGCAAGGACGATCCGCAGCTCGCGCAGGTCGTGAAAACCACGTTCCAGGAGCTGGCCGCCGACGGCGAGATCGCGCGTCAGTACAAGCGCTGGTTTCTGCGCCCGCTTCCGTCGGGCTTGAGTCTCAACCTGCCGATGAGCCCGCAACTGGAGACCCTCATCGAGGCGATCGGCGTCAACGCGAATTGAGCGCGGCGCCATCGTCGACATGAATGACGAAACGAGAACGGCCCCGATGCCCTCACCAGGCACCGGGGCCGCCCGCCGGAGGCAACGCGTTCAGCCGACCCGCGCCGCGCCCTGCTGCTCCGCCTCGGCGTCTTCGCCGGCCGTTCGCGCCAGCACCGGCTTCAGCGCCTGCCCGGTATGGCTCGCGCTCACCTTCGCGAGCGCTTCGGGCGGCGCCGCCGCGACGATCGTACCGCCGCCCACGCCGCCTTCCGGCCCGAGATCGATGATCCAGTCGGCTTCCGCGATCACGTCGAGGTCGTGCTCGATCACGACGACGCTATGCCCCGCATCGACCAGCCGGTGCAGCACGCGAATCAGCTTCGCGACGTCGGCCATGTGCAGGCCGACCGTCGGCTCGTCGAGCACGTACAGCGTGTGCGGCGCCTTCTGGCCGCGCCGCGTGATGTCGTCGCGCACCTTCGTCAGCTCGGTGACGAGCTTGATGCGCTGCGCCTCGCCGCCGGACAGCGTCGGCGACGGCTGGCCGAGCGTCAGGTAGCCGAGCCCGACGTCCTTCATCAGTTGCAGCGGATGCGCGATGTTCGAGATCGGCGCGAAGAATTCCACCGCCTCGTCGATCTCCATCGTCAGCACGTCGCCGATGTTCCGGCCGCGCCACGTGACGGCGAGCGTTTCCGGATTGAAGCGCTGCCCGTGGCACACGTCGCACGGCACCTTCACGTCGGGCAGGAAGCTCATGCCGATCGTGCGCATCCCCTGCCCTTCGCAGGCCGGGCAACGCCCGTCGCCGGTATTGAACGAGAAACGCGACGCCGTATAGCCGCGGGCGCGCGCTTCCAGCGTATCGGCGAACAGCTTGCGGATCGTGTCCCACACGCCGATATAGGTCGCCGGGCACGAACGCGGCGTCTTGCCGATCGGCGTCTGATCGACTTCGAGCACACGGTCGATCTGCTCCCAGCCGCTCAGCGACTCGCAGCCCTGCCACGCATGCGTGACGTTCAGCGACGGCCGCGGTGCGCTGCGCGCGAGCACGCTCGAGCGGCGATTGGTGGCCGGCGCGTCCTGCTGCGCGGCCTTGCGCGCGCGCCGCGTGGCCGGCGACGACAGCACCGAGCGGCCGACCGCGTCGAGCAGGTTCGTCATCAGCACGTCGCGCGCGAGCGTCGACTTGCCCGAACCGCTGACACCCGTCACCGCGACGAGCCGCGCGAGCGGAATGCCGACCGTGACGTCGCGCAGGTTGTGCAGCCTCGCGCCATGCACGGTCAGCCAGGCTTCCGGCACGGCTTCACCGCCCTTCTTGCCCGGCAGGCTCACGCTGCGGCGCGGCTGCAGCGGATGCAGCATCGGCTGCGCGAGCAGACGCCCCGTCACCGAATCCGGCTGCGCGGCGAGATCGGCGACCGCGCCTTGCGCGACCAGCGTGCCGCCGCGCTTGCCGGCGCCCGGGCCGACGTCGATGATGTGATCCGCGCGGCGGATCGTGTCCTCGTCATGCTCGACGACGACCAGCGTATTGCCCTTGTCGCCGAGCTTGCGCAACGCGTCGAGCAGGATCTGGTTGTCGCGCGGATGCAGGCCGATCGTCGGCTCGTCGAGCACGTAGCACACGCCCTGCAGGTTGCTGCCGAGCTGCGCGGCCAGCCGGATCCGCTGCGCTTCGCCGCCCGACAGGCTCGGCGCCGCGCGATCGAGGCTCAGGTAGCCGAGGCCGACTTCCTCGAGAAACGCGAGGCGGCTGCCGATCTCGCTGACGATGTCGCGCGCGATCTGCGCGTCGCGCCCGGTGAGTTCGAGCGCGTCGATCCAGCGGCGCGTGTCCGACACCGTCCACTGCGCGACCTCGACGATCGGATGCGCGTCGAACGTGACCGCGCGCGCGGACGGGTTCAGCCGCGTGCCGTGGCAATCCGGACACGGCTCGTTGCCGACGCCTTCCGGTTCCTGCTCGTCCGACGGCAAGGTTTGCTCGCGGCCGCGATCGTCGCCGGCGAGCACCGTGTCGTCGTATGCGGCGCGCTGCTCGCGCGTGAGCGTGACGCCGGTGCCGACGCAGGTCGTGCACCAGCCGTGCTTGCTGTTGTACGAGAACATCCGCGGATCGAGCTCCGGATAGCTCGTGCCGCATACCGGGCACGCGCGCTTGACCGACAGCACCTTGACCGCGCCGACCTGCGCGGTCGATCGATCGTTCTGCATCGCGTGATGCAGCCCGTCGAGCGGCGCGAGCAGGTGCATCACGCCCTTGCCGAGTTCGAGCGTCTCGTCGAGCCCGCGCCGCAACTCGGCCTCGTTGTCCGGCGACACGACGATATCGGCCACCGGCAATTCGATCGTGTGCTCGCGGAAGCGGTCGAGCTTCGGCCACGGATCGACCGTGACGAATTCGCCGTCGACGCGCAGATGCGTGCTGCCGCGCGCCTTCGCCCACTTCGCGAGATCCGTATACACGCCCTTGCGATTGACGACGAGCGGCGCGAGCAGCCCGACGTGTTCGCCGCGATGATCGCGCAGCAGTTGCGCGGCGATCGATTCGACGGACTGCGACGTGACCGGCGTGCCGTCGTGGATGCAGTGCTGCAGGCCGAGCTTCACGTACAGCAGCCGCAGGAAGTGCCACACCTCGGACGTGGTCGCGACCGTGCTCTTGCGTCCGCCGCGCGACAGCCGCTGCTCGATCGCAACGGTCGGCGGAATGCCGTACACCGCGTCTACCTCGGGGCGGCCGGCCGGTTGCACGATCGAGCGCGCATATGCGTTCAGCGATTCGAGGTAGCGGCGCTGGCCTTCGTGGAACAGGATGTCGAACGCGAGCGTCGACTTGCCGGACCCCGACACGCCGGTGATCACGTTGAACTTGCCGTGCGGGATGTTGACGTCGAGCGCCTTCAGGTTGTGCTCGCGCGCGTTGACGATCCGCACGACGTCCTCGCCTTCGACCGCACGGCGCGCGCGCGCCGCATTCAGCACGGCCTGCAGCGGCACGCCTTCGTCGGCGCGCACGGCTTCGCCGTCCATCTCGCGGTCGTACTGCAACAGCGCCACGCCGGTATGCGATTCGACGCAGGCCTTCACGTCGTCGGGCGTGCCCGCGCACAGCACGAGGCCGCCGCCGTCGCCGCCTTCCGGGCCGAGATCGACCAGCCAGTCGGCCGCGCGGATCACGTCGAGGTTGTGCTCGATCACGATCAGCGAATGGCCGGCCGCGAGCAGCTTGCCGAACGCCTGCATCAGCTTCGCGATGTCGTCGAAGTGCAGCCCGGTGGTCGGTTCGTCGAACATGAACAGCTTCGTGCGTGCGATGCGCGCCTCTTCCGTCGCGACCCGGCGCCCGTTGGCCACCGCCGCCGATTCGGCGAGGAAGCCGGCGAGCTTCAGGCGCTGCGCTTCGCCGCCCGACAGCGTCGGCACCGGCTGGCCGAGCTTCACGTATTCGAGGCCGACGTCGACGATCGGCTGCAGCACGCGCAGCACCTCGGCATCGGCCGCGAAGAACGCGGCCGCTTCGCTGACGGTGAGATCGAGCACGTCGGCGATGTTCAGCGCGCGGCCGTCGCGCTCGATGCGCACTTCGAGGATTTCGGCACGATAGCGACTGCCGTCGCAGTCCGGGCAGCGCAGGTAGACATCGCTCAGGAACTGCATTTCGATATGTTCGAAGCCCGAGCCGCCGCAGGTCGGGCAACGGCCGTCGCCCGAATTGAAGCTGAACGTGCCCGCGCCGTAGCCGCGCTGCAACGCGAGCGGCGCCTTCGCGAACAGCTTGCGGATTTCGTCGAACGCGCCGACGTAGCTCGCCGGGTTCGAGCGCGTGGTCTTGCCGATCGGCGACTGGTCGACGAACACGACGTCGCCGACCTGGTCGGCGCCCGTCAGGCTGCGGTACGCGCCCGGCGATTCGGTCGCCTTGCCGTGGTGCCGCGCCATCGCCGGATACAGCACGTCCTGCAGCAGCGTGGATTTGCCGGAGCCGGACACACCCGTCACGCAGACGAGCCGCTGCAGCGGAATCTCGACCGTCACGTCGCGCAGGTTGTGCTCGGTCGCGCCTTCGAGCACGATGCGCGGCGTGTTCGCGTCGACCGGGCGACGCGCCCAGTTCGACGCATGCGCGACCTGCTTGCGGCCGCCGAGATACTCGCCCGTCAGCGTGTGCGCCGAGCGGATGTCGCCCGGCGTGCCGTCGTACACGATCGTGCCGCCGCGCTCGCCCGGGCCGGGCCCCATGTCGATCAATCGATCGGCCGCGAGCATCACCGACGGATCGTGCTCAACGACGACCAGCGTATTGCCCGCGTCGCGCAGCCGCTGCATCGCCTCGACGATCCGCGTGAGATCGCGCGGATGCAGCCCGATGCTCGGCTCGTCGAGCACGAACAGGGTTTTCGTGAGCGACGTGCCGAGCGCGGTCGTCAGGTTGATCCGCTGCACCTCGCCGCCCGACAGCGTGCGGCTCTGGCGATCGAGCGTCAGGTAGCCGAGCCCGACGTCGCACAGGTATTTCAGGCGCGTGCGCACTTCGGCGAGCAACAGCTTCAATGCATCGTCGAGCAGCGCGCTCGGCAGCACGATTTCGTCGAAGAAACGCCGGATGCGCTCGATCGGCAGCAGCATCAGGTCGTGCACCGTCAGGCCCGGCAGCGCTTCGAGCTGCGCGCGGCTCCAGTCGACCCCGCGCGGCATGAAGCGAGCGGCCGGCGCGAGCACGCCGTCGGCATTCTCTTTCGAGCCGAGCCGCCATTGCAGCGATTCCGTCTTCAGGCGCGCACCGCCGCATACGTCGCACGGCGTGTAGCTGCGGTATTTCGACAGCAGCACGCGGATGTGCATCTTGTACGCCTTCGATTCGAGATAGCCGAAGAAGCGCTTCACGCCGTACCACTGGCTCTGCCACTTGCCGTTCCAGTCCGGCGAGCCGTTGACGACCCAGTCGCGCTCGGCATCCGTCAACTCGGACCACGCCACGTCGCGCCGGATGCCGGCCTTCGCCGCGTAGCGCATCAGGTCGTCCTGGCACTCTTTCCATGCGGGAGTTTGCATCGGCTTGATCGCGCCGCCGCGCAGCGTCTTGCGCGCGTCGGGAATCACGAGGCCGAGATCGACGCCGATCACGCGGCCGAAGCCGCGGCAGGTTTCGCACGCGCCGTACGCCGAGTTGAACGAGAACAGCGCCGCTTGCGGCTCCGCGTAGCGCAGATCGCTGTCGGGATCGTGGAGCCCGGTGGAGAAGCGCCAGATCGACGGCTCCGCCGTCGCGTTTTCCGCTTCCGGCGCCAGCACGTACACGTTCACACGGCCACCGCCGCGCTTCAGCGACGCCTCGATCGCCTCCACCACCCGCACCTTGTCGGCCTGCTGCACGCGGAAGCGGTCGGCCACCACGTCGAGCACCTTGCGCGGCCCGGTGGACGACGCGACTTCGCGCTGCGCCTGCACGCGCGTGTAGCCGCTTGCCGACAGCCACTGCGCGATTTCCTCGTCGGACACCGCTTCCGGCAATTCGACCGGGAACGTGACGACGACGCGCGGATCGGCCGCCTGCGTGCGCGCGACGAGTTCCGCGTAGATCGTTTCAGGCGTGTCGTGCCGCACCTGCCGCGCGGTCTTGCGGTCGAACAGCTCGGCCGCGCGCGCGTACAGCAGCTTCAGGTGATCGTTCAGCTCGGTCATCGTGCCCACGGTCGAGCGCGAACTGCGGACCGGGTTGGTCTGGTCGATCGCGATCGCGGGCGGCACGCCGTCGACGCGCTCGACCTGCGGGCGATCCATCCGGTCGAGGAACTGCCGCGCATACGCGCTGAAGGTTTCGACGTAGCGCCGCTGGCCTTCCGCGTACAGCGTGTCGAACACGAGACTCGATTTGCCGGAGCCCGACGGGCCGGTGACGACCGTCATTTCGCCGGTGCGCAGGTCGAGATCGAGATTCTTGAGGTTGTGCTGACGTGCTCCGCGAATGCGGATCAGATTGCTGGATGACAATTTGCCTGCCCGTCTGAATGAGTTAGCCGGAATTCACGGTGCCGGAACGCTGCGGCGGATGCCCGCAGGCGCGGCGCACGAGCCGCAAGGGTTGGACCTGTGCGGCGCGAGTTCGACGGATACTATACTGTATATTCATACAGTTTTCCATCGCCGCCGTCACTCGGCGAAACAGCCAGGCGATCGCGCGGGTCGGTTTCCGTCCGATGGCCCGAAACCGCGCTTGCCGCCCCAAAAAGCACCTGCCTGCCAAGTAAAAAATTCGCGAAATAAAACACGTTTCGTCTCTTTTTACCTCCGATGAAATTTGTCCGACGAATTCACAAAATGTCACAATCGCATCCATTCCTGATGCTTTATATTCCCTAACCGTTGTTCCAGACGGACCAAAAAGCAAACGTTTGCCTGCTCGCCGCCCGATATTTTGCAGGCGCCGGTCGACAGGCCGATCACGTTAGTCGGGGTGCATGATGCGCATACTGGTGGTAGAGGATGATCCCGTTCAGGCCGAGGAAGTCCAGAGCGCGCTGGCTCCGTACCGTCACACGATCAAGGTCGTCGTCGACGGCGAACAGGCGTTGCGGTTCCTGCGATCCCAATCCGTCGACGCGGTCGTGCTCGACTGGCACTTGCCCAGCATGACCGGAATCGAAGTGCTGAACTGGATTCGCACGCGCGCCGACATCGAATACGGCGTGCTGTTCCTGACCAGCCGGATCCAGGAACTCGATGTCGTCAGAGCGCTGGAGGCGGGTGCCGACGACTATCTGACCAAGCCGTTTCGCGCGGAGGAGCTCGCGGCACGCGTCAACGCGCTGTTGCGCCGCGTCGCGCGCAACGTGAAGCGCGACGAGCCGATCCGCGCGGGCGAGTACGTGCTGGATCCGGTGGAACGCGCGGTCCGGCTGCGCGACAGCAAGATCGAACTGACGACCAAGGAATTCCAGCTCGTCACGTGCCTGTTTCAGAACCTCGGCAAGATCATGTCGCGGGAGCTGCTCGCAACGACGGCGTGGGGGCGCGAATTGGGCACGGAATCGCGTTCGCTCGATACGCATATCTACCGGATCCGGCAAAAGCTGAAGCTCGGCATCGAAAACGGCTTGCGACTGTCGGCGATCTATACGCTCGGCTATCGGCTAGATCAGACCAAGGCGACGATCGACGTTCCTTGCGACACCCGGGTGCTGGCCGAGGATCGGGCGTGAGCACGCGTCGCATATCGTAGGGGCGTTGCCCGCGGGACGGCGCAGTGCATCGCATGCCGCGCCTGGGTATGGCTTCATCGCGTTCTGGGCGTCGCGACGATCGGCCGGCGGCGCCCATCCCGTTTTCCGTTCGCGCGACGCCGGAACACAGCCGCACCGCGATCAGTTTCCCAACGCGGCATCATGGTCGTGCCTCGACAGAAACATCAGGAACGTCGTCCCTTCGCCGAGCTTCGATCGGACCTGCAGCTTTCCGCCGAGCGAATCCACCACCGTCTTCACGAATGCCAGGCCGAGCCCATGCCCGGACATCGACGCATGCCCGTCCAGCTGCGTGAATTCCCGGAACAGCTTTTCCTGATCCCGTTCGGATATGCCCGTTCCGTAATCGGTGACGGCGATCTTCACGTGCCGATCCGTGGCGGACAACTCGACGTCGACCGTCGACGCTTCCCGCCCGAACTTGATCGCATTGCCGATCAGATTGACGAACGCGCGTCGCAGCAACTGCACGTCGGCGATCGTGCTGAGCCCCGGCTCCGCCGTCAGATTGACCGTCGTGAATTTCGCGCTTGCCTGCGGCAGCAGATCGTCCACGGCATCCCCCAGCACCAGCGCAGGATCGACTTCGGCGAGCTTCGGCGGCAGGTTCTCGGCCTTGGCCAGGAACAGGAAATCGTCGGACAGGCTGAGCGCACGCGTCGCATACTGCGACACCAGTTCCGCAAATCGCTGCGGCGTATACCGCGACGGGTCGCGCTGCATCTGGGAAACCAGCGCGAGGATGGAGGCCTGCGGCGATCGCATGTCGTGCGACAGGAAGCGCAGCGCCATGTCCCGCTGCCGCTCGGCCATCCGTACCGACGAGACATCCGCGACATGGAACACCAGCGCGCCCTCGCCATAAAACGATGGACGGATCAGCGCGCACTTGATCAACAACGACAGACCGTCGCGCGCATTGGCTATCTCGATGCCTTGATCGAACTGGGATTTCGTTCGTGCCGATAGCGCGTCGCCATCCGGCCAGTGATCGAGCGACGCCAGCGCCTGCGCGGCAAACTCGTTGGCCCGGTGCGACCCCGTGATCTGGAACAGCACGTCCGAAACCGCGCGTCCTACCGGCGAGTTCCCCGCCCGCGAATGCGCATCGCGATCCGCGCACAAGGACATCACGCGCGCGTTCGCGAGCAGCACGATTCCGGTAGCCGACGCGATCAGCGTCGCCTCCGGCAGACTGTCGACCCACGCGTCGCTCAGCGCGCGATACCGGCGCACTTGCGTGTCCAGCATCGCAACGCGATTCAACTGCCGCTGAACCGGATCCATGCAATGCCCGGCCCGGACAGGCTTCGCATGCAGCACGGGTTCGGCCGTCATCCGGTTCGTCAGCAGCGCAGTGAAGCGCAACAAGGCTTCCAGACGTCGCCACGACCACAGCAGGTAAGCGAGTACGCAGATCGACATGCCGGTCGTGGGCGGCATGATCCGGCCTTGCCAGGTGAAGATGGCGAAGGCGGTCGCCGCAATCGCGCTCGACATCCCCATCGCCGCGCACAAGCCGGCGGAAGGACCGAGCCTGTAAAGCAGCGTGCAAACCGCTGCAACGATCAGCTCGTTGAACAGCAGTTCAGCGGCGATACCCAAGCGGCCGGGCATCGCTGGCCCGAAAAAGACCTCGTCGACACGCTGCAATGCGTGTGTCTCCGTCAAGATCAGGCAAATCAGCATGAGCGCCAACGTCAGCCCTACCCACTCGATTGCAAGGTTCGACGGCGCATGCTCGGGCACCTGCCCGCCCTCGTCACATGAACGGGGCCGTCGTGGCCCAATCAATCTTCCGAACATGTCAATCAGATGATGCTCCATCAATATCGCATTGGGCAACATTTGAAACGACCGAATCAAACGTCGCAGATCCCCCGACCCTAATACATAAAAACGATACAAGAAAATTTTAATTGAATTAATTTGTTTTTTATAGATGTCTTAGTTTAATAAACCAACAAGCACACCAACCCGATATCATTATTTTAAGATAAATCGCCAGACAGATAAAGAACCACTCTCAATGAAAAAATTGCATTACATTTGCATATTAATTGAAATTTATTTCAAATTAAGTTGAAATTGAAATCGACATTTTTGGCATCCAACCACGGCTTTCATGCCGATCAATATTGCAATCCAAAGCTTACCTCCTCACCCCGACACCAAAAAACCCATCACGTTTCAGATCAAAAAAATTCACAAAGGCCGCCATGCCGACCATAAAACATATACCAGACAAAGATCACGCATTCGACATCAATTCCGTTAAACAAATTTACATTTGATCACTTTTCGATATTGAAAATTTCAGTCCCGCTCCATAGAATTGGTCGATCAAACGACGAAGCCATCGCCTCCATCGGCCTGCATAAATGTTCACAAACAGCACATTTGCGTCAAACCATCCATTGAACGATGCCGAACGGGGACTTCGTCAGGACGAATTCTTTTTCCTGCTGCAGCCGAAATTCTCGTTGCAGGCATACCGGCTGTCCGGCTTCGAGTGTCTGATGCGCTGGCGACATCCCGAGCGCGGCGTACTGGAACCGGTGTCGTTCCTCAGCGTGATCGAGGACTCGTTCCTTGCCGCACGGTTCACCGACCTTCTCACCCGGCACGCGACGCGCACGCTCGCGCAGTGGAGGGCGGCCGGATACGACGAATTGGCGCTTGCGATCAATTTGTCGCCACTGGAACTCGGGCATACGGATTTTCCCGATCAACTAGCTACGCTGCTGAAATCGCACGGAATCGATCCGTACCGTTTCGAGATCGAACTGACCGCCGTCGTGCCGCCGGCCCGGCTCGACTGGCTGGTAGAAGCCATCCACGCGGTGCAGGCGATTGGCGTGCGTGTCGCGCTCGACGACTTCGGCGCCGGCTTCAACTCGTTGACGCTGCTGCAGCAATTGCCTGTGGACATCGTCAAGTTCGATCGCTCGCTGATCCGCGACGTGCTGCAGAACGGCGAATCCACACGTGTGCTCGAAACCCTGGTGCATCTTGCAAAAGGTCATGGCAAGCAGATCGTGATTACCGGCATCGAGACGGCAGAGCAACTCGAATGGGCCAGCACGCTGCCCGGTGTCGAGGGCCAGGGCTTCTACCTTGGCGAACCGCTGTGCGCAGCCGACGTCGATGGTTTCATTGCGAGCCGCCAGCGCAGCCCCCTCGCGTAGACAGGCATGGCGGCCGCCCTGCCCGCCCCATGCGCAACGCGCCGGCAGGTTCGGGCAGGTCACACGATTCCAATGTGAAAGCGGACCGCTATCTACCACCGGATCAACGCCGAACCCCACGTAAAACCCGATCCCATCGCCGGCGTCAGAATCAGGTCGTTCTCCTTTATCCGTCCGTCGGACACGGCGTCGCTCAGCGCCAGCGGAATGGACGCGGCCGACGTATTCCCGTGCTTGCCGACGGTGAGCACGACTTTCTCCATCGGCAGATTCAATTTGACGCCGAGCGTCTGCACGATGCGCTGATTCGCCTGATGCGGCACGATCCAGTCGACATCGTCCTGGGTCAAGCCTTGCGACGCGAGCGCTTCCTCCGACGCTTCGGCGAGGTTGACGACGGCATGCAGGAACACGTCGCGCCCTTCCAGATGCATCTTGCCGGCGCCCTGCGTCGACGATACGCCACCGTCCGTGTGGATCTTGTCGTGATACCGGCCGTCGGAGTGCAGATGCGTGGTGAGAACGCCGCGCGGCGCGTCGCCGTCGCGCCGCTCGCCACGCAGCGCCACCGCGCCCGCGCCGTCACCGAACAGCACGCAGGTGTTGCGATCCTGCCAGTCCACGATGCGCGACATCGTCTCCGCGCCGATCACGAGCGCGGTGCGCACCTGCCCGAGCCGGATCATGTTGTCGGCGACCGACAGTGCGTAGACGAAGCCCGAACAAACGGCCTGCACGTCGAACGCCGCGCCGCGCTGCATGCCGATTGCCTGCTGGACGCGCACGGCCGTCGCGGGCATCGTGCGATCGGGCGTGCAGGTCGCGAGCACGATCAGATCGACGTCGGCGCCACCGAGGCCGGCCTGTTGCAGCGCGGCCTTGGCCGCGCCGATCGCGAAATCGGACGTATGCTCGCCGCTCGCCGCGATACGACGCTCCTTGATACCGGTGCGCTGCGTGATCCACTCGTCCGACGTGTCCACCAGGCGCGCGATGTCATGATTCGTCATCCGCTGCTCGGGAAGCGCCGAGCCGCAACCGACGACGCGCGAAATCCTGTTGTCCGCGCGAGTGATGTCCGCCATCTTCCGTACTCCGGTGAAGGTCGATAAGGCGCCGGGCGACCGACCGATCGCAGCCGGCGTGCCGTTACCAGTTACCCGCGCTCGCGCTTTCGCCGGGCGCCGTGTCGGCGGCGGCGTCCTGCCCGACCAGCGACACGAGGTGTTCGGCCAGCGACATGAAGGTCGGATAATCGTAGAGCACCGTGTCGTCGATCTTGATCTTGAGCCGCTCTTCGAGGAAGAACGCGAGTTCGACCGAATGCATGGAATCGAATCCCGCGTCGGCGAAGGTCTGGTCGAGATCGGTCGGTACCTGGAGATTGTTCGCTTCAGCCCACTCCTGGATCCACGCGAGAATGGTCTGTGCGGTCGCGGGGGATCCGCTCACGTTTGCAGCTTGAAGTTGGTCGCTCATGGCATCGATCTCCTACTGTGGGATTGAGAAAGAAAGGCGCGGCACGGACCGGGCCTCGTATGGGTGAAAGGGTTGAAGCCGGCACACGCTAGGTGGACGCCGCCCGTGCGAGCGAGTCGGCCACCCCATCCGCGGTGCCGGCGCCGCCGCCGAAGCAATCCGCGACGCGCCGCGCCGAGGGCTCGCGCACGATCGAGTTGTGATCGTCGTCGAACACGCTCACCGTGATGTCGCCGTGCGTGAGCAGCCGCAAGCTCTCCGTCGCCTGCGCGCCCGACGGGTTGCCCGGCGTGCGCGCCGCAAGCGCGTACGCAATGCGCGTGTGCACCTGTTGCGGCCGGTGACGCGCGAGCGCCAGCGCACTGGCCGCGTGCAGCCGTGCGATATGCGCGAACATCGCGGGGTCCGCCCGCCGCCGTACGTCGCCGAGGTAAAAGTCGCGATCGAGCATCGCATCGAAGCGCGGATCGGCAAGCCATGATTCGACGACCTGCGTGACCTCCACGGCGGAAAATTCGCCATCGAGCTCGCGCAGCCGCATCGCGAATTCGCCGTCGTGGAACGGGCTGTCGACGATCATCAACGGCGGCGCGGCAAGCCCCTGCGCTTCCCACTGCGCAGCCATCTCGTGCGCGACGATGCCACCGAACGACCAACCGCCCAGCAGGGCCGGCAGCTTGCCGTGCGCCGCGAGCAGCGCCGCACGATAGCGCGACGCCAGTTGCCCGATCGAAAGATACGTCGGTGCGCGCCCCGGGTCCGCATACGGATGGCGGACCGCGACGATCGTCGGATCGCCGGGCCACACGGCGGCCAGATCCTGATAGCAGAGCACGTTTCCGCCGACCGGATGCACGAGCGCGACGAGCGGCCCGGCGCCCGTACGCAGCGTGACGACGAGCTCGCGCTCGTCCGCCTCGGCGGGCTCCGGCTGCGCAATGTGCGCTCGGATTTCCGTATCGGGCGCGTGGTCGTGCGACGCGACCAGCCACGCTGCAAGCGACGACAGCGACGCGCCGCGCGCGAGCATCGAAACCGGCGGCATCCGGCCGAATTGCTGTTGAAGGCGCACGCGCAGTTCGGTCAACGCCAGCGAATCCAGGCCCTGACCGACGAGCGAAACGTCGTCCGCGAGGGTGACGTTATCGGCTGCGACAGCCGCCGCCATGGCACGCAACGTCGCAAGCACCTGCCCCGTATTCGCACGAGCAATCGCATCGCCGACGCCGGACGCTTGCGGCGCCGCTGGCCCGCGTGCGTCGTTCGCCACGACGTCGTGCCGCTGCGGGCGCGACGCCGAGCCCGCAGCCGCGCGAGACGGGAACGGCAACTCGAAGCGCTCGGCCTCGAACGAATAGCCCGGCGCTTCGGCCGGCCGCGGCGCGTTGCCATACAGGCGGCTCCACGCGATCTTCTGCCCGACGCTGTAAAGACGCGCGCAGCCGTGCGCAAAGCCGGTCGATTCCGTTTCATCGTCGCCTTCCGGCCCGTCGGCGAGCGACGAGATCGCGCATTGCCAATCGCCGCCGGCGACCGCGCGCGCGAGCTTGGCAAGCGCCGCACCGGGCCCCACTTCGACGAACAGCGTCTTGCCGTCGGATGCGGCGACCAGCGCATCGTGAAAGCGCACCGGCTGCTCCACGAGATCGAGCCAGTGCTCGACGTCGGCGATCGCGTCCGTCGCGCGTTCGCCGGTGAGCGTGGAAACGATCGGAATCGACGGCGACGCAAATTTCAGCGGTTCGAGCGCGCGACGAAACGCGTCGCGCATCGACCGCAACATCGGCGAATGGCCCGGCGTGTCGTAGGTCTTGAGCAGCGACACGCGCCTGCCGGCCGCGATCATCGCGTCCTGAACCTGGGCGACCGAGGCCTTCGTCCCGCTCACGACGGTTTGCCCGGGCCCATTGATGCCGGCCACGAACAGGTCCGTGCCGAACGTGAAGCGTGCGGCCAGCTCGTCGGCGCCGGCGGCGACCGCGAGCATTGCGCCGGTAGGCGTCGCCGTGTCGAACAGCCGGCCACGCGCCTCCACGGCCTTGAGACCGTCGCCGAGCGACATCACGCCGCCGATCACGGCCGCCACATGCTCGCCGAGCGAATGCCCGATCAGCAGGTCGGGCCGTACGCCGAGGTCCGTCCATGTACGAGCCAGCGCGTAACACACGATGAAATGCGCGAGCTGGCCCGGATGATGGCGCACCGCGTCAGCGGTACGGCCGTGGATCGCGTCGATAACCTCGCGCGCCGTCTCGGCGTCGAGCTGGCCGATGCACGCATCCGCATGCTTGCGGAACAAACCGTTCCCGGCGTACAGATTCGCCCCGATGCCGGGCTGCCACGCCCCTTGGCCGGGAATCAGAAACGCCACGCGGCGTTGCGCCGGTTGCTCGCCCGCATGCCATTGCCCGGTCGGATCCGCCGCGAGAAACCCGTCGAGCGCCGCGACCAGTTCCTTCCTGGTCGAACCGACCACCGCGACGCGATGATCGAAGTGATCGCGCCGCACGCTCGACGTATGGCACGCATCGCGCAGCGGCGTGCGCGTGTCCGCGAGCCACGCGCGCCATGCGGAGGCGGCGCGCCGGCGTGCCTCCGGCGATCGTCCGGACAGCGTCAGCACGCGTTCCCGCGCGACTTGCGCGGCGGTATCGGGTGTCGCGTCCGGCGCGGCAAGGATCAGATGGACGTTCGTGCCGGTGATGCCGAAGCCGCTCACGCCGACCAACGCGTCGCCTTCGTCGAGCGGCATACCTTCGCGCGGAATCTCGAGCTGCGCGCCTTCCCATTGAAAACGCGGGTTCGGCGTCGCGAAGTTCACCTGCGCCGGCACGTGTCGATGACGGAGGATCAGCATTGCCTTGATGAAGCCGGCCATGCCGGCCGCGCCCTCCAGATGGCCCAGTTGCGACTTGACGGAGCCCACCAGGACCGGTTTGTCGCGCATGACGTTGCGCGCATAGACGTTGCGCAGTGCGGAGAGCTCGATCGGATCGCCGAGTGCGGTGCCCGTGCCGTGCGCTTCCACGTACGCAACGGCTTCCGGACGGATACCCGCGCGAGCCAGCGCACGACGGATGACGGCCTCCTGCGCCGCGCCGTTGGGCGCCGTGAGGCCGTTGCTCGCGCCGTCGCTGTTGACGGCCGAGGCCACCAGCACGGCATCGATACGATCGCCGTGCGAGCGCGCATCGTCCAGTCGCTTCATCACGAGCGCCCCACCGCCTTCGCCGCGAATATAGCCGTCGGCGTTCGCATCGAATGGACGGCACTGGCCGGACGCCGACATCGCCTGGAGGCGCGCGACGCCGATCGTTTCCTCCGGCCCGAGGATCAGGTTCACGCCGCCGGCGATCGCCACGTCGCATTCGCCAGCCTGCAGGCTCTGCGCGGCAAGATGGATCGCGACGAGCGACGACGAGCACGTCGTGTCGACGAAGATCGCGGGCCCGCTCAGGCCCAGCACGTGCGCTACGCGGCCCGGCGCCATCGCGCGCAGATTGCCGAGCTTCGAATACGTGGTGATTCGCTCAGGATCGCCCGACCATACCGTGCGCCGGCCATAGTCGGCTTCGCCGGTCGTCATGAAAACGCCGACGTTCCTGCCGCGCAGCTGCCCCGGCGCGACGCCGGCGTTTTCGAGCGCGGCCCATGCGAGTTCGAGCATCCAGCGCTGCTGCGGATCCATCTCCATCGCCTCGGCCGCCGACGTGCGGAAGAGCTTGCGGTCGAAGCAAAAGGGATCGTCGACGTGGCCGGCCACGCGCGAATACGTGGTGCCGGGTTCATGCGGATCGGATGAATAAAATGCGTCGATATCGAACCGCTCGCGCGGTGTTTCGCGGATCGCGGTGCGGCCCGAATTCAGCAGCGTCCAATAGCTCGATGCACACGACGCGCCCCCGGGAAAGCGGCACGACATGCCGATGACGGCGACGCGTCTCGCCTCTGTAGTTGACCGGTCCATACCGTTCTCTCAGCAAGAAGAATGCTTCGTGGCTAGTGGCGACGCGCGGCGTCGAGATCGTCGCGACTGCTCGCCTGGACCAGCACCGCCATGTTGCCCGGCAGGTGTTCGTTCGCGCGGATCTTCGCGTGCGCGTCCGGCAGGCGGTTCCACGGGAACACTTCCGACAGGCACGGATCGATCTTGCCGCTCATCACGAGCCGGTTCGCTTGCGCCGCTTCCTTGAGGCTCGCGAAGTGACTGCCCTGGATACGCTTCTGCCGCATCCATACGTAACGTGCGTCGCAGGTCAGGTCGTAGCCGCTCGTCGCCGCACAGAACACGACCATGCCCCCGCGCTTCACGACATAGCAGGACGGCGCGAAGGTGTTGCGGCCCGGGTGTTCGAACACCATGTCGACGTCGCGCCTTTCGCCGAGCGCGTCCCAGATCGCCTTGCCGAACTTCTTCATGCTGTCGACATAGGCCGCATACGTCTCTTTTTCATCGACGGACGGCGGCGCGCCCCAGCACGAAAAGTTCGAGCGGTTGATCACGCCGACCGCGCCGAGGCGCTTGACGAATTCCACCTTCGAATCGTCGGAGACCACTGCGACGGGGCGGGCGCCGGCCAGCGCCGCAAGCTGGATCGCCATCGTGCCCAATCCGCCTGCCGCGCCCCACACGAGCACCGACTGGCCCGGCGACAGCACGTGCGGCTTGTGTCCGAACAGCATCCGGTATGCGGTGGCCAGCGTGAGCGTGTAGCACGCGCTCGCGGCCCACGTGAGATGCTTCGGGCGCGGCATCAGCTGCGTGGACTGGACGCGAGCGAACTGCGCGAACGAGCCATGGGATGTTTCGTAACCCCAGATGCGCTGAGACGGCGACAGCATCGGATCGCCGCCGTTGCATTCCTCGTCGTCGCCGTCGACCTGCGAGCAATGCGCGACCACCTCGTCGCCGACCTTCCACTTCTTCACGTTCGAACCGACGGCCCAGACGATGCCCGCGGCATCCGACCCGGTGACGTGATACGGATCGTCGTGCAGGTCGAGCACCGAGAACGGCTGGCCGAGCGCTGCCCACACGCCGTTGTAGTTGACGCCCGCCGCCATCACGAGAATCAGCACGTCGTTGGGGCCGACCGACGGCACGTCGACGATTTCCTTCGTGAACGCGCGCTGGGGCTCACCGTGATTCTCGCGGCGAATCGTCCATGCATGCATTTTCGCGGGTACGACGCCCAGCGGAATCGGGCTGCCGATCTCGAACAACTCAGACTGGTCACGTCGCGCTTCGACAACCATATCCAACACTTTGGCATCCATATTGATATCCATACGAGAGTTGATTCGATCGAGATGACGCTCTCGGCTCACGCCGCGACCATTCCCCCATCCACCGACAGCGCAGTGCCCGTCATGAACGAGGACTCCTCGCTCGCAAGGAACAGGACCGCCTTCGCAATTTCGTCTTCGGTCCCCAGGCGGCCTACCGGATGAAATGCCTTGATCTGGTCGGTCATGCCGGTCTCGCCGAGAAACTTCTCGACCATCGCCGTCGCGACGAATGCGGGGCAAATCGCATTGACGCGGATATTCTGCTTCGCATATTCGAGCGCAGCCGCCTTCGTCAAGCCGAGAATGCCGGCCTTCGACGCGTGATACGCGCAGCCGCCGAATGCCGATGCCACGATGCCGTAAGTGGACGACATATTGACGATCGCGCCGCCCCCCGCTTTCAGCATTTCCGGAATTTCGTATTTCATCGACAGGAACATCCCTTTCAGGTTGATGTCCACGACGAAATCCCAGCTCGCCTCGTCGGTATCGGCCACCGGCTTGCCGAACGACTCGACGCCGGCATTATTGAAGGCGACATCGAGGCGACCGAATTCGCTTACCGTTCGCGCAACCGCATTCGCGCAATCGTCGGCGCGGGAGACATCGGTCTTCACGAACACCGCCTTCCAGCCCGATCTGCGAATTGCCTCGACGACGGCCAGCCCCTCGTCGGTACGGCGCGATGCAATCGCGACATGCGCGCCTTCCGCCGCCAGCCGCAACGCCGTGACGCGACCGATACCCGAACTTCCGCCGGTCACGAGGGCGACCTTATCTTGAAATCTCGACACTGCACTCTCCCGGTTGCGTTGATATGACGGATTCCTTATGGCCATCCATCGATCCATTCCGCCTGTGTGAACCCAATCGCCATCTCGTAGACGGGACGATTCTAGACGGCGAAAACCGGGCGAAGTTGAAAGTTCATAAAAGTTCAAATTTGATTTTCCGGCACGCGAATATCATCCGGAACGTCAGTCCTTTCAGCGTTCAACCGAATCGATTTGCCATGCATGCGAAAACGATCTCCAGACATGAACTCGGCATGTCCGTCATCCATGCCATCGGCGACGACGGCTTCAGTGCGCTGAGTGCGGCGCTCGACAGCCTGGATCCGGATTTCAGGCGGCTACTCATCGAAGGCGCTTATGCGGATATCATTGCCCGCCCCAATCTGTCGCTGAAAAACCGCGAACTGGTTACCGTCGCGGTGCTGACCACGATGGGTAATGCCGATTCCGCGCTCAGATACCACGCAGGCGGCATGTTGAACACAGGCTGGACGCCCGAGGCGCTGCTGGAAACGGTGTTGCAGACCCTCGACTACGCAGGGGTATCGGTGGCGATGGCCGGCGTGCTCCACGTCGCGGCTTTGCTGCGGGAGCGTGGCGTCGGCGTCGACCTCGTGGCCGATCTTGTCGAAGGGTGCGATTCCGCGCTCGCCTACCTGCTGCAGCGTCGACAGCGGCCGTTCGATGCGCTGACGCCCAAGGAGCGCGGACTCGCAACGCTCGCAATCGTCATCGCGCTCGAAAATCGGCACGACGCGGTCCGCCAGCACTTGAAGGCCTGTCTCGATTTCGGCTGGACGCGCAGCGAACTGACCGAGGTATTGATTCAACTCACCGGCTATATCGGCTGGCCGCTCGTGCTGCCAGTGTCGCGCATTGCGCTTGCCGTGTTCGATACGGCAAATGCCGTCACTGCGCCGGAAGCGCCGGAACGCGGCATCGACGCGCCCCTCACCTACGCCGATATGTCACACGAACTCCGCCGTTGCGTCGACGCGCTTCAGGCGTCGATGTCGCAGCCGGCTTCGATCGAATACGCGAAGGCACGGCATCTGACGGCCATCGCCTGCCTGACCTGCCTCGCCCGCAATGCCGACGTCGACGCACTCGCGGCTCACATGCGCGGGGCGCTGTCGCTCGGCGCATCGCAGCGCGAAATCGTGGCCGCCATCGTCGGCGCATTGCCTCACGCCGGTGTACCGGCCGCGCAATGGGCGCTTGACTCGGCGAATCGATTGTTCGCGTCGCTGGATGCGCGCGCGGCACCGCGGCACGAAAGCGCTGCGGCCTAAGCGAGCGACGACGCTCGCCCCTCAACACGACGTGTACGGACGATACGGGAACAAACGATGAACGACGAAGGCGGATACGATCTCGAGGATCTCATCCCGGGCATGAGCGCGCGGTTCCTGAAAACACTGTCCGAGCGCGACGTTTTTCTCTTCGCAAGCGCGTCGGGCGACAAGAATCCGGTGCACCTCGACGACGCCTATGCGAAGCGGACCCGATTCGGCGGCCGCATTGCCCACGGCATGCTGTCCGCGTCGGTGATATCGGCGGCAATTGCGACGCGCCTTCCCGGCCCGGGTTCGATCTATCTGTCGCAGGATCTGCAGTTCCGGCGCCCGGTGAAGCTCGGCGAAACGGTTTGCGCGACCGTGACGGTCAAGGAGATTCTCGCGAGCCGACGGCGGGTCGTGCTGGAAACCCGCTGCGAAGTGAACGGGCTCGTCGTGGTGGAAGGCACGGCGGTCGTCATGCCGACGAACACCGCGGAGCGACGGAAAGACGCGGCGAACGTACAAGGTCAGGAAGTTTGACGGCGGGCCCGGATGAGGCAGGCGGCCTGCCCCGGCACCGGGCGACTCGTTCCGTCATGCGGTCAACGACTCCGAAGCCGGCCGCCGCCGGCGGGGAACATGCAGCGTGCGAGGTCGACGAGCGCGCCTGTCGCGCCGCCGCACGTGACGCCGCGCTAAGCGGGTTTACGCAGCGGCTCCAGCAGGTGCCGCAGGCCGTTATGGTCGATCTCGTGCATCAGCGCGAGCTGCCGGCCGAGTTCACCGCGCGGGAAGCCTTCGCGAGCCAGCCAGTTGAGGTACGGTCCGGGCAGGTCCGCAATGAGCCGGCCCTGGTATTTTCCGAAGGGCATGGTGACGGCGACAAGGCATTCAAGATCGGGGGCGCGCATGCGCGTATTGTGCACGGCTTTCGACGCCCGCGCGCGTCACGGCCCGGCCGCGCACTCGCCGTTCCAAGCCGGTCCACGGCCGCGAATCCGGCCCTTCACGGCAGGCCGAATCGACAAGCCGGCCCTGATTGACGGCCGGGAGTCGCGTCGGCCGCCGGCTTGCTTCACGCCTGCTAGACTGGAATCTCTCCCTGCAAACCCTGGAGGGAATCATGATGTCCATCTACGTCGTGAAGACCGGCGAACAGTTCCTGTGCACCGCCGAGGACGGCGATATCGGCATGGCGCCCGCCATCGAAGATGCCGCCTCCTTCGGTTCGTATGACGAAGCCGAGAAAGCCGCGAGCGCGCATGCCGACCCGGGTTACGAGATCGTCGCCGTCTGCGTGATCGGGCACTGAGTGCCGTCAATCCACGGGCCGCGGTGCGGAAAGCGATCCGCGTGCCGAACGCCGGTCGCCGTGCGGCCGCGTCCGTGCGACGGGCATCGCATGCCCGGGGCCGCAGCAAACGCATCCGCCTTCAGCCCGTATCGGCCTGATCCGCGAGAGCACCGCGCGCGCCGCCGGCATCGATACACCGCCCGGCGGCTCGCATGAAGTCGCTCACTCCTTTTCGGCGGGCGACCGGTTTTGCCGGATTTTCGGAAAAAACCGGCTATTCACCGCACGGCCCCGGCATCGAATGAATCGATCCGATTTACTTGGCGATTTTCTTCTCGCTCGACGCCTTGCACCGACTCCAACCCGTCATTTCGCGCTTCAACTCGTAGATCTGAAAATCTCGCGCGTTATGACGTCTTCACTACCCCCGTGCCCGTTACTCTTTTGTTGCCGACTTCCCAACATCCGGGAACGCCATCATTCGATGTGACATCGAATGTCGGCTGCCATGAAAGCGACGGCAACGGCAATCTTCGTGACAACCGGAAGCGGTGAAAAAAGCCGATTCCAGCCGTACCGTTGCCAGTGTGCGGACGTTCGTCCAGACAAACCTTTTCCGCAGCGGAAAACCCTTTTCCGGAATAGCGCTGGACGATTGCGCTACGACCGCCGCATCGTCGATACCAGCCCGATGTCCTGCTCGGGCGGTGCCCGGCGCGCGGGGGCGGGAGCCTGCGTCGGCCGCCGCGCGCCGAGCCCCGTGCCACCGGTGCGGCGCCGGGTCGCGTGCCGTTCGATCACCCGCTGCAGCACGCAGAACACGCACAGCAGCGCGCCGATCACGATCCGCGTCCACCACGAACTCAGCGTACCGTCGAACGTGATCAGCACCTGGATCGTGCCGAGGATGCCGACGCCGAACACCGAACCGATCACGTAGCCCACCCCGCCCGTCAGCAGCGTGCCGCCGATCACGGTCGCGGCGATCGCGTCGAGTTCCATCCCCTGCGCCTGCAGCCCGTAGCCCGACAGCACGTAGAGCGTGAACACCACGCCGCCGAGCGCCGAACAGAAGCCGCTCAGCGCATAGACGCCGATCTTCGTGCGCGCGACCGGCAAGCCCATCAGCAGCGCGGAGCGTTCGTTGCCGCCGACCGCATACACGTTGCGGCCGAAGCGCGTGAAATGCGCGACGTAGATCGCGACGGCCAGCGTCGCGAGCGCGATCAGCGCACCGGCGCTCAGCATGCCGCTTCCGACCGGCACGCTGATGCCCGCAATCGCATGGAACACCGGCTCGTTGATCGTGATCGACTGCGTCGTGATCAGGAAGCACGCACCGCGCGCGAGAAACATCCCGGCGAGCGTAACGATGAACGGCTGCAGCTTGAAGTAGTGGATCAGCGCGCCCATCGCCGCGCCGTACAGCGCGCCGAACGCGAGCACGAGCGGCACGATCACCCACACGGGCCAGTGCAGCCGTTCGGCGCCGACCGCGCAGAATATCGTTGTCAACGCAACGACCGAGCCGACCGACAGGTCGATGCCGCCCGACACGATCACGAACGTCATCCCGATCGCGACGATCAGCAGGAACGCGTTGTCGACGAGCAGCCCGGTCAGCACCTGCATCGAGAAAAAGCCCGTGTACATCACGGACCCGAAGCCGAACAGCGCGGCGAACAGCACGATCGTCACGACGATCGGCAGCGTGCGCGGATCGGCGAGGCGGCCAAGGAAACGGGTCATCGCGGCGTCGCTCCGGTGGTGGTGGCGCGCGATCGCGCGGAAGGCAGCAGCCGCGACGCGTGCCGGACCAGCAGCGCGCGCGCCGCGTCCGACTGGATCAGCGTCACGACGATCACGACGACCGCCTTGACGACGAGCGTCGCCTCCGGCGGCACGCCGATCGAATAGGTCGTGTAGGTGAGCGTCTGGATGATCAGCGCGCCGAGCACCGAGCCCGCGAGGCTGAAGCGGCCGCCGAGCAGCGACGTGCCGCCGAGCGTGACCGCGAGGATCGCGTCGAGTTCGAGCAGCAGCCCCGCGTTGTTGCCGTCGGCGCTGCGCACGTTCGAACTCGCGAGGATGCCCGCGAGCGCCGACATCACGCCCGAGCACAGATACACGCCGAATACGACCGCGCCGGCGCGCAGCCCGACGAGCCGCGTCGCGACCGGATTCACGCCGATCGCGCGAATGAACAGCCCGAGCGCCGTGCGGTTCACCAGCAGCGCGATCGCGCCGATCGTCGCAAGCGCGATCCACACCGCGCACGGCACGGTCGCGAGATAGCCGCCGCCGAGCGCGAGGTAGCCCGGCGCGCCGATCGGGATGATCTGGCCGCCCGTCAGCAGTTGCGCGACGCCGCGCCCGGCCACCATCAGGATCAGCGTCGCGATGATCGGCTGCATTCCGACGAACGCGACGAGCAGCCCGTTCCACGCACCGGCCAGCAGCCCGACGCCGAGCGCGGCGGCCAGCGCCGTGCCGACTTGCGACGGATCCGCCGCGAGCACGCTCGCGGCCGCCGCGCCGGCGATCGCGACGATCGCGCCGACCGAGATGTCGATGCCGCGCGTCGCGATCACGAGCGTCATGCCGAGCGACACGATCACGAGCGGCGCCGCGCGGTTCAGGATGTCGATCGGCGCGCCGAACAGATGGCCGTCGAGCAGCACGATCGACAGGAAGCCCGGACGATGCGCGACGTCCAGCGCGAACAGCAGCGCGAGCGTCAGCACCGGCCACGCGAGCGAATGACGAAACAGCGTGCGTAGCCACGTCACGACTGGCCTCCTGCGATCAACCGGTAAACCTGCTCCTCGGACGCATCGGCGCCGCTCAGCTCCGCGACCTTGCGGCGGTCGCGCAGCACCGCGATCCGGTGGCTCACGCGCACGACCTCGCCGATCTCCGACGAGATGAACAGGATCGCGAGCCCCTGCGCGCACAGCGCCAGCACGCGCTCCATGATGTCGAACTTCGCCGCGACGTCGATGCCGCGCGTCGGCTCGTCGAGAATCAGCAGCTTCGGGTCCGTCGCGAGCCAGCGCGCGAGCAGCACCTTCTGCTGGTTGCCGCCCGACAGCAGCCCGATCGGCTGCTCCGCGTCGCGCGCCTTGATGCCGAGCCGGGCGATGTACGTGTCGGCGATCTCGCGCTGTCGCGCCCGCCCGATCAGCCGCCACCAGCCGCGCCGCGCCTGCAGCGCGAGAATGACGTTCTCGCGGATCGACAGCGCGGCGACGATGCCCTCCTTCTTGCGGTCTTCCGGGCAGTACGCGATGCCGTTGCGCACCGCGTCGTGCGGCGACGCGAGCCGCTTGCGCGCGCCGTCGATCTCGATCGCGCCGGTATCCGGGCGCGCCGCGGCGAACGCCAGTTGCGCGGTTTCGGTGCGGCCCGAGCCGAGCAGCCCGGCCAGCCCAACGATCTCGCCGGGGCGCACGTCGAGATCGAGCGCGCTCATCATTCCGCGCCGGCCGACCTGCTGCATCGACAGGAACGGCGCGGTGGTCGCGGTGTCATGCTCGACCGCCGCGGCGCCCGCCTGCAGCGTGTCGGACATGCGCTCGCGGCCGGTCATCTTCGCGACCAGCACGTCGACCGGCAGGTCGCGCGCGAGATACTCGCCTTCGCGCTCGCCGTTGCGCATCACGGTGATCCGGTCGGACACCGCATAGGTCTGCTCGAGAAAATGCGTGACGAACAGGATCGCGATACCCGACGCCTTCAGCCGGCGCAGCACGTCGAACAACCGCGCGACCTCGCCGTCGTCGAGGCTCGAGGTCGGTTCGTCGAGAATCAGCACGCGTGCGTCGACCGACACCGCGCGCGCGATCGCGACCATCTGCTGCACCGCGATCGGATACGAATCGAGCGAACGCGTGACGTCGAGCGCCAGATCGAGTTCGGCGAGCGCGTCACGCGCCCGTGCGTGGATCGTTTTCCAGTCGATCGCGCCGCGCCGCATCGGCTGCCGGCCCGCGAAGATGTTCTCCGCGACCGACAGGTTCGCGCACAGATTCACTTCCTGGTAGAGCGTCTGGATCCCGGCCGCCTCGGCCTCGCGCGGCGCGGCGAAATTCACCGGCGCGCCGCCGACGCGAATCTCGCCCGCATCGTGCGCGTGCACGCCGGTGAGCACGTTGATCAGCGTCGACTTGCCCGCGCCGTTCTGGCCCATCAGCGCGTGGATCTCGCCCGGAAACAACCGGAAGTCCACGCGCTGCAACGCGCTGACGCCCGGAAACGACTTGTCGATGCCGATCATCTCGACCACCGGCGGACTCTGCATGCATCCTCCCTCGAAGCGTCGCCGGGCGGCCGCGAGGCCGCCGCCCGGCGGACGGGTCAGTACTTGCGGGTCGGCAGCACCTGCGCCGCGACGTTCATCGGGAACACCGTCTCGTTGGTCACGATGCGCTTGGGCAACTGCTTGCCGGCGACCACGTCCTTCACCGCGGTCATCAGCTGCGGGCCGAGCAGCGGGCTGCATTCGACGTCGACGTTGATCTTGCCCGCGACCATCGCCTCGAAGCCGCCCTTGGTCGCGTCGAACGACACGACGCTCACGTCCTTGCCGGGCTTGATGCCGGCCTCTTCCATCGCCTGGATCGCGCCGAGCGCCATGTCGTCGTTGTGCGCGTAGACGACGTTGATCTGCTTGCCGTAGGTCTTCGCGAACGCTTCCATCACCTGCTTGCCGCCGGCGAGCGTGAAGTCGCCGCTCTGCGACGCGATCACCTTGAATTTCGGATTGTTCTTGATCACTTCGAGCAGGCCCGCGCGGCGATCGTTGGCCGGCGCGGAGCCGACCGTGCCCTGCAGCTCGACGATGTTGATCGGGCCGGCGTCGTTCTTGTAGCGCTCTTCGAGCCAGTGGCCCGCGCGCCGCCCTTCCTCGAGGAAGTCGGAACCGATCATCGTCACGTACAGCGACGGATCCTTCACGTCGACGCCGCGATCGGTCAGGATCACCGGGATATGCGCGGCCTTCGCTTCGGTCAGCACCGGCTCCCAGCCCGATTCGACGACCGGCGAGAACGCGATCACGTCGACCTTCTGCGCGATGAACGAGCGGATCGCGCGAATCTGGTTCTCCTGCTTCTGCTGCGCGTCCGAGAATTTCAGGTTGATGCCGGCGTCCTTCGCCGCGCTCTTCACCGATACGGTGTTCGCGGTGCGCCATGCGCTTTCCGCGCCGACCTGCGAGAACCCGAGCGTGATCGGCTTTTGCTGCGCGTGCGCGCCGCCTGCCAGCACCGTCGCCGCGGCGACGATCGCGCCGGCCGCCAGCTTCCTGATGAATGTCATGGTCCGTCTCCGATGATGTCGTTGTGTGCCGCGGCGCTGTTGTGTTTCTGCGTGGCGCTGGCGCGGATCGGGCTGCGCCGGCCGGCGTGTCCTGCCGGCGCGGTATACATGCCCCGCATCAGTCTAGGAACAAGTCCGATAACCTTCCAATGAAATATTGGATTCGGCCGATGTCGGAATCGGCATACGTATAAACACCTAAACGGGCGAACCGAGCCGGGCGGTGCAGCGCACGGTTCTTGCTCCGTCGCAATGGCTGTTCGCGCCCCATGTCAGGCGCCCGCCCTTCACGCGAACCCAAGGAGACAAGCATGATCGCTGCCCGTGAGCGCGGGTCGCCGCGCACCGCCGCCGGCCGGCGCGTCCCGACATGAAGCGGCCCGCTTCGAGCGCCGCCGGGCCGCTGCGCCACGTCGACGACCGCCGCCCCGGCTATACGCGCCGGCCGCTCCGTAACGGCTTCGCGTATTACGGGCCGGATGGCGCGCGACTGCGCGATGCCGACGAAATCGCCCGCATCGACGCGCTGGCGATTCCCCCCGCGTACACCGACGTGTGGATCTGCATGGACCCGCGCGGTCATCTTCAGGCGACGGGCCGCGACGCGCGCGGCCGCAAGCAATATCGCTATCACCCGCTGTGGCGGGAAACGCGCGACGCGAACAAGTACGCGCGGATGGCCGCGTTCGCGCGGGCGCTGCCGCGTATCCGCGCACGCGTCACGCGCGATCTGGCGCTGCCCGGCATGCCGCGCGACAAGGTCGTCGCGACGATCGTCCGCTTGCTCGACACGACGCTCGCGCGGATCGGCAACGCGGAATATGCGCGCGAAAACGGCTCGTACGGGCTGACGACGCTACGCAAGCGCCATTTGAAGATCCAGCCCGGCCAGGTGCGGCTGCGCTTCGCCGGCAAGAGCGGGATCGAACACGACGTGACGGTCGACGACGCGCGGGTCGCGCGGATCGTACGGCGCTGCGCGGAGCTGCCCGGGCATGAGCTGTTCCAGTATGTGGACGACGACGGCGTACGCCATCCGGTCGGGTCGTCCGACGTGAACGACTACCTGCGCGAGGCCGGCGGCGCCGATTTCACCGCGAAGGATTATCGGACCTGGGCCGGCAGCGTGCATGCGCTCGGTTTGCTGCGGCGCATCGAGCATCGCGGCGTCACGCACGCGCGCAAGCAGATCGTCGAGACCGTGCGCGCGGTGGCCGAGCTGCTGCGCAACACGCCAGCCGTGTGCCGGCGCTGCTACATCCATCCGGCCGTGCTCGACGCGTTCGAGGCCGGCACGCTCGCCGCGCTCGCGGTCCGACGTACGCCGCGGGGCTTGCGAGCGGATGAAGCAGCGTTCGTGGCGTTGCTGGTATCCGCGGGCCGGCGCACGGCGCGGTGACTGTCCACACCGCTTCCGCCCGCCGGGGCGCAACCGGCGCCGCTTCCCCGCGTGTCGTTTACCACCGGGTTCCGGGCGCATGACCGATAGCCGCTCGCGCTCGTTTCTCTAAACTGGTTCGCAAAACACACCTGCCCGGTGTCGTCCGCTGCGCGCGTCACGCCACCGGCATCGCGGCACCCCCGAGATATCCGCCTTCGCTGTCCATCGGCCCGCACGCCCCGTTGCATTCCCGCCGGCCGCGCCGCCAAGGCCATTCCAGGAGAGATCATTGAGTTCATCGCAAGCGCGCCCCGCGAAAACCCGGTCTTCGCGCCAGTCCATCAAGCTGGATGACGTCACGATCGTCGACCCCGCCGTCCTCAAGCGCGCGGTCGGCGCGATGGCGTTCGGCAACGCGATGGAATGGTTCGACTTCGGCGTCTACAGCTACATCGCCGTCACGCTCGGCAAGGTGTTCTTCCCGTCCAGCAACCCGTCCGCGCAGTTGCTCGCGACCTTCGGCACGTTCGCCGCCGCGTTCCTCGTGCGCCCGCTCGGCGGCATGGTGTTCGGCCCGCTCGGCGACCGCATCGGCCGCCAGCGCGTGCTCGCCGCCACGATGATCATGATGGCCGTCGGCACCTTCGCGATCGGTCTGATCCCGAGCTATGCGTCGATCGGCATCATGGCTCCGATCCTGCTGCTCGTCGCCCGCCTCGTGCAGGGCTTCTCGACCGGCGGCGAATACGGCGGCGCGGCCACCTTCATTGCCGAGTTCGCGACCGACAGGCGCCGCGGCTTCATGGGCAGTTTCCTCGAATTCGGCACGCTGATCGGCTATACGCTCGGCGCGGCGACGGTCGCGCTGCTGACGGCCACGCTGTCGCAGGAAGCACTGCTGTCGTGGGGCTGGCGCGTGCCGTTCTTCATCGCCGGCCCGCTCGGCCTCGTGGGTCTCTATGTGCGGCTCAAGCTCGAGGAAACGCCGGCATTCAAGAAGGAGGCCGAAGCACGCGAAGCGGACGAGCGCGCGCGGCCGAAGCAGCGCTTCGCGACGCTGCTCGTCGAACAGTGGAAGCCGCTGCTGCAATGCGTCGGCCTCGTGCTGATCTTCAACGTGACCGACTACATGGCGCTGTCGTACCTGCCGAGCTACCTGTCGGCGACGCTGCACGTGCGCGAATCGCACGGCCTCTTCATGGTGCTGCTCGTGATGGTGCTGATGATGCCGATGACGCTGTACGCCGGGCACCTGTCCGACAAGGTCGGCCGCAAGCCGATGATGATGGCCGGCTGCGTGGGCCTGCTCGTGCTGTCGGTGCCGGCGCTGATGCTGATCCGCACCGGCGGCATGCTGCCGATCTTTGGCGGAATGCTGATCTACGGCATCCTGCTGTCGACGTTCACGGGCGTGATGCCGTCGGCGCTGCCCGCCCTCTTCCCCACGCGAATCCGCTACGGCGCGCTCGCGATCGGCTTCAACGTGTCGGTGTCGCTGTTCGGCGGCACGACGCCGCTCGTCACCGCGTGGCTGGTCGATCGCACCGGCGACCTGATGATGCCCGCGTACTACCTGATGGGCGCGTCGTTCATCGGCATCGTGTCGGTGCTCGCGCTGCGCGAGACCGCCCGCCAGCCGCTACCCGGCTCCGGGCCGTGCGTCTCGAGCCGCGCGGAAGCGTTGAGCCTCGTGCGCGGTGGCGCCGACGAAGCCCGTGTGCGCGACCGCAAGTTCACGCCGGTCAGCGAGCGCGCGTAACGCGGGTCGAGGCGACGCCGCGCGGCTTGCGCGGGCGTCGCCGTTCGCGCGACCCGTTCGAACGGGCAACGGCATTGCCGCGAGCCATCCGCTTGAACGGCGCGAGTCGAACGCCCGTTCGAGAAAACCGGACAACGCGTCATGCGCGGCCCGGCGCGTTGTCGGCGCGAAATTCGCAAACGAGTTCGCCGCCCACCGCGAGTTCGTCGATCTGATCGGCGGTGAGCGAGACGATCGTCGCGGCACTTTCATCCGAGATGCCCAATTGCCGCTTGCCCTGCTCGAAGTGGACCCGCAGCATGCGCTGGGCCAGCACGAGATACGCGCGATTGAATTCCGCGATTTCGTCGAAGATATCGCCCTGTTCGGTCATGACCGCTCCTGAGCCGACGGCGGGTCTTGCCGGGCCGCGCGCGGCGCCGTGACCGGCCGTGCAGTAGTGAATGCCTGAATCTATGTCAGGCGACGCGCATCATGCGGACAATTCCTAGATCGCATCCGACATACGCGAAATCGGCGCTTGCAAAGCGATGATTCGCGGTTCGTCGCTGTCGGATTCAGCCTAGATTCGGTCACCCCCGGAAAGCGGAACACCCCTACGATTTTCGGACGGCGCGCGGGCCCGTTTGCGCGAGCGACGCGGGACCGTGCAAACGACGATGGCATTCGCGCATCGTCACCCTCTCGGCATCGTCGATGCCGGAACCCGAACGAGTGGAATCCGAAAACCATGTTGAAAGTGACGAAAGCCGTCTTTCCGGTCGCCGGTCTCGGCACGCGATTTCTGCCTGCGACGAAAGCCAGCCCGAAGGAAATGCTGCCGGTCGTGGACAAGCCGCTGATTCAATATGCGGTCGAGGAGGCGATCGACGCCGGCATCACCGAAATGATTTTCGTGACCGGCCGCAGCAAGCGCGCGATCGAAGACCACTTCGACAAATCCTACGAGATCGAAGCCGAGCTCGAGGCACGCGGCAAGGAAAAGCTGCTGTCGCTGGTTCGCAGCATCAAGCCGAACCACGTGGACTGCTTCTACGTTCGCCAGGCCGAAGCACTGGGGCTCGGCCACGCCGTGCTATGCGCGGAGAAGCTGGTCGGCAACCAGCCGTTCGCCGTGATCCTCGCGGACGATCTGCTCGACGGTCCGACGCCCGTGTTGCGCCAGATGATCGACGTGTTCGATCACTATCACGCGTCGGTGATCGGCGTGGAGGAAATCGCACCCGAAGCCTCGACGTCATACGGCGTGATCGACGGCAAGCGCTGGGAGGACAACCTGTTCAAGGTGTCCGGAATCGTCGAGAAGCCGGCGCCGGCGAACGCGCCGTCGAATTTCGGCGTGGTGGGGCGTTACGTGCTGAAGCCGAAGGTGTTCGAGCATCTGCGCGCGCTGCGGCCCGGCGCGGGCGGCGAACTGCAACTGACGGACGCGATCCAGTCGCTGCTGACGGACGAACAGGTGCTGGCCCATCGCTACGACGGCACGCGTTTCGATTGCGGCAGCAAGCTCGGGTATCTGAAGGCGACGGTCGAGTTCGCGCTGCGGCACCCGGAAGTGGCCGCGGACTTCGAAAGCTATCTGGCCGCGCGCATGTCGACGCTGCTGGCCGCCTGAACCGCTGCATGACGAACCAGTTCATGTGGACGGCCGTCAGCGATCTCGGCGACGCGGCGATGACGCTGCCGCTCGCGCTCGTGTGTATCGGCTGGTTGACGAGCTCGGTGACCGGGCGCCGTCACGCGGTGTCATGGGCTGTGATGCTCGCGGCCGGCATGGCGCTGGTCGGCGCCACGAAGATACTGTACGCCGGCTGCGGGATCCAGATCCGCGCGATCGATTTCCGCGTGATCAGCGGGCACACGATGCTCGCATCGGCGGTCTGGCCGATGACATGCGTGCTGGCGCTGAGCGGCGGAACGCCGTTGCGGGCGACCACGTCGCTGTCGCTCGGGCTCGGGCTCGGCGCGCTGATCGGCGTGGCGCGCGTGTTCGACGACGCGCACACGCCGGCGGAAGTCGTCGCCGGCTGGCTCGTCGGCTCGGCGGTCGCGCTGGCGTTCGTGTGGCGGCATGGGGCACCGCGTGTCGATGCGCGGTATCGCGCGCTCGTTGCCGGGTCGCTATTGGCCGTGTCGGCCGTCGCCTATGGCCGACACGCGCCGATTCAGGCGGCGATCGACAACTATTCGCCGTTTCTGTGCGGGCGGTTCGCGCTGCGGCCCTGATCGCCGGAATCGCGCGGTCGGACCGTGCGGTGCGGTGCGATATTGCCGGGGTGGCCGCTCCCCGCCGCGGGCTCCAGGCCCGCTTCGTCGCCCCGCCGGAAAAAGACGGAATGCCGCCCGGATCGGACAACGCCGCTCGCCCGGCCGTCCAACCGTCTATGCTTGATCGCCGGAATCGAGTCGTCCCGAACGACGGCCCCGTATTCCGCGCGCGAACCGGCGAGCAAGCCAGCCCTGCCCGACAGGCGCCTTGCCCGCGTCGCGACGCATCTCGCCGTACGGCGCCGGAACGGCCGGCGCGTGGCGAATCCGGAGTCTCCGATCGGGCGCACGCATGTCGACCTTGCTCTTTTCAGCCAGCGTACTGTTCTTCTCCCTCAACGCATTCAGCGTACGGGCAACCTTCGCCGCCTATTTCCTGCTCTGCGCGCTCGCCTTTCTTCGCGCGCCGACGCTGATGAAGCGGCAGCGGCACCTGTTTCCCGTCTGTGCGTACTGGCTGATCAGCACCTGCGTCGCATTCGTCCTGTCCGCGTTCGGCGATTTCTACGTGAACTTCTACGTCAAGTTCGTGCTGATCCAGACGTATATCGCGCTGTGCTACTGGATGTTTGCCGGCGGCGTGCTCACGCGGGATACGCTCGACACCGCATGCCGGACGCTCATCTACGTCCACGCCGCGTTCTTCACGTTTCAGCTCGTCTATTACCTGGGCACCGGCACCTTCATCGACTTCGACAGCTACGTGCGCGAAGCCGACTCCGAAGCGCTCTACGCCACCAAGGCGCTGACCGACAGCCTGATTTCGATCCGTGCGCTCGGCCTGTATTCCGAGCCGTCGTTCTATGCGATGACGGTCGTGCCGAGCGCGGTGGTCCTGCTGCTGTCGCAGCGGCGCATGACGCTCGCACCCGCGGTCGGGTTCGCGACGGCGCTGCTCAGCTTCTCGGTCGCGTCGATGGCCGTGTGCGCCGCGTTGTGCGGGCTGCACGTGCTCATCGGGCGCGGCCGGCTGCGGACCCGGATCGCCGTCGTCGTCGTCGCGCTCGCCTGCGTGCCCTGGCTTTACAGCGTATACGACCAGCGGGTGAACCAGTCTGTCGACTACGACGCGGTCGGCAGCCGTACGCTCGTGCTGACCGAGCTGACGGAGCGCGACGTCGTGGCGGGCGTGTTCGGCGGCGGCCTCTTCTGGGACGAGCGCAACAACGTCGGCAAAACGCACCTGCGCGGCTATCAGGTGCGGGACAGCTCGTTCTACATCTACCTCGTGTTCGCAGCGGGCGTCGCCGGTTTCGTCGTGTTCTTCGGTACGCTGGTCATGCTGTTTCGCCGCAAGGGCCGACGCAAATATCTGCTCTATCTGCTGCCGATCCTGCTGTTCAAATATCACGTGCTCTATGGCATGCTCTGGCTCACCATTCTGCTGTTCGTCGTGCTGGCCGACCAGGATGCGCCGCAACGGCGCGCGGTCGCCCGCCCGCTTCCCACCCTGTCCGGCGACGAGCCCGTCGCGCATCCGACATGACATCACTCCGACATGCGTCGATGTTTCGCACATTGAAACGATCGCTTATCGCGGCGCTGTGCATGACCTGCGCGATGACGGCAGCGAACGCCGACTCCGTGCCCGCACCGCCCGGCGAAGTCATCGCGCACAGTCCGGCCGCGACGCGCGTGTATCTCGGCTCCCCGTCGCTCGCCCTGCTGCCGAACGGCGACTACGTCGCGAGCTTCGACACGTTCGGCGCCGCCTCGGCACAGAACCGCGTGTCCGTCTTCACGTCGCACGACAAGGGCGCGACGTGGTCGAGGCTCGCCGACGTGCCGAATCAGTACTGGTCGTCGCTGTTCGTGCTGAACGGCGCGCTATACCTGATGGGCACCGACCGCTCGATGGGCACGCCGTCGATTCGCCGCTCCGACGACGGCGGCGCGTCGTGGACCACGCCGGTCGATGCGTCCACCGGTCTGTTGCCGTATCCCGGGCACTTCATCACCGGGCCGGTGCCGGTGCTCGTCGATCGCGGGCGCGTGTGGCGCGCGTATGAAAGCGTCGACGGCGGCGACCTGCGCGCGATGGTATTGTCCGCCCCCGCCGATCGCGATCTGCTCGACGCGCGCAACTGGCGCATGTCCGCGCATCTGCCGTCGGACAAACGCTGGCTCGACGGCAAATTCCAGTCTTGGGAAGAAGGCAATGTCGTCGGCAGGCCAGGCGCCGCACCCGTCGTCGTGCTGCGCGTGAATACGACGAACGGTCCGGAGAAGGCCGCTCTGGTGACGACGAGCGACGACGGCCGAACGCTGTCGTTCGACCCGACGCGCGATTTCGTCGACCTGCCCGGTGCGGGCAAGAAGTTCACGATCCGCTTCGATCCCCAGTCGAAGCAATACTGGACGATCACGAACGCGGTTCCGAAGAGCGTCGGGCCGATGAACCTCGAGCGCGTGCGCAACACGCTGGTGCTGCTGTCGTCGCCCGATCTTCGGCGGTGGACCGCGCGGCGCATCCTGCTGCAACACGCAGACACGAAGCGGCACGGCTTCCAGTACGTCGACTGGCAATTCGACGGCACCGACCTCGTTGCCGTGCTCCGCGTCGCGTTCGACGACCCGGAGGGCGGCGCGGCCAGCCAGCACGACTCGAATTTCATCACGTTCCTGCGCGTACGCCGGTTCCGCGACAACGCCGCATCCAGTGCGCTGACGCAAAGCCTGCAGTAGCCCGAGCCGATACCGGCCGCCCGTCTATTTCTTGAACACGCCGACGACGTTGCTGCCGTCGACCACCAGCAACGCGCCGATGCGCTGCTGCTGCATCAGCAGCAACGCATCCTCGACCCGCGTACCGGGGCGCACCGTGCAAGGCTCGATCGACATCATGTCGGCCGCCGTGCGCCGCAATACGCCGTCGCCATACCGCTCGATCGCGCGGCGGATGTCGCCGTCGGTCACGATGCCCCAACCCGCATTCCGCTTCACGATCGCGAGCCCGAGACGCCCGCGCGTCATCGCGTCCAGCACGTCGAGCGTCGACATGTCTTCCGTCACGAGCGGCAGGTCCCCGCACGCCATTTCGTCGTCGACCGTGGACAGGAGCCGGCGTCCGAGCGAGCCGCCCGGGTGAAAGCGTGCGAAGTGCTCGGGCTGGAAGCCGCGCGCCCGCATCAGCGTGACCGCCAGCGCATCGCCCATCGCGAGCGTGGCCGTCGTCGATGCGGTCGGCGCGAGCTGCAGCGGGCACGCCTCGCGTTCGACGCCGATATCGAGGTGAACCCGCGCGGCACACGCGAGGGTCGACGCAGGATTGCCGGTCAGTGCGATCAGGTCGTTGCCGTTGCTGCGCAAGAACGGGATCAGCTTGATCACCTCGTCCGTTTCCCCGGAATTCGAAATCGCGAGAAACGTGTCGTCCGGCGTCACCATCCCCAGATCGCCGTGATAAGCCTCGCCCGGATGCATGAAGAAGCCGGGCGTGCCGGTGCTCGACAGCGTCGCGGCGATCTTTCTGCCGACGATACCGGACTTGCCCATCCCGCACACGACGACGCGCCCGCGCGAGCCGAGAATGATCTCGATCGCGCCGTCGAAATTCGCGTCGAGCCGCGCGGCCACGCCGGCCAATGCCCGCGATTCGATCTCGAAGACCTGCCGGGCGGATTCAATATGGTTCTGTCGCATCATGGGTTTGCCGTTTGAGAAGGGAGACGACGCGCGCGACGTCGTCGGGTGTATCTATGCCGGCCGGCGGCGCATCGGGCCATCGCATCACGTCGATCGGCATGCCGAGCCAGAGCGCCCGCAACTGCTCGAGCCGCTCCAGTTGCTCGAGTTCGCACGGCGCCGCGGCCGCCAGCGACTGCAACGCCGTATTCGCGTAGCCGTAGAGGCCGATGTGCCGCAGAAAACCACCGCCGCTCGGTCCGCTCGTTTGCGCGGGCCGGCCGTCACGGCAGAACGGAATCGCCGCGCGCGAGAAATACAGCGCACGCCCCCGGCCGTCGACGACGAGCTTGACGATGCCCGGCTCGTCGAGCAGCGCGGCGTCGCCGACCGGGCAGGCCACCGTCGCGACACCGAGGTCCGGCGCCACGCTGCAGAAGCCGGCGAATGCCCTGAGCAGCGCCGTGGGCGCGAGCGGTTCGTCGCCCTGTACGTTGAGCACGGCATCGGTGTCGCGCCAGCCGAACGCCCGCGCGACTTCCGCGGCGCGATCGGTGCCGGACGCGTGACCGGCATCGGTCATCGCGAAACGGATGCCGCGCGCGGCGAGCACCTCGGCGATACGCGAATCGTCGATCGCCACGACGATGTCGGTATCGGGCAGCGCACGGCTCACGCGCGCGTGCACGCGGACGATCATCGGTTCGCCGTCCAGATCGACGAGCGGTTTTCCCGGCAGGCGCGTCGAGCCGTATCGGGCCGGGATCACGACGTGCACCGGCCGCCCGTTATTGAATGACGTCATGGCTGCTCCATGCTTCGAACAACGGCCGGTACGCGTCGTCGAGCGACAGCCCGGCCCCGGTCAGCAGATGCTCGGCCACCTCGCGCGCCACGCCGCGGCCGCCCGCCGTGCGGGCGACATGATCGACGCGTGCGCGGACGAGCGGATGCGCATCGGCCGGCGCATACGACACGCCGGCGCGTTCGATGACCGCGAGATCGTTCACGTCGTCGCCGACGTACGCGATTTCGTGGTCGCCCATTCGTTGCCGTGCCTTGACGTCCGCATAGCCGGCGGCCTTGTCGTCGCAGCCGGTCACCAGCACGTCGACGCCGAGTTGCGCGGCCCGCCACGCCAGCGCGCCGCTATGCTTGCCCGACAGAATGCCGACGCGGATTCCGTGCGCGCGCAGCAGTGCGACCGCGACACCGTCGTGCGCGTGAAAGCTCTTCATGAACTCGCCGTCGGCCGTCACGTGCAGCAGGCCGTCCGTCAGCACGCCGTCGACGTCGAACAGCACCAGGCGCACGGCCCCGCGATACATCGCGCCGCTCATCGGATATCGAGCGGCGCAAGCCGCTTGACCAGATCGTCCACCGCCTTCGCCTGCTGCAGGAATGCATCGAGCAACGCGAGCGGCAGCGCACTCGGGCCGTCGCAACGCGCGTGGTCGGGATCCGGATGCGCTTCGAGGAACAGCCCGGCCAGCCCCACCGCCATCCCGGCGCGCGCGAGATCGAGCGCCTGCCGCCGCCGCCCGCCCGATGCGGCGCCGTGAGGATCGCGCATCTGCAGGCTGTGCGTGACGTCGAAGATCACCGGGCAGTCGCCCGTCGCATCGCGCATCTGGCGAAAACCGAGCATGTCGACGACGAGATTGTCGTAGCCGAACGACGAACCGCGCTCGCACAGGATCACGCGGTCGTTGCCGGCCTCGCGGCATTTCGATACGACGTGCTCGATCTGCGTCGGGCTCATGAACTGCGGCTTCTTGATATTGACCACGTTGCCGGTCTCGGCGATCGCGACCACGAGATCGGTCTGGCGCGCGAGGAATGCCGGTATCTGCAGGACGTCGACGATCTGCGAGACCGGGCCGGCCTGCCACACCTCATGCACGTCCGTGATCACGGGCACGCCGAACCGGTGCCTGACTTCGTCCAGGATCCGCAGCCCCGCGTCGAAGCCCACGCCGCGATACGAGTGGATCGACGAACGGTTGGCCTTGTCGAACGACGCCTTGAACACCAGCGGAATGCCGAGACGGCGCGTGACCTCGACGAACGTGCCGCACACGTCGAGCGTGAGCTCGAGGCTTTCGAGCACGTTGAGGCCGCCGAAGAGGACGAACGGCAGGTCGTTGCCGACCGTGACGTCCGGCGTGATGGTTACATTCATAAGGTTCTCCACGAAATGAGGACGATGGTGTTCGCGTCGTTGCTCGCCGACGTCAGCGCTCCGCGCTCGCCGCATAGAGCGGCGCAAGCTCGCCGAACAGGCGCTCCTCGCCGAAACGCCGCCGCGCCTCGCGGTTCGCCCGGCGGCCCAGTTCCGACCGCAGTGCAGCGTCGCCGGCAAGGCGCTGCAGCCACGCGGCCGCGTCGGCGGCCGTCGCATAGATCACGCCGGTCTGCAAATGACGCACGACATCGACGTTGCCCGCACAGTCGGACACGACGACGGGCCGGCCGGCCAGCATCGCCTCGATCACCGACACCGGCATCCCTTCCCACGACGAGGTCGACAGGTACACGTCCGCGCATCCGAGCCGACGCTCGACCTCGTCGCGCGACAGCCATCCGGTCACTTCGACGCCGGCCTTTTCCAGTTCCGCCTTCGAACCATCGTCGCCGTCGCCGATCCAGACGAAGCGCGTCCCGCGCGCGCGCATGCCGTACGCGATCTGCGCGAACAGGCCCGGATTCTTTTGCGCGCGGATACCGCCGACCGTCACCACATAGACGGGGCCGTCCGGGGGCCGCGCGGCGTCGCCCGAATGCGCGGTCGACGCGGCCTCGACCACCGCGTTCTCGACCACCACCACCGGCTGACGCAGCCAGGTGCGAATCGCTCGGCTTTCACTTTCCGAGCACGCGACGTAAAGGCACTTGCGCACGCACGCGATTCTCTCCAGGCCGACGAACGCCAGCCGCTTCACGCGCGAGATGTCGCGGCGCATGAACGAGATGCAGTGCGGACTGTAGAAGAACGCCGCGTTCGGCAACGCAAACAGCGTCGACAGCCGCCCCAAAAAGCCGGCAAACGACGAATGCATGTGCACGACGTCCGGGCCGATCGCGTTGAGCGTCGCGCGCAGGCGCATCACGGTCCGCCACGGGCCCGCGCCTTTCATCTGGACGTGGCGCAACGACACCCTCGCGTCGAACATCGCGGCCAGGCCGGGCGGCGTATCGGGCCGCACCGAATAGACGACGTGCACGTCGTGCCCTTCGCGAGCGAAGCGATTTGCAATCAGGCACACCATCGACAACGTGCCTGTCGCGCTGGATTCGACTATGTGGACGATTTTCATCGGGTCCGTTCCATAAAAATGAGCCGTCGCGCACCGACGCCGAGCGACGCCGTCAAACACGCGGCCCGCGCCCCGCGACCGCATCGATATACGCGAGCACGCCGGACCCTTCGATCACGCGCCCCCATTCGAGCGACTTCATCGCGGCCGGATCGGGACGACGCGCACGAATCCGCGACAGCGGAAACAGTTCGTCGAAGATCGCCGCGCCGGTGACGTGACATGGGATGCCGAGTTCTTTCGCGGTGCGTACGTTCGACGGCGCGTCGTTGCAGACGATCTTCTTTCCGAGCGATGCGTATTCGAGCAGCTTCGTCGGCGTCTGGAAGCAATGCGGCCGGTGATACGGAAAGAAGCACACCGCGTATTCGCAGTCGCGGACAATTCGCAGCGCGTCGCGTTGCGGCACGCGGCCGACGAAGCGGATGCCCGGCGTGTTGGCGAAAGCCGCGCGGATTTCAGGCTCCGGATGGCCGACCAGCACGAGCGTGTCCGCTTCGTCGCGCCGCACGTCGCGGTAGGCGGCGAGCACCTTGTGAAAGCCGCGTTCGCGGCTCATCTCGCCGATATAGCAGAACCGCCCGGACGGCGTCGGCGCGGCGCCGGCACTGGCGTTGCCGCCGGCCGCGACATCGGCACCGGCTCCGGCCTCGACCGGATCGAAGATCCAGTCCGGCACGCCCATCGGCAGCAGCAACGCGCGCACGCCGTCGCGAAACGCCATCGCGTCGCGCATCCGCTCGTTCTGGAAGATGCGCAAATCGGGCCGCACGTTCAGCACGCGCTTCACGCGATCCTTGACGGCCGCGAGCCGGCCCACCGACAGCGAACGATAGTCGTGAATGACGAACCGCGCGGGCGGCAATGCCCGGTAGAAACCCATGATGCACCACAGGACGCATACGTCCCGGTCCGGGAAGCGCGCATACGCGTCGAGATCGCCGTCGAACACCTCGAATCCGTGCGTTCTCAGCCGACGGCCGTAGGCGGCGATCTCGGGATAGTTCGCCTTGCCGGGATGCAGAATGAACACTTTCATTTCGACTCCTTTCCGTTCTCGAGAATGCGCGCCGGCACGCCCACCGCGACGCCGCCTTCGGGCACGTCGGTCAGCACGACCGCCCCGGCGCCGATCCGCGCGCGGTCGCCGATGCGAACCTCCCCGAGCACGACGCTGTGCGCGCCGAACTCGACGCGATCGCCGATCGTCGGCACGCCGCCGAGCGTGCCGTCCTTCCGGATCGTGTTGCCGACGGTCACGCCGTGCCGCAGCGTGCAGTACGCGCCGATCGTCGCGTATCCGTTGATCACGAGGCCGGTGCCGTGATAGAGCGCGAGTCCCTTGCCGATCTTCGTCTTCGGCGGAATCTCGATGCCCATTACCCAGTCGCACAGCACGATGTACAGCAGGATCAGCGGCGCGCCGGCCACCAGCGTGAACCGGCTCCGGCACGCGAGGTAGTGCACGATTCGATAGAAGATCACCACGCCGCGCGTCTTCACGAACGCATTGCGGCGGCAGTCTTCGGCGATCGCCTCGGCGGTCTGTCGTAACGTGACGGGCATGTCAGCGCTGTCCCGCGAAAACGCGCCGCGCCGCATCGGCCGGAATATGCGCGGTGCCGAAGTAGTCGATGCCGTCGACCAGAAACGAATGGATGTACTTCAGCAGGCGCTCATGGTCGAATTCCTTGTAGAAACACCGCCCGAGCGACACCACGCGCTTGCCGTACAGCATCGCCTCCAGCCCGACCGTCGAATTGATCGTGACGACCGCATGCGCATGCCGCAACAGCTCCGTGGTCGGCGACGTGACGATCTCGAAGCGATACGTCTGCTGCAGGCGCACGACCGCGTCGATCTCGGCCGCGTCGGTTTCGGCCGGATGAAGTTTCACGAACAGGTCGGCGCTCTCGTTCGCCGCGAACGCGAACGCATGGCGAATCGCGTCGAGATTGCCGACGTCCGAGTGCAGCTTGATCTGCGTATCGCCGGACACCTGAAGCGGCAGGAATACATAGCGGCAGGTCGACAGCATGTCGGCCGACAGATGGATGGCCTGTCGCGGCGCCGGCATTCCGTTGCGCGCGCGCACGCTTGCCAGACGCCGGCGGCCGACGCCGCGGCTGACTGCCTTCAGCAAATAATTCGTCGCGGACGTGGCCTTGCGTCCGAACGACGTCCGCGCCTGCGGCAGCGGCTTCCGCTTGTCGCGCTCATAGGCCGACAGCCAGCGCGCATGCGTGTCCTCGTCGGGCAGCGGCAGGCGATCGATGACCTCGGGGTTGCGGCTGATCGTCGACAATGCATTGACGCCCAGCGAATCGACGAACAGCTTGCCCGGCAGATTCGAGATCTCGATGAAGCGGGTCGCCACGCCCTGCACCGTGCACGCCTGCCGCACCGCACGGCACACGAGCTGCTGCCCGTTCCACATCACGCACTGATCGATCCGCAAGCCGCGCAGGACCTCCGATGCGATATGGAAAATCGCCGCCGACTCGCGTTTCGCACGCGCCTCGGTCATCTGCCCGTTCATCACTTCGATCGACAGTTGGTACGGCGTGCGGTCGGCCGCTCCGCCGTCGGGCACGTCGATCGGCATCAGCCGGTTCAGGTACACCGAACGAAAACCGCCCAGCAGCAGGCCAAGATGCGCGACCGGCTCGCTCGTCAGGAATGCGAACTCGTATTCGTACCGAACCGCTTTCACCAGACGGGTGACGAAGTAATAGCGCTCAAGGGAGTCGATGACTATCAGGATCATGGTGTACTCGTTCGTCGTATCGGCGTTATCACGCCAGCGCCCCCGATCGGGACAGGTTCGCGTCGAGGACCCGGTACGTCAGCGCGATGCCCGCCGCCATCAGCGCCGCGCCGGTCAATGAAAAAATCAGTACGCTCGTCGGGGCCGCCAGGTTCGTCAGCCGCGCGATGCCCAGCGCGCCGACGAGACCCATCCCGCAGGTCAGCTGAAACAGGAAATCGACGCGCTGCGCGCGCGTGGCCAGGAAGATCTGCGACAGCGGCACATAGATCAGCTGCAGCGCGAACAGCGGCATCAGGCTGTAATAGAAGCCGACCGACCCGCGCCAGCTTGCGCCGAAGAACAGGTCGACGAGCGGCGCGAACAGCAGCAATCCGCCGGCCATGTACACGACGGCGAGAGCCGCGAGCGCGCGCGCGTAGGTGCGGTACACCCGATGCACCGCCGAGCCGGCATCCGGTCGCGCCATCGCGCCGATCGCGTCGCGCCGAAACACGCCGCCGACGCTCTGCGCGATCAGCGAAACCGGAAAGAACCCGAGCCGGTAAGCCGCGGCGAAGTAGCCGGCACTCTGCGCGTCGAACCAGTGTGGGATTGCGATCGCCAGCGCATAGGTCAGCACCGACGCGCACAGCGTCGACGGCAGGATGTACAGCGCGAACCGGCGATTCCTGACGAAGAAACCCGGCGACAACCGGAACGAATACCCTGCGCGATAGCCGCTCAGCACGATCGCGGCGGCCATCACGATCGACACTGCGGCGCTCACCCACGCGTACAGCGCGAATATGTCGACCTTGCCGCACGCCAGGCAGGCGAGCGACAGCACGAGACCGATCAGGAACCCACCGTTGACGACCACGCGCGACAGCGCAATCCATCCGTAGCGTCTGAGGCTGTTCAGGTGGGCGCCGGCAGCCAGCTGGACGAACGATGCCAGCGCATAGACGGCGACGGGATAGAGGTCCGCGCGGCGAGCGATCGCGATCAGCACCCCGCCCGCGGCGGCGACCATCAAGCTCAGCACCGTCACGTTCACCCATGCGTTGAACGATTCGCGCGGCGAATCGTCGACGCACGCGAGTTCGTAGCGCAATGCGAGCAGCGTGCCGACGAACGACGCCAGCGCGAGCAGATAGTTGAAGTGGCCGAGCGACGCCGGCCCGAACCGACGGCCGATCACGAAGATGCAGACGAACAGCGCGATCTGCCCCATCACGACGCCGGCCAGCGAAACGATTGAATCCCGCGGATTGATCATCGCGCCTCCGTACGCCGCGCGCGACCGTATTCGCATGCCGGGCCGCCGGCTGCGCTGGACGTATCACGCATCCTGCGCCCCGTACTCGTATGCGACATAGCGATAACCGCCGTACTTCGACCCGTATCCGTACTGTCCGAGCCGCGGATTGACACCGTTGAAGATGACGCCGTTCAGGCGAACGCCGTTTTGCGCGAAGCGTTTCGCGGATTCGTCGATCTCGCCGAGCTTCGTCTTGCCCGCCATCGTGACGAGCAGCGCGGTACCGGCGAATGCGCCGAGAATGCCGGTATCGGGCACGGCGAGCACGGGTGCCGAGTCGATCACGACGATGTCGTAACACGGCGACAGGCCGTCGAGCAGCGTCGAGAGATTGCGGTTCAACAGCAGTTCCGCGGGATTTTTCGGCATCGTGCCGGCCGAGATGAAGTCGAGCCCCTCGACCACCTCGCGATGAAGCACCTCCTCCACGCGTGCGCTGCCGGCAATCAGCTCCGTGAAGCCACGGCCGCGCGGAAAGCCGAGATAGTGGTGCATTCGGCCCTTGCGAATGTCGCCGTCGATCAGCAGCACGCGCTTCCCGGCGCTGGCCATCACGACCGCGAGGTTCGACGAGATGAAGGTCTTGCCGGCGCCCGGCGCGGGGCCGGCAATCAGCACGACGTTGTTCTTCGCCTCGAGCATCGCGAACTGCAGGGCGGTGCGCAGGCTCCGCAGGCACTCGACGGCCGGCTCGTTCGGGAAAGCGATCGACAGGACCGACTTGTGGCCGCTCTTGCGCGCGGCCTCTTCGGCCAGGTCGCGCTGACGGTCGCTGATCGGGACCGTCGCGTACACCGCGAGGCCGAGGCGGCGCTCGATCTCGTTGTGATCCGAGATGCCATGGAACAGCATCGAGCGGACGATCGCGGTGCCGCAGCCGGCGAGCAGCCCGAGCAGCAGCGACGCCAGCGCGACGAGCACCTTCTTCGGCCGCACCGCCACTTCCGGCACCGCGGCCGTGTCCACGAGGCGCACGTTGCCGACCTTGCCGGCCTGCACGAGCTGCAGCTGCTGCATGTTGTTCAGCAATGCCGTGTAGAGGTCGGTGTTGACCTTCACGTCGAGCATCAGCCGCACGGCCTCCTGCTGCAGATCCGGCAGGCGCCTGATCTGCAGCTCGGCGGCGTTCCGATAGCCGTTCAGCGCGGCGATTTGCTCGTCGATCACGGCCACGCTCGGGTGCCGTTCGGTGAAACGGGACATCAGCTCCTGCCGCTTCTGCTGCAACTCGAGCAGGCGCGTCTTCGCATCCGCGATCTGGGCCAGCGCGAGCTTCGCCTCCTCGGTGAGGTCGACCGTGCCATGCTCGTCGCGCAGCTTGGTCAGGCGCGCTTCGGAATCGGCCAGTTGCTGCTTGAGCTGCGGCAATTGCGCGGTGAGAAATTCAAGCGACTGCGCGGCCTCCGCCGATTTCCGCTCGATGTTCTGCCGCACGTACTGGCGGCCGATTTCGTTCATCGTGTCGCTGACCCATTTCGGATCGGTATCCTGAAGACTGGCAACGACGACGTCCGATTGCTTCACGCGTTCCTGCACGTTGAGGCGGTCGCGGATGTCCTCGATCGTCTTCAGCCGCGAGTGGCGAACCAGCATGAACGCGGCGCCCGGCTTCGCGGCGATCGATGCGACCTGCAGCACGATCGGGCCGCGCGGCGACTCGAAGCGTTCGAGCGCGCCGACGGTGCCCTCGACCGGCGCATCGAGATCGCCGCCGTCGAGCCGATAGCGCTTGCCCCCGAGGCTCGTCAGCGTAAACGCGTCGCCTTCGTTCTTGCGCGGCACGTCGAAACGCTGCACGTCGATGCGTTCGCGGCCCCACGCGTAGCCGCCCAGGCCGGCGAGGCCGGGTTCGGACAAGCCGTCGCGATGGCGCGCGATCCAGTCGCCGATCAGCGGAAAGCGCTTCGGCTCCGCGTCGATGAACAGGTTGAGCTTGTCGACCGCACGTTCGACGACGAGGCGCGACGCGAGAATCTGCTGCTCGGCGGCGGCCGACGACTTGACGTCGAACAGCGCCGACACGTCGCCGAGCAACGACTTGGCAGCCGACGTGTCGGGACTGTCCTCGACCTGGACCATGATGTTGGCTTCGAACACGGGCTTGCCGAGAATCGCGTACGCGAGGCCGGCCGCGAGCAGCACGCACGTGATGGTCGCGATCAGCCAGCGGCTTTCCAGCAGAATGTCGAGCACCGCGACGAAATCGGTCTCGCTGCCGTCTTCGGCGGCTTGCGGCGGCGGGGCGGGGGGTTGGGTCATGGCAACGATATGAGGCGTAGGGGTTCCAGTGGAGCGTCGGCCGACGGCGGCTTCAGACGATGCGAAGGCGCTTCGACCACTCTGACACGCCGAGTTCGATCAGTCGCGCGCAGCGTTCGAACACGAACCTGGGCTGGCGGTAAGGGTCGTGCACGTCGAAGTCCGTGTATTCGCCGAGACGAAACACGCGTCCCCGCACGAACGGGAACCGGTTCTCGAGCGACGTGCGCTGTCGACGGTCCATCACGAGGATCAGGTCGGCGTCGGTACACAACGCGCGGTCGACCTGCCGGGCACGATGCGGCGACACGTCGAACCCGCGCAGGCGCATGACGTCCAGTGCGTACGGTGCGGCCGGCATGCCGACCAGCGCGTTCAGGCCGGCCGACGCGACGCGGCGCCCCGGCATCGACTGACGCAGCATCGCTTCGGCCATCGGGCTGCGGCAGACGTTGCCCTCGCAGACGATCAGGATGGACTCCATCATTTGGTCGCGATCGCCGCGGTCAGGCCGGCATTGATGGCCGGCAGCAACAGGCTGAGCACGCGGCTGAAGCGGACGAGCCCGTTGCCGTCGACGTAGACGACATCCTTCGGCTTCAACTGGAATTGATTGGCGAGCACCATCGCGACCGGCGAGCGGGCATCGAGGTGATAGACCTGCGGCTGCGCGTCCTGCATCCCGCGCACCACGTAGAGCTGCGCGGCGTCGGCAGTGTTCGCGTTCAGGCTGCCGGCCTGCGCGATCGCCTCGCTCAACGTCAGCCGGCCGTTGCGCATCGGCAACGCCGTCACGGGCTTGTTGACCTCGCCCATCACGAATACGCCGCTCTCGTCGCGCGCCGGCACGCGCACGAGGTCGCCGTTGCGCAGCACGATCTTCGACGGATTGCGTCCTTGCTCGGCCATCCCGGTCAGATCGATCCGGCGCTCGACGCCGTCGCGCACCAGCACGATGCGACTCTGGTCGGCCCCCGCCGAGAAGCCGCCTGCCCGCCCTATCGCGTCATACAGCGTCATCGGGATGTCGTTCACCGGCTGCGAGCCCGGCGTATGCACCTCGCCCTCGATATAAACCTGCTTCGCGCGGAACGAGGCGATCCGCACCGTGACCTGGGGATTCCTGAACGTTTTGTCGAGACGGCGCGCAAGCTGCGTCTGCACCTGCTCGGCCGTCAACCCGGCGACCGGCAGCCGGCCCGCGTACGGGAATTGCAGCGTGCCGTCCTGATCGACGACGAACCCCGGCGGCGCATCCGCGGCGCGCGGCGCGGACTGTGCGGGCGCGCCGAGCGCCGCCGCCAGTTCGGGGTGATCCCATACGGTGATCTGCAACACGTCGCCGCGGCCAATGGTGTATGCATCCGGCGACGAGACGATATCGCGAAGCTCGCCGGGCATACCGCGTTCGGTATCGCGCATGCGCCGGATCAGCGACAGATCGATATTCGTCACCGGAACCGGCAGCGTGGCGCTCTCGCCGGGCGTCATGCCGCTTTGCAGCGGAATCGACGCCGGCTGCTGCATACGCATGCCCGGCGCGATACCGCACGCGCCCAGCAACGCACACAGCGGCAGGATCATCACGAGTGGGCCGACACGCGATCGTCGGCGCGGCGCGCGCGCCGGCTCCATTTGACGCAACCTCTGCATTACAACCTCGCTCTTTTTTAGTCTGAAATTGCTCCGGTCGCCTCGCGTCGTGTCGACCGCGAGTACAGCACCCCTGTCGAGACCGGACATGCCTGCTGCCACACCGTACCGTTGCGCCGGCTCCCGCGACGCGCGATCGAATCGCCTTCTCCGCGTGCGGATGGAAATGGCTAGTAAGCCCCCGAGCCGCGCACCACCACGTTGATCGTCCTGAACAGAATGCCGATGTCGCGGCGCAGCGACCAATCGCGAACGTAGGACACGTCGAGCGACACGCGCGTCGAATAGTCGGTGTCGTTGCGGCCGCTGACCTGCCAGAGGCCGGTCATGCCGGGCTTGGCCATCAGGTAGTAGCGCACGTCGGCGCCGTAGCGTTCGAGTTCGGCCTCGACGATGGGGCGCGGCCCGACCAGGCTCATGTCGCCCTTCAGCACGTTCAGCAACTGCGGCAGTTCGTCGAGGCTCGTCTTGCGCAGCAGGCGGCCGATCGGCGTGATGCGGACATCGTTCTTCAGCTTGAATTCGCGCGCCCATTCCGCCCGGGCGTCGGCGTCGCGCTCCAGCAGCGCCTTGAGCACCGCATCGGCGTTCGTCACCATCGAGCGGAATTTCAGGCACTTGAACCGCCGGCCGTTTCGGCCGACACGCTCGTGCCCGAAGATCGCGGGACCGCCATCGCGCCTCACGGCCCACGCGATGCCCAGCAATGCCGGCGCGAGCACGACGAGCAGCAACGACGCGCCCACCAGGTCGAAGCTCCGCTTGACCATTCGCTTGAGGCGCCCGACCGTCCGGTGGCCGATCTCCAGCTGGCCGCGCAGGTCCGCGTGTGCGATCGCCGCCGCGCGCACCTGACCGCCCGCACGCTCGATCACGCCAAAGATCGCGAGCGTCAGCGCGCGGAATGCGATCAGGCCGATCCCGCTGGCGAGCGTCCAGCACACGAACCACTCGCTCGACAGCACATGCGCACGATGCAGCACGTAAAGCAGCGCGGTGCTCATGCCCTGCACGACGATCCATGCAAGCACCGTGCGCCCGAGCAGGTGCAGCGCCGATCGCGTTCGCGCCCTCTCGTAGATGCCGCAGGCGGGAAATACCGACAACGCCAGCGCGGCGGCAAACGCGACGAGAGCACCGTCGAACAGGGTGCCGCGCGCACCGCCGGTCGCACCGATCAACGCGGGGATGAACGCGCCCAGCACGATCATTCCGATATCGGTCGCTCGATTGATCAATGAATTCATTGATATGAACTCCTAAGTCATCATCCAATATCCATTCACGACGCAGTGCGGCATCACGTCATGCGGCACGCTGGTTGCGGCGCCTCTGCTTCAACGTTTCCGCAGTGCATCATATTCGCCGCGACTCGCGCCTTTATCGATTGCGTCCGAATCCGCCTTGTTGATGGCGGAACAAATCAAGCCGATTCCGCGAGCGAATTATTCAAGCTATTTCCCGAATCGAGCGATGCACGAATAACGTGCGTTCGCACCCATTCATGCACGGATTCGGATCAGATGTACGACACGACTTTCATCTCGATTTGCAATTCGACGCGGCCGTCATTGCCCGCGCACGGAGCACGCGCATGCATCGCCTGGCGCGTCTCAGCCTACGAGCGAGCATTGGCCGGACTACAGCACTCGATGCTCGCTCAACGAATAAAAAGGCCTGCACGGTTCGCTCACGACGATCCGGCAGGCAAAATTCCGAGGAGTGCCGGGGTGCCGCCTCCTCGAAAGGCCAGGCGATAAATTAATCAGCGGAAATACGCGTGGGTTGATTCATGTCCGACCATGCCACGATTGTGGCCGAATCCGCCTTTACCCTATCAGAATTGACTACACTTCTTATTTGCGATCCGAATTAATAAAAAAGTCACGCCGACCAAACATCGATATCCACGTATGGATTTGAATTCGGGCAAAGAGATTACGTCGATTGGTGGAAAATGGCGAATTGCGATCGCCCGCTCTAGGACGACGCGCCGCTCATCCAGCCGCCCAAATCCGACGCGTACAGCGTGTCCGCCGAGGCGTCACTGTCTTTTCGTGCCGCTGCCCGAAATTCGGTCGGCGACGTCTGCAAGTGCTGGCGAAACAGTTTCGCCATCCGATCGCCGCTGCCGAGGCCGGTACGCCGCGCGACCTTGTCCGCCGGAAGATCCGTCTCGATCAGCATGCGGCAGGCCTTTTCGAGGCGTATCCTCAGCACGAACTCGGTCGGCGTGACACCGATTTCGTTCTTGAAGCGCCGCAAGAAATTGCGCTCGCTCATCGCGGCGGCCTGCGCGGCATCGGCGATCGAAATGCGGTTCTCGCTATTGACCCGCAGATGATGCGCGGCCATCCGGATCAGCGTGCTCGCACGGGCGACGCGTGCGCCGAACAGCACGTCGGTCAGTTTGCGGTTCGCGCCGGACACCATGCACATCACGATTTCCTGCGCGATTTCGTAACCCATGTCCACCCGGACGATCGACAACGCATCGGAGAAAGGCCCGTCGTCTTCGTCGCCGGCGGCTTCATCGTCATCGCGGCCGACAGACGACGCGCCGCCGTCCGTTCCTGGCGCGGCTTTCTCTATCTCCTTCTGCGCCAGGCGCATCTGCGTCAGCAATCTCCGGCCGCCATGGCTGCCGCGCACGACCCGCGCCCGCTGATGGACATGCCGGACCCACGCAATAAACTGTTCGTCGAGTTCGTCGGTCCCGCCTTGACCGCTCAACACGAACATCGCGTGCACCCTGCTGGCTTCGAGTGTGCGCGCTGCTTCCGTCCAGATGCCCACGCCCGACGACGAACGAACCGGGCCGCCATGCACGGAATACAGGCGCAATTCGTAACGGTCGACGAATGCACCATCGACCCGCCCGAGCTGATTCGCCAGTTCGAAAACGGCGGCCAGCTTGCCCATCTGCATAATGGAAAAACCCTCGAGCAACAGTACGATTACGCTTGCTCGCTGATGTCCGTTGCCGGCGCCTCTACCCCGATTCACGCTTGACCCCGTCGATGAATGATTCGGCACTGTTTGCATCTTGCGGCCCTTTAACAATTTCTTACATTTGTTGTTTTCTGCGCCGCATCATAAGGGGCGGTTCTCGTTCGCCGATTTGTCAATGTCTGTTTTCGCCGTGTTGTTGTCGGATTCAATCAAGCCAATGATATGGAACTATTTATTGAAATTCGTCAATTTCGGTGAAGATACGGTCACGCCATTTCGCGGGAAATTGACGTGCATCAATGTTAAGAAATATAAATCGGGATAACGCAGGCAGGGGGATATCGCCGGTAATGAAGAAAAACCGAAATCGATCGAATGCGTCGCCTTTTCCGAGTGGCGCCGCCGCAATGGGCGAGCGGGTCGTATCGCGGGGACCCCACGCGGGCGAGGGTGAGAGCCGTTTCAGGCGCGCATGGTCGATGTCGCTCAGGTCGGGATGAAAGCGGCCTGCAATAAAGCACGTGGCTGCACACGCCGACATGCCGTCGAGCCCAAACCCTGGCCAGTATTCCGATTGCTCGCGCGCTCCGGTGGAACGTTTGCGTCAAAGCTGGATACTCCGATTTTCGACTTCACCCGGGCTAGTCGTTGGAATTAGGCGAATCGGTGGTGCCGCGAGTGCATCGCACACGCATCGATTTCGCGCAAACGTTCATCTGGGGGATTTGGGTGCGCATTTAAGGAAAATTCAGATCGTATGTGACCTCGGATCGGTAATGAAATACCGGCGCCATCGTCGAATCTCTCGGTATAGCGTCACGCAAACGTTTGTCGTTGAAGACGCCCAGGAGCCGATACATGGACCGCGTGAAATTCCCGAGAATTACACGCGATTACTATTGATTACACGAGATGATTCGCCCGGGTGCCGGATCCTGTGCGGTTTATCGGACTTGTCGGCATCGATCCGTCATAGGGCATTCGTCCGGCGGGCGCTCATCGAATTCGGATCGACTTCTTTCGATGGGCGTTGCGCGTCGGTCGAATGCGGCACATGCGATATGCGCGCTGCCCTATCCGCACCGCCGGCCCGGGATCACGAAAGGAGAAAACGGTTGCGGGCTACCACGCCAGATGCGTTTCAGTCATGCACCCGGTGCGCAACAAACTTTCACTCGTACTTCCGATTTTCGTGCGTCGACAGGAAACGCTCAATGTCCAATCGAATCGGTAGTACTCCGGACGACGGATGGTCGATCGCATACATTCTGCCACGCGACCCGACAGCGGCGCTCACGCCAACGCCCAACGCCCAACGCCCAACGCCCAACGCCCAACGCCCAACGCCCAACGCAATCAGGATCATAGAAACTCGGCAGCCGCGCGCATGTCCGTCCGACAATTCCGACCGCTGCGCGGCGCCGAGCGTGCGGGCGTCGCCGTTCGCGCGATCGTCAGTTCGACGGCAGTTGCTGCGCGTCGAACCAGTCGAGCAGCGTGCGCGTGACGAACGCCGGATTTTCCAGGTTCGAGATATGGCCGGCGTCGGGCACCAGCGCATGCGCGCAGCCGATCACGCTCGCCATCTTCACGGTTTCCGACGGCGGGCGCGCCATGTCGCCCGCGCCGCACATCAGCAGGGTGCGCGCGGCATCGAGTTCGGCGAGTGTCGCGAGCGTATCGGGCCGGCCGAAGATCAGCCGGCCGAGCGGCGCGATCGATTGCCGCAGCCGGTCGGCCGGCAGGTTCGCGAGCACATCGCGAAACGCCGTCGGCAACGGGTCGTCGAGATTGACGTCCGGCCGGAAGAACAGCGGCACGATCGCGTCGAGCAGCGGCGGCGCGATGCGGCCCGCGGCCTCGATCGCGTCGAGCATCGCGAAGTAGCGGGTGCGCGTCGCATCGGGTTCGGCTTCGAGCGACGCATCCATGATCACGAGCGAGCGCACGCGCTGCGGCTCGCGCAACGCGAGCCGGGCGCCCCACATGCCGCCGACGCTGAGCCCGACGATCGCGCACTGTTCGATCTCCAGCGCGTCGAGCAACGCGCTTGCGTGCGCGGCGAGATCGTCGAGCGTGTGCGTGCCGCTCGGCAGCGCGTCCGATTCGCCATGCCCCCACAGATCCGGCACGATCACGCGATAGCGTCGCGACAATGCGTCGATTTGCGGCGCCCACATCGTCGCGTCCCACAGATAGCTGTGCCCGAGTAGCACCGGAAAACCGGCGCCGCGATCGAGGTAGTGCAGGGTACTGCCATGAATGCTGTGTGCGGGCATGCGGTCTCCGGGGTGTCAAGACGCGGCGGTGGCCCGGAAACGGGTGCCGCGGTCGGCGGCGTTCTGCGACGAACGCGAAGCGGCGCATCATCGCACAGGTTGCAGGTGCCGCGCATGACGCCGCGCGCGACGCATTCGCAGCGCCGCGCTAGCCGACGCGGTACATCGGCAGCACGTTGCTGCCGGCGCTCTCCTGCTCCGTCTCGAGCGAATGACACGCTTGTTCGAGCAGCCAGTTGGTCAGCACCGCGATATCGAATTCGTTGCACGCATCGGGGTTCTGCACGAGCATGTAGCTGCCCGATGCAACGGTGCAGTGCGGGAACAGCTCGACGAGCCGCCCCTGCTTCAACAGCCCGTCGACCAGCGGCCGCCTGCCGATCGCGATGCCGTGGCCGTCGACCGCGGCCTGGACCAGTTGATCGTACTGGCTAAAGTGCAGCGCGCCGGCCGGCCGCAGCCGCGGCACGCCGAGTTCCTTCAGCAAATGGCTCCACCCATGCCATGGCCACTCGCCGCGCGGATCGTCGAGGTGCAGCAGCACGTGCTTGTCGAGGTCGGCCGGCCTCATCGACGCGGCGTCGCCCGCCGCCACCAGGCTCGGGCTGCACACCGCGACGACCCGCTCGCGAAACAGCACGTCCGTATCGTCGGTCGACGTATACGGGCCTGCATAGCGCACGGCCAGGTGCAAACGTTTGCGCTTGAGATCTTCGATTTCGCTCGTGGCCGACACGCGCACGTCGATGTCCGGATAGCTGGCGCGGAACGAACCGAGGCGTGGAATCAGCCACAGCGCGGCGAACGAGACGGTGGTCGACAACGAGATGGCGCGCTGGCCGACACTCGACGACAGCTTGCCGACCACCGATTCCAAGTCGGACAACGCGAACGAGATCGCGTCGTACAGCTCGCGCCCCTTGTCGGTCAGCGTCAACGAACGAATGTGCCGATGGAACAGCTCGATCCGGAGCTGCTCTTCGAGCGCCTTGACCTGCCGACTCACGGCAGATTGCGTGACGTTCAGTTCCTGCCCCGCCCGCGTGAAGCTCAAATGGCGCGCCGCGCATTCGAAGCCCCGCAGGAAATCCAGCGAAGGCAGACTTCTCAATCGCTTTGCCAATCTCACATTAGCCATACCGCCGCCTCAAAGTTGCACCCATCGACCGATAAGTCGCCCTTCGTCTCCCTGAATCGTTTCTCCTATTTGGATTCGGAAACGATTTTATCTTGAAGTATGGAGGCACAGCATTCTTATTTTCAATCGTGACACTTGTATTTATCTATCGATTTTCATCGCATCGACTTACTTACACCAACATTGTCCATGTAGTGATTTTGTAAATTAATATCCGAACGAATCCGCCCCCCAAGATAGTCGATAAACCCCCGTAAAAACATAGAATTACCATAAAAACACGACGCTCTCATGCCGGGTTCGTCGCGCAAACAGACGCAACACCAGGTTCCTACAATTCAATTTCAATTAGCTGACTTTTAATTCTATTTCCCGGATTGCGAAAGACAAACGGCCAGCAACATACACGAAAAATACCGGTTAAATCCCTAATCAAGTGTTTACATAAATATACTAAACACAAGAAGTTCAAAGGATCATGCAATTTCAAGAAACTGATGCGTCGATTATGTCCGGAAATGATTAATTCTCCGGCCGTTAGCGCCATTAGCGCAGGTCGGCTGCATGGCGTTCGCCTGTCGGCCGGAATGGAGCCCGCGCCGTGCGATAGCTGAGGTGTCGATCCGCTACGCGCAGTCCACCGCATCCTTCGTCCGCGCGATCACTTCGCGGCGATAGCGGTTCAGTTCCTGCGCGGTCGCGAACGTGCGCTCGAACAGGATCGACAGGTTGTGCAGAATCCGCTCGACGACCTTCTTCTCCCACTCGCCGTCGAAACGGATCTGCTCGTCGAGCCAGCGCTCGAGCCATTCCGGATCGGGCAGACGTGACTGCACGGTGTCGCGCGGGAACAGCGCCTGGTTCACGTGCAGGTTGGTCGGGTGAAGCGGTTTTTCGGTGCGGCGCGCCGACGCCATCAGCACGCCGATCTTCGCGAATGCGGCACGGGCGACGTCGCCGTGGTCGTTCAGCGCCTTCTTCATATAGCGCAGGTACGCGCCGCCATGACGCGCTTCATCGCGCGAAATCGTGTCGTAGATCTGCTTGATGACGGGCTCGGTGTGCCAGTCGGCCGCGCAGCGGTACCAGTGGTTCAGGCGGATTTCGCCGCAGAAGTGCAGCATCAGCGTCTCGAGCGGCGGCGCCGGATCGAACTCGAAACGCACCGCGTGCAGTTCTGCTTCGGTCGGCGCCATCTCCGGCTTGAAGCGGCGCAGGTATTCCATCAGCACGAGCGAATGCTTCTGCTCCTCGAAGAACCATACGCTCATGAACGCGGAAAAATCGCTGTCGTGCTGGTTGTCGCGCAGGAACATTTCCGTCGCGGGCAGCGCCGACCATTCGGTGATCGCGTTCATCTTGATCGTCTTCGCCTGCTCGTCGGTGAGCAGCGAAGCGTCGAACTTGTCCCACGGAATGTCCTTCTCCATGTCCCAGCGGACAGCTTCGAACGACCTGTAAAGTTCCGGATAGAGCATCGTCGTCACCGTGGTTGCAACGCATTCGACACCGGTGGTCACGCCGATTGCGTGGACGCCGGCGCGGCCGCTTCGGTCTCGGGCTCGCGATCGTCCCGATCGTCGTCCACCGAGCGCGGCGTCAGCCGGCCGCGCAACAGCGCGTAATAGAACTGCCGATACGTGCGGTGGTAATAGCGGATGCGCGGCGCGATCGCGCCATGCAGATCGTGCAACCGCTCGATCGGCAGGTTCGGCATCATGTGATGCTCGACGTGATAGTTGTTGCCGTTCGTGAACCAGGTCATGAACGCGTTGCTCTCGATCGTCCGCGTGTTGCGGAACGGGTCGGTGCTCGTCAGGTCGCAGCGATAGTGCTCGGGCATCTCGACCAGCGCATGCACGGGCGCCGCGACGCACACGAGCGGCACGACCCACACCCAGACGACGAACCACGTGTGCAACGCGACCGACAGCGCGGCCAGCAACGCGATCGTCGTGGCCATCAGCAGGTAGTCGCGGCGGATCGCACGCGACACGAGTGCGTTGTCGCCGAAGCGCGCGCCCGGCACGACGAGCTTCGCGACGTTCTTCGTGAACTGGATATAGTGCGCGGCCATCGACAGCCGCCACGCCCACAGCCCGACATTGACGACGGGGCGCGCGCCGTACTGGTCGCCGTAGTCGAAGAACTCCTTGTTCTCCGGCGTGCCGAGCAGCCGGTGATGGCGCAGGTGGCTGTCCTGGTAGGCGTGGAACGACACGAGCATCGGCATGCCGAGCAGCACGCCGAACACCATGTTCAGGCGCTTGCTGCGGAACCCCTGGTAATGCAGCGCCTGGTGCTGCAGCTCGACGCCGTGCGCATACATCGCACCGATCAGCAGGATGCCGACGATCTTCAGGATCACGAGCGCCGACAGCGCGAACATCATCCCGTGCGCGATGAGCGCGACGTACACCGCCAGCTTCAGCGAGAAGACCACGCCGCTCGGGCGGCTCTTCATGTCTCCAACCGATTTCGTGCGGGCGACCAGCGATGAGGTGACGGACAAGACGCTCTCCTTGAGCCGGGCCCTGCCCGGCACGATGACGCGGCGGCGCTGGCGCGCTGCCGGGATGCAATTCTTCTGTGAGTCGATGTTTCGGACAAACGAATTTTCCGAACGCATTGCATGACGCCCGCGCATGAGCGCACCACATCGTGAACTAGACGACCGGTCGAATGAGACAGACCAGTCGCCTGGCGCGTGTTCACCGTTCCCGCCAATAACGAATGGGCACGGGCCCGAGTGGATGCGCTCCGCTCATGCATAGCCTGCATAGATTCCGTTTGTCGCGGACGATCGATCCGGCAAGAATCCCCCTCACTCGACGAACGGCGCCGCCGGCACCGTGGCGCGAGCGGCCGTGTTCCGCAACGGGAGAATCCTCGTGACGAAGTACGCATCGACCATTCATCGCCTGATCGAATCGCTCGAGGACGTCGCGGGCGCCATGCATCGCATGACGTTCGTCGACGACGCGGGCAACGAAGCCGGCATCACGTACCGGCGCTTCGCGGAAGAAGTGTTTCGCCAGGCCGGCGCGCTGCGCGAGCTCGGCGTGCGCGAGAACGATCTGGTGATGCTGGCGCTGCCCGCGTCGGTCGAGCATGCGGCCGCGATGATGGCCTGCGTGATGACGGGTGCGCTGCCCTGCACCGTGCCCGTTCCCGCACGGCGCGCGACAGCCGGACGGCAGGTGGTCGACGTCGCGTGCGAGCTGTACCGGCCGCGCATCGTCGTCGCCGCCGATGCGCAGGCCGCGGCCTGGCGCGACGACGCGTTTCCGGCGGCCTCCACGCGCGTGGTCGATCTCGCGACGCTGTCGAGCGCCGCGGACGCCGGCGCGCGCGCGCTGATCAGCGCGAAGAGCGGCCACGATCCGCATCATGTCCAGCTCACGTCGGGTTCGACGTCGCATCCGAAGGCCGCGGTGCTCAGCCACGACAACGTGATCGCGAACGTGCTCGGCATCGGCGGCTCGGTGCGCTTCGACATCGCGGCCGGCGACGGCACCGCGTCGTGGCTGCCGCTCTATCACGACATGGGGCTGCTCACGCTGCTGTCGAATCTGCATTACCGCGCGCCGCTATTGATGATGCAGCCGAACAGCTTCATCCGGAATCCGCTCGGCTGGTTGAAGCGCATCGCATCGGCGCGCGCGACGACGACGTCGGTGCCGACCTTCGCGCTGCGCTACTGCGTGCGCCGCTTCAATGCCGCCGCGATGGACGGCGTCGACCTGTCCGCGTGTCGCAACATCTTCATCGGCGGCGAACGCGTGGACGACGCGACGCTGCGCGATTTCGCCGCGACGTTCGCGCCGTACGGCCTCGCGGCATCGGCGTTGCAACCGTGTTACGGCATGGCCGAATCGACGCTCGCGGTATCGATGCATCGCGCGTGGCACGAAGGCGCGGTCGATGGCGCGCCGTACGTGATCGCCGACGCACTCGACCGGCGCGCGTTGATCGAGCGCCGCGACGCGCAGCCGGTCGCCGCGAACGACGGCCGCGATACGGAAACCGAAACGGTGCTCGCGATGGGCACGCCGATCGACGGGATGGCGTTCCGCATCCTCGACGACGGCGACCACGCGCAGGCAAACCGCGCGGTCGGCGAAGTCGCGATCCGCGGCACGTCGGTGATGCTCGGCTACCTGAACCCCGACGACGGCACGATCGCCGCGCCGCTGACGGCCGACGGCTGGTTTCGCACCGGCGACATCGGCTACGTCGCGGACGGCCAGCTGCATATCCTCGGCCGCAAGAAGGAAGTCATCATCATTCGCGGCAGCAACTATTTCCCGCACGAGATCGAGGAAGCGCTGGCCTCGCACAGCGCGCTGCGCAAGAGCACGTGCATCGCGTTCGGGCTGCCCGATCCCGAAACCGGCACCGAGCGGCTGGTCGTCGCGATCGAGGCGCGGCCCGTCGACGCGACGCCGCAAACGCGTACCGAGTGCCAGCAGTTGCTCGCGTCGCGCATCGGCTTCGCCGCGCAGGATCTGTGTTTCGTCGAGCCCGGCTCGCTGCCGCGCACGACGAGCGGCAAGCTGCAGCGCGTGAAGTGTCGCGATCTCTATGCGAACGGCGCGTTGCCGGTGATTCCCGCGCCGGCCGCCGTCGAAGCCAGCCAGGGAGCGTTCGCATGACGGCCGCTTCGCTAACCCCGGTGCTCGAGCTGCGCGACGTCACGCGTGTATACGAAGGCGCCGGCCGCGTCGTCGCGGTGCGCGACGCGACGATCTCGATCGGGCAGCGCGACGTCGTCGCGCTCGTCGGTCCGTCGGGCAGCGGCAAAAGCACGCTGCTCAACCTCGCCGGCTTTCTCGACGTGCCGACGAGCGGCGAACGCTGGCTCGAAGGCCGACGCATCGACGACGCGCCGGACACGCTCGAACGGATTCGCCGCGAACGTATCGGCTTCGTGTTCCAGCAATTCAACCTGATACCGGTGATGTCCGCGCTCGAGAACGTCGAGCTCGGCTGCTTCGCGTGGGGTACGCCGCGCACGCGGCGCGAACGCGCCCGCGCGATGCTCGACGCGGTGGGGCTCGCCGCGCGCGAACGGCACCGCCCCGGCGAGCTGTCCGGCGGCGAACAGCAGCGCGTCGCACTGGCCCGCGCGCTCGCCAAGGAGCCGGCGATCGTGATCGCGGACGAGCCGACCGCGAGCCTCGACAGCACCAATGCGCGGGCGGTCGCCGAGCTGATCCTCGACACCAACCGCACGCTGGGCACCGCCTTTCTGATTGCGTCGCACGACGATCGTCTGTGCGCGCACCTGCCGCGTCGCATCGAGATGCGCGACGGCGTACCGGGAGTGAATCGTGAACTGGTCGACGTTTGCGTGGCGTAACCTCTGGCGCAACCAGCGCCGCACCGTGCTGACGATGGCGATGATCGGCGTCGCCGCGTTCGCGTCGAGCCTCGCGCTCGGCTACGTGATCGCGACCTTCGACGCGGTGCGCGAAGGGTCGATCGACAGCGGCGTCGGCCACGTGCAGGTGCTGCATCACGGCTATCTCGACCTGATCGGCGAACGGCCACTGCAGTACGGGCTGACCGCCGACGAACAGGCTGCCGCCACGCGGGCGATTGCACAGCTGCCCGGCGTCGCGACCACCGCGCGCGGCATCGACTTCGACGGGCTCGTATCGAACGGCGATCTCAGCTATGGCTTCGTCGGCGAAGGCATCGAACCGAACCGCGAGCCGCCCGGCTTCTTCGACTATCACACGGTGCTGTCGGGCCGCTATCTGTCGCCGACGAACGCGGGGACCGAAGTCGTGGTCGGCGCCGAACTCGCGCGCAAGCTCGGCGTGCACGTCGGCTCGGTCGTGCAGCTGATGGCGTCGACCGCGCACGGCGGCATCAACGCGACCGACGCGCAGATCGTCGGCGTGATGAGCACCGGCAACAAGGACGTCGACGAACGGATCGTCAACGTGACGTTCACGGCCGCGCAGGCGCTGCTGCGCACCGACCGTGCATCGCGCATCGCGGTGTTCCTCAAGGACACCGCCGGCACGACGGCCGCCGCCGCGGCGCTGCGCACCGCGCTGCCGACGCTCGACGTGCGGACCTGGGATCAGCTCGTGTCGCTCTATCACCAGGTCGTCGCGCTGTACAAGAACCAGTTCTCGGTGTTCGGCGCGATTCTCTGCGTGACGATCCTGCTGTCGATGAGCAACTGGATTCTGATGAGCATCGTCGAGCGACGCCGCGAGATCTCGACGCTGCGCGCACTCGGCGTGCCGGCCGCGACGGTGCGCGGCGTGCTGATCCAGGAGACCGCGCTGCTCGGCCTGCTCGGCGCGGCGGCCGGGATCGCGCTCGCGCTGCTGACGATGGTCGCGCTCAATCACGCGCAGATCCACCTGCCCGCGCCGCCCGGCCGCGTGAAACCGATCCTGCTCGAATTCACCGTGTCGCCCATCGCCGTGGCCGCCGTCGAAGCCGCGTTCGTCGTGCTCGGCGTGGCCGCGGCGCTGCTCGCGACGCTCGGGCTCGCGAAACGCAACATCCTCGAAGGACTCGCCCCATGAACCGCATTCGCTTCACGTTCGCCGCGCTCGTCGCGTGCGCGCCGCTCGCCGCGCACGCGGCCGACGCGCCGACGGCCCAGACCATGCTCGCCCGCGCCGACGCGTACCGCAGCACGGCCGCCGATACGCAGACGAACATCCAGATCACCAACGAAGTCGGCGGACAATCCGGCGACGCGACGCGCTATCTCGTCTACACGCGCGGCAACGGCGATACGCTCGCGCTGACGCGCAGCGGCGAGAACGACGGCCAGAAATACCTCGCGACGACACGCGGGCACTGGTTCTACGTGCCGAACACGCGCAGCGCGGTGCGCATCAACGGCATGCAGCGGCTGCAAGGCGAAGTCGTGATCAGCGACATCACGCGCACGCACTGGGCCGACAGCTATCGCGCGACGGCCGTGCCGGGCACGACGTCGATCGCCGGCAAGCCGGCCACCGAGCTCGACCTGAGCGCGACCGATCCCGACAACGTCTACCCGACGATCAAGCTGTGGGTCACGCCCGACACCGACGTGCCGGTGCGCGCGCAGTTCTTCCTGGCGAGCGGCCTGCTGTTTCGCAGCGCCGACTTCTCGGCGCCGGTCGACGCGAACGGCCGCAAGGTGATCCGCAAGATCACGTATCGCAACGAGGTCGAGAAACAGCGCGCGAGCGTCGTCGACATCCTCGACGGCCAGCCGCGCAAGATTCCGTCGGGCTGGTTCAATCCCGACACGCTCGCCGATGGCCAATGAGTACGACGCCGATGCCGACGCCCATCGTGACCGCCGCCGTTCATCGCCCGATCGCGCCCGCCGCGGCTGGCCCGGTGTCGCGCTCGCCATCCCGCTCGCGCTCGGCTGCACGCTCGCGCACGGAGAATCGCTGATGGATCAGCTCGGCACGCTCAACGGCATCGGCTACGCGCGCACCGTCGACAACATGGACGGCCGCGCGCTGCTCGGCCGCCTGATCGGCGACTCGCCGCGCGATCAGCAGGAAGCCGGGCTGCTCGCGCGCATCGACGGCGAAAACCTGTTCGTGAACGCGCGCGTCGTCGCCAGCAACCATTCGCTCGGCGCACAGGCGAGCCGCTTCAACGAAGCCGGCGTGCGCTACGCGTTCGACAACGGCATCACGCTGACGGCCGGCAAGCGGATCGACACGCTCGATACGTCGCAGGCATTCTTCCCGCTCGGCTTCTTCCAGAAACGGGCCGCGACGGCCGACATCTACGATCGCTACGGCGACGTCGAAGGCACGCCGCTCGTCGAGGCGAAATGGGCCGGCGAACAGACCACGCTGCAGTTCATCGCCGGCGAGAACCGCACGCTGCGCAACGACGTCGACAACCGCGACGTCGAAGGCGCGACGCAGCTCGTGCGCGGCGCGTACAACTGGCCGGGCGGCTCGGCCGCGCTGCTCGCGGGCCGTCACGCGGGCCGCGGCGGCGCGGGCGCGACGCTGTCGTTGGACGTCGCGCGCTCGAACACCGTCTATGCGAGCGCATGGCTCGAGCGCGGCACGACCCGCCCGCTGCCCGCTTTCATCGCGAACGGCACGCCGCTCGATTCGGCCGCCGCGTACGACGCCGTCGATCGCCGCAACGATCGCCAATATGTGTGGCGCAGCGCGGTCGGCATGCAGAGCGCACTGCCCGGCAACCTGTCGCTGATCGTCGAGTGGTCGCACGACGAAGCGCGTTACGACGCGAGCCAGTGGCGCCGGATGGTCGGCGCGGTGCAGGCGAACAACGCGCTGCTGCCGGTCGCGCCCGGCGCCGCGCTGGCCGGCCTCGGCGGCACGGCCAACTTCGTGAGCGTCGACGGCAGCCTGCGCGACTACCTGTTCGCGCGGCTCGGCAAGAAAGTCGGCCGCGTCGAGTATTCGCTGCGCGGCGTCTATTCGCCGCAGGACAAGGGCCTGCTCGCGATCGCGCAGGTCGTCGCCGACGTGAACACACGCGTGAGCGTCGACGTCGCGCTCACCCACGCTTTCTCCGACGGCCAGTCCGAGTACCGGATGGTCGGTCTCGGCACCCGCATCGACGCCGCCGTGCGCGTGCGTTTCTGACAGGAACCCTGCCATGTCCACGCTTTCCGCCCCCACCCCGGTCGCACCGTCGCCGCTGCTGCGCGTGGCCGACCAGGCCGCGTATCCGGTGCTGCGCCACCTCGACGCGATCGGCACGCCGCCGCGCGCGGCGGCCCGGCTCGTCGAAGCCGCCGCCGTGCGGCTGCTCGACAGCGAGATGGTGATCGCGCTGCGCGCCGCCACGCCGGACGTGCTGCCCGACGCATCCGCGTCGACCCCGTTGCGGCACGACGAAGCGCCGCTCACCGAAGCACTGCTCGAACAGATCGGCAACGAAGGATTTCATCACCTGTTCAAGCCGTTCATGCGCGCGTTCATCCGCATCATGTTCGGGCTGTTCTTCTCCGACGACCAGAACCGTCGCGCCTGCGAGTGCATCGACGCCGGCCACAACTTCGCGTTCCTGATGAGCGACGGCGGCGGCCCGACGCTGGCCGCCTGGCGCACCGTCGTGCGCAGCGACGACAACGGGCTCGCGCTGACCGTCGACAAGGTGTGGGGCATCGAGGCGCACCGCGACTGCATGGCCGTCGTCGCGGCACGCCTGCCGGGCGTGATGTTCCCGGCCGCGTACCTCGTATGGCCCGACGAGTATCGAAAACTGAAGCGCTCGCCCTGCGGCGCGCCGTTCCTCGCGGGCAACCTGCAGCTCGCGAACGTCGGCGGCCAGGTGCGCGTCGCCGCCGAGGATCGCCTGCGGATCGGCGGCCCGACCGTCTTCAACAAATACCTGACCGTCGTGCGGCCGTACTTCGTCCGCGCGCTGATGGCGCACGTCGGCTGGCTCGAACGGACCGGCGGCGTCGAACTCGACGCCGACGCGCGCGCCGTGCACCGCTTCATCGCGGACGCCGCGCGCACCCAGACCGACGACGCGCACTACAGCTTCGGCAAGGTGCAGCGCGTGCTCGCGATCAAGCTGCTGTCGAACGAGTTCCTGACCGCGCTCGTGCGCGACGGCAAGGTGCCGCGGTTCGACGACCAGCGCGACCTGCTGGCGTTTTCGAAGATGGAAGGCAGTTCGTACCGGTGTTATCACGAGCTTCGCAAGAGCCTGCGCTGCGAAGCCGGCAGTTGATCCACGCGACAGGCCGATCGATCCCGATCAATTCAACTCAACTCCAGGAGCTCCCCTCATGACGACCCAGAACGTTCCGGCCGACGCGCTCGACATCCTGTCCCGCGAAGTCGCGAAGATCCTCAACGTCGAAACCGTCGACACGGACGCCGGCATCGGCGAACTCGGCATCGATTCGCTGAACATCGTCGAGCTGATCGTGTTCTGCGAACAGCTTTACGGTTCGATCGATCCGGAAGCGTTGAACATCACGCAGTACACGACGCTGCAGCAGCTCGACGCGCAACTGCGCAGCCAGCAGCACGCGGCCTGATACGACGATGCTCGCGCCCCTTGCCCCCGTGGCGGCCGCCGCCGTCCAGCCGGCCCCGGCGACCGCGCTGACCGTGCAGGCGCTCGCGTACCGGCGCGTCGCGCCGTCGCGCGACGGCGCGGCCGTGCCGCTCGACGACACGGCGCACGTGATCGGCACGCTCGCGTGCGCCGAGCGCGAGCGGCTGTGCGGCGCGGTCGGCGCGGACGACTACGTGGTCAGCTCGACGATCCTGTCGATGCTGCTGATGAACGATTCGCCGCAGCACCGGGTGTTCGCGCAGGCGCTTGCCGGCGCGAACGACTACACGCCCGACTGGATGACCTGCTCGTACGAATGCGCGGGCTGGGGCTATGTGTTGCGCCGCGCGCTGGCCACCGCGGCCGAGACCGGGCCGCGCACGCTGCTCCTGCAGATCGTCGACGTCGACGTGCACGGCTTTACCTACTGGCACGGCAATCCCGCCTGGGGGCGCTCGGGCTTCGGCGTCTGCACGCTGCTCGTCGACGTCGGCCGCGAGCCGGCGCAGTCGGTGATCGCGGACGCCGCGCCGCCGCCCAGCGCGGTCGTGCGGCTCGGCCGCGACATCCGCACGTTCTGCGCGGCGCGCCCGGGCCTGCACGCGGCGCTGCCGTTCTTTCCGGCCACGTCGCGGCGCGCGTTGCTCGCGTCGGTCGGCAAGACGCCGCTGCTGCCGGACGGCCACGGCGTGTTCGGTCATGCGTTCGGCAGCGACCCGTGGCTGTCGGTGCTGCTCGCGCACCGCGACGGCGACACGCCGCGCCGCGCGGCAGTCTGCTCGCTTGCGCTGAACGGCTATTACGCGATCGCCGACGTCGCGTTCGCGCCGGACGCGACGTTCTCTCTCGACGGCGAGGCGTGACATGGTGCGACCCGTTCACTTCACCTATCGGATCGAGCGCGATGCGCGCCAGCCGGTCGCGGTCGCGGCGAGCGCGTACCGGATGCCGCTCGACACGCCGGCCGACTACGCACGCGCCGCGCTCGCGGAAGCGGCCGGCGATGCGTACGACACGGGCAATACGCACGACGGGGCCGGCGGCGAACGCCGCGTGCTGCTCGACCACGTGCAGTATTTCGCGTTCCTCGCGGAAATCGCCGCACGGATTCGCGACGCCGTGCACGCGGACGCCCGCCTCTTCATCGAAGTGTGCGCACCGTACTTCGGCGCGCTGCCGGCCGAACTGCTCGCCCCGCACGTGCTGCTCGGCGTGCACCTGTACGACGAAGCGTTGCGCGATGCCGCACGCGGCGCGCCGGTCGCCTGGATCGGCGACCGCATCCTGCGCGATGCGGAATTCGCCGGCGACAACCGCGTGTGCTGCGCGATCTGGCCCGCGCGGCTCGCCGATGCGTTCGACGCGCAACTGCGTGGTGCGTGGCCGTCGTTCGCGATCCGGCTCGAACCGCACCCGGGCGCACCGCGCGCCGCCCCGTTCACCGATTCCGCCCATCATTCCGGCGCCGCCGCGCGGCCGGGGAGACCCTGACATGAATGACACGCTTACCGTGATGCAGGATACGGCCGACATCCGCTGGTCGATGCCCGTCGACGCGCTGATGTCGAACGACTACGCGCTGCGCGAAGAGGCGCTGAACCGGCTGTACGAGAAGGCGAAAGCCGCGCAGTGGGACGTCGCGACCGACGTCGACTGGCGCCACGACCTCGACCCGGCGAACCCGCTCGGCATGCCCGACCCGACGCTGCTGATCTACGGCACCGAGCTGTGGGGCAAGCTCGCCGACGCCGACAAGCGCGAGGTGCGCCACCACGCGCAGGGCTGGCTGCTGTCGCAGATCCTGCACGGCGAGCAGGCCGCGCTGATCTGCGCGTCGAAGCTCGCGTCGGCCGAAAGCGGCTTGAGCGCGCGGCTGTGCGCGGCCGCGCAGATGATGGACGAAGCGCGCCACGTCGAGGCGTACGCGAAGCTCGTCAACGAGAAGCTCGACGTCAGCTACCCGATGAGCCGCTCGCTGAAAGGGCTGCTGCACGACACGATCACGAGCAGCGCGCTCGACATGACGAACCTCGGGATGCAGGTGCTGGTCGAGGGCATCGCGCTGTCGATTTTCCAGAGCGTCGTCGCGTACAGCACCGACCCGTTCGTCAAGGACCTGTTCCTGCGGATCCAGCGCGACGAAGCACGCCACTTCGCGGTCGGCCGGATCACGCTGTGCCGCGTGTACGCGGAGATGAGTTCGCACGAGCTGCGCGAGCGCGAGGAATTCATCTGCGAAGGCGCGGCCGTGCTGTACGAGCACCTGTGCGCGGACGACATCTGGGAACCGATGGGGCTTTCCAAGCGCGAATGCAGCGCGATGGTGCGCGAGTCGCCGGTGTCGAGCTCGATCCGCCGCTCGATCTTCCGGCGCCTCGTGCCGACGATCCGCGAGATGGGCCTGCTCACGCCGACCGTGCAGGCGACCTTCGAAAAGCTCGACGTCCTCGACTACGCGGCGATGCCGCTCAACTGACATGACGATGCCCTCCTCCCACGCATCCCGCGACGCCGGCTTCTGGATCGGCATCGACGCGGTGGCCTACGAGCTGCCGGGCCCGCCCGTCGATATCGAGGCCTGGGCCGCCGAACGCGATTACCCGGCGCAGCGGGCGGCCGCGATCGCGCAGTCGGGCAGCCGCTATTTCCACATGGCGCTCGACACGAGCGAGACCGATCTCGCGATCGCGGCGGTCGGCCGGCTGCTCGACACCGCGCGCGTGCAGCCGTCCGACGTCGGCGCGATCGTGCACGTGCACACGCAGCAGTTCAGCGTGCCGCCCGCGCCGCGCAGCCTGCCGCACGAAGTGGCCGCGCGCTTCGGCATCGAGCCGCTGTGGCTCGGCTCCGTCGCGCAACTGAACTGCGTGTCGGTCGCGGCCGGCATCGAAACCGTGCGCGCGCTGATGCGCCGCCATCCGCAACTCGATGCGGCGCTCGTCGTGTCGTCCGACCGCGTATACGGCGAGGATTACCGGATGCGGCAGATGACGGGCGTGCAGTGCGACGGCGCGGCCGCGATGCTGATCGCGCGCAACAGCACGAAGAACCGGCTCGGCGGCATCGCGATCGAAACGCATGCGAAATGGCATCGCGGGTCGGACACCGTCGCCGCGAACGAGGCCGACCTGATCATGATGGAATGGCCGTACACGCGCCGCGCGATCGACGCGGCCGTCGCGCTCGAGCCGCATGCGCTCGACGCATACGATCTCGTGCTGCCGCACAACGCCGACCTGCCCGGCTGGAACGCGCTGTGCCGCGCGATGCGCGTGCCGGCCGAGCGGCTCTACGCGGACAACATCCATGCGCGCGGCCACGCGTGCTGTTCGGATTTTCCGATCAACCTGGCCGACGTCGGGCTCGATGCGGTCGCGCACGGCCGGCGCGTGCTCGGCGTGATGCAGTCGAACTGCGGCGCGTATGCGGCCGCCACGCTCCATCCGGTGAGCCGCCATGACGCCTGAGCGCCCGCTTCCCGCCGCCGATCGCGCGTGGATCGCCGATCTGCGCACGCCGTGCTACGTGTACGAGCCCGAGGTCGCGATCGCCCGCTACCGGTCGCTCAAGGCGCGGCTCGGCACGCGGTTGATCGTGTCGCTGAAGGCGAACCCGAACCAGGACATGCTCGCGCGCTGCGCGCATGCGTACGAGGACGGCGTCGAACTCGCGAGCCGCGGCGAACTCGACGCGGTGATCGGCCGGATCAAGACGCCGCGCTACCTGAACAATCCGTCGATGGACGAGATGTTCATGCGCGCGGGGCTCGCGTCGCGCTGCCATTTCGTGCTCGACAACCCGGATGCGGTCGCGCGTTTCGTGCCGCTCGCGCGTGAAGCGGCGGCCGGCGGCGGCACGCCGGGCGCCGTGCTGCTGCGCGTGAACGCCGGCGCGCTGGCAGGCGAGCACGCGCGGGCGCCGTGGCACGACCACTTCGGGATGACGCCGAACGAGGCGCACGACGCGGTGCGCACGCTCGCGGCCGCCGGCTTGCCCGTCGCCGGGCTGCATGTGTTCTCCGGCCCGCATTCGTTCATCCGCCAGGACCCGACGCAGCCGGACACGCTCGTGTTGCCCGAGCGGCTCGCCGCGCTGGCCCGCGATCTCGCGCCGGCCAACGGTGCGCCGCTCGCGTCGCTGAGCCTCGGCGGCGGTTTCGCCGACGATCATCCGGGCGATGCCGCGTTCGAACGCTATGCCGCCGCGCTCGCGCCGCTCGCCGGCCAGTATTCGCTCGCCCACGAATCCGGCCGCGCGATCTTCGCCGATGCAGGCGTGTTCGCGACGCGCGTCGTCGCGGTCAAGACGTGGCAGGACCGCACGATCGCCGTCTGCGACGGCGGCCTGTCGCATGCGTTCCTGCTCGCCCAGACCGAAACGATGATGCGCCGCCTGGCCGCCCCGTCGCTGGTGCGCCGCACGCCCGCGCCGCCGCCTCGCGGCGTGCCAACGCTCTTCGTCGGGAGCACCTGCAGCCGCGCGGACGTGATCGGCCGCGACGACACGGGCGCACCGCCGCAGGTCGGCGACATCGCGATGTTCGAGCGCTGCGGCGCGTATCACCGCACGTACTCGATGGCGCATTTCCTGTCCCACGAAGCCGCGCACGTATACGTGCGGCCGGCCTGAACCCGAGGAGCCGATCATGAACGCATTGATCAGCATCGCCGACCTGCTCGAACACGGCGCCGAGCGCTGGCCGCATCATCCGGCGTACGCCGACGGCGGCCGCACCCTGACTTACGACCAGCTTGCCCGCGCGGTCCGGCGCGCCGCCGCCGCGCTCGCATCGCGCGGCGTGCGGCCCGGCGAACGCGTCGCGATCTACGCGCCGAAGCGCATCGAAACCGTGGTCGCGATGCTCGCGGCCAACGCGCTCGGCGCGATCTTCGTGCCGGTCAATCCGCAGTTGAAGGAAGCGCAGATCGAACACATCGTCGCCGACAGCGGCGCCGCGCTGTTCGTGACCGGCGCGCAGCGGCTCAAGCGCCTGCCGGCGCTCGCCGCGCTCGTCGGCGCGCGCACGCTGCTGATCGAGGAACTCGCCGATGCGATCGAGTCGCCCCGCACCGACACGCCAGCGTCCGCAGCGGCCCCCTTCGGCCGCCCGGTCGACGACGATCCGGCCGCGCTGCTCTACACGTCCGGCTCGACCGGCAAGCCCAAAGGCGTCGTCGTGTCGCATCGCAACCTGGTGTCGGGTGCGTTCAGCGTCGCCGCGTACCAGCAGCTCGCCGAAGACGACGTCGTGCTCGGCGTGCTGCCGCTCAGCTTCGACGCGGGCCTGAGCCAGCTCACGACCGCGCTCGCGTCCGGCGCGTGCTACACGCCGCTCGACTTCCTGCAGCCGGCCGAAGTGCCGCGCCATTGCGATGCGTTCGGCGTCACGTCGATCACCGGCGTGCCGCCGCTCTGGATGCAGCTTGCATCGGCCGGCTGGAGCGACGGCGCGCGCACGCGGATCCGCCGCTTCGCGAACACCGGCGGCCATCTCGCGACACCGCTGCTGCACCGGCTGCAGGCGCTGTTCACGCAGGCGTCACCGTACCTGATGTACGGGTTGACCGAGGCATTCCGCTCGACCTACCTGCCGCCCGCGGATGCGGCGCTGCGCCCGACGTCGATCGGCAAGGCCGTGCCGAACGCGGAGATTCTCGTACTGCGCGCGGACGGCAGCGAATGCGCGGCCGACGAGCCCGGCGAACTCGTGCATCGCGGTGCCTTCGTCACGCTCGGCTACTGGAACCGGCCCGAGCTGACCGCGCAGCGCTTTCGTCCGCTGCCGCGCCGGCACGGCGAAATCCCGCGCCCGGACGTCGCCGTGTGGTCCGGCGACATCGTGCGGCGCGACGCGGACGGCTACCTGTATTTCGTCGCGCGCGGCGACGACATGATCAAGACGTCCGGCTATCGCGTGAGCCCGACCGAGGTCGAGGACGTGCTGTTCGCGCTGCCGCACATCCGCGAGGCCGCCGTGTTCAGCGTCCCGCACCCGGCGCTCGGCGAGGCGATCGCCGCATGCGTCGTGTCGACGCTCGACGCCGACGCGTGCCGCGCCGACATCGCCCGCGCGTGCCGCGACGCGTTGCCCACCTACATGAACCCGCTCGTCGTCGAGCCGCTGCCCGCGTTGCCGCGCAACCCGAACGGCAAGATCGACCGACCGGCGCTGAAAGCGCAGTATCGCGACGCGTTCGCGCGTCCGAACCTCGAGGAGACCGCCGCATGACCCTGTCGACGCTCGACGAAACCTGTGTCGGTGCACCGCGCGTCGCCGCGCCCGGCACGCTCGCGCTGTCCGGCGGCGTCGTGGTGCTGCCGCCCGCCGTCGTGTTCAGTGCGATCCAGGCGCAGGAGCGCCATCCCGGCTACCGGCACCTGCTGCTGCCGCAGGCGCGCTTTGCGCGGCCGCGCGGCATGGGCGCGCTGACGCCCGACGAAGGCACGCGTCTCGCGCCGGGCGGGCGGCCCGCGCTGCGCGTCGCACCGCCCGGGCGCAGCCTCGCCGATCTCGCCGCCGATGCGGCGCTCGACCTGCGCGACCAGCTCGGCTCCGGCGCGCTGGCCCGCACGACGCATGTGATCGTCGCCAGTTGCGCGCTCAACGAAGGCATCGGCGACTCGGTCGTCGGCCGCATGCAGTACGAACTCGGGCTGCAACGCGTGACGCCGTTCGCGCTCGGCCAGAACGGCACGCTCGGCTGGTATTCGGCGCTGATGCTGCTCGACGGGCTGCTGCGCGATGAAGGCGACCAGGCGCTCGTGATCCTCAGCGACAAGTGGCTCTACCCGTTCTTCCGCCAGTTCGGCGACCTGGTCGGCTACGGCGATGCCGCCGCCGCGCTGCTCGTGTCGCGCGCGGGACCGACGCCCGAGCCGGCCCCGTGGGGCGGCGTGCGCTCAGTCGCGCTCGAATTCGGGCCGTCGATCGCCGATCCGTGGGCCGACGCGCCGGCCGCGCTGCGCGACACGCTCGCACCGGTCGCCGCGCGCGCGATCCGCCGCGCGCTCGACCAGGCCGACCTGCGTGCGAACGAGATCGACTGGTGCGTGCCGCCCGGCTTCGACCCCGGCTTCGCGGCGCGCGTGGCCGATGCCGCGTCGATCCCGGTTCCCGCGCGCATCCAGCACGACGGGTCGGGCCATCTGTCGTCGGCCGAATCGGCCGCCGCGCTGATCCGGCTCGCGGGCGCGCTCGACGAAGGCGAACGCCGCACGGTGCTCGTCTGGGACGCGGCGCTGCATGGCGCGGCGGCGGCGGCCGTCGTCGACCTGGCCGGCGGGCTCGACGCCGCACTCGATATCGAAGGAGACGCATGATGAGCGCCTACAAGGTCAGCCTGCGCGAGCTGCGCTTCTTTCTGTGGGAACTGTTCGAGGCCGACAAGCGCTTCCTGGCGGAACACGGCTTGTACGGCACGCACGATCGCGCGTCGATCGACGCGCTGCTCGAACGCGCACGCGATTTCGCGCTCGACCTCGGGCGCAGCTACCAGCAGGCGGACGTCGAGGGCTGCACGCTGCTCGACGACGGCCAGGTACGGATTCCTTCGCATTTCCACGCACTGTGGGCGCGCTTTCGCGACGAGTGGTCGAACACGCTGTTCGGCACCGCGCACGGGCTGCCGCCGATCGTCACGCAGATGATCTACGAGATGTTCATGGGCGCGAATCCGTCGTTCATGACGTACGGCGGCTTCACGCGCCCCGCGGTCAAGCTGCTGCAGATGCACGGCACGCCGCACCAGAAGGCGCTCATCGCGCCGCTCGAAGCGTACCGCTGGGACGCGTGCTTCTGCGCGACCGAACCGCAGGCCGGCACCGACCTGACCGCGGTCGCGCTGCGCGCGACGCCGCTCGAACGCGACATCTACGCGATCGACGGCGAGAAGGTCTATATCTCGGCCGGCATGCACGAGCTGACGGAAAACACGCTGTATTTCGTGCTCGGGCGCATCGACACCGCGTCGCCGGATTCGTTCTCGCTGTCGTGCCTCGTCGTGCCGCGCTTCTGGCCCGACGAAACCACCGGCGAGCTGCAGCCGAACCACGTCGACTGCATCGGCCTGCCGCGCAAGATGGGCCTCAAGGGCTGCGCGAACACGCATCTCGTGTTCGGCTCGAACGGCACGACGAAAGGCTGGCTGCTCGGCGGCCGCCGCAACGTCGGGCTGCTGCAGCTGATGCCGCTGATGAACCAGGCGCGGATGAGCACCGGGATGTTCGGCGTCGGCGTCGCATCGAGCGCGTACCTGCACGCGGTCGAGTACGCGGGCCGCCGGCTGCAGGGCCGGCCGATCGAGCGCGCGTCGAACACGAACGCGGCACGGGTCGCGATCGTCGAGCACGCGGACGTGCAGCGCATGCTGGTCGACATGAAAAGCCGCGTCGACGGCTGCCGCGGCCTGCTCGGCAAGCTCGCGGCGACCGCGACGCGCGCGGCGATGCTCGAAGCGACGCCCGACGCCGACCCGACCGAGATCGAGCGTCATCGCAAGCTGCAACTGCTGCTGACGCCGATCTGCAAGGCGTTCATCTCGGACCAGGCGTGGCGGATCTGCGAAACGGCGATCCAGGTGCACGGCGGGCTCGGCTATACCGACGCGAGCCCGGTCGAGCAGAACGCGCGCGACGTGAAGATCCTGTCGATCTGGGAAGGCACGAACTACATCCAGGCGCAGGATCTCGTGCGCGACAAGCTCGGCTTCGGCCGCCATTCGCGGCTGATCCAGTACTACCGCGACGAACTCGACGCGTTCCTCGCGCAGCAGCATCATGCCGGCACGCATGCGGAGCTGCGGCCGCTGTTCGATGCGCTACGCGCGGGCGCCGATCGCATCGCCGCCGCGCTCGACGACATCGCGCGCGACGTGCAGGACGGCCACACGCATCGCAGCAGCCAGTTCTACACGCGCTTTCTGGAGATGTTCGGCGTCGTCACGTCCGCATGGGTGCTGCTCGAATCGGCGACGATCGCCGCGCGCCGGCTCGATGCGCCGGAAACCGCCGACGCGCCGGCCGAGTTGGCGTTCTATCGCGGCAAGCTGAAAAGCGCGCGCTACTACTTCGCGAACGTGCTGCCCGTCGTCGACCAGCACGCGGCCGTGATCGCCGCGATGGCGCACGCGGCGATCAGCGTCAGCAGCGACGAACTCGCCGCGGTGGAATGACATGGACACGACACTCGATTCCGGCGCCGCCGCCGCCACGACCGCGGCCGACGATGCGCCGCGCAACCTGCTCGGCCGGCCGGCGACACGCCATCGCGGCACCGACATCGACGGCGCGACGCTCGCCCCCGAAGCGCTGCGCGTGCGCGATCTCGACCTGAACGCGCTGATCGGCGCGACGACGTTCGAAGGCGCACTCGCGCATCTGTGGTTCGACGTCGCGCCCGGCAGCGCCAACCATCGCGCGCACGAAGCGACGATCAGCGCGCGGCTCGCCGCGTTCACCGACGCGCTCGCGCCAGGCTCGGCCGCGCAGTCGGTCGCGGCCGATCTCGGCGCGGCGGGCGTCGCGCCGGTGTTCGCGGCCGCGTCCGGCCTGCTGCGCGGCCTCGACGACGTGACCGCACGCGTGCACGGCCCGGCGCCGGACGATGCCGATCTCGACACGATGCTGCTGTGCGCGGCCGCCGCGCCGTTCCTGCTGCATGCGGCGATCGAGGGCCGGCCGTTCGCGGCCGGCACGCACGCCGGCGGCAGCACGGCGCTCGATGCAGCGCGGACGCAAGCGCAACGCATGCTCGTGCTGACCGGCGCGACGCGCCACGACGCGCCCGCGCATGCGGCGATGGACATGCTGCTCGTCGCGTGGCACGCGGGCTTCGGCTACATCACGCCGACCGTGCTCGCGCCGCGCGTCGCGATCGGCACCGGCGTCACGCTGACCCAGGCCGTCGCCTCCGGCTTCCTCGCGAGCGGGCCGTCGCACGTCGGCGCGGCGCTCGAAGCGATGCAGTGGCTCGCCGCGCTCGTGCAGTCGGTGCCGTGCGGCACCCACGCGCCGGCCGCCGCGCTCGACGCGGCCGGGCGCGCGGCGATCGATGCGGCGCTCGACGCGAAACGCACGCTGTACGGCTTCGGCCATCCGCTGTTCGTCGCCGATCCGCGTCCGCCGCACATACGCGGCCGGTTGATGGCAATCGGCTTCGACGGCGGATACGTGACGCTGTTCGACGCATGCTGCGCGCAGGCCGACACGCGCCGCGCGCTGCGGCCGAACATCGATTTCCTGACCGCCGCGACGCTGCTCGAACTCGGCGTCGCCGCGCCGTCGTGGGGCGTCGGCGTCGGGCTGGCCGCGCGCATCGCGGCGATGGCCGCGCATGCAGTGGAACGGCGCCGCCGCCCGGCGTTCGGCGTCAACAGCGCGACCGCGCGACGGCTGCTGGCCGCCGTGCCGGTCGGCTGGCTGTGAACCCTCACCCTCTCGCACAAGGAACGTCATGCTGCTCAAGAACCTGCGCCCGGCGAACGACTACGATCGCTTCGCCACCGAAACGCTCGAACCGTGGGACCTGCTGTTCATCAGTCGCATCCGCCAACTGGCGCGCGGGATGACGGCCGGCACGATTGCCGACATCGGCACGGCCACCGGCGTCGTGCCGGTGCGGCTCGCGACCGATCCGGCGATGCGCGGCTGGCGCTACGTCGGCATCGACCTCGATCCGGCGATGCTGGACGAAGGCCGCCCGCGCATCCGCGAACTCGGGCTCGACGACACGATCGAGATGCGCGTCGGCGACGCGCTCGCGCTGCCGTTCGACGACGGCACGCTGACGATGGCGGTCGGCCGCGCGACGCTACATCACCTGCCCGACAAGGCGCTCAGCCTGACCGAGATGTACCGCGTGCTGGAGCCGGGCGGCATCGCGCTCGTGCACGACATGCGCCGCGACGCGCCGCAGCACCTGCTCGACCGCTTCACCGAAATGCGCGCGGCCGCCGACTATCCGCCGACCCACGTCGAGGAAAAGATCACGCTCGACGAAGCGCATGCGCTGGTGGCCGATGCCGGCCTGTCGTCGGTTGCGTCGATCTACAGCCCGAGCATGGGGCTCGGCGCGCTCGGCTTCGAAATCCTGCTGAAGAAACCGGCGCTGGCCTGAGCGATGACCGATCTCGCCTTCCTCGCCGCGCATGCCGCCGTGCGGCTCGGCGCCGACGACGTGCGGTGCGCGCCGGTCGCGCCCGGCGCGACGCTGCCGCTGTGCGTGACGCCGCGCAGCCCCGAACTCGCGACGTCGCCGGAGATGTTCGTCGCGTGGTACCGCTCGCGGCTCGACACGATCGACACGCTGCTCGACGCGTGCGGCGCGCTGCTGTGGCGCGGCTTCGCGGTGCCCGACACCGCCGCGTTCGGCCGCCTCGGCGCGCTGTATCCGGCGCACGCGAACGGCTATACGGCCGGCGCCGCCCCGCGCAAGCAGATCGATGGCCAGGTCTACGAATCGACCCGCATGCCGCCGCCGTTCAAGATCGGGCTGCATCAGGAGATGGCCTACATGCCGGCGTTCCCGCGCCTCGTCGCGTTCTACTGCCGGCAACCGGCCGACGCGGGCGGCGAAACGCCGATCTGCGACATGCGGCGCGTGACCGCGCGCGTACCGGCCGCGCTGCGTGCTCGGTTCGCCGAGCGCGGCGTGATGTACCTGCGCAATTTCGCCGCGCCGGGCGACCGCGCGGACGGCCTCGCCGCCAATCCGAACCTGCCGTTCGCCGCCTACCACCGGCCGTGGGACGACGCGTTCGGCACGACGGCGCGCGACGAGGTCGAGCGGCTGTGCGCGGAACGCGGCGTCGGCTGTCGCTGGCTCGACGACGGCAGCGTGACCGTGTCGCACGTCGGCAGCGCGCTGCGCACGCATCCGCGCACCGGCGAGACGGTGTGGTTCAACCAGGCGAGCGCGCAGCACCCGAACCCGCGCTCGATGGGCGAGCTCAGCTATCGCTACCTGCAGCGCATGTACGGCACGCGCGCGGCGTTTCCGTACGAGATTCGCTACGGCGACGGCGCGCCGATGCCGTTCGACGATCTGGCGCCGATCTACGACGCGCTCGACGACGAGGAATTCGCGTTCCCGTGGCAGGCCGGCGACGTGCTCGTCGTCGACAACATGCTGGTCGCGCACGGCCGCAACCCGTACCGGGGCGCGCGCGACACGCAGGTCATGCTGTTCGACTGAGGATGCCGACGATGAGCGTTTCGTTTCTTGCGTCCGTGCGCGCGATGTTCGGCCCGCCCGCCGCGTTCGACCGGCCGCAGCGCGCGGGCACGCCGCCGCTGCCCGACGCGCATGCGCCGGGCGCGGCGCTCGGTGCGCGCGCGATCGACGTCGCGGCCGGCGATTTCCGCTTATCCGCGCGCCACGTGCGGTTCCGGCTCGGCGCGATCACCGCGATCGTCGGGCCGAACGGCTCGGGCAAGACCACGCTGCTCGAGACGCTGCTCGGCTTCCGGCGCGGCGGCAGCGACGTGCGCGTGCTCGACGTGCCGGCCGAACGCTTCATGCGCGATTCGCGCTCGCTGCGGCGGCTCGGCGCGCAATTGCAGAAGGTCGAGTATCCCGATCACCTGCGTGTATCGGAGATCGTCGCGCTGCACCGCGCGATGTACGCGCACACCGATTCGGTGATCACCGACGCGCTCGGCATCGCCGAGTTGCTCGACAAGCCGTGCCGCGCGCTGTCGAAGGGGCAGCGCCAGCGCGTGGACCTCTACGTCGCGCTCGCGCACCGGCCCGAGCTGGCCGTGCTCGACGAGCCGTTCACGGGCCTCGACCGTCGCTACGCGGGCGTCGTGATCGACCTGCTGCGCCATCGCGCGAGCGGCACGAGCGTCGCGATGATCTGCCATTCCGAGGAAGAACTGAGCGTGGTCGACGATCTCGTGTGGGTGCGCGACGGCGGCGTGCGCTACCAGGGCGACCAGCACACGCTGCGCGCCAGGCTCGTCGGCGATGCGCGCGCGGTCCTGCATTGCCGCGACGAAGCCGATGCGCGCGCGCTGCGCAAACGGCTCGCGGCGCTGCCCGGCGTGACCGGCGTGCGCGTGTCGGCCGCGCACGTGGTCGAGGCGTTCGGCGATGCGACGCTGCATCCGAACGTGCACCGGATCGTCGGCGAACAGGGCATCCAGCATCTCGCACTCGCGCCGAGCACGCCGGGCGACCTGCTGCGCCTGTGCACCGAGGGCCCGACCCATGGCTAAGGTATTCCTGATCCTCGTGCGCAACGAGCTGCTCGGCTATCTGCGCAGCCGCTCGTCGCTGTTCTGGACGCTCGTGTTCCCGGTGTTCCTGCTGAGCGTGATGCTGTTCGCGTTCGGCGGATCGGGCTCGCTCGGCGCGGCCGACATCGCGTTCGACATGCCCGGCGGCGCGACGCCGTACAACCAGGCGTGCAAGGCGCAGATCGTTGCCAGCCTGTCGCACAGCGACACGGTGAAGGCGACCTTCGGCGGGCGCGGCGCGCCGGCCGATCGCGTGACCGTCGTGCTCGGCGCGGACGAACGCACGCCGGCGACGATCCGTTACGACTTCAACGGCTCGCTCGCGGTGAAGGCCGCGTCGCGCGTCGTCGAGATCGCGCTCGCGCGCTGCGCCGCGCAGCGGCTCGGGCTGCCGGCCGCGCAGGCTCGCTTCGAGAACGCCGCGCCCGCGCGCCGCCCGTTCGACTACGGCGCGTTCTTCGCGACCGGCATCCTGGTGATGGCGTTCATGGCGATCGGTCTCAATTCGACGACCACCGCGATCGCCTCACTTCGCGAGCGCAATACGTTCAAGCTCTACGTGTGCTTCCCGGTGTCGCGCGGCGTGTTCCTCGCCGCGCTGATCGTCGCGCGGATGGCGATGATGGCGCTGTCGGCGCTCGTGCTGCTGACGGTGGCGCGCGTCGTGTTCGGCATCGCGCTGCCGATCGCGACGCCGGACGGGCTGCGTGCATTGCCGATCGTGCTGCTCGGCGCGGCGATGGTGCTGAGCATCGGCGTGCTGCTGGCGAGCCGTACCCGTTCGCTCGCGGCGGCCGAACTCGCGTGCAACGTCACCTACTACCCGCTGCTGTTCTTCAGCGACCTGACGATCCCGATGCACGACGCGCCCGCGTGGCTGAAGGCCGGGCTCGCGTTCCTGCCGACCAACCAGTTCGCCGTTGCGCTGCGCGGCGCGCTGGTCGACGGCGCGCCGTACGCGCAGCTCGCGCCGCAACTGCTCGGCATGGCCGCGTGCACCGCGCTGTTCCTGTTCGCCGCCGCGCGGCTGTTCCGCTGGCACGACGCATGACGCGTCGCCACGCTGTTTCGACGAAGGAGAAACCCCCGATGAAATCGAGCAATCCCATAACCGGCTACCTGCTGCACGCGAGCAACTTCCTGCCGGCGATCGTGTTCCTGTTCTACGGCCGGCTCGGCCCCGAGCAGCCTGATCTGCGCTGGACCCATGCGTTCCTGATCGGCGGCGTGCTCGCGCTCGTGCACGGCGCGTGGCTGATCCGCCGCGCGGAGCGCAACAGCATCGCGATCGGCGTCGACCTGTTCCTCGTGATCGGCGCGGTGCTCGCGCTCGTCTCGCCGACAGGTAGCCGTTTGTGGGGCGAGGAACTCGGGCCGGCCGCGATGCTCGTCTGCGTGCTGGTGGTCGGCATCGTGCATACCGCGTGGTCGGACGGCGGCTTCGTCGACGGCACGTTCGTCGATCACGCGCGGGCGCGTTCGCTGTCGCTCGTGCTGCTCGCCGTCACCGTCGTCGCGCTCGCGGTGTCGATCGCGATGCGTCACAGCCCGCTGTGGGGCGGCGTCGTGCCGCTGATCGCGCTGGTCGTCGTGCGCGGCCGGCTGCGCAAGCAGCTCGCACGGGCACGCTGACGATGAACGCGCTGCCCGACCGCGCAGTACACGCGGCACATGCCGCGCAACGACACGCGCTCGCCGCGGCGCTCGGCGACGGCTGGCTCGAAGGCGCGGCATGCGAGCCATATGCGACCGACGTCGTGCAACACGGCGGCGTGCCGCTCGGCGTCGCGCGGCCGGCCTCGACCGCCGACGTGCGCGCGCTCGCCCGCGTCGCCGTCGCGCACCGGATCGCGCTCGTCGCCCAGGGTGCGCGCAGCGGGCTCGTCGGCGCGGCCGTGCCCGATCGCAGCGGCACGCAATGCGTGGTGTCGTTCGAGCGGATGCGCGCGATCCGTGCGTTCGATCCGGCCAATCGCAGCATCACGGTCGACGCCGGCGTGCGGCTGTCCGACCTCAATCGCGTGGCGGGCGAAGCCGGCCTCTGCGTGCCGATCGATCTCGGCAGCGATCCGGCGGCCGGCGGCCTCGTCGGCGCGAACGCGGGCGGCAGCCGCCTGATCAAGTACGGCGACGTGCGCCGTCACGTGCTCGGCGTCGAAGTCGTGCTGGCCGACGAAGCGGGTACCGTGATCGACGCGCTCGCGCCGCTGCGCAAGCGCAACGCGGGCTTCGACGTCGCGCAATGCTTCATCGGCGCGAATGGCGCGAACGGGCTCGTGACGGCCGTGTCGTTCGCGCTCGCGCCGCTCGAACGGTCGTCGTGCGCGGCGTTCGTCGCGTTCGGGTCGTATGACGCGGCACTCGCCGGCCTGCTCGCGTTCGAACGCGCATTCGGCGAGATGGTGTCGGCGTTCGAGTTCATGTCGGCGGCGGCGGTCGGTTGCGTCGCGGCGGCATTTCCGGCATTGCGCGCGCCGTTCGAGCCCGGTGAAGCCGGATGCTATGCGCTCGTCGAGATCGCGACCGGCATGCCGGGGCTCGATGCGCTGCTCGAGGAACGCGCGGTCGCGACGCTCGACGCGCTGATGAACGAACGGCTCGTCCTCGACGCGGCATGCGCGCCGGCGGAACGCTTCTGGCGGATTCGCGACGCACTGCCGGCCGCGGTCGCGCAGGGCGGCCTGCCGCTGTCGTTCGACGTGTCGTTTCCGCGCGGCGCGCTGGCCGGATTCGTCGCCGATGCCGAGCAGTGGCTCGCCGCCGCGCATCCGGCGCTGCACTGTCACGCGTTCGGCCATTTCGGCGACGGCGGCTGCCATCTCGTCGTGTCGATTCCGCCTACCGAGGCACAACGCTACGGAGCGCTGCAACAGGTGGCATTGCGCGGCGCGCTGTACGACCGCGTCGTGCGGGCAGGCGGCTGCTTCAGCGCGGAACACGGCATCGGGCCGGTCAATATCGCGTACTACCGCAAGCACGTGCCGGCCGCGCACCGGCAGCTCGCCGGCGCCGTCCAGCACGCGATCGATCCGCTCGGCCTGGTCGGGCGGGTCCGTTACTGATGCACTGCTTCGACACCTCACGGAGAATGCGCATGATGTCGCCACGCCCGCCCGACCGGGGCACCCCGTCCGAACCCGACGTCGACCCTTCGTGCTCCGGCATCCCGGCCACGCTGCCCGACTCGGGCGTGGTGGTCAACGTGCGGGGCGTCGATTGCGTGATCCCGTTGCCGCCGCGCGACCATGCGCGCCCGGCGCTGTGGCGCGCGCTGGCGCACTGGCGCGACGAACGCTCGGCCGATCGCCACGTCGAGCCGGACGGACGGCAGGACTGAGCCGGCCGCGCGCGGCGGGCCGGCACGCGCGCACAGGCGAGCGCGGCGCCGGACACCCTCGGTCGTCCGGCGCCGCGACGGGCGAAGCGTGCGATCAGAACACCGCGTGCCCGCTGATCACGCTCGGCAGCCACGTCGAGAAGAACGGCAGATACGTGACGATGTTGATCGCGCTGAAGATCGCGAGGTAGTAAGGCCACGCCATCTTCGTCGTCTCGCCGATCGACACGTTGCCGATCGCGCAGCCGACGAACTGCACCGAGCCGATCGGCGGATGCACGAGGCCGAGCGAGCAGTTCAGCAACAGCATGATCCCGAACTGCACCGGCCCGACGCCGCACGCCATCGCGATCGGCAGGAACAGCGGCGTCGTGATCAGGATGTGCGCGGCCATGTCGACGAACGTGCCGAGGAACACCTGGATGATGTTGATATACAGCAGCATCAGCCACGGCGCGGCGGTCGACTGCTTCAGCAGTCCTTCGATCGCATCCGGAATCTCCAGGTACGACATCTGGAAGCGCAGCATGTTGGACACCGCGATCAGCAGCAGCACGACGCCCGTCGTGCGCGCCGCATGCGACAGCGCGCGGCGCAGCTTCTCGGCCGTCAGCGTGCGGTACACCACCGCGGTCAGCACGAGCGAGTAGACGACGGCGATCGCGGCCGCTTCGGTCGCGGTGGCGATGCCCTTCGCGACGCACACGAGGATGATCGCGATCACCATCAGCCCGGGCACCGCGCCGACGAAGCTGCGCAGCACCGCATACCAGCCGGGAAACCGCGGCAGTGCCGACGAGCCGTCCTCGCGGCGCGGGTAGCCGTGACGCACGGCCTGCCAGTACGCGGCGGCGAGCACGAAGCCCATCACCCACAGCACCGGCAGGAGCCCCGAGAACAGCAGGTCGCCGATCGACACGCCGCTCACCGGCTGGCCGTGCAGCATCCCGGTGATGCCCTGCGCGGCGAACGCGTAGATGATCATGTTGGTCGACGTCGGCATCAGCGCACCGGCGAGCGACGCATGCGTGGTCACGTTGACCGCGTACGCGGCGCTGTAGCCTTCGCGCTTCATCAGCGGAATCACCACGCCGCCCATCGCCGACGTATCGGCGGTCGGCGAGCCCGACACGCCGCCGAACAGCGTGCACGCGACGACGTTCGCCATCCCGAGGCCGCCGCGGAAGTGGCCGACGGTCGCCTGCGCGAAGCGCAGGATCCGGTCCGCGATGCCGCCATGCAGCATCAGCTCGCCGGAGAAGATGAAGAACGGCACGGCGAGGAACGAGAACGCGTTCATCCCCGAGATCATCGCCTGCATCGCGGTGGCGATCGGCAGGCCTTCGACCATGTAGGTCAGCACGCACGCAATGCCGAGCGCGAACGACACGGGCACGCCGAGCACGAGGAATATCAGAAAACTGACGGACAGAATCGCGAGTTCCATGGCGTTATTGTCCCGACGAAGAGCGACGAAGCGCGAGCAGGTGCTCGAGCGAGAAGAAGATGATCGCGATCGCCGCGGGCATCGCGATCAGGTAGCGCACGCCTTCGGGCAGCCCGATGATCGGGATGCGGTCGCCCATCGTCTCGGCGGCCATGCCGCCGCAGCCGACCATGATCATGATCGCGAACGCGATCAGGCTCAGGTGCTGGATCGCGATGACCACCGTGCGCGCCTTCGGCGACAGCCGGCGCACCAGCGAATCGAGGCCGATATGGCCGCCGTCGCGCACCTTCATCGCCGCGCCGAACATCGCGATCACGATCACGAGCAGCAGCGCGATCGGCTCGACGAAATCCGGCGCGTTCTCGAACACGTAGCGCATCACGACCGCGTAGAACACCAGCACCGTGAGCACCGCGAGGCACGCCGATGCGACCACCGCGAGCACGCGGAACAGCACGTCGTTCACGCAGCGCAGCAGCGGCGCGGCGTGCGGCCGCGCCCGTGCCGCGCCGTCCGCGGCGCCGCCGCCGGTCGAACCCGCGGCCGACGCGCCGTTCAGGGAAGTGCGACGCGTCACTTGGTGGCCTCGATCTCGTCGACGATCTGCTTCATCTGCGGCGTCTTTTCATACTTGGTCCACAGCGGCTGCATCGCCTTCACGAACGCCGCGCGGTCGATCTGCGCGGCCGGCACGATCTTCGCGCCGCCCTTCGTCACCAGCTGCTGTGCGGACGCCTCGCGCGCGGTCCACAGCTTCTGGTAGTACGGCACCGAGTCGGCCGCCGCCTTTTTGATCGCCGCCTGCTCCTGCGGCGACAGCGTGTCCCAGATCTTCTTCGAGAACACCAGCACTTCCGGCGTCATCGCGTGCTGCGTTTCCGAGTAATCGGGCGCCACTTCGTAATGCTTGGTTTCCTCGTACGACGGCAGGTTGTTTTCCGCCGCATCGACGAGGCCCGTCTTCAGGCCCGTGTACACCTCGGCGAACGGCATCGGCGTGGGCGTGCCGCCCATCGCGCGGATCTCGTCGACCATCAGGTCCGACGGTTGCACGCGCACCTTCAGCCCCTTCATGTCGGCCGGCGAACGCACCGGGCGCTTCGCGTAGATCGAGCGCGCGCCGCTCTCGTAGAACGTCAGCGCGATCATCCCCTTCGCGGTGAACGCATCGAGGATCTTCTGGCCGGCCGGGCCGTACATCGCCTTGCGGAAATGGTCGACGTCGCGAAACAGGAACGGGAACGACGGGATCAGCGATTCCGGCACGATCTCGTTGAACGACGCGCCGTTCACGCGCGCCATGTCGATCGCGCCGATCCGCACCTGGTCGACCGTGTCCTTCTCGGAGCCGAGCGCGCTGTTGCCGAACACCTTGATCGAATCCTTGCCGCCCGTCTGCTTCGACAGTTCGTCGCCCATGAACTTCACGGCCATGTTGGTCGGGAAGGTGTCGCCGTGCACGTCCGCCGAACGGAACACGCGCGCCTGCGCGGATAGCGTGAAGCCGGCCATCAAGGCGACGGCCAGGGCAATACGGGAGCCGGTGAATCGGTGCTTCATGGTGAGTCTCCAGGATGGTCGATCGTTGTTGTGCGGCGATCCGGCGGCCCGTGCGGGCTTCAGCCAGGCGCTTCCCCGAACCGCGGAGTCATACGTCGTATGACGTGTTGAGCGAATGTACGTCGGTTAATCGTTTAACTCACTTGGTGCATACCCCTATAACCGCTGTCATCAGGGGCTCACGGAGGAATCGGGGCACCGGATTCTATGTTTTCGGACTTTTTCGCGAAACGTTTTCCGGAAGCGGATCGGCATGCCGATTGGAACATTGACGCCGGAGTTTTGGCCCACCCCGTCGGCCTTCTTTCGCTTCGTTGGGCCCATGTCATATGATGACTGACTACAATATTGCCACGCCGCCGTGATATCCCATGCGCTCGATCATCCGGGGTCGTCGGGCGCGCCGCCTGCCAGGCACGCGCGATGCGCGCCGTTCCGGCGTGAAACACGAAAGGAGCCCGTCATGTCGATCACGAAGCGATCAGCGCCGCCCGACCCGGCTACCCCGCCGAACGGCGGCGACGAAGGCCCCGCGGATGCGCCGGGCATCGGCGAGGATACGTGTCGCGTCTGCCGCGGCACCGGCATGGTGGAGGGGCAGGCGTGCACCGTCTGCGGCGGGACCGGCAAGATACTGCAGGGAATCGGCGGCGGGTAGGTAAAAACGCAGGCGCCTCGCGCGCATCGATCCTTCAGGTCTGCATGACCAGCGACGTCAGTTGCGCGGCGCGCGCCACGTCGGTCTTCGTGTAGATCGATTTGATCTGTGCGCGGACCGTGCCGATCGACACGCCGCGCAGCGTTGCGCATTCCTGCGGCGAGCGCCCGTCGCAGCACAGCAATACGGCGAGATCGGCCTCCGCCGACGACAACCCGTAGAACACCCGCAAGCGCTGCGCGCGCGCCGACGGCGAACGCAGGTCGGCGGCCGTCATCAGCGCCGCGACGCCAGGCCGTTCGCGCGCGAGGCGCGATTGTTCGGGCACGGGGATCAACGCAAGCGGCAGCGGCTCGCCGGTCGCACGACGCAGCAGCAGCCCGCCGCGTGCGAACGCATGCCGCCATTGCGCGTCGTCGATGCAGCCTTCCGGCGCAAAACGACCGCTCAGGATTCGCAGCGCCGGTTCGGCGGTAATCAGTTGATCGGCCGCGCGGTTCGTATAACGCAGTTCGCGTTGCGGGCCGAGCAGGAATATCGGCACCGGCACCGCGTCGAGCGCCGATTCCGCCGCGGCCACGCGCGCTTCGAGCTCGGCGATGCGTGCGTGGATGCGCAGCGCGCGGCTGATGTGGGCGCCCATGATTTCGATCGCGCGACGCTGCTCGTCGGAAAGCCCTTGCGACTCGGGGCCGCTCTGTACGCTGAGGAAAGCGCCCGCGCCCTCGCCGCGATGGATGTACAGGCCCGAAATGCTGCCGATCCCGAACGGCTCCAGGAATTCCCGATAGAACACGCCATGTGTGCGCTGCCGCACCGACAGATGCTTGACGTCCTCGAACCAGCGCCCTGCCTGCCAGTCGGCGGCAACCGGCACGACCGGGTCGTACAGGTAGAACTCGGTGTTGTAGCGGCGGTGGCACGCGGCGACCCATGACGGATCGTCGCCGGCCGCCTGCTCGATCGCCGGCAGCCGCGCCGCATCGTCGAACGACAGCAGCGTCGCCATGCGGACGCCGACCGACACGCGCAGCCCGTCCAGCACCGCCTCCCATCGCTGGTCGCCCAGCGCCGCGGCGTAGACGTCATCGATCCATGCCGATGGAACCAACCCGTTCATCTGCATCTGGCCACCCCGTGCCGTGCGTTTTTATCGAACGCCGTTCGGGCATCTTACTCAATCGACCTCATTGTTCAAATTGACGATGCGGATGTGATCGAAATACCACGGGGGTGACTGCTTCTCGTCAAACGAAATGGTTATTTTTCAACAGGACGACGCAATCCGTGTTGACGCAGGCGGCGGCCTGCGCGGCGCGGGATGGCGGGATAGCGGGACGACGCGCGGTCAAAACGACGCAACCGGCGACGCGACCGGAACGCGTTTCGCCGCCCGCTCCGACGAGGCACTTACTTCATCGTCGTGAACCGCGCTTCCAGTTCGTCGAGCTTCGCGAGCACCGCTTCGCTCAGCTTTCTGACGTGACGCGGCACGTCGGGCGTCGACAGCAGTTCCTCGATACGCCCGCGCCAGTATCGCGGATGCCTGACGCGCCCCGCCCCCGACATCGACACATCGACGACGGCCGTCTCGCTGTCGAGCAGCGCCACCATTCTCTGGATGTGAGAGAGCTCACGCTCCACATAGTCTCGTGCGAGCATATTGATTGAAATCCCCGAAATACGACATCAGGCCTTCCGTCATCAACGCGCCATCGTCCGCGGCGCCACGACGCACCGCACACGTTGCGCCTCAGCGTATGCGACGAACGTGTCAATCGATTGTGCGGATGCACACGGCGATCGACAGAGGAACGACAGGCCTGTCCGATTGTTCCGGCGACATCCGGTCGCGATGCCTCGGTAACCATCGTAAGCGCACCGTAGGGCGCCGGCATCCCCAAAAGTGGGGATGCCGGCCGATATGGTTGGGCCGATGGCGTTCGGAAAGGACGGGGTGAAAACGGCCGGCCGCCGCGACGGCGCGTTGCACAGCAGCACGATGGCGAGCATTCCGGCGAATCGCGCGCTTTCATGTCTGATGAATCGGCCGTCGGCAGCGACGTGCGGCTTCGTCGCACGCCTCCTGAAGTTCCAACGCCCCGCATCGTTCCAGTCGTCATTCCTTCGACTGGAAATCGGGCATGGCCGTGCCGGTATCGCGCCGCCTGTCGCCCCTGCATGTCGATTGGCGCGCTTTGCGAGTGAAGTGGCGCGCAAAAGGCGGCATCATGGCGCATCTCCTCTGCTACGGCATCCCGGCCATGCATATCGATACCGACCTCCCCGTCATGGTGACCGGCGCGACCGGGTACGTCGCGGGCTGGCTCGTGCAGCGGCTGCTCGAGGCCGGCCTGACGGTCCATGCGGCCGTGCGCGACCCGGACAGCCCGGACAAGCTCGAGCATCTCCAGCGCATCGCGGCCGGCAAGCCCGGCACGATCCGCTATTTCCGCGCGGACCTGCTCGAACCCGGGTCGTACGCCGACGCGATGGCCGGTTGCGGGACCGTGTTCCATACCGCGTCGCCGTTCACCGTCACCGTTCGCGATCCGCAGAAGGAGCTGGTCGATCCGGCGCTGCTCGGCACGCGCAACGTACTCGAGACGGCCAACCGCACGCCGTCGGTGCGGCGCGTCGTGCTGACCAGCAGTTGCGCGGCGATCTACGGCGACAACGCCGATCTCGCCGCGACACCGGACGGTATGTTTACCGAAGCAATCTGGAACACCAGTTCGTCGCTGACCCATCAGCCCTATTCGTATTCGAAGACGGTCGCCGAGCGCGAAGCGTGGAAGATCGCCCGCCAGCAGCAACGCTGGGAGCTCGTGACCATCAATCCGTCGCTCGTGATCGGGCCGGGCATCAATCCGTACGCGACGTCGGAGAGCTTCGAGATCGTGCGGCAGATGGGCAACGGCACGATGAAGACCGGCGTGCCCGATCTCGGCGTGGGCGCGGTGGATGTCCGCGACGTCGCCGACGCGCATCTGCGTGCGGCGTTCCTGCCGAGCGCCAGCGGCCGCTACATCGTGTCGGCGCACGACACGAGCCTGCCGGCGATGGCCGCCACACTGCTGGAACGGTATGGCGCCGACTACCCGATTCCGCGGCGCATCCTGCCGAAATGGCTGGTGTGGCTCGTCGGCCCGCTCGCCAACAAGAGCGTGACGCGCCGCATGATCGCGCGCAACGTCGGGCTGCCCTGGCGCGCCGACAACAGTCGCAGCCGCAACGAACTGGGCATCCGCTATCGCCCGCTCGCCGAGTCGATGAACGACTTCTTCCAGCAGCTCGTCGAAACCGGGCAATTGCGGCGTTGAACCGCTTCGCGATTTCGCCGGGCTGGCAGGTCGTGCTGGTCGACCTCGGCCGGCGCGTCGACGAACTGCTGCGGCGCGCGCAGTTGCCCGCCGATCCGTTCACGCGGCCGGAGAACGGGCTGACGACCCGCGAGTACTTCCGCCTGTGGCGCGCGATGGAAGACATCGCGAATGCACCGGCCCTCGCGCTGCGGATACTCGGTCTGGTCTCCGTCGAAACCTTCGATCCACCGCTGTTCGCCGCGTTGTTCAGCCCCAACTTCGAGATCGCGATCCGGCGCATCGGCCAGTTCAAGCCGCTGATCGGCCCGGTCCGTCGGCACGGCCATTCCGAATCAACCGGTGGCGCCCCCGCGATTCAACCCGAAAATGAAATCGGCTTCGACCGACGCGCCCTTCGGCAATTGCAGCACGCCGACCGACGAACGCGTATGGACGCCGGCGTCGCCGAGCACCGCGACCAACACGTCCGACGCGCCGTCGGCCACTTCGCTTTGCATCGTGAAGCCGGGCGCGCTTCGCACGTACACGGTCATGCGCGGGACCGTTGCGATCGCATCGAGCGTGCCGCACTGCTTGCGGATCAGCGCCAGCGCACGCAGCGCGGAAATGCCGGCCGCGCGGCGGCCGTCTTCCAGCGAAACGGATTCGCCCACGATGCCGACGAAATGCACGACTTCCCCGATTCGCGGAACCTGGCCGGCGACGTACGCCGTCGTTCCGTCGACCAGCACGGGCGTGTACTTTCCGCCGATCCTAATCGTTTCGTCCGGATCGAATCCGAATTCGGCTGCGACTTGTTTCAGCTTTTCATCCCTGTTCATCAGTGAATTCCCCGATCCCTCTGAAAAAAGATAAAGAATAATTGAGTCTCCGAAGCTTGTCTCGCACGAGAAGATCGGACACAAACGATCCTGCCAAGCCACTTCTCAGGTGTTCGAAGCAGTCATTCGTTGCGATATCGACAATGGAATTCGTAGTCGAAGCAATTTTCTTCGTCATTTTCGGTTGAAACCGCTATCATGTATGGACACAACCTGAAGAGTGATATATGGCAACTTACAAGGAACTGAAAGCCCAAATGGATGCTTTGGCCGAGAAAGCCGAAGCAGCGCGCGCCGCTGAATTCCAGGCGATCGTCGACGACATCCGCACCAAAGTCGCGGAATACGGCATTACCGAAAAGGACATTTTCGGTACGCGCCGCGGTCGGCCGGCCAAACAGGCGGGCGCCCCCGTGCAGGCCAAATACCGCGATCCGAAGACCGGGGCCACCTGGTCGGGCCGCGGTCGCGCACCCGCATGGATCAAGGACGCGAAGAATCGCAATCGATTCCTGATCCAGGAATAAGATTTCCCGCTTGGGCCGGCGCGCGATTCAACGCGCTGTCCGGCCATTCGGGGCATTGATTGACGCATTGAAGGCATCGATACCGGCGGTATTCCATGGCCGCTCCGGTTGACGAGGTTTTGCCCGATCGGCGTGTCGCGCACGGGTCCGTCCATCGATCCTGCCGCACGCCAACCCTTTCTTCAGCGTTCGTAATAGATCGCAAGCCACACGCTTTGCAATTCGTCATGCGTCCACGCGACACGATGACGGCAATGCGGCTCGATCAGCACGTAATCGCCGGCGCGCATATCGAGCCGCGTCGCATCCTCTTCGAATTCGAGCACGGCCGCGCCTGATAGCAGCACGACCCATTCGGCCCGCGGGTCGTCATACCAGAACCCCGCAGGGCTCGCATGCCCCATCGATACGATTCGCTCGACGTTCACGCGCGAACCCGCGACGAGCATGTCGATTCGCTCGTCGCCCCCGCGCCGCCCTTCGACGCTGAATAAATTACCGGTTTGAAGTTGCATGGCTTCGCCTCGTCGTGGATCTTCGGGTAAAGGATGCGGAATTAAACGCGACGGGAAAATAGTCGCTGCAGCCTGACGTCGCCCAGGTTTGCGCCTGCATCGTTAAAAACCGTATCAAAAAGATGAAGAATGACGGCGCCTTCGCCGGCGCCGATTCGTTGCGGCGATAAAGCGCGCATCGGCTTTCTTTTAGCGACGCGCGTGCGCCGGAGCACATCATTTCGATAAAAGCCGATCGACATCCTGCGCCCTATGCAGCACCGGGCCAAGGCCCGTTCACGCGAAGGACGGGCTTGCGAACGTGTCTCGATCGACGCATTTTGCGTTCGCAGGCTGGCGCGAGCAAGCATCGGCATGATGCATTCATTCGTTATTTCGTTTCGAGGTTTCGCCTGCCCAATAAGCGACGATATTGTCTTGGACGTCGATATCGACAGCGCGCGTCGACGAAGTACCGGTCCCGTCAAACCCTCCCCCTCAACCACTCCAGCAGCGCCGCCTGCGCACTCCCGTCCACCACCGGCGCCGGCGTCAACAGGTAGTAATCCGATCCATCCTCGACGAACCCCATCGGCGCAACCAGCACACCGCTTTCGATGTCGTCGCGCACCAGATGCCACGGCCCGATCGCCACGCCGAGCCCCGCGACGGCTGCTTGCAGACTGAAATAGAAATGATCGAACTTCTGCCCGCGCCCGCGCGCGGCCGGCTGATTCGCCGCCCCCGCCCACGTGTTCCATGCGTCCGGCCGGGTCCGCGTATGCAGCAGCGCGGCGTCGGGCTTCAACGTGCGGCCGCCGCGACGCGACGCAAACCACGCACCGACCTTGTCCGGCCGGCAAACCGGCCCCACCCGTTCGGCGAACAGATGCTCGGCGTGACATCCCGCCTGCCACGCGAAATCGTTGCGACGAATCGCCATGTCGACCCCGCTGTCGAACGAGAACGGCCCGCCCGCGGCGGCCAGATGGATGTCGACGCCCGCATGCCGCGCCTGGAAATCCGGCCAGCGCGGGATCAGCCAGCGCATCAGGAGCGTCGGCTCGCACGACAGCACCGAACGCCGCGCACGGGCGGCTTCGCTGCGCAACGCGTGGGCGGCGTGACGCATCAGGCCCAGACCGTCATGGACAGCCCGAGCGAGCGTGCGGCCCGCATCGGTCAGGAACACGCGCCGGCTGCGCCGCTCGAACAGCGCCACGCCCAGATCGTCCTCGAGCAAGCGCACCGCGCGGCTGACCGCGCCATGGGTCAGGCACAGCTCGTCGGCCGCGCGACTGAAATTCTCGTGACGCGCCGCCGCGTCGAAACAGCGCAGCGCCATCAGCGACGGCAGGTTCGCCCGAATCAATTGTGATTCAGACTCACCATTCTGGTCAGAAATCATCGTTTTTCCTGATGAAGCACGATCGATAGGATTGTGCCATCAACATATCCGTGCCAGGAACAACGCCATGACCGAACTGATAGTCGTAGTCACCATTACGCTGCTCGCCGTCGTCAGCCCGGGGCCGGACTTCGCGATGGTCACGCGCAACAGCCTGATGCTGTCGCGTCGTTCCGGTGTGCTCACCGCATGCGGGATCGGGCTCGGCGTAACGGTCCACGTGAGCTACACGCTGCTGGGCGTCGGGCTCCTGATCCGTCAGTCGCCGTGGCTATTCAATGCCGTCAAGCTGATCGGCGCGATCTACCTGATCTACCTCGGCGCAAAGATGCTCACGACGAAAGCCGGCAACGCGCAAAACGACGCCAGCGTGACGCCGCTGTCCGATCTCGCGGCGCTGCGCACGGGCTTCCTGACCAATGCGCTGAACCCCAAAACCACGGTGTTCATCGTCAGCCTGTTCATGCAGGCAGTGCGGCCCGACACGCCGTTGACCGTGCAGATCGGCTACGGCGCCTTCATCGCGGCCGCCCATGCCGGCTGGTTCAGCCTCGTGGCGATCTGTTTCTCGGCCACGGCGGTCCGCGATCGCCTGCTGTCGCTGCGGCACCGGATCGATCGCACGTTCGGATGCCTGCTGGTGGGCTTCGGCGTCGCGCTCGCCATCGCACGCGGCGGGCGCTGACACGCGACCCGCGCCGGATGCGCGGCGGCGCCGGACGCCGGCGCCGGCAACGTCAGAACGTCGGTGCGATCGCCCGTGCTTCGTCGAGCGCCCGGCTCCGGTCGGCCTTCCCGTCCGGGCCGAACAACGTGCGCTCGACGACGATCCCCGTGATGTCCGTCACGCCCACGAACTTGAGCCACGTTTCCATGTAAGGGCGCTGCAGATCGAATTCGGCGGCCGGCGTAAACGACCCCGGCGACTGATAGGCGAGACCGCGTGCGTAGACCACTGCCGCCTTTTTCCCGGCCAGCTTGCCGGCGAACCCCGTTCCGTCGAACGTGAACAACACGTCCTTCTGCGAAATCACGTCGATCAGGTGCTTGAGCTTGTACGGAATGCTGAAATTCCACAGCGGCACGCCGAACAGGAATTTGTCCGCTTCGTGGAACGGCGCCGCGAGCCGCTCGATCTGCTGCCACGCCGCCGCCTGCTCCGGCGTCAATGCCGTGCCGCTCAATCCGGCATATTTCGCGGCCAGCGCCGCGGCGTCGAATTCGGGCATCGGCAGATCCCAGATATCGATCTTCCGGATCTCGTGATCGGGATGAGCCTGCCGGTACGCGTCGAGAAATGCATTGCACACCTCGATCGACGCCGAATAGCCCTTGTTGGGTGAGCCTTCGATATAGAGCACGCGTGTCATCGCGCCAGTCCTTGCCAAGAGTGACGACGGCGCGCGGGATGCGCGCTCGCCCACTTCGCTTCCAAGCCTATCGGGTCGGCCTATAATCCGGAAACGATATTAATTGATCGAATTAACCTGAATTGGTGATGGATGAATACTCCCCTCGACACGGCGCTGCTTCATACCTTCGTTGCGGTTGCCGACGTGCGCAGCTTCACCGGCGCCGGGCGTCGGCTGAACCTCAGCCAGTCCGCGGTCAGCGCGCAGATCCTGCGTCTCGAGGAACAGGTCGGCCACGCACTGCTCGTGCGCAACACGCGTAGCGTCACGCTCACCGGGCATGGCGAGACGCTGCTCGGCTACGCACGCGCGATGCTCAATCTGAGCGAGGAAGCGCGCGCCAGGCTGGGAACGGGTGACGCCACCGACGTCAAGCTGCGGATCGGCGTGTCGGAGGACTTTGCAGGCGGCTGGCTGCCGGACCTGATGCGCCGCCATGGCGCCGCGCGGCGCGGGCTGCGGCTGGATCTGGTCGTCGACATCGGCGACAGCCTGTTTCGCCGGCACGCCAACGGCGAATTCGATGTCGTGATCGGCAGCCGATGCTCCCACGCGGGCCACGGCGCGACGTTGTGGCAAGAGCCGCTCGCCTGGGCGTTCGCGCGCCACGAGCCGCTTCCGGAAGGCGACGTGCCGCTCGCGTGTTTCCCCGATCCGTGCCCATACCGGGGCGCCGCCATCACGGCGCTCGCGCGGGCCGGCATGCGCTACCGGATCGCGTGCGAAAGCCCCAGCGTGACCGGCATCCGCGCCTTCGCACGAGCCGGCATCGCGATCGCACCGGTGCCGCGTAGCGTGATCGACGACACGCTTCGCGAATTGGGGTCGCCCGAAGGTTTGCCCGAACTGCCGGAGATGGAGTTCGTGATGATGCACGACGCGCGAATGCCGGCCGCCGTCGAATTCGCCGCGACGATTCTGGACGAGACGGCTGCCCGCACGGGCGCGGGCAAACGCAGTCGGATGTAGCGGTAGCGCCCGCGTGCGTATTGCCGGCGCAAGCATGGCACTTCGCCGGACTCGAATCGCCGGCGGGGACGACGTTCAAACCACCTCGAAGCGCAACCCGGCATGGCGAACCAGGCGTTCGATGTAGCGTTCGTCGAACATCGTCGCGGGCGTCCAGAACCCGCCGCCGCGCCCGGTCTTCACGCCGTCGCGACTGCAATCGATCGCGAGACCGATCGCGGCCTGGCCGAGCATCTTGCCGGTGGAGCCATAGCCCGGATCGCGATCGCCGGTGACTTTCACGCGCAAGGTTCGGCCGTCGTCGGCGCGGCCGAAGAAGCGCAAATCGTAGCGGCCAGCCTGCTGGGCTTCGACGCTCGGGCCTTCGCCGGGCTTCGGCAGCAGGAAGCGCTCCATCAGGCCGCGCACCGGCGCGATGAGGACACCCATCATGAACGCACCGAGGCCCGCCACCATCGTCAGCGCGGCCAAGCGCCCCTTCAGGCCCGCGCCGGTCATCACGGCTTCGTCATAGGTAAAGCGGCTGCCGTACGCGTTGCCCGCCAGCGCATTGGAGCGGTGCACGACGCGCTCGTTGATCGCCGCCATCACGAACGGCGCGATCCACGCTTGGCAGTCGCGATCGAATTCGGCCGATCGAACCGCATGCTGCCGCACCGTGAAGCCATGCCGTTGCGGGCACAACGAATAAGGATCGAGCAGCTCCCTGCGCAATGCGGGATCGGCCGCCGCTTCGCGCACCAGGTTGATCACGCTGGCCACGGTGCCGCCCGACGCACCGCCCTTCAGCGTTTTCACGCGCATCTTCACGCGAGCGGCCGGCACGCCCCACTGCTGCCGCGCCTGTTGTTGCAGGAAGAAAACGCCCATGTCGGACGGCACCGAATCGAAGCCGCAGCAATGCACGAGGCGCGCGCCCGATTGCCGGGCCGCGGGCTCGTACTTGTCGATCATCCGTTTGATCCATTGCGTCTCGCCGGTGAGATCGCAGTAGTCGGTGCCGGTCTGCGCGCAGACGCGGACCAGCGGCTCGCCGTATAGCGCGTAAGGGCCGACGGTGGATACGACCACCCGCGTTTGCGCGCACAGCGCCCGAAGCTGGGTTTCGTCGGCCGCGTCGGCGACGATGATCGGCACCTGTTGCCCGGCCGCGCCGAGCGCATCCCTGACCTGCCTGAGCTTCGCATCGGATCGGCCTGCGATCGCCCAGCGCAGCGTCTCGCCCGCACCGGCGTCCGCCAGATAATCGGACAGATAGCGGGCCAGGATCTGCCCGACGAAACTGGTGGCGCCGAATACGACGAGATCGTAGGTCGGTTGGGGCATGGACGACTCCTTCGGTGCGCGCACGTCGCACGCATCCGTATCGTTAGCGTGGCTTTCCGGGTTCATCGAAGGCCGTCAAGGGCGTGGGCAGATTCAGCACCAGTTGCGCATCCTTGACCACGTCGAGACGCATGATTGTGGATGCGCCGAGCCCGTCGAGCAACTGGCTGAGCGGCCCACCGTGCCGCACGAGCTCGACGTTGCGCGGCAACAGGCGCTGCGCGAACGACAGCATGTTGGTCTGCACCGACGCCTGATGCCACGCGCCGTCGATGCGGTTGACCATCGTCGTCGTGCCCATGTGCGATTGCGACGGCACGCTGGTCAGCGCGGGCAGCGGCACGCTCAGGCTCAGATCCGGCCGCCCGCCCGGGCCCGCGATACCCGCGCGCGCCGTGGCGCCGATGTTCACGTCGATATCCGCAAGCCACTTGGGCAGTTGGTAGCCGTGCACGCCGCGCACCCGCGCGATTTCCGTCGTGACCGGCAGCGCCAGCACGTGCGCGAAGAAACTTCGACGCCGCATCGAGTCGATCAGCTCGAGCGCGTGCGAGCCTTTCGCGCCGGGCCGGCGGATCACCACCGCGACCGATACTTCGTCATACGGATCGTTGTCGCACACCGCGTACGAAAAGAACGTCAATGCGACGAGCCCGTATCCGGGCAATGCCCGCAGCGGTTCGAGCGGAACCGGCAGCATGGTGCGCAGGCGTTCGAGCGGCGCAAGAAACAGCAGTTGAATGCTGCTGGAACGATAGTAGAAGTTCGGCGCCCAGGTCGGCCCCACTCGCGACATCATCTGACGCTTCGGAATCCGCCGGAAAAAATCGATGTTCCCCGCGGCGGGATCGCGCGCCACCGCGTCCAGGTCCGGATTCATCCGGAATCGGTCGTAGTACCCGCCCTCTGGCACGTCGACCATATGCGGCCCGAATTCGACCTGTGTAAAACGCCTGTCCATGTTCGTTGTCTCCCGTCGATGGTCGAGCAGCGGCAGGCGAGATAGGAAGCCTCCCGATTCGCTGTCGTCGGCAAGCACTCTAAGCTTCAAGTCAACTTCAAGGTCAAGCCAACGAGTAGAGGAACCTGTCGGAGTGCGGCGGCACGGCGGGCGGGAGACGTCGCGAATCGAACAGGACGATCATGTCGCGTATATGCGATCGGCTTGCCGTCGACAGCGTTGGCTTATAGTGCCGGTTGCCCATTCGACGAGGAGAACAACCATGAAACTGCAGGCCAGCGGTCCATTCGAGGTGAAGCTGAATCCGGAACCGCTGAGTCACGTTGCGGAAAGCAGCGGGCTCGGCCGCATGTCGCTGGACAAGCATTTTCACGGCGACCTCGAAGCCGTCAGCCAGGGAGAAATGCTCGCGTTTCGCAGCAGCATCCAGGGTTCGGCCGGCTACGTCGCGATGGAAACCGTCAAAGGCGTGCTCGGCGGACGCAAGGGCAGCTTCGTGCTGCAGCACAGCTCCACCATGACGCGCGGGCAGCCGACGCAGTCGATCACGGTCGTGCCCGATTCCGGCACGGACGAATTGGTCGGCCTCTCCGGCACGATGCGCATCGATCTCGACCACGGCCAGCACGCATACCGCTTCGACTACACGTTGCCGGACGCACCGCAATAAGCGCGCACGTCACGCGTGCGCCGCTTCGTGCAGCCTGAACTGCGCGACCGCCGCGCTCAGCCGCGCGCCCTGTTCGTCGAGCGACAGCGCCGCGGCCGCCGCCTCCTCGACCAGCGCGGCATTGCGCTGCATCGTCTGCTCCATCTGGATCACCGCGGCATTCACCTGCTCGATGCCCGACGACTGTTCGTCGAATGCCTGGCTGGTTTCACCCATGATCGCGTTGACGCGCTCGACCGCCGCGACGAGCTCGGTCATCGCCGAGCCGGCCCGCGCGACGAGCCCGCTGCCGTCTTCCACGCTTCGCGCGGAATGGCCGATCAGCTCGCGAATTTCCTTCGCCGCCGCGGCACAGCGCTGCGCGAGCCCGCGCACCTCGGTCGCGACGACCGCGAACCCGCGCCCCTGCTCGCCCGCGCGCGCGGCTTCGACGGCGGCGTTCAACGCGAGGATGTTCGTCTGAAACGCGATGCTCTCGATCACGCCGACGATGCCGGAGATGCGCGTGGAGCTGGTCGAAATTTCCGACATCGTCTCGACGACGCGCTGCATCGCTTCGCCGCCGCGCGACGCGATGCCGGCCGCGCCCTCGACGTACGTGCGCGCATCGCGCGCGTTGTCCGCGTTCTGGCGCACGGCCGCCGTCAGTTGCTCGACGCTCGCGGCCGCCTGCTGCAACGACACGGCCTGCTGCTCGGTACGCGCGGACAGGTCGACGTTGCCGCTCGCGATCGTGCGCACGTCGCCGACGATCGTCTCGGTGCTCGCGCGCACCTGGCTCACGGTTTCGACGAGGCCGTCCTGCATCCGCTTCAGCGCATTCAGCAGATACGCCATCTCGTTCTCGCCGGGGACGACGACCGCGCCGGTCAGGTCGCCTTTCGAGATTTTCTCGAACTGGTCGACCGCGAGATTGATCGGCTCGATGATCGCCTTCGCGAGCACGCGCTGCGCCAGGAACCCGACGACGAGCGCCAGCCCCGCGACCGCCCCCATCCCCCACACGATCCGGTGGAAATTGACGCCGGCCGCCTCGTAGCGCGCCTTCTGGCGCGTGACCTGGAACGATTCGAGCGCGTCGATCGCCGCCTGGTACGCGGCGAACAATGCGGGCGGCGCGGTGCGCTGCGTGTCGAGGAAGTTGAACGCGTCGTCGCCGTCGAGTTGCGACAGCGCCTTCAGGAACACGCGGTCGAGCAGCGCGCGACGGTGGTTCTGCAGCGTGTCGAACAGCGCCTGCTCGCCGGCGTCGCGCGCATGCAGACGCGTGTACGCGTCCAGTTCGTCGTTGCTCTGCTTGAGCAGCGTGTGAAGTTGCGCGACTTCCTCTTTCGCGGGCTGGCCCGCGCTGATGATCTGCGCGACGTCGCTCATGCGTTCGCGCAGCACCAGCATCCGCTCGGAACTGGTCTTCAGATGCAGCAGCGACGCGGTATCGTCGCGGTACATCGCCTCGAGCGAGCCGTTGCCGACGTAAAGCGCCGCGATGCAGGCGCCGACCACCAGCACGAGCAGCACGGTATAGCCGGCGATGGTCGCGACGAGGCCACCACGGATAGTGAGTTGTTTTCGCATGACGTTCCCTTGAGCCGGCCGGGCATGGCCAGCGGCGGATGTGAATTCCGGAACACGAACGACGCGCGCCGTCACGCAATACGCGGCGCGGGGGCTGCGTACGGGTTAACGGCGCAGGGAACGGGCGGCTTTTATCCGCACGCGACGTGAATCTTGACAATTGCGACAGCGGAACGCGAAAGCAGCGCGATTACCGGCCGTCGCCGGGCCTGGAGCGAATCGCTTCGGGCGAAAGGTCGCGCTGGTGCGTGGCGATCTGCCAAACGTTTCCCCACGCGCCCTTCACCATCGCCCGCCGGTCGCCGTACGGCATGTCGGCAGGCGATTCCAGCGGGATAGCTTGCGCCGCGAGCGTGCGTCGATAGGTGGAATCGGTGTCCTCGACGTCCACGTACAGGAACGCCGGCATCGGGTCACGCGTCGGTCTCGTAAAACAGGCCGTATTCGCCGTTCGTTCGCCTGATGCGCGCGAAGCCCGGTTCGCCCAGATGCATGCCGGCGATCAGCAGCCCTTCCGCGCTGACCCGGTCCAGCAGCCGCGAACGCGTGGTCGCCGCCTGCGGCGCATCCTGATCGAACGCAATCGACACGTCCGGCCGCTTGATCTGGATATGCGGAAAATGCACGATGTCGCCCCACACGAGCAGGCCCTGATCGCCGGATTCGAGGACATAGCCGGTATGTCCGTCGGTATGCCCCGGTAGCGGTATGGCTGCGATTCCGGGCAGCACGTCGCCTTCATCGAAGGTCCGCAGCGCGTCGCCGTAAGCGTCGAATGCCCGGCGCGCGATCCGGAAATTGCCGCGGGCGCGTTCGCTGGCGCGGCTCAGGTTGCCGTCGTCGCGCCAGAATTCGACCTCGCGTCGATGCGCGACCAGCTCCGCATTCGGGAACGCCACGTGTCCGGCCGCATTCACCAGCCCGCCGACGTGGTCGGGATGCGCGTGGGTGAGCAGGACGGCGTCGATCGCGGCAGGCTCGATGCCGGCGAGCCGCAAATTGTCCATCAGGCGGCCGCCCCATTCCTTGATACCGCCGGCTCCGGCATCGATGAGAATCGTGCGGCCCGCGCCGCGCACCACGTAGCAGTTGATATGCACGGCGGACGGCTCCTGCTGCCCGGCCGCACGCTGCATCCCGGCCGCGTCGGTCGCGTCGATATTCGACAGGAAATCGAGGCTCGCCGTGAGGTAGCCGTCGCTGATCGCGGTGATCGTGAAATCCCCGACACGCCGGCCGGGAAACGTAACGTTGGACATCGTGCTTCTCCGCAGTGGCTAGTTTCGGGCGTGAAGGTCCGGCGCGGCATGACCGAAGCAACGGATGCGCGCCGTCAGCCCCGTGCGGCGAACGATCGCGTGATCCAGCGCCTCCATGAACGCGTTCATGACCGCGGGCGGGCGAGACGACGCCGCGCGATACCGGATTTCCGCGAAAACGGGGTGCCCGCAGCCGTGCCGAACCGCCACGTAAATGACGTGGACGTTCGTCGGTTCCGCCTGAAGGACATCCGTACAGAGTTCGATGCAGTCGCCGGACAGTTCGGCGAGGCGCGCGTCGGGCGGCATGCGCTCCGCATCGATATGGAACGTCACGTTAGGCATCGCGGGCGGCCTTCGTCAGTTGTTCGGTCATCGGTGCGTAAAGGTGAAGCCCGGCCGGCACGCTCCCGGCCAGCGGCGCATCGCGGCGCGGCAGGACCGCGAGCCAGCGGCGCGCCGGACACTGCTCCAGTGCGACGGCCTGCATGGCCAGCGGCTCGAGGCCGAGTTCGATCAGCGAGTCGGGCCCTCGGGCACTCAGCGCGAGCAGTTCGTCGGCATTGACCGCCGGCGCACGACCGATATCGCCATAGAGGTTGCGGTGCCAGTCGGTGATGTGTTGCTGCCACCGCGCGAAATTGCCGCCGCCCTTCTGCCGATAGTCATCGCCGGTCAGCACGTCGAGGCCGTCGATCGTGTGAACGGCCAGATACACGGGGCAACCGTCGCTGATCGCCCTGAAACGCTGCGACGTGTGAAAACCGGCCACCGAGATGAGGGCCGGCAGCTTGTCGAGGCTGTAGAAATCGTTCCATTCGGCTTCGCTGGCCGGGTCGGCGAAGCTGCATTCCACGGTGTAGATCATCGGTTCGTCCTCTGCGTCGATTGACGGATATTCAGTGCAGTGACGTAATGCTAATCTGCGGTTTCCCGCGTAGATATCGACTTAAAGTCAGCCTTCAGTGATATTTGATCAAGCTGCGGGTCGAACGCGCTCCGACCGGCGAGACCCCGATGCGACGCAAGATCCCGAGCAATTCCGCGCTCCTGGCCTTCGAGGCCGCGGCCCGGCACGGCAGCTTCGCCCGCGCCGCCGACGAACTGGCGCGCACCGAGGGCGCGGTCAGTCGGCAGATCGGCCGGCTCGAGGCGTTCCTTGGCGTGACGCTGTTCGAGCGCGTCGGCAACCGGGTGCGGCTGGCGCCCAACGGCACGCGATACGCGGTACAGGTGCGCGAGATTCTGGATCGGCTGGAACGGGACAGCCTGTATCTGATGGGGCAGCCCGTCAAAGGCGCGAGCATCGACATCGCCGCGATTCCGACTTTCGCGACCCGCTGGCTGATCCCGCGGCTGAAGCGCTTTCAGGCGCGCCATCCGAACGTCACCGTGCACATCGCCGAACGGATGGAGCCGTTCCTGCTGGCCGGCAGCGGCTTCGACGCGGCCATTCATTTCGCGCATCCGGCCTGGGCCGGCATGCATCTGCATCCGCTGCTGGAAGAGGTGCTGGTGCCCGTTTGCAGTCCGGCGCTTGTCGAAGGCGCTGGCGCCAATCCGTCGCTGGATGCGCTGCCGCGCCTTCATCGGCGGCAGAATCCGGATGCGTGGCAGGTCTACGCGGAAGAGGCCGGCATCGTGCTGACCAATTCGGCGGTCGGCCCGCGATACGATCTGCATTCGATGCTGATCGAGGCCGCGCTGGCCGGCCTCGGCGTCGCGCTGGTGCCGCGCCTTTACATCGGGGCCGAGCTCGAGCAGGGGCGTCTGGTCGCGCCCTGGCCCGACGGCAAAGCGGTGACGAAAAATTTCTGCCTCGTGCTGCCCGAGCCGATCGAATTGAGCGCGGCGCCGGTGCGGGCGTTTGCGGAGTGGGTGGTGGGCGAGGCGCAAGGTGGGGCCGGTTGAGGCTGCCCCCGTCGTTCATCGCGGTACGAATCAGGAAAGCCCTTTACGGATGATGCAAACCGATATCGAAGCCCCGGGGCCTGCCGGCCCGCTGCGCGGCACGCTGTTGTCTCCTGCGACGGGCGATGTCCCGGTGGTGCTGATCGTGCCGGGATCGGGCCCGACCGACCGGAACGGCAACAATCCCTACGGCATTCAGGCATCGATCTATCGTTTGCTGGCTGAATGATTGCTCGGTCAAGGTATCGCGTCGGTTCGCATCGACAAGCGCGGCATGTACGGTAGTGCGTCGGCGATCGCGGATGCGGACGACGTCACGATCGACGATTACGCGGCGGACGTCCGCGCGTGGGTGGCCGCCATCCGGGCGCGGACCGGTGCGCGCCGCGTATGGGTGCTCGGACATAGCGAAGGAGGATGGGTCGCGTTGTCGGCGGCGCGGCAGACGGCCGATATTGGCGGCCTGATCCTCGTAGCCACACCGGGACGGCCGCTCGGCCAGGTATTGGCGCGGCAACTGCAGTCGACCCCCGCGAATGCCGGTGTCCTGCGCAACGCGATGTCGATACTCGAATCGCTCGAAGCCGGGAAGACGGTCGACGCGGCCGGCATCGATCCCGCGCTGATGCCGTTGTTCAGGCCACAGGTTCAGCGGTTCCTGATGAGCGAACTGGCCATCGACCCGGCGGCCCTTCTCACCGGCTATACGAAGCCGGTCCTGATCGTGCAGGGTGCGCGGGATATTCAGGTTGGCGTGCAGGATGCGCAGCGGTTGAAGGACGCGAATCCACGCGCCCGACTGACGATCGTCGCGAATGCCAATCACGTGCTCAAAACCGTTCACACGGACGCGCGGGACGAAAACCTTGCCGCGTACTCGAACCCGGATCTTCCTTTGGCCAGCGGGGTGGTGGAAGCCATTTCGGCATTCGTTCGGGAATCGACCGGCGGCGGGATGGATCACCCTGCACTTTCGCAACGGAAAAACGCGCGATGACGCACCTGATTCGATTCCGGGTTCGGCCTGTTTATCACGGTAGCGATCTGCTGGTCGAAATACTCGACGACCACCGCGCGGCCGATTTTCCAGATCTCGCCGGGATTCTCCGGGATGCGCTGCATGCCGTCCGGCTCCCGCATCCGGACGGCCTCGACGACCCGCACGTCGCCTTGTCGCAGGACCGCTATTTCAGCTATTGGACGTACGATCGCGGCCACTATGAAATCGACGACGATATCTGGGGCTGGTGTGTCACCGCGCCGGTGAACAACCGGGCCATCGTCGCGGACATCGAGCGGGCGCTGCTCGCGACCGGCAGATTCAGCAAGGAAGCCGTGGATTTCGGCAAGTTTGCGTGACGCAAAGCGATCGCCTCCGCCGGTACGTCGAACCGGTCCACTCCTCCGCTAATCGAGGTACGGCTTCAATACGCCCCCGGTCCAGTCCATGACAGCCCGCCCACGCGGCGAAAGGTTGCGCCGATGCGCGACGACGAGCGACGCGGCGCAATAGGACCGGCGGCACTTCATCCGCGCTTCGGCACGGGCAGTGGCGAAGCTGCCCGTGTCGAACCGGGCGCGCGCATCCTCGCGAACGCATCGCGCAAATCCGCGCAAAACGCATCGCCGATCATCGACAGCGGCTGCGACGCGGACGTCACCAGGTAGAAGTGATCGGGCACGGCCGGCTCGAACGGCTTGACGACCACACGCTCGCCCGCGTACGCGGCCGTCACCGGATCGATCAGCGCGACACCGGCGCCGTTCGCGACGAACGCGACGATCGTCCGCGACAACTGCGCCTCGATCGACAGCACGCGCGACACGCCGGCTTCGACGAATACGCGGTCGATCGCGCTGCGCGCCTCGAAACTCGGCGGAAACGAGATGAACGATTCGTCGCGCAGGTCGGCCGGGTGCACGACGCGCTTGCGCGCAAGCCGATGCCCGCGCGGCACGATGCAGCACATCGCGCTTTCCGCGAGCCGCTCGCCGCGCACGGCCGGATGCGGGACGGGTTCGGCGATCAGCCCGACGTCGCATTGCCCCGACGCGACCTTGTCGACGACGGTGGACGCACTGTGCGCGAGCAGCGTGATGTCGACGCCCGGATGCGCGAGCGAAAAACGCGTGACGATTTCCGGCAGCAGGTCGAGCGCGACGGCCGGCGAACCCGCCACGCGCAGCGTGCCGCGCCGCATCGCGCGGATCTGTTCGGCGGCCTGCGCGACGCGGTCGAGGCCGACGAACGCGCGTTCGACCTCTTCGTACAACACGCGCGCTTGCGCGGTCGGCGTGAAGCGCCCCTGCTGCCGCTCGAACAGCACGAAGCCGATCCGCGCCTCGAGATCGGCGATCAGCCGGCTCACGGCCGGCTGCGAGATATGCAGATCGCGCGCCGCGCGCGTGACGGTATGGCGCTGCATCACCGCGCGAAACGCTTCGATCTGGCGAATCCTGAGCGAGGGCGTGGTCATAACACTGGATTATGAGTTGTTGATCAAGCTGTATTGGACAGCCCATTTTGCCTGTCCGAACATCGGTTCCGCAACGTACTGAAAGCAAGGAGCCGTGCCGCCATGGGATATAACACGCAACCGCCTCACCCGCGACACCGGAGCCGCGCATGACCGTGCGCCGCTTCGACGTCGTCGTGGCCGGCGGCGGTCTCGTGGGCATGGCCATCGCGTGGGGCATCGCGCGTCTCGGCCAGCGCGTCGCGGTGTGCGACGGCGACGACATCGCGTTTCGCGCGGCGCGCGGCAATTTCGGGCTCGTATGGGTGCAGGGCAAAGGCGGCCGCTGCCTGCCGTATGCGCGCTGGTCGTGCGAATCGTCGGCGCGCTGGCGCGCGTTCGCCGCGCAGTTGCAGCGCGAAACGGGCGTGGACTGCGCGTTCGACCGCCCGGGCGGCATCGAGTTGTTCGAGCAGCGAGCGGAACTCGATAGCGCAACTGGCCTGCTCGAATCGCTGCACCGCCAGGACGCCGCGCTGTCGTACGAGGTGCTCGATCCGGCGGCGCTGCGCCGACGCATTCCCGCGGCGTCGGCATCGCTGGCCGGCGCGCTGTGGTCGCCGAACGACGGTCACGCGAATCCGCTCTACACATTGCGCGCGATGTTGCACGCGTTCCAGCAGTGCGGCGGCGTCTATCTGCCGCGCAGCGAAGTCACGGAGATCCGCCCGCGCGCCGGGCGCTTCGAGATCGACACGCGTCACACGCGGCTCGAAACCGGGCGCGTGGTGCTCGCGGCCGGCCTCGACAACGCGCGGCTCGCGCCGATGGTCGACCTGCGCGCGCCGATCTCGCCGCTGCGCGGCCAGATCATGGTCACCGAGCGCCTCGCGCCGTTTCTCGACTATCCGACGCTCGTCGTGCGCCAGACATCGGAAGGGTCGGTGTTGCTCGGCGACTCGGCCGAAGACGTCGGCTTCGACGACGGGCAGACGCGCCAGGCGATGGTCGACATCGCGCGCCGCGCCCGTACCGCATTCCCCGTGCTCGCGCATGCACGCATCGTGCGCGCATGGGGTGCGCTGCGCATCATGACGCCCGACGGCCTGCCCGTCTACGAGGCGTCGGCCACGTACCCCGGCGCGTTCATCGCGATCTGCCACAGCGGCGTGACGCTCGCGGCGACCCACGCCGATCTCGTCGCGCCGTGGATCGCCGGCGGCGCCGCGCCGGCCGACCTGTCCGCCTTTACCACCGCGCGCTTCGCCGCGCCCACGGAAGCCCGGCATGTTTGAATCCCTCGTTCCCGCCGCCGCGATGCTCGAACGCGTGCGCATCCATATCGACGGCACGCCGCACGACGTGCCCGCGCAATACAGCGTCGCGGCCGCGATGCTCGCCGCCGGTTCGGCCGCGTGCCGCACGAGCGCGGTGAGCGGCGCGCCGCGCGGCCCGTTCTGCATGATGGGCGTGTGCTTCGACTGCCTCGTCGACATCGACGGCGTGCCGAACGTGCAAGGCTGCATGACGCCCGTCGCCGACGGCATGCAGGTGCGCACGATGCGCGGCAAGGCGAGGCTCGCATGACGCGCCGCCAGTGCGACCTGCTGATCGTCGGCGCCGGGCCGGCCGGGATGGCGGCGGCGACTGCCGCGTGTGCGGCCGGCTTGTCGGTCGTCGTCGCCGACGAAGGCCGCGCGCCCGGCGGCCAGATCTATCGCAACGTGGCCGACGCGCCGGCGCCGCTCGCGCAATGGCTCGGCGCCGACTACACGGCAGGGCGCCCGCTCGTCGACGGCCTGCTCGCCAGCGACGCGCATTACCTGCCGCGCAGTGTCGTGTGGCAAATCGCGTTCGAGCCGGAACCCGTCGCGATGCTCACGCAAAGCGGCCCGTCGCGCGGCACGCTCGAAATCGGCGCACGCGCGGTGCTGATCGCGACCGGCGCGCAGGAGCGGCCGTGGCCGGTGCCGGGCTGGACCTTACCCGCCGTGATGGGCGTCGGCGCCGCGCAGACGCTGCTGAAAGCGTCGGGGCTCGCACCATCGGCCGACGCCGTGCTCGCGGGTAGCGGCCCGCTGCTGTGGTTGTTCGCCGCGCAATTGCTGAATGCCGGCCGGCGCGTGCGCGCGCTGGTCGACACGACACCGCGCGACGCGTGGCGCCGCGCGCTCCCGCATGCGCTGCCGGCGCTGCGCGGCGCCGACTATCTGCTCAAGGGCTGGCGCATGTTGCGCGCGGTGCGCGACGCCGGCATTCCGGTCTATCGCGGCGCGACCGATATCCGCATCGACGGCGACGACCGCGCCGAACGCATCCGCTTTCGCGACGCGCAAGGCGTCGTGCAAACGCTCGACACGTCGCTCGTGCTGCTGCATCAGGGTGTCGTTCCGTCGACGCAGCTCGCGCGTTCGCTCGGCTGTGCGCACGAATGGGACGAATCGTCGGCATGCTGGCGGCCGCGGTGCGACGCGCGCGGCCGCAGCAGCGTGCCGCACGTGTGGATCGCGGGCGACGGCGCGGGCATCGGCGGCGCGCGGGCGGCGGCGCTGGCCGGCGAAGTGTCGGCGCTCGACGTCGCCGCGCGACTCGGTGCGCTCGACGTGCAACGGCAGGCCGCACGCGAACGCCCGGTGCTGCACGCGTTGCGCCGCCATCTCGCGGTGCGCCCGCTGCTCGACGCGCTGTACACGCCGCCCGCCGCGCTGCGCCGCCCCGATGACGGCACGATCGTCTGCCGCTGCGAGGAAGTCACGGCCGGCGAGATCCGCCAGCTCGCGGCGCTCGGCTGCCAGGGGCCGAACCAGATGAAGGCGTTGACGCGCTGCGGGATGGGTCCGTGCCAGGGACGCTGGTGCGGCACGACGGTCGGCGAACTGATCGCCGACGTGCAGCAGCGCAGCGTCGGCGACGTCGGTCACTACCGGATCCGCGCGCCGATCAAGCCGGTGACCGTCGGCGAGATGGCCGACGCGCTCGAACTGTCGAACGATTTTCAGCGCGGCGAGTTTCCGAGCTGACGCGTACGCCTACGCTTCCCCACCCGAACGGAGCCTGACCATGAAGACGCGCATCACGATTCTCCTTTCCGCCGCCGCGATGGCCTTCGCGTCGCCGGCGTCGGCGAAGGAATGGACGACCATCCGCATCGGCGTCGATCCGACCTACCCGCCGTTCGAGTCGACCGCGACCGACGGTAGCGTGAAGGGTTTCGACATCGATCTCGGCAACGCGCTGTGCGCGAAGCTGAATGCGAAATGCGTGTGGGTGTCGAGCAGTTTCGACGGACTGATTCCGGGGCTGCAGGCGCGCAAGTTCGACGTGATCCTGTCGTCGATGGCCGCGACCGAACAGCGGCGCCAGCAGATCGACTTCACCGATCGCCTGTATCGCAACCAGACGCGATTGATCGCGCGCACCGGATCGGGGCTGCTGCCGGATGCGGCGAAGCTCGCCGGCAAGCGCATCGCGGTCGAACAGGGCACGATCCAGGAAACCTATGCGCGCGAGAAGTGGGCGGCCGCGAAGGTCGAGGTCGTGCCGTACCCGAGCTACGACCAGGCATATGCGGATCTCGTCACCGGGCGCGTCGACGGCGTGCTGATGGATGCCGTGCAAGGCCAGCTCGGGTTCCTCGCGACGCCGCGCGGCAAGGGCTTCTCGTTCGCGGGCGGCGTGGTATACGACGCGAAGATCATGGGCAACGGCGACGCGGCCGGCGTGCGCAAGGCCGACGTCGACCTGCGCGACGCACTCAATCGCGCCATCGCGCAGATTCGCAGCGACGGCACGTACAACAAGATCCAGTCGAAATACTTCGACTTCGACATGTACGGGAATTGACGGCGATGACGGGTTCGGTTCGACTTCGCCCGTGCCGCTCATGCGAGCGCCGCGTCGTGCAGCGCTCGGCGGGTGCCGCGCCGCGTCAGCCGTCTCGAGATTGCGCGGATAAGTCCTTTCTGGACATAATCCATCTATCTTGAGTCCGATAAGGTCTGACATGCTCGACATCCGCCAGCTTCAGTACTTCATCGCGGTCGCGGAAGAAGAACACGTCGGCCGCGCCGCCGAGCGTCTGCATATTTCGCAATCGCCGCTCAGCCGCCAGATCGCGCAGCTCGAGGAAAAGCTCGGCCTCACGCTGTTCGAACGCAGCCAGCAGCGCATTCGCCTGACGCGCGACGGGCGCACGTTCCTCAGCGAAGCGCACGCATTCCTGCGCCATGCGAACCGGCTCGAATCGCTCGCGCGCCGGCTCGGTCGCGGCGACGAAGGCGGGCTGTGCATCGGCTACCTCGAAACGGCCACGCACTCGGGCGTGCTGCCGCGCGCGCTGAAAACGCTGCGCGCCGAACGCCCGTCCGTTCATATCGCTTTGTATAACTATCAATCGGCCGCGCAGCTCGAAGGCTTGCGCGAGCGCAGCCTCGACATCGCGCTCGTCACCGAGCCGCCCGCGCCGGACGATCCCGAGCTCGAATCGACGAAGGTGCTGGACGATCCGATGCTGCTCGCGATGCCCGACGGGCATCCGCTCGCGAAGAAAAAGACGCTCGTCGCCGGCGATCTCGCCGCGCAGGCATGGATCGGCGTCACGCAGCAGGACAGTGCGCCGCGTCACGGTGCGTTCGTCGCGGCCTGCGCGAAGGCCGGCTTCTCGCCGGACATTTCGGTGGAGGCAACCGAGCCGCTCGCCGCGCTCGGCCTCGTCGCCGCCGGGCTCGGCGTGACGATGATCCAGCAGAGCCTGCGTCACCAGGTGCCGGAAGGCGTCGTGCTGCGCGAGCTGCCGTGGTTCAGCTATCGCACGCCGCTGTGGGCGGCGTGGCACAAGGTCAACCTGCGGCCGCTGGTCGGCATCTTTCGCGAGATCCTGACCGGCGAGGACGCCGTCGCGACAGTCGGCAAATAACTCGACGAAAGCGCGGGGCGGCGTTGCAACGCCTTGTGCGCCGGTCGCGCGTGCGTCGAGCTTTGCGGATCAACGATCGGCCGGCAGCGGTGCATTGGCCGCGATCAGGCCTTGTTCGCGCATCTCGCGCCAGAAGTCGGCCGGAATCGCCACGTTCAGCGCCGCCTGGTCTTCCGCGATCCGCTCCGGACGGCTCGCGCCCGGGATCACCGCGACGGTGGCCGGATGCGACATCGAGAACTGCAACGCGGCGGCCTTGATCGGTACGTCGTAACGCGCGGCGATCGCCTTGATCCGGTCGACCTTCGCGAGGATGTCCGGCGAAGCCTTCTGGTATTCGAAGTGCGTGCCGCCCGCGAGCACGCCCGAGCTGTACGGGCCGCCGACGACGATCCCGACGTTCCGCGCGGCCGCCGCCGGCATCACGCGTTGCAGCGCGCGCTCGTGGTCGAGCAGCGTGTAGCGGCCGGCCAGCAGCATGCCGTCCGGTTGCGGTTCGGCGAGGTCGAGCACCAGTTCGATCGGTTCGACGCGGTTCACGCCGAGGCCCCATGCGTTGATCACGCCTTCTTCGCGCAGCTTGCCCAGCACGCGGAACGCGCCCTTGCGCGCCACTTCGAATTGCGCGAGCCATTCGTCGCCGTAGAAGTCCTGCGCGATGTCGTGCACCCACACGATATCGAGGCGGTCGGTGCGCAGGCGCTTCAGGCTGTCCTCGATCGAGCGCAGCGTCGCATCGGCCGAATAGTCGTTGACGATGCGGTTCGGCCGGCCGTGCTCGAACAGGCCGCCCTTCTCGCCGAGATCGCGCGCCGACACGTCCTCGATTTCGTCGAGGATCACGCGGCCGACCTTCGTGCTCAGCACGTATTCGTCGCGCGGATGGTTCGCCAGCGCGTCGCCGAGGCGGATTTCCGCAAGACCGGCGCCGTAGAACGGGGCCGAATCGAAATAACGCATGCCGTGTTGCCACGCGGCTTCGACGGTGGCCGCGGCTTCCGCGTCGGGGATATTGCGAAACATGTTGCCGAGCGGGGCGGTACCGAAACCGAGGATCTTGTTGCCGGGCAGCTTGTCTTTGAGACTCACGATTTTTCTCCAGGGAGGATGGAAAGCGAGTTCAGTCTAGGGACGCGGGTTAAGTCTGTCCAAGACGGAATTCGACATAGTTGAGTCCCGCGAGGTCTGATGCGGCGATTGGCGGCCTGTTTCGATCCGTGGCGCCGGCGCGCTGTTCGGGCGAACTGCCCGGCAGGCAAGGCTACCGAGCGAATTCACGTTTGATTCATGACTCAGGCTCAAAAATGACTTGGCCGGGCGGCCATTTTTCCCGGCCGCCGCGATACCTATATTGGGTGCACTGGCAACGACATCGACGTGGTCGACGTGGATTGCGGCTGACTCCACCCCACAGGTACCCATGATGAAAACGCGCGTTTCCTCCACCCTCGCCGCCCTGCTCCTTTCAGCACCGGCGCTGTCGTTCGCGCAACAAGCCGGCCATCCACCGACCCGCGCCGAAGTGAAGGCCGAGATGGCCCGCCTCGCGGCGGTCGGCTACACCCCGGCGCTGGATCACAACCAGTATCCGGCCGCGATCCTTGCCGCGGAAAAGCGCGTGCGCGAAAACGCCGTCGCGCAGGGCGCGCCGAACGCCGCCCCGGTCGCCGTCGCGCACCAGTCCGGTGACGACGTGCCCGGCCGCGACGAGCCGCGCGGCCACCGATCCGCCGATGTAGCCGGCCGCGCCCGTCACGAACATCCTGAGGCCTTTCATCCGTTGCTCCGGGCGCGAGACGGGCCATGCGGCACGCGTCCGGCGAGATGTCGTGCGTCGCAGTATCGACGGCCGGCGCCGGCGGCGGAAGGCATGAATCACTAAAACAGTTTTGCGCGCGGCGGGATGATCGACCGTGTCAGACGAAGCCTTCTTCGACCAGCGTGCAGCCGTCGGCCGTGATCTCGTGCCGCTGGCCCGAGCCGCCGACCACGCGGCTCCAGCTCGCGGATACGAGCACGGCGGCGGCGCCGTCCGTGCGCAGCGCGTAGTCGAAGCCGCCGTACATGCCGGGCACCACGAACCACATGCGGTCGGCCTGCGCGTCGTATTCGAGCAGCGGTTCGAGTTCGGGCAAACGTAGCGCGTCGAGCCGCAGGTGCGCGATGCGGCCGACGATCATGTCGTGGAAATGGCGTTGAATGGCGCACAGCGTGCCGTCGGGCACGAAACGCCGCGGCTGTGGCGTCAACAGCTCGACCAGATGCCGATGTCCGCGCCGCGCGGCGATATCGACCGGGCGCTCGCGGCGCGCATCGCGCAGCGTGCGCCATGCACCGAGCCGCAGCAGTTCACCGACGACCTCCCGCGGTGCGCCGCCATACGCGGCCTGATGCAGCGGCGCGTAAAGCGACGTGCCGCCCGGCCGCGTCGCGTTGACGAGCGCGGGCTGTTGCGCCAGGCGTTCAAGCAGCGTCGCCCATGCGCCGTCGCGCGCCGCGTCGGCCAGCGCATGCCGGCTCGCCAGCTGCGCGTCGTCGAGCACGTTCGCGCCCGTGATTCCGTCCCATGCGATGCTCAATCGGCTGTCCTCCGTCGCCCGGTGCCTCGCTCGCCGCGCACCGGATTGCCCGCCCATCATAAGCATTTCCCGACGGGCGAGCGTGGCGACGTTACCGCGCGTCGCCGAGCGCGCCGAGAATCCGGTATGCGGCCTTCACGCGGTCCTCGATCGGCACGTTGCCGTTCGCGAGCATCACGATTCCGATCCGCTTCGCGGGAACGAACGCGACGTACGTACTGAAGCCACCGGTCGACCCCGTCTTGTTGATCCAGGTCGCGGGGTTCGGCGCGAGCGGCGGCTGGATCGCGCTCGCCGGCACCGCGTCGAACAGCATCTTCGGCGCGTTGCCCGCGAGCAGCGTCGGCAGCGCGACCGGGTACGGATACTGTTCCCAGATCAGATCCTGCGTCAGCGGCCCCGCGCGGAAATAGCCCGTGTGCGTGCGTTCGATCGCGCGCTGCAGGCGCGGCGCCGTCGGGATCATCCCCATGTTCGCCTGCACGAAGCGCAACAGGTCGGCCGCCGTGGTCCGCACGCCGTACGCCGGCTGCCACAGCATGCCCTCCGTCATCCGGACCGGCTTGCCGTCCTTCGTGTAGCCCTGCGCATAGTCGGCCATGCGCGCGTCGGGCATGTCGATGTACGTGTGCGTCATCCCGAGCGCGGGAAAGAGCCGCTGCGCCATCAGCGTCGCGAAGTCCTCGTGCGCCGCCTTCGCGGTTAGCCAGCCGAGCATGCCGATCGCGACGTTCGAATACTTGCGATGCGTGCCCGGCGCATACGCCGGCCGCCACGCGTCGAGATAGCGGATCAGGCCCGCGTCGTCGCGGATGCTGTCCGGCACCTGCAGCGGCGTCCCGCCGGGCGTGTGCGTGCCGAGCTGGAGCAGCGTCACGACGCCGAACGGCCTGCCTTGCAGCTCGGGCAGATATTGGGCCACGGGGTCCGCGAGCGACAGTTCGCCGCGCTCCTGCGCGTCCGCAGCGAGCGTCGCGGTCAGCGTCTTGCTGACCGAGCCGATCTCGAACAGCGTGTCGCCCGTCACCGGCTTGCCGGTCTGCTTCGACATCACGCCGTAGTCGAACACGTACGGCTTGCCGTCGGCGACGATGCCGATCGCCATGCCGGGAATCGCGTACTGCTTCATCAGCGGCGCGACCTGGCGCGTGACGGTGTCGTGGAGCGCGTCCTGCGTGACGGCGGCCGCGCGACCGGCCGTGGCGGTCGCGCATGCGGCGACGAACAGGGTCGCGGCAAAGCGTGTCGCGTTGAATCGCATGGGTGCGGTTCCTTTCGATTTCCGATGGTTGCATGGACAACAGATCCGGCCGCGCCGCGCCGCGCGCGTCGGCCGTCCTGTCGAAGCAGGACTATCCGCTACCGCCCGGCTGCCAACAATCGACGATATGTTGCGCGAGCCGAAAGAAAAACTTATGAGATACGCAACATGCGGGATGGGGGTGGGGGCCGCGCCCCTCGGAGCCGCATGCCCATTTTTCAGGAAAACCCGCCGGTTTCTACAGCATCGAACCCGCTGGCCGAATGGCGCCGTATCGAAAATCGACGAAAAAGAGATAAGTCTGGTCAGATCCACGCGCGCGGCTGGCGGCGCGATTGATTCATCCGCCCGGATCGAAGTAGACTCGCGGAAGCCAAAAATAAAATCCGACCTGAGAGAAACAATGAATCGCCATTTCCCGATCGCCCGCTTCCGCGTCGTTGGCTCCCGCGTGGTCGCGTGATTTTCACGCACCGACCGACCTGAACCGAAATACGCGACGCCGCCGCGTTTCTGCGCGCGCACGTTCGCCGTTTCGTCGTTGAGCCAGAAGAATCGCCAGGGTGAGCGCGCACCGTCCGCGCCTACCCGGCCCGACCGGAGAGCGAGCCCGTGACCGAAACCGTGGCCGCGTCGGCCTATCGGCCGCGCGATGTCGTCAATGCGCCCGACATCAAGGCGGCCATCGCACGCCGCAGCGCCGAGCGCGGCGATCCGGCCGAGATCCGCGCGTGGCTCGGCAACCATTTCTTCCGCTGGGTCGTCGGCGCATTCGAGCAGGCTCGGCCGCTCGCATCGCTCTCCGATTACCGCGCCCTCGCCGGCGCCGACCGGCCGGCGCCCGAGTGGCTCGTGCGCCGGTTCCGCGGGCAATCGGCGTCCGCGCCGTCCGAGACATCTCCGGCATCCGGCCCGACGCCCGCCGCGGCACCGACGCCCGCCGCGGAGAAGGCGTCGCTCTACTTCATCGATCCTGAGCACATGCTGCTGATCGACCGCGAACGCGTGCTGGTCGAATTCCTGCGCTCGCGCGCCGGCACGCGGCTCGCGCAGAAACTGCAACGCATCACCTGCGCGATGGCGCTCGACATGTGGGAACGCGAGCACCAGCGGATGCAGGCGCGCCGCGACAAGGGCTGGGTGCCGAGCAGCGGCCTCGCGCTGCGCGAGGTGCTGCGCACGCCGAACGGGATCGTGTTCGAATTCGTCGGCGATCATGCGGCGCTGCACGAGGAACTCGCGTACGAGTCGTACTACATGCAGCACTGTCTCGGCCAGTTCGCGGATCGCCGCCGGCTGCGCGGCGGCTACGGCGAGCAGTACGCGCAAGCCGCACGGGACGGCCGGCTGCGCCTCTTCACGCTGCGCGGCGCAGGCAACCAGCCGCACGTGACGATCAGCCTGCAGGCGAGCGGCGACGGCCTGCGCATCGACCAGATCAAGGGCAAGCAGAATCGCCATCCGGTGCGCCGCTATGCGGACGACGTCCGCCAGTTCCTGCGCGCGCTCGCGCCGCGCGGCGAGCGTCATCCCGATTGCGAGGGCATGGGCCTCGTCTTCGAACCGGATGCGCCGGGGGCGGCCACCGGCGCGTGGACCTTCGTCACCGACGTGCGCTCGTCCGACCATCTGCTGAGCGTGATGAGCGAGAACTTCCACCTGATCGAGCATTTCGAGCAACCGCCGGCCGTGCTGCAATGGCTGCTGCTGCGCAACGCGCCCTATGCGCTCGGCCAGTTGCGCCAGATCGATCCGGCCGTCGCGGCGGCCGCGCGCCATGCGTTGCCGGCCGATGCGCTGCCGGCCGCGCACCTACCCGACGCGCCGCCCGCGGCAGCCGCATTCGAGATCGAAGGCATTGCGATCGATCCCGCGCTGTGCGCGGCGTTCGCGTTGCCCGCGCCGACGGACGGGAGCGCGTCATGCTGACACTGCTGCTTGGCGCGGCCGTGCTGTGGCTCGTGTGGTACGTGTGGCGCTCGTTGCGGGTCGCCGCACGGATGGTGCGCGAAGTCGACGCCGATCAGGCCGCGGGCGCCGACAGCACGGTGCCGGTGCGGCAGACCACGGCCGTCAGGCTCGCGCATGCGCAGGCCGAGCAGGCGCCGCCGAACCGCCGCCGCTGGGCGCTCGCGCTGGCCGACATCCTGCTGATCCGCAACGGACTGCGCTGCGATTGCGACGACCTCGTCCATGCGCTGCCCGACGCGCAGCGCGAACAGCTCGCGCGCCAGGTGCGGCGCGAACTCGACCTGCCGGCCGACCTGCCCGAGTGGCAGATCGTGCAACGCGTGCCGTCGATCCTCGCGGGCTGGATTCGCGGCGTCGGCCGCTCGCACGACGGCTTCTACGAACAGCTCGCCGCCGTCGGGCGCGTGCGCGACGCACTCGCGTTCGATTGCGCGCGCACCGCGTTTCTCGTGCGCTGCATCGCGCTGCTCGGCTGGGCGTCCGAACAGCACGCGTGGATCGTGCTGCTGCTCAACGCGCAGCGCGCGCAGGACAGCTTCGACAGCTGGGAGGACTTCGGGCTCGCGTATGCGCGGGCGCGCCAGCAGTGGCTGCGCGGCAGCGGCCAGGACGGCCCCGCGTCGTCGCGCGCCACGCAGGAAGTACGCGAGTACCTGCGCAATCCGTCCGGAAACTGGCTTTCGCTGCCGTGGAAGCGCTACCGCATCTTCGATCCCCAACCCGTTTCGTCATGACCGCCGATACCGACATGTCCTCCGCTTGCGCCGATCTGATTCCGCCCGCGACATCCCGCTGGTTCATTTGCGACGTCGACGCGCTGTTGCGCGCCGGCGACCATGCCGCGCTCGACGCGCAACTCGATGCCGCGCTCGCCGCGAGCTTCGCCGATCGCACCGCCGAGGCGCGGTACGTCGACGCGCTGCCGGCCGACGTGCAGCCGTGCATCGACGCCGGCGCCGAAGGCCTCGCGCGCCTGCGCGCATGGCAGGCCGCGAACCCGCGCTCCGCGCACGCGTGGCTGTGCGAAGCCCACTACTGGCACCACTGGGCCTACGAATACCGCGGCAGCGGCTGGGCCGAAACGGTGACCGAAGCCGGATGGATCGGCGCGCATGCGTGCGCGACGCTGACGCTCGTCGCCGCGCTGCGCGCGCTGGTGCTCGCGCCGACGATGTGGAGCGCGCCGATGGTGATCTTCACGAGCGTGTCGTCGTTCGGCGAACCCGAGTGGCTCGCGCAGCTCGTGCGCGAGCGCCGCTGGCCCGTCACCGAACTGCACCTGAACGCCGGCGCCGAAGACGAAGCCACGCGCGCCGAACTGCAGCACATGTTCGCGCGTTCCGGGTTGAATCCCGACGTGCCGGTCGCCTGCCCGCCGGAATTTCCGGACGCGCTGCCCGGCCCCGTGCAGGGCAAGAAGCTGCGCAAGGAAAAGTGGTACTGGATGGAAGCGACGCTGCACATCCATCCGAAGCCGTTCTTCCCGATGCGCACGTTCATCTGGTACATGCAGCCGCGCTGGGGCGGCTCGCACGATCACGTCCGCGCGTTCGTCGCGTCCGATGCGTGCGCGCACCTCGATGCGGTCGAGAAGGACCGGCTGCTGCACGAGATCTGGCGCGACGACTACGCCGGCAACACGCTCGATGCGGATGACGACGACGACCATGCGCGCCACGCGATGACCGCGACGCTCGCGCGCGCGCAGGCCGCGCTGCATCCCTATCACCGCTCGGAGACACTGCGCTGGCTCGCGCACAGCCATTTCGAGCGCGGCGAGTACGAACAGGCCTACGCGCGGCTGCAGGAAGCCGAACGCAGCACGCCGATCGACGACAACCGCGCGATGGGGATGGGTTTGCGACTGGCGCTCCGGCTCGATCCACATGGCGACTGGCTGACCCGCGCGGTCGAACGTGCATCGGACGCTCGCGCGTGCACGTCGGCGATGATCCTGCGCGGCTATGCCCATCGCACCGGCACGTTCGGTTTCGTGCAGGATCCCGCGCGCGGCGACGCATGGCTCGAGGCCGCGCGCCTGAACGAGCCTGGCTCGCTCGCATGGAACCAGATCGCCAGCGCGCTGGAGTACGACAACCGGCGCCCCGCCGATGCCTTCGCCATCTGCGAGCTCGGCTACGAGGCGGGCGGCGATTCGTGCGGCTACCTGCTCGGATGCTTCTACAAGGACGGCACGCATGTCGAGGCCGACCCGTACCGCGCCGCCCACTACTTCCGCGAGTCGATGGAAGCCGGCGGCAACATGGCCGCGTACCGGCTCGGCTACACGTACCATCAGATCGGGCAGACGAGCACGGACCGGGCGGAACGCGCGCGCATGCAGGTCGAGGCCGTCGAAGCCGCGCGCAAGGCGCACGAGATGGGGCATACCGACGGCCTCGAGTGCATGCTGATGTTCATCGGCGACATCGAAGATTATCCGTCGCGCCATCGCTACGTCGACGAGCTGCGCCGGCATGCCGAAGGGGGCCACCCGGCCGCGATGGCCGCACTGTCGTTCTTCCTTGCCGACATCAACGACAAGTCGCTGTACGACTATCGCGAAAGCGTGCGCTGGATCATGGGGGCGCAGGCCATCGCGCCGGACGACGAATACGTGCGCACCATCACGCGTGTCAGCCACGAGGACGGCATGCTCGGGAAGCTGCGCTACAAGCTGCAGCGCAAACAGATCAAGGCGCACGAGATTCCCGGCGCCGACAACGCGATGGTCTGAGCATGGCCGACGCACGCGCCCGCTCGCCGGCGGGCCGTGCGTCCTGCCCGCGTATCACCCCGGCAGCCGCTCGAGAAACGCCAGCATCGCCGCGTTGAACCGCGCGGGTCGCTGCAACGGCGCGAAATGGCTCACGCCGGGCAGCATCGTCAGCGTCGCGCCCGGGATCGTCCGCGCGAGGTACGCCGCATGTTCCGGCCGGATGAATTCGTCGTGCTCGCCCTGCACGACCGCAACCGGCACGGCGATCGCCGCGAGGTCCTGCACGGTGTAATTCGGTTGCGTGCGCATCATTTCGCTGACGGCCGCGACGAACGCGTCGAACTGGTCCGGTGTCGCGGACAGTCGCGCATAGTCCTTCCGATGCCGCGCGAAACAGCGGTCGATCAGCGGGCTCGGCACGATCTCCTTCGTGCCGCCGGGATCCATGTTGCAGGCGAAGAAGAACACGCCGGCCGCGCGTTCCGGCGCGCGGGCGGCCAGCACGAGCGCGATGCAGGCGCCGTCGCTCCAGCCGACGAAGCGTGCACGGTCGACGTGCAGCACGTCGAGAACGGCCAGCACGTCCGATGCCATGCGTTCGTACGAATAGGGTCGGTCGTCGCGGGTGCTGCGGCCGTGCCCGCGGCTGTCGATCACGATCGCGCGGTAGCCGGCCGCGCGCAGCGCCGGCACCTGGTTGCCCCAGTTGCCGCCGTGGCCGAGGCCGCCGTGCAGCAGCACGACCGCCGGCCCCTGGCCGAACGACGCGTGCCAGATGCGCGCGCCGTCATGCTCGAGCCATCCTTCGACGTCGGCTGCCGGCAGCGGCGTGCCGCCGTGTACGTCGAAGCGAACGAGTTCGTCGTCGTCGAGTTCCGCATTCATCGTTCAGCCGTCCTTGAGAGGGAGACGAACTGGCGATTGTAATGCGTGCAGCCGATGCGGCCACGGCCGCTCAGGCCTGCGTCGACACCAGCCCGCCCGACTGCGAGGCGCCGGATTTTTCGAGCGCCGCGGCAAGTTGCGAGATCGCCGTCGCGAGCGCGGCTGAAATCGCGCTGGCTTCCGCGTTCAGCGACTGCTGCTCGACGGCCGCGGCCGGGTCGTCCTTTGCACGCTGGGCCGCGGTCGCCATCTGCCGCTCCAAGGTCGCGAGCTGCTTCTGCAGCCGCTCGATCAGCGCCTTCAACTGGGCGACCGCCGGGTCTTCCGGCGATGCGTCCGTTGCGCCGGACGTGGCACCCGTGACGCCGGTGGAATCCTTCGTGCCGGTGGTGCTAGTGGTGCCGTTGGTGCTGGTAGCGCCGGTCGCACTGGCGACGCCGGTCGTGCCCGTCGTGCTCGCGGCATCCGTCGCGCCGCCCCTGGACGACGTCGCGGCGGTCGGGTTCGCGGCCACACCGCTGTCCGCGAGCGGCGATCGCGTGGTCGTGGAGAAATCGATCTGCATCGTGTCGGTCCGTGTATCGGTAAACGAAGTGACAAGGGGGCGAAAATCGCCTCCCCTCGTTTACGGCATTCGTCACACGAAACTTGAATATCGGGGTCGGGTGAATTGCCCGGCGATAAACGCAATTGATCGCGAAAGGGCCAGATTGGCGGCATGACGGCGCTGGTAAAATCGCCGCTTCGCCGGCTGGAAGCACGCATCGGACGCCTTGTCGAGGCCCGATCGCGCGATGCCGCCGGCTCCGGCTCGCGGACTGTCGAGGCGCGGCATGCAACGTATGCCGACGACGCCCTCGCAACTTCCCGAGTCGCCTTTTCCGTCCGCCTGCATGCGTGCTCCGCTCACCGACCGAGCGGCGAACGCCGTGCGGCACGCATTCACTTCATCACGCATTCGAGGAACACACGATGGCCCGCATCGGCGCCTTCTGCATCACGACGTGGCTCGCCGCCGCGATTCTCTACTTCGGCCAGCACTCCGTCGCGATGATCGCGCTCAGCGGCGTCGTGGTTTTCGGCGGGTTCGATCTGCTGCGTCCGTAACGGCGGTCGCGCGGCCCGGTGTGGTCGCACCGCGCGCCTTTCCGCACGCATCCTCATGTGCGCGTCGCCGGTCCGCCCACCCCTTCGACCCTTGAAGGAGCGCATGCCGCTCACGACCGAACGGCCCGCACAGTTCCGTCGTGATCCGCGCCGCCGGCTTGCGCGATCGACCACGCTTCGTCGAGTCGCGCGATGATGTTTTCCGCTATCTCACGGCTGAGCCGCAAGCCGCCGACAAGACCCGCCACACGCGTCAGCGCGGCAACGTCCTCAACGAAGACGGGCCGCCCGTCAGCGCGATCCGCTTGCCCGTGTCGCGCAGCCTGCCGCCTTCGACCGCATACAGCGCAAGCTGCCGTTCGACGTTGAACTGCACGATCACGTGCCGGCTGTCGGCGGTAAACGCGATGCCTTGCGCGGCTTCGCCGCCCGGCACCTCGTTCACCTTCACGGCCTGCCCGTCGCGAATTTCGAACAGCAGCACCTTGCCGCACTTGTGGCGGCCCGGGTTGTCGGCCGTCAGGTTCGAGCCGTCCATCGCCTGCACCGCGATCCACTTCCCGTTCGGCGAAATCGCGACGCCTTCCGGCAGCGACGGCACCGTCAAATACTGGACCGTGCGGAACGGCACGCGCGACACGTCGATCAGCGCGACCGAATCGGCGTCGCCCGCGAGCGTGCCGGTATAGCCCGGCAGCCCGGCGAGCCCGACGTTGCTGACCACGGCCCAGCGGTTGTCGCTCGACACGTCGATCGTGTAAGGCGCGACGCCCGTGCTCAACCGCGTGCCGCTGTCGGTCACCTTGCCGTCGTCGACGTTCAGCACCGCGATGCCCTGCTCGTCGCGCAGCGACACGAGCGCATGCTTGCCGTCGTGCGTGAAGCTGATCCCGGCCAGCCGCTTCTTGCCGATTTTCAGGTTGCCGTCGAGCGTCACCTGCGTGCCGTCGATGCGCAGAATCGACACGCTGCCGTCGACGTTGGCGACGAGCGCGAGCCGGCCCGAGCGATCGATCGCGATCCCTTGCGGATGCGTGCCGAGCTCGATGCGCGTGATCGCGGGCGGCGCGCTGTCGAGATTCACGACCTGCAGGAACGTGTCGAATACGAGCTGCTTCGCGGCCGTGTCGTAGCGCGTCGGCGCGCCGACCAGCGCGAGCTTCGCATCGGGCGTGATCGCGACGGCCTGCGGCGGCCCCTGGATGCCGTTCTCGACGTCGACCTGCAACGCGACCTTCGGGGGGAACGTGCTGGCGTCGAGCAGCGTCAGCGTGTCGGCGGGCGGGGAAGGCAGATAGGTGTCGCGGCCCTCGACGCGCTGGTACTTGCCGTCGTTGCCGGACACGATCCAGTCGGCGGCATGCACGGCGACGGTCGTCGTGGCGAGGGCCAGCGCGGCGAGCAGGCGCGCGCTGCGCAGGCGGAACGGGTTCGAATGCATGGCGGTCGGTTCTCCGGATCGGTTGCGGACGCAATGGATTGCCGACCCTGCTGCCCGACGGGCCGGCGCCATCGCATGATGCCCGAAAGCGCGCGAGCCCGGCGTCGCGCACCCGGTGCGGCTCCGTCAAGCCATGCGTCGCGAGCCCGGCGACCGCTCGACGATGTCGTCGAGCCGATACACCGGCCTGCGCGAGCCGTTCGTAGCGGAATAACCCGTAGTCCGAACCGGTCACGCCGCGGCTGTCGCATTCGGGACGGCTTGCGAACCGCCCGTCGCCATGAAGGATTTTTTCACTGATTCGTGGTTCGAATCAATTTTTACCCAGGCCGCCCTTCGCCTTTCATGTTCTTCCGTCGAATCCTCGTCTGATGAATGTCGGCGACATGATTCTACGTTCTACGCTTGCGGCCCCTGTATGCCTGCGATGCAAATGTTCAATCGGCTCGCGCATCGAAAAAACCGAGACCGGAACACGCGGTAAATCGAAGTAAATCGACTCGCGTAGAATGCCCGACCATCCATCCGAGCGGGGCCACGCTTCCATTCCACTCGCACCGGACAATACCCACAAAAACCGCGGCAATCGCGACGATCGTCGACCGACGAAGCCTTCATGAGCCAACCGATCCTGTACCTCCTCGCCGGCAACGGCAGCGCTGCCGACTGGTGGGACGACGCGCTGCCCCACTTCCGGCGCTATCGCCCCGTGCCGCTCGAACTGCCGGGCTTCGGCGATCATCCCGCGCCGCCATGCGAGGATCTCGCCGCGTATGCGCAGGCGCTGCTCGACGCGACCGAACCCGGGCACGCGATCATGGCGGTCGGCGTGAATGCGCTGGTGGTCCTGCATGCGTTGCAGCGGCGCCCCGGCCACTTCGGCCGCAGCGTGCTGCTTGCCCCGGTCGGCGCGTTCCTGTGGGAGCGGCGCCTGCCGAAACTGATGGCGCCGAAGCCGCTGCGCAAGACCATCCACTGGCTGCTCGCGCACTACCCCGCGCTGTTCGCCCGCCAGTTCTCGAACCGGACCTGGACGCCCGCGCAGTATCGCCGCATGGGCGCCGGCTATGCCCGTTGCCGCGCGTTCCTGCCGCACTGGGATCTCGTGCGCGCCGATACCGCGCTGCCGCTGCTCGAGTGGGTCGCCGATCGCATCGAACTCGTGTGGGGCGACCAGGACGCCGTGCTCGGCGTCCGTCAGGCCGCCGCGTGGTCGGCGATCCTCGCGCGCGCCGACCTGAGCGTGACGCTGCAGCCCGGCTGGGGACACTATCCGTGGATCGATGCGCCGGCGGCGTTCGCGCGGTGGCTCGAAGGAGGCGACACGGGCTTCGTCGCGCATACCAAAGGCGGGCGCCTCGCGCTGGCCGCGATGGCCGGGCTGCCGGTGCCGCCCGCGCTGTCGCTGACTGCCGCCGACGATCCGCGCCTGCCCGGCTTTCTCGCGAGCCGTCCGGACGCCGGGTGGGCGATCCGCTCGTCGAGCCATGGCGAGGACCAGGCCGACGCGGCGAACGCCGGCCTGCATACGACGTTCCTGCGCGTACCGGCATCGCAAGCCGCCGCGCGCGTGGCCGAACTGCTCGATGGCGGCCTCGAGGAAGCCGTCGTGCAGCGCTTCATCACGCCCGTGCTGTCGGGTATCGCGTTCGTGCGCCATCTCGCGGTCGAAGTCGAATGGGTCGAAGGCCACCTCGAAACGCTCGCCGACGGGCAGGCCAGCCCGCAGCGCGCGATTCTGTCGCGGCTCGGCGAGCCGTGGCAGCGCGGCACGTTCCCGACCGCGCACGGCCTGAGCGCGCGGCAGCTGTGGGACTTTCTGCAACGCGTGCTGCGCGCGTTCCATTACGTGCCGGGCGACGTCGAATGGGCGTGGGACGGCGCGCAGCTGTGGCTGCTGCAGTACCGTCCGATCAGCACCTACGGCTGGCATCGCCACCTGACCGCCGCGAACATCGCCGAGATCCTGCCGCCGCAGCCGAGCCGGCTCGTCGAATATGCGCAACGGCGGGCGGCCGGCAGCATCCCGGCCATCATGGCGCGCTGGGATGCGCGCGTGCTGCGCGACAACGAACCGTTCACCGCGCTCTATGGCGGCGCGTCGTACATCAACAACGACCTGTTCCTCGCGCGTCTCGCGGACTGGGGCGTATCGGCCGCCCACTACAGCGGCGAGATCGGCGGCGCGACACCGCCGCTGCGCTGGCGACCGCTGCGCCTGCTGCGCGCGTTGCCGGTGTTCTGGCGCATGCTGCGCGTCGCGCGCGGGCATCTGACGACGCTCGCGCGCGGCCTGGAACGCTTCGACCGGGAGCTGGCGACGCTCGTCGAACGGCGCGCCGACGGCCAGCAACTGGCCGACTGGTTCACGCGCTTCTACGTGTTCGTCGTGCAGGGCAACCTGTGCATCGCGTCATCGCTGGCGAGCAGCGGCGGCACCCTGTGGGGGCGTCCGCCGACCGCGTACGGTCAGCTCGACGACAGCCCGCACCGCCTGCCGTGGGAAACCGATCCGGGCACCGCGCGGCCCGCGGCCGCCGACCTGCCGCTGCAGGCGTTTCCCGACTGGCCGCTGCCGGTCCGCGTACTGCACGCGCTCGGCGCGCCCGGCATGCGCGGCTGGTATCTGCAAGTGCGCGAGTGGTATCGCGACAACCTGATGCGCGTGTTCTTCCGCCTGCATCACGCGATGCCGGCCGCCGACCGCGACACGTGGTTCGCGCCTCACCCCGAGCGCCGCGATCGCAACGACAGCTTCTGGCAGGACGGCAGCGAAGGCACCGACGAGGCCGCCGGCTTCATGATCTATCCGGGTGACATGCAAGGCGTGCTCGGTCGCGACATCCTGCTCGAAGACACGCTCGACCCGGGCCGGCACGCGCAGTACCAGGCCGCCCGCGCGGTGATCGCGCGCATGGGCGGCCGGCTGTCGCACGGCGCGACGCTGCTGCGCGAACTGCGCAAGCCGTCGGCCGTGCTCCCGCGCGTCGATGCGGCGTGGGTCGGGCACGAAGTGCGGCTCAGCGACGGCCGGCTGACGCTCGTCGAATAGGGCGCGCGCCGGCTCGGCGATCCGGCAACCGCATCGCGCGCAGCGGCTGCCGCCTGCCGAATCGGTACGCATCAGCGCAGCGGCGTGCGGATTTTTCCGTCGACCTTCAACGTGCGCCGGTCGCGCGCGGCCTCGTATTCGACCGTCTGCGCGGGCGTGACCGCGCCATAGGACCGGCCGTTCACATAGACGGCGCCGTCGCGCAATTCGACCCGGTCGCCGTTGACCGTCGCGGTGGCCCGGTCGCCCTGCAGCACGGCGCCCGAACAACCGGCGCTCGATAAGCTGCGGACCGACGTGCCCGGCGTCGCGCCGTTCCCGCCGCCGGGGTCCGCCGCATGCGCGGCGCTGCACGGCGGCGCATCCAGGGTGCCGGCCGCATGGAGCGGCGCCGCCCCGATGCCGCTCCCGGCAAACAATGCGATCGTCATCGGCAGCAGCTTGTTCATCATGATCTCCGGGGCTCGTAGCCGTCGATCGACGGTCGATCGGCGCCCTGCTGGCAGGTCGGGCAACACCGACCAGTATGCGACCACTTCGCCGCGCGCGGCCATCCGCTTCAATACCCGTCGCGACACCGCTGTCCGAGCCAGCTCCCCGCGCTTCGCCCATTCGGCCACCGGCAGCACGAAAGCCCCCTCCCGCAACCGCTCCTCGTGAAAATCCGCCTTGCTCGAGTTGCGACTCGCAACTATTATTGATTGCGATACGCAACCGTTCGGGAGCAAGCCATGGACCTCATCGACGCACCAGCCAAGCCGCGCGACGCGACGATCCTCGAGCTGCGCGACTTCTCGCGCAAACTGGTGCGCGAGCTCGGCTTCATGCGTGCGACGCTGGCCGACAGCGACTGGGCGCCGTCGGCGGTGCATGCAATCCTCGAGATCGGGATGGCGCCCGGCATCAACGCGAAGGATCTCGGCGCCATCCTGCGGCTCGACAAATCGAACACGAGCCGGCAACTCGCACGGCTCGAAGCGGCGGGTATCGTCGAACGGCGCGTGTCGAGCGAGGATGCGCGCGCGATCGAGCTGTACCTGAGCCCCGAAGGCAAAAAGCTCCGGAATAGAATCGACACGTTCGCGACCGACCAGGTGTCGAATGCGCTGCGCCGCATGATTCCGGCCGACCAGCAGGCGCTGCTGCGTTCACTGGCGCTGTATGCCGATGCGCTCGCGCAGGACAACGCGGCCAGGCCGCCCGTCGCGGCCGCCGATGCGCCGTCGATTCGCGACGGCTATCAGCCGGGCTGCATCGGCGACATCGCGAGCCTGCATGCACGCTTCTATGCGGAGCACTGGGGTTTCGGCGCGTTCTTCGAACAGCGGGTGGCGACCGAGCTGGCCGCTTTCGCGGGCGCGCTGCCGGCCGACGGCAAGGCGCTGTGGCTGTGCGAGGAAGACGGCCGGACGCTCGCGTCGCTCGCGATCGACGGCGACCCGGCGACGGGCGTCGCGCACCTGCGCTGGTTCATCGTCAACGACGCGTTGCGCGGCTCGGGCGTCGGGCGTCAGTTGATGACGCTGGCGATGCGTTTCGTCGACGAACACCGGTTTCGCGAAACCTACCTGTGGACGTTCAAGGGGCTCGATGCCGCACGCCATCTGTACGAGTCGTTCGGCTTTGCGCTGACGAGCGAGTCCGCGGGCACGCAGTGGGGAACCGAGGTGGTCGAGCAGCGCTTCAGCCGGGCGGGGCCGGCTGGCGGGTGAGATCGGCGGAAAACGGTGGGTAATGCGCGGAAAACGGCAAGGAAGCGGGAAAGGAAAACGTCGATCCGGTGCGGCGGCGCGGCCGGCGATGTCGCGATCAGGCCGGACACCGAATGAACGACAGCGGGCCGGCGGGGAATCGCCGTCCGGCCCGCCCTAGCGAACCGGACGGCGCCGGACGGCCTTGCGGCACGGTGGGCGTCAGCCCTGATCGTCCCCGGGCCACCAGGTCCTGGCCTCGCGGTCGACGGCGAGCGTGTCGAGATCCTTGCCTTCGAGCCATTTCGGCCGCGGGCCGCGCCCCGACCACGAGCGGCCGGTCGACGGATCGTAGTACTTGGCGGGCGCCTTGCGCTTGCGCTGGACGATGTAGCCGAGCGCGCTCAGCACTTCCTGCTGCGAAATTCCCAACAGCTCGACCTGTTCCTTGAAGGCCGCGAGCGCGGCTTGCTTCTCCTTCTGCTTCGCCTCTGACAGCTTGATGTTCAGGTCCCGAAGTTGTGCTTCGAGTTCCTGCAGGGCCTGGGTCATGTATTCATCCTCTTTGGGCATGTTTTTGCAAAAAGCTCCGATGGCCGAACCTACCACGAAGTTCCGCCAATAGGGGCTGTCAAATCGGTGAATCGTCCACCTGAGCCGGCATGATTTGCGCGATGTGCACCAAACGACGTCGTGCGTCACTGACAGGCAGGACCAGGCCGGCAACGGGTGGCACGCCGCGTACGCCTGCACGGGACGAACGGCGGCGGCAAGTGATTCGCCGCACCTGACAGGGCGCGGCATGGCGCGAATGATAGCAGTGCGCGGCGCCGTGTTGCAGAAGTCGCCGATCGGAGTCGATGCGGGCCCGGCGGTTCAGCGGTCTTCGCTGCCGGCCTCCCATGCAATCCGGTCGAACAGCGCGCGCAGCTTCGCGCCACGCGCCGCATTCAGCGCCGTCGCGTGCGCGACGCGGCCGGCCAGGTGCGCGCGGAAATCCGGATGCGCGTCGCGATTCTGCGACGCCGGGCCGTGCCGGATGCAGTTGGTCAGGATCGCCTTCAGGCGATCGAACGTGTCGCGCGCGAGGTTCGGATGACGGTTGACGACCACGCCGGCCAGTTGCTGCCGCGTGCCGCGCCGCATCACCCGCGTCTTGCGCCATTGCAGCGCGAAGCCTTCCTCGAGCGCGATCGCGGCAACCCGGATTTGCAGCCGCTCGATGTCGCGCGCGAGCGCCCCGCCACCGGAAAACGCGAGATCGTCCGCATAGCGCGTGTAAGTCGCATCGAGCGAACGCGCGAGCGCGGCGAGCCGCATGTCGAACCGGAACGCGCACAGGTTCGCGAGCGCCGGCGACGTCGGCGCACCTTGCGGCAGATGCCGTTCGCGATAGCGCTGGCGGCCGAGCCAGTCGAGCCGGTCGCGCAGGTCCGGCGCGAGCAGCCGCGCCGACGGCACGCGATTGGTGCACAGCCCGGCGAGCGTGCGCGCGACTTCGGCCGGATACCCGAGCGTCGCGAACAGCGCATGGACGCGCGCGGCGCGCACGGACACGAAGAAATCCGCGAGGTCGAAGCGCACGACGACGTCGCGATCCGCATGCGGCGCCGCGAACGACACGATCCCGTGCCCCTTCCGAAAACCGTGCACCGCGCCGTGCGGCGCGATGCGATCGAGCAGCCCGTGCAGGATGCGGCGCTGCGCTTCGCGCAGCCGTCCCTTCGGGATTTCGACGAGGCGGCACCCGCCGCTGCGCTTGTCGACCGGGACGTACGTGTAGTGATGCAGCGGCGTGGCGCTGCCGCGCGCATCGACGCGCCAGTGATCGGACAGCCAGTCGAGTTCCGGTGTGCCGATGCCGAGCCAGCCGGCGAGATCGCCGGGCGTCGGCCATTGCGGCACGTCGCAGCCGGCGAGCGGCGCGGGCGGCGGTCGCTGGACCAGCGGCCGGCGCACGACGCGGATCGTCACCGGCCGACGGTCGCCATACCATGCACGCACGAACGCGGGCGCGTCGGCGAGGACCGCCGCGAGCGCGTCGGTGTCGGTATCGGCCCAGTTCGCGGCGAAGCGGACGAGCGCAAGATCCGCGCATTCGTGCGTCCACGGCGGCGCGTCGCCGAGCACGGCCGCCATCCGCGCGACGACGCCGGCGCGCTCGGGCGAACCGGCGAGCATCGCCTCGGCAATCGTTCGGATGGTGTCGCGCAGGGATGAGTACATGGACGGAGCCGGGCGGGACGATGAGCCAACGTGGCTGGTGCTGCGAGCGCCGTCGTTGCGCAACGCGCAACATGCGCGCTTGCGACGCATCGGCGTATCGATCTGATCCACGGGGTAGCCCCGTGGTCCTGGAACATCGACTGCCTGTTCCGGGGGTGTGCTTGACCCACCGCCCCGCGTCGCGACTTTAAGCGGCGACGACGCCAGGTGTCAAATCGAGCCGGACGATGCGCGATGCGCGGCGGCGGCGCGCTGCGCCCGCCCGGTTCCCCGACGCTCCCGGCCGATGCGGCAAACGGCCCGCTCCGCCCAGGCCCCTGCTTCCCTACATGTTTCCCGCCAGATGAAACCGCGACGCCGGATGCCACAGCCTGACCGACGTGGCGACCTGCTCGCCCACCCACGTCCGGCGTCGCAACAGCAAACACGGCTCACCGATTTCCATCACGAGATGCCGGCGCACCTGCGCATTGGGCTTCTCCGCGTAGATCTGGAACTCCGCACGCTGGATCGGCGCCAGTCGCACCATGTAATGATTCGGCGTCTCGAGCGTGAAGTCCTGCTCCAGATACGCGGGAAACAACGCCGGATTGACGTAGCGATCCTCGAACTGGATCGGTTCGTCCTCCTCGTAATGCACGATCCGCGAATGAAACACCGGCCCGGCGCGCAGTCCGAGCGCGTCGATCCCGTCCGGGTCGACGCTGCGCTCGATCATCAGCACGCGCGCACTGTGCCGATGGCCGCGCTCGGCGATCTCGTCCGCGATGTTGCGGATCTCCAGCACCGTCGACTCGTAATGCCGGCGCTCGACGAACGTGCCGGCACCCTGGATGCGGGTCAGCACGCGCTCGGCCGTCAGTTCGCGCAGCGCGCGCGACACCGTCATCCGGGCCACGCCGAATTCCTTGACCAGTTCCGCCTCGGTCGGGATCGCGGCGCCGGGCTTCCAGTCGCCCTTCGCGATCCGCTCGACGACGTAGCGCTTGATCTGCTGATAGGCCGGCAGCGCCCGCGCCGGTACGGTGTCGGCCGATGCCGACGCCTGCCGTGCGGAAAGTTTGCGTTCCGTTTCGCTCATGCGCCCTCGACCGGATGAATGTGGGGCAATCGGCCCGTCCTTGACCGTCGTCACTGCAACGACGGCGCCGCACCGGCGACGATGCCGGCCGCGATCGCGATATCGTCCGCGAGCGGCCGGTCGTCGTGATACGCCGGCACGCGTTCGCGCACATGCCGCCACAGCGCGTCGGTCGACGCGGCCCGCGCCGTTCCGGCCGGCTGCAGGTCGTACGCCTGCGCGGCCGCCAGCAGTTCGATCGCGAGCACGCGCGTCGTATTCTCGATGATGTCGAGCGCCTTCAGCGCGGCCGGCGTCGCGTGACACAGGTGATCTTCCTGCAGCCCCGACGTGATGCCGCCGTCGAGGCTCGCCGGCGCGGCAAGCCGCTGATTCTGCGCGACCAGCGCGACCGCCGTGTACTGCGCGATCATGAAACCCGAACAACTGCCTCCCGGTGCGGCAAGAAACGCCGGCAACCCGCTGACGAGCGGATTCACGAGCCGGTCGAGACGCCGTTCGGCAATCGCCGCGACCTGGGCCATCGCCGCCGCGAGGCTGTCCATCGCGAGTGCGATGCCGGCGCCGACCGCATGCGCCTGCGAATGCACGGCCGGCGCCTCCCGCGTGCCGGCGACGATCGGATTGTCGGTGACGGACGCGAGTTCGCGATCGACGACCTCCGCCGTGACGTCGAACACGTCGCGCGCCGCGCCGTGCACGTGCGGAATCGTGCGCAGGCTGAGCGGATCCTGCGTATGCCGGCCGCTCGCCGCGGCCAGCATGCCGCTGTCCGCCAGCAGCGCACGCAAACGGCCGCCGACCTGACCGATACCGGGCGAAATCCGCAACGCGAGCGAAGCCGGATCGAATGCGGCGAGTTGCCCGCCGAGATTCTCGAAGCTCATCGCCGCGATCCAGTCGGCCCAGTCGAGCAACCGCTCGGCGCGCGCCAGCGCGAATGCCGCCAGCCCCGTGACGCACGGCGTCCCGTTGACCAGGCTCAACCCCTCCTTCGCGCCGAGAACGAGCGGTGCGCGGCCGATGCGCCGCAGCGCCTCGTCGCCGCGCATGCGTTCGCCTCGCAGGCGCGCATGGCCGTGCCCGACGCAGACGAGCGCGACGTGCGCCATGTGCGTCAGGTACCCGACCGAGCCGTGGGCCGGCACTTCGGGCAGGCAATCGTGCTCGAGCAGCGCGACGAGCTGTTCGACGACGTCGGCCCGGACGCCCGAATGCCCGTGCGCATAGTTGTTGATCGCGGCCGCGATGATCGCGCGCGTTTCGGCCGCGCCGAGCGGCAGGCCGACGCCCACCGCATGGCTCATCAGGATGTTGTGCGACAGCGTGCTCTGCTGGGCCGGCGATACGATCACGTCGCACAGCGCGCCGACGCCGGTATTGACGCCATAGGCGCGAATCCCGCGCGCAACGATCTCGTCGACGAGTTCGCGAGCGGCCGCGACGCGCGCGCGCGCATCGTCGGCCAACGCCAGCGGCTCGCCGGCCGCCACCGCCGCAACCTGCCGCCAGTCGAGCGGCTGCGCCGCACGGAATACGGTCATGGCAGCCTCAGTTCGCGGTGCGGTCGTGGTGGCTCGACACGAATTGCCGGAAGCGCTCGGAGGTCTGCCCGCCGAACACTTCGTCGGGCGTACCGTCCGTATCGACCTCGCCCTGATGCAGGAACATCACGCGATTCGACACGTGGCGTGCAAAACCCATTTCATGCGTGACGACCAGCATCGTGCGCCCCTCCTCCGCCAGCGAGCGCATCACGCGCAGCACCTCGCCGACCAGCTCCGGGTCGAGCGCCGACGTCGGTTCGTCGAACAGCATCACCTTCGGATGCATCGCCAGCGCGCGGGCAATCGCGACGCGTTGCTGCTGGCCGCCCGACAGGTGCGCGGGATAGTAGCCGCGCTTGTCCGCGAGACCGACGCGTGCGAGCAGCGCCTCGGCCTCCTCCACCGCTTCCGCGCGACTGCGCTTCTGCACGCGCAGCGGCCCCTCGACGAGGTTGTCGAGCACCGTCATGTGCGACCACAGGTTGAAGTTCTGAAACACCATCCCGAGCTGCGAGCGGATCCGGTCGACCTGGCGCCGGTCGCTCGGATGCAGCTTGCCGTCGCGCGCGCGCTTCATCGCCAGTTCTTCGCCCGCGAGCGCGACGGAGCCGTCGTCGGGCGTCTCGAGCAGGTTCAGGCAGCGCAGGAACGTGCTCTTGCCCGATCCGCTCGCGCCGAGGATCGAGATGACGTCCCCCTCGTGCGCGTCGAGCGAAATGCCCTTCAACACGTGATGATCGCCGAACGACTTGTGGATGTTTCTGACCGACAGCGCAACGGGAGCAGTGGTGTTCATCGGATTCTCTTTGAAAGGACGGGGACGCTCAGGAGGCGGCGCGCTGAGGATTGCGCGCCGCCGCGGCGGGCGCACCGGACGGCTTCGGCGCACGCAGGTGCCCGGAGAGCCGCCATTCGAGCGCGCCGAGCAGGCGCACGACGATGAAGTTCAGGCCCAGATAGATCAGAGCCGCACAGACGAACACCTCGGTCGTCCGGTAGGTTTGCTGAATGATCTGCTGCGCGACGCCCGTCACTTCCCACACCGTGACGAGGCTCGCCAGCGCGGTCGACTTGACGAGCAGCACGGCCTCGGTCGAATACGCGGGCAGGCACTGGCGCAGCGCGATCGGGCCGATCACGCGCCGCAGCAGCGCGAAGCCCGACAGGCCGATCGAATAGCCGGCCTCGATCTGCCCGACCGGTACGGCCATCAACCCGCCGCGCAGGATTTCGGCCGTGTAGCCGGCGGTGCACAGCGCAAGCGACAGCACCGCGCAGACGTACGGTTCGCGCAGCAGCGGCCACATGAAGCTCTCGCGGATCACGCCGAACTGGCCGAGCCCGTAATACACGAGGAACATCTGGATCAGCAGCGGCGAGCCGCGGAATACGAGGATATACGCACGCGCGAAGCGGTTCGGCAGCCAGCGCGGCGACACGCGCATCGTGACGATCACGAGCGACAGCAGGCCGCCGAGCACCAGCGATGCGAAGAACAGGCCGAGCGTGGTCGGTACGGCCGCGAGCAGCTGGCGCAGCGTATCGACGAGAAAAGCGAAATCGATGGACATGCCCGTTCTCCGTCAGTTGCGCGCGAAATTGCGGCGGAACGACCGGCCGACGATCGCTTCCGCCCGGTTGAACACGCGGTTCGACAAGCCCGTCATCAGCAGATACAGCGCACCGCCCGCGACGAAGAACACGAAGTACTGGTGCGTCGAATTGGCGGCGATCTGGCTCGTGCGGAGCAACTCGGCGAGACCGGTAACCGAGATCAGTGCGGAATCCTTCAGGCTCAGTTGCCACACGTTGCCGATACCGGGCAGCGCGAAGCGCAGCACCTGCGGCACCAGGATGCGCCGCAGCACCATGCCGCGCGGCATGCCGATCGAGCGCGCCGCTTCGAGCTCGCCTTTCGACACCGCGAGCACAGCCGCGCGATAGACCTCTGCCTGATAGGCGCCCGAGATCATCCCGACCGCGAGCGCACCGATCACGAACGGCGGCACGCCGATGAAGCCTTCTGCGCCGAACCACTGGCCGACGGCCGTCACGAGCGTCGAGCCGCCGAAGTAGAACAGATAGATGACGAGCAGTTCGGGCACGCCGCGAAATACCGTCGTATACAGATCGCCGAGCAGGCGCAGGCTGCGGTAGCGCGACAGCTTCGCGGCCGCGATCGCCGCACCGATCACGGCGCCGACCGCGAGCGCCGCGAGCGTCAGCGCGACCGTCATCAATGCGGCGAGAAGCAGCACACCGCCCCAGCCTTCGGTACCGAAGCCGAGCATTTCAAGAATCTCCATGCGTGCCTCCCTGCATGCGTTGAATGAATCCGCTGGATGCGTGCCGCCGCGCGTCGTTCGACGACCTTACGCGGCGGCGGCCGAACGCGCGCTTACGGCGTGACGTCGGTCTTGAACCACTTGTCGGCGAGCTTCTTCACGGTGCCGTCCGCGAGCGCCGCGGCGATCGCCGTATCGAACTTCGTCTTCAGGTCGGCATCCTGCTTGCGAAACGCGAGCCCCTCGCCCGGCCCCCAGATCGGGCCGCCGAGCTTCGGCCCCGCGAGCACGATCGATGCGTTGTCCTTCTTCGCGTTGTTCGCCGCGTAGTACGTGACGTCGTCGAACGACGCATCGATGCGCCCCGCGACCAGATCGAGATCGCGTTCGGGCGACGTCTTGTACACGCGAATCGACGCGATGTCCTTGAAGCTGTCGTTGATGAATTTCGTGTAGACGGTGCCCGACTGGATACCGATCGTCTTGCCCTTCAGCTGCTTGCGCAGCATGTCGACGGTGGGCTTGTCCGCGTTGGCGTCACCCGTGAGCTTGACGATCGGTGCGCCGGGCGCGGCCTTCGGCAGAATCTTCGTATCGGTGACGGCGAACGTCGCCGGCGTCGCCGCATACGGACGCGAGAACAGCAGGATCTTTTCGCGATCGGGCGTGATGGAAATCGCATCCATCAGGACATCGAACTTGCCGGCCTGCAGGCCGGGAATCATCCCGTCCCAATCCTGCGCGACCATGTTGCACTGCACCTTGATCCGCTCGCACACGTTGGCGAGCAGCTCCGGTTCGAAACCGCCCAGCTTGCCGCCCGGCAGCGTGAGGTTCCACGGCGCGTAGCCGCCTTCGAGCGCGACCGTCACCGTCTTCCATTCCTTGGCCTGGACCGGCGCCGCGAGCGTTGCCGCCGCAGCCGCGATGACGCCGATCGTCCTGATTGCCCACTTGATGCGCTTGCCGTTCACGAGATTTCTCCTTGCGTTGAGGTTCGCCATCCCTTCGGTGCAGCAAGCCGCCTCAGGAATTTGTCTATACAAGCATGCAAGAACAAAAACGGCGTAGCAAGTCGTGGTCAATAAAAACCGGGTAAACGCGGGAAATCCCCTAATTTCAAGGGCCTAGCGTGCATCGTTGCGGGGAATCCCGGCACATGTTTGGTGCAATTCGAGTGATCGAATCTCACGGATGACTAGACAAATTTTGAATTCGATCGCACGCCCGCTCGACCACGAAACATGTCTGAGGAATGGCGGCTCGCGGGTGCTGCGCGTGGCCGAATGGGATGGCGACGCGCAATACGGCCTCTGCATCGGGGTCGAGCGGCCCACCATCGTCAGCGGCGCGGGGGCCGCGTTGGGTCAATGAAGATCGGGCGGCAGCACGCGTGACTCCCGGAGAGGGATTGAGCCGCTGCACGACCCGCGGCGGATTCGCGAATGGATGTCGGCGGGCTACCGCGCCTGCGGCGCATCGCGCAGCACGGCCCGCAACGCGGTATCGAACGGCGTCGCGTGATCGATCCCGAGCGCGCGCACGCGCGCCGCATCCAGATGACAGTCGTACGGGCGCGGCGTCGTGTCGGTCGGCTGGGTGATCGGCGCGAGCGACGCGTCGATGCCGAGCGCGGCCGCGATGCGCTGCGCGATGTCGTACTTCGTCATCGGCTCCTCGCCCGACCAATGGCGAATGCCCGTGACGGATTCACCCGCGAGATGACGCAGCGTCAGGTCGCGGATGACTTGCGCGACGTCCGGCGTGTAGGTCGGGTAACGGATCGCCCATGCGTCCATGCCGACCGCGTCCGCGCCCGGCCGCGCCGACGCGACGACGGCCGGCACGAGGGTCGTGACGGCCGATTCGCTCCAGTCGGCGATCGGGCCGAAGAGCAGCGGCAGGCGCAGCACGCACGACAGCGGCGACGCGGCCAGGAGCGCAGCCTCGCCTTCCAGTTTGGTGCGGCCGTAGATGTTCAGCGGATTCGGGGTGGCGTCCTCGCCGTAGGGGGCGGCCTTGCCGTCGAAGACGTAGTCGGTCGAAATGCCGAGCGTCCATGCGCCGTATCGCGCGGCAAGCGCGCCGACGCGGGCCGGCGCGACAACGTTGATGGCGCGGGCCGCGGCCGGGTCGCGTTCGCAGACGTCGGGGCGGCGTTCGGCCGCGCAAAGAATCACCGCCGCCGGTCGGTGAGTTTCAAAGACGCGTTCGAGGGACGGCTGGTCGAGGACGTCGAGCTCGGCGACGTTTTCCGGCGGCAGCGCGAGAAGTTTCGCGCCGGCGGTTTGCGGGTTCCGGATGGTGGCCAGCGGCGTCAGCGACGGTTCGCGAGCCAGGCAGGTCGCAACCGCGCGGCCGAGCAGGCCGGAGGCGCCGATGAGCAGGATGGTATTGCGCGGGGTCGACGGGAATGGGTTTGGCATGGTGGCGATAAATCACAGGAAACGAACGTATTATCGAGCCTCTTGGATGGCAGGAACGATCGCCGCGCAACGCTTCGGTCTACTGACTCGCATCCGGTCTCGAACATGCGCCCCGTTCTTCGCCCATTTCGCGCCGGCCCACGGCTCCACGCAATGCGTGATCCGCGACGTGGATTCCGGCCACGAGCCGGTGCGCTGTACGCCGTGCCTCGGCACGCCACCGAACGCTCCGTCACCCGAAAAAAGCGACGGCGCGGGCAACCTGCATCGAGCCAACAAGGTTGGTTGCGATCAGACGATCGATTTGCTCGTCGGTTAATTCCTCGGCGGCGCCAAGGACGCCATAGCCGGCATTGTTCACGACGACATCGATCCGGCCGAGATCTGCGAAGGCGTGGGCAGTCACTTCCCTGATGGCGATGGTGTCCGTAGCATCCAGCTGCGCCCGCCAAAGACGGTCGCCATAGTTGGCTTTCAGATCAGCCGGTGCGCCGGGCGTGCGAAGCGTGCCGGCCGCCTGGTCTCCGCACGCAAGCAACTGTTCCGCCAGCGCTCGGCCGAGGCCGCTGCCGACACCGGTGATCAACCAGGTGCGTTGAAGGTTCGACATTGGTTAGTCTTCCTCGAGCCTTGGGGCGAACAGACTCAGCGTGAGCGCACGATAGTCGTCTTCCGAGCTACTGCGGCGAGCGTTCAGCAACGGATGGATGTCCTCGGTCGGCGCAGAGCGGAGTCGATCGGAGCCATCGGTAGCGGCTGCGTAGATTGCGCCGACAACCTTCTCGACGGCGTCCGGCTGCGCGGTGCTGGCCATGCCTCCGTAAAGTTGCCCCACGTGCTGGAGGAACGGCTCATAGGCGTCGATTGCCTGCACACCGGCAGCTTCCGCGCCCATGCGGCTCATGAAGTTAGTCTGAGGTGCACCGCCCGGCTCAACGAGCTTCACCTTGATCCCGAGGGCAGAGAGTTCATAGGACAGACCTTCCGACCATCCTTCCAGGGCGAACTTCGACGCGCTATAGATCGAGGCCATCGGGAATCCGATAGCGCCAGCGCCCGAACTGACATTGATAATGGTGCCCGCACCATTCGCGCGGAAATGCGGCAGGATGGCACGAACGACATCCATCGGGCCAAAAACGTTCACGTCGAACTGCCGCCGAATCGCATCGTCCGACGCGCCCTCGAAGACGGCGAACAGTCTTTGACCGAGGCAGGCGAGACCTTTCTTGCGAAGGTGCGGCCGGCATTGAAGGAAATTACCGAGGCGGTGGAAGGCGTCCACCAGTTGCGTGATCATCCTGCCGGCTTGATTCGTCTCAATGCCTCGACGTGGGCAGCCGACCGAATACTGCCCTTCGTTCTTGAGTTCATGGAGCAATACCCGGACGTGCGGATCGACCTCGTTACCGAGGGACGCCTGGTGGATATTGTCGGTGAGGGATTCGATGCCGGATTACGTCTTGCTTCGCTCGTGCCGGAAGACATGATCGCTCTGCCCCTCGAGATTGACGAGGCGTTGGTAATCGTTGGTTCCCCGGACTATCTCAAGAAATACGGCACGCCGAAAACGCCTGGAGATCTGGTTAACCACGCATGTATACAGGCGCGCCTGCCGAGTGGATCGCTGATGCGCTGGGAGCTTGCCAAAGGCTCCGGGGAAACGTGGATAAAAACGGCGGGAAGATTGACGATCGGCACCACGCAACTCGCCGCCAAGGCTGCGGCCGGTGGTGCGGGTCTGGCCTTCGTCGAGGCACGCGAGGCTGAATCATTTCTCGGCAACGGCAGCTTGGTCCGGGTTTTGGAGAAGTGGACGCCGCCATTCGAGGGGCACGCCCTGTACTATCCACGGCAGCGTCTTCCTTCAGCCGCGTTTCGAGCCTTTGCGGACTTCTGTAGGAATAAGGTTTCCGCATCGGCCGGTCATAAGTCACACCGCCATCGCGGCTCGCGTCCGGCCAGGACATGAGGCGTTGCTGGCACGTCGACGGTGCCACGATCGACCGATGCACGCGAGCATCGGTCGATCGCTCATCATCGCGGAAGCGCGATGCCCGACAGCTCTTCGCATATGCGCAGGAGTGGGTCCTGCAAGGCAGCATCGCGCGCTTGAGGATTCGCTGCCATGCGTTTCATATGATAGAAGTATTCGCCGGTCACATTTGCGCGAGGATCGTCACCAGCGGCAAGCCAGACCTGCGTTCGATGCGCCTGATCCATGTCGTCCGGCGCGCCCGGCCCGCCCATCTTCGTGGGAACCCAGCCGGGCTCCAAACTGTTGACGCGGACTTCCGGCCAGCGGCGCGCAACGGCGAACGCCAGCATCGCGTCGTGCAGCTTGCTCTCCGCATAGGCTTCTGAGCCGTTCCAACGACGCTTGCGCCAAAGAATATCGTCGAGATTGGCCTGCGCATGGTGATGCATGCCTGAACTCAAATAGACGAGACGCCGCGGAGGTTCGATCAGCGCAGTGAGTATGTAGGCTGACAGCGTGTTGATCGCGAAGACGTGCGGCAGGCCGTCGCTCGTGACGCGATGCCCTTCACGGTAACCGACCGCGGCGTTATGGATTACGGCGTCGAAGTGACCCAAGGCGTTGACCTGCTCCGCGACGTTTTTGGCGCCAGCAATCGTTTCCACATCACCGACAACGACCGCCTCCGCTTGGGGCAATGCGCGCCGTGTGTCTTCTGCGCGGTTGGCATTGCGCGCGTGCAGCACGACCGCGTGCCCTTGTTGTACCAGCAGTTCGGCGGCCATCAGGCCGAGGCCAGTGGACGAACCGGAAATGAAGACGCGAGACATGTTGTTTCTCCCGAAATGAGCCGCTGGGCGCTGCCCATGCGGCGCTGATTGAAGTTCAAGTTTGCTGGCCGCGAGCAGCGGCCACGAGCAGGACGCCCAGCAGCGCGCAGGCAGCGCCGAACAAGTAGACGGCGGCATAACCGAATTGCCCGGCAATCAGGCCGGCGGCTGGCCCTGAAATGCCGTAGGCGATGTCGAGAAAGGCCACGAAGGCGCCCATCGCGCTGCCACGGTTGGCCGGCGGTACGCGCTTGAGCGCTTCGACACCCAAGGCCGGGAAAACCAGCGCGCAACCGAGGCCCGTCACCAATGCGCCGGCAAGCGCGGTCCACTCATTCGGCCCAAGCCACAACATCGCCTGTCCGATGGCTTCGCCCGCCAGCGACCACGCCGCGACGCGATAGCCACCCATGCGGTCAGGCAGATGCCCCAGCACGACTCGAACAAAGATGAAGCCGATGCCGAATGCCGTCATCACCAGCCCTGCATTGCCCCAGTGGCGTGCCGCGAAGTACAACGAGGCGAACGCCGTGAGACCGGACAGTCCTACACCCTGCAACATCAGTCCAAGCCCTTCCCGCCAGATGCGATTGACCACGCGATAGAACGGCAGTCGCACACCGCCGGGGGACAGATACGCGGTTGAGCGCAATGTGATCAGCGCGGCAAGAACCGGCGCCACGATGCAGGCGATCATCGCGGCCGCCAAGCCATGCCTTTGATACAGCGCCATGCCCACGGGTGCACCGATGGACAGGGCGGCGAACATCGCGATGCCGGTCCAGGACATCGACATGCCGGCGCGCTGAGGCCCAACCGACGCGATCGCCCAGGACACGCAACCCGTGACGAACTGGCTTTCACCGAAGCCGGCCATGAGACGGCCGGCCACCACGATGCCCAGGCTAGTGGTGGACGACAAGCCGGGCACGGACGCCACCAGATACAAGCCCCCCGCCAACGCGGAAATGACAGCGCCTTGTAGTGCGGAACGCTTGCCGCCTTGATGGTCGACCACCCGTCCGGAGTAGCCGCGAGTAAGCACGGTCGCGAGAAACTGAATGCCGATCACCAGGCCCACAACCACGTTGTTGAAGCCAAGGTGGCCGTGAACGAACAGCGGAATCACCGGCAATGGCAGGCCGACTGCCAGGTAGCCGCAAAACAGCGCGGCAATGATGCCCGTTGCCGGGCGCGACAGGAGTACAGGTGCGGTGTCGGCCTGCACCGCCTGCTTGTTGGCGAAAGCTTGCATGAAAGCCTCCAGTGAGATGCGCATGAAAATGCGGCAGAACGGCCCGGCGCGCCGGGCCCCTCCGTCGTCAGGCCGTGGTGAAGAGATCCGTGCGATAGCCGCTGGCTTCGATCAGGTAGTCGCGCGAGGCCGTGACATCTGCGTTGAGCTTGGCCAGGTCGACGCCGATCAGTTGGCCTGCACGCTTGCGCAGTTGGCCGGCCACCATCACGGTGTCCACGTCAGCCCGCTCGACAGCCTGCACAACCGTCCCGATTGCGTGGGTCACCGGGAAAACGGCCACCCCGTTGGTACGGACCATGATGATGTCGGCCTGCTTGCCCGGCGTCAGGGTGCCGATCTGGTCTTCGAGCCCGGCCGCGCGAGCGCCATTGACCGTTGCGGCCTTCAGCACCGCTTCGACGGAGATCGGAGCGGGCGCGGCGGCTTCGCCGCGGAAACGCCGGTAGCGCATGGCCGAACGCTGTTGTCCGAACAGCGCGTGCATCTCTCCGAACATGTCGCTGCCGAATGCCGTATCCAGATCGATACCCAGCGCCGGGGTCAGGCCGTGGTCCACGGCCTGCTGATAGGCGAAGGTTTCGTCGTCGAAGCCGAACAGCGCGTCCGAGCGCGGGTTGACCGTAACGTTCACGCCTGCATCGGCCAGCAGCTTCCATGTCTCCTGCGGCACGCGCGTGCAGTGATTGAAGATGTTGTGCGTGCCCAGCACGCCCGGCTTGGCGAATTCCGGGCCAAGCTTCGCCAGATCACCGATGAACTCGGTCAGGATGCGCATATCCAGCTCGCGTGCGACCTTCCACCAGTCGAGATTGAGCTGGCCGAACAGGCCCACGCGCACGAGGCTGCCTGCGTTGTTCCAATTGTGCGCGAGCCGCTGCAGGTCGCCCGGCAAGTGCGCGGCGAAGGCTTTCTTGTCCATCGCCGCGCCGACCATGTGCAATGCACGGATGCCGGTCGTTTCGAGGGCATCGAGCGCGGCGTCGGTGTGTTCCGGGCTGCGCGAATTGTGGCTGGCATCGATGATCGTGGTGATGCCGGCATCCAGCGAGGCGGCGGCCGTGAGCTTCGTGCTCAGGTACATGTCCCGCGGGCGATAGTGGGCGCCCAACTGCTCGGCGACCACATCGATGTAGGCGAACAGATCGTCCACGTTCGGCATCATGCGGCGCATCACGCCGAGCCACATGTGATGATGGGCATCGACCAGACCCGGCATGACGATATGACCCGCCGCGTCGATGACCTGGGCGTCGTCCGCCTGCAAGGCAGCGCCGACCGCGGCGATGCGACCGTCCTGGACCAGGACGTCGCCCACGGCGAGATTGGGAACCTTGGCATCCAGCGTCAGGATGGTGCCGCCTTTGAAAAGAGTGCGCTGCGTCGTCATGGAATGCTCCTTGGAAGTTGCGGTGGACCGGTCGCCACGAGGTCCGCTCGGTGGGTGTCGCCCCAAGGAAAACCGCGGTTCGTAACGTCACGGTTCACACGATAGGTTGCGCGCCATCTTTGATAAAGGTAGATTCATTCACATTATTTTTGCTAAAACTCAAAGATGGAGGCGTGATGAATTTCGACGGACGATTGCTGTCGGGAATGAGTGTGCTGGCCGCGGTAGTCGAGGCCGGCAGTTTCAGCCGCGCAGGCGAAGTGTTGGGGCTGTCGGCCTCTGGCGTGAGCCGATCGATAGACCGGCTGGAGGAAAGGCTCGGCGTGCGTTTGCTGAACCGCACGACGCGCACGCTGCACCTCACGAGCGAGGGCAAGAGCCTGTATGAACGCGCTGTGCCGCACCTCGAGGGCATCGAGGAGGCGGCCAGCTATGTTTCCGGTGCCGCCATCTCGGTGCGCGGAGCATTGCGGGTCGGCTTGAACCCGATCTTTGCCCGCTATGTCCTGGCGCCGAAACTCCCCCTCCTGCGCGAACGCCATCCGAGTCTCGAGCTGACGATCGTGCAGCAACCGGACGTGGGCGATTTGGTGACCGAGGGCATCGATGTCGCAGTGCGGTTCGGACCGCAGCCGCCGTCAACCATGACGTCACGACTGCTGCTCCAGACGCGCGTACTGACGGTGGCGTCGCCGGAATATCTGGCGCGGCGTGGCCGGCCCAAGCGACCGGAAAAGCTCCTCGATCACGAGTGCATCCAATACATCGATCCGCGTCGTGGCAAGCCGTTCTCATGGGAATTCCATCGCGGTCGGGAAGTACTGCCGGTCGATACCCGCGGCCATTTGACTACGACCGATGTGGATTTCATGGTCCAAGCCTGTGTGAACGGCGCCGGCATTGCTCAGGTGCTCGCCCTCAATGTCGCGCATCTGATCGCCGACGGGGCGTTGATCGAGTTGTTCCCGGAGTGGCCAGGCGAAACCTACCCGTTGTACGTCACCCGCCCCTCGCGCCGGCTGGCGCCTGCAGCGGTCGAGGCCTTCCTGGATTTCTGCTCAGAAATCTGCGCGAACATGGAGGCAGCTTAAGCCGGTTCGGGCAAGCAGTATTTGCGTAACCGGCTGCGCACTGGCACGTCGACACTCCCCCCACCGTAACCCGCCGTCATGCGGGCCGTCCGCCGGGCCACCGCCGCACCGGCCGCTTGCGCGCACCAGATAGCACCGGCGGCCGAAACTGAACCGTTCGCGCATTTTGGGGCGCCGCGGCGACCAAAAATGACTGAATTAGTCATATCAGGGTTTTCATTGACTGATCCGATCATGATATCGGCTAAAATGCACACACCGAGCAATCCAATTGATCGAATCGAGCATTTGAGCCGGCGAACGTACCGGCCACCCCGTTTCGTCATACGAATTGCGCCGGCTGGAGTACGGAGTGGCGCGGTCGCGACCGCAAGCGCGCGCTCCGAGCCGCTATCGACACGAGACACAACCCACGAGACGGCGATTCCGTCCGCCGTCCCTTCCGCGATGGAGCCTGCATGTCAATTTCGTTCAGGGGAATCGTTCCCGCGCTGATCACGCCGATGACGGCGAACGAGAACGTCGATGAAGACGGTCTGCGTGCGCTGGTCGAGCGGCTGATCGAGGCCGGAGTACACGGGCTCTTCGTGCTCGGCACCAATGGCGAATTCATCGCGCTGAATGAAGAAGAGAAGCTGCGCATCGCGCGGATCGCGGTCAGCCAGGCGCGTTCGCGCGTCCCGGTCATCGCGGGCACCGGCGCGTATGCAACGCGTGACGTGATCGACCTGAACCGGAAGATGGCCGATGCCGGCGTCGACGCGGTGTCTGTCATCACGCCGTATTTCAACGGTGCGACGCAGCCGGAGCTCTACGCGCACTACAAGAAGATCGCCGACGCGACGCCGCTGCCGGTCATGCTGTACACGATTCCGGCGAAAGCCGGCATCACGCTGACCGTCGATACGGTGCGCCGTCTTGCGGAGATTCCGAACATCCGCGGCATCAAGGACAGCGGCGGCGATTTCGACCGCTTGCTGCAACTGATCAACCTGCGGCGCGACGACTTCTCGGTCTTCACGGGCACCGATTCGATGATCCTCTGGACGCTGATCGCCGGCGGCGACGGCGCGGTCGCCGCGACGACCAACGCCGTCCCGGATGTCGTGATGTCGATCTGGAACAAGTTCCACGCCGGCGATATCGCCGGCGCGCGCGCCGCGCAGGAATCGCTGCGCGCGCTGCGCGACGCGTTCGCACTGGGCACGATGCCCGTCGTGCTGAAAACCGCCGCGCAGATGCTCGGGATGCCGGCCGGCCCCGCGCGCGCGCCCGCGCAGCCGCTCGACGACCACGCCCGCGAGCGCCTCGCGCAAGCGCTCTCCGTCTACCGCGACACCGCGCGCGGCCACTGAAACAGGTCCCAGCATGACGACTCACCACTTCCAGACAGTCAAGCACATCGTTCACGGCGCCGGCAGCCTCGCGACGCTTCCCGACAAGCTCGCGCTGCTCGATACGCCGGTCGAGCGTATCGCGCTGATCACGCAACCGTCGATGGAAGCGCTCGGCATCGTCGATCGCGTGATCGAATCGCTCAACGCGAAGGACGTCGACGTGCGCGTCATTCGCGGCGTCGAGCCGGAGCCGACGATCGGCAACGTCGAGGCCGTGTTCAACGAGCAGATCGAGCCGTTCGCGCCGCAGGCGATCCTGTCGATCGGCGGCGGCAGCGTGCTCGATGCGGCGAAACTGTTCGCAGTCCGTCTGACCAACGACGAGCCGCTGCGGAACTGGCTCGGCATCGACCTGATCAAGCGCCCCGGCGTGCCGATGATCCTGGTGCCGACGACAGCCGGTACCGGCTCCGAGGTCACGCCGAACGCGATCGTGACGCTGCCGGACGAATCGTTGAAGGTCGGGATCGTCAGCCGTCACCTGCTGCCGCAAATCGTCATTCTCGATGCGGAGCTGACGCTCGGCCTGCCGAAGCCGATCACGGCCGCGACCGGCATGGATGCGTTCGTGCACGCGCTCGAATCGTACATCTCGACGAAGGCGAACCCGATCAGCGACATGTACGCGATGGAGTCGATGCGGCTGATCGGCGCGAACATCGTCGAAGCCTATGAAAACGGCCAGTCGCTGAAGGCGCGCGAAGCGATGATGCTCGGCTCGATGTATGGCGGCCTCGCGCTCACCGCGGCCGGCACCGCGGCCGTGCACGCGCTCGCGTACCCGCTCGGCGGAATGTTCAACGTCACGCACGGCGTCGCGAACGCGATGCTGCTGCCGCACGTGATGGCGTTCAATCTCGACGCGATCGAAGGCCGCTTGTCGAACGTCGCGCGCGCACTCGATCTCGCATCGAACGCCGACACGGACGCGGTCGCGGCCCGCACGCTGATCGACAAGATGGAGGAATGGACCGCCGCCGTCGACATTCCTCAGGATCTGCGCAAGTTCGGCGTGTCCGACGAGCATCTCGATGCGCTCGCGGTCGCCGCGTCGAAGGTCAAGCGCCTGCTCGGCAACAATCCGAAGGCGCTGACGCTCGACGACATGAAGTCCATCTACCGGCGCCTGCTGCCGTGAACGCACCCGCACAGCCCGCGGCACGGCTCCTGATCGTCGCCGACGACATGTCGGGCGCGGCCGACTGCGCGGTCGCCGGGTTGCGTCACGGCCTGACGGCAATGGTCGTGCTCGACGCCACGCACGCGGCGACGCAGTCGCACGGCGTCGACATCCTGTCGATCGACGTGGACTCGCGCCGCGCACCGAAGGACGTGGCCGCCCGGCGCACCGTCGACGCCGTCGCGTCGCTGTCGGGCACCGGCACGCGGGTCTACAAGAAGATGGACTCGACGCTGCGCGGCAACTTCGCGGCGGAAGTCGCCGCGCTGGCCTCACGCGTCGGCATGGCGATCGTGTGCCCAGCCTACCCGGCCTCGGGACGCACGACCATGGACGGCCGCCAATGGGTACGCGGCGTGCCCGTGGAAGCGAGCGAATACTGGCGCAACGAACACATCACGGGCGAGGCCGACCTCGTTGCATTGCTGTCTGCCGAGGATCTGCGTGTCGCCTGCGCGGCAATCGCCACGGTGCACGGCAACACAGATGCACTCGCCGCGCATCTGCGCAACCTGCAATCCGACCGCGTGCAAGCCGTCGTGTGCGACGCGGAATCCGACGGCGACCTGCAGTGCATCGCCCGCGCGTCCGCGGCGCTCGGCGATGTGTTCTGGGTCGGCTCGGCCGGGCTGGCGCCCGCCGTCATCGAAGCCCTGGATCTGCCGCGCAGGACGAGCGGCACGGCGATCGGCCATCCGCCTCCGCAACGGCCCGTGCTGACGGTCGTCGGCAGCATGTCGAGCATTTCGCACGCGCAACTGGACTGCCTCAAGTCGAACGCGGGGCCCAATCTCGTTGCACTCGAAGTCGCCGTGTCGGCGCTGGATGACTCGCAAGGCGACGTCACGACCGTGGTAAGCGACGCGCTGCGTCGCGGCCGCCATGTTGTCGTCTCGTTGAGCCAGGCGCAACGCGGCGACGTCGACGACGGGCTGCTGTTCTGCACGCGGCTCGCCGCGTTGCTCGCGCCTGCCGTGCGCCACGCCGGCGCAATCTTCGCGACCGGCGGCGAAACGGCGCGCGCATTGCTCACCGCGGCCGGCGCGAGCGCGCTGCGCGTGGTCGACGAAATCGAAGACGGCATGCCGCTGCTCGAATGCCGGCTGCACGATAGCGCACTGCCCGTCGTGACCAAGGCGGGCGGCTTCGGCCGACCCGAATCGATTTATCACGCCTGGCGCCGGCTTGCGAACACAGGCAACCCGGCCGATACGGCTCAAACCAATTTGTGAAGGGAATCGCCATGGACAACCGTCCCATCATCGGCATCACCATGGGTGACGCGGCCGGCGTCGGACCGGAAATCATCATGAAAAGCCTCGCGCATGCATCCGTGTACGAGCAGTGCCGGCCCGTGGTCGTCGGCGACGCCGCGCGCCTGCGCGATGCAGGCCGCAGAGCCGGTGTCGACCTCCAGGTGCGCGCGGTCGGCCGGCCGTCCGAAGGCGCGTTCCGTGTGGGCGTCGTCGATTGCATCGACCTCGCGCTGATTCCAGCCGACCTGCCGTATGGAAAGCTGTCGGCGATCGCGGGGGACGCCGCGTACCAATACATCGCGCGCACCGTCGAGCTGACCTCGAAAGGCGAGCTCGACGCGATCTGCACCGCGCCGCTGAACAAGGAGGCGCTGCATGCCGGCGGCCATATCTTCCCCGGCCACACGGAAATGCTCGCGCATCTGACCGGCATCGACGAAGTGTCGATGATGCTGGTCGCACCCAATCTTCGCGTGATCCACGTGACGACGCACATCGGCCTGCTCGACGCGATTCGCAAGATCGAACCGGGCCTCGTGCAACGCACGATCGAACGCGCACACGACACGCTGGTGCGCGCCGGCATCGCGAATCCGCGCATCGGCGTGTGCGGGATCAACCCGCATGCCGGCGAGAACGGCCTGTTCGGCTACGGCGAAGAGGAAGAGAAGATCGTACCGGCGGTCGAAGTCCTGCAGGCGCGCGGCTGGGACGTGGAGGGTCCGCTGCCGGCCGATACGCTGTTCTTCCGCGCGGGCCGCGGCGACTTCGACGTGGTCGTCGCGATGTATCACGACCAGGGACACGGGCCGGTCAAGGTGATGGGCCTCGAAGCCGGCGTGAACGTGACGGTCGGCCTGCCCGTGATCCGCACGTCCGTCGATCACGGCACCGCGTTCGACATCGCGGGCAAGGGCATCGCCGACGAACGCAGCCTGCTCGAAGCGTTCCGCCAGGCCGTGGATCTCGCGACGCGGCGCAACGAGCCGTCGCCGGTCGCACGCGTCGCGTAAGCGGTCCGCACGCAACGACACGCAGCACCGTCGAGCGATACCGGCCGGCACAGGCCGGATTGCCCGACGCATCGAACGCACATCAACCGAAGGTAACGTGGAGACAAGCGATGGCCACCTTCAGTTATTGGGATACCGCCACCATCATCGGGATGGTGATCGCCTACATCGTCATTACGAGTGTGGTCAGCATCAGGCTACGCAGCCGCAATTCCGAACAATTCATGGTGGCGGGGCGTTCGATGCCCGCGCTGGTGGTCGCGATCCTGCTGATGTCGGAATTCATCGGCGCGAAATCGACCGTCGGCACGTCGCAGGAGGCGTTCTCGGCCGGCATCGCCGCATCGTGGTCGGTGCTCGCGGCCGCCATCGGCTTTCTCCTCTTCGGTCTCTTCATGGCAAAGCGCCTGTATGCATCCGGTGAATTCACCATCTCCGGATTCATCGCGCAGCGATACGGGCACGGCGCGAAGCTCGCGGTCTCCGCGATCATGATCTACGCGCTGTTCGTCGTGAACGTCGGCAACTACGTGAGCGGCGCGGCGGCGATCTCGACGGTGATGCGCATCAACCTGCCGACGGCCGCCGTCATCACCGCGATCGTCAGCACCATCTATTTCGTATGGGGCGGCCTCAAGAGCGTCGCATACCTGACGGTCGTGCACAGCGCCGTGAAGCTGCTCGGCATCGCCATTCTGGTCGGCGTCGCGTGGAAGCTGTCGGGCGGCATCGCGCCGATGGCACGGAGCATGCCCGCACACTACTTCACGTGGACCGGCGCGTTGTCGGGCGGCACGATCGGCGCATGGATCATCGGCACGGCCGGTGCGATCTTCTCGACGCAGTTCATCATCCAGGCGATTTCGGCCACTCGCAGCCCCGAGGGCGCGCGTGCGTCGTCGCTGATCGCCGCGTTCCTGTGCGTGCCCATCGCGCTCGCGCTGGGCTTCATCGGCGTGGCGGCCAAGTATCTGTATCCCGGCGTCAAGAGCCTGTACGCGCTGCCGGTGTTCCTGCAGCACATGAACCCGATCCTGGCCGGCGTCGTCACGACGTCGCTCGTTGCATCGATCTTCGTCAGCGTGTGTACCGTCGCGCTGGCCATCGCGTCGCTGATCGTGAAGGATTTCTATGTGCCGCGCTTCAATCCGACGCCCGACGTCGAACTCAGAATGACGCGCTGGATCTCGCTGGTCGTCGGCTTCCTGCCGCTGATCTTCGTGTTGTTCGTCCCGCAGATTCTCGCGCTGTCGTTCTTCAGCCGCGCGCTGCGGCTGTCCGTGTCGATCGTCGCGCTGATCGGGATCTACCTCCCGTTCTTCAGCGGCAAGCGCGGCGCCGTGTGGGCCCTGATCGTCGCCACGATCGCCACCACGCTTTGGTACTTGCTCGGCAACCCGTTCGGCATCGACAACATGTACGTCGCACTCGTGACGCCGGCCATCGTGCTGGTGCTCGGCAAGCTGCTGTTCCATAGCGAGGGCGCCGACCTCCACGACAAGCGGCTCGCGCATCGCGAATCGCACTGACGTCGCCCACCCAGAGAGATTTCATGAGCACGAATTTCGTTGAAGCGGCGCGCGCCGCGTCGGATCATTGCGTTCGCACGGCCTATGCCGACGCGGAGCGTCAAGAGGCGTTTCTGCCCACCGCGTGCGTGCAGAACCATGCGGCCAACCTGCACTGCCTCGACAACGGCGACCTGCTGTGCGTATGGTTCGGCGGTACGCAGGAAGGCATTCCCGACGTGTCGATCTACCTGTCGCGGCTTGCGGCCGGAACGAACGAATGGTCGGCGCCGCGCAAGCTGTCGGACGACCCGACCCGCTCCGAACAGAACCCGGTGTTGTTCACCGCACCCGACGGCCGCCTGTGGCTGATCTACACCGCACAGCTGTCCGGCCATCAGAACACCGCGATCGTGCGCCGCCGCGTGTCGACGGACGGCGGCGTCACGTGGGGCCCCGTCGAAACGCTGTTCGACCGGCCGGGGACGTTCGTGCGCCAGCCGATCGTCGCCCTCGACAGCGGCACGTGGATCTGCCCGATCTTCCTGTGCCGCACGGAACCCGGCGAGCGCTGGGTCGGCAACGACGACGTCAGCGCGGTCATGGTGTCCGACGACCAGGGTCGCACGTGGACGCTGCACGAGGTGCCGGACAGCGTCGGGTGCGTGCACATGAACGTTCACATGCTGCACGACGGGACGCTGCTGGCGCTCTACCGCAGCCGCTGGGCCGACTTCGTCTACGCGAGCCGCTCGACGGACGGCCGCACGTGGAGCGCGCCCGAGCGCACCGACGTGCCGAACAACAATTCGTCGATCCAGTTCACGGTGCTGCAGAACGGCCACCTCGCGCTCGTGTTCAACGAAAGCGACGCGTCGCACAGCAAGGCGCGCCGTGCGTCGCTGTACGACGACATCGAGGATTCGGAGGACAGCGGCGAGCTGCGCGACCAGAAGGCATCCGTGCGCGGCACCGCGTTCTGGGGCGCGCCGCGCGCGCCGATGTCGCTGGCCATCTCGGAGGACGGCGGCAGGACGTGGCGGCGCCGCCGCAACCTCGAAATCGGCGACGGGTACTGCATGACGAACAACTCGGCGGACCAGCGCAACCGCGAATACTCGTATCCGTCGATCGTGCAGTCGCAGGACGGCGCATTGCACATCGCGTTCACGTGGTTCCGCCAGAAGATCAAGTACGTGCGCGTCGACGAAGCGTGGGTTCGCGGCCGATGACGCTCGCCGCGACAACTGGCCGGTCAGTGCGGCAATTCGATAAACTTGTCGATCGAGATGCGCGCGATCGCGCGCCGATGCGATCAGACCAGGAAATCACGCACATGAAAGTGACCAGGCGCCGGGAGGCGATGCTGCAGGCCGTGCTCGGCGGCATGACGGACGTTGCGACGTTGTGCGAGCACTTCGGGATGTCCGAGGCGACGGTGCGCCGCGACCTGCGAGCGCTGGCGAGCGACCGCCGCATCCTGCGCACGTACGGCGGCGCCGCCGCGGTCGGCGGCCATGAGCCGGAACCGTCGCTCGAGGAGCGGCGCGTCAGTTCGCAGGAACAGAAGGAAGCGATCGCGCACGCGGCGAGTTCGTTCGTCGAGGACGGCGACACCGTGTTTCTCGACGGCGGCACCACGACGGCGGCACTCGCGCGCCTTCTCGCCGGCCGGACCGACATACACGTGGTCACCAACAACCTGCTGGTCGTGAGCCCGCTCGTGTCGTCGGGCGTGCCCGTGACGGTGATCGGCGGCGACGTGCGGTCGTCCAGCATGAGCACGCTCGGGCCGCTCGCGCAGATCGCGCTGAGCCGGCTCAGCGTCGACAAGGCATTTCTCGGCGCCGACGGCGTGGTCGCCGAGCTGGGATTGTGCGAGGCGAGCAGCGAGCAGTCGTATCTGAAGGAATGCGTGATGCGGCAGGCCGCCGAGGTGTTCGTGCTCGTGACCGCCGACAAGCTCGGGCGCGCGAGCCAGCAGCACTGGACGCCGCTCGAACGCGACTGGACGCTCGTGACGGATGACGGCGCGCTGCACGAGCAGCTCGAACCGTTTCATGCGCAGGCGCGGATCACGGTTCATGCAGTCAGCACGAACGCGACGACCGCATCCGGCGGTTCACCGCAGGTTCACACGTAACAGGGAGAAATCGTGGCGCAACGGGAGCAATCGGGTTCGGGTTCGGGTTCGGGTTCACGTCATGCCGTCGTCACCGGTGCGTCGTCGGGGATCGGCCGCGCGATCGTCGCGCGTCTTCTCGCCGACGGCTGGCGCGTCACCGGACTGTGCCGGTCGCACGTCGAAACGGCGCACGATTCGCTGACGATCGTGCCGGTCGACGTCACCGACTTTGCGGCGCTCGCGCCCGTGTGCGACGCGCTGGGCGCGGCCGACGCGCTCGTGCATGCGGCCGGCTTCATGCGTACCGCGCCGCTCGGTCAGCTGTCGCACGACGACGGCGCGGCGATGTGGCGGCTGCACGTCGAAGCCGCGACGTTTCTCGCCGATCGCCTGGTGCCGCGGATGCCGGTCGGCGGACGCATCGTGCTGCTGGGCAGCCGCACCGCGAACGGCGCGGCCACGCGCAGCCAGTATGCGGCGACCAAATCCGCGCTCGTCGGTCTCGCGCGATCGTGGGCCGCGGAACTCGCGCCGCACGGCATTACCGTGAATGTCGTCGCACCGGGCGCGACCGACACGCCGTTCCTGCGCGATCCGGCGCGTGCGGCCACACCGCCGAAGCTGCCGCCGATTGGGCGATTCATCACGCCCGACGAAGTCGCCGCGCTGACCGCGTTCCTGCTGAGCGCGGACGCAAGCGCGATCACCGGGCAGCAGATCGTCATGTGCGGCGGCGCATCGCTTTGACGCTTCGCGCTGCCGCGTATCGAATCGCGAGCGCGCGGGGCCCGACGTCACCGCTGCTGGATCGACGCGGCGCCCGTAAAAGGCTGCGGCCGCCCGCCTCCTGACCAGCGATCATCCAGCCGGGATAGCTCGGCGGCAACGCACTCACGGCATCCAGACGCGCAAGCTCGTCGCCGGTCGGCACGACGCCCGCCGCGCCGAGATTGTCGTCCAGCTGTTCGACCCGTTTGGCGCCGATGATGACGCTCGTGACATACGGCTTCGCGAGCAACCACGCGAGCGCGATCCGGGCATGAGCAAGGTAAGCGCTTACCCCGGCATGCCACGCTCTCGTGCTTGGATCGCAAGCTCTCGAAGGCGTATTAGCCGAATCTTCGCAGCGCCCCTATCACTGCTGCACCGGCGCAACGCGTGCGGACACGAACAGAACGTGGCTCTCGGACTTTGCAGCCGGCGCTTTCACGAGTTTTCCCATGAGCAGTATCTGTGGTCACTGTTAGCAGAAACTTCGAACGCCAACACCCGGTGCGCGTTTCAGCGCCTCGCCGGCGTTCGGTTGCGGCTTGCGCAGCGCGATCAGGCCTTACGCGCGACGACACCCACCGGCGAAGCGGGCGCGCGTTTCGGCGCGGTCTTGTAGTGCGTGCTGTACAGCGCCGCGCCGACGAACACCAGCCCGCCGACCAGGTTGCCGAGTACCGTCGGGATCTCGTTCCACAGCAGATAGTCGACGATCGTGAAGTGGGCGCCGAGCATCAGGCCGGACGGGAACAGGAACATGTTCACGACCGAGTGCTCGAAGCCCATGTAGAAGAACACGAGGATCGGCATCCACATCGCGATCACCTTGCCGGGTACGGACGTCGACATCATCGCGGCGACCACGCCGGTCGACACCATCCAGTTGCACATCACGCCGCGCACGAACAGCGTGAGCATGCCGGCGGCGCCGTGCGCCGCATAACCGAGCGTGCGTGCTTCGCCGATGCCGCCGATCTTCTGTCCGATTGCGTTCGGCGCTTCCGAAAAGCCGAATGTGAAGATGATCGCCATGAACAGCGCGACCGTCAGCGCGCCCGCGAAATTGCCGAAGAACACCAGCGTCCAGTTGCGGAACACGCCACCCCAGGTCGCGCCGGGCCGGCGATCGATCACCGCGAGCGGCGCGAGCGTGAAGACGCCGGTGAGCAGATCGAAGCCGAGCAGGTACAGCATGCAGAATCCCACCGGAAACAGCAGCGAACCGGCCAGTGCGTTGCCGGTGTTGATCGTGATGCTGACCGCGAAGGCGGCTGCGAGCGCGAGGATCGCGCCCGCCATGTACGCGCGAATCAGCGTATCGCGGGTCGACATCGACAGCTTCGATTCACCGGCGTCGACCATCCTGGTGACGAATTCGTTGGGCGTGAGGTAGGCCATGGTATGCGCTCGTAAAGTTGGACGGGCAAAAAAAACGCGCCAGGCACTCGCTCGACATGCGAGTGCCTGGCGCGGACGCTGTTATCCACGTGATCGGCCGCCACGGTTCGACATGGCGTGATCGTCAGGCCGCCATTAGCCCGACGAGCGAGAGGTTCGCAATTTTTATACCAGTGACGGGAATATCGCGATGCAGGCCGGACGGACGCGAAATGCCGGCAGAGAAGGCCGTAGCCGATCGCAGCAAATCGCACTCGCGCGGTGCAAACTGCACTTCGTGCATGCGCTTCGGGCGCCGCCGCGGTGCGTGAAGCGCGGTGCGTGAAGCGCGGTGCGGTGCGTTCCGGTCAGGTCGTGCCGTCGTCGTGCGGTGGTTCCTGCGCGCTTCGCTGCGTACGGCGTCGCGCGGAAGGCTGCGCGTGCTCGTCGACGAATCGCTCGGGCGACGTCAGCGCGTCTTCCGCGATATCGGCAAGCGGCCGGTTGCCGTCCATCGACGCCTTCTGCAGCATCCGATACGCTTCGTCCTCCCGCAGGCCGAAGCGCGTCATCAACGTATTTTTCGCGCGCTGCACGAGCTTTCGTTCGTAGAGCGTGCGACGTGCCGCGTCGAGCTCGACCTCCGCGCCGGCCAGTCGCGCCGATTGCGACTCCAGCAGGGATTTCAGGCTGGCAAGCGTCCCCAGGTCGGAGCCGGAGAGGCGTCCCGGCAGTTCGTGAACCGCCGCGCGCGCCGACAACGGACCGTCGGCGAAGAACTGGGCGAGCGCCTGGGTATGCGGGGGCGGATTGTTCCGCAACTGCGCCATCAGGCGCTCGGAGTCGCGCAGCGTTCGGTGCGCGTCGTCGATTCGTGCGTTGCACATTTCCTGCACCTGCAGCGTCAGCGCAATCTGAAGGTGCCAGAGATCATCGATGCGGGCACTCGCGGCGTCGAACCATGCTTCGCTCAGGACGGCATCGAGCGCATCGCCGGCGTGCGCCGTGCACAGTACGCGGCGCAGCTTCTCGAGCGCCGCCATGTGCGGCTCCGTCATGCGGGTCTCCCACCATGCGCTTTGCGCCGTGCTTGCGAAGCTCGCGAAGACTTCGAGACTGCGCTCCTGCGCCGCTATCAGATACAGCAGGCGCTGCTGCTGGTCCGCCGAAAACGTGCCCGCCGCGAACATGTGCGCGCCGACGGCGCGTTCCTGCCCCGCTTCCTGCTTGCCCTCGACGACGTGGACGAGGGCAATCAGCATGCGCGACACCGACGGATCCGCCCCACTGTCGGCAAACTGGAAAATCAGTTCCACCAGGCCGCCGATCACGGTACTGAACGCCTGGACGGAATCCGGCGCCGACAGCGCAAGATGGTCGATCTGTTCGCGCAGCACATCCAGCGATTCCAGGTCGAGCAGCACCCAGGCGATCAGCGACAGCAGGCGCGACGTCGAGCCGCGCGCGGGCGTCAACTCCAGATCCAGGCGTTCGCGCAACTGCGCGACGAGCGGCGCCGATTCGCCGCGCGAAGCCGCGCGTTCGGCGACAAAGCGCTTGCCGCTCGACGCCAGATAGATGCTGGTGGCGCCTCGCTCGCGCTGCAGCGCATGGATCAGGCGGCCGAGCAGGTCAACCAATTCGATCTGCTCGGCCAAGTGGCGCAGAGACGCGATTTCCTGATGCTTGGCGAGAAGCGCGAATTGCAGGGCGGTAGCAGGCATGGTGGATACTGACCGTCGACAGGGACTCGGTGCAGTGTAGTGCGGACAATAATCGTTATCTTTTTGACTGACCCGCGGCGGAATTCTGTGACCAATCAGGCAGTGAGCCTCGCGTCGATATTATCGGAATCCAGCCAGACTCGACGGACCGTGGCCGGAGGTTGGTAGTGGTGAGCGCCGTGGGGCCGGCGCCGGTTATAGAAATGACGCCAGCGTTCGATGAGCACCTTGGCCTCGGCGCGGCTGCGGAACCATTCGCGGTTTAGCAATTCGTCTCGCAGTTCGCCGTTGAAGCTTTCGACGAATCCGTTTTGCAGGGACTGCCAGGCGCAATGAAGGCCGGACCGATTGCAGCGTCTCGCAGCCAACGCATGACCTTGGCAGCGGTAAATTCTGCGCCGTAGTCCGACCGAACGAACGCGGGCTTGCCGTACAGCCGCATGAGTCGCGATAGCGTCAAGCTTACGTCCTGCGGCCGCAGGCTGGCGCCAACCTCGATCGCTAAGCATTCGCGGGTGTATTCATCGATCGCGCATAGCATCTTCAACCCCGACCCTCCACCAGTTGATCGTGCACGAAGTCATAGCCGCCGAGTCAGGACTTCCAGCGCCTCGCGCGGGCCCGTCGGGATGGTCATTTTTTTCGGCTGAACTCCCTCAGGCCGTCGATTACCAGCATCTGCTCGGCGATCCGGCGCGGCGCGCGTGCCCCGTTATAACGCGGCGATCCGCCGACGGAAATGTTCGGTGCCGGCCACGATCTTGTCGAGCACCGCGTCGAGCGCCCAGAAGCGTTCGCGCACGTCGTAGTCGATCGCACGGCATTTGATCGATCCGAACGTGCCGATCCGCTGGTGATACAGCTTCGCGAGCGCCGGGTAGCCCAGCGCCTCCGATACCGCCGAGACGACGAGGAACGTCGACAGTTCGTCGGCGAGCGCCGGATTCGACTCGCCTTGCGTGCGCAGCCACCGGTAAAGATCGGGATGGAAGTTCGTGAACACGCCGTTGAAGCCGGCGGACCCGGCCTTCATCGCGTCCCACGCGATCGCGGCGTTTGCGTTCAGGATCTTCAGCGGCGACCCCTCGGCAAGCGCGACGCGCCGCTTCACCGTCTCGAGATCGCAGCTCACGTCCTTGAGCATCACGAACCGGCCCGTGTCGATACACGCACGCAGTTCGTCATCCGACAGAAGCCGTCGGTAAGGCGCCGGACATTCGTACAGGCCGAGCGGAAGATCCGATGGCAGCCGCGCGAGCAGCCGGTGCAGATGGTCGAGCAACGCGGCGCTGCCCTTGCGTTGCGGATCGAGCCGGTTGGTCACGAGCACGACGCCCTGCGCGCCCGATTCGGCCGCCGCGCACAGTTCGGCAGCCTGCGCGTCGAGATCGTCGCTGATGTGGCCCGACGCGACGACCGGCACGCGCCCCGCCACGCGCTCGACCACGAAACGCGCGAGCGCCGCGCGTTCGGCCAGGCTCAGGAACTGCATCTCGCTCGATTGCGCGACCGCGAACAACGCATCCGAGCCGTGCGCCAGATACCATTCGATGAGCCGCTCGAGCCCGGCGTAGTCGATCGCGCCGGCGTCGTCGAACGGCGTCAGCATCACCGGCACGATCCCCTCGATGGTCACGTTCGATTGCTGCGGATGTTGCATCGGTTTCTCCTTCCTTCAGTGAATGCGAATGCAGGCTGCACGATCACGCCGGCAACGGTCCGGGCGCGGCGTTCGCGGCCTGTTCGGGAATCGGCTTGCGCACGAGCAGCAGATAGGCCATCGCCCCGGCGAACGCGATCGCCGCCGCCGTGAGCAGCGCGGGCACGAACGACCACTTCTGCGCAATGATGCCGGTCAGGATCGGGGCAAGCGCGCCGCCGATGAAGCCGCCGAAATTCTGGATCGCGCCGAGCGACGCGATGCGGCTCGGCGGTGCGGCCGCCGTCGCGAGCGCCCACGAGCACGCCGACGCCGCGTTGGCGAGAAAGATCACGACCGAAATGCATGCGAGCGCAACCGTATTGCTCTGCACGAGCGCGGCCGGAATCGTGAACGCGACCATCCCGAGCATCGCGGCCACCACCGCGTTGCGCCGGCTCACGACCGGCGACCGGCTGCGGCGCGTGACGAAATCCGACAGCCAGCCGGCGACCAGCGAACCGACGAATCCGCACAGGAACGGCACCGAGGCGGCGAACCCGGTGCGGATCAGGCTCATGTGCCGCTCCATCGTCAGGTAGCCCGGCAGCCAGGTGAGATACACCCAGTTCAGGTACACGGAGCCGAAGAAGCCGATCAACATCCCCCACGTCGTGCCGTGCGAGAACAGGCTGCGCCATTCGGCGAAGGTCAGCTTCGGCGCCGCGGCGACGCTTTGTGCATCGGCATCGAGATAATTGCGTTCGGCGGCGGATAGTTGCGCGCGCACCGGATCGCGATACAGCGCGAACCACACGACGGCGACGACGAGGCCGAGCGCCCCGGTCACGACGAACGCCCAGCGCCAGTTGAACGACGCCACGAGAACCGACAGCAGCAGCGGCGCAAGCGCGGTACCGAGCGGCGACGCGGCATTGAAAATGCCGGTCGGCGTGCCGCGCGCACGCAGCGGAAACCAGTTGCTCACCACGCGCGCGGCCGATGGGAATTGCGGCGCCTCGCCGATGCCGAGCACGATGCGTGCGACGATGAACCAGCCGAACGTGGACACGAGGCCACCCGACGCCTGCGCGAACGACCAGACGATCAGCCCGATGCCGAGCAGCCGGCGCGGGCCGATGCGGTCGACCAGCCCGCCGACCGGAAACTGGCACAGCGCATAGCTCCATGAGAAGGCCGACAGCAGCAGCCCCATCTGCGCGAGCGACAAGCCGAGATCGCCGCGGATCGCCGAACTCGCGACGGCCAGCGTGCCGCGATCGAGATAGTTGACGATCCCGCTCGCCATCAACAGCGCGAGCGCGATGCGTTGACCGCGCCGAATCCGGGGCGGCGCGTGTGGAACAGGTTGGTTGTCGTTCATGTCGATTGTCTCCATGTCACTGATAGGGGCCGGGTTCGGCCGTTCCGTCGCATGCGGAATTCAGGTGTCCGACCGTCCGACCTCGTCGCGCGTCGGAATCGACGTCTGCGCGCCGTGGCGCGTGACGCTGATCGCGGCCGCACGCTGGCCGAAACCGATTGCATCGTCCATCGACGCGCCGCCGGCCCGCGCGGCTGCAAACCCGCCGACGAACGTGTCGCCCGCCGCCGTCGTATCGACGGCCGCCACCGCGATCGCCCGATGGCGGCCGCTCCCCGCGCTGCCGCGCCAGCAGACGCCGCGCGCGCCGAGCGTGACTAGCACGTTGCCGGCGCCCTTCGCGCACAGCGCATCGGCGGCGCGCACGGCCGACGCGTCGTCGCCGACAGCGATGCCGGTCAGCGACTCGGCCTCGGTTTCGTTGACGACGAGATAGTCGACCCGCGCCAGCAACGCATCGAAGAGCGGTTGCGCGGGTGCGGGATTGAGCAGCACCGGCGTGCGGTGCGCGCTGGCACAGGCAATCGCGCGCGCCACGGTGGCGACCGGCACTTCGAGCTGGCACACGAGCAGCGCGGCCCCGGCGATCGCGTCGCACGCCGCGTCGATCCGGTCGGCATCGACGCATGCATTCGCGCCCGGCACGACGACGATGCTGTTCGCACCGGCGTCGTCGACCGTGATCGTCGCGACCCCGGTCGCCGTGCCGCCGATCCGGTGCAGGTGCGTCACGTCGATGCGCTCCGCCGCGAGCGCCGCGTGCAGGCGCGCACCGAACGCGTCGTCGCCGACGCAGCCGATCATCGCGACCGACGCGCCCAGGCGCGCGGCCGCCACCGCCTGGTTCGCGCCCTTGCCGCCGTGAACGGTCTCGAACGTCGTGCCGAGCAGCGTTTCGCCCGGCACCGGCAGGCGCGGCGCACGCGTGACGAGATCGATGTTGACGCTGCCGACGACGGCGATACGCGGGGACCTAAGGCCGCTCATTGCTTTATGTAACCGCTTACATTCGCGGTCGACAAAATGACCGGAATGGTCATCATCTCGGAAAATTTCACCATACGGATCGCGCAAGTGTCTGACATAATAGGGAAGCAGCAAAAAGATAGCGCTTACATTCTCGCAGGCTTGGGGGAGAATGCAAGCGGGGGCATCACGAATCGAGGGTAAACAATGACGCTTTTGACGACACACGGCAGCGGCATGGCCGCCCTGCCCGGAGACGGCCGATGAGCACGCCGCGGGCCCGCCGCGGCAGCGGCCGCTCGGTGCTCGGCGACGTCGCGAAACTGGCCGGCGTGTCGACCGCGACCGTCTCGCGCGTCTACAACGATCCGGGCAAGGTGTCGGCCGACGTGCAGCAGCGCGTGCGCGACGCCGCGCGCGCACTGAACTGGATCCCGAATGCGGCCGGCCGCGCGCTGGCGTCCACGCGCACCCATATCACCGGCGCGATCATCCCGACCCTCGACGATCAGGTGTTTGCATCACAGGTCGCCGGCATGCAGACGGTCATGGCCGAGCACGGCATCACGCTGTTCCTCGGCTGCTCGAACTACGACCCCGCGCAGGCGCTCGCGCAGGTGCGCGCGATGCTGTCGCGCGGCGTGGAAGCCGTGTCGCTGGTCGGCGAAGCGTATCCGCCGGAACTGTTCGAACTCCTTGCGATGCATCGCGTGCCGTACGTCGTCACGTATGCGTACCGCGACGACAGCCCGCACTGCTGCATCGGCTTCGACAACCGCGCGGCGTTCGCGCGGCTCACCACGCACCTGCTCGACCTCGGTCATCGCGATTTCGCGATCATCATGCAGCCGTCGACGGACAACGACCGCGTGCAGGCCCGCCTGCGCGGCATTCACGACACGCTGGCCGCGCACGGGCTCGCGGTGCGCCCCGTGCATCAGCACGAAGGCGCGGCCACGATCGCGTTCGGGCGGGCGAGCCTGCGCGCGATCGCCGACGGCGACGCGGCGACGCGGCCGACCGCCGTGATCTGCGGCAACGACGCGCTCGCGCTCGGCGCGTTGCTCGAAGCGCAGGCGCTCGGCATCGACGTGCCCGCGCAGCTGTCGATCACCGGCTTCGACGACGTCGCGCTTGCGCGCGAGATCCAGCCGCCGCTGACGACGATGTGGGTCGACACCGACGCAATCGGGCGTCAGGCCGCGCATGCGTTGCTCGACGCGCTCGAGAACGGCGCCACGGGGCCCGGCCATGCGGTCCAGCCCGAGTTGCGCATACGGGAATCGGCGGCGGCGCCGGCGCGCAAGAGCAAGACATAGCGGGGCAGCACCTGCTTACTGCATCACGTCGATCGGCAGCGTCTTGTCGAGATTGTCGTGCCACGCGTTGATCGTCTTCGGCACCGTTTTCTTCCACGCCGGCACGTTCGAGTAGTAACGCATCCGGACGTTGTTCTTCGCATCGAACACGAGTAGCCCGATCCACAGATCGGTGCCGCGACGCATCACGATCGCCGCGTTCGTCGGCGCGATGCCGAGCACCCAGTACGACGTCACGTGTGCGTTGAGGCCGTCGAGATCCTTTTCGTCGGCGCTGGAGTTGACCATGTCGACGAGCGTCTGATAGTCGGCGCCGAGCAGCTTGTGCGCGACCGCGTTCTGCTGCGCGTCGGTGACAACCCGGAGGCTCAGCAGATCGGCCGGCGGTTTGGCCTGGAACTGCGCGGCAGTCACGTAGTCGCCCTCGTACATGACACCCATACCTGCGACGCAATCGAAATCCGCGCCATGTTGCGTGACGTGGATGCGGCCGCCCTTGCGATCGAAATCGAGCCGGCACGTGTCCTTGCGATAGGTTCCGCCGTCGCCGTGCAGCACGATGTTGCCGTCGAGCCCACCGTCATGCGCGCCGTTGTTGGCGCTCAGCTCGAAATGCAGGCGTGGCACCGTGCCGGTGAACCTCAGCACACCGCCGAACGACGGGTTGTCGCTGTCGAGATACCACGTCTGCTGCCAGCGATCGGCGGCGAGCGGCGCGCCGTTCAGGCTCGCGAGCCGTTCGCGGTAGCGGTCGCCCAGGCACGACGCATCGCTGCCGCACTGGTCGCGCTGCTTGAGCCACTTCAATTGCGCCGCCTTCAGCGCGGCCGTATCGCCGCCCTTCGCGAGCGCCCGCTTCCACGCCGCCGACAGATTGCCGTCGAGCTTCGACAGCGCGGTGTCCGCACAGATCGTTTTCTCGGGCGGCGACGCGGCCTTCGCGCAGTCGAAGCCGGCCGCATGCGCGACGGGCGGCACCCACATCAGCAGCACGGCCGCCGTGACGGATGACAGGTACGTACTCCGCTTGCCACTTGTGCAACGTGCGGCGTGCTCGCGCGCATTCGATCGGTTCTGGGTTTTCGTTGTCATCGGCTTGATCGTCGCTGGGTCGCGCACCCGTAGAAGCTACCTGCACGCGACATTCGAGGTAAAAACGCCCGGCCTGGCATGCGACGCATGGCGCCGCCCGCCGAAGCGTAACCCGATTGCGCGACGCCGATCAATCGACGTTCGATGTCATCGCAACCATCTCGGCGGCCGCGCCACAGCGCACGATACCGTCACGTCAGGCAGCGTTCGTCGCGCGACCGATGGTCCCGATGAACACGATCGCGCGAGCGCCGTCAAACCCGATCGACCCGTCGTCTTCCATCGACGAGAACCCGATGCGCTGCGCGCCGCCCTGCCACACGCGCGTGGCAATCGCGCCCGCTGCATCGGCCATGCACACGACGCGTTTCGCGCGCAGGACGAGCCGAGCCGGCGATGACGTCAGCCGTCGAACGGCACCAGTTCGTAACTCGTGCTCCGGCCGCCGGACGCCGAGCGCCGCAGCATGCCCCGTTCGACGAGCTCCGTGATGTCGCGCAGCGCCGTGTCTTGCGAGCATTTCGCGAGCGCGGCCCACTTGGTGGTCGTCAGCTTCCCTTCGAAGCCGTCGAGCAGGCGATTCATGACCTTGACCTGGCGTGCGTTCATCGCGACGCCCGCGCATCGCTGCCAGAAGCGCGCCTTGATCAGCACCGCATCGAGCGTCGTGTGCGCATGATCGATGGCCCGGCCCAGCGTGTTCAGAAACCACGCGAGCCACTCGGTGACGTCGAGCGAGCCGCGCTGCGTGCGCTCCAGCACGTCGTAATACGCGTTGCGCTCGCGCTGGATCTGCGCGGACAGGCTGTAGAAACGCTGCGGGCTTCGATCGGCGCGCGCCAGAACCAGATCCCCGAGCGCGCGCGCGATACGACCGTTGCCGTCGTCGAATGGGTGGAGCGTGACGAACCACAGATGGGCGAGGCCGGCCCGGATCAGCAACGGCTCGGCCGGCGGCGCATTGAGCCACGCGAGAAAGCGCCCGATCTCGTGGGTCAGGCGGGGGGCCGGCGGCGCCTCGAAGTGCACGCGCTGCCGGCCGATCGGCCCGGAGACCACCTGCATCGGCCCGCTCGCATCCGTGCGCCATCCGCCGATCGTGATCCGCGACAGCCCCGAATAGCCGGTCGGGAACAGCGCGGCATGCCACCCGAACAGCCGCGCTTCGGTGACCGGTGCGCCCGAATGGGTCGTCGCATCCAGCACCATGTCGACGACGCCTTCAACGTGGCGATCGACCGGCGCGAGCGCGCCGATGTCGACCCCGAGCCGGCGCGCGATCGACGACCGCACCGATGCGACATTCAGGCTCTCGCCCTCGATCGCGCTGGTCTTGACGACGTCCTCCGTCAGCGCGGCCAGACTCGCCTCGTCGCGCAACGTCAGGCCGACATCCGCCAGCCGGCCGACCAGCATGCCTTGCGCACGGCTGACGTCGGCGAGCGGCGCGGCGAGGGCCGGAAGGTCGAAGCGCCATGCCGGCCAGTCGGCCGATTCCCAGATAAAGGTGCAATCTCCGCTCATCATGCGGAGATTATCCGCCCGTTCTCCGCATGACTCAATAATTTCCGCAAATTATGCGGAGATTAATCGCCTCATTCACCGCAAACAGCCGGCTACCGCACCCGGCCCGCCGGCTCCCCGAGCCGTTCCGCGAGAAACCCGATGAACGTGCGCAGCGTGACGAAGCCTTCCCGGTGCTGCGGAAACACCGCGTTGAGCGTGATCGGCGGCGGCACGTACGCGTCGAGCACCGGCACGAGCGCACCGCTGTCGAGCGCCGCGCCGACGATGAAGTGCGGCAGCAGCGCGATGCCGAGCCCCGCGATCGCCGCGTCACGCACCACTTCGCCGTTGTTCGCGACGAGCGGCCCCTGCACGTCGAACGTGCGCGCCGCGCCGTCGACGCGGAATTCCCAGCCAACCCGCCGCTCGCGCCCGTACAGCAGGCACGTATGGCCGGCGAGATGGGCCGGCGTCTGCGGCGTGCCGTGCCGCTTCAGGTAGGCGGGGCTCGCGCACGCGATCATCCGCCACGCGCCGAGCGGACGCGCGATCAGCGTCGAATCCTCGAGCGAGCCGATCCGCAGCACGAGGTCGAAGCCCTCGCCGATCAGGTCGACGCGCCGATCGGTCAGGTCGAGGTTCAGCCGCACGGCCGGGTGCGCGGACAGGAATTCGGCGATCAGCGGCGACACGTGCGTGATCCCGAACGACAGCGGCGCGCTGATCTTCAGCGAACCATGCAGCTCGGTGCTGCGCACCGACATCGCCTGTTCTGCGTCGGCGATCTCCGCGAGGATCCGCTGTGCGCGCGCATAAAACTCCTGCCCCGATTCGGTCACCGCGAGATTTCGGGTATTGCGGTGCAGCAGCCGCACGCCGAGCGATGCCTCCAGCGCCATCGTGCGCCGGCTGACGAACTGCTTGGACAGCATCAGTTGATCGGCCGCCGCCGTGAAACTGCCTGCGTCGACGGTCGCGACGAAGATCCTCAGGTCGTTGAGTTCCATATTGTCCACCCCAGAGCGACAGTCATTATCTCTACAGCGATTTATTTGTCAAATCGATTGACCTAAGATTCATCTCAACGAACGGCCGAGCCCACTTCCGAGGCCCGGCGACTTCAAGGACAAAAATCATGATCGATATCCGTGCAGCAAACCAACGTGGCCGTGCGGAGCATGGCTGGCTCAGCTCCCGTCATACGTTTTCGTTCGCGAATTACTACGATCCGAAGCAAGTCGGCTTCTCCGACCTGCTCGTGATCAACGACGACCGCGTCGCCCCGGGCCGCGGCTTCGGCACGCACCCGCACCGCGACATGGAAATCCTGTCGTACGTGCTCGACGGCGCGCTGGAACACAAGGACTCGATGGGCACCGGTTCGGTGATCGTGCCGGGCGACGTGCAGCTGATGAGCGCGGGTACGGGCGTGCGCCACAGCGAGTTCAACCACTCGCCGGATACGCCGGTCCACTTCCTGCAGATCTGGGTCGGGCCGGCCGAAAAGGGTGCCGAGCCGCGTTATCAGCAGACGAACGTCGCGGCCGAAGACAAGCGCGGCAAGCTCGCCCTCGTCGTGTCGCCGAACGGCGACGCCGGGTCGCTGAAGATCCGGCAGGACACCCGGATTTACGCGGGCCTGTTCGACGGCGACGAAAGCGCGACGCTGGAACTTGATCCGAACCGCTTTGCCTATGTGCACGTGGCGCGCGGCAGCGTGACGGTCAACGGCGTGACGCTCGGCGAAGGCGACGGCGCACGCATCCGCGGCGAACACGCGCTGACGATCGCCGCCGGCAAGGATGCCGAGGTGCTGGTGTTCGATCTGCGTCCGGTCGAAGTAACGGCCGAATGGGCGTGACGCCCGTTCGGGAAACCGGGCCCCGCCGAGCGGGGCCCTTTTAATCGGAGATTCGCAACATGGCCAAGGTTCTGGTTCTTTACTACTCGTCCTACGGGCACGTCGAAACGATGGCGCAGCATATCGCGGAGGGCGCGAAATCGGTGCCCGGCGTCGAGGTCACGCTCAAGCGCGTGCCGGAAACGATCCCCGTCGACCAGGCCCGCGCGATCGGCGTGAAGGTCGACCAGGCCGCGCCGGTCGCCACGGTGGACGAACTCGCCGACTACGATGCGATCATCTTCGGCACGCCGACCCGCTTCGGCAACATGGCCGGCCAGATGCGCACGTTCCTCGACCAGACCGGCGGCCTGTGGATGAAAGGCGCGCTCGTCGGCAAGATCGGCAGCGTGTTCGCGTCGACCGGCACGCAGCACGGCGGCCAGGAAACGACGATCACGTCGTTCCACACGACGCTGCTGCATCACGGGATGGTGATCGTGGGCGTGCCGTATGCGTGCAGCGGGCTCGTCAACATGAACGAAATCACCGGCGGCACGCCGTACGGCGCGACCACGCTCGCGGGCGCGGACGGCAGCCGCCAGCCGAGCGCGAACGAGCTCGACATCGCGCGCTACCAGGGCAAGCACGTGGCGGAACTCGCGAGCAAGCTCGCGTCGTAACGCGGCGGCTTCGCGGGCCTGCGGGCCCGCTGTCCCGCCGTTGCGCGGATAAACGAACGGCGCCGGGTCGACCGGCGCCGTTCGTCCTGTGCCACACGTTAGACCGTTACTGGCCCGACGCCGGCGCGGCCGGCGCCGCCTTCGTCGCGGGCGCCTTCTGCACGGCGTTCTGCGGATAGTTGCTCTGGTCGTTGGTCAACCGGTAGCCGCTGCCGGTGCCGATCGCCTTCAGGTCCGACGCGTGCCGCGCGCGGGCCGCCTTGCGCGCCGCCTTCTTCTGCGCCTTGTCGAGCGGCTTCTGCGTCGGCGCGGACGACGCCGCGTCCTGCGCGTATGCCGCCGGCGCGGCGGTCAACAACAGACCGAACGACGCCGCTACTGCTACTGCCACCGAAACCACGCGAGACTGCTTCATGGCCGATCTCCTTGTCGATTGTTGAGTGTGGGTCGGACACCGGCGTGCACGCGACGGCTTGCGACAACGGCGCCGATGCAACGTTAGCCGATCGGCGCGCAAATGTCCGTGTGCGTTCCTGAATTGTCCTGATAACGTCAACGATACATGTGCGCCGGGGGCGCGGTCGTTTCGGCCTGCCGTGCGCGCCATCAGGGAAACCGCTACCCGGGGCGCGCGGGCCGGCGCTCAGATCCAGCGCGACAGCACCGGCAGCAGGACCGGCACGACGAACGCCGTCAGCACGCCGTTCAACCCCATCCCGAGCCCGGCGAACGCGCCGGCTTCCTCGCTCACCTGGAACGCGCGCGCGGTGCCGATCCCGTGCGACGCGACGCCGAGCGCGAAACCGCGCACGGCCGCCTCGTCGACCCGCAACAGATTGAGGATGCCGCGCGCGCACACCGCGCCGAAGACCCCGGTCGAGATCACGAGCACGGCGGTGAGCGACGGAATGCCGCCGATCTCGGCGGCGACGGCCATCGCGATCGGCGTCGTCGCCGATTTCGGCGCGAGCGATGCGATCGTCTGGTGCGACGCGCCGAACAGCGCGGCGATGCCGACCGCCGACCCGATCGCGGTCAGCGAACCCGCGAGCAGGCCGGCGAGCAGCGGCAGCGCGCTGCGCCGCAGCTTCGACCACTGGCGGTACAGCGGCAGCGCGAGCGCGACCGTCGCGGGGCCGAGCAGGAAGTGGACGAACTGCGCGCCCTCGAAATACGTCGGATATGGCGTATGCGTGAGCGTCAGCAGCACGACGATCATCGCGACCGCGATCAGCACCGGATTCGCGAGCGGGTTGAAACGCGCCCGTGCATAGACGGCTTGCGCGAACAGATACGCGACCAGCGTGATGGTCAGGCCGAGCAGCGGGCTCGCGGCGAGATAGACCCAGATCGCGCCGAGCTTCGGGAAGGCCGTCATCGCGCGCCCTCCGCGGTGCCGCCCGCGCGGCGCTGGCGCCGCAGCAGCGCGCGCGTGACGAGCGCCGTCACCGCGATCGCGAGCGTGGTGCTGACGGCCAGCGCGACGACGACCGCGACCGCGTCGCCGCGCACGCGGTCGGCCGACACCATGATGCCGACGCCGGCCGGCACGAACAGCAGCGACAGGTGACGCAGCAGGTCGAGTGCGGTCGGCTCGATCGCATTGGCCGCCTGCGGACGCAGCATCACGAAGCCGAACAGCAGCAGCATGCCGATCACGGGGCCCGGCACCGGCAGGCCGAACAGATAGGACACGCCTTCCCCGAGACACTGGAAGATCAGCAAGACCGCGAACGCCTGCAACATGAACCGCTTCTCCCGAACGTGGCCGCGCGACCGTGCAACCGCGCGGCCGATGAGCCGGCTGTTTGCGACGCCGGCGTGAACGATACGGCCGATCGTACCAACAATGCCGCCGGCGCGGGCGCGATCGTGCGACGGCGCGAGGGCCGTTCAACCGTTTCAACCGTTTTGCGCGGCACGCTGCCGGGACATGAACGAAATGCCCGCATGCGAAAACGGCGGGCAGATGCCCGCCGTCCTGTCGTTCCGGTTCGAACGACCACCGATCGCGTTACTTCAGCCGCGTCGCGATTTCATTGGCCATCGCCTTCGTCGCGGCCTTCGTCGGCGCATCGTCGGCCAGCGCGTTCAGCAGCCCGAAATCATGGATCGTGCCGTCGTAGCGCGTGGTCGTCGCGTCCACACCGGCCGCGTCGAGCTTGCGGCCGTACGCTTCGCCTTCGTCACGCAGCACGTCGAACTGCGCGACCTGGATCAGCGCGGGCGGCAGCCCCTTCAACTCCGCGACGCTCGCGCGCAGCGGCGATGCGTAGATCTCGTTGCGTTGCGCTTCGTTCTTCGTATAGGCGTCCCAGAACCACTTCATCATCGGCCGCGTCAGGAAATGGCCTTGCTGATACGCGTTGTACGAACCCGTGTTGAAGTTGTGGTCCGTGACCGGCCACATCAGCCCCTGGAAGCGGATCGCGGGACCGCCCTTGTCCTTCGCCATCAGCGCGACGACAGCCGACATGTTCCCGCCGACGCTGTTGCCGACCACCGCGAGGCGGCTGCCGTCGACGCCGATCTCCGCGCCGTGCGCGGCGATCCACTTCGTCGCCGCATACGCCTGGTTGATCGCGACCGGGTAACGCGCTTCCGGCGACGGCGTGTAGTTCACGAACACCGCGACGGCGCCCGACTGCACGACGAGATCGCGCACGAGGCGCTCGTGCGTCGGGAAATCGCCGAGCACCCAGCCGCCGCCGTGGATGAACACGAATACCGGCGGCGTGCCCGTCACGCCTTGCGGGCGCACGATCGTGACCGGCACCGACAGGCCGTCCTGTTCGATCGTGCGGTTCGACACGTCGATGCCGGACAGATCGACCTTCACGCCGTTCTGCGCGTCGACCAGCACCTGGCGCGCTTTGGCGGGGCTCAGCGTTTCGAGGCCCGGGCCCTTCTGGCCGTTCAGCGCGGCGAGGAATGCGCTCGTCTTCGCATCGGGGCCAACGACGTCGGCGCCCGCGGCAAACGCGGCAGGTGCGGTGGACAGTGCGGCTGCAACGGCGGCGGCGATCAGCAGCGGCTTGACGATCTTCATGGTGCGACTCCTTGGTCGAATCTTCGAATGGCGATGAATGGTTTGCAGTGCGACCGATCAGACGAGCGTAAGCGTGACGTCGATGTTGCCGCGCGTCGCGTTCGAGTACGGGCAGACGACGTGCGCACGGTCGATCAGCGTTTGCGCGACGTCGCGATCGAGGCCCGGCAACGAGATCTTCAGTTCGACTTCGATGCCGAAGCCGTTCGGGATCGCGCCGATGCCGACGCTGCCGTCGATCGCGGCGTCCGCGGGGATCGCGATCTTGTCGCGTGCCGCGACGAACTTCATCGCGCCGATGAAACACGCGCTGTAGCCGGCGGCGAACAGTTGCTCGGGGTTCGCGCCCGCGCCGCCCGCGCCGCCGAGCTCGCGCGGCGTGGTCAGCTTCAGGTCGAGGCCGCTCTCGGGCACCGTCGCACGGCCGTCGCGGCCGCCGGTGGCTTTTGCATGGGCGCGGTACAGCACTTTTTCGATCGACATGACAGACTCCTTTTCAATAAATGAATGAAACGACCTTCGAACCGGGGACTGCGAGCCGGCGGTTTCCGCATCGGCGCCGCATCGGTTTATCTACTCATAGATAGACAAACGTTCCCAAAAAATGCAGACAGATGATCCGTCTGCGCCAAAACATCTATCTACTACATGATAGATTGCGACATTCAATAAAAAGGCGGCGAACCGCCTCACTGCTTGAGCCGGCCGTCAGGACCGTGTTTTCCAGACGGCCTCGACGTCCTCGAGACGCGCTCGAGTGTGAAACAACCGGCTGGCGAGCACGCTGCCCTGGAACGCCGCGTACAACGTGCGCGCCGCGGTTTCGGGCGCGCCGCTGAACTGCAGCGTGCCTTCCTTCGCGCCTTGCGCGAGCAATTCCGCAAGCCAGCTTTCGTTGGCCTTGAAGAACGCCTGCACCGCCTGCCGCACGTTCTCCGGCAGCGTTTCGATGTCGGCCGCGAGCATCCCGCACAGGCAGATCAGGTTGCCGTCGCCGAGCGTGCGGCCGAACATCTTCGTGTACAGGCTCAGCTTCACGTCGGCCGGCAACGCCGGATCGATCGCCCGCACGGCCGCGAGGACTTCGTCGCTGTAGCCCGCCACCGCTTCCAGCACGAGATCGTCCTTCGACGGGAAGTAGTAATGAATGCTCGACGTCTTCACGCCCACCAGGTCGGACAGGTCTCGATAGCTGAAGCCGTTGTAACCGCGCTGCATCATCAGCGTGATCGCGTGGTCGAGAATCTGTTCGCGGACGGTCGGTTTCGTTTCCATGGACCGAACTTTATCTACTCATAGATAGATAGTCAAGAGGTTTTTTAAGGGCGTGATGATCTTGTCTGCAAGCCCGCTGCGCAAACGCGGCGCCATTCGCCCGGCCAGCGCGACTTACAACCGGCCTGCAGCCCGATCGAATCGATGCGACACTTGACGCCGGCCCAAGCTCATCGCGGCGCAACGTCCAGCGGCTGGACGGATGGGCCGGCACACGATGACCGTATCGCGTCCGGCCCGGCATCATCGGCCCGCCCGCCGCGTCGGGCCGCACAAGGAGAACAAGTCGATGTATTCGTGGTTTGAACGGCGCCTGCCGACTTTCCCGCTCGAAGATCCCGTCACGCCGCCGAAGGGATTCTTCTCGTTCGTCTGGGCGTGCACGAAAGGCGCGCGCGGCTGGATCCTGATGATCGCGCTGACGTCGGCCGCGCTGGCCGCGTACGAAGCCGCGCTGTTCGCGATGATGGGGCACGTGGTTGACTGGCTGTCGTCGTCGACGCCGGCCGGATTCGGCGGCCGCCACTTCGGCACGCTCGCCGGTTTCGCGGCGATCCTCGTCGGCAGTGCGCTGCTGATCGTGCTGCATACGATGGTCAAGCACCAGGTGCTCGCGATCAACTTCCCGATGCGGTTGCGCTGGGTATTCCACCGGCTGATGCTCGACCAGAGCCTGTCGTTCTACGCGAACGAATTCGCGGGCCGCGTGACGACCAAGATCATGCAGACCGCGCTGGCGGTGCGCGACGCGCTATTCATGTCGGTCGACGTCGTGATCGGCGTTACCGCCTACCTGATCGGCATCCTCGCGCTCGCCGCCAGCTTCGACTGGCGGTTGATGATTCCGCTCGTGCTGTGGGCGCTCGGCTACGGCGCGGCGTGTGCGTATTTCGTGCCGCGCCTGGGCGCCGTCGGCAGCCGGCAGGCCGACGCGCGCGCGCTGATGACGGGCCGCATCACCGACGCGTATTCGAACATCACGACCGTCAAGCTGTTCTCGCATACGCGGCGCGAAGCCGACCACGCGCGGCGCGCGATGGAAGCGTTCAAGGCGACCGGCGACGCGCAGATGCGGCTCGTCAGCGCGTTCGAGATCGTCAACCACCTGCTGTCGACGCTGCTGCTGGTCGGCTCGGCGGGGCTCGCGCTCTATCTGTGGATGCACGGCGAGGCGAGCGCGGGCGTCGTCGCGGCCGTGATCGCGATGGCGCTGCGCCTGTCGAGCTACTCGCACTGGATCATGTGGGAAATGACCGAGCTGTTCGAGAACGTCGGCACGATCCAGGACGGCATCAATACGCTGACGAAGGTGCGCAGCGTGGTCGACGCGCCCGATGCGAAACCGCTTGCGGTGCAGCGCGGCGAAATCGTGTTCGACAACGTGCAGTTCGCGCACGAGGACAACGATCGCGCGGTATTCGACGGGCTGAACCTGACGATCCGGCCGGGCGAGCGGATCGGCCTGATCGGCCGCTCGGGCGCCGGCAAGTCGACGCTCGTGAACTTGCTGCTGCGCTTCTACGACGTGGGCGGCGGCGCGATCCGGATCGACGGGCAGGACATCGCGCACGTGACGCAGGACAGCCTGCGCGCCGCGATCGGGATGGTGACGCAGGATACGTCGCTGCTGCACCGGACGATGCGCGAGAACCTGCTGTACGGCCGCCCCGACGCGACCGAGCGCGACATGCAGGACGCGGCCGTGCGTGCGGAAGCGGCCGAGTTCATCGACCGGCTGCGCGACCGCCACGGCCGCAGCGGCTACGACGTCGAAGTCGGCGAGCGCGGCGTGAAGCTGTCGGGCGGCCAGCGGCAGCGCGTCGCGATTGCCCGCGTGATGCTCAAGGACGCGCCGATCCTCGTGCTGGATGAGGCGACCAGCGCGCTCGATTCCGAGGTCGAAGTCGCGATCCAGCGCAGCCTCGACAGCCTGATGACCGGCAAGACGGTGATCGCGATCGCGCACCGGCTGTCGACGATCGCCGCGATGGACCGGCTGATCGTGCTCGACGAAGGGCGCATCGTCGAGGAAGGCACGCACCAGCAGTTGCTGCAGGCGGGCGGCATCTACGCGGCGCTGTGGGCGCACCAGAGCGGCGGGTTCCTCGGCGAAACGGCGGACGCGGAAAGCATCGCGCAGTAAGCGGGACCGTCGTGGCAACATGGCGGACGGCGATCGCACGCGCGTTGCACGACGATCGCTTTCCCGCCGGCAGGACGCCATCGCCCTGCTCCCTGCCGCCCGACACGGAATCAAGGAACCCGCATGACAACACGGCCGGATATCGCCACCGCACTCGACGCGCCCGATTCGGTGCTCGAGGAAGACGAGCAGCGCTTCGTGCATCAGATTCGCCAGCACGGATGGTTCCGCACGGAGATATTCGCGGAAGGCGACGAACCGGGCTTCTCGTTCACGACCGGGTTGTGGGTCAATCACGGTTTTCCGGAAATCATCGTATTCTCGTTGCCGGCGCGCATCGTCCATGACGTGCTATGGGATGTGTACCGGAAAGTTGCGGCCGGCACGCCGCCGCCGCTGGGGGAAGTCACGGCCGCGGTCTACGGCAACGCGAACGCACTGTTGATGCCGGTCGAGAAGGAACACTACGAAGCCCATCTCGGCTGGAACCGCTGGTTCTACGGCAACGACGACTTCCCGTGCGTGCAGTTGCTGTGGCCCGACCGCAACGGAATTTTTCCGTGGCAGCCGGAAGCGGACGACGCATTGAACGCCGCGCAGCCGCGCCTGTTCGCATCGCGCGACGGCCGCCGCTGACCGGCATACCGCAAGCGCACGGCACGCCGGCCACGATGCAGGAGCGAGCCGCGCAGCGACCGTCGATTCGTTGCGTACGCATCCATCACCGCGCCGCCACATAACGATCCGACAATTTATTGGTTTCCTTGACGGGCCAGCGCGAATTCGGCCGCAACGCCGTCGTCGGCCTCGCGAGCAGCACCTACGGCACCGTGACGCTCGGCCGCCAGTACGATCCGGTCGTCGATCTCGTACAGGGCCTCACGCAGAACAACTACTTCGGCGGCGTGTTCGCGACACCGGGCGATCTCGAAAACTACGACAACAGCCTGCGCGTGAGCAACTCGGTGAAGTACACGAGCCCGCTGATCGCGGGCTTCCAGTTCGCGGCGCTGTACGGCTTCGGCGGCGTCGCGGGCGCGGCCGGCAGCGGCCGCACGTACAGCTTTGGCGCGAGCTACGCGAACGGCGTGCACACGTGGTCGAGCAGCTCCGACACGCTGTTCAACACCGTGATCAACCAGGGCTTCTCGAGCGCGAAGACGATCCAGATCGTGCGCGTTGCCGGTCAGTACGTGGCCGGGCCGGCGACCTTCGGCCTCGCATATTCGAACACGCAATACGGCGCGGACACGCTGTCGGCGTCAACCGGAACGCGAAGTTCAACAACGGCTCCGCGTTCTTCAACTGGCAGTTCTCGCCGCCACTGCGCGCCGGTGTCGGCTACAACTACACGTCGCTGACCGGCCCGGCTTCCGCGCACTACAACCAGGTCAACCTCGGCGCGGATTACGCGCTGTCGAAGCGCACCGACCTGTATGCGCTGTTCGGCTATCAGAAGGCGAGCGGCAACACGCTCGACGCGAGCGGGGCGACCGTGAAAGCGGCCGCGTCGGTCGGCTCGTACGGCGTGAACTCGGGCACCGATACGCAGGAACTCGCGATCGTCGGCATTCGCCACAAGTTCTGATCGTCACGTCGCACGACGATCGTCATGGCAGGCGCGCACCGCATGCGTGCCTGTACAGGGTGTTAGCGGCTAGCGTCGCGCCGGGCGACGTAATAGACAGCCGCTGCCGTGATCCCGAAGATCAGATGAGCAACCAGCGTGATCGCGCCGCGAACGGGGATGAACCAGGGAAAGATCGCCGTGAACCCGTACAGGTTCACGCCGTACAGCAGGAGCCCGAACGCGCCGCCGGCGAACAGCGCGACCGCGCCCGACAGACTGCGGACCAGCCGTGCCAGCACGGCCGCATAGACGAGCGAAAGCATCGCATGCACGAGCGTCGCCACGCCCATCACCAGCGGATCGAAGCCGCCGGACGCACCGAGCACGCTTCGCCCCATCACGATCGCGGCCGTGAGGCGCGCGTCGCGGAACAGATTCCGGGCGGCGTCATCGCCGGCGATTGCCCAGAGCAGCAACTCGACGACGGTCGACGCGACTGCCGCGCCAAACGCAGCCCAGAGAATCGACACCACATGCGCTCGTTTCAATGCTCGTCCTCATGGCGGGCCGATCGATGCATCAAGCGAACCGCCGTGCAAACCGGCGTACTACGCCCCTTCGCAGTCCGACCAGTACGCAAACGGGTCGCGATGTTTCGGATAGTGCTCGTCCAGCCATTTCAACAGCGTCGCGCGGGCGTTGTCCATGTCGGCCTTCAACGACGACGTCGTCAGTTCGTGCACTTCGACGGACTTTTCCCGATCGATCACGAAGCAGTTCCAGTCGGGGCCGTCGAGATCCGGATCGTCGGACGCCTTCGACGACTTGCTCCACCCGAAACGCTTGCGCGCATCGATGTAGTAGCGCGGGTGCACCTTCAGATACGACATCTCGCCGCCCTGCAGACTGCTCTCGGCGCGCAGCACGTCGCGTTCGTCGACGATCTGCGTGACTTCCGGAAGCCGGCGCGAGCGCCATCCCGCAGGCAGCGTCGCTACCGCGCGGACGCTGTCGTAGGTGCCCCACTCGAGGCCCCACGCTTGCGCCATGCGCTTCATGAACGCGTCGGCACTCGGATAACCGCGCAGTTGGATGCGGGTCGACAGCGTGACTTCCACCCCGCCGCGACCGCCGGATGCGCTCGACACCTCGTCGTCCGTTGCGAACGGATTGCCCGGACGCGGCGATTCGCGCTTCGCATCCGTGGGCGCCAGGCCGGAAAAAAGCTGATCCAGCGCCGCACGCGCTTTCGACGATTTGTCTGGTCTGTTCATCGGTTCCCTTTTCTGCAAATTTGAACCCGTACTGTCATGGTTGGAGAGTGGCCCATCCGCAGGCCAAAGGCGCGATTCTGCCTCACTTCGGCGATCTCGCCGTATTCCGCGGCTGCATTGTAACGATTCGGCGGCTCAGGCCGGACGAAGGGGACGGGCGGCCCGTTGCCCGCATGCCCCGCGTGCCGACGAGCTCGCCTGCGCGAACAGCGGGATGCGCGCTACCCCAGCGCCTTCACCATCCGCTCCATCAACGCGAGGACCTCCGGCCGATTCTCGCCCTTCGCATGCACGAAGTGGTAGCTGAGCAGCGAATCGACCTCGTGACGGCTCACGCGCACGAGCGCGCTGCGCTGCAGATACGCATCCGCAAGCGGCGTTCGCGCAAGCGCCACGCCCAGCCCCGCTTCGGCCGCCGCCAGCACGAGGTTGTAATCCTCGAACCGGCGATCCTGCGCACGCGGCTTGAACGGAATGCCGAGCGCATCGAACCACGTGCGCCAGCCGGTCACGTCGGAATCGTGCAGCAACGGCAGGTCGAGCAGCGCGGCATCGCCCGTTGCGCGGCGCATCCTGGCCAGTTGCGCGGCGAGCCGCGGATGGGCGACCGGATACAGCCGTTCCGGCATGAACGGCCGGGTTTCGAGCTGGCGCCAGTTGCCGCGCCCGTACCGGATCGACAGATCGGCTTCGCCGCCGGCGATATCCACGTTGCGCAGTTCGATGCCGAGCTCGATGCGCAACGCGGGCGCTTCGCTCTCCAGCGCCTGCTGCCGCTCCAGCAGCCACAGCTGCGCGAACGCGGGCACCACGCTCATCCGGACCAGCCGCGGCGTGCGCGGCGAGCGCCACTGATCGGCCGCGCCGTCGATGATCGCGAACGCCTGCTCGATCCGGCCGACGAAGCGCTGCCCGTCCGGGGTCAGGCGCACGCCGCGCGCATGCCGTTCGAACAGCGCCATCCCGAGCCAGTTTTCCACGGCGGCCACCCGTCGGCTGATCGCGCCGTGCGTGACGCCGGAGACGTCGGCGGCCGCGAGAAACGAACCCTCGCGCGCCACCGTGCAGACCGTCTCCAGGCTCGCGAGCGGCGGCCGCGGGGCCGGCATTGGCGTGGCGGCTACCGGGCGCACATGCGCCGGACCGTCGGCCTGTCGCGCCCCCGAGCTGTGAGCCATTTTCATATCCGGGTATTGATCTGTGCGCTAGCTTAGCATCTTGCGACACCGCACCATGGCTGCATGAATACACTTTCGTCATCGACGTCGCGCCGCGCGCGACAACCGCTCGTCGCGGCAGCGGCGGTCGCGTTCACGATCGTCTCGTGGGCGTCCGCGTTCCCGTTCATCCGGATCGGCCTGCACGGCCTCGCGCCGCTGCAGCTCGCGGCCGCACGCTTCGCGACCGCCGCGTTGCTCGTGATCGCGTGGCTCGCATGGCGGCGACCGCCGCTGCCGACGAAAGCCGACGCGTGGCGCTTTCTCGCATGCGGCCTGCTCGGCATCGCGCTCTACAACGCGCTGCTCAATACCGGCGAACAAACCGTGTCGGCCGGCGCGGCGAGCTTCATCGTGAACACGCTGCCGATCTTCACCGCGTTGCTGGCCGCCGTGTTTCTGCGCGAGCGCTTCAATCGCTGGGGCTGGCTCGGGTCGCTGGTCAGCCTGGCCGGCATCGCGGTGATCGCACGAGGTCAGCCCGGCGGCCTCGTCCTCGGCTCGGGGAGCACGCTGATCCTCGGCGCGGCGCTGTGTTCGGCCAGCTATTTCGTGTTGCAGCGGCGGCTGATTCCCGTGTACGGCGCACTGCCGTGCACCGCGTACACGCTGCTGGCCGGCGCGGTGCTGCTCTCGCCGTGGCTGCCCGGCGCGCTCGTGTCGCTCGGCGGCGGGTCGCGCGACACGACGTTGGCCGTCGTGGTGCTCGGCGTCTTTCCGGCCGCGCTCGGGTACGCGACCTGGACCTTCGCGCTCGGCTACTTCGGCGCGGCGCGTGCGGCCAGCTTTCTCTACCTGACGCCGGCAGTCGCGACGCTGCTGTCGGTGATGCTGACGGGCGAGCGGCCCGGCATCGCGACGGCGTGCGGCGGCCTGCTGGCGATTGCAGGGGTGATCGTCGTCGCGTTGCGCGGACGGTCGTAGGTCGAGACGGCGGCGAATTGCGTGGCCGACGCGACGATCCGAAGGCAGAACCGACGCCGGTCCCGGAACGCCCCCGGTCTTTGCCGATCCGGATGCGCGATCCGGCCCGTGCGATCGGCACCCCTTCATTGGCGCTGCCGAAATTGACCGTTAGTTGCATAACAACCTCAATCACGCTCGATGAAGCGCGGCCATGAAACCGGATACACGATGCGCAATCGACCAAACTGTGCAGACAAATCGACCAAACACTTCCGGATTGACCGCCAGTCAGTGTCCATGGCTTCGCCGTGTCGACCGGCCGAATAATGGATGCGGCCGTAAGGCCGACGACAGCGAACCGCAATCCGCGGGCCGCCGCCGCGCACGATTTCCTGTATCCGGACGCCCTGCAAGCGACGCCCATGGCGGGTAGTAAAAATCGTCCGACCGCCCGGCCCCGGCCGGCTGAGACGCCAATAGAAAGACATTCAATTCGGAGATGGCAGATGGAACGAAGCACTGTCGGCATGCGCTGCAAACCCCTGATCACCGTTGCACTGGCTGCCGCCGCGTTCGCGGCCGCGTCGAGCGCGATGGCCGACCAGGTCGTGAAGATCGGCAGCGTCGAACCGACGACGGGTGGCATCTCGCACCTCGGCAAGGACAATGAAAACGGCGCGCGCCTCGCGGTCGAGGAAATCAACGCGAAGGGCCTGACGATCGGCGGCAAGAAGATCACGCTGCAACTCGACGCGCAGGATGACGCGGCCGACCCGCGCCAGGCGACGCAGGTTGCGCAGAAGCTGGTCGACGACAAGGTCGTCGCGGTCATCGGCCACCTGAACTCGGGCACGTCGATTCCGGCGTCGAAGATCTACAGCGACGCGGGCATCGTGCAGATCTCGCCGTCGGCGACCAACCCGACCTACACGCAGCAAGGCTTCAAGACGACCTACCGCGTGGTCGCGACCGACGCGCAGCAGGGCCCGGCGCTCGCGAGCTATGCGCAGTCGAAGGGCGTGAAAAGCGTCGCGGTGATCGACGATTCGACCGCGTACGGCCAGGGCCTCGCGAACGAGTTCGAGAAGAAGGCGAAGGCGCTCGGCCTGAAGGTGCTGTCGCATGACGCGACCAACGACAAGGCGGTCGACTTCCGCGCGATCCTGACGAAGATCAAGGGCGAGAACCCCGACGCGATCATGTACGGCGGCATGGACGCCACCGGCGGCCCGCTCGCGAAGCAGGCGAAACAGCTCGGCCTGCGCGCGAGGATCCTGTCCGGCGACGGCGTGTGCACCGACTCGCTGGCCCAACTGGCCGGCCCGGCGGCCGACAACGTGCTGTGCTCGCAGGCAGGCGCTGCGCTCGAGAAGATGCCGGGCGGTGCGGACTTCCTCGCGAAGTACCAGAAGCGTTTCAACCAGGGCATCAAGTTCGACGCGCCGTTCGCGTATGACGCGGTCTACATCGCGGTCGACGCGATGAAGCGCGCGAACTCCACCGACCCGGCGAAGATTCTCGCGGCGATGCCCGCGACGAAGTACGACGGCGTGATCGGCACGACGACGTTCGACGCGAAGGGCGACCTGACGCACGGGATCATCTCGATCTACGGCTACAAGAGCGGCAAGAAGACCCTCCTCGACCAGGTGAAGATGTAACCCGACGCGGCGCCGGCACGACGGGAACGCCACTCGTCGGCGCCGGCGCCGCGCGGGCCGATTTCAGATTCACGGAGACGAAGCATCATGTGTGCAATGGCGTATGCGGAATTCCAACAGGAGTTGAAGAAGGCGCAGTTGACGGCGCGCGAGTTCGCCCGCCTGATCCGGATGAACGAGAATTCGATCACCAACTATTCGAGCAAGGGCACCGTCCCTTCCCATCTCGCGGTCATCGCGAAACTGATCGGCACGCTGGCCGCGCACGAGATCGACTTCCGGCGCGTGATCCGGCAAATGCGGATCGAGCCGAAACGGCCGCGCGGTGTCGGCGTGTTTCCCGCGGCCGAAAAACCGCGCGCGCGGAAAGCGGCGAAAGCCGACGCCTGACCCGCGCCGGCGAAGGTCGATAGCGGCACGGGGATGGCCGCTCGACACGCGATCGACGCCCCGTTGCCGGCCATGCGCTCCGCACCGCCCTGTTCTCACCCCACCGCCCGCACGTGATCGAGCAGCGCCTGCAACGGATGACGCACCTGCTTCGCCGACAGGCGCTTCACCTGGCTGCGACACGAATACCCGGTCGCCAGCGCCTCGCCTTCCGCGTCCGCCCCGTCGACGTGCGCGGCCCACGACTGCGCATAGATCGTCTTCGACGTCGCGAGATTGCGCGCCTCGTGCCCGTACGTGCCCGACATCCCGCAGCACCCGGTCGCCTGAACCTGCAAGCGCAGCCCGCGACGCGCGAACACCTGCGCCCATTGCCTGCCGCTGTCCGGCGCGTTGGTTTTCTCGGTGCAGTGCGGCAGCAGCCGATACGAAACCGTCGGCCCGCCCGCTCCGGCTTCCGGCAGCGCATCCAGCAGCCATTCCTGCGGCAGCGCGACTTTCGGCACGTCGGCGAGCTCCGTCACCTTCAGGTATTCCTGCCGATACGTGAGCGTCATCGCCGGATCGAGGCCGACCAGCGCGACACCCGAGCGCGCCAGCGCGGCCAGTTGCGTCGCGTTGCGGATCGCGGCCTGTTCGAATGCGCGAAGAAACCCCTGCACGTGCAGCGCCTTGCCGTTGGGCGCAAGCGGCGCAAGCCACACCTGAAAGCCCAGCCGCGCCGCCAGCTCGATCAGCGTCGCGAGCTGCTCGGTATCGAAATAGCGCGTGAACGTGTCCTGCACGATGACGACGCTGCGCGCGCGCCGCGCATCGCTCAGCGCGGCAAGCGCGTGCGGGTCGGCCGGCTTCACGCACCACGCGCGGATCACGGCCGCGAGATCGAAGCGGCTCAGCAGCGGGCTGTCGACCATGCCGACCCGGCGCTCGAGCAGCGTCCGCACCCAGCGGGCACCCATCAGCCCGTTGTACAGCGCGGGTACGCGCGCCATCCACGGCATCGTGAATTCGAGCGAACCGATCAGGTAGTCGCGCAGCGGCCGCATATAACGCTGGTGATACAGCTCGAGAAAGCGCGAGCGGAACTCGGGCACGTTCACCTTGACCGGGCACTGTCCGGCGCATGACTTGCATGCGAGGCAGCCGGCCATCGCGTCGTACACCTCGTGCGAGAAATCCGCGTCGCCACGACGCGCGTTGCGGCTGTTGCGCCAGCGCTCGACCAGCCCGCGCAGCAACGGTTGCCGCGCACGCGCCGCCGCGACGACGTCGACGCCGGCCAGCCCTTGCAGACGCAACCATTCGCGCAGCAGCGACGCGCGCCCCTTCGGCGACTGCACGCGTTCGCGCGTCGCCTTCCACGACGGGCACATCGCGTCGTCCGGATCGAAGTTGTAGCACGCGCCGTTGCCGTTGCAATGCATCGCGGTGCCGTAGCTTTGCCACACGCGCTCGTCGATCTGACGGTCGTGGTCGCCGCGCGTGAGCACCTCGTCGATCTTCAGCAGCCGCAGCGTCGAGTCTGGCGGCGTCGCGATCTTGCCCGGGTTGAACTGGTTGTGCGGATCGAACGCGGCCTTCAGTTGCTGCAGCGACGGATACAGCTCGCCGAAAAACGCCGGCGCATATTCGGAGCGCACGCCCTTGCCGTGCTCGCCCCATAAAAGGCCACCATGCCGCCGTGTGAGTTCGGCCACCGCGTCCGACACGGGCCGCACCAGCGCCGCCTGCTTCGGGTCCTTCATGTCGAGCGCCGGGCGCACGTGCAGCACGCCCGCGTCGACGTGGCCGAACATCCCGTACTGCAGCCCGTGGCCGTCGAGCAGTGCGCGGAATTCGGCGATGTACGCGGCGAGGTTCTCAGGCGGCACCGCGGTGTCCTCGACGAACGGCTGCGGACGCGCCTCGCCACGCACGTTGCCGAGTAGCCCGACCGCCCGCTTGCGCATCGCATACACGCGCTTCACCGCCTCGTCGCCGGCGGCAAGCGTGTGGCCGAGGCGCTCCACGCTCGTATCGGTGCGCAGATGCTCGACGAACGCGCGCACGCGCGCATCGACGTCGCGTTCGTCGTCGCCGCTGAATTCGATCAGGTTGATGCCGAGCGTCGGACGCGCGTCGTCCTGCGGGAAATACTCGGCCACGCTGCTCCACACGAAGTCCTTCATCGCGAGCATCAGCACCTTCGAGTCGACCGTCTCGATCGACAGCGGCTTGAGTTCGAGCAGCGCGCGCGCGTCGCGCAGCGCGTCCATGAAGCCCGCGTAACGCACGTTGACCAGCACCGAAAACGTCGGGATCGGCAGCACGTTGAGCGTCGCCTCGACGACGAAGCCGAGCGAGCCTTCCGCGCCGCACAGCACGCTGTTCAGGTTGAAGCGGCCGTCCGCTTCGCGCAGGTGCGCGAGGTCGTAGCCGGTCACGCAGCGGTTGAGCTTCGGAAACTTCGCGTCGATCAGCGCGGCCTTGTCGTCGCTGATGCGCCGCGCGGTGCGATAGACCTTGCCGACGCGGTCCTGCCGCGCGCAGCGGCGTTCCAGTTCTTCATTGTCGAGCGCGTCGCTGTGCAGCCGCTCGCCGCCCATCAGCACGACATCGAGTTCGAGCACGTGGTCGCGCGTCTTGCCGTAGGTACAGCTGCCCTGCCCGCTCGCATCGGTGTTGATCATCCCGCCGATGGTCGCCCGGTTCGACGTGGACAGCTCCGGCGCGAAGAACAGCCCGTGCGGCTTCAGCGCCGCATTGAGCTGATCCTTGACGACACCCGCCTCGACACGCACCCGGCGCTGCGAGACGTCGATGTCGAGGATCCGGTTCATGTTCCGCGACAGGTCGACGACGATGCCGTCGGTCAGCGACTGCCCGTTGGTGCCGGTGCCGCCGCCGCGCGCGGCGACCGCGACGTCGCGATGCGCGGGCTCGGCGAGCAGCCGGGCCAGCAGCTGGACGTCCTCCGCATGCGCGGGGCAGACCACCGCCTGCGGCAGGCGCTGGTAGATCGAGTTGTCGGTGGCCTGCACGGTCCGGTTCGCGTGGTCCGCATGGATTTCGCCGGCAAAGCCGGCCGCCTGCAGCGCGGCGAGAAAATCGCGATAGACGTTCGCGGACGGGCTGGCTGGACGAGGCAACGGGACGATCGACATGGGGCAAAAACGCAATGGGGTGGAGCCGGCCGGTTCGCGCGCCAAAACATGATTTTTTGGCAAGTTTCCGCGCAACCGGGATTTCCAGTATCTTTCGATATTCCACCAGAAACAAACGAATTCTCGACCGGCGAAACTTGCATAAAACTCATGAATTACCGCCGCCTCACCCCGTCGATGTCGCTGCTGCTCGTATTCGAGGCCGCCGCGCGGCATGAAAGCTACACACGCGCGGCCGACGAGCTGTCGCTGAGCCAGAGTGCGATCAGCCGGCAGGTGCAGACGCTCGAGGATCAGCTCGGCGTGCCGCTGTTCCGGCGCGAGGGCCGCTCGGTCAAGCTGACCGAAGTCGGCCGTCGTTACTTCGCCGAGCTGAGCGGCGCGCTGGGGCGCATTCGCGGCGCGACGCTGCAGGCGATGTCGCATCAGGCGGGCGCCGGCTCGCTGCGGCTGGCGACCCTGCCGACCTTCGGCTCGAAATGGCTGCTGCCGCACCTGCACGGGTTCTACGCCGCGCATCCGGGCATGACCGTCCACCTGCATTCACGGATCGGCGCGATCGATTTCCTCAACGACGATCTCGACGCGGCGATCACCGTCGGCGCGGGCGACTGGCCGGGCCTGCACGCGCATCGGCTGTACAACGAGTTCCTGGTCGCGATCGCCCCGCCCAATACCGGCCGTGGCCGCAAGGCCGACGCGCGCAGGCCGGCCTGGGCCGCGAAGCAGACGCTGCTGGGCGTGACGAGCAATCAGCAGGCCTGGGCCGAGTGGTTCTCGCACTATCGGCTCGACCATCGCCAGATGCGCGTCGGCCCGAGCTTCGAATTGACGTCGCACCTGATCCAGGCCGTGCGCGCGGGAATGGGAATCGGGCTGGTGCCGAAGATGCTCGTGGAGGACGAATTGAGCCGCGGCGAACTCGTGTCGATCGGCGAAGCGATTACCAGCCAGCGCAGCTATTACCTCGTCTACCCGCCGGGCAACGACACGCTGCCATCGCTGGTCGCCTTCCGCGAATGGCTGCTGGCGTCGTGCTGACGCGCTGCGAGCAGGCGGGCTTCACGCACGCCATTGGCCGAGAATCTGCTCGGCGAGGTAGTCGCACGGCGGCCGCGCCGACTGCGCGCTGCGCGCGAGCACGACTTCGAGTTCACCGAGCGACGGCAACCCGTGGCTCTCCGACAACTGCAGCAGGTGATCGGGCACGCAGCAGCGCGCGAGCGGCGCGATGGCGAGGCCGGCCTCGACCATGCTGAGCAGCCCGAGAAAGCTCGGGCTTTCGTATGACATCCGGTACGGGATCTTCCGCCGGTTCAGCGCCTTGATCGCATGATCGCGCGCCGTGCTGCCGTGCGAGAACAGCGCAACCGGCAGCGGCCGCTCCTCCCACACGTTCCGTTTCGGCGATCCCGTCCAGACGATCGGCTCGAGCCGGATCAGCTCGCCGGACACGCCCTTGACGCGGGTCAGGCAGGCGAGGTCGACCGTGTTGTCCTTGAGCATCGGCACGAGCGCGTTGCTCGGCTGGCCGATCACGCGCACTTCCACGCGCGGATGCATCGCGGCGAACTTGCCGAGCACCTGCGGCAGCAGCGACGAGATGTAATCGTCGGGCACGCCGATCGTCACGCGGCCGCGGATCTCAGGACGCACGACCGACGCCCACGCCTCGTCGCGCATCGCGAGCATCCGGCGGCCGTAGTCAGCCAGCCTCCTGCCGTCGTCGGTCGCCGTCACGTTGCGCGTGTCGCGAATGAACAGCGGCTTGCCGAGCGCGTCTTCCAGCGTCTTGATCTGCATGCTCACCGCCGACGGCGACCGGTGCACGATCTGCGCGCCCTGCGCGAACGATCCGGATTCCGCGACGGCCACCACCATCGCGAGCACATCGAGGTCGAGCTTCTTCATTTCTATTCAGAAAAACTGATCAATCGATTCAGTTTATCCCGTTTTACTGTTCCCCTCCAGCGCCGGACAATGAACGCCGTCAGCACTCATTCGACGCAGGAAGCGGAAAACATGCACACGTCCGGATCGCTCTACGGGTTTCTCGTCATCGGCGGCATGCTCGCGGTCACGCCGGGGCCGAACATGGTCTACGTGATGTCGCGCTCGATCGCGCAAGGGCGGGCGGCCGGGCTCGTTTCGCTCGCCGGCGTGATGCTCGGCTACCTGTTCTACATGTTCGCCGCGGCGTTCGGCATCACGACGCTGTTCATGAGCGTGCCCTACGCGGGCAGCGTGCTGGGCGCGGTCGGCGCGACCTATCTGCTGTACCTCGCCTGGCAGGCGGTGCGGCCGGGCGGCCGCTCGCCGTTCGAGGTGAAGACGCTGCCGAACGAGCAGCCGCTGCGGCTGCTCGCGATGGGCGCGACGACCAGCGTGCTGAACCCGAAGCTCGCGATGTTGTTCGTGTCGCTGCTGCCGCAGTTCATCGACTACGGGCAAGGCAGCGTGTTCGGCCAGTCGCTGTTTCTCGGCTCGCTGCTGATTGCCGCGTTCGCGTCGGCCAACGGGATGGTGGCGATCTGTTCGAGTAGCCTCGCGACGTTCCTGCACGGTCGTCCGACGCTGCTGCTCGCGCAGCGCTGGGCCATGGGCGCGGTGCTCGGCGGCCTCGGCGTGGAGATGATGATCGACGCATCGAAAATGGCGGGCATCGCGTAAGCGTCGTGCCGCCGCGCGGGCCCGCACGATCGCGGGCCGCGCGCGAGCGGCGGGTCGGCGTCACGCGGCAATGGCCTGCCGCTGCGCCTCGAGTTCGCGCACGAGCGGCAGCACGCGCTTGCCGAAGTACTCGACTTCCTCGATGAAATGCAGGAATCCGGCCAGCACGAGGTCGACGCCGATCGCCTTCAGCGCGACGATCCGCTCGGCGATCTGCTGCGGCGTGCCGATCAGGTTCGTGCGGAAGCCGTCGTTGTACTGCACGAGATCCTCGAACGTCGATTTCGCCCAATTGCCCTCGCCTTCGGGCGACGCGTTGCCGGCCTGCTTCACCGCATCGCCGAACGCGTGCACGGCCTCGACGTGCGCGTGCCGGATGATGTCGTCGAGCACGGCCTTCGCTTCTTCCTCGGTGTCGCGCGCGATCACGAACGCATTGACGCCGATCCGCACGCGATGGTCGTTCGCGGCCGCCTTCGCGCGGATGTCGTCGATCTGCGCCTTCAGGTTCTCCGGCGTGTTGCCGTTCGTGAAATACCAGTCCGACACGCTCGCCGCGTTGTCGCGCGCCGCCCGCGAACTGCCGCCCTGGAAGATTTCCGGATGCGGCTTCTGCACCGGCTTCGGGCTCAGCGTGTAATCGTTGAAGCGGTAGAAGTCGCCCTTGAACGTGAAGTTGTCCTGCGTCCAGATGCCCTTGAGCGCCTGGATGAATTCCTTCGAGCGCCGATAGCGTTCGTCGTGCTCGAGCCACGGCTCGCCGATCGCGGTGAATTCGCCCTTGAACCAGCCGCTCACGACGTTGATCGCGATGCGCCCGTTCGAGATGTGGTCGATCGTCGCGAGCTGCTTCGCGACCACGGCCGGATGCCACGGCCCCGGCAGGATCGCGGCAAGCACCTTGAGCTTCGTCGTCGCATGCAGCAGCGCCTGGCTGAACGACACCGACTCGTGCTGGTATTCGGCGCCATAGCCGGCCGTGAAGCGAATCTGGCTCAGCGCGTAGTCGAAGCCGGCCGCCTCGGCCGTGCGCGCGAGCGTCTGGTTGTATTCGAGGCTCCAGTCGGTGCGTTGCTCGATCGTGCTGACGACGAGGCCGCCGCTGACGTTCGGCACCCAGTACGCGAATTTGACGCCGTCGGCGGAAGGGTCGGGAAGGCTCATGAAGGTGTCCTGGTCGAAGGGGAAATGAAAAAGCGGCTTAGGCGGCCGCGGTGGAAAGCGCGTGCGGGCGCAGTTGCGGCACCGCACGCTCCACGGCGCGCGCGATGCGCTCGCGCAACGCCGGGTTCGCGATCCGGTACCGATCGAAATCGCTTTCGGACGCATACACGCCGATCGGCAGCGTGCGCGCCTGGAAGAAGCTGAACAGCGGGCGCAGCTGATGATCGATCACGAGCGCATGACGCTCACTGCCGCCGGTGGCCGCGAGCAGCACGGGCACGTCGACGAGCGCGTCGTGGCGCACGAGGTCGAACAGGTGCTTGAAGAGGCCCGTGTACGACGCGCGATACACCGGGCTCGCGACGACGAGCGCGTCTGCCGTCTCGATCGCGCGGATCAGCGCATCGAGATCGGCCGGCACCTGTGCGCGCGTGAGTGCGCCGGCCAGCCGGCTGCCGATCTCGCCGAGTTCGATCAGCCGCGTATCGATCGGCAGCGCGGCGCCGAGCGCCGTGACGATCGCTTCGGTCAGCGCCAGCGTGCGCGACGGCCGCTGCAGGCTGCCCGATATCGCGACGACGTTGAGGGTGTGGCTCATGCAATGCGTTCCCGTGATGGAGCCGCGTGCGGCGCGGCGATACCGGTTCGGGTCAGCAAGGAGCGTGCCATTGGTGCAGGTGCGTGTCGGAACAGTCTTCTGCATCACGAACCTTTTCGCCATCGCCCGCCGGAAAGGGCGCTCGGCCTAATGCGCGACAACGACAAGCGTTCCCGTTCGCGCGTCACATCGATATTCCGTCACGCGATGAATCCGGGGCAGCGGGTCTGCTGATGCGCTGCTGGTCAGGCAGCAGCGCATCGCACGCGATAGCGCTGAATTTGATGCCGCGACATCACTGCCCCGCCCCTCTTCCGCGCCATTGCGGGTTCCGCAGCAATCGCGCTTTGGTTATCAGAAATCGATGCTTTTCGCGCGCGGCGAAACGTTCAACACTTTGCTGATCAAGCAGCCGCCGGCCCGCATTGCCCGGCCATCCAACGGTTCATCGCCATGACTTCCCTTTCCGCATCGCCGCGCCCGCTCAATCTTCGTGTCGTCACCGCTTCCCGCGACCCGGCCGGGCTTCAGGCCGCGGCGCCCGTGCTCACGCAGCCCGAACGTCACGCGCCGTCCCGCGCGCATGCGCAGGTGTTCGCCGATCCGCGTTCGCTCGCGCTGCTCGAACAGGTTCGCCGCGTCGCCCCAAGCGACGCGAACGTGCTGATCGTCGGCGAGACGGGCACCGGCAAGGAGCTGATCGCACGCCACGTTCACGAGCTCGGCGCCCGCCGCGACGGACCGTTGGTCGCGGTGAACTGCGGCGCGCTCTCCGAAACGCTCGTCGACAGCGAACTGTTCGGCCACGAGAAAGGCGCGTTTACCGGCGCACTCAGCGCGAAGCCCGGCTGGTTCGAGGCCGCGCACGGCGGCACGCTGTTTCTCGACGAAATCGGCGACCTGCCGCTTGCGATGCAAGTCAAGCTGCTGCGGGTGCTGCAGGAGCGCGAGGTCGTGCGGCTCGGTTCGCGCACGGGCATTCCGGTCGACGTGCGCGTGGTCGCGGCGACCAACGTCGACTTGCAGCAGGCCGTCGCGGCCGGGCATTTTCGCGGCGACCTGTTCTACCGGCTCAACGTCGTGCAGCTCGCGGTCCCGCCGCTGCGCGACCGCCCGGGCGACATCCTGCCGCTCGCGCATCACTTCTTCGACATGTACCGCGACCGGCTCGGCGGCGGGCCGAGCCGCATCGATCCGCGCGCCGAGCGCCGGCTTGAGGCGCACGGCTGGCCCGGCAATATCCGCGAACTGGAAAACGTGATCCATCACGCGCTGCTCGTGAGCCGCCACGACGCGCTGCAGGACACCGACCTGCCCATCGCGCCGCCGTGTCTGCCGGCCGTTTCCGCACCCGTGGCCGATTCGTCCGCCGATGCACAGGCGGCGCTCGAACACGCGCTGCGCGACCTGTTCGACGGCGGGCACGGCAATCTCTTCGAACACATCGAGGACACCGTGATGCGCGTCGCGTTCGAATTCAGCCATCGCAACCAGATCCGGGCCGCGCAGTTGCTCGGCATCAGCCGCAACGTGCTGCGCGCGCGGCTGATTCGCGCGAAGGCCATCACCGCGCTGAAATAACCGCCTCCGGCGCACGCCGCCGTTCCGCCCCGACGCCATCGCGCCATCGCGCCGCGATCCGTGTCGCGACGTCCGAACCTGATGTATCGTGGCGCGAAGCGTACGCTTCGTTGCCCGCCCCGCATCCGGTCGCCGTGATGCGACCGGCCGCGACCGGCAACAGGCCACGCACGATCCTCCGCAACACGAAAGCCGTCCGGCGCCCGTGCGCGTCCGGCCGAGCCCCGTTCACCCGTCCGGAACCCGTCGCCATGAAAAAGCTTGTGAACCGCCCGTCCGACGTCGTGCGAGAAATGCTGGAAGGCATCGCGCGGCAATCGCCGCATCTCGCGATCCTCGGCGACGAGCACGTGCTCGTCCGCCAGCCGCTGCCCGAGCCGTCGCAGCGGCCGGTCGCGATCCTGTCAGGCGGCGGCAGCGGCCACGAGCCCGCGCACGGCGGCTATGTCGGCGAAGGGATGCTGAGCGCGGCCGTGTGCGGCGAAGTGTTCACGTCGCCGTCGACCGATGCCGTGCTCGCCGCGATCCGCGCAAGCGCCGGCCCGAACGGCGCGCTGCTGATCGTGAAGAACTACACGGGCGACCGGCTCAATTTCGGGCTCGCCGCCGAGCTTGCGCGCGCGGAAGGCATTCCGGTCGAAACCGTCATCGTCGCCGACGACGTGTCGTTGCGCGGCCGCGTCGAGCGCGGCCAGCGACGCGGGATCGCGGGCACCGTGCTGATCCACAAGCTCGCGGGCGCGGCGGCCGCGCGCGGGCTGCCGCTTGCCCGCGTCGCGAGCATCGCGCGCGACGCGGCGGCCGAACTCGGCACGATGGGCGTCGCGCTCGACGGCTGCACGATCCCCGGCGCCGACAAGTCGGGCTTCAGCCTCGCCGATCACGAAATCGAGCTCGGCCTCGGGATCCACGGCGAGAAAGGCGTCGAGCGCCGCGCGCCGCTGCCGGCCGACGCGCTGGCCGACACACTGCTGTCGAGCATCGTCGCCGATCTCGTGCTCGACCGCGACGAACGCGTCGCGCTGTTCGTCAACGGCCTCGGCGCGACGCCGGACATGGAGCTCGCGATCGTGCTGCGCGCCGCGTTCGACAACCTGAGCCGGCGCGGCATCGTCGTCGCGCGCGCGTGGGCCGGCACGTTCCTGTCCGCGCTGAACATGCCGGGCTGCTCGATTTCGGTGCTGCGGCTGAACGACGAGCGTGCGGCGCTGCTCGACGCGCCGACGCAGGCGCGCGCATGGCCGGGCGGCGGCATCGTGAACACGCGGATTCGCGTGGCGGCGAACGCGTCGCAGGATGCGCCGATGCCACCGCTCGATGCGGCCGGGCGCGCGTGGGCCGCGCGCCTGCAACCGGCGCTGCACGCGGTCGCGCAGACGCTGATCGATCACGAGCAGACGCTGACGGATCTCGATGCGGCAGCCGGCGACGGCGATCTCGGCGCGAGCATGCGGCGCGCCGCGCAGGCGATCCTCGAATTGCCCGACACCGCGTACGGCACGCCGTCCGGTGCGCTCGCGGGGCTCGGCGCCGCGTTGCGGCGCGCGATCGCCGGCAGTTCCGGGCCGTTCTATGCGACCGCGCTGCTGCGCGCGTCGCGCCGGCTGGCCGATGTCGCCGATCGCGCCGAGCCGTCGCCGCGCGACTGGGCCGCGGCGTTCCACGCGGCAGTGGATGCCATCAGCGAACTCGGCGGCGCCCAGGCGGGCGACCGGACGATGCTCGATGCGCTCGTGCCGGCCGCCGACGCATTCGCCCGCGCGCTCGACGACGATCGCGAGCCCGCGAGCGCCTGGGCGGCGGCTGTCGACGCGGCCGAGCGAGGCGCGGAGGAAACGGCGCGCATGACGCCGCGCGCGGGACGGGCCAGCTATCTCGGCGAGCGCGCGATCGGCACGCCGGATGGCGGTGCGGTGGCCGTGTCGTACTGGCTGCGCGCGCTGCTCCCGCACGTGCGGTAACGGGCGCGCGCCGCCGCGTTCAGACGCCCTCGACCAGCACCGCGCGATAGCGGGCGCCCTTGAAGCGGTGCTGGACGACCGCCTGGTATTCGGGGCCGTGGTACCACGCGTGCGCGGCCTCCTTCGACGGGAACTCGACGATCACGACGCCTTCCGGGCCTTCACCCTCGAGGATTTCCTGCGGCCCATAGGCGGCGAGCACCTTCACCGGATGGCCGGCGAGGGTCGCACCGACCTGGCTCGAGTAGAGGTCGAGTTCATGCTGGTCCTGCGTGCTTTCCCGTGTAAAAACGATGTAGGTCGCCACGATATGCGCTCCTGAGGATGGGTGAAAAAAGGGACGCCACGCGCGGCAAGGTCCGGGGATTCCGGCGTGGCAGCGCGCAGCTTACCGCCGTTCGCCGGTCGGCGCTGCGGCGAGCCGGCTGCGGCCTGCGCGGGCAGTCAACACGTCGCACACGTGCCCGCGTTGACGATGGCTACGATTCAGCCCCGTCAACGCGCCAGCACACGCGCAAGTGTGACCACTCCCGATTGGATCGCGTCACTGCCGACGGCTGCAAAACCCAACACCAGCCCCGAGGGCCCTGGACGGTCGATCGCATAGAGCGACAGCGGTCGTGTCTCGATGCCCTCGCTCGCCAGACGGCGCGCGACGTCGGCGTCGTCGACGTTGGATGGCAAGAAGGCCGCCGCATCGAGCCCCGCGATGATTCGCGGAACCTCCAGCAGCCCGGAAAGATGCCGGGCGGCAGCCATCTTCAGCGCTTCGGCGCGCTCTCCGTACAGCATGCGCATGCGCCGGATGTGCCTGCCAAAATGACCCTCCGCGATGAATTCATGCAGCACCGACTGCTGATCCAGTGGCACATGCCGAGCCGTCAACGACAACGCGGCCACGAAGGGATCGACCAACCGGTCGGGCAAGATCGCATACGCGGTACGCAACGCCGGAAACATCAATTTGCTGAACGTGCCGCAGTAAATCACGTGTCCATCGTGGTCGAGGCTCTTCATTGCGGCCAGCGGATGGCCCTCGAAGCGGAATTCGCTGTCATAGTCGTCCTCGATGATCACGGCGCCTCGATCCCGTGCCCATTCGAGCAGCGACAACCGCCTTTCCAGCGCGAGCGGAGGCCCCAGCGGCGCTTGCCGCCCGGCCGTGACATACGCGAGACGCGCGTCTGGGACGTGCCGCCGCGCCCAGTCCACGTCGACGCCGCCAGCATCGACAGGCACACCGACGACCCTGGCGCCCGCGGCTTCGAGCACGAAGCGCGCGCCAGGATAGCCCGGATCTTCGATCCATGCCGCGTCTCGCGGATCGAGGAATAGACGCGCGCCGAGATCGATAGCCTGCTGGACACTGCCGAGCACCACGACGTTATCCGCCGTGCAGGTAATACCGCGCGACATTCCGACATACGCGGCGATAGCCTCGCGCAGTGGACGATAACCTTGCGCCTCGCCGTCGCCAAGCAGATCTCGACGTGTGCGACGCACGCGCTTCGCCGCCAGCCGGCCCCACAGTTCAAACGGAAACGCATCGAGGTCAGGTTGACTGGCACGAAAAGCCCGCGCCGGACTAGCACGGCCGTTCACCTGAAAAGGGGTGTGCGCAAGCAGACGGCCCCGGCTCGAGAGCGCGATGCCACGCGCTCGCGCAACGCCATCGTGATCGCCGTCCCGCGCCTGCGCACGCGATCGTCCATCGTGCTTTTTGGCCGATACCCGATCGTTGCTGTCGATACGTCGGTCCGGCAGTTCGGGCGCGACGAAGCTCCCTCGGCCGGTGGCGGCCGTCAAATAGCCTTCGGCATCGAGTTGCGAGAACACGCTGAGGACTGTTCCGCGTGACAACGCAAATCGTGCCGCGAGATCACGCGACGAAGGCAGGCGCGCGCCGGGCGACAACCGGCCCGTCAAGATCGCCGAGCGCAGTTCGTCATAGAGCCAGCGTTGCAGCGACGTACCGGGCGGTCGCGGCGCCAGTGCAAGTTCGATCTGCTCGGCTCGACGCATCGTCACCTTTTCAAATTGGCTCAGTCAATATCGCAATAATGGACCTTTTTCGAGACCATTAACAGCCTTACCCTGCTCCTCGTCGCAAGCGCGCCATACCGTTGCAAGCGCTCGCCATCGCAGCGAGGAGAAAGAAATGACACACAGGGTTTTTGTAGCCGGCGCGAGCGGCGCCATCGGCACCGCGCTCGTGCCGCTGCTGATCGCCGCGGGCTATACGGTGTTCGGTAGCACCCGGCGCGCGGACCGCGTAAGAAAGCTTGAAGACGCAGGGGGCACGCCGGTCGTCGTCGATGTATTCGATGCGGCCGCGCTCCGCGACGCGCTGGTTCGCATCGCCCCGCACAGCGTGATTCATCAATTGACCGACCTGCCCTCCGGACTCGACCCCGCCCTCATGGCCCGGGCGGTGGCGGCGAACGCCCGCATACGCGACGAGGGAACACGCAACCTGGTCGCAGCGGCCATTTCAGCCGGCAGCAAACGGATGATCGCGCAAAGCATTGCGTGGGCGTATCGGCCAGGCGTGACGCCCTACGACGAAAACTGCCCGCTCGACCTCGATGCGCAAGGCCCGCGCGGGACAAGCGTACGGGGTGTCGCCGCGCTGGAGCGGCACGTGCTGACGACGGCGCCGCTGACGGGTACGGCACTCAGGTACGGACAGATCTACGGGCCGGGCACGGGTGCAGATGCCCCCACTGGCTCAAGCCCGCTGCACGTCGAAGCCGCTGCGTATGCGGCGTTGCTTGCGCTTCAACGAGACGCGGCAGGCGTATTCAACATCGCGCAGGACGACGCCGAGGTGAGCAGCGCCAAGGCGAAGCGTGAGCTCGGTTGGTCGCCGGACATGCGATCGGCGACGCACGCATGAACCCGCGTGCATGGCCGTTTCCGGCGCGCCGGCGTCGCCTGGCCGGCAAGCCCACGATGCTTGCCGCGCTGGCGGCGGCGGCGCTGACGCTCGGCCCGGCGACGCCCCGTTCAGCCGTCGACTGGCTGACGGACATCTGCGGTAGCGGCGGCGAGCGGCTGCTATCCACTGCATCGCCGAATGCCGGCGCCACGAACCGGCCCGCTTCCACCGTCAAGGTTCTGTCGTGCGAATCCCTGCCTAACGCTCCAGGCAAGTCGGTGACGACGGCCGTCGTCGACTTTCCGCCACTCGGCTTTACGCCCGCGCATCGTCACCCGGGTTCGGTCGTGGCGGTCGTGCTGGAAGGAACCATCCGCTCTCAACTGGAGGGCGGAGCGCCAGTCGACTATGCGAGTGGACAAACGTGGTTCGAGCCACCGCGCGCACTGCACCTGTTCGCCGAGAATCCCGATCCGGCGCGCCCGGCACGATTGCTTGCGACATTCGTTGCAGATACCGGGTGCGGGGCATTGGTGCTACCACCGGACTAAGGGTTCCCGGCCGAACCGCACTGCGAATGTCCGCTTCGAACACAATCGACGCCCTTACGCTTCTTCGTCCCGCTCGAACCGGGTCCGTTGGCCCCCGCTCAAGCGTTTCCCAAATTCCGATAACCCGTGCGTCTAGTGAATATCCAGCCGACGAACCGACATGGAGACCGGACACGCACATGGGTCTCCGTCATGGCTTGCGCACGGTCGAGCGGAAAGGCACCCGGAAAATATTGTCCCGGCGCAACCGTGCGCGAAAGCAGGACGTTCCTGGGCGAATCGGACTGTGCAATCGGCGTGCCCAAACAGAAACGGGCCCGCACACCTTTATCGTTCGAGGGGCGTCGCAAGCACTACCCGCGCGGAATACGCCGCGCGGGCTTCGAATTTGCCCTGACGCATGCGGCCGCGCTTCGTGCCGCCGGCCCGCTCTCGTCTGACTATTCAATATAGTCGCCACGTCATACGCTGAGCATTCGGTTCGCCAGCCTTACAACTTGATCACAGCCGACACGCCACCTGGATTGCTTCACACGGCCGGCCGCGCGACATGCGACGTGTCATCCGGGCGACAAAAACGATAGTTTGCTATCGAATATTTTTGCCCCTATCATCTCGTCCATGACCAACCTGCACGACCTCCGCCTCGCCGTCAGCAGCCTGCTCGTGCTCACCGCGCGCAAGTGGCGCCGCACCAGCGACGGTGTGCTGACCGCATACAACGTCTCCGAGGCCTGCGCGACGCCGCTCTTGATCGCCGGGCGCCTCGGCGAAGGCGTGCGGCAAGGCACGCTCGCCGAACACGTGGGCATCGAAGGGCCGTCGCTCGTGCGCCTGCTCGACCAGCTGTGCGCGGCCGGCCTCGCGCGCCGCGACGAGGATCCGCACGATCGCCGCGCGAAGACGATCTCGTTGACGGCCGCCGGCCGCGCGGTCACCGCGAAGATGGAAGAAGACCTTCGCGCGCTGCGCGCCCAGGTGCTCAAGGGCGTGTCGCGCGCGGATCTCGAAGCGACGCTGCGCGTGCTGAACGCGTTCAACGCAGCCGACGCGCAGCCTCCTGCGCCGCACCCGTCCCACAGCGCCGATTCCGCGACATGACCTATCCGAGCCTTCGCGACTGGCTGTTTTCGGGCAAGACGTTCGCCGCGTCGATGCTGGCGCTGTACCTCGGCCTGTATTTCCAGTTGCCGCGCCCGTACTGGGCGATGGCGAGCGTCTACATCGTGTCGAACCCGTTCGTCGGTGCGACGCGCTCGAAGGCGCTGTACCGCGCGCTCGGCACCGCGCTCGGCGCGGCCGCCGCGATCTTCTTCGTGCCGCCTTTCGTCGAGACGCCGCTCCTGTTCAGCATCATCGTCGCGACCTGGTGCGGCACGCTGCTGTACCTCGCGATCTCCGACCGCACCGCGCGCAGCTACGTCTTCATGCTCGCCGGCTACACGATGCCGCTGATCGCGCTGCCGACCGTCACCGATCCGTCCACCGTGTTCGACGTCGCGATCGCGCGCACCGAGGAGATCGTGCTCGGCATCGTGTGCGCGAGCGTGGTCGGCAGCACGGTGTTCCCGAACCGGCTCGCGCCGACGCTGATCGAGCGCACCGACGCGTGGTTCAAGGACGCCGCGTTCTACGGCCGCGAAACGCTGTCCGGGCACCTGGCCGGCAAGGCGCTGTCCGCGTGCCGGCAGCGGCTTGCCGCGACGATCACCGGCCTCGAATTCCTGCTGAGCCAGCTGGGCTACGACCATGCGCATCCGCGCGTCCTCGCTCGCGCGCAGGCGCTCGCGGGCCGGATGCAACTGTTCCTGCCGCTGATGTCGTCGCTCGCCGATCCGCTGATCGCGCTGATGCGCGACCTGCACGTGCGTCCGCCCGCGCTCGACGCGCTGCTGGCCGACGCCGCGAAATGGTTCGACGCGCCGCTGCCGGCCGTGAAGACCGGCTCCGACGGCGACATGGCCCACGATCCGGTCGCGGACGACCTGCGCGAACGCATCGCCCTGCTGCAGCCGCCCGACAGCGCGCTGGCGAGCTGGGACGGCGCGCTGCTGTCGAACGCGCTGTGGCGGCTGCGCCAGGTCATCGACATCTGGCAGGACTGCCGCTCGCTGCGCGCGCTGATCGCGAACGAGTCGGGCGTGTGGCAGCCGCGCTACCGGCACTGGCGGCTCGGCGGCACCGAGCGCTTCTTCGATCGCGGGATGATGCTGTTCTCGACGCTGACCGTCGTGTTCGCGATCGTGTTCGCGTGCTGGCTGTGGATCTCGTCCGGCTGGCACGACGGCGCGGCCGCCGTCACGCTCGTGGCCGTGTCGTGCAGCTTCTTCGCCGCGCTCGACGAGCCCGCGCCGCTGGTGTTCAAGTTCTTCCTGTCGACCGCCGCGAGCGTCGTGTTCGCCGGCCTGTACCTGTTCGTCGTGCTGCCGCACGTGCACGATTTCGCAATGCTCGTGCTGATGTTCGCGGGCCCGTTCATCTTGATCGGCACGCTGCTGCCGCGCCCGCAGTTCAACATGGTGACGATGCTCGTCGCGGTGAACACGGCCACCTTCATCAGCATCCAGAGCGCATACGAAGCCGATTTCTTCGTGTTCCTGAACAGTAATCTCGCGGGCGTCGCCGGGCTGCTGTTCGCGTACGTGTGGACGCGCGCGACGCGGCCGTTCGGCGCGGAACTCGCGGTACGGCGCCTGCTGCGCTCGGGCTGGGAAGACGTCGCGCGCTCGGCGTCGACGCAGCCGCTCGACGATCAGCGCAACCACGCGTCGCGGATGCTCGATCGCGTCACGCAACTGCTGCCGCGCCTCGGCGCGTCCGACGATCATCGCCACCCGTCGATCGAAAGCTTTCGCGACCTGCGCATCGCGCTGAACGCGCTCGACCTGCGCCGCTCGCGGCGCCGGCTGTCGGGTGACGTGCCCGACGCGATCGATCGCGTGCTGGCCGGCGTGACCGATCACTACGCGCGCTGCGCGGCCGCGAACGCGCGCCAGCCCGCGCCGCCCGCACTGCTCGCGACGATCGACGACGCGCTGCGGCGCGTGGCCAGCCGCAACCTGCCGGCCGCCGCGCCGGCCGACGGCGCAGCCACGCCCGAGACGCCGGCCACGCACCGCCGGCTGCGCGACACGCTGCATGCGCTCGTCGGCATGCGTCTGTCGCTGTATCCGGCCGCGGCCGCGCAAGCGCCGCGGGCGCCGGACGGAGCGCGCGCATGAACCGGCTTTCCACCTTGTCCCTCCAACCGCGACCATGATCGGCGAAATCGATATCTTCGGCGTGTTCGTGCCGGCCCCGCTCGTACTGATGCTGATCGCCTACCTGATCAACATCGTCGTGCGCGCGGTGCTCGAACGCATCGGCTTCTACCGCCTCGTCTGGCACCGTTCGATCTTCGACCTCGGCATCTACGTGTTCGTGCTGGCCGCCGTCGTGATCGTGTCCCACCAACTCGTGGCTACCTAACGTGAAAAAAACCTGGCTCTCGGCAGGGCAAGTCCTGCTCACCCTGATCGTCGTCGTCGTGGCCGGCCTCGTGCTGTGGCGCATCATCAACTACTACATGTTCTCGCCGTGGACGCGCGACGGGCACGTGCGCGCCGACGTGATCCAGGTCGCGCCGGACGTGTCGGGCCTCATCACGTCGGTGCAGGTCGCCGACAACCAGGAGGTCAAGCGCGGCCAGGTGCTGTTCGTGATCGACCAGGCGCGCTACGCGCTCGCGGAACGGCTCGCCGAAGCGACGCTCGCGCAGCGACGCGCGACGCTGGCGCAGGCGAAGCGCGAATACGCGCGCAACCTGCAGCTCGGCAACCTGGTCGCGAGCGAACAGGTCGAGGAAAGCCGCACGCGCGTCGAGCAGGACGAAGCCAGCGTCGCCGATGCGCAGGTGTCGCTCGATACCGCGAAGCTGAACCTGCAGCGCACGACGATCGTGAGTCCCGTGGACGGCTACCTGAACGACCGCGCCCCGCGGGTCGGCGAATATGTACCGGCCGGCCGCGCGGTGCTGTCGGTCGTCGACCGCAACTCGTTCCGCGTCGACGGCTACTTCGAGGAAACCAAGCTGCGCGGCATCCATATCGGTCAGCCGGTCGACATCATCGTGATGGGCGAGCCGCATGCGTTGCGCGGCCACGTGCAGAGCATCGTCGCCGCGATCGAGGACCGCGACCGCACGCAAGGCGCGAACCTGCTGCCGAACGTGAACCCGGCGTTCAGCTGGGTGCGGCTCGCGCAGCGCGTACCGGTGCGCGTCGTGCTCGACGAGGTGCCCGACGATTTCCGGATGATCGCGGGCCGTACCGCGACCGTGTCGATGCGCGGCGCCGACACGCGCCGCAACGACGACGCGAAACCGGCTGGCGCAAGCACCGCATCGGCGGCCGCGCCGGTTTCGGCGACGTCCGGTACGCCCGCCAGCGCCACGGGAGCATCGCAATGAAGCGGCCCGGTCTGCGCGTCGCGGCGACGCTCGCCCCGCTTGCGCTCGCACTCGCTGCGTGCAAGTCGGTGGGCCCCGACTACAAACTGCCGCAACAGGCGTACGTCAATGCGCCGCTCGCGAACCATGCGCTCGACGACGCGAACGGCGCACTGGTGTCGCGCGACGCGGTGCCCGGCAACTGGTGGCAGCTGTATGACGACCCGGTACTCAATGGGCTCGTGCGCGATGCGCTGAAGTCGAACACCGACCTGCGCGTCGCCGCGGCGAACCTCGCGCGCTCGCGCGCGGCGCTGGTGGTCGCGAACGAACAGGGCGGCTTCTCGGGCAAAGCGGACGCGGGCGTGCAGCGCGCACAGGAATCGGCCGAGCAATACCTGCTCGAAAACAAGCTGCCGGTGGTCAACGAAGGCGCGGTCGGCATCAACGTGTCGTACGAGCTCGACCTGTTCGGCAAGCTGCGGCGCGGCGTCGAAGCCGCACGCGCGGACAGCGAGGCCGTCAAGGCGGCCGGCGACCTCGCGCGCATCACGGTCGTGGCCGACGTCGTACGCGCGTATGTCGAAGCGTGCTCGGCCGGCGACGAACTGGCGATCGCGAAGCAGTCGCTCGCGCTGCAGCAGCAGCGCGTCGCGCTGTCGCAGCGGCTGCGCGATGCGGGGCGCGGCAACCAGACCGACGTGACGCGCGGCGTGACGCAGGTGCGCACGCTCTCCGCCGACATCCCGCGCTTCGAAGGCCGCCGCAAGGTCGCGCAGTACCAGCTCGCCGCGCTGCTCGCCCGCGCGCCGGCCGATCTGCCGAAAGCCGCTGCCGAATGCGAACGCCTGCCGAGGCTGCGTCAGCCGATTCCGATCGGCGACGGCGCCGCGCTACTGCGCCGCCGGCCCGACGTGCGCGAAGCCGAACGTCAGCTCGCCGCCGCGACCGCTCGGATCGGCGTGGCGACCGCCGCGCTGTACCCGTCCGTCAGCATCGGTGCGTCGGCCGGTTCGGTCGGCGTCGCCACCGACCTGTTCTCGTCCACCACGAATCGCTGGTCGTTCGGACCGCTGATCAGCTGGTCGTTCCCCGTCAACGGCCAGCGTGCGCGCGTACGCGAAGCCGAAGCCGCAACCGGCGGCGCGCTCGCACACTTCGACGGCGTCGTGCTGAATGCGCTGCGCGAAACGCAGTCGAGCCTCGCGACTTACGCGGCCGACGTGCAGCGCACGGATGCGCTGCGCACCGCGTACGAATCGGCCCGCAATTCCGCCGCCGAAACGCATCGTCTCTATGCGGCCGGCCGCGAATCGTTCATCGCCGATCTCGACGCGACGCGCACGTTGACGAGCGTGCGGGCGCAGGTCGCGGCGGCCGAAGGCCAGGTCGCGGCCGACCAGGTGCGGCTCTTCCTCGCGCTCGGCGGCGGTTGGGACGGCGACGGCGCAACGGCCGCGGCGGACACCGGTGCTGCGACCACCGCACCCGTGGCTGGCACGTCGGCGCCGTAGAAACATCGGCATCGGCATATCTCGCATGCATGACGAAACGCCCCGCGGCAAGGGGTTGAACCGATTCGCGCGAGGGTATTCGCGGGGCCGGCGTTGACGGTACACTGGCCGACGCATTTCCGATCACCTGCCGCCGCAGCCGGCCCGGCCGCGGCAACCACCCGGAGCGTCATCATGCGAACGAGCGCCCGCAACCAATTCGCCGGCCAGATCAGCGCCATCGAGCCCGGTGCCGTCAACGACGAAATCACGCTGCGCACGCAGGACGGCCTCGAGATCGTCGCCGTGATCACTCACGGCAGCGCGGCGTCGCTGGGCCTCGCGGCCGGCACGAACGCGTTCGCGCTCGTCAAGGCGTCGTCGGTCATCGTGATGGTCGACATCGACAGCAGCAAGGTGTCGGCCCGCAACTGCGTCGCGGGCACCGTCGCGTCGGTCGCGAAGGGCGCGGTCAATTCGGAGGTCGTGATCCGGGCGGCGGGCGGTGCGGAAATCGTCGCGATCGTCACCAACGACAGCGTCGATCGTCTCGGGCTCGCGAGCGGCGCCGCCGCATCCGCGATCTTCAAGGCATCGAGCGTGATCGTCGGCGTCGAGTGATCGCGTGACGATCGCGACCGCGATTCATCGGCCGCCGCGCATGCGTGCGGCCCGGTTCTCGTCAGGAGGTGCGCGGTGACCGCTCCGGCCGATCGCGCGCGTGAACAGGCGTTGCGGTCGCTGCAAGCTGCTGCGGCTCACGCCGACGCGGCCGATGCACGGCTGTTCGGCGCGCTCGTGACGGCGCGCGCGTGCCGCAACGAACTGTCGCTGCTCGGCTTGTCGCCCGGCCAGTTCGCCGGCCTGCTGACCCGGCAGTTTCCGCCTCTGCGACCCGTCGATACCGCTGCACTCATGCGGACGGTCGCGCCGTCGCCATTGCCGGCCGCCCCCTCGACATTCGTCGCGACGCTGCGCGCGCGGCTGATGGGCGACACGAATCCCGCCGTCGCCCGCGACGATGCCGATTGCCTCGCGTCGATCATCGCGCATGCGTGCCTGCGTCCCGACCATTTGTGGCGCGACCTCGGGCTCGACGGGCGCGACGCGGTATCCGCGATGCTCGAGCGCTTTTTCCCCGCGCTCGCCGCGCGCAACGTCGCTCAGTTGCGCTGGAAGAAATTCCTCGCGCAGGAAGCGGCCGCATCGCGCGGCGTGCCGCCCGGGCCCGCACCCGGATGCCCGGGCTGCGAAGATTTCGGTGTCTGCTTTCCTCCGGCGCGATAGTTCCCGTCGCGACGCTTGACGCCGCCTGTGTCGTCGCATCGTCAGCCGCAAAAGCCGTCTTGATCGGCAAGGCAAGCGCGAGCCTGCCGTGACACGATTTCGACGCCACATTCCGCTTCGGCGAAACGCCGCGAATCGCCTGTATCTCACGCAACGACGGCTGAATAGTCATCAAATCGCGGACCGGTTGCCGAAGCACATTCCCCACGTCGAACCCGATCCGGCGACGGGCAGCCGCTTCCGGCACGCGAATGCCGACACACACGTCGACGGCATGATGACGGCCCGCGGCATTCGGGGAAACGGCTGACTGCGTTTCCCATAAACGGTCACCTTGCGATCCGCAGCGCCCATCGCGCGCGACACGGTCAGTGTCGATGCCGGTGATGAATATCCGGAAAATGCGCGTGACTGTGCGTGATCGGCAGATGCACGTGCGGATGCGTGTGCGGTTCGTCGCCGTCATACGGGAAGTCGTGCGCGTGCTGGTGATGGTCGTCGTGCCGATGCCGATGCGTATGTTCGAGCCGCTCGTGCACATGCGTGTGTTCATGCCGTTCGCGCACGTGCAGCCAGATGCCGAGCGTCATCAGCGCGGCCGCGAACCAGAACGTCGCGGGCGGCAGCGCCGGCCAGATCAGCAACGACAGCACGACCCCGAACAGCGGGGCGATCGAAAAATACGCGCCGGTACGCGCGCTGCCGAGATGACGCAGCGCGACGACGAACAACACGAGGCTGATCCCGTAGCCGCCGAGCCCCGTCAGCATCGCCGCGGCCGTGACCGGTATCGCGGGCAGCGGCGCGCCGGTCGCCAGCGCGATGCCGACATTCACCGGCCCCGCGATCAGCCCTTTCACGCACGCAATCACCATCGCGTCGTTCGCGGCCACCTTGCGGGTCAGGTTGTTGTCAATCGCCCAGCACAGGCATGCGCCGACGATCAGCAGCGCGCCGACCGGCACGCCGGCCCGGCCCGGCGTCCACGACAACAGCGTGCCGCCTGCGACGATCGCCACCATGCCGAGGAATACCTGCGTATCCACGTTCTCGCGAAACACGAGCCACGCGATCACGGCCGTCAGCACGCCCTCGAGATTGAGCAGCAACGCGCTCGTGGCCGCCGGCGTGCTCGACAGCCCGAGCATCAACAGAGCGGGGCCGGCCACGCCGCCCGCGGCGATCGCGCCGGCCAGCCACGGCAAGTCGGCCCGCTGCAACGGCGCGGCGTCCGCGGCCGGTGCACGACGGCTGTGCCAGCGGCGCAGCAGCATCCCGATGCCGAGCCCGACACCGCTGCCGAGATAGAAGAGGCCGGCGACCATGAACGGCGACATCGCGCCGATCAGCGCCTTGGCGAGCGGTGTCGCGGCGCCGAACAGCGCGGCAGCCGCGAGCGCGACGAAAATCGCGGAATGTCTCGGGTTCATGGTTCGGGTTGAGTCGACGTTGATGACGCTGGGCGTGGCCTTGGGTCGAGACGGGCTTGCCTTACTTTTCGAAAGACGGGGTGTATCGTCGCGATCGGCTTGCCCGCGGGGCGACGATCCAGTTCAGTCGTGATTATCGCGCGCCATTGTGTCGCGAGGAACAGGCGGGATCGCTTGCGCGTCGATCGACGCGTCCCGTTTCATCATTTCGTAACGCGAATTATCTGGTAGAGGCCGCTTTATTGCTCAGGTATACGAAGCATTGGAACACAAACGACGCAGTCGACATATCATGCGTGCCGACGCCGACCGACGAACGTGAATCGTCCGTTCGCGTTATCCGTGTTCGACAGGGAGGGGATGTACCGGCAGATTCAGCGCCGGTGGAGGTAGTCCCGACCTGCGTCTGTCGACGCAGGTCGGTCCGTCGTGTCATGCGCCGCCGCGACTTGCAGCGGGTATGCAGCACGCGGTGCGGATTACTCGTTGCCGGCCGTTTGCTGTTCGACCTGCTGCGTGGCGTCGGTCTGCTCCTTCGCTTCCGCTTCGGCTTGCGCCGGTTGCGGCGCGGCAGCGGCCTCGGCCTGCTGCTCGGCCTTCGGCTGCTGCGGCGCACCCTTGGCCGATTGTGCCGCGCCCTTGCCGCCGGGGCGGCGAGCCTTCAGACGGCGCGCACGCGCCGCGTCGTCGTGCGTCACGCGCCCGGCTTCGTTGCCCTGCAGGTCGACACGCACCGCGTCTTCGACGAGGCAGGACCAGTAGCGGTTACCACGGCACCACGTCGACATTGCTTCGCGTAGTTCCGCTTCATTGAGGCCCACGGCCTGCGCTTCGCGTGCGAGATCGTCCCAGATGCCGACCTTGAGCGGCACTTTGGGGGCCGGATTCTTCGGGAACGCGCGCGGAAACTTCCGCTGCAGTTTGCCGATTGCGACGATGACCGGATCGACCGGCGCCGACGGCTTCGCCGAAGCAGGCTTCGCCCGATGCTGCGCCTTCGCGCCGGCGCCCGGCTTGGCGCCGCGGGACGGCTGGTCGCCGGACTTCGGCTTCGCACCGGCGTCCGTCGGCGCCGCCGGCCGCTTCGCGTTGCGCTCCTGCTTGGCCTTCGCTGCGAGCTGCGCCCGCAATTCGGCAAGTTGTTCAAAACCCATAAATTCAATCCACCAGGAATATAAGGTGTGGTTCGTGCGGCCATGCCGCGCGGCGCAAAAGCAACGCCGCCATGCGTGCGGCCGGCCTGCCGCCGGTGCGGAACACGACGGGGCCGCATCGCGCACGCCACTCTGTTTCAGGCACCCGGCCTCGATGCCGGACAAGGCAGGAGTGGAAGTATACCGGTACGCGGGACGGCCGGTTGACTCGCCGGTCCGCATTTGCCCGGGCCGCGGCGCCGGAAATGCGTCCGCGCGGTCGTGTTGCGCATTATATGGATACGTTTCCGGATGTCACGCCATTCGCGGCCCGACCGGAAATCGGGCCATGCGAATGCTCAACGGGACACGCGATCTTCCGCGCGACAGCCATCGGACAGCGTCGTGTCCGCACCCCCGACCTCGCGCGACACTCCCCCTGACCCACGTTTGCGCCGACCTCGGGGTCCGATTCGTTGCGTCCGCATCGATCGCGTCGCGAACGAAAATATCGGAAAGTGCGTAGTATGGCCAAATCGACCTCGTTGGCAGCACGTCCCGCCTGTTTTTCACCTCGCGCCCGATCCCGATCGGCGGCGCGCGCGATCCCGTTGCCTGCGAAAGACCCGGTTACACGAGATGGAGCGGATGCATGGTTTCCCAAGACGACACCCCGCACGACGGCATCACGCGCGAGGAGATCCACCATCGGCAGATCGACATGCGCGGCTATCGGCGCAGCGATGGCCTGTTCGAAGTCACGGCCTGCCTCGCGGACCGCAAGACCAGCGATTTCACGCCGCCCGGCGGCGCGCGGACGGTCGCGGCGCTGACGCCGCTCCACGATCTTGGTGTGACGCTGGTCTTCGACGTCGACATGGTCGTGCGCGCCGTATCCACGTTCATCCGTTCGCATCCGTACGCGCAATGTCCAGGCGGCGGCGACTCGCTGCAGGCGCTCGTCGGATTGAACATCGGTGCGGGCTGGAACAGCGAGGTACGCAAGCGCCTGCCGTCTTGCGATACGTGCACGCACCTGAAGGAATTGCTCGGCCCGATCGCGACGACCGCCTATCAGACGATGGTCGGCATGCGGCGATCGTCGCTCGATTACCGCGACAGCGAGGGCAAGCCGCTCAAAATCGACAGTTGCCATGCATACGGCGCATCGCGCGATCTCGTCAAACGTCTTTGGCCCGAATACCACCGGCCTTCGGCAACGGCAAAGGGCCGCTGAAGCCTCGGCGCTCGGCGGTTCGGCGTCGTTGGCGGAATCGGTATTGCGCGGCCGGCGGCAGACCCAGCCTGCGTCGATTCGGCAGATCGGCGCCGCCGCATCCGTCATCAGAACACGCCCAATGCAAGCCCCGCAGCGAGGCCCGCACCGAGTTCGGCGCAGCGCGCGAGCGCGTCGCCGTCGATCGTCTTCGTCGCGAGAATACGCTCCGGCGTCTGCGCATGCGTGCAGACGATCAGCCCGGGCGCGACGTTCTTCAGCCGCCATCCGGTCGCGATCCGGTCGATCTGCCGCAACGCGTTCTGTCCGTCGCTTCCCGCGCAGATCATCGCCGCATACGGGCGGCCGTTCACGCGATCGAGCGCCGCGTAGTAGCAGCGATCGAAGAAATCCTTCATCAGCCCGGACATCGCCGCAAGATTCTCCGGCGTCGCGAAGAGGTACGCGTCGGCCGCCAGCACGTCGTCGGCGCTCGTCGCGTCCGCGCGCTGCAGCCTGACGTCGACGCCCGGCTGCTCGCGAGCCCCACCGGCAGCCGCTTCGGCCATCTGCTGTGTGCCTCCGGTCATCGTGTGATAGACGATCAACAGCGTCTTCATGGGTCGTTGCTCGCAGTCGGCTTCGGGGGCGCGGACGGTATCGCCGGGTTGGGGCCGGATGGTCGGTCGGCACGGTTAGGTGCGATTGTGCGTTCGTTTTCTCCGAGTCGGCGGGTTTCGCGCATCGCAACGATTTCGATTGGCCCGCGCTTCCGGATGCTTGAGGATGCGGGTTCAGTCCTGCGTGCGATGCGACGCGGCGCCGTCGTCCGGTCGCGCGTAGTACGCGAGGAACATGTCGGCGGCCGATTCCGCCACTTTCTGCTGCTCCTGCGCCGTCAGCGGCGGCTGGCCCATCGTGATCTGCGGCCAGAACGCGAATACCTTCACGGCGCCATGCAACTGATGCGCGGCGAACACCGGATCGGTGGCCGACAGACGGCCGGCCGCCGCGGCCGCACGCACCCAGACCGTGACGTCTTCCTCACGCTCGCCGAGACGTTCGACCATGTCGCGCGCTCGTTCCGGCGAATGGATGGCCGCGCCGATCGCGACGCGCGCCAGCGCGAGAAACGCTTCGTCGTTCATCAACCGCAATTTGCGGTCGAGCAGCGCGAGCAGTTGCTCGCGCAGCGGCACGTCGGCGCGATAGGTCGGCGAGTCGCCGGTCCGGGTCGCATCCCACAGCTTGTGCAGGATTGCGGCGAACAGGGTTTCCTTGCCCGGAAAGTGGTTGTAGACGGTTCGTTTCGACACGCCCGCGCGCGCGGCAATGCGATCCATGCTCGTCGCATCGTAGCCGGCGGCGAGAAATTCCTCGATTGCCGCATCGACGATGGCCACGCGCTTTCGGTCAGTCAGGCGCTGAGGGGAAGTGCTGATATCCATGGAGAAATTTTACACCGGGCAGTTTACTTATCCCAAAAATAAACTACACTGCTTAGTGTACTTTATTCTTCGGACGAACCGGACATGGCATCGCCTCTCGTTTTGATTCACCGCATTCTGGGTCTCGCGGCCGCCCGACGTGGCCGGGCACTGTCCGGCGGTTCGCCGCAGCACAATGGCGAGCGCTTTGCCAATGTCGCGCCACGGCCCGCCGAAGGATTGGGCAAGACGTTGGGCATTGCGTGGAACATGCTGGTCAACAAGCCGCGTCACACCGTGCCCGCCGGCACCCTGCCCGTCGATTCGCTGACCCGCGCGGAACTCGACGCGGCGCCCGATCGCAGCCTGTACCGGCTCGGCCATTCGACGCTGTTGCTGAAGTTGCGCGGCGAATTCTGGTTGACCGATCCGGTGTTTGCCGAGCGCGCGTCGCCGTTTCGGCGTATGGGTCCCAAGCGCTTTCATGCGCCGCCGATCGCGCTGGAAGAGCTTCCTCCGTTACGCGGCGTGATCCTGTCGCACGATCATTACGATCACCTCGACCGCGACACGGTGCTCGCGCTGACCGCCACCACCGACGTGTTCGTGACGACGCTGGGCGTCGGCGATCGGCTGATTGAATGGGGGATCGACGCGAACAAGGTGCGCCAGCTCGACTGGTGGCAAAGCGTGGACATGGCAGGGGTGACGCTGACGGCAACGCCCGCCCAGCACTTCTCGGGACGCAGCCTGTTCGACGGCAACAGTACGCTGTGGGCATCGTGGGTGATCGTCGACGACGATTTGCGCCTGTTCTTCAGCGGCGATACGGGCTATTTCGACGGCTTCCGGGAGATCGGCGAGCGCCTCGGGCCGTTCGACGTCACGCTGATCGAAACGGGCGCCTATGATGCGCAATGGCCGTACGTGCACATGCAACCGGAAGAAACCGTGCAGGCGCACATCGATTTGCGTGGACGCTGGCTGATCCCGATCCACAACGGCACGTTCGATCTCGCCATGCATCGCTGGCAGGAGCCATTCGAGCGTGTCACGGCGTTGGCGCTCGTGCGCGGCATCGAGCTGTCGACACCGCGGATGGGCGAACGCCTCGATCTCGGCGCACCCCATCGTGGCGAGCGCTGGTGGCGCACGGTCGACGAGCGCGCGGCAGCACCGGCGGCGAAAACGCGACGCTGGCAGCTTTGCGCATCGCAGGCGACGAAATAGTCCGCCAGTCGCTGCGCGTGCTTTCCGGCAAGATGGCCGCGCCGCGACTCCGGGTGGTGAACGCGTTGCCGGCCTCCCCCTGCACGTCGACGGCCTGCCTGTCGACCCGATTACCTGAGTAGAGTCATGCATCCGGTATCCGTCCGATACATACCCGGCCAACGAGACGACGACGTCGCCATCGTGGCATTCGACCACGCAGACCGCCGTTCGACCCGCCGCAGCCGCGAGAACGAATTGCGACAAACGCTCGCAGAGCGCGTCGCGAGATGGACCGAAGGCGTCGATCACCTCAATACGGCCATTCCCAACCTGAGCTTTCATCGACGGGAAGCGCCGACGCTGCCGATGGAATGCATGGTCGAGCCGAGCTTCGGCCTCGTCGTTCAGGGCGCGAAGCGGGTCATGCAGAGCGGCGATGCCTACATCTACGACGCCGACCGCTTTCTGATCACGTCGCTCGATCTGCCCGGTTCGACGCAAATCATCGAGGCCAGCCCCGACAAACCGTTTCTCGGGCTCGGCCTCAAGCTCGATTTCCGCGTCATGGCCGAACTGATGATGCAAGTCGCGCCGGATCACGAGGATGCTCCAGCGGGCCGCGGCCTCGTCGTCGGCGACATGAACGAACCGCTGTACGACGCGCTTAACCGGCTACTTGCGCTGCTGGACGACCCGAACGCCATTGCCGTTCTCGCACCGTACATCGAGCGGGAAATCTACTATCGGCTGCTGACGAGCGACCAAGGCGCCCGCCTGCGCCAGATTGCGTCCACCGGAAGTCAGTGCAATCGCGTGTCGCGCGCGATCCGGTGGTTACGCGCTCACTACGATGAATCGTTGCGTGTCGATGATCTCGCGGCGCAAGTTCAGATGAGCAGTTCAACCTTCCATCATCACTTCCGCCAGCTCACCGGCATGAGTCCGTTGCAGTATCAGAAATGGATACGGCTCAACGAGGCGCGTCGGCTGATGCTGGCGGAGCGCCTCGACGCCGCGTCGGCGGCGTTCAGGGTCGGGTATGCGAGCCCGACCCAGTTCAATCGGGAATATAGTCGGCTGTTCGGCAATTCCCCGCGAAGGGATATCGATAGCCTGCGAGGGGGCGCGGACGTCGTTCTGTCGGTCGTGGCGAGTTATTGATCGCGATCGCTGACTGTGGCGATGTATCGGTTTTGATGTGATCCGCCAAGTGCGGGATGGGATTTTCGCCTGCAGGTTGTGAGGGAAGTCGCGTCCCCGCCCAAGTCTACGTGTATCGGCTGCGGTCCCAGCGTCCTGCCGGCCAATTCTTCTCCCCATACTCCGCGACTTCCCGAATCTGGGGCGCGGCACAGGCGTTGTCACGTGACAACTGGCGCTAAATACCCGTGCATCCCGCGCTGAATTGGCGGTTCGAAGCGACCCTGCGGTGGACTGATTCTCCGACATGCTGATGACATCCAGCAGCGCATTGCCGAAAACGTTTTATATACTACAAATCACGTATCAAGAAAGACAAATTCGCCTGCAATTGCCTCTCTCCCTGATGCCGATGCCCTGAAATAGCATACGCCCCCCATTTTCGCGCCTCATTATGTTCATTTTGCGTGAAACAGGATGAAGAAAATGGCGCAAGCCTTTGCCGCACAAGGATTTCCGGCAAGCATCGATTTTTGGCGAATGTTTCACGACCCGAGGCATTTGGGTCGTCACATGCCACTGACACATGGTTTCACCGCCTATTGCGGCCGATATCCACGGTGATCTCGGGCATATTGAGCCTTTCCCAGGCAGGAACGAGGTGATTTGCCACGCCCTGCCCTATTGGCCGACACAAGTCACACATCCAATTTCACCCCATCAAATGGGGACATATCAACACCCCACAATACCGCCTTTTGGGGCGTACCTCGACAGCTGGGTCAACAACATAGCTTCGACACGTGAGCGCACTCGATGATAGCGGAATCACCACGCGCGGAAGTGCAGCCCTCGCTCCCAAGCCCCTCCTTTTCAATCCCGCGCGGGACACTTCACCTCATATAGCGGCCTGCCACGCGAGTCTTCTGGACGTCGGCTCCTGTTGTCACGTGACAACTCCCTAGCGACTCACCGACGAGCCGGGGAACCGGAAGCTACGGGCGATGTTTTTACGCCCAACGGTATGCCGCCTACACCACGGGTGCGCATCAACTATGACCATCGCTTGATGATCGCTAAATCCCCCCGGATGACGCGCGCTTGAATCCATTTGTCACGTGACAACTCATCGCACGGCGGAAAGGCGTACATGGTCACGCATCACGTACATTAGTAATTGAAGTGAAGAGATTTCCGTGGAAGCCCGAGACGCAACCGTATCGAAGATTTCCCCTTATACGTACACCCAAGAGAAACTCAGGGGTTCAGCGACTTGTCACGTGACAACCATCTGTTTCCTCGCGACCAACTCCCGCATCGACATAGTCTCGTATCAGATTTCAAATGAGACCTTGCACGACGAAACGCCGCCTCTCTGCACAACGGCTTATAGGCAGTAAAGACGGCCAGATTCCTTCGCATTCCTCGTTCGTTCTTTTGCGATCGGCATCGATGTTTTTTATTGAGTCGCTATTTGCGAACACCGTCTGGCCATTCGGCCGATTTGTCACGTAACAACCACAATGGTCAATAAAACATAGACGGTATTGAACACTTACCTGGACATTCCACGAATAACTGCATATATTACGCAAAACTCCTTGGAGGAATTCAATGGCTTTCAAGATCGCCGTCAGTAATCAAAAAGGTGGTACTGGAAAGACAACCATCTCCGTCAACATCGCAGCGGCCTTCGAAGCCGGCGGCAACAAGGTCGCACTGATCGATGCCGATCCTCAAGGCACCTCCGTCCGGTGGGTCACGAGTGGCGAGAACACGCTTCCGATGACAGTCCTGTCGCTGGCGCCTGCCGGTCGCGGCATCGGTGGTGAGATCAGGAAGCAGGACGCGAACTACGACGTGATCGTCGTCGACTGCCCCGGCAACCTGGAAGACCCGCGTATTGCCTCCGTCCTCGAAGTGGCGGACTTCTGCCTGGTGCCGCTTTCGCCGTCGCCAGCCGATCTGTACAGCACGGTCGCGATGATCCGCATGATCGAGTCGATGCGAGCCGTTCGAAATCCTCAACTTTCTTCCGCATTAATGCTGAATAGCGTTAATGGAAAAACTAAAATGCGTGAAGAAATTTTAAAAATTTTACGGGCTGAAGAAATAGGGGAGCATCTGCTCGACAGCCAGATCGCGCAACGCGAGGTCTATCGTCAGACGTTCGCGCTCGGCACCACGATCCATCACCACAATCGATACCTGAAGGGCCTGAAGGAAGCCCGCGCGGAAATCGAAAAGCTGGTCACGGAAATGGCCCAATACATCGCGTCGACGCGCGCTACCGGAGCCGCCCATGGCTAAGGACACCTCGAAAGACAAGAAACCGACCGGCAACCTGCATCTGGCAGCCGGCCTGTTGCGCGGCCTCGCGCAGGAAAACGCGGCGCTCGAAACGCGGCTACCCGAGCCGGCGGTCGCACCGACTGCCGCCGTCGAAGCGGCACCCGCCAGCGCACCGATCGCAACCGCGCCCACCGGTACGCCCGATCTAGGCGCGCCGCAGAAGGTGCTGGTCAAGGACTGCATCCCGAACCCGTTCAACCCGCGCGTGTTCTACTCGGAGTCGAGCCTGCACGAGCTCGCACTGACGTTGAAACGGGAAGGGCAGATCGAGCCGATCAAGGTCACGCGGCTTCCCGAATTCCCCGGCAAGCTCGTCGTGATCGATGGCCAACGCCGGCTGCGTGCGACGAGCATCAACGGCGACGAGACGATCAATGCGACGTTCCGCACGGATCACACGCCCGAGCAGCTCTATACGATCGCGTATCGGGCGAACCACGATCACGAACGCCAGACGATCTTCGACGATGCGGTTGCGTGGAAACGTCTCCTCGACGAGAAAGTCTTTGCCGACCAGAACACGCTGGCGGAGAAAATCGGCAAGGACAAGGCATCGATCAGCAAGACGCTGTCGCTGAACGCGCTGCCGAACACGCTGCTGGAGCGGATGGCGAGTGCGAACGACGTGGTCGGTCTGCAGGCCGCGTACTTCCTGAAGCTGATCTTCGAACGTCTGGGCGAGCCGACGGCCGACCGGCTGCTGACGGCCGTGATCGACCGGAAAAAATCCGTCCGCGATCTCGAGAACTTCCTGCGTACGCAGAGCGACGGCGCCAGGAAGGCCGGCCGCACGCGCTATAGCGTCCGTCATGACTTCGCGCTCGAATCGCGCGCGATCGGCCAGTTGAAGACTTATCCGGACGGACGTCTGGATCTGCAACTCAAGGGCGTCGACGCGTCCCACCAGGAAGCGCTTGCCGACAAGCTCAAGACCGTCATCGACGCATACGTCGCCGATCTGGCGGCGGCCACGCCAAAGTAACGCGCCGCCGCAAAAACGCCTCGCCTTCGCGCTGCGTCGTGAAGCCGGACCGCAACAGGTCCGGCGCACGGCGCGTGCGACGGCGAGGCCGCGTTCAGTTGCCTGCGAGACTGCTTTTGAGCAGGAATTCGAGCAGATCGTCCGAAGTCGGCTCGCCCCACGTATCGAGCGCCAGCCATCGGAAGAAGCTGGTCTGCGCGAGCTTGCTCGCCTTCTTCTTCGGTGACAGCGTCAGGTCCTTCGAACCCGCCACCGTCTCGTTGTAACGCTCGATCAGCTTGGTCTGGTCGTCGATCTCCAGTTCGCGGAAATACGCGCCGGCTTCCTCGACCTTCGCCGCCAGATACTTGTCGCGAATCTGTTCCTGCTTGCTCTGCGCGGATTCCTTCGCCGGTGCGGCCGCTTCGGTTCCCTGGCCGTCGGCCAGCGTGTAACCGTGCGTCAGCGCCTTGCGGAAGTACGCGGCGACGTTGTCGACCGGCGCCGCATTTTTCTTCGTGGTCCGATTGAGCGTATAGGCGATCGCCGCCTTGATGCGCTGTACGCCGTATTGCGTGATCAGCCGGCGCGCCTCCGAACGCGGAATGCCGAACTTCGCGACCTCCTCGACCAGCGCTTCGTTCTTGACGTCACCGTCTTCGACCGTATCGGTGCTCTGCTTGCGCGTCACCTTGAACTGCACGGCTTCCACGCTGCGGCCGGACTTGTGTTCGATCAGCTCGAGCGTGTGGTCCGATACTTCGTTCACCTCCTGAATGCACGGCACCAGGACCTTGCTCTTGAACAGCTTGTATTCCTTGTAGGACTGCGATGCCTTGTCCTGACCGAGAATGAGGTCACGGAATTTCGGCAGCGGAATCTTCGCGGTGATGCCGATCCCTTCGTAGCGCACCGTGTTTTCCCACAGCGCGAGCGAGTGCGATCGCCGGAACTCGCGAGCGATCCGCATATCGATCAGCGCGTAGATTTCGGGATTGAGCAATTCGCTGCGAATCTGGTCGGAGAAGCTGTACTTCAGCACCGATTGCTCGAGTTCCGCGCCGGCGAGCAGGCCCGACGCTTTCCAGACCGTCGAACGGTCCGCGGCCAGGTAGTCCCAGTTGACGACGGTACTGATCAACGAGTTGACCGTATCCTTCACGTACTTGGTGTTGTTGCTGTTGAGCCCGCTCTCGTGCGACAGCGATGCGATCGAGATCGAAAAGCTCGTCCGGCCCGGTTCGAACGCCTCCTGCCGAAGCGCATTCTTGATCAGCGAGCTGAACATCTTGCGCTGCTGCAGACCGATCTTTCCCGACTTCGGCGCGATATGAATCGCCTGAACCGCCTTGCGCAGCAAGTCGGGCGGCTCGGGTGTCTGAAACAGCGAAACCTGTTTGTCTGAGCCTTTGCTTGCTGGCTTGCGCGGCATCGTGGTGTCCGGGTAAGGTTGCCTTATTGAGAGCGGACTTTATACCTTTTCGCGCGACGGAGCAACGCCCTTGCTCCAGCATCACTTTCACTATCTGATCCAACTATCAGAGAAATAAGGAAAAATTCGCGTTTGGCGACTTATTCAGAGCCCCATATCCGTCTACCTTTTGATCAAAATACATCCCAGAAGCTGCTACCTTTCTTGGACCGGCAGGGCAACCCGGCACAAGATTTGCCGCGCGAAGGTAGCCATCCATGGGGGCAAACGAGCGGAATCGAGATCGCGGGGAAGATTCGTGGTGCCTCGCAACACGGCCGCCGTTTTCTCCCATAACTGGCTACCTTCGTCGATTCCCATAGGCGGGTACCTGTCCGCATGGTCGACAGCGTCGCTCTCCGGCTTGAAGGTGTAAATCGCCCCCATAAACGGCAACCATTCGTTTTCCCCATAGAAGGTAACCTGTCCGTGGCATCGGCCCTGTCTATGGGAAATCTTCACGGAGCCTTCGAGCGAATGGCAGCAAATTGGTCAAGACCGGCTCCCACAAATAGGTACCTTCCAGATCCCCCATAACTGGCTACCCAAGGAAAATCGCTGTGCATGTTCCGGACAATCAACCAGGAAAAGCACCCCATAAAAGGCTACCTTCATGTGTTCCCATAGACGACTACCCATCGCGATTTACGGTCGCTTTCCCATAAGCGGATACGTTGGCCCCATATCCACAACCCTGTTTCCCCACAACACGGTACCCCAACCCCCAAATCCACAGACCTGAAGCCCCAAACCCTTCCACCTGTGCTCCCATAAATGGGTACCGAACACCCCTCAAAGCCTTACCAGACAAGACTGTGAGCCGTCTAAAAGTAGTTAAAGAAGTAAACGTGGTTTACCAAAGATGTAAACACACGTGTGCTTGCACAGAAAGACGAACCCCATAAACCGCTACCCATGGGAGTCGTCTGTGGGACATCCACCGTCAAGATTCCTCGATACAGGCCTAGTTGGCCTTGTTTGACATACCGTCTCTAGAAGGCTCTAGGTCTGACAAGGCCTTCCGAAGAGGTAAGTGCCCACTCACAAATGGTGAAACGTAGAAACTTATGGGAGGAAATTCCCAGATTCGCCGGAGAGGTTCCCGTTTATGGGACTCCAAACCGCGCCTCGTGACACCCTCTGAACCTGTGACTGACGAGCCGGGCGAATCCAGTGGCATCCTCCACAGCAGTTCGAAATCATCCTGGACTGCCCGCGAATGGTTTTTTGTACTCGCGCGGCCTCGTCTCCGGACAAAGTTTTGTCGATTGCCTGTGATGCCGCTCGCCAAATTTAGCCTGTGGACTGTGCCCGAAGGAATCCGATCCCGGCTGTTTTCCATCCCGCATCCCGTCCGTTTTTCTACCTTTGGAACACCACCAGCGAAGTCCTGCTCGGTCCGTGGGCATCGTTGCGAGCCAACGTGAAGATGTCGTGCGTGCCGAAACTCACCGCAATCGAATTCCTCGATGCTCCCGAACATGCTCACCTTCCGAAGGACCGGATTCCCGTAAAAGCTCACCGACCGGGCCGGGGCACAGGTATAAGCAAGCTGTGTGGATCTCAACCCTCGTCCACATAAGGAACCATCGCAAACAAGAAACGACCGGCATCCCAGTGTGACGCCTGAGGGTCGGCAAGCCGGTTGCACAGACGGACAGGCCTCCTGGCGATGGACATATCCACCGACGAGCGCTGCACGCTCATGAGCGGTTTCAGCGCATTCGTGCAGCCACTCGGGCCGATGTCTTCACCGCTCGCGCAGCCCCGCCTTTTTCGTCAGACCTGCGGGTCGACAACCCGCTTTGTCTCCACACAGAGGCAACCTTCCGCACCACAGTGCGGCAAGCGGTACCGAATGGATCACCGCACGCCACGACGACCGTCGAGAAACGAATCGTGGTCGTTTATGGGAGAAACCGTCGCCCGAGCGGCATCGACCGATAACGTTGCGCACTGATCGACTGCTGCTGCGGTGATCGTGAAAGCACGACGATCCTCACGTCGCGCATGAGCGTATCGATATCACCACCAGTGAAACGCCCATCGGCGCGTCGCACCGCATCGAGTACCGCGGTTGCCGTCATCGAGCGCACCGACCGCGTCGTCTCCCATACGTGTATCCCCAATTCCGTCAGCACGTTGACGCCATAATTTTTGCGACACGGTTATGATGCTCAGGTCCTGACTGCGACATGACGACCAGTCAGGGCAGGGGCGGTATCTCGATGGTTTTTCAAACCGTGATAGTCATCAAAAAAGAGAGTTCAGCGATGCGAATCCAGATCAGAAAACTCACGCTGGCTGCTACCGCAGCCGCTTTCCTGTTTGGCTCGGCGGCGCCGGCGTTTGCGCAGGAAACCGCTAGCGCGCCGGCCGCACAGGACGCCAAGGCCGCGAAGAGCGAAGCGCGTAAGGCAGCCAGGGCCAAACGCAAAGCCGAACACAAGGCTGCGCGTGCGAAGAACACCGCCGAGTTGAAGAAACTCGAAGACGCCGGTTACAAGCCGGCGGCCAATGATCCGAACTATCCGCAAAATCTGCAGAACGCGGAGAAGAAGGCCGGCGCTGCAAGCCAGTAAGCGTCGTCCGGCGGCAAGCCACGGTTCGATCCGCGGCTTGCCGCATGCGTCGCGGTCGCGCGATGCACGAAGGCAAACTCATTCCCCACGTTTTTCCAATTCGATTTGGAATCCTTCGTGTCGTGAAGATGTACGACACCCAGGCAGGGACAGTCAGCGCCGCCCGCCCGACGCCGTCGCGCTGCCCGTTGCCTTCAGCCAGTTCTTGAACGCGCGTACGGCATCGTCGTCCGCGCGCGCGGACGCCACATACGTAAAGTAGCGCCACGGCGGCAGTGCCGGTTCGCTGAACGGCTGCACGAGGCGGCCTTCCGCGATGTCGTCGGCCACGAGCGCGATCGGCCCCATCGCGACGCCGAGCCCGTCAAGCGCGCCTTGCAGCGTCAGGTAGAAATGCTCGAGCGTGAGCGAATGCCGCGGTACGAGATTCGGCTGCCCGGCCGCCGCCAGCCACTCCGGCCACATGCCCGGATAGGTTGCCGCGTGCAACAGCGTGAAGCCGGCGAGATCGGCAGGCGTGTCGAGTGACCGGCCCTCCAGCAACTTCGGCGCACACACCGGCAGCCGGACTTCGGACAGGAATTCCTCCGCGACGTACCCGTCGATGGCCTGTGGGCCGCCGCGAACGATCAGGTCGACCTTGTCGCGCAGCTTATCGATCGGCTCGTTCGACGTCGACAGCCGCACCTCGATGGCCGGATGCGCGACCTGGAACGACGACAGTTTCGGGACGAGCCAGCGCAACGAAAACGTCGCGGGCGCGCTGACGCGCAGCACGCGCTGCTGCGCGTGGCCGAAATGCTGCGCGGTGGCAAGCGCGATCCGGTCGAACGAAGCACCGACCTCGGCGAGGTAGGCGCGGCCCGCGGCGGTCAGTTCGACGCGCCGGTTGTGGCGCTCGAACAGCGGCCGCCCGAGCCACGCTTCCAGTTGCTGCACGTGCCGGCTGATCGCGCCGTGCGTCACGCACAGCTCGTCGGCGGCCAGCGTGAAGCTGCCGAGCCGCGCGGCGGCTTCGAACGCGCGCAGCGAATTCAACGGAGGGAGTCGTCGGGCCATTGCATCGTTTCGCGTGACATTTACTCACACGACGGTTCAGGTTTAATCGTTTGATCGGATGATCATGCTCCGCCAATATGGCACACAAACGGCCAACCGGGCCGAACGAGTGTCTGAATTTCTCACATGGAGTACGGAGCATGTCGAACGTGGTGGTCGTGGGCGCCCAATGGGGCGACGAAGGCAAGGGGCGCGTCGTGGACTGGCTGGCGGCGCAGGCCGATCTCGTCGCACGCTACAACGGCGGTCACAACGCGGGCCACACGCTGGTCGTCGGCGGCCACACGTACAAGCTGGCTCTGCTGCCGAGCGGCATCGTGCGCGGCAAGCGCGGCGTGATCGGCAACGGCGTGGCGCTCGATCCCGAAGCGCTGCTCGCGGAAATCGGGCGGATGGCCGCGCTCGGGCTGTCGGTAACGCCGGAGAACCTGTCGATCGCCGAGAACGCGACGCTGGTGCTGCCGATTCACCGTGCGATCGATGAGGCGCAGGAGCGTTTGCGTCGCGAACCCATCGGCACCACGCTGCGCGGGATCGGGCCGGCCTACGAGGACAAGGTCGGGCGTCGCGGGCTGCGTGTCGGCGATCTCGCGGAGCCGGGCGGGCTCGCGGCCAAACTCGACGTGCTCGTCGACCATCACAACGCGTGGTTCCGAGGCCTCGGGCTCGACGAATACGATCGCGACGCGATGCTGGCGACACTCGTCGCGCTTGCACCGAAGATCCTGCCGTTCCTGCGTCCGGTCTGGGCCGATCTCAACGACGCGACCGATCGCGGCGAACGTATTGTGTTCGAGGGCTCTCAGGCCGTGATGCTGGACATCGACTGGGGCACCTATCCGTTCGTCACGTCGTCGGGCACCGTGGCATCGGCCGCGGCGGCCGGCACCGGGCTCGGTGCAACGAAGCTCGGCCACGTGCTGGGTGTGACGAAGGCGTATGCGACGCGGGTCGGCGGCGGACCGTTCCTCACCGAGCTGATCGACGCGACCGGCGAAATGCTGCGTGCGCGCGGACAGGAGTTCGGCGTCAACACGGGGCGGCCGCGACGCTGCGGATGGCTCGATGCCGCGCAACTGCGTCAGGCGGTCAGAATCTCGGGCATCGATTCGCTGGCGCTTACCAAGCTCGACGTGTTCGATGGTTTCGAGTCGATCGGGCTGTGCGTCGGTTACGAATTCGACGGCGCGCGCGTCGATCATTTGCCCGCGAGCCTCGATGCGCAGTCGCGCGCGAAGCCGGTTTACGAACGGTTCGAAGGCTGGCAAGGCTCGGTGAAGGGCGTGCGCGAGCGCGCGGCGCTACCGCGGGCCGCGCAGGACTTCATCGCGCGTATCGAAGCCGTGGCGGGCGCGCCGGTTTCGATGATCACGACCGGCGCGGAGCGCGACGACACGATCGTGTTGCGCAATCCGTTCGACGTGGCGGCCGCCGCGTAATGCGCGAGATGCGCAGCGCGTCGATCGAAAGCGGGATCATGGTCGGCGGGTAGTTTTGCCGACTGCCGCGGTTGGCCCGTCGGCACCTTCGATACGCAGGCCCGCCCGGCCCGGATGCGGCGCGGCGAGCGGCTCCGCGGCACGATTCGGCAGCACGGATCGTGCCGTATACGGCGAACTGGACACGCCTGCAACGCTGCTGTACTGTTCCGCACAATTCGCGCCAGACCGGCGTGTGCCGGTGCTGCCGGCGCCCCGGCCGCACGGCGGCGCGACGTGACAATCCCCGGGGGCAGGTCGATGGACACGTTACAGATGATGCGCATTTTCGTCCGGGTCGCGGAAGAGGGCAGCTTCACGAGCGCGGCCCAGCGTCTGGACATCACGACGGCCTATGCGTCGCGTTCGGTCTCGCAACTCGAAACGCATCTGCGCACGCGCCTGCTCAACCGCAGCACGCGCCGCATCGCGCTGACCGATGCCGGGCAACGGTATCTCGACCGCTGCCAGCGCATCCTCGGCTATATCGACGAAGCGGAAGCCGAGGCGGCCGATGCACAGGCGAAACCGTCCGGACGGCTGCACGTTCACGCGACGACGAGTTTCGGCCAGTCCTACGTGATGCCCGCGGTCGTGCGTTACCGCGAACGCTATCCGTCGGTCGCGGTCGAGCTGACGCTGTCGCAGCACGTGCCCGACATCATCGACGAAGGCTACGACGTGTCGCTGCAGTTGAGCACGACGGAGCTGCCCGATTCCGGGCTGGTGTCGCAGCGGCTCGGCGACGTGGGCAGCGTGCTGTGCGCGTCGCCGGACTATCTGAAGGCGCGCGGCACGCCACGCGCGGTGAGCGATCTCGCCGGGCATGCGTGCCTGCGGCTCGTCACGCCGCTGTTTCCGCGCGACCGCTGGCATCTCGACGGCCCGAACGGCCGCGAAACGGTCGAATTGCCGACGCCGGATTTCCAGGTGAATATCGCCGATGCACTCGGCACCGCGCTGCGCGCGGGGCTCGGGATCGGCTCGCTGCCGATGTCGGCTGCGCTGCCCGCGCTCGCGAGCGGCGCGCTGGTGCGCGTGCTGCCCGATTACCGGTTGCAGAAGCTGACGGCCTATACGTTATATGCGTCGCGTCAGTATCTCGATGCGAAGATCCGCACGTTCGTCGATTTCCTGCGGGAATGCGTGCCGGAGATGCTGGCCGCCGACGAGGCTGCGTTGAACGCTTGCTGCGTGTCCCGTCATTCCTGATTCACGCATGATCGATGCGTGAGTGCCGAGCCCTGTCTTTCGGTTCAATTTAAATAATTCGCAGTACTGCGTTGAAGGCAGGCGACGAATGCATGGGCGCGGAGCGGTCCGGACAGCGATGCCCGGCCACCGGCACGTCCTTACGAAAGCGTTTTCATGCGATACCCGTTCATGGTGCGACGCGCGACAGCGGCACCGCTTCGCCGCGCAGCCTCGCGACGTCGCGGCCCGGCGCATCGCCGAACAGCCGTGCATATTCGCGGCTGAATTGCGACGCGCTTACATAGCCGACACTGCGGCACGCCTGCCGCGCATCCATCGCCGACAGGCACATCAGGCGGCGCGCCTCCTGGAGCCGCAGCACCTTCTGGCATTGCAACGGACTCATCGACGTGACCGCACGGAAGTGATGGTGGAAGGTCGACGGGCTCATCTCCACCTGGCGCGCGAGCGCGTCGACCGCCATCGGATCGAGATAGTGGTCGCGAATCCAGGCGACGGCGCGCGAGATGCGCTGGGTCGTCGAATCGGCGTCGCCGATCTGCGCGACGCGCGCACCCGACGGGCCGCGCAGCAGCCGGATGAGGATTTCGTCGACGATCAGCGGTGCGAGCAGGTCGAGGTCGTCCGGTCGTGCGATCAGTTGCATCAGCCGCGCGACGGCGTCGACGATTTCGGGCGTCGTATCGAGCGTGTCGAGTGCGCGGGAGTCGACGGCTTTCGGCAGCCCGCGCGGAAAGACGACGGGCGTGAGCGCCGCGATGCGGTGCGGATCGAGTTCGAGCTGCGCGTAAAGAAACGGCTCGGCCGGGTTCGCTCGCGTCACGCGTCCGGTCACGGGAAGGTCGGCCGTGGCGACCAGCATCCGCGATTCGTCGATCGTGTAGGTATCCTCGCCCACCCGCATCGACTTCGCGCCTTGCCCGACGATGCTCAGGCACGCGTGGTGCACGCCGTGGCTCCACTGCGGCGGCGGCGCGGACGCGCGCGCGACGCGCATGCCGCGCAGCGGAAGGTCGAACATGCCGTCGTGCGGCGCGTACGCAGCGATCAGCGCCGCGAGCCGGGCAGCCGGCGATCGGGCCGCCGATCGAGCATCGTGATCCGGTGGGTGGCGCGGTTGCGGCGGCGTTCGGGCGTCGATTTCCATGTTGCGTGAGCGGTTGGCGGAGTGGGCGATGCAATGCGCGCGCTGCGGTTCGCTGCCGGCGCGCAGGCACGGCGGTCACATCGTACGGCCAGTTGCGTGCGCGGGATTGCCTAAACCTGTCCGAAATTAGCCCGATCATCCGGACCTGCATGGTCGGCGGCCGCGTCGCCTGTCGTCGCATGGTGTGCGGCGCACAAATTCGGAAATTAAGGCAAAACAATCGCAGGATCGGGCAAGCCATTTGCCGGCGGTTTCCCTACCATTGCACCTGCTGAAGGAAATGCGATTCGGCGTGCCCGGATGATGCGGGCAACCCCGCCCGCGTGACGCGCGGCCGCCGCCGGCCTTGCCGCATGCGTTGCCGCCGCGAATCGCCGGGAAAGACTCAGGACTGCTATTGAACGATCGTGCATCGGGCTTACCGAGGCCGGTTTGCGTCCGTTGCAAGCCGCGCTTGTGCGTTGCGAACGTCCCGACCGACCCGGCTGAGCCGGTGTCGGGGCCGCCGCATTGGCCAGGCCGATGCGGGCCGGCTGTGACGCGGCGTCGGGTGCAGGTAGACGGGCAGTCGTCCGCGCAGGGAAATCCGGACAAATGGACCAACTTCAATCGATTCGGGCATTCGTGACGGTGGCAAGGGAAGGCGGGTTTCGCCGGGCGGCGACGCGGTTGCGCGTGTCGACGGCGATGGCGAGCCGGCTGGTCGATGCGCTCGAAACGCGCCTCGGTGCGCGCCTGCTTCAACGCAGCACGAGCCACCAGTCGCTGACGGAAATCGGCGAGCTGTATCTCGCGCGCGTCGAGCGGATTCTCGGTGCGATCGACGAGATCGACGGCCGTTTCGTCGCGATGGGCAGCAAGCCGGAAGGCGTATTGCGCGTGGCCGCGCCGGTCGCGTTCGGGCTCAGCCAACTGAGCGCGCTGCTCGATCGTTTCGTGCACCGGTTTCCAGACGTGCGGCCGACCGTGACGCTGACCGATGCCCACGTCGACCTGACTAGCGAGGACATCGACGTCGCGTTCCTGACCGACGGCATGCCGGTGTCCGGCGCGCACGCGTTGCATACGCTGGCCGCGTACGAATCCGTGCGCGTCGCGGCGCCGGCTTACGTCGCCGCGCACGGCGGCGCGGCTGCGTCCGGCGACTGGCCGGACATCGCGACCGTGCGGCTGGAGTTGCCTGCGGCCGACGATGACCCCGCGGCCGGGATCCGATCCGGCGTGGCGGCCGGCAATACGGGCGTCGGCCATCTCGAGATGGCGCGGCGGCTGGCCGTGGCCGGCATGGGTGCGGCGGTGCTGCCCGCGTATCTCGTCGATGCCGATCTGGCGGCCGGCACGCTGGTGCGCGTGGCCCCGCTCCATCCGCTCGCGCCCGTCACGCTGAAGCTCGCGCATGCACGTGCCGCACGTCTGCCGGCCGCCGCGCGTGCGTTCATCGAATTCGTCGGCGCCGCATTCCGGCCCGCGCGCTAGCGGTCTGGCCGAACCCGCGGCAACGCGCGCCCGCCAGGGCTGCGGGCTCGCCATTCTTTTTTCGGAAGCAGTTCGGCGAACGAACGCTCCGCAGGGTGCAACGCACATCCGCAACACGTGTCCGCATCCGCGGCGAACTGGAAGCTGCAGGTTCGCCGCGCGTCAGGACCATGAGGAGATCTGGTGATTCCCATTGAAGGTCGTCTAATTGTGAGAGGTCGCTCCATGCGCGTCGAACGGGTTCCATACCGCTTAATCACTGTCGCAACGGCTGCCGTTTTCCTGGCCGCGTGCGGAAAAAAAGAATCGGCACCGCCGCCGCAAACGCCGGAAGTCGGCGTCGTCACCGTCCAGCCGCAAGCCGTACCGGTCTTCACCGACCTGCCGGGCCGCACCAGTGCATTCCTCGTCGCGCAAGTGCGCGCACGGGTCGACGG